>NZ_FYDP01000002.1:0-1237850 GCF_900187595.1 Pseudomonas sp. Irchel 3F6 | reverse complement strand
CATACGTTGCGACCCAAATGTGAAAGCGTTTTACGAAGCCTTGGTGGCTCGAGGAAAGAGGAAGATGCAGGCTATTGTCGCAGTCATGCGCAAATACCTGACCGGACTATGGGCCTGCATGCGGGCAGGCGAAGACTTCAGTACAGCCAAGCTTTTTAGCGATAAACACACCCAAAAAGCTTGACCGTGAACAGAGTATCTACATTGAAATGCGTTTCCTGTAGGAGCTGCCGAAGGCTGCGATCTTTTGATTTTTAGAGGGAAATAGGTTTACGCCCGGCAAACGAATGCGCCAGCGTGCCGCCGTCGACCAGCTCCAGCTCACCGCCCAGTGGTACGCCGTGGGCAATCCGCGAGGCGACCAGGCCTTTGTTGTTGAGCAACTGCGCGATGTAGTGCGCGGTCGCCTCGCCTTCCACGGTCGGGTTGGTGGCGAGGATGACTTCGGTAAAGGTCCCCGCCTCTTCTATCCGCGCCATCAGTTGCGGAATCCCGATCGCTTCAGGCCCCAGGCCATCCAGCGGCGACAAATGCCCCTTGAGCACGAAATAGCGACCACGGAAGCCGGTCTGCTCCACCGCATAAACGTCCATCGGCCCTTCGACCACGCAGAGCAGCGTGTCATCGCGGCGTGGGTCGGCGCATTGCGGGCAGAGGTCGTCTTCGGTCAGCGTGCGGCACTGGCGGCAATGGCCAACGCCTTCCATGGCCTGGCTCAAGGCCTGGGCCAGACGCGTACCGCCGCTGCGATCACGTTCGAGCAACTGCAACGCCATGCGCTGAGCGGTTTTCTGACCCACGCCTGGCAAGGTGCGCAGAGCGTCGATCAGTTGGCGAATCAAAGGGCTGAAGCTCATGGGTAAACAGTCCGACTAAACAACGAGACGCGGTTTATACCCGCGCCTCTGGCCAGCGTCAAATCCTCAGTCCTGGGCGACCCGGACCACCAGTTTGCCGAAGTTGCGCCCTTCCAGCAGACCGATGAACGCCTCGGGCGCCTGCTCCAGGCCTTCGACCACGTCCTCACGGAATTTCACTTTGCCGTCGCGAACCCACGGCACCATGTGGCTGATGAATTCCGGCTGACGATCACCGTAATCGTCGAAGACGATGAAGCCCTGAATCCGCACACGCTTGGTGAGCAAAGTGCGTTGCAGCATCGGCAAACGATCCGGTCCGGTCGGCGCCTCGGCGGCGTTGTAGCCGGCGATCAGGCCGCACAACGGGATGCGCGCCTTGGGATTGAGCAACGGCACGACGGCATCGAAGACATGGCCGCCGACGTTCTCGTAGTAAATGTCGATGCCGTTCGGACAGGCCTTGGCCAGTTGCTCGGCAAAGTCATCGGCCTTGTGGTCGATGCAGGCATCAAAACCCAGCTCCTCGACCACGTATTTGCACTTCTCGGCACCACCGGCCACGCCGACCGCGCGCAGGCCTTTGATCTTCGCCACTTGCCCGACCACCGAGCCGACGGCGCCGGACGCTGCAGCCACCACCAGGGTTTCGCCCTCTTTCGGCTGGCCGATGTCCATCAGGCCCATGTACGCGGTCATGCCCGGCATACCCAGCACCCCGAGGGCCATCGACGGGCTCGGCAGGCCGGCCGGGATCGGCATGATGTTGCGACCGTCGCTGATGCTGTGGCTCTGCCAACCGGTGGCGCCAACCACCAGATCACCTACGTGGAATTTCGGATGATTGGACTGCTCGACCCGACTGACCGCACCACCGGTCATGACTTCGCCGATTTGCACTGGCGCAGCGTAGGACGGAGCGTCGCTCATGCGCCCGCGCATGTAAGGGTCGAGCGACAGGTACAGGGTTTTCAGCAGGACTTGACCGTCCTGCAGATCCGGCAGCGCCTCGCGCTCCAGACGGAAATTCTCCGGGGTCGGCGCGCCGCTCGGGCGCGAGGCGAGGACGAAGCGTTGATTGAGGGTGAGAGGGTCGGACATGTCAGCGTCTCCTGTGAATGAGGAATTCGGTGTATAGGGAGCAGACCTTGGTAGCGGTGGTGTGTTCGATGTTTCTTCAGTTGTGCCGAGGTGACTTCATTCGCGAGCAGGCTCGCTCCCACACTTGGAAATGCAATCTCTGTGGGAGCGAGCCTGCTCGCGAAAGCGTCAGTCTGCGGCACATGCCCATCAGGCAGAAACAAAAATGCCAGGCGCAATGCCTGGCATTTTGTGTAGCTCATCTGCCGCGCAATGGCGAATCAGAACGGCAGTTTCATACCCGCCGGCAGGTTCATGCCGGCGGTCATGCTGCCCATTTTTTCCTGGCTGTTTGCTTCGATCTTGCGCACGGCGTCGTTGACGGCGGCAGCGACCACGGCTTCCAGCATTTCTTTGTCGTCTTCGCTCAGGCCTTCGACCAGGCTTGGGTCGATGCTCACGCTTTTAACGTCGTGACGACCGGTCATCACCACGGTGACCATGTCGCCGCCGGCCTTGCCGGTGACTTCGGCGTTGGCCAGTTCTTCCTGCATCTTGGCCATTTTTTCCTGCATCTGCTGCGCCTGCTTCATCAGGCCGGCCATGCCACCTTTCATCATGGGAATCACCTCAAACGTACTTGGATAAAACAGCGCCCGGCCATCGAGGCCGAGCACCTTCAGTTATTAGCCTTGGGTGACCAAGGCGTCGACAGGTTCAATAGTATCGCTTCGCACCACCGCGCCGAACTGCTGAACCATCTGCTGGATGAACGGATCACCGTGGATCGATTCCTCGGCCTCGCGCTGGCGATTGGCGCGGCGGCGGGAGGCGGCCTGGGCCGGGGTTTCCTGCTCGGGCTTGATCAGCTCGATGGTCAGCGTCAGCGTGCGCCCGTGGAACTGGTTCAACGCGTCGTTGAGACGACGCTGTTGCGTGGCGTTGAACAGCGCGCTGTGGGCCGGATCGAGGTGCATCAACCAATGATCGCCGTCGACCGCAATCAACGTGCAGTTGGCGGCGATGCTGCCGGTCATGCCGGAAATCGGCAGCTTCGGGAACAGCTCCAGCCATTGCAGGGCCAGGCCGGTGGCCGGCGCGGCGGCAGGTTCCGGCTCGGGCTCAGGCTCGGGATCGGCGGCGTGTTCGCTGGCCAGTTCGTCGAGGTAGCTGTAGGCCGAATCCATGTCCGGCTCGATGTAGTCTTCATCCAGCGGCGGTTCGTCGTCCATGTCCATGCCCGGCGTAGCGGCATCGACGTCGGCGACGGACGGCTCGGGAATCGGCGCAGCGGCCCACTCCGGCGCATCCGGCACCACGCTGTCCGGGGTCGGCAGCGGCATCGGCGGCAGCTCGGGCTGCTCGCCAGCGGTTTCCAATACCGGCTCGACGGCGGGTTGCTGAACTGGCGCCGGCTCGGCCTCGGCTTCCACCGGGTCGTTCCATGGCAGATCGACCACGGTTTCGACGGCGACTGGCTCAGGCTCCGGTTGCGCTTCGACAACCGGCACAACCGGTTCTGGCTCGGCAGCGGGCGCGGGTGCTGGCGCAGCAGCCGCAGCGACCACCGGCGCAGGCTTCGGCGCGGCAGCCACTGAGTTTGCGGAATCAACTGTGGCCTGGCTGATCCCCACTGGCTTTAGCGGTTGCCTCGGCGCGTCCGCCGTATCCGCCGGGCGGAACGCGAGCATCCGCAGCAAGACCATCTCGAAACCGCCACGCGGGTCCGGCGCGAGCGGCAAGTCGCGGCGACCGATCAGGCCCATCTGGTAATAGAACTGCACGTCTTCGGCCGGCAGCGCCTGAGCCAGGGCCAATACGCGATCACGGTCGCCGTGGCCATTGTCGACGCCTTCCGGCAACGCCTGAGCGATGGCCACGCGGTGCAGCACGTTGAGAATTTCCGAGAGCACGCCGTTCCAGTCCGGGCCTTGCTCGGCCAGATGCCGCACGGCTTCGAGCAGCGCCTTGGCATCGCCTTCGATCAGCGCATGCAGCACGTCATAGACCTGACCGTGATCCAGCGTGCCGAGCATGGCCCGCACGTCGGTCGCGAGGACCTTGCCTTCACCGAACGCGATGGCCTGATCGGTCAGGCTCATGGCGTCGCGCATCGAGCCGTCAGCAGCGCGGCCGAGCAGCCACAGTGCGTCGTCTTCGAAAGGTACGTTTTCTGCGGTCAGGACGTGGGTCAAATGCTCGACCACACGCTCGGGCGTCATGTTCTTCAGGGAGAACTGCAGGCAGCGCGAAAGAATCGTTGCCGGAAGTTTCTGCGGATCGGTGGTCGCCAGGATGAACTTGACGTAGGGCGGCGGCTCTTCGAGCGTTTTCAACAGCGCATTGAAGGAATGGCTGGAAAGCATGTGCACTTCGTCGATCAGGTAGACCTTGAAGCGCCCACGGCTTGGCGCGTACTGCACGTTATCGAGCAGTTCGCGGGTGTCTTCGACCTTGGTGCGGCTGGCGGCGTCGATCTCGATCAGGTCGACAAAACGGCCTTCATCGATCTCGCGGCATACCGAACACTCGCCGCAGGGGCTGGAGGTGATACCTGTCTCGCAGTTCAGGCACTTGGCAATGATCCGCGCGATGGTGGTCTTGCCGACCCCGCGCGTCCCGGTGAACAGGTAGGCGTGGTGCAGCCGTTGGCTGTCCAAGGCATTGATCAGAGCCTTGAGCACATGGGTCTGGCCGACCATTTCGCGGAACGAGCGTGGACGCCATTTACGTGCAAGAACCTGATAACTCATCGAAAACCGTCGCAGCGAAGGAAGCAGAAGCGGCTAATGCTAGCGGAGCAAGGGCAAAATTGCATCCGGTGTCCTCGTCTAATATGGCTAAGCTGCATCAGCAGAGGCTTTTATCAGCTCGGGACGAGGAATTACCGGAGCGTCTATGCGGTGGGCCGTGGCGGCATTGCTGGGTATCAGCCTCAACGCGATGGCAGCGCAAGCGCCGTTGCGCTTCGCCGTGCCGGACAGTTGGGCGATGCCGATGATGCAACTGCAAAGCGGCAGACCGACCCAGGGCATCCTGCACGACGCCCTGCTCAGCCTGGCGACCCAGGTTGGCGCGCCAGCGCAATTCGTCGTCCTGCCGCGCGCGCGGGTACAGAGCGCCATGGAGCACGGCGACATCGACGTGCGCTGCTATGCCGCACAGTCGTGGCTGCCGAATCAGTCCGGCGATTACATCTGGAGCGTGCCGTTGTGGTTTCAGCGCGACCTGCTGATCAGCCGCAAGGAACAACCGGCGCAGATCGATCCCGCCCGGCTGCCGCGCCAGGCCATCGGCACCGTCCTCGGTTACAGCTACCCTACCCTGCAACCGCTGTTCGACGCTGATCAGTTGCAACGCGAAGACGCGCGCAATCAGGAACAGGTACTGGAAAAGCTGCTGGCCGGGCGATACCGCTATGCGGTGAGCAATCAGTGGACCCTGGACTGGATCAATCAACGCCTGCTGCCGGAGCAGCAGTTGCAGGGGGTCGCGGTGCTGCAGGAACAGAATATCGGCTGCTATGTGAGGAACGACCCGAACGTGCCGGTGCAGCGGATCCTGCGCACGCTGCTGCGAATGAAAATGTCCGGCGAGATCGACGACATTATCCGGTTGTACACCGGCGCCTCTTCAACCACACCCTAGCTCCCACAGGGTTGGCCTGGTCAATAACCGTGCGACTCGCGGAATTTCGGCTCGCGGCTGTGGTGATAATCGATCCACTCGACCACGTCGTAAGGCAGATAAAGCTGCTGCCGGGCACGGGACACGGCGATGTACACGGCACAGATGCGCTGATCGAACTCGTAGGCATCCTTGAATTTCTCGTTACTGAGCAACGTCCGGGTCAACAGCACGCGCTTGAACTCCATGCCGCCAGCCCGCTCGGCCATCATCAACAGGCAGGCTTTGCCTGGCTCGATGATCTTTTGGCTCAGGCGAGTCAGGTCGGCAATCATGAAGCCGTTTTGCAACTGCGCCTCGATCCACAAGAAAGCTTCATCGAACTGGTTGGCGGCGCGCACCTGCTGCCAATCAGCCATGTCGCTGAAATACGGGTGCGGTCCTTTCTCGCTGGACCCGGCGTTGTAGAAATCGCGGCGGAACAGCTCGATGGCGGTGGTCATGAAATGCTTGATGTCGTCCTGCGCTTCCCTGTCGGGAAAACTGAAGGCGCAACTGGAGTCGTGCAGATGGATGGCCCACATCATCGTGTCCCAGGGTGACGCGGTCAGCACCACGCAACCTTCGGGCGGCACGAAGGCTTGCGGGTAGTACTCGATATCGACGTCGGCGTGACGAGCGCCTTCGAACGGCACTTTGCTCTTGTGCGTGTGGCGCGAGATCAGCGGATTGACCAGGCGCTCGACATTGCGCCCCGAACGCACCGAATAGCAGATATCGCTCTGACGAACTTCACGCTTGCGCTTGGGCGCCTCGCCCGTGGCCTGCTGATACTCATCGCCGAGGGTGATCAGTACCTGCTGCCCGCGCTCGATGATTTGCAGCAGCGACGCCGGCACGTCCTGGCTTTCGTCGATGATCACATGGGTGTAGCGCGGCGGGACGCGGCAACCGGCCAGACTGGCGCGCTTGATCATGAGCAACGTCGGAAAACCGCTCTGGCTGGCCCACGCCGGATTGGCCTCGAGATATACCCACAGGCGACTGGAATATTCCAGCAGCGCCTGTGAGTCTGCGCCGCTCAAGGGCTGCTGAAAATGCGGCAGGTGCCTGGCGGATAGCGTGTGGTCTCTGGAGGCGCAATACAGCTCCAGCACGCGCAGACAAACCTCCAGAGTGCCCTGCCCATCGTGGTGGCGAAAGCCGAACATATTCAGTTCCTGCGCCAGCGCCTGCCTGCTCGGGATCCGCGCTGGCGTCCTGGCCATGTGCGATCGGGGGCCAAGCAACTGGGCCTGGGCAAAATCGTAGAAGGTCTGGCCAATTTCCGTGTCGTGCACTTGCACGATGTGCTTGCGCAACGTCGCCAGTTTCGCCGGGGTGCGCGCCAGTACCAGGGTGCGTTTCGAGCGCAGGCATTCGATCAGCGCGCTGAGCATGTAACTCTTGCCGATGCCCGCATAACCCTGCACGTGCAGGTCTTCGTCGAGGTTGGCACGGAAGGTTCGCAGCAGCTTGTCCTGCGCCGCGCTTAACCAGTGCTCGCGCTCGCGTGGCGTGACCATTTGCTGGCTGAACGGATTGTTCTGTTGCTGATGGCGAATTTTGTAGTCCACATCCCACTGCCCGCCGGGCAACAGGTATTCCTGCGCTGTGACTTCATCGGCCATGAGAAACCGCAGGTTCAGGCCTTTGAGCGCATTGAGGCCGAAATACAATTTGCGCGAATCGAAAAGACGCCGCGCCTCTGCAAGCAGTCCCGCCGATCCGGAGCGCCGGGAGGTGACAGACCAGTCAATGAGTCTGGCGAGAATTTTCTCCGCTGCGCTGGCACTCAGGTCCTTTTCCGTGGCCTGGGCAAGGTTCTGGATGACCAGCACCGCCGCCAGTTCCGGGTCGCTCAGGTTGGCGAGTGTCGCGTCACCCTCGGGCTGCAACAGCGCCGTACACACATCATGGGTGATGGGCAGAAATACCGGGGTGGCCAAATCAAAATGTTCCGGGTGCATACAACCTCGCCGCCTGGGCCTTAATACAACACCAGATCAGTCCTGGTCATTCTCGTCGGGCATTTCATGGGACTGCGGCAAGTTTCCTTCACTGCCGGCCTCGGGGTTGATCCGCAGCTCGAAGGAGTAGTCGCCGAGCGTGCCGGACATGCCGCGTCGTTCAGTGCCGCTGGCCACCGCCGCCGCATCGATCTGCGCCTGCACTTCGTAGAGGGCCATTTCGAGCAGTTTGCGCAGGTGTTCAGGGTTTTGAGCGGTGGCGTGCAGTTGCAGGTCGTACTTTGCGGTCAGCGAGGCTGATGCGTGCTCGACGATCGCCGATTGTGCCTCGACCGGGACCGACTGTTCAGGCTCGTCTGCCGCGTTGAAAACAGCAGATGCCGCCAGAATCGCAGCGTGTTCTTCATCCATCAGATCGAGCACTCGCGACAGTTCCAGCGTGCGCTCGGGCTGATCCTGCATCTGCGCTTTGACTTCCAGACGACGTAACTGCCATTCGCGCAGCTTTTCCCGGGTCAGATCGTCAATTTCACCCACTTGCCTTACCTCTCGTTGCCAGGCGGGGGAGTATGCCACTGTTCGCTGTCGACAGCCGCACGGGCACTGGAAGCTGCCCGGCTGATCCGAGCATTTTTGCTGGCGGAGCAACGCCACTAGCCAAATCGCAGGCATAAAAAAACCGCAGTGGGCGAAACCCATGCAGTTCTGTCTGAAGCCTTGGCTGGTTCGTTAAGGTGGTGCCCCCACCAGCCACACCCCGGCACACAATGTTCCCGCTGTGGCTGCTTCCTTCCGGATCTGACCAGGTTCACGGGTAATCGTTGCGGGGGGACCGATGGGGTCACCATAACGACGCTTGCCTGTCGGCGAGCCGCGCCATTGTACCTGTCTGAGATGAAGTTACAACCGTTGGTTGCAGATAAAAAATACCAACAGGTTCAAGGACATGCGGTGACGCCAAAAGATCGCAGCCTGCGGCAGCTTCTACAGGGCCAGGACTTCGTCTGCGCGACCGCCCGCATCCTGGATCACCAGATGAATGAAGTGCAGCTTGGCGATCGCCGCTGCCGGCAGTACGAACGGATAGAAATCCGGCTGGCCCATGCTGCGCGACAGTTCGTTGAGCATGCCCGCCAGCTCGATCCACGCATTGACGAATGACAGGAAAGCGCCACCGCCGGGGTGCTCCGGGTCGTACAGGGTGCTGGTCGGAAACGGCTGATAGTCAAAGTCCATTTCCCGCGCGCTCATGCCGAAGCCCAGCGCAGTATCCACGGCGTCCATCATGTGCAGGTAGTGCGCCCAGGTTTCCGCCCAGTCTTCCCACGGGTGCATGGTCGCGTAGGCACTGACGTAGTGCTGCGGCCAGTCCAGCGGTGCGCCTTGCTGGTAGTGCCGGTCCAGCGCGTCGGCGTAACTGGCGCGCTCGTCGCCGAACAGGTTACGAAACGCCTCCAGCCAAGGGCCGTTGGCGATGAGGCGATCCCAGTAGTAGTGGCCGACCTCATGGCGAAAATGCCCGAGCAGCGTGCGGTAAGGTTCGTGCATCGCCGCCCTGACCTGTTCACGGTGAGCGTCGTCGGCCTCTTTGATATCGAGGGTGATCAGGCCATTGGCGTGGCCGGTCATCGGCGCGTTGCCTTCCAGGTCGACGCCGATGAAGTCGAACGCCAGCCCGGTTTCTTCATCCGTGGTTTTCGGGATGACCGGCAAGCCGAGGGTGATCAGTTGCGCGACCAGTCGACGCTTGGCGATTTCGACCTTGCGCCAGCGTTCGGGATTTTCCGCGACGGACAGGTCGGGAATGGTGCGGTTGAGGCTGCAAGCGATGCACAAGGTGTCGTGATCGTTGGCCGGCAGCAGCCAGTTGCACGCGGCGGGCATGTCGAGGTTGGCGCAGCGGCGGAACAGTCCGGCGTCGGGATCGGCGTCGAGCGCCCAGGTGCCCTCTTCCGGCCCCGGCTGCAGCGAGGTCAGGCGACTTTGTTCAGGTTGATAGCCAAGCAAGGCGTTACAGGCCAGGCACTGACTGTTGCGAAAGAACAGCGACTGGCCGCAACGGCACGGCCAGACTTTGCTGTTGCGCGAGGATCCGGCCACGAACGGCGCGATGATGCGGGAACTGAGCTGCTCGAAAAAACGGTGCATGGCGATCTCTCCCTGGGACTGGCCAAGACTAGATCATTCTGAAGACAACATCGTTCCCACCCATAACCGCGCAGCCGGGTGATAGCACCATTGTGGCGAGGGGATTCATCCTCGCTCGACTGCGCAGCAGTCGCAAAAAACCGTACACGCGATACAGATAAAATGATCGGCTGCAGGGTTTTGGGGTCGCTGCGCAACCCAGCGGGGATAAATCCCCTCGCCACAGGTGTCCATCCGGAGAGGGGTAAATCCCCTCGCCACAGGGGTTCATCCGGTCAGACGGCGACGCCGTGGGTTTTGAGGAAGGCGATAAACGCTTCCTCGTCCATGACCTTCACACCCAACTCGTTGGCCTTGGTCAGTTTCGAGCCGGCACCCGGGCCTGCGACCACGCAATGGGTTTTCGCCGACACCGAACCGGCGACCTTGGCACCCAGGCTTTCCAGATGATCCTTGGCCACATCCCGGCTCATCAGTTCGACCTTGCCGGTCAGCACCCAGGTTTCCCCGGACAGCGGCAGACCTTCGACGACTTTTTTCTCGCTCTGCCAATGCATGCCGAAATCGCGCAACTGCTGCTCGGCCCGCTCGGCCAGTTGCCGATGCTCAGGCGAGGCGAAGAACTCGCGCACGGAGTTGGCCTGCTTCTCTGGCAATGCCTGGCGCATATCCAGCCAGTCAGCGTTCATCACCGCTTCCAGCGAGCCAAAGCGGTCGGCGAGTTTTTGCGCACCACCGGGGCCGACGAAAGGAATGTGCAGTTTGTCGAGCAAGCCGCCCAGCGTGGTACTGGCGGCGAATTCGGCGCCTAACTCGCCTTGATCCTGAATCTGCAAACCATGGCCGAGCAATTCGCTGATGACCTGCTGGTTGTGCGCATCCTCAAAGAAACTGTGAATCTCGTGCGCCACTTCCAGGCCGACATCCGGCAGGTAGGTCAGCACATGCGGCAAGGCCTGTTGCACGCGCTCCAGCGAACCCAGCGAACGCGCCAGCACTTTCGCCGTTTCTTCACCGACATCGGGGATGCCGAGGGCGTAGATGAAACGTGCCAGGCTCGGTTGCTTGCTGTCTTCGATGGCTTTGAGAAGCTTGTTGCTCGATACCTCGGCGAAGCCTTCCAGATCGACGATGTCGTCGAACTTCAGCGCATACAGATCGGCCGGCGAGCTGACCAGACCTTCGTCGACCAGTTGTTCGACGCTCTTGTCGCCCAAGCCTTCGATGTCCATGGCCCGGCGCGAGACGAAGTGAATGATCGCCTGTTTCAGTTGCGCACCGCAGGCCAGTCGGCCGACGCAGCGATACACCGCGCCTTCGCTGAAGGTTTCCTTGCCCTTGCTGCGCTTGACCAGTTGCGTGCGTTCAACGTGCGAGCCGCACACCGGGCAGCTTTGAGGAATGGCCACCGGGCGCGCGTCATCGGGGCGACGCTCGGTGATCACTTGCACCACTTGCGGAATCACATCGCCGGCGCGGCGGATGATCACCGTATCGCCGATCATCAGGCCCAGCCGCGCGACTTCGTCCATGTTGTGCAACGTGGCGTTGGCCACGGTGACGCCGGCGACTTTCACCGGTTTCAGGCGCGCCACGGGAGTTACCGCACCGGTGCGGCCGACCTGGAATTCCACGTCGAGCAGCTTGGTGAGTTCTTCCATCGCCGGGAATTTGTGCGCGATCGCCCAGCGCGGCTCGCGGGCGCGGAAGCCCAGTTCACGCTGGTCGGCAATGCTGTTGACCTTGAACACCACGCCGTCGATTTCATAGGCCAGCGAGTCACGGCGCGCGCCGATGTCGCGGTAATACTCAAGACACTCGTCGATGCCCTTGGCCAGCTTCAGTTCGTGACTGATCGGCATGCCCCACTTCTGCAACTGCTTGAGGTTGCCGATGTGAGTGTCGGCAATATCGTGGGACACCTGGCCAATGCCGTAGCAACAGAATTCCAGCGGCCGGTTGGCGGTGATCTTCGAATCGAGCTGGCGCAGGCTGCCTGCTGCCGCGTTGCGCGGGTTGGCGAAGGTCTTGCCGCCGATTTCCAGCTGCGAGGCATTGAGGCGCTCGAAACCGGCCTTGGACATGAACACTTCACCGCGCACTTCCAGCGTCGCCGGCCAGCCTTCGCCATGCAGCTTCAGCGGAATATTGCGCACAGTGCGCACGTTGACGCTGATGTCTTCGCCGGTGGTGCCATCGCCACGGGTGGCGCCGCGCACCAGCAGACCATCCTGATACAGCAGGCTGACCGCCAGGCCATCAAGCTTCGGCTCGCAGCTGTATTCCACCGCCGCGCCGCCACCAAACAGATCGCCGGCCGGCACGTCGAGGCCTTCGTTGACGCGGCGATCGAACTCGCGCATGTCGGATTCTTCGAAGGCGTTGCCGAGGCTGAGCATCGGGATTTCGTGACGCACCTGAGTGAACGCAGTCAACGCCATGCTACCGACGCGCTGGGTCGGCGAATCGCTGGTGATCAGTTCCGGGTTGGCCGCTTCCAGTGCCTTGAGCTCCTGAAACAAGCGGTCGTATTCGGCATCGGGAATGCTCGGCTCGTCGAGAACGTGATAGCGATAGTTGTGCTGATCCAGCTCAGCGCGCAGCTCTAGAATGCGGGTTTTGGCGGCGGTCATGGGTGTTCTCTCATAAAGCAAAAGAGCAGCCGAGGCTGCTCCAGTTTTATTCCATTATCGGCGGCGGGGCCAGAAGATCGCAGCCTCGTTGCACTCGTCAGCTCCTACAGTATCGCGATCCTCTGTAGGAGCTGCCGAAGGCTGCGATCTTTTGATCTGGCCTTAGCGCTTCTGGGTCAATGCGCGGCGTTCGAATTCGACGATGCGCTGACGGTAATGCTCAATCGTCTGGGCGGTCAGTACGCTGCGCTGATCGTCTTTCAATTCGCCGTTCAATTCCTGGGACAGCTTGCGGGCTGCCGCGACCATCACGTCGAAGGCCTGCTTCGGATGACGCGGGCCTGGCAGACCGAGGAAGAAGCTCACCGCCGGGGTGCTGAAGTGGTCAATGTCGTCCAGATCGAAGATACCCGGCTTGACCGCGTTGGCCATGGAGAACAGCACTTCGCCGTTGCCGGCCATGCTTTCGTGGCGGTGGAAAATGTCCATCTCGCCGAAACGCAGGCCGCTTTCGAGAATATTCTGCAGCAGCGCCGGGCCTTTGAAGCCGGCCGGGTCGCGGCAGATCACGCTGATCACCAGGACTTCTTCGGCTTGCGGCTGATCTTTTTCCGCCACGGCCGCTGCAGGCTTGCTGTCTTCGGCGAAATCGTCGTCACGGCTGCTGAAGCTCGGGCCGCCGTCCAGATCGAGGTCGAGGTTCAAGTCGCCCTGCGCCGGGCCGTTGCTGCCGCGCTTGCCACGTTTCGAACCGGATTCACGCGGCTCGCGGGCTTCGCGGTTGGGCATGCTCACCGACGGCAGATCGTGCTCGTCCAGTTGCGGCTCTTTGTGCGTATCCAGGACGCGGGCCGGGCCCAACAGCTCGGCGCTGGTGTCCTCGTCCGGCAGATTGGACAGGCTCCGGTCGAGACGGAATTTCAGCTTTCCCTTGCCGCCGCGCATACGGCGCCAGCCATCGAAAAGAATACCGGCTATCACAATGATGCCGATGACGATCAGCCACTCGCGCAGACCGATTTCCATGTAATCCCGTGCCTCTATAAAAAATGCTGAAAAATAAGGGGTTTACACTGCGTAAACCGCTTTAAAACGTGGCGCCAACTCTATGTTCTGACAGGCGTTTTGCCCACGTATACGAAAAATTGACATTAAACTAGCACGACCAAAGACAACTTTACACCGTCTGTCTCATTTGGCTTGCGCGAATATGTCGATTGGCCATCCCGCCGATGTCAGTAAAAAGTCCTACAGACCTCCAAAACTATTCCGACACCACACCGACTCAGGCATCCACCATCGCCATCGCCTCCTCGACATCCACCGCCACCAGTCGCGAGCAGCCCGGCTCATGCATCGTCACACCCATCAACTGCTCGGCCATTTCCATGGCGATCTTGTTGTGGGTGATGTAGATGAACTGCACGGTCTGCGACATCTCTTTGACCAGGCGTGCGTAGCGTCCAACGTTAGCGTCATCCAGTGGCGCGTCAACCTCATCGAGCATGCAGAACGGCGCCGGGTTCAACTTGAAGATGGCAAAAACCAGGGCCAGTGCAGTCAAGGCTTTTTCGCCGCCGGAAAGCAAATGGATGGTGCTGTTCTTCTTCCCGGGCGGCTGCGCCATGATCGTCACCCCTGTATCGAGTAGATCTTCGCCCGTCAGTTCCAAATACGCGCGCCCGCCACCGAAAACTTTCGGGAAAAGTGCCTGCAAACCGCCGTTGATCTGATCAAAGGTATCTTTGAAACGGTTGCGGGTTTCCTTGTCGATCTTGCGGATGACGTTTTCCAGGGTCTCCAGCGCCTCGACCAGATCGGCGTCCTGCGCATCCAGATAACGTTTACGCTCCGATTGTTGCGTGTATTCATCGATGGCCGCGAGGTTGATCGCACCCAGGCGCTGAATCCGCGCGTTGATGCGTTCGAGTTCTTCTTCGGCCTCGCGTTCACTGGCTTGTGCGGTCAATGTGGCGAGCACGCCGTTGAGATCGTAGCCATCTTCGAGCAATTGATCCTGCAAAGCCTTGCGCCGTACGGTCAGCGCCTGCCATTCCATGCGTTGCTGTTCGAGCTGGCCGCGAATCAACTGCGATTGCTGCTCGGCCTGGGTGCGGCGTTTTTCCGCGTCGCGCAATTCACGATCGGCGTCTTCCAGGGCGATCTGCGCAGTCTTGAGTTCTTCATCGACGGTCATGCGCTTGTCGAGCAGTTCTTCAAGTTTCAGACGCAGCTCTTCCAGCGGCGCCTCACCCTCCTCCAGATTCAGACTCAACTGTTCGCGCTTTTCAGTCAGACGCTCGGCCTGCATCTCCAGACGCTCCAGCGCCTGTCGCGTGGAGTCATGCTGGGCGCGCAACGAGCCGAGACGCACGGCCAGTTGATGGGCGTGATCCTTGTGCTGCCGGGCTTCCTGACGCACGCGATCAAGGCGCTCGCGCAGGCTGTCGCGCTGGGCCAGCAGCAACTCGCGCTGCTCGGTGTCGAGCGCCATGGTGTCCAGCGCTTCTTGCAATTGCATGCGCGCTTCGCCGACCTGCTCGTGCTCAAGCTCGCGCTGTTCGGCGAGCTCGACCAGTTCTTCATCGAGACGGGTGCGGCGCAATGTCAGCTGTTCGGCTTTGGCCTTACCGGCGGACAACTGCGCTTTCAGTTCGCCTTGCTGGCGCGCTTCGTCCTGCAGCAAGCGGCGCAGATGTTCGCGGCCGTTTTCCTGCTGGCGCTGTTGCGCGCGCAAGGTTTGCAGGCGGGTTTCCATGGCCTCGACGGTGGCTTCGCGCTCTTCGCGTTCAAGCTGCAAGTCTTCGATTTCCTGGCCACGGGCGAGCATGCCGCTTTCCGCTTCGCTGGCGCGACGTACGCGTAAAAAGTGTCGACCCACCCAATAGCCATCGCGACTGATCAGGCTCTGCCCGGCGCTCAACTGACCGCGCAACGCCAGCGCCTGTTCAAGGCTGTCGACCGGTTTGACCTGACCAAGCCACGGCGACAGATCGATCTGCGCCTCGACTTTGTCCAGCAGGCTGCCCGCCACCCGCACGCCATCGCTGGCCGGGCTGAGCAGGCGCAAATCGCCTTGGGTGAAACCGGACAGATCGAAGCCGCTGAAATCGTCGACCAGTACCGCTTGCAGATCGGCGCCGAGCACGGTTTCCACCGCCAGCTCCCAACCGGCCTCGACCTTCAGGCCTTCGGCCAGACGCGGACGCTCGGCGAGATTGTGTTCCTTCAACCATTCGGCGGTGCCGGTGCCCGGGTCGAGCGCGGCCTGTTGCAAGGCTTCCAGCGACGCCAAACGCCCGTTGAGCCGCTGCAGATCGCCCTGCGCCTGCTGCTGCGCGGTCAACGCCTGCTGCAACTCCTGACGCAGTTGTTCGAGCTTTTCGACCTGCGCTTCTTCGCTGGTCTGCAAATCTTCCAGGGTCGCTTCGGACTCGGCGAGCTGCTCGTTGAGCGCCATGATCGCCGCGTCTTCCGGGTCGGCGGACAGCAACCCGCGCTCTTCAGCGAGGCGTTTCTGCCGGTCAGCCAGACGCTCCATGCTGCTTTCCAACTGCTGGATCCGCGATTGCTGGACTTCAGCCTGACGGCGCGGTTCGGCAGCGGTCAGGTTGAACGCGTCCCACTGCTCCTGCCAGCCGTGCATGGTGGTTTCGGCTTCTTCGAGGGCCGCAGCGGCTTCCTCGGCGGCGGCGCTGGTGACTTCCTGCTCGGGGGTGAGCATGTCCAGTTCTTCGCCGAGGGTCAGCAACAGCGTGCGGTCGTGGCCAAGGTGCGATTCGGTTTCCAGACGCGCGCGCTCGGCTTCTTTCAGATCGTCCTGCAACTGACGCAAACGCTGCTGGCCGTGCTGGATGCTCTGCTCGACCCGGGCGATGTCGCCGCCGACCGAATAGAAGCGGCCCTGCACCAGATTGAAGCGCTCGGACAGGTCGTGGTGACCGTCGCGCAGGCGTTCGATGGCGGCGTCAGCGTTACGCTGTTCAGCGACCAGCGCTTCGAAGCTGACTTCCTGGTTGCCGATGATCGACTCGCGCTGGCCGACCTGCTCGTTGAGGTCCTGCCAGCGCAGCGCCGACAGTTGCGCCTTGAGCTGACGCTCTTCGGCCTTGAGTTCCTGATACTTTTTCGCCGCCTCGGCCTGACGGTGCAGTCGTTCGAGCTGGCGCTCCAGTTCTTCGCGCAGGTCGGTGAGTCGGGCGAGGTTTTCGTGGGTGCGGCGGATGCGGTTCTCGGTCTCGCGGCGGCGCTCTTTATATTTCGAGATGCCGGCGGCTTCTTCGATGAAGTTACGCAGGTCTTCGGGCTTGGATTCGATCAGCTTGGAGATCATCCCCTGTTCGATGATTGAGTAGCTGCGGGGACCGAGGCCGGTGCCGAGGAAAATATCGGTGATGTCGCGCCGACGGCATTTGGTGCCGTTGAGGTAATACGTGGTCTGGCTGTCGCGGGTGACTTTGCGGCGGATGGAAATTTCCGCGTAGGCGGCGTATTCGCCGAGCAGCGTGCCGTCGGAGTTGTCGAACACCAGTTCGATGCTGGCCTGGCTCACCGGTTTGCGGCTGGTCGAGCCGTTGAAGATGACATCGGTCATCGACTCGCCACGGAGGTTCTTCGCCGAACTTTCGCCCATCACCCAGCGCACGGCGTCGATGATGTTCGACTTGCCGCAACCGTTCGGCCCGACGACCGCCGCCATGTTACTGGGGAAGTTCACCGTGGTCGGGTCGACGAAGGATTTGAACCCCGCCAGTTTGATGCACTTCAGCCGCACGCTCAGGCAACCGTCAGCGCAGACACCACCAGATCGCAGCTGCGCTGGGCATACGCCGTGAGCACGATGCGGATCTGCGGCAAATCACGGGCGAGTACGGCGGCGAGCAAGCGTTCGAACAGTTCGAGGAATTCGCTCATTTCCGCCTTGCGCTGTTCGAGGGCGAGGAAATACGCGCGGCTCATCGCCGGCTGGAGGTTCTCGACGGTTTCTTGCAGGTACGGATTGTTGGCAAACGGATAGGCGGCGCGCATCACCGCGAAGCTGTCATCGACGAAGCTGCGGATATCGCCGCGTTCGTAATTGGCGGTCAGGCGCTGCTGGATCTGCACGAAGGGCGCCATGTCTGACTGCACTTGCCAGCCGTTGGCCACGGAATTGCCGAGCAGGATGTACAGCTCGCTCATCAGCGTGCACAGGCTCTGCACCTTGTGCGGCGTCAGCTCGGTAACGTGGGCGCCACGACGCGGCAGGATCGCGATCAGGTGACGGCGCTCGAGGATCAGCAAGGCTTCGCGGACCGAACCGCGGCTGACGTTGAGCGCCAGCGTGACCTTCTGTTCCTGGATGCGCTCTCCTGGCTTCATTTCGCCACGAATGATGCGTTCGGCGAGGTGGTGAGCGATTTGCTCGGCGAGGCTGTCCGGCGCCTTGAACGTCATGGTTGTCCTTCAAACTCTATCGATCTGCACAAGCGGCGCAGTGTAGCGCAAATGCGCGGTCATGGCGGAGTGCCCACTCAGCGGTTTTTGGCACGAATCCCGCAAAAAAGCGCAGTGACCGATGAAGGTCAATACTGAATAGACACGCTGTCGATCGACGAAACGGATTTTCCTGACCTTTAAGTCAGAAAACCATTGACCGAAAAGTCAGACCTGCTAAATTCGGTTCACGTCGGTTAACAACAATAATGAGTCTGCGAGGCCTTCCGTGATCCAGTTTTTACTTAACCAGGAACTCCGTAGCGAGCACGCCCTGGACCCGAATCTGACTGTGCTCAATTACCTGCGCGAACACGTGGGCAAGCCCGGCACCAAAGAAGGTTGCGCCAGCGGTGACTGCGGAGCCTGCACCGTGGTGGTTGGCGAGTTGCAGACCGATGACAGCGGGCGTGAGCATATTCGCTATCGCAGCCTCAACTCGTGCCTGACCTTCGTTTCGTCGTTGCACGGCAAACAACTGATCAGCGTCGAAGACCTCAAGCACAAGGGCGAACTGCACAGCGTGCAGAAAGCCATGGTCGAGTGCCACGGTTCGCAGTGCGGCTTCTGCACCCCCGGTTTTGTGATGTCGTTGTTCGCCCTGCAAAAGAACAGCGATGCGCCGGATCAGGCCAAGGCCCACGAAGCACTGGCCGGCAACCTCTGCCGCTGCACCGGCTACCGCCCTATTCTCGCCGCTGCCGAACAATCCTGCTGCGGCAAACCAGCGGATCATTTCGACGCCCGCGAAGCCGAAACCATCGCCCGCCTCAAGGCTATCGCGCCGACCGATATTGGTGAACTCAACAGCGGCGACAAACGCTGCCTGGTGCCGCTGACCGTGGCCGATCTGGCCGACCTCTACGACGCTTATCCACAAGCGCGGCTGCTCGCCGGCGGCACCGATCTGGCGCTGGAAGTCACCCAGTTCCACCGCACCCTGCCGGTGATGATCTACGTCGGCAACGTCGCCGAAATGAAGCGCATCGAAACCTTTGCAGACCGCATCGAAATCGGCGCCGCCACCGCCCTCTCCGACTGCTACGAGGCGTTGAATGCCGAGTACCCGGACTTCGGCGAATTGCTGCACCGCTTCGCCTCGTTGCAGATCCGCAATCAAGGCACCCTCGGCGGCAACATCGGCAACGCATCGCCGATCGGTGACTCGCCACCGCTGCTGATCGCCCTTGGCGCGCAGATCGTGCTGTGCAAAGGCGAAACCCGCCGCACCTTGAACCTGGAAGATTACTTCATCGACTACCGCGTCACCGCGCGCCAGGAAAGCGAATTCATCGAAAAAATCATCGTGCCGCGCGCCTGCGCCGAGCAGTTGTTCCGCGCCTATAAAGTGTCGAAGCGACTGGACGACGACATCTCCGCCGTCTGTGCTGCGTTCAATCTGCGTGTGGAAAACGGCGTGATCAGCGACGCGCGCGTGGCCTTCGGCGGCATGGCGGCGATTCCGAAACGCGCTGCGCATTGCGAAGCCGTGCTGCTCGGTCAGCCGTTCAACAACGCCGTGATCGAACGCGCCTGCGCCGCGCTGGCCGAGGATTTCACGCCACTCTCGGACTTCCGCGCCAGCAAGGAATATCGCCTGCTCAGCGCGCAGAACCTGCTGCGCAAATACTTCATCGAACTGCAAACACCGCACATCGAGACTCGGGTGACCGCTTATGTCTAACCATCACGCCGTAGAGAAGACCCAGGCTGAATTGGCCGAATTGTTCGCCAAGGACCTGACCACCGGTGTCGGCCGCAGCGTCAAGCACGACAGCGCCGCCAAGCATGTGTCCGGTGAAGCGCAGTACATCGATGATCGGCTGGAATTCCCCAACCAATTGCACCTGTATGCGCGCCTGTCGGACCGCGCCCACGCGAAAATCCTCAGCATCGACACGTCGCCGTGCTACGCCTTCGAAGGCGTGCGCATTGTCATCACCCACGAAGACGTGCCGGGCCTGAAGGACATCGGCCCGCTGATGCCGGGCGACCCGCTGCTGGCCATCGATGACGTGCAGTTTGTCGGCCAGCCGGTGCTGGCGGTCGCGGCGAAAAACCTGGAAACCGCGCGCAAAGCAGCGATGGCCGCAATCATCGAATACGAAGACCTCGAACCGGTGCTCGACGTGGTCGACGCCCTGCGCAAACGCCACTTCGTGCTCGACAGCCACACCCATCAGCGCGGCGACTCGGCCTCTGCACTGGCCACGGCTGAACACCGCATTCAGGGCACGCTGCACATCGGCGGCCAGGAGCACTTCTATCTGGAGACACAGATCTCCTCGGTGATGCCTACTGAAGACGGCGGCATGATCGTCTACTGCTCGACGCAGAACCCGACCGAAGTGCAAAAACTGGTCGCCGAAGTGCTCGACGTGTCGATGAACAAAATCGTCGTCGACATGCGCCGCATGGGCGGTGGTTTCGGCGGCAAGGAAACCCAGGCCGCGAGCCCGGCGTGCCTGTGCGCGGTGGTCGCGCACCTCACCGGCCAACCGACCAAGATGCGCCTGCCGCGTGTCGAAGACATGCTGATGACCGGCAAGCGCCACCCGTTCTACGTTGAATACGACGTCGGCTTCGACAGCAGCGGCCGTCTGCACGGGATCAACATGGAGCTGGCCGGCAACTGCGGCTGCTCGCCGGACTTGTCCGCCTCGATCGTTGACCGCGCGATGTTCCACTCGGACAACTCTTACTATCTCGGCGATGCAACCATCAACGGTCACCGTTGCAAGACCAACACCGCGTCGAACACCGCTTATCGCGGCTTCGGCGGCCCGCAAGGCATGGTCGCCATCGAAGAAGTGATGGACGCGATTGCCCGGCACCTGAAGCTCGACCCGCTGGCGGTGCGCAAGGCCAACTACTACGGCAAAACCGAGCGCAACGTCACCCACTACTACCAGACCGTCGAGCACAACATGCTCGAAGAGATGACCGCCGAACTGGAAGAAAGCAGCCAGTACGCCGAGCGCCGCGAAGCGATCCGTCGCTACAACGCCAACAGCCCGATCCTGAAAAAAGGCCTGGCGCTGACGCCGGTGAAATTCGGCATTTCCTTCACCGCCAGTTTCCTCAATCAGGCCGGTGCGCTGATCCACATCTACACCGACGGCAGCATCCACTTGAACCACGGCGGTACGGAAATGGGTCAGGGCCTGAACACCAAAGTCGCTCAGGTCGTGGCGGAAGTGTTCCAGGTCGAAATCGATCGTGTGCAGATCACTGCGACCAACACCGACAAAGTGCCGAACACCTCGCCGACCGCTGCCTCCAGCGGCGCCGACCTGAACGGCAAAGCCGCGCAGAACGCAGCACAGACCATCAAGCAACGCTTGGTCGAGTTCGCCGCGCGGCACTACAAGGTCAGCGAAGAAGACGTCGAATTCCGCAACGGCCACGTGCGGGTGCGCGAGCAGATTCTGACCTTCGAAGCGCTGATCCAGCAGGCGTATTTCAATCAGGTCTCGCTGTCCAGCACCGGCTTCTACAAGACCCCGAAAATCTACTACGACCGCAGTCAGGCCCGTGGGCGTCCGTTCTATTACTTCGCCTTTGGCGCAGCCTGCTGCGAAGTGATCGTCGACACCCTGACCGGCGAGTACAAGATGCTGCGCACCGACATCCTGCATGACGTCGGCGCCTCGCTGAACCCGTCGATCGACATCGGTCAGGTCGAGGGCGGGTTCGTCCAGGGCATGGGCTGGCTGACCATGGAAGAGCTGGTATGGAACAACAAGGGCAAGCTGATGACCAACGGCCCGGCCAGCTACAAGATCCCGGCGGTGGCCGACATGCCGCTGGATCTGCGGGTGAAACTGGTGGAAAACCGCAAGAACCCGGAAGACACGGTGTTCCACTCCAAAGCCGTCGGTGAACCGCCGTTCATGCTCGGCATCGCCGCGTGGTGTGCGATCAAGGATGCGGTGGCGAGCCTCGGTGATTATCAGCATCAGCCGAAAATCGACGCCCCGGCGACGCCGGAGCGGGTGTTGTGGGGCTGTGAGCAGATGCGCCAGCTCAAAGCGGTGAAGGCTGTCGAAGCTGAAACCGAGCTGGCTCCGCTCTAGGACCGAGGCGCGGCCATTCGCGAGCAGGCTCGCTCCCACATTTGGAATGCATTGCCAATGTGGGAGCGAGCCTGCTCGCGAAGAGGCCGGCACAGACAACGAAGATGTCGAGGTGAACATGTACAACTGGATCGACGCCCTCGCCGACCTGCAGAATCAGGGCGAGCCCTGTGTGCTGGTGACGATCATCGAAGAACTCGGTTCGACGCCACGCAACGCCGGCTCGAAAATGGTCGTCAGTGCCGACCGCCTGTTCGACACTATTGGTGGCGGGCATCTGGAATTCAAAGCCATGCAGATCGCCCGCGAGATGCTCGCCAGCGGTAAGCAGGACACCCATTTGGAGCGCTTCAGCCTCGGCGCCAGTCTCGGCCAGTGCTGCGGTGGCGCTACGGTATTGCTGTTCGAACCGATGGGCCAGGTGCAGGCGCAGATTGCCGTGTTCGGTGCCGGCCATGTCGGTCGCGCCCTCGTGCCGCTGCTGGCCAGCCTGCCCTGCCGGGTGCGCTGGATCGATTCGCGCGAGGCGGAGTTCCCCGAACACATTCCCCACGGCGTGCGTAAAATCGTCAGCGAAGAGCCGGTGGACGAAGTCGATGATCTGCCTGCCGGCAGCTACTGCATCGTCATGACCCACAACCATCAGCTCGATCTGGAGCTGACCGCGGCGATTCTCAAGCGTAACGATTTCACTTGGTTCGGCCTGATCGGCTCGAAAACCAAACGCGCCAAATTCGAACACCGTCTGCGTGATCGTGGTTTCGACCCGAGCGTGGTGCAGCGCATGCGCTGCCCGATGGGCATCGGCGAAGTCAAAGGCAAACTGCCTGTGGAAATCGCCATCTCCATCGCCGGCGAAATCATCGCCACTTACAACGCCAATTTCGGCCAGCACAGCGCCCGCGCCGAACCGATTGCCCGACTGCTGCCCGCCTCGCGCCGCAGTCAGGCCGCCAAACTCAAAGCCTCAAACTGATTAGAGAACCCTCATGCCTCTGACTCGCAAAGCCTACCGCGCCGCCATCCTGCACAGCATCGCCGACCCTGCCGAAGTCGGCATCGAAGCCTCGTATGAATATTTCGAGGATGGCCTGCTGGTGATCGACGACGGCAAGATCAGCGCCCTCGGCCACGCCAGCGAACTGCTGCCAACCCTGCCGGCGGATATCGAGATCAACCATTATCAGGATGCGCTGATCACCCCGGGCTTTATCGATACGCACATTCACCTGCCGCAAACCGGGATGGTCGGCTCCTATGGCGAGCAATTGCTCGACTGGCTGAACACCTACACGTTCCCCTGCGAAAGCCAGTTTGGTGATAAGGCTCACGCCGACGAAGTGGCGGACATTTTCATCAAGGAACTGCTGCGCAACGGCACCACCACCGCGCTGGTGTTCGGCAGCGTGCACCCGCAGTCAGTCAATTCGTTTTTTGAAGCGGCGGAAAAGCTTGATCTGCGCATGATCGCCGGCAAGGTGATGATGGACCGCAATGCCCCGGACTATCTGGTCGATACCGCCGAATCCAGCTACGTCGACAGCAAGGCGCTGATCGAGCGCTGGCACGGCAAGGGCCGCTTGCACTATGCGGTGACGCCGCGCTTCGCCCCCACCAGCACCCCCGAACAACTGACCCTCGCCGGGCAACTGCTGACTGAATACCCGGATCTGTACATGCAGACCCACATCAGCGAAAACCTCAAGGAAATCGAGTGGGTCAAGGAGCTGTTTCCGGAGCGCAAGGGCTACCTCGACGTCTACGATCATTACCAACTGCTCGGCGAGCGCTCGGTATTCGCCCACGGCGTGCACCTGTGTGACGAAGAATGCGCGCGACTGGCGGAAACCGGCTCGGCGATCTCGTTTTGCCCGACCTCGAACCTGTTCCTCGGCAGCGGTCTGTTCAACCTGCCGATGGCGGAAAAGCACAAGCTCAATGTCGGCCTCGGCACCGACGTCGGCGGCGGTACCAGTTTCTCCCTGCTGCAAACCCTCAACGAAGCCTACAAGGTCATGCAACTGCAGGGCGCGCGGTTGAGCCCGTTCAAGTCGCTGTACCTGGCAACCCTCGGGGGTGCGCGGGCGCTGCGCCTGGAAGACAAGATCGGTAACCTGCAACCGGGCTCCGATGCCGACTTCCTCGTGCTGGATTACAACGCCACGCCGCTGCTGAGTTATCGCTTGAAGCAGGCCAATAACATTGCCGAGACGTTGTTTGTGTTGATGACCTTGGGCGATGACCGGACTGTGCAGCAGACGTATGCGGCGGGGGCTTTGGTGCATCAGCGCTGAGTTTCCCCAAGGCATAAAAAATCCCCCGGTGGTGTTTACCCCGGAGGATTTTTGTTGCCGGTCAGGTTGTCTTCGCGAGCAGGCTCGCTCCCACCTTTGAAATGCATTCCTCTGTGGGAGCGAGCCTGCTCGCGAAAGCCGCGACTCGGTTTCAGCTTAGAGCTTGGCCGCTGGACGCCCCGGCTTCTTGGTCTGCAACAAATGCGAGAACACCGCATGCAGATCATCCGACGCGCCTTCCTCGTCGAGGTTGAGCTTGCTGTCGATGTGATCCATGTGATGCATCATCAGATTCACCGCCAGTTCGCCGTCGCGCTTTTCAATGGCGTCGATCAACTGCGTGTGTTCGTCGTACGAGCAGTGCGAGCGGTTGCCGCTTTCATACTGGGCAATGATCAGCGAGGTCTGCGAAACCAGGCTGCGCTGGAAGCTGATCAACGGTGCGTTCATCGCCGCTTCCGCCAGTTTCAGGTGGAATTCGCCCGACAGACGAATACCGGCACCGCGATCGCCGCGCGAGAAACTGTCGCGCTCATCGTTGACCATCTGCCGCAATTCGGCGATCTGCTCGGCCGTGGCGTGCTGCACGGCCAATTCAGTGATCGCACGCTCGACCAGACGGCGGGCGAGGAACACTTGACGCGCTTCTTCAACACTCGGGCTGGCGACGACGGCGCCACGATTCGGCCGCAACAGCACCACGCCTTCATGGGCCAGACGCGACAGCGCGCGGCGAATGATGGTGCGGCTGACCCCGAAGATTTCCCCCAGCGCCTCTTCGCTCAACTTGGTACCGGGCGCCAGACGCTGTTCGAGGATGGCCTCGAAGATATGCGCGTAGACAATATCGTCCTGGGTTCCGCTGCGGCCGGCTTTGCCTGCTCGCGGTTGTTTCTTGAGGGGTTGCAACTGTTCGTTCATGGGCACTCGAGTCGGGAAAACTGCGGCGAATAGACCGTGACTGTAATACGGCACAGTAGGTCGCTGGCAAGTATCGCGTAAAAAACAGCGCGATTGTACACAATGAATGGTGGCAACACGACTGTACGGCTATTTGCGCCTGCGGCTGTATTGCAACGGTTTGTCAGGTTTGAGTTTAGGCTTGATCGCAGAATCCGCTGCATGACCGCAATCCCCCGTGGGAGCGAGCCTGCTCGCGAAAGCCATTTCACATTCACTATGAATGTTGACTGACATAGCGCTTTCGCGAGCAGGCTCGCTCCCACAGAGGTTCTGTGTTGTGGCGGACATCTCCATTGGTATAAGGAACACCGCCGTCATGACCGACGCCACCCACGCCCGCCTGCGCCCTCTGGCCGACACTTCGCCTTCCGCCATCGTCGCCGGTTTCATCGCGATGATGACCGGTTACACCAGTTCGCTGGTGCTGATGTTCCAGGCCGGGCAAGCGGCCGGCCTGAGCAGCGGGCAGATTTCCTCGTGGATCTGGGCGATTTCGATCGGCATGGCGGTGTGTTCGATTGGCCTGTCGCTGCGCTATCGCACACCGATCACCATCGCCTGGTCGACACCCGGCGCGGCGTTGCTGATCACCAGCCTGGGCGGTGTCAGTTATGGCGAGGCAATCGGCGCCTATGTCACGTGCGCGGTGCTGGTGACGATCTGCGGCCTGACCGGCAGCTTCGAACGGCTGGTAAAAAAGATCCCGGCCTCTTTGGCGGCAGCTCTGCTGGCAGGGATTCTGTTCAAGATCGGCAGCGAAATCTTCGTCGCCGCGCAACACCGTACCGGTCTGGTGTTGGGGATGTTCTTCACTTATCTGCTGGTCAAGCGCCTGTCGCCGCGCTATGCGGTGCTCGCGGCGCTGCTGATCGGCACCGCGCTGTCGGGCTTCATGGGGCTGCTGGATTTCAACGGCTTTCATCTGGAAGTGGCCACCCCGGTGTGGACCACGCCGCACTTCTCCCTGGCCGCAACCATCAGCATCGGCATTCCGCTGTTCGTGGTGGCGATGACCTCGCAGAACATGCCCGGCATCGCCGTGCTGCGCGCCGATGGCTATAACGTCCCGGCCTCGCCACTGATCACCACCACCGGCATCGCCTCGCTGTTGCTGGCGCCGTTCGGCTCACACGGTATTAACCTCGCGGCGATCAGCGCGGCGATCTGCACCGGTCCGCATGCCCATGAAGATCGCAACAAGCGATACACCGCAGCGGTGTGGTGCGGGGTGTTCTACGGGATTGCCGGGGTGTTCGGCGCGACGTTGGCGGCATTGTTTGCGGCGTTGCCGAAAGAACTGGTGCTGTCGATTGCCGCGCTGGCGCTGTTCGGCTCGATCATCAATGGCTTGAGCATTGCCATGAACGAGGTGAAGGAACGGGAAGCGGCGTTGATCACCTTTATGGTCACGGCGTCGGGGCTGACGCTGTTTTCCATTGGTTCGGCGTTCTGGGGGATTGTGGCGGGGGTTTTGACGCTGGTGATTTTGAATTGGCGCAGAGCTTAAGATCAAAAGCCCCTCACCCTAACCCTCTCCCAAAGGGAGAGGGGACTGACCAAGGTGCTCGGAAGATATACGCCGACGAGGGATATCAAGTCGAACTCACATCCCGAAAAGCCCACAGATCGGCTCCCTCTCCCTCGGGAGAGGGCTGGGGTGAGGGGCGAGTCCACCATCAAATCCAAGCCGTATCACCTAAACACCAGACGAAAAAAAACGGCGACCCTCAGGTCGCCGTTTTTTTCAGTATCACTTGGCCGCGTTGATCGGCTTTTCCGGATACCACACATCCAGCAGCGGGCTGACTTCGTACTTGGTCAGCTCGGAGCGGTTTTTCAGCCAGGCTTCAACGGCAGCGCGCTGCTCTTCGTTGACCGAGCCACGCTTCTGCAGGCACACCAGACCGAAGTCGTCGCCGCCAACATAACCCAGACCGTTGGCTTCCATGGCTTCTTTGATGAATGCTTCGAGGAAAGCGTCAATGGCTTCTTCGGACAAGTCTTCTTTGAAGTCCAGGTTCAGTTCGAAACCCAGCTCTTGAAATTCATCTACGCACAGTTTTTTGCGCAGACGCTGGGAACGGTTAGTCGCCATTGGAACAATCCTCTTAAGTAATAACGGCCGGCACTTTACCAGTTTAAGCCAGCGATTGCCCGACTCTCTGGTCGCTGCGGCCGACCGCCTGTAAAAAAATAAGCGATTGGCCGGTCGCGACACGGCACAAGCTGTTACAGCTTGGGGCATAATGCCGACACTTTCATGACCACTGAGGGCCTTTTCATCCATGTCCTCGTCTTTCCCCCCCTCTTTTGCAGGGTTTTATTGCATATGATCAAATCGTTGCGTCCACTGTTTCTCGCCGGCCTTCTTCTGCCTCTGGCCCTGCCTGTCTCCGCTGCCACCATCAACACTTCCCTCACCCCGAACGTCGAAAAAGCCCTCAAGGCCAGCAAGCTGCAGCCCACTGCGCTGTCGCTGGTGATGGTGCCGCTCGACGGTCCGGGCACGCCGACCGTGTTCAACGCCGACGTCTCGGTCAATCCGGCCTCGACGATGAAACTGGTCACCACTTACGCGGCGCTGGAAATGCTCGGGCCCAACCATCAGTGGAAAACCGAGTTCTACACCGATGGCACCCTGAGCGGCGGCATTCTCAACGGCAACCTCTACCTCAAGGGCGGCGGTGACCCGAAGCTGAACATGGAGAAACTCTGGCTGTTGATGCGCGACCTGCGCGCCAACGGCGTCACGCAGATCACCGGCGACCTGATCCTCGACCGCAACTTCTTCGTGCAGCCGCAATTGCCGGAATTCAACGATGACGGCAACGACGACAACAAGCCGTTCCTGGTCAAGCCCGACTCGCTGCTGGTCAACCTCAAGGCCCTGCGCTTTGTTGCGCGCAATGACGGTGGCCGCGTGTTGATTTCCGTGGAGCCGCCGATCGCGAACATCCGCATCGAAAACACCGTCAAAGCCCTGCCGTCCAAGCAATGCACCGGCGGCGTGCGCTACAACCCGGTGCCGCAGGCCGATGGCAGCGTGACCGTAACCGTCGGCGGCCAGTTGGGCGAAGGCTGCAGCTCGCAGACTTATCTGTCGCTGCTCGACCACGCGACCTACACCGCCGGCGCCGTGCGGGCGATCTGGAAGGAACTGGGTGGCAGCATTCAGGGCAAGGATCGTCTGGCGCCGACGCCGAGCAGCGCCAAACTGCTTGCCCGCGCGTACTCGCCGGATCTGGCCGAGATCATCCGCGACATCAACAAATACAGTAACAACACCATGGCCCAGCAGCTGTTCCTCAGCCTTGGCCAGCGTTTCCGCAACGATGCCGACGGTGACGACGCCCGGGCTGCGCAGCGCGTGGTGCGTCAGTGGCTGGCGAAGAAAGGCATCACCGCGCCGCATCTGGTGATGGAGAATGGTTCTGGTCTGTCGCGGGCCGAGCGGGTCAGTGCGCGGGAAATGGCCAACATGCTGCAGGCCGCCTGGCACAGCCCGTACGCCGCCGAATACATCAGCTCGCTGCCGATTGCCGGCACCGACGGCACCATGCGCAAACGCCTGAAAACCACGGCGATGCGCGGCGAAGCCCACGTCAAGACCGGCACCCTGAACACCGTGCGCGCGATCGCCGGTTTCAGTCGCGATGTGAACGGCAATACCTGGGCGGTGGTAGCGATCCTCAACGACAAGGCCCCGTTCGGCGCCTCGTCGGTGCTCGATCAGGTGCTGCTGGATCTGTACAAACAGCCGAAACTGCCGCAGACCGCTTCGGTGCTGTAAGCGCAGCAGGTGCAATTGTGGGAGCGAGCCTGCTCGCGAAGGCGTCGGTTCAGTAAGCATGTTCAGTGACTGTCACACCGCTTTCGCGAGCAGGCTCGCTCCCACAGAAAATCAGCGCCAGGTCCCCTCTGCCCCACAGGGTCAGGTGTCAGGTTCGAATCAGCACATCTCCCGCTCAACCCGATCCCGGCCATTCTGCTTCGCTGCGTAAACCCCTGAGTCAGCGCGCAGCAACAGCGCATCCGCGCCCTCCGCCGGGCGCCAACTGGCGATGCCGAAACTGGCGGTGACTACGCCGACCACGTCCACCGGCGCGCCGCGCAAACCTTCCCACAATTCCCTCGCGAGCATGTAGGCGTGTTCGCCGTCGATGTCCGGGCACAGCACCATGAACTCTTCGCCGCCCAGACGGCAGAACACGTCGGTGCGGCGCAAGCGATGGCCGATCCGCTCGCAAACTGCTTGCAGCACGCGGTCGCCGACGGCGTGGCCGAACTGATCGTTGATGCGTTTGAAGTGGTCGATGTCGAGCATGATCACCGACAACTCACCGCCGCCACGCTCAACCCGGGCCATTTCGGTGGTCAGGCGTTCCTGGAAATAGCGGCGATTGTGAATGCCGGTCAGCGAATCGGTGATCGACAACGCGCGCAATTCTTCTTCCACGCGCTTGAGGTCAGAAATATCCGAGATATAACCGTGCCACAGCACCCCGCCGCCCGGCAGTTCTTCAGGCGTCGCCTCGCCGCGCACCCAGCGCAGGCCGCGTTCAGGCAGTTGCACGCGGTATTCCTCGCGCCACGGGCTGAGGTTTTCCGCCGATTCGCGGATCGAGCTGCGCACGCGAATCGCATCCTGCGGGTGGATACGACTGAAGATCGCCTCGGAGTCGAGCAGCAGCACATCCGGCTCCAGCTCGTAGATTTCGCGGATGCCATCGCTGGCGTAGATCACGCTGAAGCGTCCGTCGAATTCCATCTTGAATTGGTAGATGCCACCGGGAACATGGGCGCTGAGCTTCTTCAGCAATGTGTCGCGTGCTGCCAGCACCTCGTGCACGCGTTTGCGTTCGGTGATGTCGATGCAGATCGCCAGATGACCGACCCACAGGCCTTGCTCGTCAAGCACCGGGGTGGCGAGCATGTTCACCGGCAGGTGACTGCCATCGCTGCGCACCAGTGTCCACTCGCGCGCTTCATGGCCGCCGACTTCGCCGCCCTCGACCAGCATCGCGTGGCAAGTCGGAATACTTTTGCCGTAGCGCGCACTCAACTCGGCCGAACGCGCCGCCAGTTCCCGTGGCAAATGCAGGTTCTCCAGGGTCATGCGCCCGACCACTTCGGCGCTGCTGTAGCCGAGCATTTGCTCGGCGCCGGGATTGAAAGTGTTGATCACCCCGCGCAGGTCGGTGGCAATGATCGCGACCTGAGTGGCGGCATTCAGCACGCCGCGCAACTGACCGTGGGTGCCGCGCAGTTCCTGCTCGCGCTCGTGCAATTCCTGGGTGCGCACCTCGACCAGCCGCACCGCGCGCTGGCGCTGGCTGACCAGCACGTAAAGCAAGGCGCTGAGCAATGCGCTGAGCAAGCCGCCAAGAATGATCACGCTGCCCACCGACGAATGGTTGGCCTGCATGAACGCCTCGCTCGGAAGGATATCGACCTGATAGTCGTGGTCGGCCATGCGCAGCAAGCGCGTCGCCGCCAGATCGCCGGGCACCGCCTCGTTGCTCGATTCGAACAGCGCCTCGTGCTGATCCTGGGTCGACAGGTCGAGAATGCGCACCGACAGGTAATCGTGCAGGGCATCGGGCAAACCGTCGGCGAGCAACTGGCGCATGCTGATCACCGCCATCACATAGCCGAACGGCTGCGATTCTCCGGCGCGACTGACCGGCGCCAGTAGCAACACCCCACGCGCGTAGGACGGCTCAATCCCGACCAGGTGCATCGGTTGCGACACCGCCATGCTGCCGAGCTGGTCGGCGCGTTGCAGGGTTTCGCGGCGCAAGGGTTGGGCGAGCAAGTCATAACCCAGTGGTGGCGCCAATCGGCTTTGGGTCTGGGTGTACAGCACCGGCACATATGCGTCGCGCGCTGCCGCCAGTTGCAGCTCGCCATTGGCGTCGAGCTCGCGAATGGTGAAGTTGCTCAGGCCTTCGTCACGCACCTGCTGTTCGAACGCGGCGCGTTCGGCACCACTGACTCTCGGGGCATAGGTATAGGCTTGGGTGCGCAGCAATAAAGGGCGGGAGTAGCCGTCGAATTCGGCGCGGGACACCGATTCGGAGTTGGCGAAGAACCGGCGCAGACTATCGAGACGTTGCTCCTGGTCCTGAAAACGTTCGGCGATACGGCTGTAGCGTTCGTTGGCCAGCAGTTGAAAGCGCTGACGCGATTGTTGCTGAAACTGGTTGAAGGTGCCCCACGCGAGCAGCCCGGTGAGAATCCCGCCGGCAAGCAACACCAGCAAAGCGACCAGCCAGGCTGAGACGTCTTCACTGATGAAACCGAGGATTTTCGGGCGCACGGGGTGCAACGGCATAAGCACGACTCACTCCGCCAGATTCACGGGAAAACCCCATTGGCGGTGTGTGAGTTATAGCTATTAGCCACTAATTTAGCCAGCACCGCTGGATCCACCGAGCCGTTAAAAATCAAGGCTCTGTGGATCCAACCAGTGAAAGCGTCAACGAGCCGTGATTTTCCAGGCGCGGTGGATCTTGGTATTGCGGGCGAAATCCGGATCAATGGTCTGCGCGCTGATTTCCTCGACCGCATAACGCTCGGCGAGGTTTTCCTCCAACTGGAACTTGCGGAAGTTGTTGGAGAAATACAGCACGCCACCCGGTGCCAGCCGCGCCATCGCCAAGTCGATCAACTGCACCTGATCGCGCTGTACGTCGAAGATGCCTTCCATGCGCTTGGAGTTGGAGAACGTCGGCGGGTCGATGAAGATCAGGTCGTATTCGTCGCGGCTGCTTTCCAGCCACGCCATCACATCACCCTGCTCCAGACGGTTCTTGTCCGAGAAGCCGTTCAGCGACAGGTTGCGTCGCGCCCAGTCCAGATAGGTTTTCGACAGGTCGACGCTGGTGGTGCTGCGCGCGCCGCCCTTGGCCGCGTGCACGCTGGCGGTCGCGGTGTAGCAAAACAGATTGAGGAAGCGTTTGCCGGCCGCCTCTTTCTGAATGCGCATGCGCATCGGCCGGTGATCGAGGAACAGGCCGGTGTCGAGGTAATCGGTGAGGTTGACCAGCAACTTCACGCCACCTTCATTGACCTCGACGAACTTGCCCTGGGCCGCCTGACGCTCGTACTGCTTGGTGCCGCTCTGCCGCTCGCGGCGCTTGACCACCACGCGGTTCTTGTCGACGTTCAACGCCTGCGGTATGGCCGCCAGCGCATCGAACATGCGCGCCGAGGCTTTTTCCGGGTCGATGGATTTCGGCGCGGCGTATTCCTGAACGTGCACCCAGTCGTGGTACAGGTCGATGGCCATCGCGTATTCAGGCATGTCGGCATCATAGACGCGGTAGCAATCGATGCCTTCGCGTTTGACCCACTTGCCCATCGCCTTGAGATTTTTTTGCAAGCGATTGGCAAACATCTGCCCGCCTTCACTCAGGCGCGGCTGTTCGATCACTGGCGCCGGGGCTGGCGTCGGCTTGATCGGGTTGCCGTTCTTGTTGAACTTGCGCTCTTGCGGCTCGTCCGGGGTCTGATCGTAAGCCGCTTGCTCGCGCTCGGCCTGACGCTGTTCCGGAGTGCGGCGTTCGCCAGTGACGAACTGATCCGGCAGAACCTTGATCAGCAGCAGTTTGCACGGCAGCGCGCCGTTCCAGAACGAATATTGTTTATGGCTGCGGATACCCATGCGTTTGCCCAGATCCGGGGCGCCGGTGAACACCGCCGCTTCCCAGTTCAGGCAGGCCTGACGCAGACGCTCGCCGAGGTTCTGGTAGAGATACAGCAGGCTGGCTTCGTCACCGAGACGCTCGCCGTACGGCGGGTTGCAGATGACCAGACCTTTCTGGTTCTGATCCGGGCGCGGCTCGAAGGTCGCCACTTCGCCCTGGTAGATCTTGATCCACTCGCTGAGGCCGGCACGTTCAACGTTGTTGCGGCCTGGCTGAATCAGTCGTGGATCGGCTTCGTAACCGCGAATCCACAGCGGCGGTTTGGCCAGACCGGCGGCGGCACGCTCGACGGCTTCTTCGTGGAGTTTTTTCCACAGTGCCGGCACGTGACCGAGCCACGCGGTAAAGCCCCACTGCTCGCGACGCAGGTTCGGCGCCATGTCGGCGGCGATCATCCCCGCTTCGACGAGGAACGTACCGACACCGCACATCGGGTCAGCCAGTGCGCCACCTTCGGCGGCAATGCGCGGCCAGCCGGAACGGATGAGGATTGCCGCCGCGAGGTTTTCCTTCAGCGGCGCCGCGCCCTGCTGCAAGCGATAGCCGCGCTGGTGCAGGCTGTGGCCGGAGAGGTCGAGGGACAGAATCGCTTCGCCGCGATCCAGACGCAGGTGAATGCGCAGGTCCGGGTTGAGTTTGTCGATGGATGGACGATCGCCCTGTGGCGTGCGCAGTTTGTCGACGATGGCATCTTTGACTTTCAGCGCGCCGAAGTGGGTGTTGTCGATGCCCGAGCCGTGGCCGCTGAATTCGACGGCCAGGGTGCCGTCGCTGAGCATGTGATCCTGCCAGTCGATGTCGAGCACGCCGTGGTAGAGGTCTTCGGCGTCCTTCATCGGGAAACGCTTGAGCACCAGCAACACACGGTTGGCCAAACGCGACCAGAGGCACAGGCGATAAGCGGTTTCCATGGTCGCCATGCCACGCACGGCGGAGGTGTGCTCGCGAGCTTCTTCAAGGCCAAGCCCGACGGCTTCCTCGATGAGCAGGCCTTCAAGGCCTTTGGGGCAAGTGAGGAAGAGTTCGAAACGATCGGACATGGTAATTCCAGAGCCTTTGGCTAGTGGGCGGGCAACGCATTGCCGACCCGGTTTTCAATCAGGCGCTTTTCTGAAAGAGCGCCCGCGTGGCACGAAGGTGTGCCGTTCCATCCCCGCTGCTCGGGTTAAAAGAGCTTAGATGCCGGGACAGATAAAAAAGTTGGTGAAACAAAAAGACTGAAAGCGACCCTTCGTCGAATATTACCCAAGCGCAAACGTGGGTCATTCTCACTAAAGGATTAACCCCCTGAGTCAGCGGGGCGCCGATCATACCGGGGTTTGCGCAATGAACGTTGAATAAATACGCGGTTACTTATCGCCATAGCATCCTTTACGTTACGTGCTTATGACAAAACGATCATTCCCTCGGTGTGACTCATTGGTTAGAACTGAGCACAGGTTGACGTCGCAACGGCGTCAACACCTTGGCTCGCCACGCCGGCAGCGAGCCGCACGATGGCAGGTTTTTTCTGCCAGACCTCAATTGAGGTCAACGCGACACTACAGTCAACAAGTGAGGGAAACACCCTATGAGAAGACTTAAGCGTGATCCGTTGGAAAGAGCATTTTTGCGCGGATATCAATATGGCGTTGGTGGCAAATCCCGTGAGCTTTGCCCATTTACTCTACCGTCGGTACGTCAAGCCTGGATCAACGGCTGGCGAGAAGGACGCGGCGACAACTGGGACGGTATGACCGGCACTGCGGGAATCCACAGACTCAACGAACTTCACGCCGTCGGCTGACACAGGGCATTTATTCCGACACGACAATCTGAATTTGCATTGAATTAACCACGCACGTCCCTCCCGGACGGCGGGCTACGGCCCAGGGGCTCCTTCGAGGAGCCCTTTTTTATGCCTGCAAAAAGGGTTAACCGGGATCCACGTGGCGAGGGGATTTATCCCCGCTCGGCTGCGCAGCAGTCGCGAAGTCCGAACTTCAATCTACCTGGCATATCACTGTGGAAGGTTTGGGGCTGCTGAGCAGCCCAGCGGGGATAAATCCCCTCGCCACAAAGGCTCCCCAAGGCCTCGGCAATCCTCAGCGCAACGCGGCGATGGCGTCTACCGATTCACGAATCAGCGCCGGGCCTTTGTAGATGAAGCCCGAATAGATCTGCACCAGGCTTGCACCGGCCGTGATCTTCTCCGCCGCGTGCTTGCCCTCGGTAATCCCGCCCGCAGCAATGATCGGCAAACGCCCGGCCAATTCGCCCGCCAGCACCTTCACGGTATGGGTGCTCTTTTCACGCACCGGCGCACCCGACAGACCGCCCGCCTCGTCACCATGCTCCATGCCTTCGACGCCGACACGGCTCAAAGTCGTATTGGTGGCGATCACCGCATCCATGCCGGTTTCGATCAAGGCTTGGGCGACCTGCGCAGTTTCTTCGTCGGTCATGTCCGGCGCGATCTTGATCGCCAGCGGCACATGCTTGCCGTGACGCAGAGCCAGTTCGGCGCGGCGCGTGGCCAGGTCCGCGAGCAATTGCTTGAGCGAGTCGCCGAACTGCAGGCTGCGCAGGCCCGGGGTGTTTGGCGAGCTGACGTTGACGGTGACGTAGCTGGCGTGGGCGTAAACCTTGTCCAGGCAGATCAGGTAATCGTCGACCGCGCGCTCGACCGGGGTGTCGAAGTTCTTGCCGATATTGATGCCCAGCACGCCCTGGTATTTCGCCGCAGCGACCCGCGCCAGCAGGTTATCCACGCCAAGGTTGTTGAAGCCCATGCGGTTGATGATCGCCTCGGCTTCCGGCAGGCGGAAGATCCGTGGTTTCGGGTTACCCGGCTGCGGACGCGGGGTCACGGTGCCGATTTCGACAAAGCCGAAACCCAGTTGCGCGAAGCCGTCGATGGCCGCGCCGTTCTTGTCCAGACCGGCCGCCAGACCGACAGGGTTCGGGAACTCCAGCCCCATGACGGTCACCGGCATTTTCGCCGGAGCCTTGCACAGCAAGCCGTTGAGGCCCAAACGTCCACCCGCGCCGATCAGATCCAGCGACAGATCGTGGGAGGTTTCCGGGGAAAGTTTGAACAACAGCTGACGGGCCAGGGTGTACATGGGCGGCAATGACTCGGGCGGCGAAAAGAGGCGGCGATTATAGCCGGGCATCGTCCCCCGGCGCGAGGCGCCTGCGCGAATCAGGCGACTGGCATATGCCTTGCACCACCCCGCTCATCAGTCTGCCGACCAATGACGGCGCGCAGGCCAGGACAATGGCGTCGTCCCCGGGTTTTGCCTGCGCAGAATCCGGGACGACGTTTTTTTTGAGGTAGCGTATGAACGAAACGTCCTTGGGGCCTCTGGCCTGGGTCAATGGCAGCGATGCGCCGGAAAAGAGCGCGATCAATCTCGGCTTCATGGCGCTGAGCGACTGCGCCTCGGTGGTGGTCGCCGCCACCCAGGGCTTCGCCCAACCCTACGGCCTGACCCTGAACCTCAAGCGTCAGGCGTCATGGGCCAACTTGCGCGACAAGCTGGTCAGCGGCGAACTGGATGCCGCGCACAGTCTGTACGGGCTGATTTATGCGGTGCACCTGGGCATCGGCGGTGTCGCCCCGACCGACATGGCGGTGCTGATGGGCCTGAACCAGAATGGCCAGAGCCTGAACCTGTCCCATGGCTTGCAACAGGCTGGCGTGAACAGTCCTGAAGCGCTCGATCGGCATGTGCACCAAAGCCGCGCAAAACTGACCTTCGCCCAGACCTTTCCCACCGGCACTCACGCGATGTGGCTGTATTACTGGCTGGCGAGCCAGGGCATTCATCCGTTGCAGGACGTCGACAGTGTGGTGGTGCCGCCGCCGCAAATGGTCGCGCACCTGCAAGCCGGGCGCATCGACGGCTTTTGCGTCGGCGAACCGTGGGCGGCCAGCGCCGTGCAGCAGAATCTCGGTTTCACCCTGGCGACCAGCCAGAGCATCTGGCCCGACCACCCGGAAAAAGTCCTCGGCTGCACTCGCGAATTCGTCGAGCAATACCCCAACACCGCGCGGGCGCTGGTCATGGCCATCCTTGAGGCCAGTCGCTTCATCGAAGAAAGCCCGGAAAACCGCCGCAGTACCGCGCAATTACTCAGCGCCGCCGAATACCTCGACACCCCCGCCCCGTGCATCGAGCCGCGTTTCATGGGGGATTACGCCGATGGCCTCGGCAATCGCTGGCAGGACCCGCATGCGCTGCGTTTTCACGGCGGTGGCGAGGTCAATCTGCCGTACCTCTCCGACGGCATGTGGTTCATGACCCAGTTTCGTCGCTGGGGTCTGTTGCGCGAGGATCCGGATTATCTGGCCGTAGCCCGCCAGGTTCAGCGTCTGGATCTGTATCGCGAGGCCGCCAGCGCTGTCGGTGTTGCGACTTCGTACGCAGACCTGCGCAGCAGCCAGTTGCTCGACGGCAAGGTCTGGGACGGCAGCGACCCGGCGGGTTATGCGCGCAGTTTCAAACTGCATGCCCTGAGCGACACCGCCCCCCTTCTCGCCCAGCGCTGACAGGAGACCGCGAACATGTTGCGCATTCTGCTGATCAACGACACCGCGAAAAAAGTCGGACGCCTGAAAGCGGCGCTGACCGAGGCCGGCTTCGAGGTAATCGACGAGTCCGGCCTGACCATCGACCTGCCGGCGCGCGTCGAAACGGTGCGCCCGGACGTGATCCTGATCGATACCGAGTCACCGAGCCGCGATGTCATGGAGCAAGTGGTGCTGGTCAGCCGCGACCAGCCCCGGCCGATCGTGATGTTTACCGACGAACATGACCCGGGGGTGATGCGTCAGGCGATCAAGTCCGGGGTCAGTGCCTACATCGTCGAAGGCATTCACGCACAACGGTTGCAGCCGATTCTCGACGTGGCGATGGCGCGCTTCGAGAGTGACCAGGCTTTGCGCGCGCAATTGCAGGCGCGCGATCAGCAACTGGCCGAGCGCAAGCGCATCGAACTGGCCAAGGGGTTGCTGATGAAGATGAAGGATTGCAACGAGGAAGAGGCCTACACGCTGATGCGCCGCCAGGCGATGAGCCGCCAGCAGAAGCTGATTCAGGTGGCGGAGCAGATCATTGCCATGAGTGAGTTGCTGGGCTGAAATTTTCGCTGCAAATCAAGGGCCCCTCACCCTAGCCCTCTCCCGGAGGGAGAGGGGACCGACCGCGTTGTCTTGCGCTGTCCGCCGACCTGAACGACCGAGTCGATTATGGATTCACTCGAAATCGTTCAGATCGGCAAATGATTCGGCCATCCCCCGCTCGGTTCCCTCTCCCGGAGGGAGAGGGGACCGACCGCGTTGTCTTGCGCTGTCCGCCGACCTGAACGACCGAGTCGATTATGGATTCACTCGAAATCGTTCAGATCGGCAAATGATTCGGACATCCCCCGCTCGGTTCCCTCTCCCTCTGGGAGAGGGCTAGGGTGAGGGGCTTTTGCTTTTCAGCTGTTGGCACAAATCTCGCTAAGTAAACCGCACAGGTAACCAACGGCGGTTGCCCCACCTACGACAAAGACGTCGCTCACCCCGTTCGCCCCCCGGCGAATCAGGTAGCGGCGTTTTTGCGTTTTGGCCCCACAGAACGGGGCCGGTGGTGCGGCCGTGAGGCGCTCCACCTGCTGTGCATGACTCCTTTCGAGACTCTTTTCAGCCGAGGTGCGCGATGAATTCAAGCTTCTGGAAATCCGGCCATACCCCGACCCTGTTCGCGGCCTTTCTGTATTTCGACCTGAGCTTCATGGTCTGGTACCTGCTCGGCCCGCTGGCGGTGCAGATTGCCGCCGACCTGCACCTGACCACCCAGCAACGCGGCCTCGTCGTCGCCACGCCGATTCTGGCCGGCGCGGTGTTGCGCTTCGCCATGGGCATGCTCGCTGATCGCTTGTCGCCGAAGACCGCCGGGCTGATCGGCCAGGTCATCGTCATCTGCGCGCTGTTCGGCGCCTGGAAACTGGGCATCCACAGTTATGAACAGGCGCTGATCCTCGGCCTGTTCCTCGGCATGGCCGGCGCGTCGTTCGCCGTGGCCCTGCCGCTGGCCTCGCAATGGTATCCGCCAGAGCACCAAGGCAAAGCCATGGGCATCGCCGGTGCGGGCAACTCCGGCACCGTGTTCGCCGCGCTGCTGGCGCCAGTGATTGCCGCCGCGTTCGGCTGGAGCAATGTCTTCGGGTTTGCCCTGATCCCGCTGGTCCTGACTTTGGTGCTATTCGCCTGGTTGGCAAAAAACGCCCCGCAGCGGCCAAAACCGAAAGCCATGGCCGATTACTTCAAGGCCCTCGGTGATCGCGACAGCTGGTGGTTCATGTTTTTCTACAGCGTCACCTTCGGCGGCTTCATCGGCCTGGCCAGCGCCCTGCCCGGTTACTTCAACGATCAATACGGTCTGAGCCCGGTGACCGCCGGCTACTACACCGCTGCCTGCGTGTTCGGCGGCAGCCTGATGCGGCCATTGGGTGGCGCGCTGGCCGACCGCTTCGGCGGCATTCGTACCTTGCTGGCGATGTACACCGTCGCTGCCATCTGCATCGCAGCGGTGGGCTTCAATCTGCCAAGTTCCTACGCGGCGCTGGCGCTTTTCGTCTGCACCATGCTCGGCTTGGGCGCCGGCAACGGTGCGGTTTTCCAACTGGTGCCACAGCGTTTTCGTCTGGAGATCGGCGTGATGACCGGGCTGATCGGCATGGCCGGCGGAATTGGCGGCTTCGCCCTCGCCGCCGGTATGGGCGCGATCAAGCAAAGCACCGGCAGTTATCAATTGGCGCTGTGGTTGTTCGCCAGCCTCGGCGTGCTGGCATGGTTTGGCCTGCACGGCGTCAAGCGTCGCTGGAGAACCACCTGGGGTTCGGCGGCGGTGACGGCGGCGCGGGTCTGAGGCCCCAATGGCCCTGCAACTGAGCTTCGCCGAAGCCAGCGCCACCGGCCCGCGCGCGGAGAATCAGGACGCCCTGCGTTCAGTGACACCGGCGCCGGCACTAGCGGTGAGCAAGGGTTATCTTTTCGCCATCGCCGACGGCGTCAGCCAGTGCGCCGATGGCGGCCTCGCCGCGCGTTCGACCTTGCAGGCCCTGGCGCTGGACTACTTTGCCACGCCGGAAACCTGGAGCGTGGCCCAGGCGCTGGATCGCCTGCTGCTCGCGCAAAATCGCTGGCTGCAGGCCAACGGCGGCGGGCAACCGCTGCTGACCACGGTCAGCGCGCTGGTGATGCGTGGTCGACGCTTCACCCTCGCCCATGTCGGCGATTGCCGGGTCTATCGCTGGCACACCGAGCGCTTGCAGCGCATCAGCGAGGATCACGTCTGGGAGCAACCGGGCATGCAACACGTGCTCAAGCGTGCGCTCGGGCTCGATCAGCATCTGGTCCTGGATTTCCTCGACGGCGAACTTCGTGAGGGCGAAAGCTTCGTGCTGCTCAGCGACGGCGTCTGGTCGACCCTGGGCGATACCGCGATCGCGGCGATTCTGCGTGATCAAGCGGATCTGCCCAGCGCCGCGCAAACCTTGGTCAACGCCGCGCATCTGGCCGGCAGTCAGGACAACGCCAGTGCCCTGCTGGTGCGCGTCGATGCGCTGGGCGAAGCGAGCATTGGCGATGCGCTGGTGCAATTGCAGCAATGGCCACTGCCGCCAACGCTGAAACCCGGGCAAGCGTTTGAAGGCTGGCAGGTGCAAGGCATCATCGGCCAGAGCCAGCAATCATTGCTGTATCGCGTGCTCGATAGTCAGGGCCAGCCTTGGCTGTTGAAAACCTTGCCGACGCGGCTGGCCGACGACCCGCAAGCCGGGCAGGCGCTGCTGTCCGAGGAATGGTTTCTCAAGCGCGTGGCCGGCCGGCATTTTCCACAAATCCATGCCTGCACTCAGCGTCAGCATTTGTATTACGTCATGCGCGAATACGCCGGGACGACGCTGGCCGACGTGTTTCAACACAGCGGCCCGTTGCCTTTGGCGCAGTGGCAGGACATCGCCGAACGGCTATTGCGCGCGGTCGGGCTGCTGCATCGGCGGCAGATTCTGCACCGCGACATCAAACCGGAAAACCTGCTGTCAGGTGACGACGGCGAGCTGCGCCTGCTGGATTTCGGTCTGGCTTACTGCCTCGGGCTGTCGGAAGACGCGCCGTCGACCCTGCCGGGAACGCCAAGCTTTATCGCCCCCGAAGCGTTTCGTGGCGAACCACCGAATGCGCAGCAGGATTTGTATTCAGTCGGCGTCACTCTCTATTACCTGCTCACCGGGCATTTCCCTTATGGCGAGATCGAAGCGTTTCAGCGGCCCCGATTCGGCGTGCCGGTGAATGCCAGTCGCTATCGCCCGGACTTGCCGGAATGGCTGGCGCAAAGTCTGGAACGCGGCGTCGCCGCCGATCCGCAGCAACGCTTCGAAACCGCTGAAGAGTGGCTGCTGGTGCTGGAACAGGGTGAGCGGCAAAGTTTGAGTGTGCGGCCCCGGCCTTTGTTGGAGCGGGAGCCGTTGAAGGTCTGGCGGACGATGGCTTTGGTGTCGTTGCTGGGGAATGTGGTGCTGCTGGTTTTGTTGTTTCATGGCTGAGATTGAGTTGCGCCATTCGCGAGCAGGCTCGCTCCCACAGGGAATTTGTGTCGTTCGCAGACACCTTGTGGGAGCGAGCCTGCTCGCGAAGGCATTCGGCTTCACACCGCATAACCCCAAGAATTAACGCGCCACGAACGAGCAACACGCCTCGATTCGGTGCAAAAAAAGCTCCTGTCACAACCCCAATCCCCAATAAATCCGCGTCCCCCCGAGTTGGCACAACTACTGCATTACCCTTTTCACCATACATAAAGCCCAACCTTCAACGACGAAGGCTGCGCTTCCCGAGAGAACGGGACCAGGACAAAGGCGTCCTCGCTAGGCAACTAGCGGGACGCCTTTTTTTGTTTGCGCAAAATTTGTCGAGCAAGGCCCGACGGCCCACCAGAGGCCAGCCGCAGCTCCCGGAGAACCTGATGAAAAAACTCAAACTGGTGATGATCGGCAATGGCATGGCCGGGGTCCGTACCCTGGAAGAACTGCTCAAGCTGAGCGACGAGCTCTACGACATCACCGTCTTCGGCGCCGAACCGCACACCAACTACAACCGCATCCTGTTGTCGCCGGTGCTGGCCGGTGAGCAGACCTTCGAAGAGATCGTCCTCAACGACCTCGACTGGTACCTGGAAAACAACATCAAGTTGCTGCTCAACCGCAAAGTGGTGGAGATCGACCGGGTCAAACGCCGAGTGATCGCCGAGGACGGCACCGAAGCCGAGTACGACCGTCTGCTGATCGCCACCGGCTCGACTCCGTTCATCCTGCCAATCCCCGGCAACACTTTGCAGGGCGTGATCGGTTATCGCGACATCGCCGACACCCAGGCCATGATCGACACCGCCAGGACCCACAAGCACGCCGTGGTCATCGGCGGCGGTCTGCTCGGCCTCGAAGCGGCCAACGGCCTGATGCTGCGCGGCATGCACGTGACCGTGGTGCACCTCGGCGAATGGCTGCTGGAGCGGCAACTGGACAAGACCAGCGGCCAGCTTCTGCAATCGGCGCTGGAATCCCGTGGCCTGCATTTTCGCCTGTGCGAACAGACCCAAGCCCTGCACGACGCCGGCAATGGCCGGGTCGGCTCGGTGCAGTTCAAGAACGGCGACATCATCCCTGCCGATCTGGTGGTGATGGCCGCCGGCATCCGTCCCAACACTGAACTGGCAGAAAAGGCCGGCATTCCGTGCAATCGCGGGATTCTGGTCAACGACACCCTGCAAACCTACGACCCGCGCATCTACGCAATCGGCGAATGCGCCAGCCATCGCGGCATCGCCTACGGTCTGGTTGCACCGCTGTTCGAACAGGCCAAGGTCTGCGCCAATCACCTCGCGCAACTGGGTTTCGCTCGCTATCAGGGTTCAGTGACCTCGACCAAATTGAAAGTCACCGGCATCGACCTGTTCTCCGCCGGCGACTTCATGGGCGGCGAAGGCACCGAGACCATCACCCTCTCCGACCCGATCGGCGGTGTGTACAAAAAACTGGTGATCAAGGATGACGTGCTGGTCGGCGCCTGTCTGTACGGCGATACGGCAGATGGCGGTTGGTATTTCCGGCAGATTCGTGAGAATCACGCCATCGGCGAGATCCGCGATCACCTCATGTTCGGCGAAAACGCCTTAGGCGACGTAGGACATCAGGGCCAGGACAAAGCCATGGTCATGGCCGACAGCGCCGAAGTCTGCGGCTGCAACGGTGTGTGCAAGGGCACCATCGTCAAGGCGATTCAGGAGCACGGCCTGTTCAGCGTCGATGAAGTGAAGAAACACACCAAGGCTGCCAGCTCCTGCGGTTCCTGCGCCGGTCTGGTCGAGCAAATTCTGATCAATACCGTGGGTGGCGCGGCCGACGTCAAACCGAAAAGCGAAAAAGCCATCTGCGGTTGCAGCGATCTCAACCACGGGCAGATTCGTCAGGCGATCCGCCAGGAACACCTGCTGACCATCGCCGAGACCATGAGTTACCTGAACTGGCGCACGCCCAATGGCTGCGCGACCTGTCGCCCGGCGCTCAACTACTACCTGATTTCCACCTGGCCGGGCGAAGCCAAGGACGATCCGCAATCGCGCCTGATCAACGAACGCGCCCACGCCAACATCCAGAAGGACGGCACCTATTCGGTGGTGCCGCGCATGTGGGGCGGCGTCACCAACCCATCAGAACTGCGCCGAATCGCCGATGTGGCCGACAAGTACAACGTGCCGATGGTCAAGGTCACCGGCGGTCAGCGCATCGACTTGCTGGGGATCAAGAAACAGGATCTGCCCGGCGTCTGGAAAGACCTCGACATGCCGTCCGGCCACGCCTACGGCAAATCCATCCGCACGGTGAAAACCTGCGTTGGCAGCGAGTTCTGCCGTTTCGGCACGCAGAACTCGACGCAACTGGGCATCGAGCTCGAGCACGACCTGTTCAACATGTGGTCGCCGCACAAGGTGAAGCTGGCGGTGTCCGGTTGCCCACGCAACTGCTCGGAAGCGGGCATCAAGGACGTAGGAATTATCGGCGTCGACTCCGGCTGGGAGATGTACATCGGTGGCAACGGCGGGATCAAGACCGAAGTCGCCGAGTTCTTCGTCAAGCTCAAGACCGCCGAAGAAGTCCGCGAATACAACGGCGCATTCCTGCAGCTCTACCGCGAAGAAGCCTTCTACCTTGAGCGCACCGTGCATTACCTGCAACGGGTCGGCATGGAGCACATCAAGAAGAACGTGCTCGAAGACGCCGAGCGGCGCAAGGCCCTCAACGAGCGGCTGCAATTCTCCCTGTCGTTCGAACAGGACCCATGGAAAGAGCGCCTGGCGCAGCCGCAACTGAAGAAAGAATTCGACGTGATCCCCGTGAAAAACCTGGAGGTGCCGGCATGAACTGGCTCGATATCTGTGCGCTGGAAGAGATCAACGCCCTCGGTTCGCGGATCATTGCGGGGCCGAAAGGAGACATCGCGATTTTTCGTACAAGCGACGACGAGGTTTTCGCACTCGATGACCGCTGCCCGCACAAGGGCGGGCCGCTGTCGCAGGGCCTGATCTATGGCAAGCGCGTGGCCTGCCCGCTGCATAACTGGCAGATCGACCTCGAAACCGGCGAAGCCCAGGCGCCGGACATCGGCTGCGCCCACCATCATCCGGCGCGGGTCGAGAATGGCCGGGTGCAACTGGCCCTGCGGGACGCCATCTGATGAACCGCCAGACGACCGCCTCGACCTGCTGTTACTGCGGGGTCGGCTGCGGCGTACTGATCGAGCATGACGGCGAGCGCATCCTCGGCGTCAGCGGCGATCCGGCGCACCCGGCCAACTTCGGCAAACTGTGCAGCAAAGGCTCGACGCTGCACCTGACCGGCGACCTCGCCGCCCGCGCCTTGTACCCGGAACTGCGCCTGGGCAAAGGCCTGGCGCGCGGCCGTACTGACTGGGATACCGCCCTCGACCACGCGACCAACGTGTTCGCCGAAACCATCGCCGAGCACGGCCCGGACAGCGTGGCGTTCTACATCTCCGGACAGTTGCTCACCGAGGACTACTACGCCTTCAACAAACTGGCGCGGGCGCTGGTCGGCACCAACAACATCGACAGCAATTCGCGGCTGTGCATGTCCTCGGCGGTGGTCGGCTACAAACGCAGCCTCGGCGCAGATGCCCCGCCGTGCAGTTATGAGGATCTGGAGCTGAGCGACTGCGTGATGATCGTCGGCAGTAACATGGCCTACGCACATCCGGTACTTTTCCGTCGACTGGAGGAAGCCAAATCCCGTCGCCCGCAGATGAAAGTCATCGTTATCGACCCACGTCGCACCGACACCTGCGATTTGGCTGACCTGCATCTGGCGATTCTTCCCGGCACCGATGTCGCCTTGTTCCATGGGATTTTGCATCTGTTGCTGTGGGAAGACTGGGTCGATCGCGATTTCATTAAGGCGCACACCGAAGGCCTCGCCGATCTTAAAACCCTGGTCCGCGATTACACGCCGCAAATGGTTTCGCAACTGTGCGGCATCAGCATCGAGCAACTGCAGCAATGCGCAGAATGGGTCGGCACTGCGCCGAGCTTCCTGTCGCTGTGGTGCATGGGCCTGAATCAGTCCACCGCCGGCAGCGCAAAAAACAGTGCGCTGATCAATCTGCACCTGGCCACCGGGCAAATTGGCCGGCCAGGTGCTGGACCTTTCTCCCTGACGGGTCAGCCAAATGCCATGGGCGGGCGGGAAACCGGCAGTCTGTCCAATCTGCTACCGGGCCATCGCGATGCCGCCAACCCGGAACATCGCGCCGAAGTGGCGGCGTACTGGGGCGTGGAGAGCTTGCCCGAGACGCCGGGCCTTAGCGCCATCGAACTGTTCGAAAACCTGCGCAGCGGCAAAATCAAAGCGCTGTGGATTGCCTGTACCAATCCGGCACAGTCGATGCCTGATCAGAGCGCAGTCCGCGCAGCGCTTGAGGCCTGCCCTTTTGTGGTGTTGCAGGAAGCCTTTCGCACCACCGAAACCGCAGCGTTTGCCGACTTGTTGTTGCCCGCCGCCAGTTGGGGCGAGAAGGAAGGTTCGGTGACCAACTCCGAGCGGCGCATTTCCCACGTGCGCAAAGCGGTTGTCGCACCGGGCGAAGCGCGGCCGGACTGGGCGATCACGGTGGATTTCGCACAGCGTCTGGAGAAACGTCTGCGCCCCAGGCAGCCGAGCCTGTTCGCTTTCGATCAACCTTCGCAGTTGTTTGATGAATTCAAAGCGCTGACCCGTGGGCGAGACCTGGATCTGTGCGGAATCAGTCACGCCTTGATCGACGAGATCGGTCCGCAGCAATGGCCCTTCCCTGCCGGCGCCCGCCAAGGCACGCCACGACTCTACGAAGACGGCGTCTTTCCTACGCCTAGCGGCCGCGCGCAGTTCATTGCCGATCCTTATCGCGCCGCCAAGGAACAACGCGACGCGCGCTTCCCGCTGACTTTGATCACCGGTCGCCTGCGTGACCAGTGGCACGGCATGAGCCGCACCGGCACCGCCGCGCAATTGTTCGGCCACGTCAGCGAAGCCGTGCTGAGCCTGCACCCTGACGAAATGCGGCGGCACCGCTTGCAGCCCGGTGATCTGGTCAATCTGAAAAGCCGCCGTGGCGCGGTGATTGTTGCGGTCGGAAGCGACGACAGCGTGCGTCCGGGCCAGGCGTTCCTGCCGATGCACTGGGGCGATCGCTATCTCAAGGGCGGCGTCAACACGCTGACCTTGTCGGCGTTTGATCCGCTGTCCAGGCAACCGGAGCTCAAGCACAGCGGCGTGCGTCTGGAGGCAGTCAACCTGCCGTGGCAACTGTTCGCTTTGATCGAGGGTGATGTTCAGCGGAATTTCGAGACGCTACGACCGCTGTGCGAGGCGTTTTCCTACGTCAGCCTCAGCCTTGTCGGTCGTGAGCGGCCAGCGTTGCTGATACGCGCTGCACACGCTGAGGCGCCCGATCCACAGTTGCTGGGCGAGATCGACCAATGCCTCTCGCTGCTGGATGGCCCGGTTCTGGCCTACGACGACCCTCGCCGAGCCATCGGCAAGCGGGTGCGTATCGAAAACGGCCGTATCACTGCGATTCGCCTCGCCGGCGAAACCCTTGCGCAACACTGGCTGCAAAGCCTGTGGCTGGAGGGCCGTGCCGACCAACAACTGCGGCGCTGGCTGCTCGCGCCGATGAGCGCGCCGCCGGGCGCTGTCGGCGCCATTGCGAGCGACAAGACCTTGTGCAATTGCGAAAACGTCAGTCTCAACGCAGTCTGCGCCGGCATTCGCCAGGGACTGGATCTGCAAGGCCTGAAAAACAATCTCCGATGCGGTACTCAATGCGGTTCCTGCGTGCCGGAAATCAAGCGTCTGCTGGCTGCCGAAGCGCGGCCGGTCGCGGTCATTTAACGAGGACAACACCATGTATGCGAAAGTCTGGCTGGTGGGCGCAGGCCCTGGCGATCCGGAGTTGCTGACGCTCAAAGCGGCGCGCGCATTGCGCGAGGCCGATGTGGTGATGATCGATGATCTGGTCAACGACGCCGTGCTGGAACACTGCCCGACTGCGCGGGTTATCCCCGTCGGCAAACGCGGCGGCTGCCGTTCGACGCCACAGGCATTTATCCATCGGCTGATGCTGCGTTATTCACGCCAGGGCAAATGCGTAGTGCGCCTGAAGGGCGGCGATCCGTGCATTTTCGGCCGCGGTGGCGAAGAAGCGCAGTGGTTGCGCGAGCGCGGGGTTGAAGTGGAACTGGTCAATGGCATTACCGCCGGGCTGGCCGGGGCGACGCAGTGCGATATTCCGCTGACGTTGCGGGGCGTGGCGCGCGGAGTAACGTTGGTGACTGCGCACACTCAGGATGACAGCCAGTTGAACTGGCAGGCGTTGGCGCAAGGCGGAACGACGCTGGTGGTTTACATGGGCGTGGCCAAGCTGGGCGAGATTCGTGATCAGCTGCTGGCGGGAGGGATGGCGGCGCATACGCCGGTGGCGATGATCGAAAACGCTTCTTTGGCGCATCAGCGTGAATGTCGCAGTGATCTGACTGCGATGGCTGAGGATGCGTCGGCGTTTGAGTTGAAAAGTCCGGCGATTCTGGTGATTGGTGCGGTGGCGGCTGTTGCTCAAGAGCAAAAGATCGCAGCCTTCGGTAGCTCCGGGACGGCGTACAACGCGCAGGCGCTTTAAGCGGCGAAGCCAAATCGCAGACAAAGAAAAGCCCGGCCTGAGCCGGGCTTTTCCATCAGCGGCAGCTAATTACTTAGCTTGAGCTTCAACCTGCGCTTCTACGCGACGGTTTACAGCGCGGCCAGCTTCAGTTTTGTTGTCAGCAACTGGGCGGGATTCGCCGTAGCCAACAGACTGAACGCGGGACGATTCAACACCGTACTGGTTGGTCAGAACTTGCTTAACGGCGTTTGCACGACGCTCGGACAGTTTCTGGTTGTAAGCGTCAGGACCGACGGAGTCAGTGTGACCTTCAACAGTAGTGGTGGTGGATGGGTACTGCTTCATGAAGTCAGCCAGGTTTTTGATGTCGCCGTAGCTGTTAGGCTTGACTACCGACTTGTCGAAGTCGAATTTCACGTCCAGCTCAACACGAACAACTTCAGCAACTGCTGGGCAGCCATCAGCGTCAACGGTTACGTTGGCTGGGGTGTCCGGGCACTTGTCAACGTTGTCGCAAACGCCATCGTTGTCGCTGTCGGAGCAGACTTCAGCAGGTGCTGGAACTGGAGCAGCAGCTGGCTTGGAGCCGCCACCGAAGTTCACACCGATACCGACGCTAGGAGCCCACTCGGTGTCGCCCTGGTCGATGTTGTACTGAGCTTCAACGCCGGCACGGGCGTAGAAGTTCTCGGTGAAGTACAGCTTGGCACCGCCGCCAACGTTGGCGAAGGTGGAACGGTTACGACCGTTCGAACCGTTCTGGTCGATGCTCTGGTCAGAGAAACCGGCCGAAACGTATGGACGAATCATGTCGCCTGGGTTGTTGAAGTGGTACAGAGCGTCCAGAGCGGTGTTAGCGCCTTTGACGTTCTTGCCATCGTCGGCACGTACGTTGTGCACTTCGTCGTAGCCCAGACGCAGTTCAACGTCGTCGGTCAGGAAGTAACCGATCGAACCGCCGAACAGGTTGCCGTTGTTCTTGAAGTTACGAGCGCTGTCGAATTGTTCTTTCTTAGCGAAGCCTTCGATTTCAACTGCGCCTTGGCCTTGTGCCAGAGCGCCGAACGAAGTGGCGGCAATCAGAGAACCAATGGCCAAGCCCAAGGTGTTTTTCAGTTTCATCCGTTAAATCCCCATCTGGTGATTGTGAAGCAGTCCCGCAAACCGGGGGACAACTCGGCGGCAAGTCTATCAGAACTTGCCTACACGTAAGAGATATTTGCGCTGAACTAAGTTTCAGCAATGCCTGCAAATTTCTCACGCAATTTATCTAGAGCGCGTTTGTAACGCATTTTTGTCGCACTCAAACCCATGTGCATGATGTCTGCGATCTCCTGAAACTCCAGCTCTGCGACAAATCGTAGCACCAGAATTTCGCGGTCAATCGGATTCACATACACCAGCCAGCGATCAAGCCCACCCTTCTCCTCCGGCTTCGGCGCCTTTTCTTCAGACGCTTCTTCAAGAGGGTCCAGACTGAGAGCGTCCATCAAGCGACGCTTACGCCGTTCCTTCCGATACTGCGTGATGCATTCGTTGTAAGTGATGCTGTAAAGCCAGGTTTTGAACTTCGATTTCCCCTCGAAGTTCTTCAGGCCGTACAGCACCTTCAGCATCACTTCCTGACAGACATCGTCCGCGTCGCGATCGTTCCCAAGATATCTCGCGCAGACGTTAAATAATGTTCGCTGGTAACGCCGCATCAACTCTTCGTAGGCGCGCGTTACGTGAAACAGCTCGGTATGCGAGCGCGCGACCAACTCCTCATCAGAGAGCTCGCGGGGGTCGTAGCGCGTGGATAGCGGTTGGGCTTTATTCAAAACAAGTCGTGCCGACAGTCAGGTCAATGTCCGCCACAACCAGCCTCGGCTGGCATTTTGCGGCGGCATACATTAGCAGGGTTTGCCGGTTTAGCGGCTACTCACATGCTGTTCCAGCAGGATCCGATTGGAGAGAGAGACTAGCTCACCCTCATCGGTCAGCAATGTGGTTTTAACCGTGCCGATCTCTTCGATCTGGCCTTCGACCTCGCCAACACGCACTTGTTGCCCAACCTCGTACAGCTCACGCACATAGATTCCCGCAAGAATCTGACCGGCAATTTCCCGGCTTCCCAAACCCATGGCCAGCGCAACTGCCAGACCAACGGTAATCAATACGATAACAATCACATGGTTCAGCAGGTCGGTCTTGACCTCGAGCTGGCTGATCGCAACCGAGATGCTGATGATGATCACCAGCCCCTGCGCGATCCGTCCCAACCCGGAAGCGTAGTCCAGGCCTACGCCTTCTGCTGCGCCGCGCACCAGCCCGTTGGCCAGTTGCGCCAGCAGGACACCGACCAGCAACACCAGCGCGGCGCCGAATACTTTCGGCAGATACAACGCCAGCATGTCCAGCGTAGCTGAAACTCGCTCAAGGCCAAGGGATTCTGCTGCGGAAACCAGAAAAATCAGCAGAACGAACCAGTAGACGATTTTACCGATCAGCGTCGAGATCGGCACTTGCAGCCCGGCGCGCGACATCAGCTTGGTCAGCCCGGTGCCGCCCATCAGGCGATCAAGGCCCAGTTTTGCGAGCAATTTGGAGAGCAAGGTGTCGAGCAGTTTGGCCACGACGAAACCCAACAGCAGCACAACCAGTGCGCCGAACAGGTTCGGAATGAAGTTAGCGACTTTGGTCCACAACGCAGTCATTGCAGTGACGAGGCTCTGAGTCCAGAGATCAAGTTCCATATTCAATCAGCCTTATCAGCAGTGCGAGCAGTGGTTTTACGAAGACGGGAAACCGGCGAGACATGCGCCGAGCCATTGTTCAGGGCGATCATCAGCGCGGGCAGCCAGCGGCCCAGCAGGCTGAACAGATCACCGGCGCCAACCTGGCGGTTGGCGGTTTTGAGTACGCGGCCCAGGCAGGCATCGTCGTCGCGGCTGGACGGCGAAGCGTTGAGCATGTCGCGCAAAGACTGTTCAAACGGATCGTGCATACGCACCTCTCGTGATGTCTGTGAAAGACGCGGGCAGTTTTACTCGGGTCACATGCGCCATGTTCACACCCAGCGCAATCGACGGAACAACCACCACTGACCGAACGCCAGGGCGAGTACCGTCAGGCAGGCAATCAGGAAACCATACGGGCTTTCGGCAAACGGAATACCGCCGACATTGATGCCCAGCAGACCGGTGATGAAACTCATCGGCAAAAAGATGCAGGTAATGATGCCGAAGCGGTACATGGTGCGATTCATGTGCACGCTCAAACGCCGATCTTCGGCCTCCAGCACAAGCCCCACACGCTCTCGAGTCAATTCGAGCTCTTCCAGATAACGGGTCAGGCTGTTGTTCAATTCGTTCCAGTAGTCGGCGTCGTCTTCGACGAACCACGGCAATTTTATCCGCGTCAGCTGTCCAAAAATATCCCGCTGTGGCGCGAGAAAACGCTTCAGCCCGGCCGCTCTGCGGCGGATGTGCAAAATCGCCCCGTGCTCGGGCGTATACCGTTCGTCGGCGTCGAGTTTTTCTTCCTCTTCATCGACCACTTCCGACAGGCACGTGACCAGATCCTGCACTTTATTGGTGAGGAACTGCGCCAGATACAGCATCAATTCAGAAGACGTTTTCGGACCTTTGCCCTCCCCCAGCAGCGCCAGCAACTCATCTGTAGCGCGCAACGGACGCAAGCGCAGGGAAATCACGCGCTGAGCGGAGGCGAAAATCCGCACCGAGACCATGTCTTCCGGCTCGGCGCCCGGGTTGAGATTGACCCCGCGCAGAAACAGCAGCAGCTCGGAGTCGGGCAATGGCAACAGACGCGGGCGGGTATTCTCTTCCAGCAACAGATCGCAGGTGAATTCATTGAGCCCGCTGGATTTGCGCAGCCAGGTACGGGTCTGCGGATGGCTGCGATCCCAGTGCAGCCACAGGCTTTCATGGGCCTGCAGTTGCAAATCGTCGAGCTCAGTCCGGGCTATCGAACGCGCACCGCCCTTGCCGTCCAGCACCAGGGCATGCACCAGCCCCCATTGCGCGTTTTCTTCCTCGAACATCCGCATCCCTTGTCGAAAATCTTATTCAGGCATTTTCAGCGGGCTCGGCGATACGATCACGCCGTTGTTGTCCGCATAAATGTATTGACCTGGGTGGAACGTCACGCCGGCGAAAGTCACCGGAACGTTGAGGTCGCCGATGCCGCGCTTGTCGGTTTTCATCGGGTGACTGGCCAGCGCCTGCACGCCGAGATCGGTCTGGGCGATGACGTCGACGTCACGGATGCAACCGTAGATCACCAACCCTTCCCAACCGTTCTGCGCGGCCTTGGCGGCGATCATGTCGCCCAGCAGGGCGCGGCGCAGCGAACCGCCGCCATCAACCACCAGCACTTTGCCTTTGCCGTTGAGTTCGGCCTGCTCCTTGACCAGCGAATTGTCTTCGAAGCATTTGATGGTCACGATTTCGCCGCCGAAGGAATCCCGGCCACCGAAATTGCTGAACATCGGTTCCAGCACCTGCACCAGCTCCGGGTAGGCGTCGCACAGGTCAGGCGTAAGGTAATGTTCCATCGAAAAACTCCTGTAACAAGGAAGACGATCAAGGATGCCGCATTCTGATGAGACGAGTTCCGGCGGTCGCTGTTTACCTTAGTCCATGCCATGGTCGCTGAGCGAACCTGAACCGCGGCTGAAACGTTATCGCTAAACAGTCACGAAATATGACCGGAACCGCACAATGCGTCATATCTTAGCCGCAAGCCAAGCTGAACGGAACGCCCCTCACACCGCAGCGGCCAGATCCGTCGCCTGCGCCAGCAATGGCGTCTGCTGATCGTTCAACCAGCGCGCCACCAGCGGCCACACCTCAGCCTGCGCCGCTTTGCTCACCAACATTTCGACATGACCGAAATTATCCGAGAAGCCCTGCTCGCGGCCCAGGTTGATGAACTGCTTGTGCTCGGAGCCGATCTGTTCGAACAGCTTGCGGCAGGCCCACGCCGGATCCTGATGATCACCCGCTGCCGTCACAGCCAGCACCGGCAGCTGAACATCGGCAAGCCCGGCCCACCAGTCCTTGTCCTTGTCGCCGAAGCGACCGAACAAGCCGTACCAGCGCATGCTTTCGATGGCCAGGCCAATCGGTTCGTCTTCCGGGCCGCGTTTGAGGCGTGAGCCGGACAACTGCGCGAAACGCTTGAGAATAAAGCGCCCGCCCCACTCCACCGGTGGGATTTTCAACGGCCAGTAGGTGCGGCTGACCTGAGTACCGAAAAACGCCGCCGAGGCCACGGCCGGTTCGCCGAGATACTCGCCACCGAGCGCCGCCGCCAGGGTGATGCCGCCCAGCGAATGGCCGATCCAGTGCGGGATCTGTCCGCTCTGCTCACGCACGAACGCGGCAATCGCCGGCAGATCGTAGCGGGCGTAATCGGCCACGCGGTTGCGCCGGTAGTCTTCGTTGCGCTGGGACAGGCCGTGACCGCGCATTTCCGGAATCCACACGTCGAAGCCCAGCCGCGTCAGATACGCGCCGAGCCCGAGGCCTTTGGGGGAAAACCAGAAGCGCCGATTGGAAAAGCTGCCGTGCAACAGAATCACCGGCACGCCGCGTGGCGCCGTGTCATCGGCCATGCCCAGGCGGGTGACGGCGATCTCCACGGACCAGTCCGGGCTGTTGCCGGGTTTCAATCGATAGACGTCTTCGCTCAGATCGCCGCGCCGCTCGGCGCTGATCAGCGCGACAGGAAACAGGTTGCTGCTGCTTTGCATAATGCTCTTGCACAAAAAAGGGCGGCATCCGATGGAGCCCGCCCTACTTCAATCTCAAGGCCCGGCCCATGTGGGAGCGAGCCTGCTCGCGAAAGCGGTGTATCAATCAACATCCATGCTGAATGTTGGTCCGTCTTCGCGAGCAGGCTCGATCCTACAGGGGGCGCGGCCCGTTCACATGTTGATCAAGCCTGCGCCTGACCTTCGGCGAGGAAGAACCAGGTTTCCAGCACGGTGTCCGGGTTCAGCGACACGCTCTCGATGCCCTGTTCCATCAGCCACTTGGCCAGATCCGGGTGGTCCGAAGGACCCTGACCGCAGATGCCGATGTACTTGCCAGCCTTGTTGCAGGCCTGAATGGCGTTGGCCAACAGCTTCTTGACCGCTGGATTACGTTCGTCGAACAGGTGCGCGATGATCCCCGAGTCACGGTCCAGACCCAGCGTCAGTTGGGTCAGGTCGTTGGAGCCGATCGAGAAACCGTCGAAGAATTCGAGGAATTCCTCAGCCAGAATCGCGTTGGATGGCAGCTCGCACATCATGATCACGCGCAGACCGTTCTCGCCACGCTTCAAGCCGTTTTCGGCGAGCAGATCGACCACCTGGCTGGCTTCGCCGAGAGTACGGACGAACGGCACCATGATTTCCACGTTGGTCAGGCCCATCTCGTTGCGCACGCGTTTCAGCGCGCGGCATTCGAGCTCGAAGCAATCGCGGAAAGATTCGCTGATGTAACGCGAAGCGCCACGGAAGCCCAGCATCGGGTTTTCTTCTTCCGGCTCGTAGAGCTTGCCGCCGATCAGGTTGGCGTATTCGTTGGACTTGAAGTCCGACAGACGCACGATGACTTTTTTCGGCGTGAACGCTGCAGCCAGGGTGCTGATGCCTTCCACCAGTTTGTCGACGTAGAAGTCGACGGGGTCGCTGTAACCAGCAATACGCTTGTCGACGCTGTCCTTGATTTCCTGCGGCAGACCGTCGTAGTTCAACAGCGCTTTCGGGTGCACGCCGATCATGCGGTTGATGATGAATTCCAGACGCGCCAGACCGACGCCGGCGTTCGGCAATTGGGCGAAGTCGAAGGCGCGATCCGGGTTGCCGACGTTCATCATGATCTTGAACGGCAGCTCCGGCATGGCGTCGACGGAGTTCTTCTTGATGTCGAAGCCCAGTTCGCCTTCGAAGATGTAACCGGTGTCGCCTTCGGCGCAGGATACGGTCACGCCCTGGCCATCCTTCAGCAGCTGGGTGGCGTTGCCGCAACCGACCACCGCCGGAATGCCCAGCTCACGGGCAATGATCGCCGCGTGGCAGGTACGTCCGCCACGGTTGGTGACGATGGCGCTGGCGCGCTTCATCACTGGTTCCCAGTCCGGGTCGGTCATGTCGGAAACCAGCACGTCGCCCGGCTGGACCTTGTCCATTTCCGAGACGTCTTTGATGATCCGTACTTTGCCGGCGCCGATGCGCTGGCCGATCGCCCGGCCTTCCACCAGCACGGTGCCGGTTTCTTTCAGCAGGTAACGTTCCATGACGTTGGCCTGGGTGCGGCTTTTCACGGTTTCCGGACGCGCCTGGACGATGTACAGCTTGCCGTCGTCACCGTCCTTGGCCCACTCGATGTCCATCGGGCAGCCGTAGTGCTTCTCGATGATCATCGCCTGCTTGGCCAGCTCGCTGACTTCGGCGTCGGTCAGGCAGAAACGCGCGCGCTCGGCCTTGTCGACATCGACGGTCTTGACCGAACGACCGGCCTTGGCCTCGTCGCCGTAGATCATCTTGATGGCTTTGCTGCCCAGATTGCGACGCAGGATCGCCGGACGACCGGCCTCCAGCGTGCCTTTGTGTACGTAGAACTCATCCGGGTTGACCGCGCCTTGTACGACGGTTTCGCCCAGGCCGTAAGCGCCGGTGATGAACACCACGTCACGGAAACCCGATTCGGTATCGAGGGTGAACATCACGCCGGCGGTGCCGGTTTCCGAACGCACCATGCGCTGCACGCCAGCCGACAGGGCGACCAGTTTGTGGTCGAAGCCCTGGTGCACGCGGTAGGAAATCGCACGGTCGTTGAACAGCGAAGCGAACACCTCTTTGGCGGCGCGGATAACGTTTTCCACACCACGGATGTTCAGGAAGGTTTCCTGCTGACCGGCGAAGGACGCGTCCGGCAGGTCTTCGGCGGTGGCGGAAGAACGCACGGCCACGGCCACATCAGGATTGCCCGCCGACAGCGCGGCGAACGCGGTGCGGATCTCGGCATTCAGTTTTTCGGGAAATTCGGCTTCCATGATCCATTGACGGATCTGCGCACCGGTCTTGGCCAGGGCATTGACGTCGTCGACGTCAAGCGCGTCGAGGGCCTTGTGGATCTGCTCGTTCAGGCCGCTCAGTTCGAGGAAGTCACGATAGGCCTGAGCCGTCGTGGCGAAGCCGCCGGGGACCGAAACACCGGCGCCTGCCAGGTTACTGATCATCTCGCCCAGGGATGCGTTCTTGCCCCCCACATGCTCAACATCGTGTTTGCCGAGCTTATCGAGGGAAACTACGTACTCTACCAAGGTGATCTCTCCACTAACTGTGTTGGAAAAGCTCAGAAACCGGCGGCCCGGGGGAGCCTTGGCCGGTTGTATGGCCTGGACCTGGAAAATAAGTGAGAATGCGGGCCAATGGCGGCCGGCAAATCGCGCCTATCATATCCAGAAATGCTCATCAGCTTAAGGCCCAAGGTGCAAATGAAACGATCTGCTTTCTTCATCTCCGATGGCACCGGCATTACCGCCGAAACCCTGGGTCAAAGCCTGTTGGCGCAGTTCGAAAACATTACCTTCAGCAAATTCACGCGGCCCTACATCGACAGCGTGGAAAAAGCGCGGGCCATGGTACAACAAATCAACAAAGCCGCTGAAACCGACGGCTTTCGGCCGATCATCTTCGACACCATCGTCAATCAGGACATTCGTGAGATTCTCGCAACGTCCAATGGTTTCATGATCGACATTTTCTCGACCTTCCTCGCGCCGCTCGAACAGGAGCTTACCGAGCATTCTTCCTACACCGTCGGCAAGTCCCATTCCATCGGGCACAACTCCAATTACATGGAGCGCATCGAGGCGGTGAACTTCGCCCTCGACAACGATGACGGCGCGCGCACCCACTATTACGACAAAGCCGATCTGATACTAGTGGGCGTGTCGCGATGCGGCAAAACGCCGACGTGTCTGTACATGGCCATGCAGTTCGGTATCCGCGCGGCCAACTATCCGCTGACCGAAGACGACATGGAGCGCCTGACCCTGCCGACGGCCCTGCGCGCCCATCAGCACAAGCTGTTCGGCCTGACCATCGACCCGGACCGCCTCACTGCGATTCGCAACGAGCGCAAGCCCAACAGCCGTTATTCGAGCTACGCCCAGTGCGAATTCGAAGTGCGCGAAGTGGAGAACCTGTTCCGCCGCGAGAACATTCCGCATATCAATTCCACGCATTTCTCGGTGGAAGAGATTTCGGCGAAGATTCTCGTGGAAAAAGGCGTTGAGCGGCGGTTCAAGTAGGTTTGCGGTGCCTGATCTGACGCTATCGCGGGCAAGCCCGCTCCCACAGGTTCTGAAGGCGTTCACAATTTCTGTGTTCATCACAATTCCCTGTGGGAGCGGGCTTGCCCGCGAAGAACGATAACGCGGTCTGTCAGAGCACAAACAGATCGATGAATCGATTCACCGCTGTGGCTTCAAGCCGCGCCTGATCCTCACAGAGCGCAAAAATCTCCGCGCAACGCTGCTCGGCAAACCGCGTGGCCAGATTGGCCTTGAACTTGTCCTCCAGCAACGGAATACCTTCGGCGCGGCGGCGGCGATGGCCGATCGGGTACTCCACCAGCACGTTATCGGTGCTGCTGCCGTCCTTGAAAAACACCTGCACGGCATTGGCAATCGAGCGTTTGTCGGGCTCAAGGTATTCGCGAGTGAAACGCGGTTCTTCGACGATGACCATTTTCTCGCGCAGCACATCGATGATCGGGTGCGCCTTGTGGAAGTCGTCTTCGTAGTGCTCCGCCACCAGATTGCCGAATGCCAGCGGCACGGCGGTCATGTATTGCAGGCAGTGGTCGCGGTCGGCGGCATTGGCCAGCGGGCCGACCTTGGAAATGATGCGGATCGCCGATTCATGGGTGGTGATGACGATGCGGTCGATCTCATGCAGGCGATTGCGCACCTGCGGATGCAAGGTCACCGCCGCCTCGCATGCCGTCTGCGCATGGAATTCGGCGGGGAAACTGATCTTGAACAGCACGTTTTCCATCACGTAACTGCCGAACGGCCGGGAGAAGCTGAAAGCGCGTTTGTCCGCGGGTTTCAGCGCCAGATCGTTGTTGGTGTGGCTGAACGAAACGTCATAGAAGCCCCACTGCTTCGCGCTCAAAACTCCGGGAATGCCCATCTCGCCGCGCATGGCGATGTCGGCCAGCCTTACGCCGCGACTCGCCGCATCCCCCGCCGCCCAGGATTTGCGCGAGCCGGCGTTCGGCGCGTGACGATAGGTGCGCAGCGCCTGACCGTCGGCGAAGGCATGGGACAGCGCCGACAGCATCTGCTCGCGATTGGCACCCATCAGTCTGGCGCTGACGGCGGTCGAGGCGACTTTCACCAGAATGACGTGGTCGAGTCCAACCCGGTTGAAGGAGTTTTCCAGAGCGATCACGCCTTGAATCTCGTGGGCCATGATCATCGCTTCCAGCACATCACGAACCGTCAGCGGCGCCTCACCGTGGGCGACGCGTTTCTGCGACAGGTGATCGGCTACGGCGAGGATGGCACCGAGGTTGTCCGATGGATGCCCCCATTCGGCGGCAAGCCAGGTGTCGTTGTAATCGAGCCAACGGACGATGCAGCCGATGTCCCACGCGGCCTTGACCGGATCGAGGCGATAACTGGTGCCCGGCACTCGTGCGCCGAACGGTACAACCGTGCCTTCGACGATCGGGCCGAGATGTTTCGTGCATTCGGGGAAACGCAGGGCCAGCAGACCGCAGCCCAGCGTGTCGATCAGGCAGTTGCGCGCGGTGTTCAGCGCTTCGGCGGATTCGGGCTTGAAGGTGAGGACGTAGTCGGCGATGTCCTGCAGGACTGCGTCGTAATCGGGACGGTTGTTCAGGTCGACGTTGGCGCTCATGTTCGATTCACTCGTAAAGTGGTTCGTTGATGGGACCTCGGTTCAGGGCTAACGATTTCTTATGATTGAAATGCAATCCACTGTGGGAGCGAGCCTGCTCGCGAAGGCTGAGTGTCAGTCAACCTTTGCATGTCTGATGCATCGCTTTCGCGAGCAGGCTCGCTCCCACAAGGATATTGCTGTCGCTTAAAAGGAATCTCCGGGCACGCGGACGTAACCTTCCATGAGAACGCGTGCACTGCGGCTCATGATGGCTTTCTTCACCACCCACTCGCCATTCTCCAGCGTCGCCTCAGCGCCCACGCGCAATGTCCCCGACGGATGGCCGAAACGCACCGCGTTGCGTTCAATGCCACCCGCAGCGAGATTCACCAACGTGCCGGAAATCGCCGCCGCCGTGCCGATCGCCACCGCTGCCGTGCCCATCATCGCGTGGTGCAGTTTGCCCATCGACAACGCGCGCACCAGCAGATCGACGTCACTGGCGGCAATCGCTTTACCACTCGACGCCACGTAATCCGCTGGCTTGGCGACGAACGCAACTTTCGGCGTGTGTTGCCGCTTGGCGGCTTCTTCCAGATTGGCGATCAGGCCCATGCGCAACGCACCGTAAGCACGAATCGTCTCGAACATCAGCAGCGCTTTTGGATCGCCGTTGATCGCGCCCTGGAGTTCGGTGCCGGTGTAGCCAATGTCTTCGGCGTTGACGAATATCGTCGGGATCCCGGCGTTGATCATGGTCGCCTTGAACGTGCCGACACCCGGGACCTCAAGCTCATCGACCAGATTGCCGGTGGGGAACATCGAGCCACCGCCGCCCTCTTCTTCCGCCGCCGGATCCATGAATTCAACCTGCACTTCGGCCGCCGGAAAGGTCACGCCGTCGAGTTCGAAATCACCGGTTTCCTGCACTTCGCCGTTGGTGATCGGGACGTGGGCAATGATGGTCTTGCCGATGTTGGCCTGCCACACGCGCACCACCGCCACACCGTTGTGCGGAATGCGGCTGGCGTCGACCAGACCGTTGCTGATGGCGAACGAACCGACCGCCGCCGAGAGATTGCCGCAGTTGCCGCTCCAATCGACGAACGGCTTGTCGATCGACACTTGGCCAAACAGGTAATCGACGTCGTGATCGGCACGGGTGCTTTTCGACAGGATCACGGTTTTGCTGGTGCTCGACGTCGCGCCGCCCATGCCGTCGATCTGCTTGTCGTACGGGTCGGGGCTGCCGATGACCCGCAGCAGCAAAGCGTCGCGGACGGGACCGGGTACCTGCGCCGCTTCGGGCAGGTCGGTGAGGCTGAAGAACACGCCTTTGCTGGTTCCGCCGCGCATGTAAGTCGCAGGAATTCTTATCTGTGGTGCGTGAGCCATGATTGCTCCTTCTAAGCGGCCAAGGGACTCATCACCCCTCGGCCGCTGAACCTGTTTAAACGGCTACCGCCGATCCTTCGAGGAAATCCTGTGCGAAGCGCTGCAACACGCCGCCGGCCTCGTAGATCGACACTTCTTCAGCGGTATCGAGACGGCAGGTCACCGGCACTTCGACACGCTCGCCATTCTTGCGATTGATCACCAGCGTAAGATCCGCACGCGGCTTGCGCTCGCCGATCACGTCATAGGTTTCGCTGCCATCAATGGCCAGGGTGTGGCGGTTGGTGCCGGGTTTGAATTCCAGCGGCAACACGCCCATGCCCACCAGGTTGGTGCGGTGAATGCGCTCGAAACCTTCAGCGGCAATCGCCTCGACACCGGCCAGGCGCACGCCTTTCGCCGCCCAGTCGCGGGACGAACCCTGACCGTAGTCGGCACCAGCGATGATGATCAGCGGCTGCTTGCGCTGCATGTAGGTTTCGATGGCTTCCCACATGCGCATGACCTGGCCTTCCGGCTCGACACGCGCCAGCGAACCCTGCTTGACCTTGCCGTTTTCCACGACCATTTCGTTGAACAGCTTCGGATTGGCGAACGTCGCGCGCTGTGCGGTCAGGTGGTCGCCACGGTGGGTGGCGTAGGAGTTGAAGTCCTCTTCCGGCAGGCCCATTTTTGCCAGGTATTCGCCGGCGGCGCTGTCGAGCATGATCGCGTTCGATGGCGACAGGTGATCAGTGGTGATGTTGTCCGGCAGCACCGCCAGCGGGCGCATGCCCTTCAACGGACGGGCGCCGGCCAGTGCGCCTTCCCAGTACGGCGGACGGCGAATGTAGGTGCTCATTTCGCGCCAGTCGTACAACGGCGCGACTTTCGGCCCGGTGTCTTCATGCACGGCGAACATCGGAATATAGACCTGACGGAACTGCTCAGGCTTGACCGAAGACTTCACCACCGCATCGATTTCTTCATCGCTCGGCCAGATGTCTTTCAGGCGAATTTCCCGGCCATCGACCACGCCCAGCACATCCTTCTCGATATCGAAACGGATGGTCCCGGCGATCGCGTAGGCAACCACCAGCGGCGGCGAGGCGAGGAATGCCTGTTTGGCGTACGGGTGAATGCGGCCGTCGAAGTTGCGGTTGCCGGAAAGCACCGCGGTCGCGTACAGATCGCGGTCGATGATCTCTTGCTGGATCAGCGGATCGAGGGCGCCGGACATGCCGTTGCAAGTGGTGCAGGCAAATGCCACAACGCCGAAACCGAGCTGTTCCAGCTCAGTGGTCAGCCCCGCTTCATCGAGGTACAGCGCCACGGTTTTCGAACCGGGCGCCAGCGAGGATTTGACCCACGGCTTGCGGGTCAGGCCGAGCTTGTTGGCATTGCGCGCCAACAGGCCGGCGGCGATGACGTTGCGTGGGTTGCTGGTGTTGGTGCAGCTGGTGATGGCGGCGATGATCACGGCGCCGTCGGGCATTTGCCCCGGCACGTCATCCCACTGGCCGGAGATGCCTTTGGCCGCCAGATCGGACACCGCGACGCGGGCGTGCGGGTTGCTCGGGCCGGCCATGTTGCGCACCACCGAGGACAGATCAAAAGTCAGACCGCGCTCGTATTGCGCACCTTTGAGGCTGTCAGCCCACAGGCCGGTGAGTTTGGCGTACTGCTCGACCAATTGAACCTGCTGGTCTTCACGACCGGTCAGTTTCAGGTAATCGATGGTCTGCTGGTCGATGTAGAACATCGCCGCCGTGGCGCCGTATTCCGGGGCCATGTTGGAGATGGTCGCGCGGTCGCCGAGGGTCAGCGCTGCTGCACCTTCACCGAAGAACTCCAGCCACGCGCCAACGACTTTCTGTTTGCGCAGGTATTCGGTCAGGGCCAGGACCATGTCGGTGGCGGTGATGCCCGGTTGCAACTTGCCGGTCAGTTCGACGCCAACGCTTTCCGGCAGGCGCATCCACGACGCGCGACCGAGCATCACGCTCTCGGCTTCGAGGCCGCCGACGCCGATGGCAATCACACCCAGCGCATCGACGTGCGGCGTGTGGCTGTCGGTGCCGACGCAGGTGTCGGGGAACGCCACGCCTTCGCGCACTTGAATCACCGGGGACATTTTCTCCAGGTTGATCTGGTGCATGATGCCGTTGCCCGGCGGGATCACATCGACGTTCTTGAAGGCCTTTTTGGTCCAGTTGATGAAGTGGAAACGGTCTTCGTTGCGGCGATCTTCGATGGCGCGGTTCTTCTCGAAGGCCTGGGCATCGAAACCGCCCGCCTCGACGGCCAGCGAGTGGTCGACGATCAATTGCGTCGGCACCACCGGGTTGACCTGCGCCGGGTCGCCGCCCTGCAAAGCGATGGCGTCACGCAGGCCAGCGAGGTCGACCAGCGCGGTCTGGCCGAGGATGTCATGGCAGACCACCCGCGCCGGGAACCACGGGAAATCGAGGTCGCGCTTGCGTTCGATCAGTTGCTTGAGCGAGTCGGTGAGCGTGGCCGGGGCGCAGCGACGCACAAGGTTTTCCGCCAGCACGCGGGAGGTGTACGGCAGGGTGTCGTAGCTGCCAGGCGCAATCGCCTCGACCGCCGCGCGGGTGTCGAAGTAATCCAGCGGCGTGCCGGGCAGGTTCTTGCGGAATTCTGTGTTCATCGGGTCAGGACTCGGGTCACGGTGGTTGCAAAGGGTGGGCCAGAAACCTGAGTTACACACCGTCCACTATGGGAGCGAGCCTGCTCGCGAAAGCGGTATATCAGTCGACATCAATGTTGAATGTCAGTCCGTCTTCGCGAGCAGGCTCGCTCCCACAGGGTCTAGCGGTGTTCTCTGGTTCCGGGTCAGCCCACCATTCAGCGACGTTCGATTGGCACGAACTTGCGCTGTTCGACGCCGGTGTACTCGGCGCTTGGGCGGATGATGCGATTGTTGGCGCGTTGTTCGAACACGTGCGCGGCCCAGCCGGTCAGGCGCGAGCAGACGAAGATCGGCGTGAACAGCTTGGTCGGGATGCCCATGAAGTGGTACGCCGAGGCATGGTAGAAGTCGGCATTCGGGAACAGTTTCTTCTGTTCCCACATGGTCTTGTCGATGGCTTCGGAGACGGGGAACAACACCTTGTCGCCGACCTCGTCCGCGAGTTTTTTCGACCAGCCCTTGATCACCTCGTTGCGCGGGTCGCTGTCCTTATAGATCGCGTGGCCGAAGCCCATGATCTTGTCCTTGCGCTCGAGCATGCCGAGGGTGCCTTTGATCGCCTCTTCCGGCGACGAGAAGCGCTCGATCATTTCCATCGCCGCCTCGTTGGCGCCACCGTGCAATGGACCGCGCAGCGAACCGATTGCCGCTGTTACGCAGGAATACAGATCGGAAAGGGTCGAGGCGCAAACCCGCGCGGTGAAGGTCGAGGCATTGAATTCGTGTTCGGCGTAGAGGATCAGCGACACGTTCATGACTTTGACGTGCAGTTCGCTCGGTTTCTTGCCGTGCAGCAAATGCAGGAAGTGGCCGCCAATGGTCGGCTCGTCGCTGACGCAGTCGATGCGCTTGCCGTCGTGGCTGAAGCGATACCAGTAGCACATGATCGCCGGGAAAGCGGCGAGCAGGCGGTCGGTCTTGTCGCGCTGTTCGGAGAAGTCCTTCTCCGGTTCGATGTTGCCGAGGAATGAGCAACCGGTACGCATGACGTCCATCGGATGCGCGTCAGCCGGGATGCGCTCAAGCACTTCCTTGAGCGCTTGCGGCAGGTCGCGCAGCTTGCTCAGTTTGCTTTGATAGTCGGCCAGTTGCGCTTTGGTCGGCAGTTCGCCGTACAGCAGCAGATACGCGACTTCTTCAAATTGCGCGTCGGCGGCCAGTTCACGCACGTCGTAGCCGCGATAGGTCAGCCCGGCACCGGCCTGGCCCACGGTGGACAGTGCGGTTTGCCCGGCTACCTGGCCACGGAGCCCGGCGCCACTGAGTACTTTTGCTTCGGCCATTGTGTTCTCCAATCTTCTTGAATTTGTATGGGGAAACTTGTGGGAGCGAGCCTGCTCGCGAAAGCGTCGTGTCAGTCACTTTGACATTGCCTGATCCACCGCTTTCGCGAGCAGGCTCGCTCCCACAGGGTTTTGTTCAGCCTTTCTTCTGTGCAAACAACGCATCGAGCTTCTGCTCGAACGTGTGGTAATCGATACGATCGTAGAGCTCCATGCGAGTCTGCATGGTGTCGATGACATTCTGTTGCGTGCCATCGCGGCGGATCGCCGTGTAGACATTTTCCGCCGCCTTGTTCATCGCGCGGAATGCCGACAGCGGATACAGCACCAGAGAAACGTCGGCGCCGGCCAGTTGTTCGGTGGTGTACAGCGGCGTTGCGCCGAACTCGGTGATGTTGGCCAGGATCGGCCCTTTCACGCGGTTGGCGAACAGCTTGTACATGTCCAGCTCGGTAATCGCCTCAGGGAAAATCATGTCAGCGCCGGCCTCGATGCACGCCGCCGCACGATCGAGTGCCGATTCCAGACCTTCCACCGCCAACGCATCGGTGCGCGCCATGATCACGAAGCTGTCGTCGGTGCGCGCATCGACGGCGGCTTTGATGCGATCGACCATTTCCTGCTGGCTGACAATTTCTTTATTCGGGCGATGGCCGCAGCGCTTGGCGCCAACCTGGTCCTCGATGTGAATCGCCGCCGCGCCGAACTTGATCATCGACTTGACCGTACGCGCGACGTTGAACGCCGACGAGCCGAAACCGGTGTCGACATCCACCAGCAGCGGCAGGTCGCAGACATCGGTGATGCGGCGCACGTCGGTGAGCACGTCGTCCAGCCCGGTGATGCCCAGGTCCGGCACGCCCAGAGAACCTGCGGCCACGCCGCCGCCGGACAGGTAGATCGCCTTGAAACCGGCGCGTTTGGCCAGCAGCGCGTGGTTGGCGTTGATCGCGCCGACCACTTGCAAAGGATGCTCGCTGGCGACCGCATCGCGGAAGCGCTGGCCCGGCGTGTTCAGGTTGGAAGTCATGCATCACCTCGTTCAGTGGCTGTCTTGTTGTGGGCGCCGTCCTCGTAGTGACGGGCGATGTTGCGTTTCGAGGCGCCGATGTGGCGGCGCATCAACAATTCCGCGAGCTCGCCGTCACGGTCGGCGATGGCATCGAGAATGCGGTGGTGTTCGGCGAAGGCCTGATGCGGGCGATTCGGCGTGGTGGAAAACTGGATGCGGTACATGCGCACCAGTTGATACAGCTCGCCGCAGAGCATCTGCGTCAGCGTGCGATTGCCGCTGCCCTGGATGATCCGGTAATGAAAGTCGAAATCGCCTTCCTGCTGGTAATAACCGACGCCGGCCTGAAACGCCGCATCGCGCTCGTGGGTTTCCAGGACCCGGCGCAGTTCGTCGATTTCCTCGACGCTCATGCGCTCGGCGGCGAGGCGGCAGGCCATGCCTTCAAGGGATTCACGGATTTCGTAGAGCTCGATCAATTCGGCATGACTGAGCGAGACCACCCGCGCACCGACGTGCGGCACGCGCACCAGCAAGCGCTGGCCTTCCAGACGATGGATCGCCTCACGCAGCGGGCCTCGGCTGATGCCATAGGTGCGCGCCAGTTCCGGCTCGGAAATCTTGCTGCCCGGGGCGATTTCGCCTTTGACGATTGCGGCCTGGATGCGCCGGAAGACGTTTTCCGACAGCGTCTCGGAATCGTCGCCACTGATGACCGGGGGATCGAGTTGACCCAGCATGATTGTCGACACCTTTAAATCCAATGCGGCAAAAACTAGCCAATTTGGCCCGATGAGTCAAAGGATAAATAGGTATTGTCGACAATCGTCTAATAACCGCTGCCAATCGATCATCTATTACTGTGGGAGCGAGCCTGCTCGCGAAGGCGGCAGGTCAGTCGGCTTCTGCATCGAATGACACAGCGCATTCGCGAGCAGGCTCGCTCCCACAAGGGTGGCACCCCTTGCAGGTTTTGGGTCGGCGCAAGCGCTGGCGCCATAAAACCACCGTGCTAGAATGCCGCCCGCATTTGCGGGTCTTTTGTACGGCTTGCCATAAAAAGCTGCCAGGCACACGCGGGGGCTTGCGCACGGTTGTGCGGGCACCTGAACCGATAACGGAACGCTGCGCACCAGGATTTATGAGACTCAAGCCTTTCCCCACCTTTTTTGCTCTGTTTTGCCTGCCCGGCCTCGCCGCCGCGGGGGAAAAAACCGTGTACGGCCTCAACGAATACGCTTCGCTTGACGGCATCAATCTCGAAGTTGCGGCCAAACTCGACACCGGGGCGAAAACCGCCTCGCTGAGTGCCCGCGACATCAAACGCTTCAAACGCAACGGTGAATCCTGGGTACGTTTCTACCTGGCGATCGACACCGCGCATTCGCACCCCATCGAACGGCCGCTGGCGCGGGTCAGCAAGATCAAGCGCCGCGCCGGCGACTACGATCCGGAAGAAGGCAAGCAGTACACCGCCCGTCCGGTGATCGAGCTGGATATCTGCATGGGTTCGGCATTGCGCAGCATCGAAGTGAACCTCACCGACCGAAGTGCGTTCCAATACCCGCTTTTGATCGGCTCCGAGGCGCTGAAACGCTTCGACGCGCTGGTCGACCCCAGTCTTAAATACGCTGCCGGCAAACCTGCCTGCACCATCGCCGCTCACACCGCCGAGTAATTTCCATGCGTTCTCTAACCTTCCACCTGAAAATCCTGATCGCCGTGCTGGTGCTGCTGGGCGTTTCGGTTACGGCCTATCAGATTTTCGTGCTCGGCATCCCGGTGACCGAAGACGCCACCGACGACCTGTGGAACATCGACGCCAAGGTCGAGTTCGTCGCCAGCACCAAAGATCCGGTGAAGATCCAGATGTTCGTGCCGCCGTTGAGCCGCGATTACGTGAGCCTCAACGAAAGCTTCATCTCCAATAACTACGGCGTAGCAGTCAACCGCATCGACGGCAACCGCAAGGTGACCTGGTCGGCCCGTCGCGCCAAGGGCAACCAGACGCTGTATTACCGTCTGGTGCTGACCAAGCGCTACACCGCGGAAAAATCCAAGGTCAAAGGCCCGACCTTCCGTGACAGCATGGTCATCGAAGGCCCGGAAAAAATCGCCGCCGAAGCCCTGCTCGCGCCGATCCGCCAACATTCGGCCGACGTCGAAACCTTTATTGGCGAGGCGATCAAGCGCGTCAACAACGTCAACGACGACAACGTCAAATTGCTGCTGGCCGGCGATCCGTCGACTTCGCACAAAGCCAAGATCGTCGAACTGCTGCTGTCGATTGCCCACGTTCCGGTAGAAAAAGTCCACACCATCCGCCTCGTCGCCGATCAGCCTCAGACTCCCGAACTGTGGCTGCGCAGCTTCAACGGCAACGACTGGCTGTACTTCAACCCGGAAACCGGTGAGCAAGGCCTGCCAACCGACCGCCTGCTGTGGTGGACCGGTGACGAAAACCTGATCACCGTCGACGGCGGCAAGAAAGCCAACGTGACCTTCAGCCTGAACAACAGCGAGATGAACGCGATTCGTCTGGCCAAGCTGACCGACGAAAACACTGACGCCAACTTCCTCGATTACTCGCTGTACGGCTTGCCGCTGCAGACCCAGCAGACCTTCATGATCATGGTGATGATCCCGATCGGTGTGCTGGTGATCCTGATCCTGCGCAACCTGGTCGGCCTGCAGACCCTCGGCACATTCACCCCGGTGCTGATCGCCCTCGCCTTCCGCGAAACGCAGCTGGGCTTCGGCATCCTGCTGTTCACAGTGATCACCGCGCTGGGCCTGTCGCTGCGCTCGTATCTCGAACATCTGAAGCTGCAAATGCTGCCGCGCCTGTCGGTGGTGCTGACGTTCGTGGTGGTGTTGATTGCGGCGATCAGTCTGTTCAGCCACAAGCTTGGCCTTGAGCGCGGCTTGTCGGTGGCGCTGTTCCCGATGGTGATTCTGACCATGACCATCGAACGTCTGTCGATCACCTGGGAAGAACGCGGCGCCAACCATGCGCTGAAAGTCGCCATCGGCACGCTGTTCGCCGCCTCTCTCGCACACCTGATCATGACCGTGCCGGAGCTGGTGTACTTCGTGTTTACCTTCCCGGCGATCCTGCTGATTCTGGTCGGTTTCATGCTGGCGATGGGTCGCTATCGCGGCTACCGCCTGACCGAACTGGTACGTTTCAAGGCCTTCCTGAAGAAGGCTGACGCCTGATGTTCGGTTTTTGGAAGACCTGGAAGGCCCTCGAGGCGCGCGGCATCATGGGCATCAACCGCCGAAACGCGGACTACGTGCTCAAGTACAACAAGCGCAGCCTGTACCCGATCGTCGATGACAAGATCCTGACCAAGGAACGCGCCATCGCCGCCGGCATTCATGTGCCGGAGCTGTACGGGGTGATCTCCACCGAGAAGGAAATCGACAAGCTCGACGAGATCATCGGCGGGCGCAGCGACTTCGTGATCAAACCGGCGCAGGGCGCGGGTGGCGACGGCATCATCGTCATCGCCGACCGCTTCGAAGGCCGTTATCGCACGGTGTCGGGCAAGATTCTCGCCCACGAGGAGCTGGAACATCACATCTCCAGCATCCTCACCGGCCTGTACTCGCTGGGCGGCCACCGCGACCGCGCGCTGATCGAATACCGTGTGACCCCGGACCAGATCTTCAAAAGCATCAGCTACGAAGGCGTGCCGGACATCCGCATCATCGTGCTGATGGGTTACCCGGTCATGGCGATGTTGCGTCTGCCGACCCGCCAGTCCGGCGGCAAGGCCAACCTGCACCAGGGCGCCATTGGCGTCGGCGTCGATCTGGCCACCGGCCTTACTCTGCGCGGCACCTGGCTGAACAACATCATCACCAAACACCCCGACACCACCAACGCGGTGGATGGCGTGCAACTGCCCTACTGGGACGGTTTCATGAAACTCGCCGCCGGCTGCTATGAGCTGTGCGGGCTGGGTTATATCGGCGTGGACATGGTGCTCGATCAGGAAAAAGGCCCGCTGATCCTCGAGCTGAATGCGCGGCCGGGGCTGAACATTCAGATCGCCAACGATTGCGGCCTGACCTTGCGTACCCACGCGGTTGAAGCGCGGCTGGAAGAGCTGAAGGCGCGGGGCGTGACGGAGTCGGTTGAAGAGCGGGTGGCGTTTACCCAGGAGATGTTTGGGCATATTCCAGCTGTCGAAGGCTAAAAGCTCAAGAGCCCCTCACCCTAACCCTCTCCCAAAGGGAGAGGGGACTGACCGAGGTGGATGTTGGAGGTACGCCGACCTGAACGTCTTGAGTCGAACTCAAGCTTTGAAAAGCATGAAGATCGGCTCCCTCCCCCAAGATATCGAGCCGAACCCAAGTTTTGAAAAGCCCCCGATCTGCTCCCTTTCCCCCTCGCCCCCTTGGGGGAGAGGGTTGGGGTGAGGGGGAGGCTTTTGACTTTGATCTGGCATCGCAGAGGACTACAATCCCCACCCCGCCTCAACGGCCGATCTGCCCCGCCCATGCTGACCTGCTCCGTACACCCACTGCCCTACCGCGCCAATCCCGCCGACTACTTCGCGGCCATTCGCAATGCCCCCGGCGCCGTGCTGCTCGACAGCGGCCGGCCGAGCGCCGAACGCGGCCGTTATGACTTGTTGAGCGCCTGGCCGCTGGAACAACTGGCGGTGTTGCCGGAGGAAAGCGGTGCGCATTTCCTCCAGCGCCTGCGTGACCATCTCAGCCGCTTGGGCGAAGCGCAGTTGCCTGCCGGGTATGAATTACCATTCGCCGGTGGATTGATCGGCTATTTGAGCTACGACTTCGGCCGGCATCTGGAAAACCTGCCGAGTCAGGCGCTGGATGACCTGCAACTGCCCGATGCGCGTTTTGGCCTGTACGACTGGGCGCTGATCAGTGATCACCACGCGCAAACCAGCCAACTGGTCTTTCATCCCTCGCTTGTCGACAGTGAACGGCAGCGATTGGTCGCGCTGTTCACCCAGCCTCAAGTTGACGCGCTGGCGCCCTTCAAACTGAGCGCCCCGATGGCCGCTGATATTTCGGCCGACGATTACCGTCAGGCGTTCGAACGCATTCAGGACTATATCCAGGCTGGCGACTGCTATCAGGTCAACTTCGCGCAACGCTTTCGTGCTGAATGCCAGGGCGATCCGTGGCTGGCTTACTGCGCTTTGCGTCAGGCCTGCCCGACGCCGTTCTCCGGTTTCCAGAGCCTGCCCGACGGCGGCGCGGTGCTGAGTCTGTCGCCGGAACGCTTCGTCAGAGTCAGCCAGCGTCAGGTCGAAACCCGTCCGATCAAGGGCACCCGCCCTCGCGGCCTGACTCCAGCCGAAGACGCCGCCAATGCCGCCGAACTGCTGGCCAGCCCCAAGGATCGCGCGGAAAACCTGATGATCGTCGACCTGCTGCGCAACGACCTCGGGCGCACCTGCCGCATCGGCTCGGTGCGGGTGCCGGAGCTATTCAGTCTGGAGAGCTATCCGAATGTGCATCATCTGGTCAGCAGCGTGACCGGTGAACTGGCGGCGGATCGTGACGCGCTCGACCTGATCGCCGGCAGCTTCCCCGGCGGCTCAATCACCGGCGCACCGAAGATTCGGGCGATGCAGATCATCGACGAGCTGGAGCCGACCCGGCGCGGTCTGTATTGCGGCTCGTTGCTGTATCTGGACGTGCGCGGCGAGATGGACAGCTCCATCGCCATTCGCAGTCTGCTGGTCAAGGATGGCCAGGTGTGCTGCTGGGGCGGCGGCGGGATCGTCGCCGATTCGGACTGGCAGGCGGAGTATCAGGAGTCGATGACCAAAGTCAGAATTCTCTTGGAAACCCTGCAAAACCTCTGAGGAATGATCGTTCCCACGCTCCGCGTGGGAATGCAGCCCGGGACGCTCCGCGTCCCATCCAAAGCCGAACGCGGAGCGTCCGTTGAGGCATTCCCACGCAGAGCGTGGGAACGATCATCAATGCATTTTCTTGTGGGAGCGAGCCTGCTCGCGAAGACGTCCTTCCAGACAACTACAAACTCAACTCTCTATTAGAGGCCTTGAGAAATTCCTGCTTCAGCTCTTCAAACGTATGCACCGCCGGGAACTGCGGAAACTCGCGAATCACGTTGTCCGGCGCATGGAACAGAATTCCCGCATCCGCCTCGCCGAGCATGGTCGTGTCGTTGTATGAATCCCCCGCCGCGATCACCCGGTAGTACAGGCTCTTGAACGCCAGCACCGACTGGCGCTTGGGATCTTTCTGACGCAGTTGATAGCTGGTCACCCGCCCGCTGTCGTCAGTGATCAAGCGATGGCAAAGCAAGGTCGGGAAGCCCAGCTGGCGCATCAGCGGCTGCGAGAATTCATAAAAAGTGTCCGAGAGAATCACCACCTGGAAACGCTCGCGCAGCCAGTTGACGAACTCCACTGCGCCATCCAGCGGTTTCAGCGTGGCGATCACTTCCTGAATGTCCGAGAGTTTGAGGCCGTGCTCATCGAGGATGCGCAAACGCTGCTTCATCAATACGTCGTAATCGGGAATGTCCCGGGTGGTGGCCTTGAGGGAGTCGATTCCGGTTTTTTCGGCGAAGGCGATCCAGATTTCCGGTACCAGTACCCCTTCAAGATCCAGGCAAGCAATTTCCACAAGACACTCCCGTTTGTAGTGATTATTTGAGTCAAGCGAGGCCGAACTCTAGCGTCTGCACCAGACGCGCGCAACGCAGAGGACGCCCCGGCCGCGGCAGCTTTTTGTTACCATCGGCCCCCTATAGAGCGCCCGAGCGCCATTGACCTGTAGGAAGCCGCCCTGATGAGCCCAACGTTTGACGTCGTGGAACTCGCCACGACCTATGCCAACAAATCCGCCCAGGACATTCTCAAACTCGCCTTCGCCGAGTTCGGCGATGACTTGTGGATATCTTTCAGCGGCGCCGAGGACGTGGTGCTGGTGGACATGGCGTGGAAGCTGAATAAGAACGTCAAAGTGTTCAGCCTCGACACCGGCCGCCTGCATCCGGAGACCTACCGCTTCATCGAGCAGGTGCGCGAGCACTACAAGATCGATATTGAAATCGTCTCGCCGGACTACACGAAACTCGAACCGTTCGTGAAGGAAAAAGGCCTGTTCAGTTTCTACAAGGACGGCCACGGCGAATGCTGCGGTATCCGCAAGATCGAGCCGCTGCGCCGTAAGCTGTCCGACGTCAAAGCCTGGGCCACCGGCCAGCGCCGCGACCAGAGCCCGGGCACCCGCAGCGCTGTGGCGGTACTGGAAATCGACACGGCGTTCTCGACACCGGAACGCACCCTGTACAAGTTCAACCCGTTGGCGCAGATGACCAGCGAGGAGATCTGGGGTTACATCCGCATGCTCGAACTGCCCTACAACAGCCTGCACGAGCGCGGCTTCATCAGCATCGGCTGCGAACCCTGCACCCGCCCGGTACTGCCGAACCAGCACGAGCGTGAAGGCCGCTGGTGGTGGGAAGAAGCCACGCAGAAAGAATGCGGACTGCATGCGGGGAATATCATCAGCAAGAGCAAGGTCTGATCCACCATTTATAGAAAGACCTGTGGGAGCGAGCCTGCTCGCGAAAGCGCAGTTCCAGTCAACGTTTCAGTTGCCTGATACACCGCATTCGCGAGCAGGCTCGCTCCCACATTGATATGTGCCAGGCACGCAAAAGGTGTACACAAGGTTGTCACCATTGGTGCCATTTATGTGTGCACTTTCTGTTTTTACGCCCTGAAAAGTTACATCCCCCAGCAGAATCCCGTCTGCGTGCGCCCCCTGCAAAATCCCTCCTCCAAAAAAAATACCTGTCCAATCGATCAATTTATATCGCCGGTTTTTCAGTCACTTACCCCGCATTGATAACTATTCGAAATGAGCCTTGGCGCTTATAGATTGGCAACTGGCACAAATCTGGCTTTATCGCATACATGTTTTGTATACAAAACTGCAAAACATGCACACTTTCGATCCGCAAGCCTGAAGCGCCCTATCCCATACAGGCTGCAGATGCCCCGTAACCAGTGATGTTTTCACCGCCGCGACGAAGATTTGTCGAGCCTGAGCGCTCATGCACAGTCATCGCGGGAGTGAACGTCAGGAGCCTGCCGGAATGCGTACAAGTCTTTCGAATAACATCGTGCTGAATCTGCCCTCCTCCACGCTTGATCAACCGTTGCCCGATGACGGACTGAGCGAGCCGCTGCAACTGAGCCCGCGTCTGCACAACAGCGATCTGGCGCCGACCAAAGCCGAAGGCCGACGTTGGGGCCGGTACAGCATCTTCGCCCTGTGGACGAATGACGTGCACAACATCGCCAACTACTCGTTCGCCATCGGCTTGTATGCACTGGGTCTGGGCGGCTGGCAGATTCTGTTGTCGCTGGGGATCGGCGCGGCGCTGGTGTATTTCTTCATGAACCTGTCCGGGTACATGGGGCAGAAAACCGGGGTGCCGTTTCCGGTGATCAGCCGGATCAGTTTTGGCATCCACGGTGCGCAAATTCCTGCATTGATCAGGGCGGTTATCGCCATCGCCTGGTTCGGTATTCAGACGTACCTCGCCTCGGTGGTATTCCGCGTCCTGCTGACCGCCGTGCATCCCGGCTTTGCCGAATACGATCACGACTCAATTCTGGGCCTGTCGAGTCTGGGCTGGGTGTGCTTTGTAGCAATCTGGCTGGTGCAACTGGCGATCCTCGCCTACGGCATGGAGATGGTGCGCCGTTACGAGGCATTTGCCGGGCCGGTGATTCTGCTGACCGTAGCCGCACTCGCCGGGTGGATGTACTTCCAGGCCAACGCGACCATTGCCTGGTCGATCCGCGAGCCGCTGACCGGGGGCGAGATGTGGCGCAACATTTTTGCTGGTGGCGCGTTGTGGCTGGCGATCTACGGCACGCTGATCCTCAATTTCTGCGACTTCGCCCGTTCTTCGCCGTGCCGCAAAACCATCAAAGTAGGAAATTTCTGGGGCTTGCCGGTGAACATTCTGGTATTCGCCGCGATTACCGTACTGCTGTGTGGCGCGCAGTTCCAGATCAACGGGCGGATCATCGAAAGCCCGACCGAGATCATCGCTTCGATCCCCAACACGTTCTTTCTGGTGCTCGGCTGCCTGGCTTTTCTGATTGTCACCGTTGCGGTGAACATCATGGCCAACTTCGTTGCCCCGGCGTTCGTCCTCAGCAACCTGGCGCCGAAGTATCTGACCTTCCGCCGCGCCGGGTTGATCAGCGCGACCATCGCCGTGCTGATCCTGCCGTGGAACCTCTACAACAGTCCGCTGGTGATCGTGTATTTCCTGTCGGGCCTCGGCGCCCTGCTCGGCCCGTTGTACGGGGTGATCATGGTCGACTACTGGCTGATCCGCAAAGGCCGGATCAACGTGCCGCAGCTCTACAGCGAAGACCCCAACGGCGCTTATTACTACAGCCGCGGCATCAATTTCCGCGCGGTGGCGGCGTTTATTCCTGCGGCGCTGATCGCCATCGTTCTGGCATTGGTGCCCGGTTTCCACAGCGTCTCGCCGTTCTCCTGGCTGATCGGTGCCGGCATCGCCGGCATGCTTTACCTGATCATCGCCAAGCGCCAGACCCATTACGCCGAAGTCAGCGGTGAATGCATCGCTGTGGATAACGTCAGCCACTGATCCCTTCGCGGCCCGGTTTTCGGGCCGCACCACTGCCCGCAATAAGGATTTTCCATGCGTATTCTCGTGGTCAACGTCAACACCACCGAATCCATCACCGACGCCATCGCCCGCTCGGCACAGGCCGTCGCTTCGCCCGGTACCGAAATCGTCGGCCTGACGCCGTACTTCGGCGCCGAATCGATTGAAGGCAATTTCGAAAGTTACCTGGCCGCCATCGCCGTGATGGATCGAGTGATGTCTTACGATCAACCCTTCGATGCGGTGATCCAGGCCGGCTACGGCGAACATGGCCGCGAAGGTTTGCAGGAACTGCTCAACGTGCCAGTGGTAGATATCACTGACGCGGCGGCCAGCACCGCGATGTTTCTCGGCCATGCCTACTCGGTGGTGACCACGCTGGATCGCACCGTGCCGCTGATCGAGGATCGGCTGAAATTGTCCGGCCTGTGGGATCGCTGTGCCTCGGTGCGCGCCAGTGGTCTGGCAGTTCTGGAGCTGGAACATGAACCGCAGCGCGCACTGGAAGCGATCGTGCAGCAGGCCGAACTGGCGGTGACCCAGGACAAGGCCGAGGTGATTTGCCTGGGCTGCGGCGGCATGGCCGGGCTGGACGAGCAGATTCGCCGGCGCACCGGCGTGCCGGTGGTGGATGGCGTGACAGCCGCCGTGATGATTGCCGAGTCGCTGGTGCGTTTGAAGTTGTCGACGTCGAAGGTTCGCACTTATGCCACGCCACGGCCGAAGAACATTGTTGGTTGGGCGGAGCGCTTTGCTCGATAGACCGAGTGATCGTTCATCGCGGGCAAGCCCGCTCCCACAGGGTTTTGTGTTGTTTGCAAGATGTGTGAACAACTCAAAACTTGTGGGAGCGGGCTTGCCCGCGATAGCCGCAACTCGGTTTGATGCCTGGCTCAGATAGCACTAAACCGCCGCCCCAGTCCCTGCTCAGCAAACTGTTCAATCACGAAATCCACAAACGCCCGGGTCTTACCCGGCAACAATTTGTGCTCGGCGTAATAGATCGAAATGTTGCCGTCATCGACAAACCAGTCCGGCAGCACTCGCTGTAACGTCCCTGCCTGAAGATACGGCACCGCAAACGGCATGCTCACCAGCGCAATGCCCAAACCTTGCATCGCCGTTGCACAGGCAGCCTCGGAATCACTCATGGTCATCCGCGTCCGCAATGTCAGTGGACTGTGTTGCTGATCGCGGTGAGTCAGTTGCCAGGAACGCACGCGCCCGGTCTGCGGTGAGCGAATCAGAATGCCGTCGTGTTGCTTGAGGTCATCGGGATGGCTGATCGGCGCATGTTTTTGCAGATAGTCCTCCGATGCCACCAACACCCGATGCGCCGGTGTCAGCCTGCGCGCAACCACGCCTTGTGGCAGTTCAAAGCCGCCGCCAATCGCCGCGTCAAAGCCCTGCCCGATCAGGTCGACCTGGCGGTTATCGAAATGCCAGTCCGGGTTGATCGCCGGATAGCGCCGCAGAAACTCACCGAGCAGCGGCACGATATACAGACGACCGAACACCGTGCCCATGCTGACTTTCAGCGTGCCGGCCGGTTGCCCGCCGGCACTGGCCAGATTGGCTACGGCATTCTGGATGGTGGTCAGGCTGGCGCTGACTTCACTCAAAAACAGCTGCCCCGCTTCGGTCAACGTCAGGCTGCGTGTACTACGCTGGAACAGCCGCACGCCAAGCCGCGCTTCCAGTTTCGCCACGCTCTTGCCGACCGCCGCCGGGGTCAGGCTCAAGCGTCGCGCGGCTTCGGCAAAGCTGCCGACTTCGGCGCCGCGCACAAAGCATTCGATACTGCTGAACGTTTCCATGATCGCCACTATAAACTTCTGGTTTACACAGACTATAGCAATCATGGTCTACCCGGTTGTCGATGCCAGGCCGATACTCGGCACCAACACCAAGGCATTCCGCCTTGAACACTTGGAGATCGAACATGACCACTCAACACCTCAGCGGCAAGGTCGCTCTGATTCAAGGCGGTTCGCGCGGCATCGGCGCGGCCATCGTCAAACGTCTGGCCGCTGAAGGCGCCGCTGTCGCTTTCACCTACGTCAGCTCCGCCGCCAAAGCCGAAGAACTGCAGAACAGCATCACTGACAACGGCGGCAAAGCCTTGGCGATCAAGGCTGACAGCGCCGACGCCAGCGCGATTCGCCACGCCGTCAGCGCCACCGTCGAAGCGTTTGGACGCCTGGACATTCTGGTCAACAACGCCGGCGTGCTGGCCATCGCGCCGCTGGAAGACTTCAAACTCGAAGATTTCGATCAGACCCTGGCCATCAACGTGCGCAGCGTGTTCATTGCGTCCCAGGAAGCGGCGAAGCACATGGGCGAAGGCTCGCGGATCATCAACATCGGCAGCACCAACGCCGACCGCATGCCCTTCGGCGGTGGCGGTGTCTACGCGATGAGCAAATCGGCACTGGTCGGCCTGACCAAAGGCCTTGCCCGCGACCTCGGCCCTCGCGGCATCACCATCAACAACGTGCAACCTGGCCCGGTCGACACCGACATGAACCCGGCCCATGGCGAATTCGCCGACAGCCTGATCCCGCTGATGGCCGTCGGTCGTTACGGCACCGCCGATGAAATCGCCAGCTTCGTCGCCTACCTGGCCGGGCCGGAAGCCGGTTACATCACCGGTGCCAGCCTGACCATCGACGGTGGTTTCGGCGCCTGACAGACCGACAAGAAAAAACGCCGCCCTTCTTTATAGCAAGGGCGGCGTTTTTGTATGGACGGTCAAGCCAGTTCCAGCATCGGCAGGCCAAATGCGCTGGGCGTGAAATCTTCCAACGAACGAATAATGCCGTCAGCGTGGGCATATTTCTCATCGGCCATCGCTGCGTCGGGGATGGCGATCGCGGTCATGCCTGCCGCTTTCGCGGCGGTGACGCCGAACGGCGAATCCTCGAACACCAGACAATCCCCGGGCGCGATGCCCAGGCGCCGGGCGGCGGTGAGGAAGATATCCGGCGCCGGTTTGGCCGCGCCGACTTCCGGATCGTCCGCCGTGACGATGAAATCGAACAGCGCAAACCACTCACGGTGCAAGGTGGTTTTCTGCCCGAACGACTGGCGCGACGAACTGGTGCCGACTGCGATCGGGATGTTGTGCGCCTTGAGGTGACGCACCAGCGCTTCGGCCCCCGGCATCGCTTGCGCCTTGGGAAAACGCTCGCGCATCAGCGGCTCGCGGATCTGCAGAAATTCTTCCGGAGTGATCGGTAACTCCAACGCCTGCACCACGTAATTGGCCAGATCATTGGCACCGCGACCAATGATGTTCTGCTTGACGCTCCAGTCGAAGGTTTTCCCGTAGCGCCCGGCAATCAGCGAGGTGACCTCGGTGTAAATGCCCTCGGTGTCGAGCAGCAAACCGTCCATATCGAAAATCACGGCCTTGATCGGGCCGAACGTCTTCAGCGGTGCATTCATCATCGGATCCGTTAACAAAGACATCCCGGGCGACAGGCAACGTGCCGCAACGCGGATCTGATTAATGGGTTCAGCAGCATAGCGAGGCCGATGGACATTGAGCAACGGGCAATGCCATCGACGCCTTTTCGCATTTAGCGAAAACTCCTACAGACACTGCCTACTTCCCCGACTTCTTTCCTTTTTGATCCCCCGCAAAGTCCGCGCTCCCGTTTCTTCATATGCGCGAGCGACTGCGAATGTTTCAACCCGATCAGCTCCTGGCCCTGAACAACAGCATCGGACTGCTGGTGGTGGCCGCCCTGAATCCGAAGCAGCCAGATTTTGAAGCGCTGATCGACGAGTTCCGCCTGTGCCTGAACAACTACGACGCCTGGGCCGAGCAGTTCTGGACCGGGACGGCGCTGGACATCGAGCAGGTGTTCAAGGTTGGCAATGACGTACAACTGAGCGCGCCGATCACTTCGCGCGCACCTGTCAGTTCATCGGTGGTCATGTGTTCGGCCAGCGGGCCGCTGACCCTGGTGCATCTGTTTGAAGCAGCGCGCTTCGTGCCGATCGGCGACACCCCGGTGACCCTCGAACCGCTGCTCAGCGACGTCGACGGCGTGCTGACCTTCGGCGAACCAAAGCGCTACACCATTGGCCCGAGCGGGATCCTCGAGGTGACCGATTGCATGCGCGGCCAGCGCTATCGCGTCACCTTCTTTCCCAACGTTTCCTCCGCCCATGTCCGCGCCCTGTATGCCTCATATGAAGGGGTCATTGCCGGCCTTGAAGGCTGGCTGCGCAGCGAATGGACAGGCTTCCAGCCGCAGTGGACGGAGTTTTCCAGCGCCGGTTTTCTTGATCGTTACGGGCAGTTGCAGCGGGCCGATTGGCGCGGCCTGGAAAAAGCCCTGAATGGCGTCTGGGATGACATTCAGCAGCTGTTTGCCCTCCTCGCCGACCTCCAGGAACACAGCGCAAAGCTCCTCGAATATCTGAGCGAAGTCGAACTCGAGGCGCTGCTTGCTGCTTCAAACGAAGCGATCGCCAACGCCTTGTTGATGCTCAGCGACGAGCCGTTGTTGTTCATTCATCTGGCCGCGTTCACCAGTTGGCTGAAGATGCTGCCGCCGCAATACCTCGCCGAGGTGGTGGCCGAAGTTCGCACCGAGTTGCTGATCAGCTTCCTGTTGATGCGCGTGGCGGGCGGTGCCGGCGTATCGCTGCGTTTGAGCAGCAAGGTCCTGGCGAAAGTCAAGTCGCCACGGGCGCGAGAGTGGCTGGCCGCCTCAGCCTTGCGTCTGGCTGAGCTGACTTCGACACCGGAACTCAAACAGCACGCGAGCACGCTGAAGCCGCTGATGTTTCATGCGCGCGAAGTGGAGCTGAAGCCGACGCCATCGATTCCGCTGAACATTCGTCAGGCCGACGCGGTGGTGCTCCGCGTGCCGAATCCGGCGCCGCTCGCGCGGGAAAAATCCCAGGGCATGGCGCGCCTTGAGCGCCACGAGCCCCACGACGACGTCCCCGATCAAGCGAAAAACCCCAACGGCGACGCCGCCGACTGCGTCCCCAATACCTGCAAAAACGGCTGCCCGGTGTCGATGGTCACCGGCGAAGAACTGCTGACCCTGACCGACGCGGTGCTCGATGGCGTGCTGCCCTTCGAGTTCACCCGCTTGTACCGCAGCAGCGCGGTCGAGATCGACATCGGCCTGGGTTTTGGCTGGAGCCACACGCTGGCCCATCGCCTGTCCTTCGACGGCGATGGCGTGATCTGGATCGACCACGAAAACCGCCGCACTCGTTTTCCCCTGCCCAACGTCGCGCGCCCTGCGATCCACAACAGCCTGTCGCGGGCGGCGATCTTTCTTGGCGATGAGCCGGAAGAACTGATTCTGGCTCTGGCCGGCGACAGCGCGCGGTTCTATCACTTTCGCGCCGGCCGGCTGACCGCAATCAGCGATGTCTACGGCAATCGTCTGACCCTGCAACGCGATCGCTCCGATCGCATTCAGCGTCTGGACAACGGCGCCGGGCGCGCCCTGCTGTTGCGTTATGACCGCGCGCAGCTGGTGGCAGTCGATTATCAGGTGTTCGTCCAGGGCGAGTGGACCACCGAGCAAAACCTTGCCACCTACAGCTTCGATGCCCGGCAACGCCTGCTGGTCGCGACCAACGCGGTCGGCGACAGCGAGCGCTACGACTACGACGACCACCACGTCATCCTCCAGCGCCAGTTGACCGGCGGTGCGAGCTTCTTCTGGGAGTGGCAGCGCGAGGGCAAAGCCGCCCGCTGTGTGAGGCACTGGGCGTCGTTCTCGCAGATGAACACCCGTTACGTCTGGAACGATGACGACGCCAGCGTGACCGTGCATTACGTCGACGGTACCGAAGAAGTCTACGTCCACGACGAGCGCGCGCGACTGGTGCGCCAGGTTGCGGCCGATGGCGGCGAGCAGCTCAAGGCTTATGACCAGCAGGGGCGATTGATCGCCGAGCAGGATGCTTTGGGCGCGGTTACCGAATACCGCTATGACGAAATCGGACGGCTGATCGCGCTGGTTCCGCCGGACGATGCACCAACGTCCTACGAGTACCGCAACGGCTTTCTCTACAAGCGTTGCCGTGGTGATGCGGTGTGGATCTATCGGCGCAACGCTGAAGGCGCCGTTACCGAAGCGGTCGATCCCGACGGCCAGGTCACCCATTACTACTACAACCTGCGCGGGCAATTGCTGTCGCTGCGTTACCCGGACAGCAGCCGCCACCGCTGGGTGTGGAACGAGCTCGGCCAGCTCATCGAAGAAACCCTGCCCGATGGTGGCGTGCGGCGCTTTTCCTACGATGCGCTGGGACGGCGGATTACCACCCAGGACGAATTTGGTGTCGTCAGTCGTCAGCAGTGGGACGCGGCCGGCCGACTGATCCTGACGACTTCTCCTACGGGCAGCACGCGCGCCTACAGCTACGGCGCCTACGGCCAGATCACCGCTGAGCGCGATGAACTCAGGCGCATTACCCGCTACGAATATGACGATGATTTGCACCTGGTCTCGCGACGGATCAATCCCGACGGCACCCGCGTGCAGTACCGCTACGACCATGCGCGGTTGCTGCTGACCGAAATTGAAAACGAGTCAGGGGAAAAATACTGCCTGGATTACACGCCGACCGGATTGATCCGACAGGAAACCGGGTTTGATGGGCGGCGCACGGCGTATGCCTACGACCTCAACGGGCACCTGCTGGAGAAGACCGAGTTTGGCGAGCAGGGTTTATCGCTGGTCACCCACTACCAGCGCGATAAGGCCGGGCGCTTGCGGGTCAAAACCCTGCCCGATGGCGCCAAGATCCGCTACGACTACGATCGCCTCGGTCGGTTGATCGGCGTCGATGACGGGCAAAACCATCCGCTGGCCTTCGAGTACGACCGTCAGGACCGGCTGATCACCGAGCATCAGGGCTGGGGCACCTTGCGCTACGCCTATGACGCCTGCGGTCAGCTCAAGCGCCTGCGCCTGCCGGACAACAGCAAGCTCGATTACCACTACGCCAAGGGCGGTGCGCTGTCGGCCATCGACCTTAATGGCACGCCGCTCACGCGCCACGTCTACCAGTCCGGTCGCGAACAGCAACGCCAGCAAGGTTTGCTGCTCAGCGAATATTCTTACGACGATCAGGGCCGCTTGCTTGCCCACGCTGTAGGTCATCGCCACGCTTCGCTGTACCGCCGCGATTATGCCTACAGCGCCAACGGCAATCTCGAGCACATTGCCGACAGCCGCCACGGCCAGCGCACTTATGGCTACGACGCCCTCGACCGGTTGATCCGCGTACGTCACTCACGCGACGAGCTGCCCGAATCCTTCGCCCACGACCCGGCCGGCAACCTGCTGATGCAGGATCGTCCCGGCCCTGCGCAGATCAAGGGCAATCGCCTGCTGATGCAGGGCGACCGTCATTACGACTACGACGCCTTCGGCAACCTGATCCGCGAACGCCGTGGCCACGGCCAGACCCTGGTCACCGAATACCGCTACGACTGCCAGCACCGCCTGATCGGCCTGACCCGCCCCGACGGCCAGACCGCCACTTATCACTACGACGCCTTCGGCCGGCGCATCCGCAAAACAATCGACGGCGCCGTCACCGAATTCTTCTGGCAAGGCGAACACCTCGTCGCCGAAAGCAGCGCCACGCAATACCGCAGCTTCCTCTACGAACCCGGCACCTTCCGCCCACTGGCGATGCTCGACGGCAAAGGCCCGAAAAAAGCCTGCCCGTTCTACTACCAACTCGACCACCTCGGTACTCCGCAGGAACTCACCGACTACAGCGGCGAAATCGTCTGGTCCGCGCAATACGACGCCTACGGCAAAGTCGCCGCCGTCACCCTCGCCGGCGAAGACTACCTCGACCAACCGCTGCGCTTTCAGGGGCAGTATTTCGATGTTGAAAGCGGATTGCATTACAACCGGCATCGGTATTACGACCCAAGGCTTGGACGGTATTTGACGCCGGACCCGGTGAAGCTGGCGGGTGGGTTGAATCAGTACCAGTACGTGCCGAATCCGACGGGGTGGGTGGATCCGTTGGGGTTGACGTCCAACTGCCCTCCGCCGAATAAGCCTAGGTGTGAGGTGCCGGGGGCGAGTGATAGGGTTAAGGTTGATGAGGGGGAGCCGGACCTACCGGCCATTGCTCACAATATAGATCCAAACACTCTGAAACGAGTACATGCAATCGCGGGTAAGACCTCAACTAGGACAGTAGATGGGTATAAGGACAAAATGCGTGACGGATTCAATTCAGTACGCCCCATTGACGTTCTAGAACATAACGGCAGTTTATATATTCTGGATGGACACCACCGCGCAGCAGCTGCACGACAAACTTCGACCAATGTGACGATTAAACTCATAACAAATCTGAAAGCGTACGAAGGATCTCTAAGAAGCATTGAAGATATATTAGAGTCAGCAAATAATGTAGGCTTCGACAGATTGGAGCACCGGAGAAGAAGATGAGTGATCAAAGTGAAAATCTGGAGACCCTGATAAATGATTTTATCTCCATGGTAGATTCCAGCACGTTGATACTTGAAAGAAAATTTGGCACTCGAGATATTCGAAAGCTCTGGTATACCAAGGCGATCAAGCGATGCGGGAGAGTCACTCGAGGCGTTAAATATGAATTGCACGGCATTGGCTGCCGCATCAATCTATCGACAGGAACCGTAGATTTTGACTATGGACCTAATGGTGAAATCAATGGATTCGACACTTGGCGCTTATACAACTTTGCTTGTGAACGACCATCTAAGCATAGAAAGTATTGCAACGAAGAAACTATCGAAAAAGAATTCGCCGAATACATCAATCTAAAAAAAATCAAAAAAATTTCAGCCATAAGTAATCTATATATCTGGGCCGACTCGAAAGAAACGACCTAAACACGACCACAAAGAGGGCCTGTGGACTCAGGCCCTTTAAACCAATATTCAAAATCTCCATTCACCAAGAACACTCTCACTGCTCATCCCCATCCTCCTCATACTCCATATCCGCCTCATCCGCATCATTCAACGGCACCGTCGCATCATCCATCAGCGAGCCGGGATCTTCATTCCCCGGATCATTGATAAACGGCAATCCACTCGGGCCCTTCTCTTCTTTGCCTTCGGTTTCGGGAGTCATGGCGCACCTCTTGAGCGTGTGGGATGTATCACTTTCGAAAAGCCCTATCGCCAATCGTTCCTCTGCCTGACGGCCAGACACGAAAAACCCGGCGCCAGGCCGGGTTTTCGTTGATCAATCAGCGATGTTTATTTTTGTGTTTGTTCTTGTGCTTGTGGCCGCCGGAATGAGATCCGCCGTCGTCGTCGCCAAGATTGTTACCTACCGCGCCGCCTGCTGCGCCGCCCAGGCCTGCGCCAATGGCGGAGCCGGTGGAGCCGCCGAGGCTGTTGCCGACGACCGAGCCGCCTGCTGCGCCAAGACCGCCGCCAATCGCGGCTTCGGTGCGGTTGCGTTTGTTCGCGCCGACGGCACTGCCGGCCGCGCCGCCAACACCTGCGCCGACCGCTGCGCCCGTACTGCCGCCAAGTTGTCCGCCAACCACATTACCCAGCGCACCGCCGAGACCACCGCCTACGGCAGCGGTGCCGTCTCCGGCCGCCATCGCGCCCTGCGCCACGACCAAGCCAAAAAACAGTGCAGATAATGACAATCGCATATGAACCTCGCAGTTCCCGAATCGGGACAGTCCGCCCAAGCGGGGCGTATGCAGATTGGAGATGATTTCTGACGAAACGTTCAGCCATGAAAAAGCCCGACATCGAGTCGGGCTTTTTCTGACAGGCCATCAGTCTCAGTGGCGCTTGTGACCTTTGCCCAGGTTGCTGCCGACTGCGCCGCCGGCCGCGCCGCCAAGGCCCGCGCCGATGGTGGCGCCGTTGCGGCCGCCCAGGCTGTTGCCGATCACCGAACCACCGGCTGCACCGACACCGCCGCCGATCGCCGCTTTGGTGCGGCTGCCCTTGCGTGCGGCGACGGCACTGCCTGCTGCGCCCGCGACGCCAGCGCCAATGGCGGCACCGGTGCTGCCGCCCATTTTCTGACCGACCACGTTACCCAGCGCGCCACCCAGGCCACCGCCCAGCGCCGCGGTGCCATCACCGGCAGCCATCGCACCTTGAGCAACCAGAAGGCCAAGAACCAGAGCAGGCAGTGTTAAACGCATGACGAAAACCTCAAATAAACGGGATGACGAGAAGGAGCGGGATTTAATGCGCTCGGCGCAGGAAAGTCCAGACGCGGGCGGCAGCGTCGATTGGACCGCAATCGTGGAAAAGGTTTTATGCCGGGCAAAAAAAAGCCCGCTGGGGAGACGGGCTGGAGACTTGCTTTCTAACGGATGGCTTCACACTACGTTGGCCAACGTGAAAAGTTTGTGAAAAAAAACCGACATTAATGTCAATGCCCGTCAGGGATTTCAAACCCCTATTCCTGCGCACATAAAAAACCCCGTTCAATGACGGGGTGCAGGATGAAATCACTTTCTGGTCCTTGCCGTGACCTTGGGTAGGAATTTCGCTTTCGGCCCTTTGGGGGCTGTGGATTTGATTTTGCCGATGCTCACCGGATCCTCGCCAAACCCCGACTGATACTCCGACTGACCGCAGCGCACACAATTGTTGAATGAAAACTCTGCGCCATCATCTTCGATAAATGGACCTGACATAGACTCTCCCCTACGCAACCGGGTCGACACCGACAAAACAGTTTTGCCTGGAAAATATCGCCCCTCAGCGCTTTTGAGACTAGCTGGTCACTACTGGACTTGCCGTTCAGAAAGACTGATCACCGACGAATGGAAAAAAGCGTCGTGAACGATCATTCGCTAAAGATTTCCATCGAACGGCCGCTGCCCTTACTCCTACAAATGAATCTCAAGGAGAGATCATGCAGATCAATGGATTCCCGAACATGCCAGTCGTAAAACTCACGGACGAGCAGATCGCTGCTGGCAAGGCCGGTGCGGAAAAACTCAAGGAAAAGATCGCCTCCGGTGAAATCACCGTCAAATACCCGGACAAACCGCTTCTGCAACCGGGCGTCGTCTACCATCCCAGCGAGCCCGCACCATCGGCGCAGCCTGACGGGACACCGCCCCTCGTTGCCATCGATACACCGCTGACCTATGACGCAAGAGGTGCTGTGTTGCTCAAGCCACAAGGCTGATTGACGCGAAAAAGCCCATTCGTTGTGCGAGTGGGCTTTGCCTTGAACACAATGATCAACGCAGCTTCACCGCCGTTCCGGTGACAAACACCACGACCATGCCACCCTTGCCTGCCGGCATGCTGATCTCAAAATCCACGCCAACCACCGCGTCAGCCTGCAATGCCCGCGCTCGATCTTTCAGTTCGTCGGTTGCCTGAATACGTGCTTCTTTAAGAGCCCGCTCCAACGTCTGCGAGCGCCCGCCAAAGAAGTCGCGCATGCCCGCAAACATATCGCGGATCACGTTGACGCCCTGCACAGACTCGGCGCTGACGATGTCCAGATAGGCCGTGATCTGCCGCCCCTCGACGGAATGAGTGGTGGAAATGATCATGAAAGTCGTCCTTTTACTGCAAAAGTGAAGGCGGCGATTGTAACGCGGCACCAGATCTGGCCCGTGCCTCAATTGGATTTAACCACCCACAATTGATCCAGCTTCGTCGTAAAACTCGAACTCATCATCTCCCGCCGCATGCCCCAGGCCGGATCCGCCGGCACACTCCCCGCTCGCAACGTTCCATGCCCCCAGCGCTGATTGATCTGGTCGAGCACCCCCATCACCTTCTCCGCCGTCTGCGGTTGCGACTGGGAAAACAAGTCTTCGGTAAACTCTCCGGGCTGCCGAAGATCCATCAATAACACTTCAGCCTTGCTGTACTTGAAGCCCGGCCGGAACAATCGATCAACCGCCTCGCTCGCCACCTTGCTCAGCAATCGCACATCATTGGTCGGATAAGGCAACTCGATCAGCGCGCCATTGGCGTACTTCGCCTCTTCCGGATTGAACATGCCGGTGCGGATACTCACGCGGATCTTTTTGCACAGCGAACTCTGCGCACGCAGCTTTTCCGCCGCTCGATGCACATAAGTAGCAACGGCTTCCTTGATCGGCTCGATGGTAGTCAAACGGTTGCCAAACATGCGGCTGCTGCAAATTTCCTGCTTCGGCGGTTCTGTTTCCGACAGTTCCAGACAGGATGTGCCGCCCAGTTCGCGCGCGGTCTTCTCGATCACCACGCTGAACTTGCGCCGCAGTGTCCACGGATCGGCCTTCGCCAAGTCCATCGCACTTCTGATTTGCATGCTTTCCAGATGAGCTTTCATCCGCCGTCCGACGCCCCACACTTCACCGACATCGGTATTGCGTAACACCCAGTCGCGTTTGGACGGATCGCAGATGTCGACCACGCCGCCGGTATGCGCTTGCAGGCGTTTCGCGGTGTGGTTGGCGAGCTTGGCCAGCGTTTTCGTCGGGGCGATGCCGACGCCGACCGGGATGCCGGTGCGCTTATAAACAGCAGAGCGGATGGTCCGGCCAAAACCTGTCAGGTCCCCAGGAATGCCGCTGAGATCGGCGAACGCCTCATCAATGCTGTAAACCTCGACCGCCGGCACCATGGATTCGATGATCGTCATCACCCGTTCGCTCATGTCGCCGTACAACGCGTAATTACTGCTGAACACCTGAATGCCGTGGCGGCGCAGATCATCACAAATCTGAAAGTACGGCGCGCCCATTTTCACAAAAGGTTTGGCATCGTAGCTGCGCGCGATCACGCAGCCATCGTTGTTGCTCAGCACGACAATCGGCGTCTTCGCCAGATCGGGCCGGAACACTCGCTCACAGCTGGCATAGAAGCTGTTGCAATCGATCAGCGCGAAAACCTGCTCACGATTTGCCATGGTCGCGCACGCTGTAAGTGACCACACCCCAGATCACCAGCTCATCCCCTTCCATCACGTAGCGTGGCGGGTATTTGCTGTTGGCCGAAAGAAGGATGATGGTGTTGTCGCGCATGTGCAGGCGCTTGCAGACAGGTTCGGAGTTGAGACCGGCGATGACGATATCGCCGTGCTCGGCAGTCAGGCTGCGGTCGACGATCACCAGATCACCGCAAAATATCCCGGCGTCCTGCATGCTCTCGCCTTCGATCTTCGCCAGATAAACGTGCGGCGCACGAATATCAAAAACTTCGTCCAGAGAGATGTGCTTTTCAATGTGATCAGCCGCGGGCGAAGGAAAACCGGCGGGAATCCGAAACGAATACAGCGCAAGCTGTTCGCCCGCGCCTGACAAAGGGCCGAGGATGGTGACGCTCATGATACGAACCTGATAGTGAGTTTACTGTATGCGCATACAGTAAACTCGGGACGGTTCGGAGGGTCAATGAGGCGTGTAGGAGATTTCGACGGGTGACAGGGTTTTGTACAACTTCTTGGTAATAAAAGACTGCCAACTCACGTTTCAGAGGCTTCGAACCAGTGGTCCTTTAGCAACTTTTTCCAGACACCAAAAACCACAAACCCCCGACTTTCTCTAGGAAAATCAGGGGTTTGCGTTTACTGAATGTGGCGGTGAAGGAGAGATTCGAACTCTCGATACAGTTTCCTGTATACACACTTTCCAGGCGTGCTCCTTAAGCCACTCGGACACTTCACCGTATCTCTGCAGACATGTTCTGTCTGTCGAGGCGCGCTAATGTAGTCGAAAGCTTTTCCGATGGCAAACTTTTTTTCAGAATTTTCATGCGCTTAAGAGAGGCCGCTGCGTTCAGCCAGAGCGGACGATGGCAAACCCGCCAATCTTGGGTAAACCGTGCGCTTCCTTTTATAGCAGGCAACACGCGCGCAGCGCTGGCCGAAGCGCAAAACGGTGACTGGCAGGTCAGTCACGGCGCTTTACCTGGCCTGCGGCGGTGGGTAACGTCTGCCCATCTTTCTAATAAGGAATAGCGTCATGAGCGAGTTGATTGCCTACCACCTCGAAGACGGTATCGCGACCCTGACCCTGAACAATGGCAAGGTCAACGCGATTTCTCCGGATGTGATTGCGGCGTTTAACGCGGCGCTGGATCAGGCGGTGGCGGATCGCGCCGTGGTGATCATTACCGGGCAGCCGGGGATTCTTTCGGGTGGTTATGACCTGAAGGTGATGACGGCCGGCCCGAAAGAGGCCGTTGCGCTGGTGACGGCCGGTTCGACCCTGGCGCGCCGCCTGCTCTCTCACCCGTTCCCGGTGATCGTTGCTTGCCCGGGGCACGCCGTGGCCAAGGGTGCTTTCCTGCTGTTGTCCGCCGATTACCGCATCGGTGTCGACGGCCCGTTCAGCATCGGTCTCAACGAAGTGCAGATCGGCATGACCATGCACCATGCCGGTATCGAGCTGGCACGCGACCGCTTGCGGCGTTCGGCTTTCCATCGCTCGGTAATCAATGGCGAGATGTTCGATCCGCAAAGTGCCGTTGATGCAGGCTTCCTCGACAAAGTCGTCACAGCCGAAGAATTGCAGGGCGCCGCCCTGGCTGCCGCGCGTCAGTTGAAGAAGATCAACATGCTGGCGCACAAGAACACCAAGCTGAAAGTGCGCAAGCAACTGCTGGAAACTCTTGACGATGCCATCCTGCAGGATCAGCAACATCTGGGCTGACTCGTCCAAAATCTGCCGGTAAGAGAATAGCCCGACCTTGGTCGGGCTTTTTCTTACGTTCAGCGTTGAAGATTCGCTGAAAGCTCTAGGACGCGCCTGACAGGCAATGCTGAAACATGCGCTTAAACATCGGCCATCTCCGGACTCTATAGCGGCAATTGCCGAAAACAGTGCACATCCGTACACTGCGCCACCTTTTGTCCCGGTGGGCCTGCAAAAATGCTGTTTGTGTTTCGTATGTTGTTGATGGGCCTGCACTTTATTCTGGCCGGCGTGCTGGGCGTGATCCTTGGATTGTGCCGCCCGTTCAACCCGGACAACAGCCGACTCTGCGCCCGCCTCTACGCTTTGCCGGCGATGTGTATCTTGCGTTTGCGGGTCAAGTCCGAGGTCAACGGCTTGATGAACAAGCCCGACAGTTGCGTGATCATCGCCAACCATCAGTCAAACTACGATCTGTTCGTGTTCGGCAATGTCGTCCCTCGTCGCACCGTTTGTATCGGCAAGAAGAGCCTGAAGTGGGTGCCGTTGTTCGGCCAGTTGTTCTGGCTGGCCGGCAATGTGTTGATCGACCGTGGCAATGCGCACAAGGCGCGGCAGTCGATGCTGACGACGACCCACACCTTGCAGAACGAAGACACCTCGATCTGGGTATTCCCGGAGGGCACCCGCAACCTCGGTGAAGATTTGTTGCCGTTCAAGAAAGGTGCGTTCCAGATGGCGATTGCCGCTGGCGTGCCGATCGTTCCGGTGTGCGTGAGCAGCTATATAAAGCACATGCGCCTGAATCGCTGGCGCAGTGGCAACGTTCTCATACGTTCCTTGCCGGCGATTCCTACAGTCGGATTGACCATGGACGACATGCCCATGCTGATCGAGCGATGCCGCGAGCAGATGCGCGAGTGCATCGAATCGATGGATCGGCAACTGCAAGCCGCGTGAAACCAGACCCGCCCCGTGCGGGTTTTCTTTTGCCGGGTGAACTGTAGAAGTTTCACTGACTCTCAAGCAGCGACACGGCTAAGCTGAAGCCTAGTTTCCCTGCCATCTGCCAAGAAGAAGTGAATCACCACCATGGGTCGAGTTGTTGCTGCTGCGGTGTACAGCGAGGGTAAGAAAGTCTCCAATATTGCGCTGGACGAAGGTGCTGCCTGGGCCGCCAAACCCGGCCACTTCGTCTGGATCGGTCTGGAAGAACCGGACGCACAGGAATTATCCAACCTGCAACGACAGTTCAACCTGCATGAACTGGCCATCGAAGACGCGCTGGAAAAACACAGCCGACCAAAACTGGAAACCTTTGGTGACGCTCTGTTTATCGTCACCTACTCACCGGTTCGCGAAAACGGCGTTTTGCAATTCATCGAAACGCATATCTTCGCCGGCAGGGGTTACATCATTACCGCACGCAACGGCCATTCCGCGTCGTACGCCTATGTGCGTCAACGCTGTGAGGCGCGTCCGCTGTTGCTCGAGCACGGGGAAGATTTCGTCCTGTATGCGCTGCTCGATTTCGTCATCGAAAACTATCAGCCGGTGGGCGAAGCGATCCACGCCGAGATCGATGAGCTGGAGCGCAATGTGCTGTGCAGCGCCCTCAACGAGCGCGACATCCAGAAGCTGCACGGTCTGCGCCGCGATGTGGTGCGCTTGCGTCGGTATGCGGCACCGATGGTGGAGATCGGCGAGGAGCTGCAAAAGCTCAGTTTCCCGTTCATCGACAAGAACATGCGCCCGTACTTTCGCGATGTGCAGATTCATGTAACGCGGCAGATGGAAGACCTGACCACGCTGGCGGACATTGCCAGCCAGACCATCGAGATTGGCGTGTTGCTTGAGGCATCACGGCAGAGCGTGGTGCAACGCAAGTTTGCAGCGTGGGCGGCGATTCTGGCGTTCCCGACAGCGGTGGCGGGGATCTACGGAATGAATTTCCAGAACATGCCGGAATTGACCTGGCACTACGGTTATTTTGCAGTGCTGGGGTTTATTGCGGTGGGGTGTGTGAGTTTGTGGGCGAGCTTCAAGCGGTCCGGGTGGCTGTAGCCGGGACCGCGTTGCCCCGGAGATTCGCGAGCAGGCTCGCTCCCACAGGGATTGTGGGAGCAGGCCCTTTTAGCGTTGAGCCGTTTCTGGCTTGTGCGCTACGAAGCGCATCATCCACTCCGCAACCGTAGCGCCATGATGTTCCTGCTCAAGGCTGGCCATGCCTTTGCTGTAAATCTGCGAACCCAGCGCTTCCTGGCGCAGATCGAGCAGCGCGCGGGAGTAATCGTGAATGAATTCCGGGTGACCCTGGAAGCACAGCACTTGATCGTTGATGTGATACGCCGCGAACGGGCAGAAATCGCTGGAGGCGATGACCGTGGCGTTTTCCGGAAGCTCGGTTACCTGATCCTGATGACTGATCAGCAGTGTCAGCTCTTCGCGCGCCGGGCTCATCCACGGTGCCTTAGCTGCCAGCTGATAGCTGTGAGTGCCGACGCCCCAGCCTTGGGACGCACGCTCACTCTTGCCACCAAGCAGTAGCGCCAGCAATTGATGGCCGAAGCACACGCCGAGCAATTTGTCGCCGCGTTCGTAGCGATTCAAAAGGTAGGTCTTGAGGGTCTGGATCCACGGATCCGTGCCGAACGAATCGGCCTTGCTGCCAGTGACCAGGTACGCATCGAAAGTCTCGTCGTCACTTGGGTAATCCCCTTTCACCACGTTATAGACAGTGAAATCAGCGGCGATCGGTTGCTGCGAGAACAGGCGCTGGAACATCTGCCCATAGCCCTGATATTGGTCAATCAATTCGGGCCGCAGGATGTCGGTTTCGAGAATGCAGATGCGCAGCGACATAAAAAATACCTGACACGTGATGGGAATAATGAACACCCAGAGCCTGCCCTGAAACACCCGGCCAAGGCAAGCCCCGAAATGCTCGCCGGCCCTAGAACATTTCACCTTTCGCCGCTTTGTCCAGCAGCAGCGCTGGCGGGGTAAAACGCTCGCCGTATTGCTCGGCCAGATACTGCGCGCGGGCGATGAAGTCCTCCAGGCCATACTGGTTGATGAACTGCAGCGCCCCGCCGGTCCACGCGGCGAAACCGATACCGAAGATGGAACCGACGTTGGCGTCCGCCGTCGAGGTGAGCACGCCCTCCTCCACGCAACGCACGGTTTCAATGGCCTGCACGAACAACAGACGATCACGCACATCCTTCGCAGAGATCTGTCCGTCGGCCTTCTCGAAGCGCGTTTTCAGCTCCGGCCATAAATGCTTCTGGGCACCGGCTGGATACTCATAGAAACCGCCTCCGGCAGCTTTGCCCGGTCGCTTGAATTCATTGAGCATCAAGTCAATCACGGCGAAGGCCGGGTGCTCAATCAGCGGTTTGCCTTCTGCCTGCAAGTCCTTGGCCGTCTGCTGACGGATATGGCTCATCAGGCTGAGGGAAACTTCGTCGGAGATTGCCAGAGGCCCGACCGGCATCCCGGCCTTGCGCGCTTCGGTCTCGATCATCGGCGCACTGACACCCTCGCCGAGCATGGCGATACCCTCGTTGGTGAATGTGCCGAAAACCCGCGAGGTAAAGAAGCCGCGACTGTCATTGACCACGATCGGAGTTTTCTTGATTTGCAGAACGAAGTCGAAACCGCGAGCGAGAGTTTCGTCGCTGGTCTGCGCGCCCTTGATGATTTCCACCAGCGGCATTTTTTCCACCGGACTGAAGAAATGCAGGCCGATGAATTTGCTTTGATCGGGCACGGCCGTCGCCAGGCCGGTGATCGGCAGGGTCGATGTGTTGGAGGCGATGACAGCGTCGCCACCCACCACCTGTTGCGCGGCAGCAGATACCTTGGCTTTGAGCTGGCGATCCTCGAACACCGCTTCGATGATCAGATCGCAACCGGCCAGATCGGCATCGCTTTCGCTCGCAACGATGCGCGCCAGCACCGCCTCGCGCTGCTCGACAGTCAGCTGGCCACGGGCAACTTTTTTATCCAGCAGCGCTGCGGAATGCGCTTTGCCCTTCTCGGCTGCGGCAAGGTTGATGTCCTTGAGGACGACGTCGATACCAGCCGAGGCGCTGACAAAAGCGATGCCCGCGCCCATCATTCCGGCGCCGAGCACACCGACTTTGCGGGTTTTATAGGGCGCAAAACCTTGCGGTCTGGAACCGCCGGCGTTGATTTCGTTCAACTGGAACCAGAACGTGCCGATCAGGTTTTTCGAAATCTGCCCGGTCGTCAGCTCGGTGAAGTAGCGGGTTTCGATCAGGTGCGCGGTGTCGAAATCGACCTGAGCGCCCTCCACCGCCGCGCATAGAATCTTCTCCGGCGCCGGCAGGGTGCCTTGAGTTTTTTTGCGCAGGATCGACGGCGCAATCGCCAGCATCTGCGCCACTTTCGGGCTCGATGGCGTGCCGCCAGGAATCTGGTAGCCCTTCACGTCCCAGCGCTGCACTGCCGCCGGATTGGCGAGAATCCAGGCGCGCGCCTTGGCCAGCAGCTCATCGCGATTCGCTGCCAGTTCATCAATCAGCCCGGCCTGCAACGCCTGTTGCGGGCGCACCTTCTTGCCTTCAAGCAAGTACGGCAGGGCTTTTTCGATACCGAGCATGCGCACCATGCGCACCACCCCGCCGCCGCCCGGCAACAGGCCCAGCGTCACCTCCGGCAAACCGAGTTGCACCGAGGCATCATCCACAGCGATGCGATGGTGGCAGGCCAGACAGATCTCCCAGCCGCCGCCCAACGCAGCGCCGTTGATCGCCGCGACCACCGGTTTGCCGAGGGTTTCCAGGCTGCGCAATTGCGCCTTGAGGGTCAGCACCATGTCGTAGAAGGCTTTGGCTTCGGGCTTGCCAACCTTGATCAATTCATTGAGGTCGCCGCCGGCAAAAAAGGTTTTCTTCGCCGAGGTGATGATCACTCCGGCGATGCTGTCCTTCTCCGCTGACAAACGAGCAACGCAAGCGGCCATGGCCTCGCGATACACGGCGTTCATGGTGTTGGCGCTCTGGCCCGGCATGTCCATGGTCAGCACGACGATAGCGTCCTGGCCTTTTTCGTAACGAATGGCTTCGCTCATAACAGGGTTCCTTGAAGTCGGGGCTCAGAGGCGTTCGATGATGGTGGCAATGCCCATGCCGCCGCCGACACACAGCGTCGCCAGGCCGTAGCGCAAGTTGCGCGCTTCCAGTTCATCAAGCAGGGTGCCGAGGATCGCGCAACCGGTGGCGCCCAGCGGGTGGCCCATGGCGATCGAGCCGCCGTTGACGTTGACCTTGCCCGGGTCGACGGCCATGTCCTTGATGAATTTCAACACCACCGAAGCAAACGCTTCGTTGACCTCGAACAGATCGATGTCCTCCACGCGCAGTCCGGCCTTGGCCAAGGCTTTGCGGGTCGCCGGCGCTGGGCCGGTGAGCATGATGGTCGGATCTGTGCTGGTGACGGCCGTGGCGACGATACGCGCGCGTGGCTGCAGCCCCAGCGCGCGGCCCTTGGCTTCGGAGCCGATGAGCATCAGCGCCGCACCGTCGACAATTCCGGAACTGTTGCCCGGCGTGTGCACGTGGTTGATCCGCTCGACATCGCTGTAGACCCGCAACGCCGTGGCGTCGAAGCCCATTTGCCCGATCATTTCGAAACTCGGCTTGAGCTTGCCCAGGCCCTCGAGGGTAGACTCGGCGCGGATGAACTCATCGTGGTCAAGCAGGATGATGCCGTTCTGATCCTGCACCGGCACCAGCGACTTGTTGAACGAGCCGTCGGCCCGCGCTCGTGCGGCTTTTTGCTGGGAGTGCAGTGCGTAGGCATCGACATCCTGCCGGCTGAAGCCTTCGAGGGTGGCGATCAGATCGGCGCCGACGCCTTGCGGAGTGAAATGGCTGTGCAGGTTGGTCTGCGGGTCCAGTGCCCAGGCGCCGCCATCGCTGCCCATCGGCACCCGCGACATCGACTCGACGCCGCCAACCACCACCAGATCCTCGAAACCCGAGCGCACTTTCATCGCGCCAAGATTCACCGCTTCCAGACCCGAAGCGCAGAAACGGTTGATCTGCACACCGGCGACGCTGACGTCCCAGTCGGCCACTTGCACCGCCGTCTTGGCGATGTCCGAACCTTGATCGCCGATCGGCGTGACGCAGCCAAGGACGACGTCATCGACCTGACTGGTATCCAGCGCGGTGCGCGCCTGCAAAGCGCTCAGCAAACCGGCCACCAGGTTGACCGGCTTCACGCTGTGCAGCGCGCCATCGGCCTTGCCTCTGCCACGCGGAGTGCGTAACGCATCGAAAATCAAAGCTTCAGTCATGACGTCCTCGAACCTGATTTATTGTCACTTCACTTTCGCCCTGCGCCGACTGGCAAGCAATGACCACATTGCTCAAAGCGCTTGACGCACACGCTCAGACGGACGGTCATCGGACCTCAGGTGAACCGGTTCAGGTCGTCGAGTTGTCTAGCCAGCGGGCGGCAAAGAAGCTGGCAATACGCCTCATGCCGTTTTAAAAGCTTTTTTCAAGATCCCCATATGAAATGGATCTAAGCGAAGGGTGACGCGGGCTCTAAGGTGAACATGTACGCCATCGTCGTCGGGTTTTGCCGAGACGGGCGTGCTTCAACAGGAAGTGCAACGCGTGCCGTCAGGGAAATGCAGTCAGGCACGCATCAGGAAATAACAATAAAGGCGGTCAAGCCATGTTCAAACAACCGAAAGTACGTCAAGCAGGACTCATTCTTTTCGCCACGACGCTGTTGTTGATCTTGCCGAATCTGACCAAGGTCATCGGCTGATTCAAACGTCGCGTGCTGTATGTCGCCATTGAAAATGTGACTGGCCCGCTACCCGGGCCAGCGCGGTTGTGCCAACCTTTGCGCACTACCACGACATGGACGGCGATCATTTGAAAACCCTCATTGCGCTCGGTGCCTTGCTACTGAGCTTGCCCTTGGCTGCCGCACAACTGGATCTGCAGTTGGGCGCAAACAGCCGCACCTGGCAGACCGAAGAGCTGCTCAAACATCCTCAGCTGCAAACTCTCACGATCAACAATGATGTTTCCTACAAGAAGGACATGACTTATCAGGCTGTGCCTCTGGCCGCATTGCTGAAGGGGGTCAAGCCGGAGGATCACTTGCAAGCGGTGGCGCTGGATGGCTTTGCCGCAGAGCTGGCCGCTGCACCCTTGCTGAACAAGGACGGCGCACGAGCATGGCTGGCAATCGAGGACCCGGCGCGGCCGTGGCCACCGCTGTCTGCCGGCAAGCACAGCGCCGGGCCGTTCTATCTGGTCTGGACCGACCCGCAGGCCGGCAATATCAGCCCCGAGCAGTGGCCGTTCGAAGTCGCCAGCATCAAGCTGATGGCGCCGGTGGCCCAACGCTTTCCTGCCCTGCTGCCCGATCCTGCCTTGAAGGCCGATGATCCGGTGAACCAGGGTTTTGCCCTGTTTCAAAAAAACTGCCTGGCCTGTCACCGGTTGAATGGTGCCGGAGACGCGCAGTTCGGTCCGGATCTGAATATTCCGTATAGCCCGACCGAGTATTTCGGGGCGGATTTCTTGAAGCGCTACATCCGCGATCCGCAGAGTTTGCGTCAGTGGCCGCAGGCGAAGATGCCGGGGTTTTCTGCTGAGGTATTGCCGGATACAGATCTTGAAATGCTGGTGGGCTATCTCAAGCATATGGCCGGGCGCAAAGTTAAGCCGTAAGCCTTAGGGTGTTATTACTGGCCTCTTCGCTGGCAAGCCAGCTCCCACAGGGTATGCGCAGAGTTCGAATCAGCGGTCATCCTGTGGGAGCTGGCTTGCCAGCGATAGCGATATCCCGAATCTATTGTTGCTGCACGGAAATAACCGGTGTCGGCGAGACGAACACCTTCGCATGCATCTGCTCGCAGCCACCGCCCCGGCGCATGCCACGGACCGGGCAGGCATCGAGATAATCCAGGCCCACCGCCAGCTTCAGGTGTCGCTCCGGGCGCGCCAGCTGGTTGGTCACGTCGAAGCTGTACCACGCGTCATCCAGCCACGCTTCCGCCCAGGCATGACTGGCCAGATGCTCGCAATCTTCGCTGTACAGATAACCCGACACGTAACGCGACGGCACCCCGAGACTGCGGGCGCAGGCTAGGAAGGCGTGGGCATGATCCTGACAGACCCCGGCCCGACCGGCGAAAGCTTCGGCGGCGCTGGTGTCGACTTCAGTCGAGCCCGGCGTGTAGCTCATGTGCTGATTCAACCCGTGCATCAAGTCGATCAGCGCGGTGCGATCACGCCGTTGCTTGCAGTTCTTCTCGGCAAACTCGCGCAAGGCTTCATCGGCTTCGGTCAGGCGCGTGAAGCGCAGGAACGGCAGCGCCGATTGGCTCTCATGTTCGGCCTCGCGCAATTCGTCGATATCGACCTGCCCCCGGGCGCCAATGATGATCGCTTCGTGCGGCTCGTCCATGGTCAGCACATGCAGGATGTTGCCGAACGGATCGAGCTGCGCACGCACCGGACGCGGCAAGTCGAGTTGCCAACTGAGGACATGCTGACGCTCGCTGTCGTGGGGTGTCAGACGCAGGTACTGGATGCTCGCGCGCACCTGATCTTCGTAGTGATAGGTGGTCTCGTGGCTTATGGAAAGTCTCATGCAGCCTCCAGATAGGAACTGTGAATGGCGTTGCCCAACTGGCGCACCAGCGGGATGAATTCGGTCAGCCAGGCGTGCAGGCCTTCTTCGAGAATTTCGTTGATGCCGGTGTAACGCAGGCGCGCATCCATTTCCGCCGCCAGGCGTTGTGCCGGGCGGCCGTTGGCGCCGGGCAGTTGCGCGAGGATCTGGTCAATCTCTTCTGTACAGGCACGCAGCGAACGCGGCACATCGGCGCGCAACAGCAGCAATTCGGCGACATGCCGGGCGCCGGGCGCGTCGCGGTAGATTTCGGTGTAGGCCTCGAATGAGGACAAGGCCCGCAGCAGCGCACTCCATTGGTAATAGGCGTGCGCCGTGCCGTCGCTGACTGCTTCGGCCTGATCGCCGGCCATTTCGTAACGGGCATCAAGCAGGCGCAGCGTGTTGTCCGCGCGCTCGATAAACGTGCCCAGACGAATAAAGCGAAACGCGTCGTTGCGCATGATCGTGCCGTATGAGGCGCCACGAAACAGGTGCGAACGCTCCTTGATCCATTCGCAGAACCGGCTCATGCCATAACGACTCAGGCCCTGCTCGGCGATGCCACGAATTTCCAGCCAGGTCGCATTGATGTTTTCCCACATGTCGGCAGTGATTCGCCCGCGCACGGCATGGGCACTGGCCCGCGCTGCACCAAGGCAGCTGTAGATACTGGCCGGGTTGGCCGCGTCCAGTGCGAAGAAATGCAGCAAGCGTTCAGCGTGCAGGTCACCGTGGCGTTCAAGGTAATCGTCCAAGGTGCCGGTGATCAGCAACGGCATGGCGAGTTCATGCAGACCATCGCCGCGCCCGTCCTGCGGCATCAGCGACAGCGAATAGCTGATGTCGAGCATGCGCGCGAGATTCTCCGCACGCTCCAGGTAACGCGACATCCAGTACAGATCCGAGGCAGTTCTACTTAACATGGCAAGCTTCCTTCAATCCTCGACTACCCAGGTGTCCTTGGTCCCGCCGCCCTGGGAGGAGTTCACCACCAGGGAGCCTTCACGCAACGCGACACGGGTCAAACCGCCAGGCACCACACGGGTTTCGCGGCCGGACAGCACGAACGGACGCAAGTCGATATGGCGCGGCGCGATGCCGTTTTCGACAAAGGTCGGACAGGTCGACAGCGATAGTGTCGGTTGCGCAATGTAGGCATGGGGTTTGGCTTTGATGCGCTCGCGAAAGGCATCGATTTCCGCCGTCGTCGCGGCCGGTCCGACCAGCATCCCGTAACCGCCGGAGCCCTGGGTTTCCTTGACGACCAAATCCGCAAGATTGGCCAGTACGTGGGACAGCTCGGACGGGTTGCGGCATTGCCAGGTCGGCACGTTTTTCAGGATCGGCTCTTCGTCGAGGTAAAAACGGATCATGTCGGTGACAAACGGGTAAACCGATTTATCGTCCGCGACCCCGGTGCCGATGGCATTGGCCAGCACCACATTGCCGGAGCGATAAGACGACAGCAGCCCCGGCACGCCGAGCATCGAGTCCGGGTTGAACGCCAGCGGATCAAGGAACGCGTCGTCGAGGCGGCGATAGATCACGTCGACCGCTTTCGGGCCATCGGTGGTGCGCATGAACACCTTGTCGTCACGCACGAACAGATCTGCGCCTTCCACCAGTTCAACGCCCATTTCCCGCGCCAGAAACGCATGTTCGAAGAACGCGCTATTGAAGCGTCCCGGCGTCAACACCACCACGCTCGGGTTGTCGATCGGACTTGAGCTTTTCAGGGTATCAAGCAGCAGATTGGGATAGTGATCGATCGGGGCAATGCGCTGGGCGGAGAACAGTTCAGGGAACAGACGCATCATCATCTTGCGGTCTTCGAGCATGTAGCTGACGCCACTGGGTGTGCGCAGGTTGTCTTCGAGAACGTAATAAGTGCCATCGCCATCGCGCACCAGATCGACGCCGGAGATGTGCGAATAGATATCGCGGTGCAGATCCAGACCTTGCATCGCCAATTGGTATTGCTCGTTGGCCAGCACCTGTTCGGCGGGAATAATCCCGGCCTTGATGATGCGCTGCTCGTGGTAGAGGTCGGCGAGAAACATGTTCAACGCCTTGACCCGCTGGATGCAGCCGCGCTCGACAATCCGCCATTCACTGGCGGGGATGCTACGGGGAATGGTATCGAACGGAATCAGGCGCTCGGTGCCCTGCTCGTCGCCATAGAGCGTGAAGGTGATCCCGGCCCGGTGGAACAGCAGATCGGCCTCGCGGCGGCGCTGCGCGAGCAGCTCGTCGGGCGTCTCGGCCAGCCAGCGGGCAAATTCCCGGTAATGCGGGCGGACCAGGCCGCCGGCATCGTACATCTCGTCAAAATAGGTGCGGATCATGCCGTACTCCTTGTCACTCCGGACATACAGGCCTTCGCAAGGCCCGTGCCATCGGCATAAACGCTTTGATTTCAATCGGTTGTAGATCCACGCCGAAGGCTGCGCACCATTCCTGTGCGGCAAATGCCCCGGCCCGATTGCCCCCGCTTCATTGCGACGCACTGCATCGCCTATCACCAGCATAGTCAGAGTTGATTTCACTGCCCGGCCGCGACTGCGGATAATCCGCGCATTCGCTGCAAAACTTCCCCGGCAAGCCGCCGCGAAGTAGACAGCTCAACTGATCTGAACTGCCTTGGCAGCCCCGTCCCGACGGGACTTTATTGCATACGCGTCTTCCCTTTTAGCCACCCTCTCCGGTGGCTTTTTTTTGCCCGGGATTCTTGTTTCAGGGTTTTGCCACTGCGATATGCAGAAGCCAGAAACGACAACGGCCGACCCGAAGGTCAGCCGTTGCCCGAGAAACAATGCGCAATATCAATTCAACCGGTAACGATTGCGCACCTCCTGCTTCACGCCCCAACCCTCGATAATGCCGCCCAGCGGTTCGACCACGGCAGAAAAGCCTTGCTCGAAATCGCCGATGTCGTCATAGGTTGCGTACATCACTTTGCTCAATTCCAGCGACCAGGCGCCGTCGTCGCGCGCACTGACCTGGGCATTGATGGATTCACCGCGAAATTTGCCTGCTGCCCTGCGCGCCCGCTCCTCGTCCGGGAAAATCGCGTAGAACTCGATGGGATGGAACCGGGAAAAATCGAAGCCGCCTTCTTTCATGCGGCGCAGAACGTTGCTGCTGATGTCTTCTTGATAGGCTGTGCTCATGAATCGTCCCCCTCGATTGATGGATAGACTTTCCGTATTCCCGCCCCGGGCCTTTTGGCCTAAGTACTACGGCAACGTGGTTGCGCGCGGGAAACAAGCATGTAGCTGACAAGACCAGACCTTAGCGATCCATTCGCTGATCTCGCTTGCAGAGTAGCCCCAAGAGAGCGCCGCTGCCAAGGCCTGGTTTACGAGATGACAGGAAGTGTTCAGACAGGGGTGATGCTGAGGATTTCGATGCCGTTCTGGGTCTTGAGGTTTTTCACCTCGGCATCGGTGGTGCGCCCTTGCAGGTCGTTGAGATCCAGCTTGGCGGCAACCGGAAGAAGCCGCTCCTTGATCAGCCGGGCGGCTTCATCATCGGACGGGCATTCCTCACGTTCGAAGACTTCATCAACAATTTCGCCGTGATCATCCACGAAAGTGACTTTCCACTTTTGCATCAGTGCCTCCTCGATCAACCCGTAAATGGGCTTACCTCTATCTCGACTTTTTTCCGCGAGAGTTGGTTCAAAAGGATTACAGCCGCCAACGGTGAAAATAACCATCCGATCGATAGGGCGGACTTCTGTGGCGAGGGGATTTATCCCCGTTCGGCTGCGCAGCAGTCGTAAGACCGTCCATTGCGGTTTAACGGAGACACCGCGCCGGCCGGTTCAGGGATGCTGCGCATCCCAACGGGGATTTATCCCCTCACCACAAAAGCTCCCTTGCAGAGCGCCTTCAGCGTGATCAGTCGTTGCTCGGCTTGTTGACCGCTTGCAGCACGTATTGCGGCAAGGCGAACGCACCGATGTGGATTTCCGGATTGTAGTAACGGGTGACGATGCCGCTGCCGATGAAGCGCTGTTGCAGGGTTTCACGGCTGAGCTTGCGGTAGGCCGGGTTGGTCGAGCCCCAGGCGAAGGTCATCGAGCCGCCGATGTAGGTCGGCACGGCGGCCTGGTAGAAGTGCCAGTCCGGGAACAGGCTGCGCAGGCGACCGGCGGTGGTTTTGACTTCGTCGATTTGCATGAACGGCGTGCCGTTCTGAGTCACGAGGATGCCGCCTTCGTTCAGGCAGCGGTGGCACGCCTGGTAGAAATTCTCCGAGAACAGCACTTCGCCCGGGCCGATCGGGTCGGTGGAGTCGGAGATGATCACGTCGAATTTTTCAGTGGTGGTGGCGACGAAACGCATGCCGTCATCGATCACCAGGTTCAGGCGCGGATCGTCGTAGGCACCAGCGGAATGGTTCGGCAGGAATTCCTTGCACATGTCGACCACGGTGCCGTCAATTTCGACCATGGTGATGTGCTCGACGCCGGCGTGCTTGGTCACTTCGCGCAACATGCCGCCGTCACCGCCGCCGATGATCAGCACGCGCTTGGCAGTGCCGTGGGCGAGGATCGGCACGTGGGTGAGCATTTCGTGGTAGATGAATTCGTCGGCTTCGGTGGTCTGGATCACGCCGTCCAGCGCCATCACCCGGCCCATGCGCGGGTTCTGGAAGATCACCAGATGCTGGTGTTCGGTGCGCACTTCGTGCAGCAGTTTTTCCATGCGAAAACGCTGGCCGTAGCCTTCGTAGAGGGTTTCCAGGTACTCGCTGGTCTTGGTAACGGTCATGGTCAAGTGCTCCGATAAATGCGCGGGCGCCATCGTGGGGACGATTGCCCGGGAAAGGCGCGCATTCTACGTTGCCGAAGATGACAGGTCGAACCTCCGGTTGTTTTTTACCAGCGCAAACCACTGTGGGAGCGAGCCTGCTCGCGAAAGCGGAGTATCAGTTGCCGGTGATGGCGACTGACACAACGTCTTCGCGAGCAGGCTCGCTCCCACAGGGATGAACGTGTGATCGAAAATCAGCTCAGATCCGGACGTTACCCCGTGGCCCGGCAATAGCCCAGATGATCAGGCCCAGCACCGGCAGGAGGATAATCAGCAACACCCAGACGATTTTCATCCCGGTGGAGGCGCCGCTTTTGAGCACATTGATGATGGCCCAGATATCGAGGGCAAGGATGATCAGGCCAATCAGACCGTTGAACGTGGAACCCATGGTGTCGCTCCAGAATAGTGGCATGCACTTTTAGGATAGACGGTCGCGCGCAGGGTTCCCTTTTATTGCGTTTAGACGTGAACAGCGACCTTCAAGGCTTCCAGTGCCGGCGCAGCGGCGATGCCGACCTCGGCGCACAACTCCAGCACGCGGGGCACGTCGTTGCCGTAGACCAGGACCATTTGCAATTCATCGTCGAGCAACTGGCTGAAGTTCATCAACGTGTAACCGCCGTTTTCCTTGTTCAGGCTGCTCATCTGCACCTGGATGCGGTTGAGTGCGGTCAGTGCTTCGGTCTTGGCCAGTTGTTTGGGCTTGAGGTTGAAATCCACGCCGGGGCCAAACGAAGCAACGATTTGTGCGAACAGATCGACATAGGTATCGGCCTGGAACAGCACAGTTTCCGGCAGGCTGCCGACCACTACCCACTCACCCAGCGGGATCGGGAATGTGTTGTCGTAGTTGATGTCCGGATTGGCGGCCAGAAAAGCATTGGCATCGGCGTAGGCCTGTGCGGCTTCGTCGGCCACTTTCAGGATCTCGTCCTCGCCCATGCAGCCGGAGCTGATTTTGCTGATGAGTTCGACGAGTGCGGCTTTCATGAGGGCGGATCCTGTGATGGAGGTAGATTTTGCGGGCGCGAAGAATAGCGCAGAAAAGCAAAAGATCGCAGCCTTCGGCAGCTCCTACAGGTCCTGCGTTCACTTGGCGAACGCATCAAGTGTAGGAGCTGCCGCAGGCTGCGATCTTTTGACGTTTATCCGGCCAGCAACTTTTCCAGCTGCGCAGTGGTATCGACTGCGCCCATGGTCCGCGCCGCATCCAGCGCGGTCACGCCATTGGCGTCCTTGGCTCTCGGGTCAGCACCCTGGCCGATCAGGTAATCGACGATTTCAACGCGGTTGAACATTGCCGCCATCATCAGCGCCGTGCGGCCGTCGAAGGAAGAACCTTCAATCTCGGCGCCCGCCTCGACCAGCGCCTTGACCACCGCCAGATCGCCCTTGAACGCGGCGCCGGCAATCGGGCTCTGGCCGTTGCCATTGCGCATTTCCGGATCGGCTTTGTGTTTAAGCAGAACCTTCACCGCATCAACATGGCCGTAGTAGCTGGCGAGCATCAGCAAGGTGTCGCCCTTGCTGTTTTTCAGGTTCACCGGCAGCCCGGCGGTGACCAGGCGATCAAGCATCTCGGCATCACCGTCGCGCGCCTTGTTGAAAACCTGCTCGGTGAATTCGGCAGCTTCTTCAGGGGTCATCTGGCGGCTTTGGTCAGACATGTGGCACTCCATTTCGGTCTATCGGAAAGCCGACAGTTTCCCGAGCGCGACGGTGCCTGTCACTCGGTATTTTCCGAGCGTCCCGATAGCCACACTCAATATCGATGTTTGCCCTGTTGAATTTCAGCGAGGATTTGCTCACTGACATGCACGTAAGTTTCGCTGCCCGGCAGCCAGGCGAAGATCGGGTCATCGCCCGTGAGGCCGGGATCGAAGCCTTCTGTTTTCAGGCGAGTCTTCTGGTACTTGAACGTGCCGGTGGTTTCCATTTTCACTTTCACCCGCAGGAACAACGGCACGGCATAAGCCGGCATACGTTGCCGGACGAAACTCAGCAATTCAGCGAAATCCAGCGTGGCCAAGGATTCCGCAGGAGTGATGGCGGCCATTCCGGCGCGCCCGTTGGTGTTGGGGATTTCGACACCGTAGGCCACAGCTTCAGCAATCAATGGATGTTGCAGCAACAGGTTTTCGACTTCGGTGGTCGACACGTTTTCACCCTTCCAGCGATACGTATCGCCGAGGCGATCAACAAATTGAGCATGGCCGAAACCGATGTTGCGCAGCAGGTCGCCGGTGTTGAAAAAGCGATCGCCCTTGTTGAACACATCGTGCAATACGACGCGGGCGGTTTTCTGCGGATCGGTGTAACCGTCCAGCGGCGCTTTTTCGTCGATCCGCGCCAGCAGCAGGCCTTGCTCGCCCTTGCCGACCTTGCGCATGAAACCATCTTCACCGCGCAACGGTTCGCCACTGTCATGGTCGTAAGCGACCAGTTCCCAGGCCATCAGCGAAAACCCGACGGTGTTGTCGAAATTGAGGATGTTGGTGAAACCGATGTTGCCGTCGCTGGCCGCGTACAGCTCACAGATATGCTCCACCGCAAAACGTGATTTGAACTCGGCCCAAGCACCAGGACGCAGGCCATTGCCGATCATCTTGCGCACATCGTGACGGCTGTCATCGACGCTGACCGGTTGCTCGACCAGGTAGCGGCACAATTCGCCAACATAGCCGATGGTGGTCGCGCGATAGCGGCGCACGTCATTCCAGAACTGGCTGGCGCTGAATTTGCGGCGGATGGCGAAACCCGAGGCGCCGTTGATCGCCGATCCCCAACACACGCACAGACCTGTGGCGTGATACAGCGGCAAGGTGCAGTAAACGACATCATCCGGGCGCATATCGAGGGCGATCATGCCGAAGCTCGCCGAACTGCGCATCCACCGTCCGTGCTTGAAAACCCCGGCCTTGGGCAGACCGGTGGTGCCGGAGGTGTAGATGTAGAAACACGGATCGTCGAAGAATACTTGCGCGCTGCTCGGCGGGTTATCGCTGCTGGCGTCAGCACTGGCGCTGATCAGATTGACGTAATCCTCGGGCGCGATGCCCGGGTGGCTGTATGTGTCCTGATCAGCGACAAACCAGGTGCGGGGCGCTGCGATCGCTACCTGATCACGCACGCCGGCATAGGCAGCGGTCAGTTCTTCGCCGACCACGATGGCCACAGGCGCAACCAGATTGATGCTGTGAACAAGCGTGTCGCGCATCAATGAGGTGTTGAGCAGCGCACTGACCGCGCCGAGCTTGGCCAGCGCCAGGATTGTCACCAGTAATTCCGCACGGTTCTCGATGAACACCGCGACCACATCGCCCTTGCCGATGCCCTGCTCGCTCAGGTAATGCGCGATGCGATTGGCCCACTGATTGACCTGTGTATAGGTCAAGGCAACGTCGCCCTGCAACAACGCCGCACCATCGGGATTGCGCAGCGTCGCCTGCTCGAACGTCCAACCCAGGCCGCACGTTTGGGTCGGATCCGTGACGTTGGCCACCTTCATGCCTTTGACCACCCGGGGGATGGCCTTGGCGATCATCGGCAGTTTGCGGAGCATCATGCCCCAGGTAATCGTGTCGCTTGGTGCGTGACGCATGAAAGCTCCCCGTTCGATCTTGACGTGCAGACCGCTGTTCTTGTTATCGGGTAATGACTGCGACCGACGCGTTTACTCCGTGGGTCGAGAAGGAAAGTACGTCAGTGCTCGCGGGGCTGTACACGCGGTTTTTGCAATGATTTGTATCCCGTCGCGCCTCCGGGGAAGAGCGGATTCTGGTACGGACGTTTGGTTCCGTTGTACGGAGAAAAATCACGCAAAATGCAGGATGCACGATGGCCATTCATGCAGATTGCACGACGCCTGCAAAATGCAACGCCTTCAACTTGTTGATTTTAAAGGGATTTTATTCGAATCAATACTGGCACAAACGCTGCAACTACCTCCGCATGCTTGCCATTCAAGTACATACGGAGCTGATGACATGAGCCTGATTCAAGAAAAATTTACATCGCTGTTCTCCAACTACGAAGTCAGCACTGCCCCGCGTCCTGACGGTGGCATCCTGCTCACTCTGCGTAGCAGCGACGGCAAAGTCTTCAAACGCGCCCTCTCGTATCAGCAACTGCATGCCGGTGACCAACTGTCGTGGGCGATCAGCGCGATCCGCCGCGACCTGGCCGAACAAGCCAGCGAGCTGCCGCAAATTGCGATGCTGCAGAGCCAGCAGCGTTTTGCTCTGCCGACCTATCACTCGCTGTAATTGGCTTTAAACAAAAACAGGCCGTGGAGCATGCGCTTCACGGCCTGTTTTTTGTGCGCATGATTTTTGTAGGAGCTGCGGTACGCTGCGATCTTTTGATCTTGATTTCATGCGTAAATCGAAAGATCGCAGCCTCGTTTCACTCGACAGCTCCTACAGGGATGCGTGCAATGGTCAGAACGCTTCCGGTTCGATCCCGGTAAAGCTGTCCACCGTCACGTGTCCTGCCAACTCCCCGCCTTCACGCGCCAGGCCACAGGTTTTCATGCCGGCTGACTGGGCAGCGTCGAGCTCTTCGACGATATCCGACAGGAACAGGATTTCATCGGCTTCAACACCCACCGCCTGCTGAATGTTGCGGTAGGACTGCGCCTCACGCTTCGGCCCCGATGTGGTGTCGAAATAGCCGCTGAACAGCGGTGTCAGATCCCCCGCTTCCGAGCAACCGAAAATCAGTTTCTGTGCCTGGATCGAGCCGGACGAGTAAACAAACAGTTGATAACCGGCCGCATGCCAACGTTGCAGCGCTTCAACGGCATCCGGATAAACATGCCCTTTCAACTGCCCGGCCTGATAGCCCTGCGCCCAGACCATGCCCTGCAACGCCTTGAGCGGCGTGGCTTTGCGGTCTTCAGCGATCCAGCTCAAGAGGATTTCAACAACCCGCTCGACATCGGCCTGCGGCTCATTGCTGTCTCGGCGCACGGCGTCGAGCTGTTCGGCGACATCGGCACGCGAAGCGTTCTGGCGCACAAAGTCGGGCAAATGTTCGGCGGCGTAGGGAAACAGCACGTCGAAGACGAAACTCACCGCGCTGGTGGTGCCTTCGATGTCGGTGAGGATGGCTTTGATCGACACGGTTTCAGTCCTCCAGACGCGGGAAACGACCGGCGATGTCTTCGCCGGTGAAATTGGCAACCCAGCCTTCCGGGTTGTTGAACAGACGAATCGCCACGAAATGCGGATGTTCGCCCATGTCGAACCAGTGCTTGGTGCCGGCCGGAACCGAGATCAGGTCGTTCTTTTCACAGAGCACGGCGTAGACGTAATCGTCGATATGCAGGGTAAACAAGCCACGACCGGCGACGAAAAATCGCACTTCGTCTTCGCCATGGCGGTGCTCTTCGAGGAACTTGGCGCGCAGCTCGGCTTTTTGCGGATGATCACTGTTGAGGCTGATCACATCGACCGTAATGTAACCGCGCTCGGTCATCAGTTTGTCAATCTGCTCTTTGTAGGCGCTGATGACCTCTTCCTGACTGGCGCCGGGCTGAATCTTCGCGGCGGCCTGCCAGCGGTCGAAACGCACGCCCTGCTCGGCCAGCGTCGAGGCGATATCTTCGAAATGGGTCAGCACCTTATTGGGAATCTCAGGGCTGGAAACGTGATAAACGGACAGGCTGCTCATGGGCAATTCCTCGGTAGCGGCGGCGCCGTCCGGCTCTTGAAGACCGGTCGGGCGCCGCATGGCATCAGGCAAACAGGCTGTTTCAGATGAATTCAGCCTTGGCGGTTCATGACGCTGCGGGTTTTCAACTCGCATTCAAACAGGAATTCAAAAGCCTCGATCTGCCGCAGCGCGTCGCTCATCTGCGCGCCCCAGGTGTAGAGGCCATGACCACGAATCAGATAACCGACGCAATCAGGATGGGCGTCGAGCCAAGGCTGCACCTTGGCAGCGAGGCGCGCAATGTCCTGATCGTTGTCGAAAATCGGCACACGCACCCGTGATTCATGGGTGGAAATACCGCTGAAGGCTTTTTGCAGTTCGTAGTCTTCGAACTCGATGAAATCTTCCGGGGTCAGCCGCGACAGCACCGTGGCGTTCACCGAGTGGGTGTGCAACACCGCGCCGATTTCCGCGCGCCAGCGGTAGAGCTGGGTGTGCAACAAGGTTTCGGCGGAGGGTTTCTTGCCCGGCTCCAGGCTGTTGCCGGACAGATCGGTAGCGAGCACGTCATCCACACCCAACTGGCCCTTGTGCTTGCCCGATACGGTCAACAGCGCTTCGCTCGGCGACAGGCGTGTCGAATAGTTGCTGCTGGTGGCTGGCGACCAGCCACGGCCATATAGAAAACGCCCGGCGTCAACGATCTGCTGGGCGAGCTGTTCACGACTAAGGCTCATGGCCTGTCCTCTTGCATACATGTGGCAATGATAACGGCAGCGGCAAGCGCTGCGAGACTGGCAATACTAAAGGTCAATGTTGCGCCGAGGGCATTCCAGCTGTAGCCGGAATACAGCGCGCCGAGCGCCCCGCCGGTGCCGGCCAGTGCCGCATACAGCGCCTGGCCCTGGCCTTGCTGGCGGGCGCCGAAACTACGTTGCACGAAAGCGATGGCAGCCGCATGAAAGCTGCCGAATGTCGCTGCATGCAACACCTGGGCGAACAACAACACCCAGAGAAACTCCGCAAACGAACCGAGCAGCACCCAACGCAACGCCGCCAGCAGGAAGCTCGCCAGCAGCACCCGGCGCAGGGAAAAGCGCGCCAGAATGCGACTCATGGCCATGAACATCAGCACTTCCGCCACCACACCCACGGCCCAGAGCATACCGATGACGCCACGGCTGTAACCGAGGCGTTCAAGGTGCAAAGTCAGAAAGGTGTAATACGGCCCGTGGCTGACCTGCATCAGCGCGACGCAAGCATAAAACGCCAGCACGCCGGGATGACGCAATTGCTTGAGGAAGCCCTCACCCGTCGGCCGATTGCCTTGCGCGGGCTGCGCATTCGGCACCCACAGGCTGCTGAGAACGATACCGGCCATGATCAGCACCAGCGCAGCCGGGTAGATGTCCAGACTCAGCCATTCGAACAGCCGCCCCAGCACTACCACGGTGATGATGAAACCGATCGAGCCCCACAGGCGAATCTGGCTGTAGCGCGATGTTTGCCCCTGCAAATGCGCGAGGGTGATGACTTCGAACTGCGGCAGCACTGCATGCCAGAAAAACGCATGCAGGGCCATGACCATCGCCAGCCAGGCGTAGGTCTGACTGACGAAAATCAGCGAAAAGGTCAGCAACGTGCACACCGCGCCAAAGCGCACGATGGCCAGACGCCTGCCGGTGTAATCGCCGAGCCAGCCCCAGATGTTCGGCGCCACGCAGCGCATCAGCATCGGAATCGCCACCAACTCGCCGATGCGTGCGGCGCTGAAGCCGAGGTGATCGAAGTACAGCGCCAGGAACGGCGCTGTCGAACCGAGCAAGGCGAAATAGAACAGATAGAAACTGGACAACCGCCAGTAAGGAAGCGCCGCCACGCCGGTTATGCCGCGACGGCTTTGAGCGCGGCCATCAGAGCTGGCCCAGCACCGGCGTGCTCACGCGCACATCGGCGTTCTGCCCACGGTGGCGCAGCAGGTGATCCATCAGCACGATGGCCATCATCGCTTCGGCGATCGGCGTCGCGCGGATGCCGACACAAGGATCGTGACGCCCCTTGGTGATCACATCGACCGGGTTGCCATTCACGTCGATCGAATGCCCCGGGGTGGTGATGCTCGAGGTCGGTTTCAATGCCAGATGCGCAACGATTGGCTGGCCGGACGAGATGCCACCGAGGATGCCGCCGGCGTTGTTGCTGAGGAAACCCTCCGGCGTCAGTTCATCGCGGTGTTCGGTACCACGCTGGGCGACACAGGTGAACCCGGCGCCGATCTCCACGCCTTTGACCGCGTTGATGCTCATCAGCGCGTGGGCCAGTTCGGCGTCGAGGCGGTCGAAAATCGGTTCGCCAAGACCCGGCATCACGCCTTCGGCGACCACGGTGATCTTCGCCCCGACCGAGTCCTGATCGCGGCGCAACTGATCCATGTAGGCTTCCAGCTCCGGCACCTTGTCCGGGTCAGGACTGAAGAAAGCGTTTTCTTCGACACAATCCCAGGTCTTGAACGGAATTTCGATCGGGCCGAGCTGGCTCATGTAACCGCGAATGACGATGCCCTGACTGGCCAGATACTTCTTGGCGATCGCACCGGCCGCCACGCGCATGGCGGTTTCCCGTGCCGAACTGCGGCCACCGCCGCGATAATCGCGTTCGCCGTATTTGTGGTGATAGGTGTAGTCGGCGTGAGCCGGGCGGAACAGGTCCTTGATCGCCGAGTAGTCCTTGGACTTCTGGTCGGTATTGCGAATCAGCAGGCCGATCGAGCAACCGGTGGTGCGACCCTCGAACACGCCGGAGAGGATTTCGACTTCATCGGCTTCCTGGCGCTGGGTGGTGTGGCGGCTGGTGCCAGGCTTGCGGCGATCGAGGTCGCGCTGCAGATCTTCCAGGGAAATCTCCAGGCCCGGCGGGCAGCCGTCGACAATGGCGACCAACGCCGGACCATGGCTTTCGCCAGCGGTGGTGACAGTGAACAACTTGCCGTAGGTATTGCCGGACATGCAGGACGCTCCGTGAAATCAAACCCGAATTCTTGATGCGCGCCAGTATACGCAGGCTAACCGAGTAGTTCATCCTCGAACCTTAGTGGTGCTGGCGAGTCCAACCGGCACCTTGACCAATGATGGCGTGATGATGCTGCGAGTTCTGATCTTGAGTCTTACCCTCTTTACCGGCTTTGCCCAAGCGACAGTCCTACAGCGCCCGGTCACTCTGGACACCGGCAGTGGCGAACTTTTCGGTTCGCTGTTGCTGCCCAAGTCCGACAGCCCGGTGCCGATTGTTCTGATGATTTCTGGCTCAGGTCCTACAGATCGCGATGGAAACAACCCCGACGGCGGACGCAATGACAGCCTCAAGCGCTTGGCCTGGGTGCTGGCCAAACACAACATCGCCAGCGTGCGCTACGACAAGCGTGGCGTTGCGGCAAGCTTGGCGGCCGCTCCCGATGAACGTGATTTGTCTGTAGAAGGCTATGCGGCGGACGCCGTGGCGTGGGGGCAGAAGCTCAAGGCCGATCCGCGTTTCGGCAAACTGATTCTGCTCGGCCACAGCGAAGGCGCGCTGATTGCCAGCCTCGCCGCGCCGAAGCTGGACGCAGCGGCGGTGATCTCGCTGTCCGGCAGCGCGCGCCCGGTCGATCAGGTAATCCGCGAACAGTTGGCGCGCAGCCTGCCGCCGCCACTGATGCTGCGCAGCAACGAACTGCTCGACAGCCTCAAGGCCGGCCATACCGATGACAACGTGCCGCAGCCGTTGCAGGTGATCTTTCGCCCGAGCGTGCAGCCGTACCTGATTTCGCTGTTCCGTCAGGACCCGGCGCAGGCCTTTGCCCAGTTGAAAATGCCGGCGCTGATTGTCCAGGGCAGCAACGACATTCAGGTCGGCACCGAGGACGCGAAGCTGCTCAAGGCGGCGAAACCGGAAGCGCAACTGACGGTGATCGACGGTATGAATCACGTGCTGCGCATCGTCCACAACGACATGAAGCGGCAATTGGCCTCCTACAAGGACCCGAATTTGCCCCTGGCCGCCGAACTGGGCGCCGCCGTCATCGAATTTATTGACGGAATTCGTGCAAGTTAACTGCGTTTTACCCTCCAGCCTCACAGAAAACGGCCGATAAGCCTTTGTCGCCAGCGCAACGTCTGGCGGCAAGCAGGGCTTGGACAGGATCTCGCCGTTATGACTGAAACCCAGACTTCACCCGACACCAGCGCTGAAAAAGACGCATCGCCAGCGGTCGAACTGCCGTGGGCGGACGTTCAGGCCGAGCACCACAAGATGCTCCGCCTGGCGCCGCTGCAGACCGACCGCAATACCGGCGGCCGGCCGTTGCGCTTTGTCGAATTCGGTTACGCCGAGCGCAACAGCAAAGAGCGCAGCCTGATGCGCATGGCGATCAAGCTGCCCAACCAGCGCGTGCGCAAAGAGCAGAATCATCTTGATGTGTGGGTAGACCACGCGAGCAAACGGGTGAGCTTCGGTCCCGATAGCGGCTTGCAGATTGAACCGCTGAATCGCGGTATCGGCCGCTTCATGGCTGCGCAAGGCATCAATTGGGCGAAAAAGCGCTGGCCCGGCTACACCGTCGACGGCATGGACCTGAACAACAAGGACGCGCTCAACGAAGACACTCGCTTGCGTCGCGACCATTTCCTGCGCGTGCACGGTTTCGATGTGGCTTACGCCGACGCCCAGCATTTGAAAGGCAGCATCAAGGCCGTGCAGGTCGGTGATCTGCTCGGTGACTGGAACAGCGAAAAGCTGCAGATCGTCGAAATTCTTGAAGCCGCGCAGATGCTGCAGCAGGCCGAACAGAACCTGGCCGAGCAGGAAGTGAAACTGAAGAAGCAGGAAGAAAAAGTCAGCAAGTTCAAGCGTGAAGACGCCGGGCTGCGTTTCACCATTACGTGTCTGGTGGCATTTGCGGTGTTTCAGGCGGGGTTGTTGATCTGGATTGCTACGCACCGCTGAGGGCTTGAGCGCGTACTGATCGTTCCCATGCTCTGCGTGGGAATGCAGCCCGGGACGCTCCGCATCCCAAAAGCGGACGCAGAGCGTCCATTGATGCATTCCCACGCGGAGCGTGGGAACGATCTGTCACAACCTTAGACGCGGGACGCGAACAGGGCCTGATGCGCGCGGCACTGCTCCGCTGTCAGCATGAACACACCATGCCCACCACGCTGGAACTCCAGCCAGGCGAAATCGACTTCCGGGTACAACGCCTCGACGTGCACCTGGCTGTTGCCCACCTCGACAATCAACAAACCTTTCTCGGTCAGGTGATCCGCCGCTTCGGCGAGCATGCGCCGGACCAGATTCAGACCATCATCACCGCAGGCCAGACCGAGTTCCGGCTCGTGCTGATATTCGTCCGGCATGTCGGCGAAATCTTCCGCATCGACGTAGGGCGGGTTCGACACGATCAGGTCGAAACGCTGACCCGGCAAGCCATCGAAGCCATCACCCTGCACCGTGTAGACGCGCTCATCGACGCCATGGCGCTCGATGTTCTGATTGGCCACTTCCAGCGCTTCGAACGACAGATCCGCGAGCACCACTTCGGCATTCTGGAATTCGTAAGCGCAAGCAATGCCGATGCAGCCGGAGCCAGTGCACAGGTCGAGAATCCGCGCCGGTTCGTTGCCGATCCACGGCGCAAAGCGGTTTTCGATCAGTTCACCAATCGGCGAACGCGGGATCAACACGCGCGGGTCGACGATGAACGACATGCCGCAGAACCAAGCTTCACCGAGCAGATAGGCGGTCGGAACGCGATCCTCGATGCGGCGCTTGAGCAAGCGCTGCAGATTGACCAGTTCGTCATCTTCCAGCGCGCAATCAAGATAGCTGTCGGCGATTTCCCAAGGCAGGTGCAAAGCGCCCAGTACCAACTGGCGCGCCTCGTCCCAGGCGTTGTCGGTGCCATGACCGAAAAACAGATCCTCCCCATGGAAGCGGCTGACGGCCCAACGGATGTGGTCGCGCAGGGTACGAAGTCGGGAAGTGATCACGGCGTAGAACTCCAGAAAAAACGACTGGCGATTCTAGCAGCCAAAACGCGCGACGACGACGCAGGAAAAACCGCGTGGTAACGGTAGGAGATTTCTTTTTTTTGCATCAGGCATTGAACGGAACGTGTAACTTGACAAGGCTGCAGGCCAAGAACGACGGCGCCTACGATGGTAGCGATTCACAGAACCGCTCAGCCAGAGGACAATGTCGCAAAAGCCCCACCCCGAGGAGCCCCAGAATGTCCGTTCCAAAAACGATGTTTCAACTCAGCGGCCGCGGTTACGCAGCGGCCACACTGAGCCATGCCACCGTGGTCATCATCGATGCCCAGAAGGAATACCTCAGTGGCCCGCTGGCCCTGAGCGGCATGGACGCGGCCGTCGCGAACATCAAACAAGTGGTTGCCGCAGCCCGTGCCGCCGGTCGGCCGATCGTGCACGTGCGTCATCTCGGCACCGTGGGTGGCCTGTTCGACCCGCAGGGCGAACGTGGCGAGTTCATCCCTGGTCTGGAACCACAGGGTGATGAAACCATTATCGGCAAACTGCTGCCGAGCGCGTTCCATGGCACCGAACTGCTCGAGCGCCTGCAGAACCTCGGCTCGCTGGACCTGATCGTTTGCGGTTTCATGAGTCACTCCAGCGTCAGCACCACCGTGCGCGCGGCGAAGAATCTCGGTTTCCGCTGCACCCTGGTCGAAGACGCCTGCGCGACACGCGATCTGCCGTTCAAGGGCGGTGTACTCAGCGCCGAACGCGTGCAGGAAGCGGAAATGGCGATCATGGCCGACAACTTCGCCACGCTGGCCAAGACTCAGGACCTGATCTGATCCTGCCCTTGCGAGCGGTGCGTTGGCGCCGCTCATCCGCTATATCCGCTGATTTGCCGCAAATGCCATAGCCTCAGGAACAACCCGGTCAACTCCCGGTCGAAGGGCCGATACCATTGAGGAAGGTCGGAATGAAGTTATCCGATGGATTTGACGCACGCCGTTTGCGGCCCAAAGGCCAAAGCAACTGGCGTTTTCGATTTGGCGCGGCGATCTCGGCCATTCTGGCGACGTTCGGCGTGCTGCTGGCGATGGCTGGGGCAGCCAGCCTGCTCGGCCGTCCGCCGGCGCTGGGTGACCTGAACGCGTCACCGCTGGGCTCGGCAATCATGCTCGCCGTCGGCTTGCTGTTTCTGTATTTCGGCGTTGCCCTGTGGCGCCGCTGCCGCCGTCGCGCACGGCAATCGCGGGAACTGAACATGGCCCCGCATCTGATGAAAAAACACGACTGACCCAACGGCCTGGCTTTTTGCCGGGCCGTTTTCTGTCGACTTGGGTAAACTGGCCGCCCTTCGCGGAGGCTGACATGCAAGACGACGATTTTTCTCTGTTCAAAAGTGCGATCCAGGGCGTCAAGCCGATCAAGCACGACCGCGCCGACACCGGCAAACCCAAGGCTGACCGCGCGCAGATCGCCAAGCTGCGTCAGTCCGCCACCGTGCGCAGCGACACCACTATCATTGATGGCTTGTCCGACCAGTTCGTGATCGACGTCGGCCCGGAAGACGAACTGATGTGGTCCCGCGACGGCGTGCAGGAAAGCCAGATGCGCAAGCTCAAGGTCGGGCAGATCCCGTTCGAAGGCAGCCTCGACCTGCACGGCATGAGCGTGGAAAAGGCCCGGGAAACGCTTTGCGCCTTTCTCGCCGAAGCGACCAAGTTCGAAATCCGCTGCGTGCGCGTGACTCACGGCAAGGCCGTGCGCCTCGATGGCAAGCGGCCAATGATCAAAAGCCATGTCAACACCTGGCTGCGCCAGCACGCCCAAGTCCTCGGCTTTTGCTCCTGCCAGGCCCGTCACGGCGGCGCCGGCGCGGTTTATGTGATGCTGAAACGGACGATGATGGAAGGTCGCGACGAATAATTGCGTTACACCAAATTTGCGGGCTGCGAAAACTTCCACAGATAGTTCGATAGATCTAGAACAGAATCATACCCCGGTTCTAGAAAGCCAAGGCAATAGTAAAAAGCCCGCATATCTGCGGGCCCGGCTAAAAAAGTACTAACTATTTATCTTCTGCGATATCTTTCATTATCAACGGAACCAACGTCGTCTGCGCAGCATAAACAGAAGCAACTGGAGATAGATGGCTATTATCAAATGTAGTCATTCCAGTTTTTCGATCAGAACCTAAATAAGTTCTGCATCCTTTATCAGTACACAACAGGTCAATCATCGAAACATACTGAAATCCACCCTGCCCATCGCCATACTTGCTTTTGAGCACAGCTTCGGAATCAAGAACATGCTGGACGACGCCATCTTTTAAGTAAGTCGGCGTGGACTCCCAATGTCTCTGTAATATGATCTGATTAAGCCTCCCGTCCCACAACGGGACTGGGCCCATAACAATTACATGCTTGACGCCGTAGGAGGTCAATGCAGTCGCGAGTTGAGGGAGACTGGCGGAGACATCGTGCCAGAGTACCTGACCTATAATTACCACATTAGGCCTTTGATCCTTTATCGTCTGAATCGCAAATTTATTGGATTTTTTGCAATATTCAGTAGTTGAAGCGTCGATTTCCGGAAGGTTAGGCAAACAACCGGAAGTAGCCACACTGAGAACCCCAATCTCTTTAGGTAACTCGTGTGTCACTCCGTAAATATATTGTTGCGCGTGTGAATCCCCCCAAAAAACAAGCTTCTTGGATTTGTCTGACTTGAAACATTTTTCTGCAATATTGGAAACTGGAATATTTGTGGCTGAACCTTTGAGAAAAGCATCCATATTGTACCAGTCACAATCGTACCTGAACTTACCAGGAATGTCCTGTTTCATAAAATATTGCCAATCAGGTTTTACATTTGCAAAGTACTCCGCGAACTGCTCTCTTTCGTCTTGACGAGATGGAAACCCATTTTTAGAAATGGTCGCCGCACCAATACTTATAAACACCAGAGCCCCGCAGATCAGAAGTCTGAACGCTGTGCGACCGGATATTTTTTGGCGCATAGGTATTTCGATAAACCTATAGGTCAACCATGCGAGAACTACAGATAAAACTACCATAGCACTGCGCAGTGGGAAGTCGGGTGTGCCTGAGAAAAAAATGTAAGTAAAAGAGAATATCGGCCAATGCCACAAGTAGAGCGGATAGCTGATCAAGCCAATAAAGACCAAGAAGCGTGACGACAATACTTTTTTATTAATCCAAGCGTCAGGCCCTGAAAATATTAATAGTGCTGAGCCTATGACGGGAAGCAGCGCCCAATAACCAGGAAATTGTTTATTTTTATCAATAATAGATACTGCTGTAACGACGAATGTTATACCCACAAACGAGGCCGCATTACGAAGAACCTGAGATCGAATTTTACACGAATGGGGCGATCCGAACACCGTATTGTAAGCTAACAAGCTACCAAACAGTAACTCCCAAACCCGGTATTGAGGTAGAAAAAAAACGCCCGCTGGTGTGTCGGAGATATAAAGCAAGCCGAATCCAAATGAACATAGGCCAACGAATGTTACCGCTATTGCATACGCCAACCTAGATGCGACTTTGGAAAGAACGATTATAGAAATTGGGAAAAAGAGATAGAATTGCTCTTCGACGCCCAATGACCACAAATGCATGAGAGGTTTAGTCTCAACGGTTGCGTCAAAATAACCCGACTCGGAATACATCATTAAATTCTGAACAAAACTTAAACCAGCGATCATATGCTTGCAGAGAACTTTAAACTCTGCCCCCATCATGATCACCCAGGCTGCGATAAACGACGAAAGCAGAACTATCAGGAGCGCTGGGAATATACGCCTCACACGCCGCACGTAGAAATCATAGACACTGAAACTATTTGTCGATACACCCTTGAATATAATATTGGATATCAGATACCCGGAAATCACAAAAAATATATCTACACCTACAAACCCACCCGCGAGCACGGTCGGGAACGCGTGATATATAACTACAGCAAGAATTGCGAGCGCTCGCAGCCCATCGATATCGGGACGATAACTTAAAGGTCGAACATAAAGATTATTCTCCCTCTCCGACAAAGCCTCCTTTGAACTCAAATTTTGCGCAGCACTAGAACCCATTAAATTATTTCCTTGTCAAATAATTAGCAGCACATCGCGCTGTAAAACGAAGGCTAAAAAATTGGCGAATTGTACTTTCCGAACGAAATAAATTCCAATAAAATTCAAGATAAACCAATTCCGAACGGCGCCCAACCGCCCTGCACATGATTGCAGACGCTTGAAGCACTAACTTCCAACACCCGCGTGAGCTTCACTTTGCTTTTGATAGTCGGCCGATTATTAGACACCTGTCCATCGATCACCTCGCATCTGCGGCGAAATATGATCACAGGAGCGGCTTGCACGAGCAAAATTCATAGTGCTGTTCCTCCACCCACTGAGCGCGCTCGGTTTCGAGCACAGACCTGCGGACATTCAGCTCCCCGAGCGGCTTTCTCTGGATGCGCTGATCTATTTTGACAAAAATGAGGACAAACCACCAACTCTTCTCTCAGGCCAGTTTTTGGCCACCTGCATCGGATCCTGCGTACGGAGAGAAACATTTCATGCACTGCTAAGCGACGATTCGTCCTCCCTCAGAAAGAAAAGCTCCAGGCAAAACTTATGGTAGGTCGATAAATCCGAAATTTATGCTGTAGAATTTACCAGCACATGCCCAACACCTAAAAGCTCGAGCACGTTACAGAGTTTAAAATTAAAACATCCGGAAATTAAGAATGGACACTGGCAGTTACAAGAAACCACATACTTCTAAAATCAAAACCATGCTTAAAGCCTTTAAGCACCATGAAGAGCTTTCTGCATTTTTTTTAACTTTACTTATTATTTTCACCACCCAATTCTGCATAGGCGCTATTAAATTCGTTGGCGATGCTAACGCCTACTGGCATTACAGCTCTTTCATTCTAGACTTGGATTTTCCAAAAACCATGCGAGGATATTTTTATCCTCTGGTGCTCGCCATTCCAAGATTTATAGCGAATTCGTGGCCCTCGTCCGGCTACATTGGATTTTATGTCATACAAGCGCTACTGTTCTCCTACATTTTTTCCACATTGTTACCCTATGTATTCACACGACTTATCGGAGGGAAACTCTCGATCTCCCGCCGAATACTTCCACCACTTCTCGTTGCGATATTTTTTCCAGGTCTAATGGCCTATCCGCTAAGTGATCTCCCGGCGCTATGCATGATCGTGACGAGCCTTTACCTAGCCTTAAGAGCGTCTAAACAGAAAAACCTGGCCTCATCGTTTCTATTTTTGTTTTTAGCAGGCATCACCGCTTATGGCGCCTACAACATTAGAACAATATATTTGTTCCCATTACTAATTTTAATCCCAATCATCCCGGCATTATTACTGAAGAAAAACAGTCACATCGAAAAACTTCTGCTAACAGCTTCTTTTATTGCCGGAGCGACTTTTGCTTCGTTGCCACAGATAATAATCAACTTTAAACACCTGAACTCGCCGTCACCATTTGTCATAACGGATAACAAAAATACTTCGCTGTACGCCAATCAGTTAAAGTGGGGAGTTACCATACAAAGGTATGAGACTGGATACAACTCAGAAACCGGGGGTATATATCCGATTTATTACATAGACCCTTTGGGCGAGCGTTTATTTGAAAATGCAAATCTTGGCGAAGGCGTTATTACTGTTCCAAAAATCCTTACTGCCATTGTCAATCACCCGCTTTCGTTTTTGCGAATTTATACCAAGCATTTCATCAATGGTATGGATGTCAGAGATCCGGACCCGTACACATCAACATCATCAAAGGATAGAAATTTCCGTTCTTTTACGAGCTTGTCATTGTCTGTACTAGGTGCATTTTTCTTAGTACTCGTGGTTGCCAGATCTGAAACGGGCCGAAATCCTTGGCCTCAAATACTGTCAAAAGTCACTTGGCTCGTTTTATTGTTGCTACCTGTTTTGGCGATCACACCAGGCGCGATAGAAACCAGATTTTTCCTACCATTTCACTTGATAGGCTATTGCGCCATTTCTTACGGTTTCTCAAAAAATCTGAAGAATAAATTTAGCACTAAGGAAGCATTGCTCGCTGTAGTAATATATTTGACATTAGTCTTGTCTTTTTATAACAGCGCTAGAGAGTCAGTGCAACATCCGAATTCAGCTATCAAAAAGGAATATTTTGAATAACGTATTTCTTTAGCCTCTATGTTCAATTGAAGCGCCGATCACATCAGTTGACTGATTCCGTTAAAGGAAAATCGTGGGAACTGAACAACGAGCCGGGCGCACGCTCGCGAGCGCGGTCCTTTTACCGAGAGCCGCAATCCCGTCGTAAGACTTCCCAGACCTCAAGAGGGCTGCCTCAATGATTGTCAGCGGAACGTGGCACAGTTCTAGACAAGGCCAACCTTTATTCAGGGGCTTAGCTTCGTCAGAATTCATCGCTTCGAATACTCCGCCGTCGGTATCCTGGTGCGTCTCCCTGCCCTGAAAGGTGACACTCACGAATCGGCTAAAGCTCCGCAGGGATTGCAATTTCGACCGAGGGCGCAACGCAATGCGCCCCTGGCAGACCTAGTGCCCCCCATGTGCAACAGCCACCTCTTCCACAAGGGGTCGCGGGAACCTCACACGGATGTCCGCCCCCGGCTTGCGCCGCTCCAGTCAGGTGCATGACGACACGCTTCTCCGACAAGCCGATCGTGGTCATTGAGGCGCAAATATCCAATGTCCCACCTATAAGCGCTGAGTGATTACCGTGTTTGGGCTGCCAATCAAGATTTTTGAGTTTGTCTAACACGCAAGAATGACTGGCAACAGCAGCCAAGCGGCCCCTGCTGCACTCAATATCAGGGCCAACTGGCAATACAACTACGTGCATACTTACGCTACCATAAGCCCCATGACATGCATGAACCTCGATTTCATCCCGAATCAGTTTGGCCGTAGCGTGCAAATGCCGCTTCGACTTATGCCCGTTGGATCAATCACATTCATGACTGAAGCGAAGCCGGGGCGCTTGACCAAATCCTGATTGGTACTGACAGGAACCGTCCCTCCTCTAGAACCCATACGGAATAAAGCTCTGTGACACTGGAACAGAATTACACCGCTATGTAGGGTGGGTTCTGCATAGGGTTAAGAGGTAATGAAATCAAGGATTTCGTGCTCAGAGCTACCTGATTTTTCTCACTAAGACGCAAGGATTGGTACAGAAATTGGTACGATGTTTTTTACATCGAGCGTCCGCTCAATCGTAATGACGTGGGGCTTTTTCTGCTGCAAGCGTATTAGCATCCTACACTCGCGATAATAAAAAGTCTGAGCGCATATGAAAAACACAATACCGCTTGCGTTAACTTTGCTCTGGGCTTTAGCTAGTGCAATTTTTTTTGGATTAAATTTTCAGTCCAGCAGCCCAATGTCACCGAACGAAGTTGGTGATTTTCTCGCAGGCTTTTTTTCACCTGTCGCTTTAATGTGGCTGGTTTTTGGATATTACCAACAGGGCGAGGAGCTAAGACTCAACACCGAGGCCATAAAACTTCAAGTTAAAGAGCTTAATCTTTCAGTTGAGCAGCAGAAGGAGCTTGTGAAAGTAACTCAAGCAGATTTAAATTTAAGCACAAGAGCTCATGATCATCAATACGTTCCGCGCGAAGCTCTTTGCGGCTCTATGATTTCTATGGGAATAAGTGAGGATCGTTTGAAGGACGAATATCAGTACGTTTTTTGCAATACCGGAAACGTGCAATTTGCTATCAAGGAAGCCGTGTTATCCTTCGAAACTTACGGCAAGATTGGAGAGACCGATACATTACCAGCGATTATTAAACCCGGAGAGATCATTCTTGTCCTGGTTTCGTTTGCGACAGAGCGATATGAATCACAACGTGAAGGACTCGAAAAAGATGATGTTACAGGCTTGGAATTCGAAATCTTTTCTGCTGAAGGCAGAGCTTATACCTTGCCACACAGCCATACCGAAGACAATATTTGGAGTAAGTTTGAACTGGGTCGCGACTGAGCAGTGTAATTAAACCACATATTTTCAATTGGAAAATCACAATAAATTCGCTGCCCCCAATGATGGATTGGACATAGCTTTGCCCAAAAACCCTAGCATTGCTACTCTTAACTTGTTTTAGCTCTGCCTTGTAGCAAATCCTAAGCACCACTGTTAAGAATAAAAAGACAGAACAATGCCAGGACCACTAATAAGAACCTGACATTGCTTTACCCTTAAATCAAATTTTAACCAATGCAGTCAATTTATTTTATTCATCGTTCCGAACTAAAACCAGTTCTTGCGGCAGCTGCACTCTTGGTGTCTTTGAAACAATCGACTCCCACAATTTATAAACACGTGACGTCGGCCCTTCAGGACGATTGCCACCTCCCACACTTATATCCATTGCGCGAGCAATACTACATGCATGCGCCACTGCCGAAAGCGGGAAGTTTGTAGGATTTAATTTTGTCTTATCAAAAGCTCCTAATTTTTTCCGCAACTCTACGCCGACTGATTTTGCATCAGTAATTATCGAAAGATCTGCATCCGCCTCTAAATGATGTAACAACAGCCAAAAATCAAAGCATGGATTGCTTAGTGCGACTTCGATCCCTTTTTGCCGAGCCTCAGTTATAGCCTGCAGAAAAGTAGCTGCATGATTTGGCTGGATATAATGATCCGTATCCAACAACATCCACCGCTCATCATCCTCTTCTACATCAAATTGATCTAGCCTCGAGAGCACGTGCGGAGCTGCAGAACTGCCATCTGTTGTAGGCACTACTACTACTTTGATTCTCGGTATTTCAAAGGCATCGAAATACTGCTTAGGAGCAAAAGTATCATCAGAAGCAATAATAAATAATCTATCGTCACGATAGTCTTTTTGATCTCGAACTAGCGGCCTTTTTTTTCTGGATGTTAGTGACATGCTTCTTCACCCGAATCAATTAGACCGTCCAAACGACCTAAAAATGGAACGGCTCCGAATCTCCCCTGAAGGTAGTGCTTCCTAACCTCAAGATCCTTTCTTACTTTGAAATCAGATAAGCTATATAAATTCGTACTTAATGAGAAGTCTTTTTCTGCAAACCATATCTCATCCCGCCTTAGCAGCTCGAGATCTAACAAATTGGACTCATGGGTGGTTACAATTATCTGACTATTCTTTTCATCACATGCATTCAAAAATGTTTCCAAAAACTTCCAGATAAGCATTGGATGCATACTTCTATCGATTTCATCTATAAAGTATGTGGCATCCTTTGAACGCGCGACGTGTAACGCTGGAAGCAATTGCAACAATCGGCGAGTACCATCAGACTCTTCAGTTAATGGCAGCCGTGAGTTTGCTTCGTCACCTACCTGATGATTTGAATGCACTGACAACTGATAAAATCTATTACCATCCCCACGTTCTAGAAGAAGCTCCTCTCCGTTTGCCATTTGGACGATACCGATACCATCCTCACTATCTTCGAGTCTCCTAAGAAGAGTCGGCAGCACTGATTTTGGAATTATTTTCTCTAGGTCCTGCTCAGTAATTTCTTTCTTCTCGACACCTAAACTCTGGACTCCGGTAGACGATGCCCGGAGAAACTCACCAGCAAATTCCCTAAAGGCAACATTGTCCGCCAACATATGACCGACCGGCTCAATATTCTCATCCGGACCTGTCAACCTCAATTTATACTTGAACCAATGAATAACGCTTTTTACGTGTCCACTTAGATCACTATCTTTAAGTGTTGCATTCGCCGTAGCTAAAAAAGTCTGATTCGCAGGCCCACCTATTTTCGCAAGCAAGTATGCTTTTTCACTCTTACCTAAACCTGCGGGTTCAATTTTCACACCACCTGCAGCATCAGTAACTCTTTCGTATATTACTATCTCTTTCTTACCGGAGACCTGCAGCAACCACTCTTCTAATATCTGACTGTCGTCAACTTTAAATCCGTACCTATACAATTCACCTTCGCATATAAACTGCAAATCAAATGTAGATGGCTCATCTCTCAACTTACTAAACTTATATGGTTCTCTAAGGGTTCCGTGCGGTTTTCCTGCACGTAGGACCATCTTCTTCATGTAGCTGAGTGCTTTGAATAGGCTAGATTTCCCAGCCCCATTCGCACCATAAAGGACACCAACCTTCAGAACCCTGAGATCAGAATTCGGGATGGCTACGGTATGGCTGTCATGAGTACCTGAAAGCCTCCCGCTCGCTACCAAAGAAAATGTCTGTTCTTTGGAAAAGGATCTAAAATTTTCTACTGAGAAAGAAACTAACATCGGACCACCCTAATGTGATTTTTTCACACCTTAACCCACAAATACTGACGCTTTCCTTTAAAAAAAACATCCATCTGCGTAATTTTCACAGATTCACGCGAAGCAGTCGAGGAGTTCTATGATCAGCGTAGACCAGCGTTTTCTGCCTAGAGGTAGGATCTGAGATCCACGCCGTCCTAGACTCATTTCCCCTGCTCGCTTGGTGCGGACGAGCGACCGATCTATCGAGACCAAGACGACGAAATCTGGCATACATACTCTAATAGGTGTCGAGGAGAGGGGTTCCTTCGGATTTACTGGAAAGGATGGATCAGAATCATCTCGCCCTAGACGCCACCCTAATGGAGCTGTCGCTCAGCACTCAAAAACAAGGCGCCCGATGTGGGCGAAAATGTCCGTGGTGCCTTGTGGGGAGTCGGGGAGAGCGCTGGACCCGTTAAACAGGGCTTGGCCAACCTCCGAAGCAAATCCCTCAAACCCCGATTGTGCTGGAGTACTTTGGTCGTTATGCACCAACCCCCAGTATTTGTTAAGGATTAGCGCATTTCACCATTGCGTGCGCAAATGCATGCTTGGCATTGAATGGCATTAAATGGCGTACGGTTTGCCCCATTTTTGCCCCATCCCAAGAGGCCTATGGCCGGACCTTTCGAAGTGGCAAATGTACAATGTGCGAACCGGAGTCGCTCGCTTTGGACTAGGATCATGCAGAATGATGGACAGATTTAGCCACGCATCGACTTCAAGGACGAACACCATGCCAGATCCGTCGGATTTCAATATCGTCACGGCAGATGCTCTGACGTTGCTCCTGCATAACCAGCATGCACTCGGTGCAGCAATCGAAGAAATCACCCATTGGATCTCAGGGAATGGCGCAGACACTGTTGCCGATAACGCCGTTGCGGCCTTGGAAACGCTTGATCGAAATGCGCAAACGATCACTGACGCGATCATGCGACTTAGGCAGTCTAGTGCGCCTCGTTAGATAGGACGTCTATTACGTCCAATCGCGCAGGCATCTTGACCTGGTCTTGGGCCTTAAATGCGTCCAGGAGATCACTTGAAGTGATGGCCCGCCAAGACCTGACCTCGCTCCCCTATTGGAGCAATTGTCGCTACTGATTGTTCGGATAGGGATTCGAACCCCTTCTAGGATCACTTCAGACCGCTACAGGCCATAAAGTACGGGCAACTAAGCCGAATGCTTTGGTGCTTAGCGGCCTCGTGCGGCCTCTGATCTGCCCTAAATCTGCCCTAAACCGCATCCAATAATCTGACCACCAAGGTCCGCTTTCGGCCAGAAGCAGCCTGTCATAAGCGAAATGTTTCGGCCCCGGAGCGGTCATTTGCTTTTGCCTATCCAACGTTTTGTATAACCTCGGGAAATTCGTTTCGAACCCCGCATTGCAATATCCAGGTTCCCGATATGCAGACAGACCAAAACAGACTACTCGCCCTCGCATTGCTAGAGATCAAGACTTTACTTGTTGATTATCTGGGTAGCGTTGTAGACGCCCCGACGAATGTTCGCGTGGCGGCGCATATTGCCTATGCACTTCATAACGAGGCGGAGGCTGTTTACACCAATGCTGACTTTGCGCTCGACGACGCATCCCAAAAAATCGCTGCGATCGATCAAATTTTAGGTGCCACTGACGGCGCCGCGCTATTGGGCAGATTTGATGTCGAAACCTAAGTCATTCCAGATAATGCTAAACCAGGATGACTGCTTTTGGCCGAAAGCAGACATCCTCTAGGACATATCCGCTGAAGTTGAACCCTTTCACAGCTCCACCGCTGTCAGGCTGTCCCAAATACGTAGGCGTTCGCGCCGAGAGCGTACCGGCACCCAGCGTGCACCACTTCCGCCCAAGCAGATCGACAGACTCCAAATCATCCACCATCGAACTTAGCCACCAGGCACTCGCGCACTACGTTCTGCTGCACCAGGGTGCGCAGCACCTCTTCATGGATCGCCTCGCTGATCATGTGAGCTTCCTCAGCCGCGTTTGGCTGCATCATCCGTGATACCACAGTACCCGGGGTCGGCAGGCCAGACTAGGCATCGGTGGTTCCCGCCCCCCAAAGAAAAGGCCCCCACACCGGGGTCGGGTGTGGGGGCCGATGGAACATAGGCTGGAATTCAACGTAGCGGTCGTCAATAACTGAGAACGATCCGGATCTGCCATTTGATAGCTAACTGCAAGATTCGGAGATTCATTAAACCTTCGCTGGAGCTAAAGATAACCTACGGAAAGTTATTGGAGATCGTCTCGATCTCTTAGGGTTAAAGGTGGAAGTGTATATCCAAACTCTCCCATTTCGACCCTCCACTGCTCACTGCATTCCGCAAGCCGCTGATTGATCCAATCGCATGGAACTACGTCAATTCCAGCATGAACATACGGAGCATGCTCGGGTAGTTTCGTTAAATACTCATGCCTGAATTGAGCCAATAAGGTAAGACGCCTATCGTACTCAGGATGATTAGCTCCAGAGGCACCGTTTCCGTATCCCCAAAAATCAGTGGGAGATCCAACGCGCTGCATAGGGCTTCGCGCCCCTTTTCCGCCGCGACCATCAGCAGTGCCCGCGCTACCGCCATTCCCACCAATGATCAACCCCTCATCCCCTTGTATAAATCCGCTACCACCTTTGCCTCCACTCCCTCCTGTCCCCCCTTCACCTCCTTTTCCGCCGATTACAGTCCCTCGGTTGCCGATAATCGTCCCTCCTCCGCCGTCGCCGCCTACGCCTCCAGGTGTTTTGTTTAAATTAGCGGAGACCCAATCCTCATGATCTGACTTCCAAGATCTCAGCTCATCAACAGTGAAATCGATGCCTTTATTTTTATCTATTAGGTCGGCGCAACTCCGGCAAAGGAAGATTCCATTCGTTATCGCAGCACGATCCTCCGTTGTCATATTCGGGTCGTAACGCGGACCATATTTCGAAGCTGCAGTTATGTGTGCTGCCGCTCCGATGTATAGAAACTTCATGGCGTCAGCACTTGAGGGTGCAATTGTTTGTCTTCTGCAACCAGGGTTAGAACATATGAATGAGGCACGTTTTCCGAGAGCCGCAACCACCAACGGAGCAAAGTCATCTCTTGCCATTACTAAATCCTTTTTCTAAAAAAAAGAGGCTGGCCGCTTTTGGCTAAAAAAGCAGGCGCGAATCTCCGCTATCGACTCACAGCCGTCTGTGATTCGTAGGTTCACACTCAGAGAGCTGTATCTACGACTGCCGTATTCGCAGAATCGCATCTGAGAGTGCTTTGGCGTTTGTGTCTAAGGTTTCCATAGCCTTTACCGCATTAAGAGCAACATCTTCTACGCCGCTCTCCGAGAGCCACTTTGTGACCTCCTCAATAGCTGCCCCAAGTGCATGCTGGTTGTGTAGTAGTAATGTCAGAGCATCTGCCGTGGCAACGTTGGGATCTGAGTCAGATGGCATGGAAGTCGTCCTTGTGGTCGGGTTCACGACAGCCTAGCTGATCGCATTGTCGCCGAAGGTTAGTCGCTCATTCAGCAAGCTCTATCTGCGCACCGAAATGAAGCCCCAGTCCCATCTCAGTCCCATATGGCCTTTTCTCAGACGCCAAAAACCACAAACCCCCGACTTTCTCTAGGAAAATCAGGTGCTTGCGTTTACTGAATGTGGCGGTGAAGGAGAGATCCGAACCCTCTCAGGGACACCAGCTCTCAGACTGAGACTGCGCAGCACTCCAGTTAACATGCCCCTCTCCCAGGATCCAGACCTACCGTTCACAGCAGCTCGTCGACTTCCCCTCGCTCCTACGCACCACCTCATTTACTGTATACCCATACAGTGACTTTACAGCGAATCCGGCTCCATGAATTTCGACCAGGCTAAAATCTTACGACTCCAGCGATGGCGCACGACACTCGACGATCAGGATTTCCGTATGCGAAACCCGGAGGGCCATCGGGAAACACTCCACGAAATGTCGGCGGCGCTATTCGATGAACGTCTGATCGACCAACTGGAACAGTTCGACTTGAACGAAAGGGCAAACGCCGCCTATTGGCACGCCGTCGAAGAGCTGCAGAACTCGCCAGGTCACTACCGCGGTGCATCGACGTACGACGTTGTACAGATCGATAGTGGGAAACTGCTAGGCACGATCCGTCGATCGATCTTCAATTTTGTCAATGATCAACCACGCGGCGCGTCATTCGCTTACGACGGAAAGGTTTACTCGAATACGGACGGAGTAAGGCTGACGCTCGGTCTTTCACAAAAGGTCGGGAAGATCTTCGGGCTGGTCTTGGAAATGAATGGTCATCGGTACCAGTTGGTTGAGACCGAACGAATGATCGCCGGCATCACCCACCAGCCGCTTTCCGATGCTGACACTTATCGAGCATTAATAGATGCAGCGCAGGTCGCTCAAGAGGAACGTGATCTGCGTGCCTTTGAAAAGGTGCGACCTTACATCGAGTCGGCAGCCTTCTGTATTTGCTCTGCCTGCCTAGATCGCTTTGGTGCACGTGACGACTGCCCAACCTGCACCGGACAAGGTTTTGTGGAAAAAGCAGTGCCCGCAGGTCTGCGCTGAAAGCATCACGCGTGGAGTTAGCGATGAGCGCAGAACTCACTCTGAAAAGTGGCATTCATGACCTTTGAGGCACTCATCATGCCCAAAGCTTTGACCAGCATGCGAACGACAACGATAACCTGTTCTATTTTCCCGCAAGCGTCTTAAGACGGTCCACCAATGCCGCTTCGAAAATGATGTAGAGCCGCTCCGCGTCTCCGCTCTTCAATGCGCCTGCGGCTTCCAGACCCAAGACAAAGCCATCCGCCCGCGCACCCGCTTTCACGGCCAGGATCATCGAATCAGCCCGCACGATCAGGGCAAGAAGCCGATCGGCTTCACGCTTCATTTTTTCGCTCAGAACAACGTCGTCCACGGTAATTACCTTTACTACGACATCCAATACATCACCAAAAGAACAATGCTTACCCATCCTAGGGTCATTAGAAAAGAAAGGCCGACTAATCGCTTGTCCATTGCAGTTATCATTTGATGAACGAAGATGATGAGTGACATTCTCAGCACTAGTAATAATAGCTTAACGCCAGAAATGCTCTACGAGCAGAATCGGAAAATTAACTCCGATATGCCTCTAGAACAAGCCTCCTAGGGACGCCGGCTCCCAATTCATGATCACCAACTCGCCACTGACTTCAGCCTTCCCTTGCCGCTGGTTGGTGTTGCTGTAGCGGATGTCCAACGTTTCAAAGTTGAAGCCTTCGAACACGCGGCGGATGTCCGGATGGTCGTTGATGCTGACCATCACTTTGCCTTTGCAGCGGCGCATAAAGTCGGCCATCCGTTCGTAGTTCTCGAACGGAAAGTCCACGCCGTAGCCGGCGGTCTGCCAGTAAGGCGGATCCATGTAGTGGAAAGTGTGAGCACGGTCGTAGCGTTCTGCACATTCAAGCCAAGGGAGATTTTCGACATAGGTGCCGGACAGGCGCTGCCAAGCGGCCGAGAGGTTTTCCTCGATCCGCAGCAGATTGATGGCCGGGGCAGTCGTCGCCGTCCCGAAAGTCTGATTCGAGACCTTGCCGGCGAAGGCATGGTGCTGCAGGTAAAAGAATCGGGCGGCGCGCTGGATGTCGGTGAGAGTTTCAGGGCGGGTCATTTTCTGCCATTCGAACACCTGCCGCGAGCTGAGCGCCCATTTGAACTGGCGCACGAATTCTTCGAGGTGGTTCTGCACGACGCGGTAAAGCGTGACCAGGTCGCCGTTGATGTCGTTGAGGACTTCGACCGGCGACGGCTGAGGCTTCATGAAGTAGAGCGCGGCACCGCCGGCAAAAACTTCGACGTAGCATTCGTGCGGCGGAAAAAGCGGGATGAGGCGGTCGGCTAGGCGGCGTTTGCCGCCCATCCAAGGGATGATGGGTGTGGACATTGAGAGCAAGACCTTTACTGTATGGATAAACAGGTGCTAGGCTCGCCGCGCTTTGTGCACGGAGCAGGAGCCTTGGCTGGACTTGCAGGGATAGTCTGCGGGGACAGCGATCAGGTCGGATGTTGACGCATCTGATCAGATCGCTCCTTTTACTTCGCTATTGCGCGGGGGCTTTCGCTAGTATGCAACGGTAATTCGACATCACCAGGAGGATACCCATGAGCACTAAGGAATTTTTACAGCACACGATTTTGGCGCACCTGCACGCAAAAGAATGTGCTGAGCGGAAGAAAACAGAGCAGGCGGAAATGTTCGAAACTCATGCGTCGACCTTCTACTCGCAGCTTGAATCGATGCTCGCAGGAATCCAAGGCATTGAGTTGTTCAAAAATAGTGTTACTTGTTCAGACTTCACTTCGAAGATTGAAACCCTGTGCGTGAAGGTGTTGGACAAAACAGTTACATTTGAACCAGAAGAACAAAGCGGTGAGCGCGGTCTAAACGTGACGGGGCTTTTTGACCGCGCCATGTTCTACCGCCCGCTCAAATCTGGTGAATGGGAGGCCAATGACGAAAGAAGTGGTAGAGCAGTTCGTCTGACGAACGAAGTGTTGTTCACCAGGCTAGCAGCCATTGTTCCTGGTTAACTGCGCCGGGCACATCCCTATCGACTCAGCTCCCGCACATATCCTTGGCACGCAGCAAGAGCAATCAGCCCCCGGTCACCATCATCGGTGACGCCGATAATTCGTTGAGCATGCGCTGGGTCAAGTTCGGCTCTTGCGGGGCCATGAACCACGCCGCCGGTGGCGGTGGTGGCTGACACCTGTCCGTTGTCGGCGCCGGTGGTGGCGTCGAGTAGGACTGACAGGCGCAGATCAGCAGTGGCAAGGCGGTCGCGCAGGCGACCTTGATCACGTTGGGCATCACTCAAGGCTCGGTAATGGGTTTGTTCGCTGGTAGCCAGGCGCTGCTCGAGCGCGAGGCGTTTGTCCTGTTCAGCACGCTGCTGCGCAACCGTGGCCACGGCCAACTGGTTAAGGATTTCGGTGTGGAGTCGGGCCTGCTCTGCGAGCTGTTTGCCGAAGCGCCAATCCTGGACTCGCCAAGTGATGGCCGCAGAACCACCGACCAAGACAACCAGCAGCACTCGTGTTGCCAGCAGCCGATACGGGGCCGGGATCAGTTCGCCGAGACGCATAACACCGCCCTCGCCCGCTCCCACAACTCCAGCCGATCCTGCAGGCCATTGAGGCCACCGTTGATCCTGCGGGTGATCGTGTTGAATTCATTTTGATCGGCCAGCGCGTTCAGCCCATTCACTGACCAAAACCATGCAGCCGATTCGGCAGCCCACTGCGGCAGCTCCAGCAATTCAGGCGTGCGCAGCAATCGCTCGTCACCGAACAGCGCCAAGCTGCAGCGCAGGTAGTTGTCGTGGCCAGTGACCTGGATCAGCCCGCGACCGCGATAGCGCTGGCCATCACCATCCGCTGCTGGCGTGTTGCCCAGTTTCGCAGCGAGGCTGCCGGTGTCGTATTTGCTCAGGTACTGGTCGCCGCCCAGTTCCCGGACGTACTGCAGCTGACCCGATTCGTGACCGACTTGCGCCAGGAACGCGGCTTGGCGTTTCGGCGTGTTGATCTGTCGATGGGCCATGGCTGCGTTGAGGGCGGATACAAAAACGCCCGCTTGGCGGCGGGCGTTGGGCATGATGCTTTGCAGCTGTTGTTCAGTGATGGACATACAAACTCCAGACATGAAAAAGCCGCTCAAGGCGGCGAATGATTGCGACTAAGCGCGTTATGCGAGGCTGACGACCTTGACCGGCTTGGCCGGCTTTTTCCCCTTCTTGCCCTTGGCGTTAGCCTTGCCCTTCTTGCCGCCGTTACATTCAACGGTGGTCGACCAGCCGGATTGGGTGTACGTCTGCTGCACCGACTCGGCTAGAAACTCGCCATCAAGCCCGACCTTGAAGCCCTGGGCGATGATCAGGCATTCCGCAAACAGATCTGTACGCCCGGCCATTTCCAGCCGCACGCCGGCGGTGGAGCGGTTGAACGCCGCCAAACGCGCCCGGGCCGCTGCCTGGGCGGCGGTCTTGTTTGGGTAGATATGCCGATCGGTATGCACCGCCGGCAGCCCGGCCGGGGCGTCGTCGTTTTCCAGCGACACCACAGCCAGCTCACCGGTCTTTTTGTCTTGATGCTTGGCCCCGACCGCCTTGTGCGAATCGCGATCCTCAAAGTTGAATTGCCAGCGGCTGACGTCGCTTTTGTTGATCACAATCGGCGGCAGCACCTTTCCGCCCATCGTGCGCAGGGTGTCGAGTTGCTTTAATCCGCCCTTTAGCCCCGGCAGGATCACGCCCTTAAGGGTGATTTTCTCGTCACCGATGCCCACGCCCTGCTGCGCCGGGCGCCGCGATAGGCGCTCTTGCGAGGCCCAGCGGAATTTGGTCGACCGGCGCAGCTCGTCAAAGGCCGCCGTGTCCAGGTTGAAGAAATACGGCTGCGCCTTGGGGTCTTGCGGCTGGATGATCAGCAGGTGCGGGAACGGCTTCACGGCTTCCGGCGCCGGCGTCTGATCCGGGGCAAAGGTGCCCGTGGGCACGATGTTGGCCAATGCCGGACTGATCTTGCCGGCGATCTTGTTGATGGCCGTGGCGGCCTTGCCGGCCTGTTCCTTCAGCACGCCCAAACGTTCCTCCACCTGGGCGACCGCGCGGGTGGCCGTGCCGTACATGGCCACCACCCGCCCGACTTGCGCCTGCGCGGCGTTAATCCCGCGCATCGCCCGCTGAAGCTTTTCCCCGATCGCCGGCCCGACAAAGGGCAGGCTTTCCAACTCGGACGCGGCACCGGTGATTTCGCCGATCGCGCCATTCACCGGTGACAGCATTCCGTCCAGACTGCGGCGGCCGGTTTCGCCTGCCGTGGCCAGATATTTCAACCCCGACTGCAACTGCCCCAATGCTTCCATGTGCCCCCCTTATCAAACGTGTGGCGTGTCATAGAGCTGATTGCCCCCCATCTGCTTGGCCATGTCGCGATAGTGCTGATCGAGCATTGGCTTGATCTGCGCGAAAAGCTGATTGCCATCCTTCACGTCACCGTTGACCACCAGCGAAAACGGCGCCTGAATCGCCACGTTGGACTCGACTTTTGGCGCCGCCGGCGCCGCTGCCATCGGCTTGACCAATGCCCCCGCCGCGGCGTCTGCGCTGGCCGGTGGCATCATCATGTCTTTGGCGGCCATGCCGATCTGAGGCGGCGGCGTCGGCTCTTCCAGCCCGGAGCGAATCACCTTCGGCCGACGCAGTTCCGAACCCGGGAAGCGCACCTTGTTGGCAAAGTGCGGCAACAGCATGGCGTCCTTCGAATTCAGGTCGCGCGGGTCATACGACACCGGCGGCGCCTCCGGAACGGCCGGGGCCATCGTCGCGCCGACATCCAGCCCCTTGCCGGGATTGGTCAGCATCAGAGGGCCAGTGGTTGCCGGCGCGAACGCCTTGGCCGTAGCACCCAACGAGGTGTCGCCCAGCTTCGGCGCCATGTCTTTGCCGGCATTGGCCATCATCAACGGCCCGGCGTCCGGGATTTTCTTCAGCGCGTCTTCAGTGCCGAACATCGATTTGCCGACGTACCCGCCCAAGGCATCGCCGCCGTAACTGCCAATCAAGCCACCGATCAGCCCCCCGATCGCCGTGCCGATCACCGGCATAATCATCGTGCCGAGGGCTGCCCCCGCTGCTGCACCAGAGAGCGAACCGGCCAACCCACCGGCAGCCGCACCGTAACCCTCGGCCTTTTCGTCCTGAGTTTCGGCGTTCATGTAGGTGTCATAGGCCTTGAAACCGGCATCGGCCACCGCCACTACGGCCGTGCCCTTCACGACGTTGCCGACCCCGCGCGCCATCTCGACACCGCCACCGACACCGCCACCAACACCCTTTCCACCAACACCCTTGCGGCCGACCTTCTTGCCCTTCTTGCCCTTCTTGTCTTTTTTATCCTCGCCGCCATCCACGTCGCCGATGTCCAGCCCGTCACCCAGGCCACCACCGGCGCCCATATTGGTCACGATCACCTTTTGCGGAATGTTCGGATTCATGTTCTTCAGAACTTGAGGAATCATTGATAAGCCCCCTTAGGCTTCAAGCACTTCGGTCATGTAATGCGCCATCGCCAAGCAATACACCATGAGGTCGAGGGCTTCGTTACGCTCTGCTTTACCCTTGATCCACTCGATGCGTTTATGGCCGCGCACGTAACGAGCGACCTTGCGCTCGGCAACGCACTGGGCGAAAAACTCGTCGGGTACCCACTTATTCACCGGGTGGCATTAAAACAGGGTTGCTGCCACCGGAATCGACCTGTAAAAAGTAGTCATCTTCGATAGGTGCGACCGCAGAAAGCGGCAGGCACCACACCACCAAACCCGGCCATTGCGCCGGGTTTTTGCGTTCATGGGGTAGGCGATGACAAACGAGCAACAAGCACTGGCAGAGATGCCGATCTGGTTAGTGGTTGTCCTGGCGCTGGTCGGGGGTGTGTCGGGGGAAATGTGGCGAGCAGATAAAGATGGGGCGCGGGGCTGGGCATTGTTGCGCAGGCTCGCGCTTCGGTCGGGAGCCTGCATTGTCTGCGGCGTGTCGGCAATGATGCTGATGATTGCTGCCGGCATGTCGCTCTGGACGGCGGGCGCCTTGGGTTGTTTGACGGCGATGGCTGGTGCGGATGTTGCCATCGGGTTGTACGAGCGCTGGGCTGCGAAGCGGCTTGGTGTGTGCGATGTCCCGCCGAATGGCGGCGGGCCAGCCTGAAACCGCAGGGGACCCTAGGGTTATTCGGAGGGTACGGGGTCGGAAACCCGCGGGATCTTGCGACTGGCCGGTTTTTTCACGTTGGTTGACAGAGGTTGACAGAGGTTGACGGCCCTAAGTTGACAGGAGGTTTACATGACCGTTTTGAGCCGAACGGAATACGCGGCCAGCAAAGGTTGGTCCCGCCAGTACGTCGGCAAACTGGCCAAGCAAGGCCGATTGATTTACGCCTCGGATGGCAAGATCGATGTCGAAGCCACCGATCAGTATTTAGAAATGACGGGCGATCCAGCACGCAGCAATTCGGGTACCCGAATCGCACCGGTCGCCACTACATCGGTCCAGCAACCATGGATCGCTCCCGCGCTTCCCACTTCGGCCCCTCAAGCTGGGCCGGACTATCACCAGGCTAAAACACGGTTGGCTCTTGCGCAGGCTGAGAGGGCCGAAGCTGACCTTCAAAAGATCACCGGTGAGTTGGTTGATAGAGAAGTCGTCGACGAAGCCGCTTTTACTACTGGGCGCATGACTCGTGATTTGCTTTTGAGCTTGCCACCCAAACTCGCCCCCGTGTTGTCGGCTATGACCAGCGCCTGGGACATTGAAAAGCACTTGCTTGGTGAGATCCGCCAAGCGCTTGAAGAGGCTGAGCGCCTGTCTGCCGAAGACTTCAGCCACGCTTTGACCCTCGGGAACTGATCCTATGGATGCCAAACTTGCAGACGGTGCCGAGGTTTACCGGGCGGCGTACTTCCGTGGCCTTCGCCCAGAGCCTGAGCTGTGGGTCGATCAATGGGCTGACGAATACATGCGCATTCCGCGAGACACAGGTGCTGCTGAACCTGGACGGTACCGCACCTCTCGGACCCCATATGCTCGCGAGCCTATGCGTTGCCTGTCACCGGCACATCGCAGCAAACGTGTAGTCACTATGGTGGCTTCGCAGTTAATGAAAACCCAGATTGCGTTGAACTGGATCGGTGGGCTGATCCACATGGCACCGTCAAATATCCTGACCTTGCTGCCAAGCTTAGGCCTGGCCAAACGGGTGTCAGCACGGATCGGAAAGACCATCAAAGCCACACCTGTTTTACGTGAGCGAATCGCGACCGGTCGTGATGCAGTCAACACGATGGACACCAAGGAATTTGAGGGCGGATCGCTGTATGTCACCACAGCCGGCTCTGCCGCAAACTTGTCAGAGTTGTCGGCGCGCTACATTTACGGTGATGAAATTGACCGCTGGGAAGTCGACATTGGTGAGGAGGGGGACCCCATCGAATTGGCGGAGACGCGAGCGAGTACTTTCGGTCGCAACGCTAAGTTTTATTTCTCCAGTTCGCCAACGATCAAAGGCGCTTCGCGGATTGCGGATCTCTTTGAAGGTAGCGACCAGCGTCACTTCTACGTGCCATGTCCAGACTGCGGTCATATGCAGGTACTGGAATGGGAGCGTCTTCACTACAGCGACGATTTCAGCACCGTGCATTACGAGTGCGCTGGGACCGAATGTGATGTGCTGATTGAGGAACACCATAAAGGTGAAATGCTCGCCAAAGGCGAATGGCGTGCGCACGCTGAGGGAGATGGCGAGACGGTAGGGTTCCACCTTAACGCACTCTATTCACCGCCCGGCTGGATGGACTGGCGCACCCTGGCCATGCAGTTTGAGAAGGCAAAAATCGCTCAAAACAAAGGCGATCTCGAACCCATGCAGGTGTTCTACAACACTCGATTGGCCAAGGTTTGGGACAGTGCGCAGGAGCAAACCAAGGCCGAAGTACTGATCGCACGGGCGCGTCTCGAAACCTACACTCTCGGTACGATGGCGGTCGGTGCGCTGATGCTGACCGGCGCTGTTGACGTTCAGGCTATACCCCACGAAAAGCTGCGCGAGGCAGCCACACCCGATGCAACGCTAATCGCTCAGAATCGCCCGCCCGCGCAGCCTACCGAGGGGTATAAGCATCCCTCCTGCTCGCCCGCACACACAGCGAAAGTTGCCGCTAACAAGGTGCAGATCAACGCGCGTGCCGAGTTCGAAAAAGAGTTCCCAGTGCCCGAAGGTCTGCAGTACTGCACACAGCGAGGCACGTACATCACCGCACCAGGCGCGAAAACATCCGACTCATTTGCCCGTGAGCATTATGCGTACCGGGCCGGCTTCGCCGCGTGGAGCCGCAGAGCTTGGAAGCATGCCGCGCTCGTTGGCGAGCACGCTCAAGGAGTACAGCTGTGATGGAGCATACATTCCAGCAGTTCCACATGTGCTGCGGCCACGGGAGCGGCGCCAATGCAACTTTGACTGCACAGAAACACCTCTCCGCGCAGCTCGGCAAAAGCCATTCACAGTTTGAAGAAGCTGATGAGGCATCACTTCCCACCTTTCACCTGGACAAGATTCCAGAAGAAAAGATGGCCGAACTCGTTGGAACTAGCCGCCGGGCGCTACAAGGAAAACGCGCCAGAGGCGTCATCCCCAAAGGTGTCTGGAACACCATCGACAGCCGCATTTACTACAGCCTTAGGAGATACGAAGCATGGCTCGAGAGCCAATGGGATTGCCCACCGGAGTTGAATTTGCTGGCCAATCCGTCCGCATTCGTTTCACCTGGAACGGGCAACGCCGTTGCGAAACCCTCCCCTATCCCCAAACGCCGAAGGGGATTAAGGCTGCCGCCGACCTACGCGCTAACGTAACCAGCCTAATCAAGCACGGCGTGCTGGATGATCAGCGCTACGCCGAACTGTTCCCCAACTCCACCTATGCCAACTACTCGGCAACTCCCCGTTTCGGGGAGTACGCCCAGGAGTGGCTCAACAGTCGCGAGATCGTGGCCGGGACACGCAAGAATTACCTCGGCTCCCTCAATCTGTACTGGATGCCGTATCTGGCGATGTTGCCCATCGACAGCATCACGTCGGTGATGCTGCGCAAGGTAGTAGCCAACACCGAATGGCCGACACCGGGCGTAAAGCGCGCGGCGATCCAGCGCCTGACCACGGTGTTCGGTACCGCAGTAAAAGATGGCCTGATCACCCGTAACCCAGTGGAGTCCATCGAACTGCCGGTGAAGGCCAAAAAGCCCATCGATCCCTTCACAGTCGGCGAGGCCAACCAGATCATTGATCACCTATATAAGACGCTGACCCATTCAATGGGGATCTACGCGGCCTATTTTGAGTTCGCCTTTTACACCGGCATGCGCCCCAGCGAGATCGCGGCGCTGCGCTGGGAAGAGGTCGACAAGGAAAAGCGGCTGGTCAACGTGTGTCGAATCGTCGCGGACTACAAGATCGAGGAGCGTACCAAAACCCGTAACGGGCGCCAGGTCATGCTCAACAGTCGCGCACTGCACGCCATCGAGCAAGCCGAGCTAGTAGCGCAACAACGTGCCTCGCAGAGCCGTCGGAAACGCGCTGAATCGCCCTACGTGTTCCCGCCCACCAAGAACTTCGAGTTCATTCAACAGTCGAGCGTGACCGATAAACACTTCCAGGCTGCATTGATCGAATTGGGGATTCGCGCCCGCCGGCAATACAACTGCCGACACACTTACGCTACCATGTGCCTCATGGCGGGTATGAACCCTGCGTTTATTGCCACTCAGCTCGGTCATAGCGTTCAGATGTTGCTATCGACCTACGCCCGATGGATCAACTCCAGCACCGACTGGGGTGAACTCGGAAAGCTCGAAAACAGCTTGATTGGTACAAAATTGGTACAGACAGAAACAGTACCCCTCTGAAACCCTTATGGAATCAGCCTCTGTGACACTGGAACAGAACTACACCGCGATTCTCGGCCAATTGGGCGAGGACGTCTCCCGCGAGGGCCTGCTCGACACGCCAAAGCGTGCCGCCAAAGCCATGCAGTACCTCTGCCGCGGTTATGCACAGACGCTCGAAGAGGTCACCAACGGTGCCCTGTTCAGCTCCGACAACAGCGAAATGGTGCTGGTCAAGGACATCGAGCTGTATTCGTTGTGCGAACACCACTTGCTGCCGTTCATCGGCAAGGCGCATGTCGCCTATATCCCGAGCGGCAAAGTGCTGGGCCTGTCCAAGGTTGCGCGGATCGTCGATATGTACGCGCGCCGCCTGCAGATTCAGGAAAACCTCAGCCGCCAGATCGCCGATGCGGTGCAGCAAGTCACCGGCGCGCTGGGCGTGGCCGTGGTGATCGAAGCCAAGCACATGTGCATGATGATGCGCGGCGTCGAAAAGCAGAATTCGTCGATGATCACTTCGGTGATGCTCGGTGAATTCCGTGAAAACGCGGCAACCCGTAGCGAATTCCTCAGCCTCATCAAGTAATTCGCAACAGAAAAGAGCCGGCGTTGATCGCCGGTTTTTTTTCGCCCGTGAAAAATCGGGTAAGCTGCGCGCCTTCTTCATTTGCACCGTGAGGCTTTCAACGTGTTCGTCAAAGCGCTTCGTGTCGGCCTCGGCCAACTGGTTATCTTCATCGACTTTATTACCCGCCCGGGGAAGAAAAAACGCCCCACCGCTGCTCAGGCGCAAGTCGACGCTGCCGCGAAGGACCTGACGCTGTATCAATTTCACGCCTGCCCGTTCTGCGTGAAAACCCGCCGCGCCCTGCATCGCCTGAATGTGCCGGTGGCGCTGAAAGACGCGAAGAACAACGAGCAGGATCGCCAGACCCTGCTGGAACAGGGTGGCCGAATCAAAGTGCCTTGCCTGCGAATTGAAGAGAACGGGCAGACAACCTGGATGTATGAATCCAAGGTGATTATTGATTATCTGGATAAGCGGTTTGCGGCGGTCTGATGTTAACGGGTTGGAGCGATAGCCGCCTTCGCGAGCGCGCTCGCTCCCACCCTTGAAACGCATTCCATTTTGTGGGAGCGAGCCTGCTCGCGAAGAGGCCCGCACTGACAACGCCGGCCCTTAAGCCGGCGTTTTTGCTAGGCCGCCCTTTCCATCTGCGCCCGCCGCACCACCGCCGCCAACCGCTTCAACCCCTCATCCAGCCGCGACGGATCAATGTGGCTGAAGTTCAAGCGCAAATGCCCATGATGCTTGTCCGGCTCGGGAAAGAACGGTTCACCGGGCATGAATGCCACATCATTGGCCAACGCCTCATTGAGCAAAGTGCGCGTATCCAGCGGTTGCTTCAGCGTCAGCCAGAAGAACAGCCCGCCCTGGGGCATGTTCCACTCAGCCAGATCGGTAAAATGCATTTCCAGCGCCAGTTGAAACGCATCTCGCCGCTGCCGATAGAAATCCCGCAACTCGCTCAAATGCTGTTGATACTTCTGCGAGCCGATCCATTGCAGCGCCTGCCACTGGCCGATGCGATTGGTGTGCAGATCCGCCGATTGCTTCAGTTTGAGCAGGTGCGGGAACAGATCCGCACTGGCGATCAAGTAACCGACACGCAAACCCGGGAGCAAGGTTTTCGACACGGTGCCGGTGTAGATCCAGCTGGCTTTTTTCAGGCGCGCCGCAATAGGTTTGGCACTGCCACCATCGAAAGTCAGTTCGCGGTATGGCTCGTCTTCAATGAGCGTGACGCCGAATTCATCAAGCAACGCGGCGACCGCTGTGCGCTTGGCCTCGCTGTAGCGCACGGCGGAAGGATTCTGGAACGTCGGGATCAGGTAGATAAACGCCGGGCGATGCTGTTCTAAACGATTACGCAATTGCGCGAGGTTGGGGCCGTCCGCTTCCTGCGGCACGGTCAGGCAGTCGGCGCCAAACAGCTGGAAGATTTGCAGCGCGGCCAGATAAGTCGGCGCCTCCAGCAAAATCTCCGTGCCCTTGTCGATATACAGTTTTGCCGCCAGATCCAGAGTTTGCTGGGAACCACTGACCACCAGCACCTGACTCGCATCGCACTCGAGGCCCAGCGCCCTCGCCTCTGCCGCCAAAGCTTCGCGCAAGGCCGGCTCGCCTTCGCTCATGCCGTACTGACCCAGCGATAACGGCATCTCGTCCCACTCCACCTTCGGCAACATCGCCTCAGCGGGCAAACCGCCGGCGAACGACATGACCTCCGGAAGTTGGGCCGCCGCGAGGATTTCTCGGATCAAAGAACTTTTAAGGCGCGAGACACGTTCGGAAAAAGCCATGGAGGTCACCGTAGCAAGGCATGCAGGAAATGAGTCAAACTGGTTGACTGAAATTACGACAGCTTGAGCGAGTACGTCAACATGCTTGACCTTAAAAACCCCTCCACTCAGCAACAGGCCATGGAAGCGTTTTTCTTCGGCTATCAGGCATTCACTGCCAAGGCTGATGAAATGCTCGAGCGTCGCGGCCTCTCGCGGGTGCATCAGCGCATCGTGTTTTTCATCGCGCGCTATCCGAACCTCAGCGTAAAAGAGTTGCTGGCCCTGCTGGGCGTGAGCAAACAAGCGTTGAACATGCCCCTGCGCCAGTTGCAGGAAATGCACCTGGTCGACAGCGTCGCTTCGCAGACGGACAAGCGTAAGCGCCTGCTTGAGCTGACGGCGGAAGGCGCGAAGTTCGAGCAAGCGCTGCGCCGTGAGCAGGTGAAATTGCTCGAGCGGGTATTTGCCGAGGCTGGGGAAGCGGCGGTGAATGGGTGGTTGGCGGTGAATCTGGCGCTTGGGGGGAATCAGCTGCAACTCGATTGACAGGGCCGCCCTCTTCGCGAGCAGGCTCGCTCCCACAGGGAAGCGCATTACAAAGGAGGCAGCGAGCCTGCTCGCGTAGCCATCCTGATAGCCATATATCCCTATCGGCAAAAAAATCGCCGACAAAACAAAAAACAATATTTGCTTTATTTGTACACAAAAGCATAATCCACTGCGTGCGAGTTCCTGACTATACGGTCAACAAATTCGCGTATGCCTCAAAGGGCCGCTGCCACCCCTCATGGGTCCGGCCCTGGAAATAACAATAAAACTCTTGAGGAGTACTCGCTGTGGAAAGCCGCAAATCCGAAGCACCGCCGCTCGAGCTCACGCCGCCATTACGCAATGGCCTGCTGGAGCGTCTGTTCAAACTCAGCTTGCATGGCACCACGGTGAAGACCGAGCTGATTGCCGGTCTGACAACCTTCATCACCATGGCTTACATCATTTTCGTCAACCCGAACATCATGGCCGATGCCGGCATCGACCACGGTGCGGCCTTCGTCGCCACCTGCATCGCCGCTGCGCTCGGTTGCCTGTTGATGGGGCTCTATGCCAATTGGCCGGTAGGGCTTGCACCGGGCATGGGCCTCAACGCCTTCTTCACCTACACCGTGGTCGGCACCATGGGCTACAACTGGGAAACCGCCCTCGGCGCGGTGTTCGTCTCGGGCGTGCTGTTCATGTTCCTGACCTTTTCGCGGATCCGCGAGTGGCTGCTCAACAGTATCCCGGTCAGCCTGCGGTTCGCGATGGGCGCCGGTGTCGGTCTGTTTCTGGGCCTGATCGGTCTGAAGACGGCCGGTATCGTCGTCGACAGCCCGGCGACGCTGATCAAGCTGGGTTCGCTGCGTGAACCTGGCCCGCTGCTCGCCGCGATCTGCTTCCTGATGATCGCGATCCTCAGTTACCACCGTGTGTTCGGTGCGATCCTGATCAGCATCATCACCGTCACCCTCGCCGGCTGGGGCCTGGGTCTGGTCCACTACGAGGGCATCATGTCCGCGCCGCCGAGCCTGGCGCCGACCTGGATGGCAATGAACGTCGCCGGCGTGTTCAACGTCAGCATGATCAGCGTGGTGCTCGCCTTCCTCTTCGTGCACATGTTCGACACCGCCGGTACGCTGATGGGCGTGGCCCAGCGCGCCAACCTTGTCGCCGCTGACGGTCGCATCGAGAATCTTTCCCGAGCCATGAAGGCTGACAGCGCATCCAGCGTATTCGGCGCCGTGGTGGGGGTTCCACCTGTGACAAGTTACGTGGAAAGTGCCGCTGGCGTGGCCGCTGGTGGTCGGACTGGTCTTACCGCCGTCACCGTGGGTGTGCTATTTATAGCGGCCATGTTTTTCGCACCGCTGGCTGGCATGATTCCCGCTTATGCCACGGCAGGTGCACTGATCTACGTGGCGATGCTGATGATGGGCGGTATGGCCCACATCGAATGGGACGAAGCGACCGACGCCATTCCGGCGATCGTCACGGCGATCATGATGCCGCTGACCTTTTCGGTCGCCGACGGCATCGCCCTGGGCTTCATCACTTACGTCGCGTTGAAGGCCGGCACCGGCAAGTACAAGGAAATTTCCGTCAGCCTGTGGGTGCTCTGCGCGATCTTCATCGCCAAGTTCATCTTCCTGTAAACGCTGCGCGGTTCAGGCTTCAAACCAGCCTCACCCTCACCGGTGGGGCTTTTGCACATCCCGATAACAACAAAGGAGCAATACGATGAGTCTGGAAACCTGGCTGCTGTTCAGTGGCGCTGCGCTGGTGGTGATCCTGATCCCGGGACCGCTGTCATTGCTGATGATCAGCAACAGTCTGAATTACGGTTTGCGCCGGTCGTACCCCGCGTTCCTGGGTGGCGTGATCGCCTCGATCTGCCTGCTCAGCGCGTCGGCACTTGGCCTCGGCGCATTGCTAATGGCTTCGGAGCAGTTGTTCAGCGCACTGAAAATAGTCGGTGCGCTGTACCTGTTCTACCTCGCCTGGCAGAGCTGGCAGCAGTCGCGGCAGCCATCGACGGGCGCCGAAGTACCTGAGGCTGCACCGGTGCCGCGCTTTCGCACATTGTTCGGACGCGCCTTTGTACTGGGTGCGAGCAATCCGAAGGACATCCTGTTTTTCGCCGCGTTTCTGCCGCAGTTCCTCCGCGCTGAGCAACCTTTTCTGCCGCAATTGCTGATCATGATCGCGACCTGGGTAGTGCTCGATCTGTGCTGCAAGCTGGCCTATGGCCTGGGCGCCCATGGCGCCGCACGTTATCTGCGCAGCGGCAAAGGCCAGAGTTGGTTCAATCGGGTCAGTGCCGGACTATTTGGTGGTGCTGGCGCCGCGTCGTTGCTCGGCAGCCACTGAAAAGCGCCACTATTGATCATCCTGCCGGAACGGACCTCGGGCGGGATGATGTGTTGTTTTGAATCAATTCAACTCGAACAACATTCAATCTTTGATATGCAATAGATAGCAACAACCCCCCGATATACAGCTCTGGAAAAGCCAACGTAATATTCTTCGCCTTAACGACAATTGCCGGAACAAGGAAGTTCTAATGGCCACACTGATAAGCGAAGCAACAGCACAAACCGACCCTTCAATACATGCGGACCTGCAACCTGTTTCCGATACCGTAATAATCATGGATCTGGGCTATGAAGCCAACGAATACAAGCCCTCAACCATTGATCAGAGCCGAACTAACGAAAAATCGAGTCAGTTGCAAATGGTGGACGAAGTGTTCGGCCCCTTGGAAATTGGCGATATTTCAATTACCCGTACCGCACTCGACGGATTAGGCGCGACCATTGACGGTCAGCCGTTGAATGGCGAGAACAGTTTCTTTCGCCGCCCCAAGCGCTCTTTTATCAATAGCCTGCAGTTCGACGCCAATAAAGTTGAACACTACCTGAAAACTTCAACGGGCAGCGATAGCTACTTGTTGCCCACGCTCCTGTTTGAAATGGCCAGCCAGCGCCCGCTCACCGCTCCCCGGCTCTTGGGGGAGAGTGCTGCAGATACTGTATCCGGCAATTACCGCGACAAACTTGTCAAACTTCTGAGTGCCGCACAGTCGCTTGATCTGCAACACGTGCACGTCCCCAAACATCATCCCCGCTGGGCCGCATTGACCAAAAGTTACGCGACGCTGGGCTCCAGCGTGGGCATCCAGGGCTTCGGCATCTTTATGGGAATTCGCGGCGTTGTCGATGCGATCAAAGCCGAAAACACTGCTGAAATAGCGATAAACAGCGCAGGCATTGTATCGGAGCTGGGCTCCATCGCGGCCGATGTCGCGGTGAGCAAGATAGCCACGCAGATGCTCACAGCCGGGCAAAGTGCTTATCGGGACTTCGCCAAAACCCGCTTTGCACTCAGATTGGGTCGATCGGGAGGGTTGGTCGGCGGCATGCTGACGCTGCCCTTCGACATCTTTACCGCCGTGAGGTCGATGAACGCCGCTCAGAATGCCACCGGCAAAGAAGCGATGGATCATTACGTCAGCGCTGGCCTGAGCATTACCAGTGCAGCCATGACTGTCATCCTCGGGTCCGCCGCGATGGCCGGGTTCTCGTTTGCCGGCCCTGTCGGACTTGCAGCCGGCGCGATTCTCGCCATCGGCTCACAGGTCTACGGCGCAGTACGTATCGTTGACGATATAGATGACTACATTGAATTGACTGTCGATGAACGGTGGCGTAGCGGTTGGTTTTCGTTCTGCATGATGGAGGTCGATCAAAGCGTTCAAAACCGCTATATCAAGGCAAAGACACTGTTGCAGCACTCTCTGCAACTGAAAAAGACCGCCAGAACGCTGCTCGACGGCCCCTTGAAAGAGACCACCGAAGCCATCGTCAACGGCAAGTTCGATGTGCGCCTGAAACCAACCCGGGTCTGGAAACGAAACTGGTGGACCAAACAGGATGCGTGGGAATCGGTCAATGTCCCCGAAGTGGTAGGCACCGATGACATCATTGATGCACGCGCAGGGGTTACAAAAGATACACCCGGCGCGGAGTTGGGGGTCGCCGCAGAGGGCAAGAACGTTCTCTGGTTTATCAGCGAGGGCAACGACTCGATCAGAGGGGTAGAAAAAAAACCCAACACCTTCCATTACAAGTCAGGAAAAAAACAACTTTCGGGCGGCGAAGAAAATGACCAGTTCCTGTTTGAGAACGCAGCGGACTTCCTTGAAAGGGGTCGCCATGTCGCAGATCATTCGACGCTGAGCGGCGGCGCAGGAAATGACACACTGGTACTCGGCGGCAGCTACTCCTCCCGAAATACCAACAGAACTGGCTATGACGTAGATCTGCTGGCTGGAACATTGCAGATCATCACGAGCGATGTCGATGCCGACAATAACCGGATATCTATCCTGCACAGTTTGCTGGACAGCATCGAAAACGTTGAGACAGTCCATCGCGCGGCAAGCGTGGTAACGGGCTCCGCGCAAAACAACATTATCAAATCCCGGGGCAGCGACAGCATTGAAGCTGGCGCTGGGGACGACCAGATATTTCTCTCCCACGAAAGAGCAAAAGCGTCGGGAGGCGCCGGCACCGATCAATATTACATTGCGCATGTGGCGGGCCGTTTTTCCATTGTCGATGATGGTGAACAGACCAGCTACATCGTTATGAACTGGCGCAAGGAGTTGATTGAATCCTGGGATATCGAGGGTAACGACCTGGTCATCCGCTCAGGTTTCGAAACGTCTGACCACCTCAAAAACGTGTTGACCATTCATGACGTTTATACGAACACCGAACACACTAGAAAGCTGAGCAACAAAAACCTGATTTTCGTAACCAGCGATGATTTCCATTTCAGACTTGATCTGCCAGACACCATTCCGGACGGCCACACCGTAGAAATAACCGAAATCTTCCTCAAACGTGGAAAACCGGTAAACCCGATCATTATTTATGCAGCGGAATGCTGGATCCGCCACCGCAAACCCGCTGCCTATTACGTCCCGAGAACCGGCAAGACAACCACTTTTTACGCAGTTTTACGTTCTGATGTCATTACCCGGATATATCTGGATTTCCGCAGCGACGAGCTGACAAAAGCGGAGGCGCATTTTTTCTCGGACAAACCCAAGTCATATCACCTGACTGTTGGTTGCCATCTCGTCTATCACTTCGGCGCGAAAAGCATCAAGCTCAATTATTACTCCGCTGCGCGTAACGAAGACGATCACGACAATATTACGAAGATCCTGCGCACCATGGCTGTTCGTCCGTTCAGCCGTTACGTATTGATTTTCAAGGACGGTGTCGTTGCAGATGCCGAGCTTACAGCGCAAACCGAAATCGCACCTGCATTTACGGATTTCACGGTATCGCGGGATTGGGTGACCCAGATGAAACTGCCGCTCGAGGTTCGCTCTCAGCGTTACTTTCACAATCTGGCTGAAAAAGCAGCTGAACCGATGGGCCGTACAAGAGTTTGCGCAACGCCGATTCGACTGGCCGTGCAAACCGACATGGACAACTACGAAGGAGAAGGTTCGAGTTATCTCATCCACGTACTCCCGGACATGACCATCAAACTCTCGACTCCCGGCGCACTTGCCGATGCCAAAGTTCGCCTGCCCTATTCATCCACTTGGGAACTTGATGCAACGCAGCTCGGCAAGGTCGAAATAAGGCTGGAAGAAAACCGGCTCTCCATCGGCACCACCACTTTTTATCTGCCGGTCTATGGAAGCGAAGATCTGATAGATCAAATCCGCGTTATTACAACCGGTGGAGTTGTGCACACGGTCGATCTGGTCTTTGATCGCATTTATCTGGATGGGCTTGATGCACGTTTTTTCGAAGAGCCCGACGCCTCAAAAGCGCTCCCGCCATATCTTGCCGCATTGGCCAACGACGAAGTCAAAGTCTGGAACGTTATCTGCGTCAACGACGAAACCGCGCGCGTGGGCTACAACCTGGCCGCCCATGGCTGGGTATTGCGTGCCGACAAATCCCGCATCGAAAAGTCTGCGTTAAGAGTAGTGAATCGCTGCAGTCACCAGACCAACATTTTCCGCCCTGTTTCGCTGATGAAAGTGCCTCCCGCGTAATTCGCGGTAACCCGTCAACAAACACCCTTTTTTTATCAGCGTACTGTCTACGCGGCACCCGCACGCGTCTGCGCGCTCTTTTTCCGAGTATTTCCCATGGCCAAATCACCCAAAAAAATCCCGACCATAAAATCGCCCGATTCGCCCGATGCCACACATCCCGTATCACCGCCCCTCGTCAAAAATGTGGGCCTGGACATGCCTGACGCCCTGCTCCTGGGCATCGATTCGCCGGCGATCAGCCAAGCGCCAGCCACCTCTGCCGCAGCCAACGCAGTGCCCACGGTCAGCCTTCATGCGTTGCCAGATGCAGCGCATGATTTCAGCGCCACTCGGAACGCAATCGCCTGGCCGCAAGAGCGTTTCCACGAATTGGTGCCGGTGACGCAAAACGATGGCTTGTTCACTGGACCGGATCAGCGCACCTACGCTCAAATCGCCAATGAAGGCCAGTTTGTCGTCGAGCAGGACGGGCAAGGCAACTACCATGTGCCACTGACCTTCGCGCCCGGCGTGCCCGGCCTGCCTCTGACGCGAACCGAGGGTCAGGCGATCTGGCAAATCCAGCGGCCCGCGAGGCCCTCCAACCGGCCTGCGTCCTCCACGCCACACTTGCCCTCATACATCTCGCCGGCCGACGCCATGACGTTGACCAAGCCGGAAATGGCGACAGAAGGCCTTCGTTACAACAGACTCAGGCAGACCTTCGTAACCACGGTAGACGGCACCGTCATGGTGCGCAAAAACCAGGACGGTGAATATCAACAAGCGTTTGCCTCAACGACCAATGCACCCGACCTTTTCTTCGAGCAAATCCCCGGCACCGTTTTCTGGCGGCGAAAAACACCCGGGACGAAGCCATCAGGTACCAAGCCCGAAGCCAGCCAGTCCGACAACGCAGTACCCGGCCCGAGCAAGCGTCCACGACTTGCCGAGGCCACAGAAACACTTACCGCGTCGAAAGCCACGACTCCGCCTGAGGAGCTGACCCCGTATTTCTGGCTGCCCTGGGGGCACCTGAACAAACCTGTGCACATCGAATCGGTACAGCTTGGCTGGCTGCATTATCCAATCGTCCCTGTCGGCTCGAACACGACACCCAAAGTGTATTTCGTATGTCATCCCGAGTTTGTCCCGACAGATTTCAATACTTTCGAAAGCATGCTGATAAACATGCCCGAGCGACAGCCGGTAGCGACTTTTCGCATCGGCAGTGATCCGGGTGAGGTCCATCCGGGCAAACGTTTTTTTGAAGAGCCGATATCAACGTCCGTCGCTCGCGCGTTCCCCGATTTCTCTGAAGCAACAGCAAGGGCCGTCGCCCGCAGGTTGTTCGAACTCGCCGATCACTCCGAGACGATTACCGGCACCGGATTGATCAATGTCCAGGCCGTTCTGCATCAGTGGAAACAACTGCCGTTTTCCACAGCTCCAGATTTTGCCGACCCGCTGAACATGCTCGCAGTTGCGCCGGACATCGACCTGGGAAGCAAACGGCTTATTCCGATGCCTTCCCAGACCGACAGCGAATTGCAACGCCTGAGCTTCGATCCGCAGCATTTCCCCTCCGCCTGGAATCATTACAAGACCTATCCCTCGGATCTGAATCTGCGGCGATTGCTCGGCGCGTTGCTGGTCGGCTGTGGTTACGAGCTGTTTCCACTGACTTATGAGCACAGAATGCCGACGCTGGTCTTCAAACGAGCCGGTCACGATCAGATCTTCTTTTTGAAACTGGGTGCGATCAGTCAGGCCGGCCTGACTCATGTGCCTGGCAACGAACTGGCGGAACCGGGCTTGCCCGCCAGAATCGGTCAGGACGCCTTCAAGGCGCTGACCGATGCAGCCGCGCAGAACAAAGTGGTATGGCTGATCGGGGGCGTATTGAAGGTCGCGTCCACGCCAGATTCGGTATTCATTATCCGCGAGCGCTGAGCCGCTACCCGCCTGCACCGGCAGTTGAGCTGTAAACAGGCATAAAAAAAGCCCGCAGTGTGAGCGGGCGAAAGACCAAAGAAGCTATATGCGCAGTCGCTTCCCGGTGGGGGCAGCTGCTTGGGGGTCAGCTGCCCCGATACGTGGAATAGCTGTAAGGCGAAATCAGCAGGGGCACGTGGTAGTGCTCCTGCTCGGCGGAGATGCCGAAACGCAGCACCACCACGTCCAGGAAGGCCGGCTCGGGCAGTTGCACGCCCCGGGCGCGGTAGTAATCGCCGGCATGGAACTGCACCTGATAAACCCCGGTGCGGTAATCATCGCCTTGCAGCAACGGCGCATCGACCCGGCCATCGCTGTTGGTTGTCGCACTGGCGACCAATTCCAGGTGCGAACCTTCAACGCGGTACAGCTCGACCTTGATCGAGCTGCCCGGGCAACCGTGTGCAGCGTCCAAAACGTGTGTTGTCAAACGTCCCATTGATTCTGCGCGCCTGGCCGCAACAAGCGGTCAGACCTCGCGCCTCCCGAAGTCAGTTGAAAAGGAGACCGCACCGTTTCGGAGCACGAAACGCTGCGGCGAGCGACTGATTAAGACACTTTTCAAAAAAATTGTACACAATAAAAACGACATTTTTCGCCTCACCCCCGCCATCCGGGCCTTTATCGCCAATCTGTAGCCAAAGCGCCTGATCATTGAACCTTCTATTTATTAGCTGACTGGTCAGGCAGGTTTCTTGCAGGCCGGAACCATTAACAGCAAAAGATGACAGCCGGTGAAAAATGCGAAAATTCAGGCTTACAAAATGTAAATAAAGTTGTATACAATCAGCCCATCGCTGTGACGCCAGCCTGCCAGGCCGCCACACCAATCTGTCAACGTACAAGAAGGAAGACTGCAGTGAGCGCTGACTACCCACGCGACCTGATCGGTTACGGCAGTAACCCTCCTCACCCACACTGGCCGGGCAATGCCCGGATCGCCCTGTCCTTCGTGCTCAATTACGAAGAAGGTGGCGAGCGCAATATTCTGCACGGCGACAAGGAATCCGAAGCCTTCCTCTCCGAGATGGTCGCTGCCCAGCCGCTGCAGGGCGCGCGCAACATGAGCATGGAATCGCTTTACGAGTATGGCAGCCGCGCCGGCGTCTGGCGCATTTTGAAGCTGTTCAAGGAATTCGATATTCCGCTGACCATCTTCGCCGTGGCCATGGCCGCCCAGCGTCACCCGGACGTAATCCGTGCGATGGTCGAGGCCGGCCACGAAATCTGCAGCCACGGCTACCGCTGGATCGACTACCAGTACATGGACGAAGCGCAGGAACGCGAGCACATGCTCGAAGCGATCCGCATCCTCACCGAACTGACTGGCGAACGTCCGCTGGGCTGGTACACCGGCCGTACCGGGCCGAATACCCGTCGCCTGGTCATGGAAGAAGGCGGTTTCCTCTACGACTGCGACACCTACGACGACGACCTGCCCTACTGGGAACCGAACAACCCGACCGGCAAGCCGCATCTGGTGATCCCCTACACCCTCGACACCAACGACATGCGCTTCACGCAAGTGCAGGGTTTCAACAAGGGTGACGATTTCTTCGAATACCTCAAAGACGCCTTCGACGTGCTTTACGCCGAAGGTGCCGAGGCGCCGAAAATGCTCTCGATCGGTCTGCACTGCCGCCTGATCGGCCGTCCTGGTCGCCTCGCTTCGCTAAAGCGCTTTATCGAATACGCCAAAAGTCATGAACAGGTGTGGTTCAGCCGTCGCGTCGACATCGCGCGTCACTGGCAAGAAACCCACCCGTACCAAGGGACTGCAAAATGAGCCGCTTTCAAACCCTGCAACCGTCGACCCTGAGCCGCGACGCTTTCGTCAAAGCCTTCGCCGACATCTACGAACATTCGCCATGGGTGGCCGAAAAGGCCTACGACCTCGGTGCGGACGCTTCGATCGACGAGATCGAAACCCTGCACCAGCGCATGAGCGATATCCTGTTGAGCGCCGATCATGCCAGCCAGCTGGCCCTGATCAACGCTCACCCGGACTTGGCCGGCAAAGCTGCCGTCCAGGGCCAACTGACCGAAGCCAGCACCAATGAACAGGCTGGCGCCGGTATTCACCAATGCACGGCCGAAGAGTTCCAGCGCTTCACCGAGCTGAACGACGCCTACAAAGCCAAGTTCAAGTTTCCCTTCATCATGGCGGTAAAAGGCAGCAACCGGCATCAGATCCTCGCGGCGTTCGAAACGCGCATCAACAATTCGGTGGAAGCCGAGTTCAAATGCGCGCTGGCGGAGATCAACAAGATTGCCCTGTTCCGTTTACTGACTCTTTAGCAAGCCTGGCCCGAGCGTGAATGAACGCGCAAACGCCCAGGGCCCTGCGAGCATCCCCAGCCAACTTATCAAAGGCAGACAAGAAGAATGAAAGCTTACGCCGTACCTTTCGAAAAATACGTCAACCTGGCCGACGCCCGTCTGGGCACCAAGATCATTTCGGTCACCGATGACTGGTTCGCAGACGCCAATCGTCTGTTCCAACCGACCCCGGCCGTATGGAAGGAGGGCGTGTTCGATGACAACGGCAAGTGGATGGACGGCTGGGAGTCGCGCCGCAAGCGCTTCGAAGGTTACGACAGCGCGGTGATCCGTCTGGGCGTACCGGGCTCGATCAAAGGCGTGGACATCGACACTTCATTCTTCACCGGCAACTATCCGCCGTCGGCCTCGCTGGAAGCGTGCTTCCTGGCCTCGGGCGAGCCGGATGAAAACACCCAGTGGACCGAAGTGCTGTCGGCCGTCGAGCTGCAGGGCAACAGCCACCACTACCATGAAATCAGCAACGACAAAGCGTTCAGCCACCTGCGCTTCAACATCTACCCGGACGGCGGTGTTGCCCGTCTGCGCGTGTACGGCATTCCGTTCCGCGACTGGTCCGCTGTGGGCGACAACGAGCAAGTGGACTTGGCAGCAGCCCTTAACGGTGGCCGCGCCCTCGCCTGCTCCGACGAACACTTCGGCCGCATGAGCAACATCCTCAACCCGGGCCGCGGCATCAACATGGGCGACGGCTGGGAAACCGCGCGTCGTCGCACGCCGGGCAATGACTGGGTAATCGTCGCGCTGGGTCATCCGGGCGAGATCGAAAAAATCGTCGTCGACACCCTGCACTTCAAAGGCAACTACCCGGACACCTGCTCGATCCAGGGCGCGTTCGTCAAGGGCGGCACCGACAGCCAGATCGAAACCCAGTCGCTGTTCTGGCGCGAACTGCTACCAAGCCAGAAGCTGGAAATGCACGCCGAACACACCTTCGTCGAGCAGATCAAGGCACTCGGCCCGATCACCCACATCCGCCTGAACGTGTTCCCGGATGGTGGCGTGAGTCGCCTGCGTGTATTGGGCAAGGTCGCTAAATAACACTGCAATGATCGTTCCCACGCTCTGCGTGGGAATGCATCACTGGACGCTCTGCGTCCGCTTTGGATGTGACGCGGAGCGTCACGGGCTGCATTCCCACGCAGAGCGTGGGAACGATCACTCAACGAAAAGAAGAACAGCATGCGCACATTGACGATTGAACCGCTGACCAAAGAAGCCTTCGCCCCTTTCGGTGACGTGATCGAAACCGACGGCAGCGATCACTTCATGATCAACAACGGTTCGACCATGCGCTTCCACAAACTGGCGACGGTCGAAACCGCGACGCCTGAGGACAACGCGATCATCAGCATTTTCCGCGCCGATGCGCAGGACATGCCGCTGACCGTTTGCATGCTGGAACGCCATCCGCTGGGCAGCCAGGCTTTCATACCGCTGCTCGGCAACCCCTTTCTGATCGTGGTCGCGCCAGTTGGCGATGAACCTGTATCAGGCTTGGTCCGCGCCTTCGTCACCAACGGCAGGCAGGGCATCAATTACCATCGCGGCGTCTGGCACCACCCGGTGCTGACGATCGAAAAGCGGGATGACTTCCTGGTGGTTGATCGCAGTGGCACAGGCAATAACTGCGATGAGCATTTTTTCAAAGAGGATGAGCGGTTGATCCTCGCCCCCCACCAATAAGAGAAGGTCTGATCACTCGACAACAAGAGTGACAGGCGAGAGGTAAAGACTGTGGAAGCACATCTGTTGGAATGGCTGAACCTGAGCGTGCGCTGGGTTCACATGATCACTGGCGTGGCCTGGATCGGCGCGTCGTTCTACTTCGTCTGGCTGGAGAACAACCTCAACCGCGTCAACCCGAAAACCGGTCTGGCCGGTGATCTGTGGGCGATCCACGGCGGCGGCATCTACCACCTGGAAAAATACAAACTGGCCCCACCGTCCATGCCGGACAACCTGCACTGGTTCAAGTGGGAAGCCTACTTGACCTGGATGTCGGGGATCGCGCTGCTGTGCGTGGTGTTCTACTCCAATCCGGTGCTCTACCTCGTGGCACCCGGCAGTGGCCTCAGCGGTCCTGAAGGCGTGGCCATCGGTATCGGCTCGTTGATCGTCGGCTGGTTTGTCTACGACTTCCTCTGCGATTCGGCCCTGGGCAAGAAACCCGCCCTGCTCGGCTTCATCCTGTTCGTGCTGATCATTGCCGCCGCCTATGGCTTCAGCAAAGTGTTCAGCGGTCGGGGTGCGTACCTGCACGTTGGCGCGATCATCGGCACCATCATGGTCGGTAACGTGTTCCGCATCATCATGCCGGCGCAACGGGCACTGGTCGCGGCGATCGCCGAGAACCGCACGCCGGATCCGGCACTGCCGGCCAAAGGCTTGCTGCGTTCGCGACACAACAACTACTTCACCCTGCCAGTGCTGTTCATCATGATCAGCAACCACTTCCCGAGCACTTACGGCAGCCAGTACAACTGGTTGATCCTCGCCGGGATCGCAGTGTTGGCGGTGTTGGTGCGTCACTACTTCAACACCCGTCACGACAGCCACAAGTTTGCCTGGACCCTGCCGGTGGCAGCGGTGGGCATGATCTGCCTGGCCTACGTCACTGGCCCGGCGCCGATGTCGAGCGCACCTGAAGTGGCCAAGGCACCGGCGAAAATCGAGTACCAACCGCTGCCGGAAACGGCACTGGGCGGTGGCGCGAAACCGGCCGAAGCGGCGCAACCTGCGGCACCCGCAGCCCCTGCGGCGGCACCCGCGCAAGCCTCCAATGCCGGCCCCGGTTTCGACAAGGTGCACAACGTGATTCAAGAGCGTTGCACGGTGTGCCATTCGTCCAAGCCGACCAGCCCGTTGTTCAGCGCAGCCCCGGCCGGTGTGATGTTCGACACCCCCGAGCAGATCCGCCAGAACGCCGCGCGCATTCAGGCGCAAGCCATCACCACGCAGATCATGCCACTGGGCAATATCACCCAGATGACCCAGCAGGAACGTGACCTGATCGGTGCCTGGATTGCCCAGGGAGCGCAAACCAATTAATCGTTAAAAGCATCGCTGGCAAGCCAGCTCCCACAGGGTTTTGCATAGCCTGTGTGGGAGCGGGCTTGCCCGCGAATGGCCGCTCCGCGGTCTGCCTGATGCAAAGAAACAGCTGCAAGCAACCCGGCAGCTGTTAATCACAAGAATAAAAAAGATCCGAGGTGTTGCATGTCCGAGCTGTCCAAAGCGCGCATCCCCGACGCACCCGCCATTCAGCGTTTGCCCCTTTTGCAACTGATCCTGGTCGGTCTGCAACATGTTCTGCTGATGTACGGCGGTGCCATCGCGGTGCCGCTGATCATCGGACAGGCCGCTGGCCTGAGTCGTGAAGAAATCGCCTTCCTGATCAACGCCGACCTGCTCGTCGCCGGCATCGCCACTATCGTGCAGTCGCTCGGCATCGGCCCGATGGGCATTCGCATGCCGGTGATGATGGGTGCCAGTTTCGCTGCGGTCGGCAGCATGGTGGCCATGGCCGGCATGCCCGGCATCGGTCTGCAAGGCATCTTCGGTGCGACGATAGCTGCCGGTTTCTTCGGCATGCTGATCGCGCCGTTCATGTCCAAGGTCGTGCGCTTCTTCCCGCCGCTGGTGACCGGCACGGTCATCACCTCGATCGGTTTATCGCTGTTCCCCGTGGCCGTGAACTGGGCCGGTGGCGGGGTCGACGCCGCGCAATTCGGATCGCCGATTTATCTGGCCATCGCTGCGCTGGTGCTGGCGACCATTCTGCTGGTTCACCGCTTCATGCGCGGATTCTGGGTCAATATTTCGGTACTGATCGGCATGTGTCTGGGCTACGTACTGTGCGGCGCGATCGGCATGGTCGACCTCAGCGGCATGGCCAGCGCACCGTGGATTCAGTTCGTCACCCCGCTGCATTTCGGCATGCCGAAATTCGAGCTGGCACCGATTCTGTCGATGTGTCTGGTGGTGGTGATCATCTTCGTCGAGTCCACCGGGATGTTTCTCGCGCTGGGCAAGATCACCGGCCAGGAAGTCTGCCCGCGCATGCTCCGTCGTGGCTTGTTGTGCGATGCCGGCGCGTCGTTCTTCGCCGGTTTCTTCAACACCTTCACCCACTCCTCGTTCGCGCAGAACATCGGCTTGGTGCAGATGACCGGTGTGCGCTGCCGTTCGGTGACCATCGTTGCCGGCGGTCTGCTGATCGTCCTCAGCCTGTTGCCGAAAGCGGCGTTTCTGGTGGCATCGATTCCACCGGCGGTGCTGGGCGGCGCGGCGATTGCGATGTTCGGCATGGTCGCCGCCACTGGCATCAAGATCCTCCAAGAGGCGGACATCGGTGACCGCCGCAATCAGTTGCTGGTCGCGGTAAGCATCGGCATGGGCCTGATCCCGGTGGTACGTCCGGAATTCTTCGCCCACTTGCCCATGTGGATGAGCCCGATCACCCACAGCGGCATCGCCATGGCCACCCTCAGCGCGCTGACGCTGAACCTGCTGTTCAACATCCTCGGCGGCAAGGAGCGTGCGGCGATCAATGATTGCCATGCTCACTGATTGAAACCACCACACCACCTGTGGGAGCGAGCCTGCTCGCGAAAGCGCTGTGTCATTCAACATTGATGGCGACTGACACAACCGCTTCGCGAGCAGGCTCGCTCCCACAGGGACTACGCAACTGCTTGTGCCTCAAACAATAAAAACAACAGGAAGCAACAGATGATCCGCACGCAAAGCAACGTTCTGTTGAGTGGCGGCCTGCTGGCCGCGAGTCAGGCCATGGCCGGCGATCTGCTGCTGTGGCAGAGCAACAGCCTCAGCTATCTGTACGGCAAGAATTTCGCGATCAACCCGTCGTATCAGCAGACGGTCACCTTCGAGCACGCCGACAAGTGGAAGTACGGTGACAACTTTCTGTTCGTCGACAAGATCTTCTACAACGGCAAGGAAGACCCGAACAAAGGGCCGCATACCTTCTACGGCGAGTTCACCCCGCGTCTGTCCTTCGGCAAGATCCTCGACCGCAAGATCGAGTTCGGCCCGATCAAGGATGTGCTGTTGGCGATGACCTACGAGTACGGCGAAGGCGAAACGGAGGCCTATCTGATCGGCCCCGGCTTCGACCTGAAAGTGCCCGGCTTCAACTACGTCACCCTGAACATTTTCCGCCGCCAGACCGAAGGCCCGCGGCCCGGCGATGGTGTCTGGCAGATCACCCCCGCGTGGTCCTACAGCTTTGCGCTGGGCAATTCCGATGTGCTGATCGACGGCTACCTCGACTGGGTCGTCGACAACGACGAAAACTCGCGCGGCACCTACCACGCCAACCTGCACATCAATCCGCAGATCAAATACGACCTCGGCAAAGCCATGGGCTGGAGCCAGAAACAGGTATACGTCGGCACCGAGTACAGCTACTGGAAGAACAAATACGGCATTGAAAACAGCCACGCGTTCGATACCAACCAGAACACCGCCAGCCTGCTGCTGAAGGTGCACTTCTGAGATGGCCCGCAACCGTGCGCCATGCCTGCCGTCGGTGCTCTGTTGCGGGGCACTTGAGCGTTGGCCGAGGAGTCAGTATTCTCCGCGGCCTTCCGAATTCGCTCTAAAAAAAAGCCTGAATTCAATTTCTGACCGAAAAGCCAACTTATCCCGGCTGCGGTCAGTCCTGAGGCATCCCGAAAACACGCTCGTCGACTGTTTTTCAGCAGCCGAACGGGCGTTTTTTGGTTTTTCAAAAGCCTTGGCGCAGCTTTTGCTACCAGCATTCAAAGCTGACCGATCGGATGAAATTTGCGGTACGAAAAAAGGCGCCACATCAGAGCGCCGATCTTAAAAAAATAACGTGGAACACCTACTTTGGGAGCAACCGAATGAAACGTATGTGCACCAGCCTGATGCTGGCCGGATCGATGTTCGCCGGCGGCCAGGCGATGGCCGAAGGCCTGCTGCAGTGGCAGAACAACAGCCTGACCTACCTGTATGGCAAGGACTTCCAGGTCAACCCGCGCATTCAGCAGACCGTGACCTTCGAGCACGCCGATGCCTGGAAGTATGGGGACAACTTCCTGTTCATCGACAAGATCTTCTACAACGGCAAGGATGATGGCGGCGTCGGCTCCAACACCTACTACGGCGAGCTCAGCCCGCGCCTGTCGTTCGGCAAGATCCTCGATCAGAAACTGGCCTTTGGTCCGGTGACTGACGTGTTGCTGGCCATGACCTACGAGTTCGGTGAAGGCGATACCGAGTCGTACCTGATCGGTCCGGGCTTCGACCTGGCGATTCCAGGCTTCGATTACTTCCAGCTGAACTTCTACCAGCGTCACACCCAGGGCGCACGCGCCGGTGACAATGTCTGGCAGATCACCCCGGTGTGGTCCTACACCATCCCGGTGGGTAAATCGAACATCCTCATCGACGGTTTCATGGACTGGGTGGTCGACAACGACTCCAATTCCAAGGGCGACTACCACGCCAACCTGCACTTCAACCCGCAGGTCAAATACGACTTGGGCAAGGCGCTGAATTTCGGCGAGAAGCAGTTGTATGTCGGTGTCGAGTACGACTACTGGTCGGACAAGTACGGGATCAAGGACAGCCAGTACTTCAAGACCGATCAGAGCACCACAAGCTTCCTGGTCAAGTTCCACTTCTGACCCTGAAAGCTTCGCGAGCAGGCTCGCTCCCACATTCAGACCGAGTTCCAATGTGGGAGCGAGCCTGCTCGCGAAGGCCTCACCGCAGATTTCAGGCAGGAGCCACCGCTTCAGATATCCGCAAAAACCGGCACAGCTCCTCGCGCTTGGCCAACGCATCGCGCCGCCCCAACTCGATCAACTCGCTGCAATACCCCGCCTCGAACAGCAGATAACTGAGCACCCCCGCCCCGCTCGTCTTCGTCGCCCCCGGCCCGCGCAGAAACAGGCGCAACGCCGCCGGTAACTCCTGGCGATGCCGCGCGGCGATTTCGTCGATCGGCTGACTCGGCGCAATCACCAGCACCTCCACCGGCGCCACACCCAGCGCGCGGGTCGGCGTGCCGGCCGGGAGCAAATGACTGAACTGATTCAGACGCTGCAGCAACTCGATATCGCTCTCCAGACTGTCGATGAACGTGCTGTTGAGCATGTGCCCGCCAATCTGCGCCAGCGTCGGTTGCTGGCCGCTGTAGGCGCGCTCCAGCGGCTGCTGCGGATCGACGCCGCGCGGGTTGCCGCTGACGCCCACCACCAGCACGCGACTGGCACCCAGATGCAGCGCCGGGCTGATCGGCGCCGACTGGCGCACTGCGCCGTCACCGAAATATTCCTCACCGATTTTCACCGGCGCGAACAGCAGTGGAATCGCCGAACTGGCCAACAGGTGATCGACCGACAACTGCGTCGGCACGCCAATGCGGCGGTGCCGCAGCCAGGCGTCGATGGTGCCGCCGCCCTGATAGAACGTCACCGCTTGCCCCGATTCGTAGCCAAACGCGGTCACCGCTACCGCGTGCAATTGCTTGCGCGCGATGGATTCGGCGATGCCGGGCAGGTGCAGTTTTTCCTCGAGCAGCTCGCGCAGCGGCGAACTGTTGAGCAACGCCACCGGCATCTGCCGACCGAGGCCGAGCAGGCTGTGGCTGACGAAACGGCTGGCCTGATGGATCACGCCCGGCCAGTCGCTGCGCAACACGCGGTGGCTGCGAAAGCCCTGCCAGAACTGGGTCAGGCTTTCGATGGCAGCGCGAAAATCCATGGCACCACTGGCCAGGCTGACCGCATTGATCGCCCCGGCCGAGGTGCCGACGATCACCGGAAACGGATTGTCCGCACCGACCGGCAGCAACTCGGCAATCGCCGCCAGCACCCCGACCTGATAAGCCGCCCGGGCCCCGCCGCCGGAAAGAATCAAACCTGTGACCGGTTCAGCAGGACTCATCGCAACACTCCACGGTGCTTGTCAGATCGGCTAATCAACGACGCTTGGGATAAAGTTTCGGCTCACCCGGTGGGCGACTCTTGAAGCGCCGATGCGCCCACAGATACTGCTCGGGGCAGGCACGCAAAGCACTCTCGACCCACTGATTGATGCGGATGCAATCGGCCTCCTCGCTTTCGCCGGGGAAATCTTCGAGCGGCGGATGGATCACCAGGCGATAACCACTGCCGTCGGCCAGACGTTCCTGAGTGAACGGCACCACCAGCGCTTTGCCCAGCCGTGCAAACTTGGTCGTCGCAGTGACGGTGGCGGCCTGAATGCCGAACAGCGGCACGAAGATGCTCTGCTTGGCGCCGTAATCCTGATCCGGCGCATACCAGATCGCCCGTCCCGAGCGCAGCAGTTTGAGCATGCCGCGCACGTCATCGCGCTCCACCGCCAGCGAATCGAGATTGTGCCGCTCGCGGCCACGGCGCTGGACGAAGTCGAACAAGGGATTTTTGTGTTCGCGGTACATGCCGTCGATGGTGTGCTGCTGGCCGAGCAGCGCCGCGCCGATTTCCAGGGTGGTGAAATGCGCGGCCATGAGAATCACGCCTTTGCCTTCGCGCTGGGCCTTCTGCAGATGTTCAAGGCCTTCGACGTGGGCCAGTTTCGCCAGACGCTCGCGCGACCACCACCAGCTCATCGCCATTTCAAAAAAGGCAATGCCGGTGGAGGCGAAGTTTTCTTTGAGCAGGCGTTTGCGCTCGGCGGCGGATTTTTCCGGGAAGCACAATTCCAGATTGCGCCGGGCGATGGTTCGCCGGTCGCTGGCGACGCGATACATCAACGCGCCCAAAACTCGACCGATGGTCAGCAGCGCCGGATACGGCAACTGCACGATCAGCCACAAAAGCCCCAGACCGCACCAGAGCGGCCAGAAGCGCGGAGCAAGATATGCTTTTCGAAAACGCGGGCGATCCATTAAAGCTTCCGTAAATACAGTGGCCGCGCATTCTACATCGTTCGACCCGGCTTGCGGCTCGCGGGCGTTCTCGTTATAAGTCTCGGCACTTTTAGTGACAAGCCGTTGTATGCCGACATGAGCCAAACCGACCCGTTAGACCAAGATCCCGTATTCCAGCTCAAGGGCAGCATGCTGGCCATCACTGTGCTGGAACTGGCCCGTAACGACCTCGAAAGCCTCGATCGGCAATTGGCCGCCAAAGTCGCCCAGGCGCCGAATTTTTTCAGCAATGCACCGCTGGTTCTGGCTCTGGACAAACTGCCGCCGAACCAGGGCGCGGTTGACCTGCCGGGGCTGATGCGCGTCTGCCGTCAGCACGGTCTGCGTACCCTGGCCATTCGCGCCAGCCGCATCGAAGACATCGCCGCCGCCATCGCCATCGACATCCCCGTGCTACCGCCCTCCGGTGCCCGCGAGCGTCCGCTGGAGACGCCGGAAGCCGAAGTCAAAAAGAAGCCGGAAAAGCCGCCTGAGCCGACCGTCAAACCGACCCGCGTAATCACCACGCCAGTACGTGGTGGCCAACAGATATATGCCCAGGGTGGCGATCTGGTCGTGGTCTCTTCGGTCAGTCCGGGGGCGGAACTTCTCGCCGATGGCAACATCCATGTATACGGCCCGATGCGCGGCCGTGCGCTGGCCGGCGTCAAAGGTGACACCAAGGCACGGATTTTCTGTCAGCAATTGAGCGCTGAACTGATCTCCATCGCCGGTCATTACAAGGTCTCCGAGGATTTGCGTCGTGATCCGATGTGGGGCTCGGGCGTCCAGGTCAGCCTGTCAGGCGACGTGTTGAACATCATTCGGCTTTAACGGATACTGCCGCATTTTCCAAGCATCTCTAAAACGTAGCGAAAACGGCTCAAACGAAGTAGGAAAAAGGCCCAAAGCCAAATTCCAGCCAAGGCTGTCCGACTGCAGTAGTTTTCAAGAGATGTTTTTCAGGGGCTGAACAGTCCTTCTTCCTTAGGGGTGAAACACCTTGGCCAAGATTCTCGTGGTTACATCCGGCAAGGGTGGTGTGGGTAAGACCACCACCAGCGCCGCTATCGGTACCGGTCTCGCTCTGCGCGGCCACAAAACAGTGATCGTCGACTTCGACGTGGGCTTGCGTAACCTCGACCTGATCATGGGTTGCGAGCGCCGCGTGGTGTATGACTTCGTCAACGTGGTAAACGGCGAAGCCAACCTGCAACAGGCACTGATCAAAGACAAGCGCCTGGAAAACCTCTACGTACTGGCGGCTAGCCAGACCCGCGACAAAGACGCGCTGACCGTCGAAGGCGTGGAAAAAGTCCTGATGGAGCTCAAGGAACAATTCGAGTTCGTCGTCTGCGATTCCCCGGCGGGCATCGAGAAAGGTGCGCACCTGGCCATGTACTTCGCCGATGAAGCGATCGTCGTGACCAACCCGGAAGTGTCCTCGGTACGTGACTCGGACCGCATGCTCGGTCTGCTGGCAAGCAAATCGCGCCGCGCCGAACGTGGCGAAGACCCGATCAAGGAACACCTGCTGATCACCCGCTACCACCCGGAGCGTGTTGAAAAGGGCGAGATGCTCGGCGTTGAAGACGTCAAGGAAATCCTCTCGGTGACCCTGCTCGGCGTCATCCCGGAATCCCAGGCGGTGCTCAAGGCTTCCAACCAGGGCGTGCCAGTGATTCTCGACGACCAGAGTGATGCCGGTCAGGCTTACAGCGATACCGTCGACCGCCTGCTGGGCAAAGAAAAAGCCCACCGATTCCTCGATGTCGAGAAGAAGGGATTCTTCGAGCGCCTGTTTGGAGGTAGGTAATGAACCTTTTTGACTTCTTTCGTGCCAACAAAAAGCCAAGTACCGCCTCGGTAGCGAAAGAGCGTCTACAGATCATCGTGGCGCATGAGCGCGGCCAGCGCAGCACGCCGGATTACCTGCCAGCCTTGCAGAAGGAACTGGTCGACGTGATCCGCAAGTACGTCAACATCGGCAACGACGACGTACATGTTGCACTGGAAAGCCAGGGCAGTTGCTCGATTCTGGAACTCAACATCACCCTGCCCGATCGCTGAGTCGATTTGGCAGTCGCTACGGCGGCTCGGGCTGTTGATGCTCGTGTAGGAGCTGCCGAAGGCTGCGATCTTTTGATCTTCAAAGTCAAAAGATCGCAGCCTTCGGCAGCTCCTACAGAGTTATCAGCAGTCCCGAGCCGCCGTTGGCATTTGTTACGAGGCTGTTTTAATGCCGCTGTCCAACATCCGCATCATCCACGAGGACGCCGCCGTACTGGTGGTCGACAAACCGACCCTGCTGCTCTCGGTGCCCGGTCGCGCTGACGACAACAAGGACTGCCTGATTACCCGCTTGCAGGAAAACGGCTACCCGGAAGCGCGCATCGTTCATCGCCTGGACTGGGAAACCTCCGGGATCATCCTGCTGGCCCGTGACGCCGACACCCATCGCGAACTGTCGCGGCAGTTTCACGACCGCGAAACTGAAAAGGCCTACACCGCTTTGGCCTGGGGTCAGCCGGAGCTGGACAGCGGCAGCATCGATCTGCCCCTGCGCTACGACCCACCGACCAAGCCACGGCATGTCGTCGATCACGAATTCGGCAAGCATGCGCTGACCTTCTGGAAGGTGCTGGAACGTTGCGGCGACTGGTGCCGTGTCGAACTGACACCGATTACCGGCCGCTCGCATCAACTGCGCGTGCACATGTTGTCGATCGGCCATCCGTTGCTCGGTGACGGACTCTACGCCCACGAGCAAGCGCTGGCGGCCTGGCCGCGTCTGTGCCTGCACGCGAGCATGCTCAGCTTCACTCATCCGCAGACCGGCGAGCGGCTGCGCTTCGAGTGCCCGGCTCCGTTCTGAACTGCGTGAATACTTTGGAAGCCCTTCCTGGTGAAGGGCTTTTTTTGTCCTGCCAAAAATCCACCGGCAATAGATTGACGTAAAGAACTGTCATAAAATTGTAATCAAATATAAAATCATGGCACTTCGATATCAGGCAGGAGGCCTTTCCCGTGTTCTGCAGCAAAACACTTCAATCCGAATACCCGATCATCTACGCATTCGGTAACACGACCCTGCACTTGAGCGAAGCACCCAGCATCCAGGCACGCCAGGCCCTGGAGCAGCTCATTAAAAAACGCCGCGCGCACAAACTGACCCGGGCCAGCGCACCGTTGTCGTCCTGTGAAACACCACTATTTGCCAAGGTCCAGCCATTGGACACGTTCAAGGCAAAGGTGCGGGTGAGCCTGAACAAACCGCAACGCAACGGGCGCTTCGACTGGCCGCTCGAAGAACTGATGAATTCCCTCGAAGCTCAGCGCCGGGGCGTGGAGATGCCTCCACTGAAGGGCTATGGCTATACCCGCAGCAGACTCGGCCTGACCGAGGAGTTCTTCCTGCTGACTCACCTGCTCGAAGGCCATATGGATGGGGCCGAGTGCATCAGACGCAATCCCGAAAACATCGAAGCCTTTATCCTCGACGCGTTTCAACTGCTCAGCTCGCTCGCCAGCAAGAACATCACCCACATGGATTTCTGGGTGGGCAACATCATGGTGCCCGAGCAAACGCAAAGGCCACTCAAAGCCATCGACTTTGAAAACTGCTTCGCAGGCCCGACCGCGCACGCAAGTGAAACACTCGGTTTTCAACTCGGCTTCTTCTATCGTCGGGATATCTACAAATTCATCACCGAAGCCGCCTACGATCGCCTGGTAGATCAATACCTCAGTGCACTGCCTGGCTTATCGAGAGACAGGTTCGAGGCTGTCTATCAGTTGAGCAAACATGAATACGTCGGTCGCAAGCAACGCCGTGAAGTCTTCCTCTCTGGCAGATTGATCACCGGTTGACGCCCTCCCTGGCAACACTTTGAAGCAAGTGCCCGGCCTGCAAATCAGCGGAGCAATACGGTAAACTCGCGCCCCCCGCCGTATGGAGCCGCTTATGCGCGAAGCCTTCCCCCCCCTGGAAAAAGTACCGCACCAGCTGCTCTACCTGATCTATGGCGACAAAGACGTTTATCGGCGCGAGGCAAAATTCAGCATCCTCACCGCCCTGGCACAACTGCAGCCAGGTGAATCATTGTGCATCCGAGTCCTGACCGATCGTCCGCAGGACTATGCCGGCTGGCCGGTCGATACCGTCCCTTTGAGCGAGCAGACCCTGATCCAGTGGCAGGGCGAGAACGGCTACCATCACCGCCGCAAAGCGTGCGCCATTGCGCTGGGCCTGACACTCGCCGAAAAAACCCTGTTTGTCGACACCGACACGCTGTTTCTCGATTCGCCGCACCGGTTATTCAGCATGATCACGCCCGGCCGTTACGTGATGGACCGCTTCGAATATGACTGGAGTTACGTCTGTAACCGGGCGGACTACGAAAGACTCGCGCGCTGCCTGCAAGTCCACGGCATCTCGTCGACGAACAGCTTCAAGCTCTACAACAGCGGCTTGTGCGGCGTCACCGATGGCGATGCAGCGCTGCTGGAGAAATCGGTCCGGCTGATCGATGAGTGGACGCAGGGTTCGTTCGACATCCATACGATCGAACAGATTGCACTGTCTTTTGCCATGCGCGACCAGCCGATCCAGGAAGCGAAGAAATTCATCTATCACTACTTCGCCGACAAGAACTTCTTCCACGCCATGCAGAAACATTTTTTCGGCCGTTACGGCGAGGCCTTCCACCCCGAACTGCCAGCGCTGTGCAACGAGGTTCCGCGCAGCAAACCCGTTCCCTCAACCTGGGAGCGCCTGCGCATCAAGTGGAAGCTGCGCAAAAAGCGCGGCGGCATGAAGAAAGTCGGCCGGGCGTTGCTGTTCGGCAGTGCTGCACCTGCCCACCCGTATTACGAGATCTGCCGTCACGAATGGTGGGAATCGGCGTCGCGGGAAATCCTGCGTTGGGACAGCGTCACGCAAAAGGCCTTCTTCGGCAGCGGCAAGGGCTGGCCGAAGCACCTGCCGAAACCCGCCAGAAAGGATGATCAACAAGCCATCATTGCCTACCTGCGCAAGCGCATCGATCAGCACTCCTGAGCGTGCTTGCGCAAACCACTTGCCCAATGGCGCTGAGTGATGCGTTAAACTGCCGCCCATTGCTGTCTGGAGTTTCTTATGCGCGCAGAGTTGAACCAGGGCCTGATCGACTTTCTCAAGGCCTCCCCTACCCCGTTCCACGCCACCGCCAGCCTCGTTCAGCGTCTGGAGGCCGCCGGTTATGTGCGCCTCGACGAGCGCGAGCCATGGTCCACCGAGGCCAACGGCCGCTATTACGTCACCCGTAACGACTCCTCGATCGTCGCGATCAAAATGGGCCGCAACTCGCCACTGCATGACGGTATCCGTCTGGTCGGCGCGCACACCGACAGCCCTTGTCTGCGGGTCAAGCCGCAACCGGAACTGCAACGTCAGGGCTTCTGGCAACTGGGCGTCGAAGTCTACGGCGGCGCGCTGCTGGCGCCATGGTTCGACCGCGATCTGTCGCTGGCCGGCCGCGTGACCTTCCGCCGTGACGGCAAGGTCGAGAGTCAGTTGATCGACTTCAAGGCACCCATCGCGATCATTCCCAACCTGGCCATTCACCTCAACCGTGAAGCCAACCAGGGCTGGGCGATCAACGCGCAGACCGAACTACCGCCGATCCTGGCGCAATTCGCCGGTGACGAGCGCGTCGATTTCCGCGCCGTGCTCACCGATCAACTGGCTCGCGAACACGGCCTGAATGCCGACGTGGTGCTGGATTACGAGCTGAGTTTCTACGACACGCAAAGCGCTGCGGTGATCGGCCTGAACGGCGATTTCATTGCCGGTGCGCGTCTGGACAACCTGCTGTCGTGCTACGCCGGCCTGCAAGCATTGCTCACCGCCGAAACCGACGAAACCTGCGTGCTGGTCTGTAACGACCACGAAGAAGTCGGCTCGTGCTCGGCGTGCGGTGCCGATGGCCCGATGCTTGAACAGACTCTGCGCCGCCTGCTGCCAGAAGGCGACGAGTTCGTCCGCACCATTCAGAAATCCCTGCTGGTCTCCGCCGACAACGCCCACGGCGTGCATCCCAACTATGCAGACAAGCACGACGCCAATCACGGCCCGAAACTCAACGCCGGCCCGGTGATCAAGGTCAACAGCAACCAGCGCTACGCCACCAACAGCGAAACCGCCGGTTTCTTCCGCCACCTGTGCATGGCCGAAGAAGTCCCGGTGCAAAGCTTCGTGGTGCGCAGCGACATGGGCTGCGGCTCGACGATTGGCCCGATCACCGCCAGCCATCTGGGTGTGCGCACCGTCGACATCGGCCTGCCGACCTTCGCCATGCATTCGATTCGCGAGCTGTGCGGCAGCCATGACCTGGCGCATCTGGTCAAAGTGCTCAGTGCGTTCTATGCCAGCCGTGAATTGCCGTAACGGCTGACAAGCTTCGCGAGCAGGCTCGCTCCCACAATGGAATGCCATTCACCTGTGGGAGCTAGCCTGCTCGCGAAATCGCCTGTGCAGACAGCAGAATCCTCCCGGCCTGATGCATTCCTGAGCCACATCACACCCCGCCTCGAAAACCCGCCTAGACTGCAAACATCCCCCACAGACAAGGCAGTCTTCATGATCTCGATGTCCTCCTTCCACGCCATGCTCATTCCCATCCTCAGCGGAATGATCCTGCTGGCCATCGGCTTCAACTTCCGCGACAAGAACGCCGGGGTGTTCGCCATGTGGATCGGTATGCTGATGATCCTCGCCACGGTGGTCTACAAGATCCTCGCCAAACTCAACGAATGACCGCGCCCGGCTCGCATTGAGCCAAAGGGCCTCGTACACTCCAGCGCATCCGCCTATCGCGAGGTTGTCTTCTGGTGTTCGCTCGTCTTTTTGCTTTGCCCGGTCTGCTGCTTGTCTGCCTGATGACGCTGCTGCCGCTGGCGCCCGCCCAAGCGGTCGGTCTGCCCGGCCTGCTCAACACTTCCAAACCGCAGCCTGAAGCCGTGGAACCCCTCGGCCAGTCACTGGACGAAGTGATCAAGTCGCTGGAAAACGACAAGCAACGCGCGCAGTTGCTCAGCGATCTGAAGAAGCTGCGCGACGCTACGAAGAAAGCTCAAGCCACCCCGGAAGAAGGCGTACTGGGCCTGATCGGCGGCACCCTCGCCAGCTTCGAAAAACAGTTTTCCGGCGCCGACAGCCCGCTCACCCGCTGGTCCAACGAATTCGATCTGGCCAAGGACGAACTGACCAGCAAGCTGCTGCCGGCCAATGAATGGCTGCCGATCATCTTCGGTTTCGCAGTGATCCTGATGGTCTGGAGCCTGCTCGCCGCCGCGCTGATCTGGCTCAGCCACCGCGTGCGTCTGCGCTTCGGCCTCACCGAAGAACTGCCGCAACACCCCAAGGCCCTCGACATGCTGCGCTTTGCCCTGCGCAAGCTCGGGCCGTGGCTGATCGCGTTGGTAATGACGGTGTACATGAGCTACGTGCTGCCGTCTTCCCTGGGCAAAAGCCTGGCGATGGTGCTGGCCTATGCCTTGGTGGTCGGCACCTGTTTCTCGGCGATCTGCGTGATCGCCTTCTCCCTGCTCGACGGCCCGCATCGCCATCGCGCGCTGTACATCCTGCGTCATCAGGCGTTTCGGCCGCTGTGGCTGATCGGCAGCTTCGCCGCGTTCGGTGAAGCGCTGAGCGATCCGCGTCTGGTCGAGAGCCTGGGCGTACATCTGGCGCACACCGCCGCGACCACGGCCAATGTGCTTGCGGCGCTGTCGACCGGCCTGTTCATTCTGCGATTCCGCCGACCGATCGCGCACCTGATCCGCAACCAACCGCTGTCGCGGCGCCTGACCCGCCGCGCCCTCAGCGACACCATCGAAATCCTCGGCACCTTCTGGTACGTGCCGGCACTGGTGCTGGTCGGCATCTCGCTGTTCGCCACGTTTGTCTCCGCCGGCGACACCAGCACCGCGCTGCGCCAGTCGCTGATCTGCACGGTGCTGCTGGTGTTGTGCATGGTTATCAACGGCCTCGTGCGCCGCCATTCGCTGAAACCGCAACGCGGGCCGAAACGCCATGCGCTGTATTCGGAGCGACTGAAAAACTTCTTCTACACCCTGACGCATTTGCTGGTGTGGCTGATCTTCATCGAACTGGGCCTGCGCGTCTGGGGCCATTCGCTGATCGCGTTCGCCGAAGGCGATGGCCATGACATCAGCGTCAAACTGTTCAGCCTGATCGGCACGCTGATTTTCTCCTGGCTGATCTGGATCCTCGCCGACACCGCCGTGCACCACGCCCTCATCCGCTCGCGCAAAGGCCTGGCGAATGCACGGGCGCAGACGATGATGCCGTTGATCCGCAACGTGCTGTTCGTGGCGATTTTCATCATCGCGCTGATCGTCGCGTTGGCGAACATGGGCATGAACGTCACACCGCTGCTGGCCGGTGCCGGCGTGATCGGTCTGGCCATCGGCTTCGGCGCGCAGTCGCTGGTCGCTGACCTGATCACCGGCCTGTTCATCATCATCGAAGACTCGCTGGCCATCGACGACTACGTCGACGTTGGCGGCCACCTCGGCACCGTCGAAGGCCTGACCATCCGCACCGTACGCCTGCGCGATATCGACGGCATCGTCCACACCATCCCGTTCAGCGAAATCAAAAGCATCAAGAACTACTCGCGGGAATTCGGCTACGCGATCTTCCGCGTCGCCGTGCCATACAACATGGAAATCGACGACGCGATCAAACTGATGCGCGACGTCGGCCAGAAGATGCGCAGCGATCCGTTGCAGCGCCGCAATATTTGGTCGCCGCTGGAGATTCAGGGTGTGGAAAGTTTCGAGTCCGGCAGCGCGATTTTGCGCGCACGGTTCAAGACTGCGCCGATCAAGCAGTGGGAAGTTTCCCGGGCGTTCAATTTGTCGCTGAAAAGGCAACTGGATGAGGCGGGGTTGGATCTGGCGACACCAAGGATGAGTGTGCAGGTGATTACGCCTGGGGTGGAAATCAAAAAGGAAAGCTGAACAGAGATGGCCCCCTATTGGAAGATAAAGCCAATAGGGGGTTGCTTTTATTTATCTTTGAAACCGGGTTTACCATTAGCGGAACGCCAGTTTTTCACCTCCAAGACAACATTTTCAGGCCCATCCTTACCTTCCTCCGGGTAGTAAATCAAATCGTAACCAGATGGATGTTCAACTAGGCGAGAGAACTCAAGAATGGCAGCAATTTGTTGCTTCTCTGTTGTAAACCCGGAATCATATATTTTCCTGACAAACTCAAGAAAATCTTCCTCTCTCATATCCTGTATCGACCTCATATCAAAGCCCTTTATGAATTTCAACATGCGCTTTCGGGGTAACGATATTTATGTTGTCAGCATTATATAAATCCCCTCCCTCGGCCAAGCCGACCTTATGATGCAGTTCGTATTTCACTCTTGCTCCTGCTGAATCGTTCATTCTAACTATCGGGGCTTTGCCCTTTTTCATTTCGTTCAAACTTGTTTCATTAAATAAGTCAGCCAGTTTTTCGTCATTGAAAACAGCTTTCCAGAATGTTTCTCTGAATGCTCTGAAACTGTTGAACTGACGACCCCGTAACTGATCAGCAATGTGCGATGGGATTGGCGCCCCATCACCCTGCGCAGCAGCCCCTAGCCATCCACCCGCAACCGGCGCTCCATGACCACTCGCCACCCCTGGATCATTGCGTCGATCCCGGAACATGACGTACTGCGGTGGCAGGCCCGATTCCGACGGGAAGACCAGAATGAAGTCGTCGAAACGAATGCTGCCCCGCCCTGGGTGAGCGTCGATCCGTCCTTCAATCGGTACGAGGTTGCCGCCGATATATCGCGGTGGGGACGGATTCTCGATGGGGAACAGCGTTGAACTGTCTGCCGGCGTTACTGCGGGAGTCCAGACCGCGGTTGTCGGCGGGATGTCAGTGAGGGTCGCGCTGTAAGTGTTGTTCCCTGCGTTGAAATCAGCTGCAACCACGCGAACGCCGGAAGGCCGTTTTGTCCCCGCTACCGGAACGACAAGCAGTTCGGCGAGAGAGCCCGTCAGCGGCCGGGCGCTCAAACGTACCGGCAGATTCAGTCGTGCTCTTTCGCTTGCCAGCTTGCCCAGATCAGGCAGTTGACCGGGCAGCAGATCTGCCAGTGGGAGGCTGAGCAGAAAGCGTTCAGGCAATTCCCCATTACCCAACACCGGGGAGTAGACAAACGCACTTACCCCCACCATCAGACCGGACGCCGTGCCGGCAGCCAGCCCCGATAAACCGGCCACCGCCGCGCGAATCGAAGCGGTAAAACCCGCCATCAGGTTGTCGGCAATCGCGACCGCACCCGCGGACGTCGCAAATACCAGTTGGGCGTGGCTGATATTGCCCTGAAAGCGCAACAGGCTACTGTGCCCACCGGAGGTGTCCTGCCGGCGCTTTTCCTCAGCAACCCTGCGTGCTTCGGCCTCAGCCTCAAGCGCTGCCTGTTCCTCGGCACGCTTGCGCTCTAGTGCCTCAGCCGCCAAACGGGCCTGTTCCTCTTCGAGCCGCCTGATTTCATCGGCCGCGGCCTGCCGCGCCAGCTCCTCCGCCTGCCGCCGCGCCTGCTCTTGAGCGACGCGGGCCTGTTCCTGTGCAACCTGCCTGGCGTATTCCGCCGCCAACCGCGCCTGCTCCTGAGCGATCCGCTCGGCTTCCTGCGCTTGCACCACGGCAATCATGCCCTTGACCGTGGCCGACTGGCTGTTCAACACGCCAATGCCTTCAACCAGTAACTTGGCGTTGAACAGAGCGCTATAAGCCTGCCGTACGCTGACGCTGGCGCTTCGCCGATTGACTTGCGGTAAGCGGCCTCCGTTGAAAAAGGTTTCAACCTGGGCGTGGCCGAAACGTTCGATGGCCACGTCCTTGGCCACCAAAAGCGCACCAAACTTCCTGGCGATCAGGGAATCCCTGAATTGCATCTCCCGCGCCAGCGCATCCAAAGGCGGCAAGACACTTTGATCACCTGCCGCCCGCGCTTCTGCCAGTTCATTTTCAATGACCTGAGCAATATTCCTGGAAGTATCTTTATAGATACTTTCCATATCGAGTATTTCACCCAACGGCGCAAAGTTAATGCCTGGTCCCGAGCCGTCCCCTGCACCTAAATAATGTAAATATTCATCTTGTTTATCCGGACGCACAACAATCGGCGGAAGCGTTATTCCATTACGCTGCATTTATAAGTCCTCCATGGACAATAGTTTTGTCGCACTGACCCGTTACCCTCAAACAGCCAATAACGTGACCGGCACCTGGAGAAATTTATGGAAATAGATGTTGTGCGGTGCGGTACATGGTTATCGCCCGCGTTTTATCTGTCACGCCGGACGAAACTGATAAAGCGGTAGGAGTTTTCGCTGATAACTTATGCTCAAACGTAAATCTGTCGGAGCGCATAGCGCTTTCCGGACCCGATCGCACTTGCGTGCAAAGCCTTTGTCACAGGCAAGGAAGCCAACAACAATAATCAAGGAGAAACCCATGCAACTGACGCGCATTGCCCAGACCCTTTTGCTCACCCTGGTCGCCAGCCACGCCAGTGCCGCGACGATGGACAGCGCCCGCACGCGCATCGCCGAGCAGGCGCAGAAGCTCGAACCGGAGCTGCTGGAAACCCGCCGCGACCTTCACGCTCATCCGGAGCTCGGCAACACCGAAAAACGCACCTCTGAGCTGGTCGCCAAACAGTTGCAAGCCATGGGCCTGGAAGTGAAAACCGGCGTCGCCCGCACCGGCGTAGTGGCCGTGCTCAAAGGCGCCCTGCCCGGCCCGACCGTGGCCCTGCGCGCCGACATGGACGCGCTGCCGGTCAAGGAAGTCTCCGACTTGCCGTTCGCTTCGAAAGCCAAAGGCACGTATCTCGACAAGGAAGTCGACGTCATGCATGCCTGCGGCCACGACGCCCACACCGCCATCCTGCTCAGCGCAGCGAAAATTCTGACGGGCATGCGCGACACCCTGCCCGGCACCGTGGTGTTCTACTTCCAGCCCGCCGAAGAAGGCCCGAGCGACTTCATTCCCGACGGCAAAAACACCTGGGGCGCGAAGATGATGGTCGAGGAAGGCGTAATGAAATCGCCGAAACCAGACGCAGTGTTCGGGCTGCACGTCTGGGCCGGCGTCCCCGCCGGCCAGATCGCCTACCGCCCCGGCCCGACCCTGGCCAGCTCCGACGACCTGCGCATCAAGATCCACGGCAAACAAACCCACGCCGGCCGCCCCTGGGATGGCATCGACCCAATCACCGTCGGCGCGCAAACCATCGTCGGCCTGCAAACCGTGGTCAGCCGCCGCACCGACATTTCCTCTTACCCGTCGGTGGTCAGCATCGGCACCATCAACGGCGGCACCCGCTACAACATCATCCCCGAATCACTCGACATGACCGGCACCATCCGCTCCTACGACTACGGCATCCGCCAGAAACTGCACAGCGACGTACGCCAGACCATCGAGAAAATCGCCGAAAGCGGCGGCGCCAAAGCCGACGTCACCATCATCGAAAAATACGACCCGACGATTAACAACCCTGCACTAACCGAGAAAATGCTGCCGACATTGAAGTGGGCGGCCAAGGATGATGTGGTGCAGGGACCGCTGGTGGGTGGGGCGGAAGATTTCTCGTTCTTCGCCAAGGAAGCGCCGGGACTGTTTGTGTTTCTTGGAGTGACCCCGAGGGACCAGGACATGAGCAAAGCCGCGCCGAATCACAATCCGGGGTTCTTTGTGGATGAGTCGGCGCTGGTGGTTGGGGTGAGGACACTGGCGTCGTTGGCGACGGATTATCTGTATGGGAATGCGGCGGTGGGCAAGTAGGAAGGGGTGACTGTGAGGGCGCTTTCGCGAGCAGGCTCGCTTCCCACAGAAAAGCGAAAGCAAAAACAAAAGATCGCAGCCTTCGGCAGCTCCTACACACGATGAGCGTTAGCTCGAGCACCGCTTTTGATCTTGATCTCGGAGCCCGTCGGCAGGCTGAGTGGAGGGATTGAACCGGGCGTGGGAGCGCAGCGACCGTACGACGCAGTCGTACACAGCGAGTGTAGGTGCAGCGAAGCAAACCGGAGCCGCTGCGCCAGGATCGATCCCGCAGCGAAGGAACCCCGAGCCCCAGCGAGCGGGCCGAACGTCAGGGCGCAGCCTTTTGGTTACTTTTTGGCGTTTGAAAAAGTGACCCGCCGTAAGGGCGGAACCATAAGAAGCCGTTACCGCAGCAACGGATATTCACCCAAACCCCCAAAACCTGGTCGGCCCAAAGGCCGCCAAGGTCAAAAAAGATCAAACCACATCAACCCCTACGTGAATCGCATCATGCCGCCAAAACTCCAGATCACAATCAATCAGCCGCCCATGCTGATCATAATTGACCCGAGCAATCCTCAATCCCGGACTCCCCACCGACACCCGCAAAGCCGCCGCCGCATCGACAGATAAAGACGTAGGCACAATCTCAAACCGCACCCGCCCATAGTGCAAATCGAAATGCCGCGCATACAACTCAGTGATCGACTGATTCAGATCAAACTCAAGAATCCCCGGAAAAAACTGCGGATTCAGGTAGTGCTCGACATACAACACCAGTCGCCCATCAATCCGCCGCGAGCGGCAAATCTGGATCACGCTCGACAACGCCGGCAGCTGCAACCACGCACACACCGCCGCCGACGCCGGCTGCAACCGCGCCGAAATCACCTCGGTCGACGGCTCACGCCCCTGCGCACTGACCATGGCGTGAAAATGACTGCGCTGCATCAGGTTGTACGCCAGACGCGGCGGCGACACGAACCAGCCGCGCCGCTCCTCACGATAAATCTGCCCTTGCGCCTCCAATTGCAACAGCGCTTCACGCACAGTGATCCGCGTCGTCCCGAACAACTCGCTGAGCTTGCGTTCAGCGGGCAACTTGCTCCCGGCCGCCAGCAAACCATGATCGATCTGCTCCTGCAGCACCTGGCCAATCGCTGTCACCGCTTTCGTTGCCTCATCGCGCATCAACGTTACCTATCTGGACTAGACCAGCACTGTTTCAGGGCAAATCCGGGCGCTGCTCAGAGCGCTTTCGTGTGTTGCAAGCCTAGGCAGTGCAGATGACCGACAGATGACAAAAACCACCCAACGGTCGTTTTCACGGCTTGCAATACATCGGCCAAGTCCCTTGCGTATCGGGCCTGCGTCATGGTCTACGCTTGTTTGGCAACGGCCAATCCCGGGCGGAGAAAAGATCAGCCACAAGGCCATCGACATCAAAATGTCATCCAGCCCGCCTAAATTGGCTCAGGTATTGCTGACCTAGACCAACCCAACCGCAATCGCAGCGTTGAACACGACCAAGGAGCTTCGGAATGAAACAGCTTTTCCTGGCAACACTGTTAGGCTCGACCATTGCAATGTGCAGCGCCGCCATGGCGGCCGACACCGATCTGAAAACCCTCGAAGCCGCTGCGAAAGCGGAAGGCGCCGTCAATAGCGTCGGCATGCCCGACAACTGGGCCAACTGGAAAGGCACCTGGGATGATCTGGCTGCGAATTACGGCTTGAAACACATCGACACCGATATGAGTTCGGCTCAGGAAATCGCCAAGTTCGCCGCTGAAAAAGACAACGCCACCGCCGACATCGGCGACGTCGGTGCTGCCTTCGGCCCGATCGCGGTCAAGCAAGGCGTGGTGCAACCGTACAAGCCAAGCACTTGGGATCAGATTCCGGACTGGGCCAAGGACAAGGACGGCAACTGGGCACTGGCCTACACCGGCACCATCGCCTTCATCGTCAACAAGAAGCTGCTGAACGGCTCCGACGTGCCGACCAAATGGGCTGACCTGAAAACCGGTAAATACAAAGTCTCCATCGGCGACGTGAGCACTGCTGCCCAGGCCGCCAACGGTGTCCTCGCTGCCGCACTGGCCAATGGCGGTGACGAGAAAAACATCAAGCCTGCATTGCTGCTGTTCGCCGACCTCGCCAAACAGGGTCGTCTGTCGATGGCCAACCCGACCATCGCCACCATGGAAAAAGGCGAGATTGAAGTCGGCGTGGTCTGGGACTTCAATGGCCTGAGCTACAAAGCCAAGATGGCCAACCCGGATGATTACGTAGTGCTGATTCCATCCGACGGCTCGGTGATTTCCGGCTACACCACGATCATCAACAAGTACGCGAAAAACCCCAATGCCGCCAAGCTGACGCGCGAATACATCTTCAGCGACGCCGGCCAGACCAACCTCGCCCGCGGCAACGCCCGGCCGATCCGCGCCGAACACCTGCAACTGCCGGAAGACGTGAAAGCCAAACTGCTGCCGAACGAGCAATACAAAAACGTTACGCCAGTCAAGGACGCCGACGCGTGGGAAAAGACCTCCAAAGCCCTGCCGCAGCAGTGGAACGAAGAAGTCATCGTAGAGATGAAGTAATCCTTCATCTGTAGGAGCTGCCGAAGGCTGCGATCTTTTGATCTTGCCCTTTAAAAGCAACATCGAAAGATCGCAGCCTCCGGCAGCTCCTACACAGATTGGTTCCAGATTTGTTTTCGGAGTTCTTGCCCCTATGAAGCACAACGTCATCCTTGTCGTGCTCGACGGCCTCAACTACGAGGTTGCGTGTCACGCCATGGGGCATCTGCAGGCTTATGTTGGCGCAGGACGCGCGGCGCTCTATCAACTGGAGTGCGAATTGCCCGCCCTGTCCCGACCGCTTTACGAATGCATTCTCACCGGCGTGCCACCGATCGGCAGCGGCATCGTCCACAACAATGTCTCGCGCTTGTCCAACCAGCGCAGCATCTATCACTACGCCCGCGATGCCGGGTTGAAAACAGCCGCTGCGGCGTATCACTGGGTCAGCGAGTTGTATAACCGCTCACCGTTCGTGGCCGCGCGCGACCGCCACACCAACGATCCGACGCTGCCGATCCAGTACGGCCACTTCTACTGGAACGATCATTATCCGGATTCGCACCTGTTCGCCGACGCGGAGAACCTGCGCCTGCGTCACGCGCCGGATTTCCTCCTGATCCACCCGATGAACATCGACGACGCCGGGCACAGGCACGGCCTCGACAGCTCGCAATACCGCAACAGCGCGCGCTCGGCTGACGTCATCCTCGCCGACTATCTGCAGAGCTGGCTCGACGCTGGTTATCAGGTATTGGTGACCGCAGACCACGGCATGAACAACGATCGTTCGCACAACGGCCTGCTGGCGGAAGAACGTCAGGTGCCGCTGTTCGTCCTCGGTGAGGCGTTCAGCCTCAACACTGACGCCACTCCGAAGCAGACCGAGCTCTGCGGCACGGTTTGCGAACTGCTCGGCGTGCCCCACGACAAACCTGTGTGCCGGGAGCTGCTCAAGTGAATGCCATGAATCGCGGCAAATGGCTCGCGGCGCTGTGTCTGGTGCCCTTCGCGCTGTTCTTCATCGTCTTCGAAATCGCCCCGCTGGTCTGGGTGATGATCAACAGCCTGCAATCGGAAGAGTCCGGCTGGGGCCTGGCCAACTTCAGCAAGATCTTCGGTTCGAAGTTCTATCGGCAGGCAATCCAGTACAGCCTGGAGATCAGTTTCTGGTCGAGCGTATTCGGCATCATCATCGCCGTGCTGGGTGCGTATTCACTACGCCGCGTCGATTCGAAGCTGCGCAACTTCGTGAATGCCTTCGCCAACATGACCAGCAATTTTGCCGGCGTGCCGCTGGCGTTCGCCTTCATCATCCTGCTCGGTTTCAACGGCAGCATCACCATCATGCTCAAGCAGTCGGGGATCATTCAGGACTTCAACCTGTATTCGAAAACCGGCCTGATCATCCTCTACACCTACTTCCAGATTCCCCTCGGCGTGCTGCTCCTCTACCCGGCTTTCGACGCTCTGCGGGAGGACTGGCGCGAGTCCGCCGCACTGCTCGGCGCCAACGGCTGGCAGTTCTGGCGGCACATCGGCCTGCCGGTGTTGACCCCGGCGTTGCTCGGCACGTTCGTGATCCTGCTGGCCAACGCCCTCGGCGCCTACGCCACGGTTTATGCGCTGACCACCGGCAACTTCAACGTTCTGCCGATCCGTATTGCGGCGATGGTCTCCGGCGACATTTCCCTTGACCCGAACCTGGCCAGCGCGCTGGCGGTGGTGCTCGTGGCGCTGATGACCATTGTCACCGTCGTGCATCAATTGCTGTTGAAGAGGAGCTACCATGTCTCGCGCTGAATCCGGCCCGGCCGGCCTCTACCACCGCGTCGTGGTCTATCTGCTGTTCGCCATCCTGTTGTTGCCGCTGCTGGGCACGCTGGTCTATTCGATCGCCAGCAGTTGGTCGGCAACGATTCTGCCGAGCGGCTTCACCTTCAAGTGGTACATCCAACTGTGGAGCGATCCGCGCTTTCTCCACGCATTCGGGCAGTCGCTGATCGTCTGTGTCGGCGCGCTGGTGTTATCGGTGGTGCTGATCCTGCCGCTGCTGTTTGTCGTGCATTACTACTTTCCGAAACTCGATGCGCTGATGAACATCCTCATCCTGCTGCCCTTCGCGGTGCCGCCGGTGGTGTCCTCGGTGGGGCTGCTGCAGCTCTACGGTTCCGGGCCGATGGCGATGGTCGGCACACCGTGGATTCTGATCGGCTGCTACTTCACCGTAGCGCTGCCGTTCATGTACCGCGCGATCACCAACAACCTGCAAGCGATCAACCTGCGCGACCTGATGGACGCCGCGCAACTGCTCGGCGCCAGCACCTTTCAAGCGGCGTTTCTGGTGGTGCTGCCGAACTTGCGCAAAGGCCTGATGGTGGCGCTGCTACTGTCTTTCTCGTTCCTCTTCGGTGAGTTCGTGTTCGCCAACATTCTCGTCGGCACCCGCTACGAAACCCTGCAGGTGTACCTGAACAACATGCGCAACAGCAGCGGCCACTTCACCAGTGCGCTGGTCATTTCGTATTTCTTTTTCGTGCTGGTCCTGACCTGGATCGCCAACATCTTGAACAAGGACAAAAGCGAATGAGCTACGTCAGCGTCCAACACCTGCAGAAAAGTTATGCCGGCACCACGGTATTCAGCGACATCGATTGCGAGATCAACAAAGGTGAGTTCGTCACCCTGCTCGGCCCGTCCGGGTGCGGCAAGTCGACTTTGCTGCGTTGCATCGCCGGCCTGACCCCGGTGGATGGCGGCAAGATTTTGCTCGATGGCGTCGACATCGTGCCGTTGAGTCCGCAAAAACGCGGTATCGGCATGGTCTTTCAGAGCTACGCGCTGTTCCCCAACATGACCGTCGAACAGAACGTCGCCTTCGGCCTGCGCATGCAAAAGGTCAACGCCGATGACAGCCACAAGCGCGTCTCTGAAGTGTTGAAACTGGTTGAACTGCACGACTTCGCCAGCCGCTATCCGCATCAACTGTCAGGTGGGCAGTGCCAGCGTGTCGCCCTCGCCCGGTCGCTGGTGACCCGCCCGCGCTTGTTGCTGCTGGATGAGCCGCTGTCGGCGCTCGACGCACGGATTCGCAAACACCTGCGCGAACAGATTCGTCAGATCCAGCGCGAACTCGGCCTGACCACGATCTTCGTCACCCACGATCAGGAAGAAGCGCTGACCATGTCGGACCGGATTTTCCTGATGAACCAGGGAAAGATCGTCCAGAGCGGCGACGCCGAAACCCTCTACACCGCTCCGGTCGATGTATTCGCCGCCGGCTTCATCGGCAACTACAACCTGCTCGACGCCGATGCCGCCTCGAAGCTGTTGCAACGGCCGGTCAACCACCGCATCGCCATCCGCCCGGAGGCCATCGAACTGAGCCTTGACGGCGAACTCGACGCGCAGATCCGCAGCCACAGCCTGCTCGGCAACGTCATTCGCTATCGCGTCGAAGCACGCGGCGTGGAACTGGTGGTCGACGTACTCAACCGCTCCGCCGCCGATCTGCATCCCGACGGACAACGCCTGGCACTTTCCATCGATCCGACGGCCCTGTGTGAGGTAGCCTGATGACTTTGCTGACGTTGAAGAGAGAACTGCACTGATGGCCCTGGCAATTTTTGATCTGGACGAAACGTTGATCCACGGCGACTGCGCCACCCTCTGGAGCGAGCAGATGGGGCGCCTGGGCTGGGTCGATCCCGAGTCGTTCATGCGCAAGAACAACGAACTGATGGACGCCTACAGCCATGGCAAATTACGCATGGAAGATTACATGGCGTTCAGCCTCGAACCGCTGATCGGCCGTACGCCAGAAGAAGTCGAGCACCTGGTCGGGCCGTGGGTTGAAGACTTTATCGAACCGATCATCTTCAGCGACGCGACCAAAACCATCGCCGCGCACCGCAAGGCCGGCGACCGGATTCTGGTGATCTCGGCGTCGGGCACGCACCTGGTCAGACCGATTGCCGATCGACTCGGCATCGACGAGATTCTAGGGATTGAACTGGAAGTCGCGCACGGCGTTTACAGCGGCCATACCGTGGGCACGTTGACCTACCGCGAAGGCAAGATCACTCGCCTGCTGGAATGGCTGGACGCCGAAGAAGAAAACCTCGAGGGCGCGAGTTTCTATTCCGATTCGCGCAATGACTTGCCGCTGCTGTTGAAAGTGGATTTTCCACACGTGGTCAATCCGGATCCGGTGCTACTCGAGCACGCGGAAAAATCCGGCTGGCCGATCCACCTCTGGAAATAAAAGCAAAAGATCGCAGCCTTCGGCAGCTCCTACCTTTGAAATACGGTGCAACTGTAGGAGCTGCCGAAGGCTGCGATCTTTTGACCTTGCTTTGCTGTCAGCTCAAACCCTCATTGATCACCAGCACCAACTTGCCCGCCACCGTATTGCTCGCCAGTTCGGCAAACGCTGCTTCGGCATCCTTCACCGCAAAGGCTCTGGCCAATTGCGGACGCAAGCGGCCCTCGGCAAACAGCGGCCACACATGCTGGCCCAGATCACTGAGCAGATCGGCCTTGAATTGATCGCTACGGCTGCGCAACGTCGAGCCGAGCAGTTGCACACGCTTGGCCAACACCTGCGCCAGATCCAGTTTCGCCTCGCGCCCGCCCATCAAACCGATCAGCACCCAACGTCCGTCCAGCGCCATCAGCTTGAGGTTCAGCGCCGCATAATTGCCGCCCACCGGGTCGAGAATCACATCGAACGGCCCGAAGTCGCGCAGGCTTTCAATTTCATCGGTGCGCACCACGCCGCCCTGCGCACCCAACGCTTCGCAGTAAGCCAGGCGTTCGGCGGAACCGACGCTGACCCAGCACGGGTTGCCGAAGGCTTTGCACAGCTGAATGGCGGCTGAACCGATTCCACTTGCGCCGGCGTGCAGGAGAATTTTCTCACCGGGTTTCAGCGCTGCAAGTTGAAACACATTCAGCCAGACGGTGGCGTACACCTCGGGCAATGCCGCCGCCTCGATCAGCGAAACACCTTCGGGCACGGGCAGCACATGCCGTCCGTCGACGACCACCTCTTCGGCCATGCCGCCCCCGGCCAGCAAGGCGCAGACCCGGTCACCGACTTGCCAGGACGAGCCCGCGCCGACCTCGCTGATCACCCCGGAGCACTCAAGACCAAGCACTTGGCTGACCCCGGGTGGTGGCGGATAAAGCCCTGCTTTCTGTAATAAATCGGCGCGATTGAGGCCGGCTGCCGCCACCCGGATGCGGACTTGTCCTACATCGCACGTCGGACTCGGCTCTTCAACCCATGCCACTTGACCTTCAACGCCTTGCAATGCCTTCACACTGCCTCCATAGTGAGTCTGGACTGAGCCCGAAGCTGTAGCGCCGGGCTTTTTGCATTATGCGACCGGCTCTCAAAGAACCGGCGACTTCAAAGACGGCCTAATATGCGTTATCAATTGTCCCCGCGTCGAATCAGCATGAAGCATCTGCTCCCCAGCACCGCCCTCGCTCTTTTCATCGGTATCGGCCTGTTGCCGGTGTCGGGCACCACATTCGCAGCCAACAGCTGGGACAAGTTGCAGCCTGATCGCGATGAAGTCATCGCCAGCCTGAACGTCGTCGAGTTGCTCAAGCGTCACCACTACAGCAAGCCGCCGCTCGATGATGCGCGCTCGGTGATCATCTACGACAGCTACATCAAGCTGCTCGACCCGTCGCGCAGCTATTTCATGGCCAGCGACATCGCCGAATTCGACAAGTGGAAGACCCAGTTCGACGACTTCCTCAAAAGCGGCGACCTCAACGCCGGGTTCACCATCTACAAGCGCTATCTGGACCGCGTCAAAGCGCGTCTGGACTTCGCCCTTGCCGAGCTGAACAAAGGCGTCGACAAGATGGACTTCAACACCAAGGAGACCTTGCTGATCGATCGCAAGGACGCGCCTTGGCTCAAGTCCACCGCGGAACTCGACGACCTCTGGCGCAAACGCGTCAAGGACGAAGTGCTGCGCCAGAAGATCGCCGGCAAAGACCCGAAGCAGATCCAGGAAACCCTGACCAAGCGCTACAAGAATCAGCTGGCGCGCCTCGACCAGACCCGTGCCGAGGACATTTTCCAGGCGTACATCAACACCTTCGCCATGTCCTACGACCCGCACACCAACTATCTGTCGCCGGATAACGCGGAAAACTTCGACATCAACATGAGTCTGTCCCTCGAGGGCATCGGTGCCGTGTTGCAGAGCGACAACGATCAAGTGAAGGTCGTGCGTCTGGTGCCGGCAGGCCCGGCGGACAAGACCAAGCAAGTCGCTCCGGCCGACAAGATCATCGGCGTCGCCCAGGGCAACAAGGAAATGGTCGACGTGGTCGGCTGGCGTCTGGACGAAGTGGTCAAATTGATTCGCGGTCCTAAAGGCACCGTGGTGCGTCTGGAAGTCATTCCGGCGAGCAATGCGCCGAACGACCAGACCACCAAGATCGTGCCGATCACCCGTGAAGCGGTGAAGCTCGAAGACCAGGCCGTGAAGAAGTCGATTCTCAGCCTGAAACAGGACGGCAAGGACTACAAACTTGGCGTGATCGAGATCCCGGCCTTCTACCTCGACTTCAAGGCATTCCGTGCCGGCGATCCGGACTACAAGAGCACCACTCGCGACGTCAAGAAGCTGCTGACCGAGCTGCAGAAGGACAAAGTCGACGGCGTGGTCATCGACTTGCGCAACAACGGCGGCGGCTCCCTGCAGGAAGCCACCGAGCTGACCAGCCTGTTCATCGACAAAGGTCCGACCGTACTCGTGCGTAACGCCGACGGCCGTGTTGACGTGCTCGAAGATGAAAACCCGGGCGCGTTCTACAAAGGCCCGATGGCGCTGTTGGTCAACCGCCTGTCCGCCTCGGCCTCGGAGATCTTCGCCGGCGCCATGCAGGACTACCATCGCGCATTGATCATCGGCGGCCAGACTTTCGGTAAAGGCACTGTGCAAACCATTCAGCCGCTGAACCACGGCGAACTGAAACTGACCCTGGCCAAGTTCTACCGTGTCTCCGGGCAGAGCACCCAGCATCAGGGCGTACTGCCGGACATCGACTACCCGTCGCTGATCGACACCAAGGAAATCGGCGAAAGTGCCCTGCCGGAAGCCATGCCGTGGGACACCATTCGCGCGGCGATCAAGCCGGCGGCCGATCCGTTCAAGCCGTTCCTCGCCCAGTTGAAGTCCGAACATGACTCGCGCACCAACAAGGATGCCGAGTTCGTGTTCATCCGCGACAAGCTGGCCCTGGCGCAGAAACTGATGGAAGAAAAAACCGTCAGCCTCAACGAAGCCGATCGTCGTGCCCAGCACGCCGACATCGACGCCAAGCAACTGGCGATGGAGAACATCCGTCGCAAGGCCAAAGGCGAAGAACCGCTCAAAGAGCTGAAGAAAGAAGACGAAGACGCACTGGCCGCTGCCGAGCCGGACAAGGTCAAACCGGAAGACGATGCCTACCTGAGCGAAACCGGGCGCGTGCTGCTGGATTACCTGAAACTGAGCAATCAGGTGGCCAAGAAGTAAGTGATGGCAATTTAGTGCTGACGATCCCCGGATCGTCATCAAACAGTCATCATTCTGTCGTGCAATAAAGGACCAGGAGCAAGCGCTCCCGGTCCTTTTTTTATCGCCAGAGACTGCCATGACCACGACCGAACAGCTGAGCGCCTTGAGCTCGATCCTGACTCAAAGCGGTTTACACAGCCTGTTCCAGCCGATCATCTGTCTTTCCGAACGCCGCATTCTCGGTTACGAAGCCCTCACCCGTGGCCCGTCCAACAGCCCTCTTCACTCTCCGATTGCCCTGTTCGCCGTGGCGCGACAGGCTGGTCGATTGAGTGAACTGGAAATCGCCTGCCGACAAAGCGCCTGCCGACGGTTCAATGAGCAGCAACTGCCGGGCAAGCTGTTCCTTAACGTGTCTCCAGAATCCTTGCTCGAAGCCGCGCACCAACCCGGGCGTACGTTGCAACTGCTGCAGGACTTGGGCATTGCGCCGAGCCAAGTGGTCATCGAGCTCACCGAGCAGACGCCAATCGATGACTTCCAGTTGCTGCAAACCGCCCTGCATCACTACCGGGCGATGGGTTTTTCCATTGCGCTGGACGACTTGGGCGCAGGGTATTCGAGCCTGCGCCTGTGGTCGGAATTGCGTCCGGATTACGTGAAGATCGACCGGCACTTCATTGATGGCATTCATCAGGATGCGTTGAAAAGAGAGTTTGTCGGTTCGATTCTGCAAATTGCCAAAGCCTCGCGCGCGCAAGTCATCGCCGAGGGCATCGAGCTACCGGAAGAACTCGCGGTGCTGACTGAAATGGGCGTCGACCTGGTGCAGGGCTACCTGCTCGGCCGCCCTCAGGAACATCCGTCCCGCGACGCTCGCGCGATGATGCCCAAACACGACAGCAGCGCCGTCGCGCTGAATGACGAAGGCAGCGACCTCAGCGCCCTGCTCAACGACCAGCCCGCCGTGCAACGCGATACGCCCACCGCGACGGTACTGGAAGCCTTCCGCCGCCAGGCCAACCTCAATTCGCTCGCGGTGCTCGACGAACAAGGCCAGCCCTGCGGCATCGTCCATCGCCACTCGCTGTCGGACGCACTGCTCAAACCGTTTGCCACCGATCTGTTCGCGCGCAAACCGATCAGCCGCCTGATGAACGATGATTTCCTCGCCGTGGAAATCAGCCAGTCGCTGCAGCAAGTCAGCCGCCTGATCACCAGCCGCGCCCGCCAGCGCATCGAAGAAGACTTCATCATCACCCTCAACGGCGGTTATCTAGGCCTCGGCCGGGTGATCGACGTGCTGAAACTGATCACCGAACTGAAAATCCAACAGGCGCGCTACGCCAATCCCCTCACCCTGCTGCCGGGCAACGTACCGATCCAGCAGTGCCTCACCCGCCTGCTGCAACAGGCCCGCGAATCGATGATCTGCTACGTCGACATTGACAGCTTCAAACCCTTCAACGACATCTACGGCTACGGTCGCGGCGACGAAGTCCTGCTCTGCCTCGCCCAATGCCTCAACGAACGCATCGACCCCACCCGCGACTTTGTCGGTCACATCGGCGGCGACGACTTCCTCCTCGTCCTCGGCCCCGAAGACTGGCGCAAACGCCTCAACCAACTGCTCGACGATTTCCAAAGCCAATGCCGCCGGTTCTATCGGCCCGAGCATCTGGAAGCCGGTTGTTTTGTAGCGCCAAACCGACAGGGTGTGCGGCAAGAATTTGCGTTGTTGTCGTTATCGATCGGGGTGGTGCATCTGCGACCTGAGGCTTGTGCAGCGCTTGATGCCAGCCAGCTTGCGGAGATGGCTTCGCAGGCTAAGCATCATGCGAAGGGGGTTGTGGGGTTTAGTGTGTATTTGCTCGATGCTGTAGCGCCTCCGGTGCAGACAACACAGTTAGTTGGTTAAACCCGGCACAGTAGCGCATCATGAACTCCATTTAGTTCAAAATCAAAATCTAGCAATCAGATGGCACCCTCTTCAGATACGGGAGGTGTACTAAGTAGTGACTACTAATTCTCAATCTATCGGATAGTCGCAAGCCCAAGGGGGAACGAACAACTCTGGATTGATCCCATTCAATTCAAGAAAGGCATTTATTTCGTCCTCCGCCTCCATTTTTTTCAGTTTTGTAATTGTGGTATCGCTAGCACCAAAACTATCTCTGGTTTCCGAAATATGAACTGGCACGGTGAACTCAATGAAGACGAACTTAGAGCTCTTGGAATCCTCAAGGAAGTCGTAATAGCGTTCTCCTGGGTGCCTATCCATAAAATTCAAGTGATACACCGCATAAATGGCAGCCCATTTCCGAAGCGAACGATCATGCGAAGGCATCTCTCGGGCTATCTCTGTGTAATTTCTAGCTTCCTGCCCCCACCATACTTTTCTAGAAATCACTTTGTAAATGCTCATTTTTCCGTTTGATGAGGCTCGCCCCATATTACTCTCGTGTGAATTCGTTAGTTCACAGACTCCATCAACATCGCGTTGTGTGCTCTACGCCGGCGGTGGCAATGGACTAATCAAATCGGATACCCGCACCGCCATGGGGGGCAGAATAATTCCGGATTGATCGCGAGCCGTTCCAAAACCGTATAGATATCCTCCTCAGAATTAACGGGCACAAAGTTTAATATCACGACATCCCGATCATCAATACCATCGCTGGAGCCAATTTCTTTAATAGACAAAGTAAACACTACAATCGAAAACCTAAACCCTTTCGATTTATGAATAAAATCGTAATATTGATGCGGATCGCCTGAGAAAGAATATTTGTATATAGCATATATTGAGACCCATTTTCGACTTGAGTGATCTTTGCACGGAAGTTCTTGTGCAATATTGTCGTAGCTCGTCCCTTCGAGTCCATACCATACGCTACGAGCGATTTTCTTCTGCTGTTTCATTTTTGACCTGCAAATGAGTTTGGCCAGTAAATTCGGATTACTTTGCCGTCCTTTGGATGCAATTGTAGATGAGGCATGACAGCATGCGGATCGTCAGGACTATGATTTGCCATGTAAACTTTTCGATTCACAACATTAGATACAGCTGTGTCATCCCAGTGATAGTACGATTCTTTCCCAAAGGGCGTTTGGAAATAGTCTTTGGCGGTAACGGAATTGAACTCTTCAGCATTCCTATATCCTTGACCTAAATATTTCCCTCTGAACAATTCTTCAGCTTCAGCTCGACTGTTAACAGTAACGTCCTTAGCACCTTGATCCAGCAGCGCAGAAGCTCGTTTAACGCTAGGACTCGACCATTCTATATCCGGTGGAAGAGGTTCTCTGGTATCAACCTTTGCATTCCCGCATGGTGCCGTTGGATTCCCTTTTCCGTCTCCATCTGGCGGGCATCCGTTCAACCCCAACGGATCCACCCACCCCGTCGGATTCGGCACGTACTGGTACTGATTCAACCCACCCGCCAGCTTCACCGGATCCGGCGTCAGATACCGCCCAAGCCTCGGGTCGTAATACCGATGCCGGTTGTAATGCAGGCCACTTTCAACATCGAAGTACTGCCCCTGAAAACGCAACGGTTGGTCGAGGTAGTCTTCGCCGGCCAAGGTCACAGCGGCGACTTTGCCGTAGGCGTCGTATTGCGCGGACCAGACGATTTCGCCGCTGTAGTCGGTGAGTTCCTGCGGGGTGCCGAGGTGGTCGAGTTGGTAGTAGAAGGGGCAGGCTTTTTTCGGGCCTTTGCCGTCGAGCATCGCCAACGGGCGGAAGGTGCCGGGTTCGTAAAGGAAGCTGCGGTATTGGCTGGCGCTGCTTTCGGCGACGAGGTGTTCGCCTTGCCAGAAGAATTCGGTGACGGCGCCGTCGATTGTTTTGCGGATGCGCCGGCCGAAGGCGTCGTAGTGATAAGTGGCGGTCTGGCCGTCGGGGCGGGTCAGGCCGATCAGGCGGTGCTGGCAGTCGTAGCGGTATTCAGTGACCAGGGTCTGGCCGTGGCCTCGGCGTTCGCGGATCAGGTTGCCGAAGGCGTCGTAGTCGTAATGACGGTCGCCCTGCATCAGCAGACGATTGCCTTTGATCTGCGCAGGGCCGGGGCGGTCCTGCATCAGCAGGTTGCCTGCCGGGTCGTGGGCGAAGGATTCGGGCAGTTCGTCGCGCGAGTGACGTACGCGGATCAACCGGTCAAGGGCGTCGTAGCCGTAGGTGCGCTGGCCGTGGCGGCTGTCGGCGATGTGCTCGAGATTGCCGTTGGCGCTGTAGGCATAATCGCGGCGGTACAGCGAAGCGTGGCGATGACCTACAGCGTGGGCAAGCAAGCGGCCCTGATCGTCGTAGGAGTATTCGCTGAGCAGCAGACCTTGCTGGCGTTGCTGTTCACGACCGCAGTGGTAGACGTGGCGCGTGAGCGGCGTGCCATTGAGGTCGATGGCTGACAGCGCACCGCCCTTGGCGTAGTGATAATCGAGCTTGCTGTTGTCCGGCAGGCGCAGGCGTTTGAGCTGGCCGCAGGCGTCATAGGCGTAGCGCAAGGTGCCCCAGCCCTGATGCTCGGTGATCAGCCGGTCCTGACGGTCGTACTCGAAGGCCAGCGGATGGTTCTGCCCGTCCTCGACACCTATCAACCGACCGAGGCGATCGTAGTCGTAGCGAACTTTGAGCCCATCGGGCAGGGTTTTGACCAGCAAACGCCCGGCCTTGTCGCGCTCATAGTGGGTGACCAGACTGGGGCCGAAATCACCAAACTCGGTCTTCTCCACCAAATGACCATTAAGGTCGTAGGCATAAGCCGTGCGCCGCCCATCAAACCCGGTTTCCTGTCGGATCAATCCGGTCGGCGTGTAATCCAGTCGGTACTTTTCTCCGGACTCGTTTTCAATCTCGGTCAGCAACAGCCGCGCATGGTCATAGCGGTACTGCACGTGGGTGCCGTCGGGGTTGATCCGCCGCGAGACCAGGTGCAGGTCGTCGTCATATTCATAGCGGGTGATGCGCCCGAGCTCGTCGCGCTCAGCGGTGATCTGGCCGTAAGCGCCGTAGCTGTAGGCGCGCGTGCTGCCCGTAGGAGAAGTCGTCAGGATCAGTCGGCCGGCGGCGTCCCACTGCTGACGACTGACGACACCAAATTCGTCCTGGGTGGTAATCCGCCGGCCCAGCGCATCGTAGGAAAAACGCCGCACGCCGCCGTCCGGCAGGGTTTCTTCGATGAGCTGGCCGAGCTCGTTCCACACCCAGCGGTGGCGGCTGCTGTCCGGATAGCGCAGCGACAGCAATTGGCCGCGCAGGTTGTAGTAGTAATGGGTGACCTGGCCGTCGGGATCGACCGCTTCGGTGACGGCGCCTTCAGCGTTGCGCCGGTAGATCCACACCGCATCACCACGGCAACGCTTGTAGAGAAAGCCGTTGCGGTACTCGTAGGACGTTGGTGCATCGTCCGGCGGAATCAGCGCGATCAGCCGTCCGACCTCGTCATAGCGGTATTCGGTAACCGCGCCCAAAGCATCCTGCTCGGCGATCAATCGCCCCTGCTGGTCATAAGCCTTGAGCTGTTCACCGCCATCGGCCGCAACCTGGCGCACCAGTCGCGCGCGCTCGTCGTGGACGTAGACTTCTTCGGTACCGTCGACGTAATGCACGGTCACGCTGGCGTCGTCATCGTTCCAGACGTAACGGGTGTTCATCTGCGAGAACGACGCCCAATGCCTCACGCAGCGCGCCGCTTTGCCCTCGCGCTGCCACTCCCAGAAGAAGCTCGCGCCGCCGGTCAGCTGGCGCTGGAGGATGACGTGGTGATCGTCGTAGTCGTAGCGTTCACTGTCGCCGACCGCGTTGGTCGCGGTCAGCAGGCGTTGCCGGGCATCGAAGCTGTAGGTGGCGAGGGTTTGCTCGGTGGTCCACTCGCCTTGGACGAACACCTGATAATCGACTGCCACCAGCTGCGTGCGGTCATAACGCAACAGCAATGAGCGGCCGGCGCCGTTGTCCAGACGCTGAATGCGGTCGGAGCGATCACGTTGCAGGGTCAGACGATTGCCGTAGACATCGCTGATTGCGGTCAGCCGGCCGGCGCGAAAGTGGTAGAAGCGCGCGTTTTCCCCGGCCAGGGCGAGGATCAGTTCTTCCGGTTCATCACCGAGAAAGATCGCCGCCCGCGACAGGCTGTTGTGAATCGCCGGACGCGCGACGTTGGGCAGGGGAAACCGAGTGCGGCGGTTTTCGTGGTCGATCCAGATCACGCCATCGCCGTCGAAGGACAGGCGATGGGCCAGCGTGTGGCTCCAGCCGAAACCCAGGCCGATGTCGATCTCGACCGCGCTGCTGCGGTACAAGCGGGTGAACTCGAAGGGCAGCACGCCATCAAGCACCGCGTCGGTCAGGGTCAGCAGTTCCTCGCCGGTGACCATCGACACCGGACAGCCGTTTTTGCAGGTATTGGCGACGCAGTCGGCGGCGTCGCCGTTGGGGTTTTTTGCCTGGTCGGGGACGTCGTCGTGCTGTTCGTCTTTCTTCAACATGGCGTTGCGCTGGGCATCCCAGCGCAATTGCATCCGGCCCTTTTTCACCCCGGCGGCGATGCCGCGCGCGGCAACGGCTTTGTAGCGGTCGACGTATTCAATGAAGGCGCTGACGATGCTGAACAGCGCCTTGACCAGACGCTTGGCGACGTTGAACAGCTGCGTTGCACGGTCAGCCAGACGCAGCGTCAGATAAGCGATCCCCGCCCCCGCTCCGACAAACGTCAGCACCACGCTGATCAACACATCGATGATCAGTTGCACGATCATCATCGACGCCACTTCAGCAGATTTGCCGGCAATCTCGCTGGGCGGCAGCATGTCCAGCCACAGGCTTGCCGACCGCAGCAGCAAGCACATCGCCGCTTCGTCACTGACCAGCAACTGCAGCTTTTCCATGAGATTTGGCGCGGTCTGTGCCAGCTCGATCAGCTCAGCCGCGCCACTGCCCAAACGCTCGGCAAACTTGCCGGGGTCCTGGAGAATTTCCGAGAGCAGTCCGAGGCTGTCCCATACCCCCTCGATGGCCGCCCAACTGCCGGCGAGCATGCCGTTGCTGGCTGCGGTCGCCACCGACTGTGACCACTGCGGCTTGAAACCCTGCCACTCGCTACGCAGCCAGCGTTTCAGTTCGCCGGTCAAACCGTTGTAGGATTTGAACAGCTCGTCGACTTGACTGGAGGTGACAGCGCTGTGGACCAGAACGCGGTAGAACTTGCCCTCTTCGCCTCTGAATTCAGCCTTGCCCTGCTGATCAAGGGTGACCGGGCTGGTTTTGCCGCTATCCACGTCGACCACATCGACGGAAATGTTGCCCAGCGGGATGTCGTAGACCGATTCGAACTTGCTCTCGATCTGCATGAGCCCGCCCTGCGGGCACTGGACAACGCTGGAAGAAAACTCCTCGTCGCTGCTACTGACCGCCGTGCGGCTATCGCCGAAGCGGATGATCCGCTCCATGCCCACCAGCGATGGCAGGTCTGCTGCCTCGCTGATCTGGTCCACCCTGCGACTGAGCCAGTGATCGAGCTGTTTGCGGTAGAGGCTGAGCGTTTGCGGGAAACTGTCGAGTTCCTGCTCGATGCGAGCGATGGCTTCCATCAACACACGCAGGCAGACAAGGTGGGCTGAAAAACGGGCTGAAGCATGAGCGGTCCCTCGCGCAAGAAATTAGTCGCGGGAACTGTGCGGGGGATCAGAAAGGAAAGAAGTCAGGCGAGTAGGCAAAGGATGTAGGACTAATCTGCAATCCAACATCCAGCGAAAAACGTGCAGGCAAAAACGTAAACGCGGCGTGAGGAAAACCTCACGCCGCGTTTACTTAGAAGACATACATGGAATTACTGCGTTGAATCACCAGCCTTCAGCTGTTGCAGCTTCAGCTCGGCCAACGGATGCCCGGCCTTGGCGGCCATGCTCCACCAACGAGCGGCCTCAACGGGATCCGGCGCCTTGCTCGGGGTACCGGCGAGGCTGATGACGCCGACTTGATACGCCGCTTTACCGTCGCCGGCAAACGCCGCCAGACGCAGTAAACGCACACCCTCTTCACGCGCGCCCAACCCGACGCCGCGAAAAGTCAGAATGTGCCCATAAAGCTTTGAGCATCGACATCGCCGAGGTTGGCCATGCGCGCGAACTGGCCTTCAAGCCAGCGCCAGCCACGCGGCTGGCGAACGAACCACGACCAACGAAACAACCTGCGGGCCAGCCAATAACCGGCCCGCGCCTTGAGGCGCAGAAACACTCAGGCCTCCGCCGATTCCGGGTATTCGTATTCGAAGACGCGCACCACTTCCGACGCATGCCAGGACGCCGCTGCAACGCCATCCGACGGCCCGGAAAAGCGCCCCAGACGCTCGACACATTCAAAAAACCCGGTACGCGGCAAACGACTGGCGCCCTGACTGATGACCAGCGAACTGCGCAACGGCTGTTCGGCTTTGGCGTCCAGTGCGGCCAGATGCTCCAGCGCAGCCGTCAGTGTCTGCATCGCCGGCGTCGGCAGCTGCAAACGCTCAAGCAAGGCTCGATAAGTGAGAAGATGGCGCTGACGACGCGCCTGGTCCAGTTCCCCCAGCAATCCGTCCCAATGTTGACGACTGATGCGTACGCTCACGATTCGTCCCTCCAACCCGGCACCGTCAGTTCCCAGGCCAGGCTGCGGCGAATCGCGGCGTCGGGCTGACGCTCACCACTTTCGATCATGGCCAGATAAGACGGGCTGATACCTACCGTGCGGGCCAGCGCCTCGATGGCGATGCCCTTCCCTTCGCGCAAACTGCGTAATTGATCCAGACCCGGAAGAATCGGCTCCGGCGAGGCGGCGAGCGGCGCTGCTGGCTGCTGCACCGGTGTTGCGTTGATCCCTGCTGCTTTCAGTAAAGCCTGATATTGAGCCCACGGCAGAACCGCGTATTCGGGTTCGCCATCGCGTGCAATTATCTGAATATCCATGACTACCCCGTAGGACAACACCACTTAGCGAGTCGGCACTTTTCCCTAGAAGTGTAATCCTAACAGCGGCCAAGGTCGCGAGTGGTATCTATCTGTAGGCAGTCTTCGTCAGTCAGGGCTTTTTCGGGCCTTGCAGCTGCAATTGTTCAGGGGTATCAGGGAGGCGTTCAACCACCGCCAGCTTCTCCGGTTGCTGGCGCTTGCGCCACAGACGAAAGGCGTTGAGCTCATCATCGAGGGTTTTCATCAGCCAGGCGAGGACAGCGATGTCATCGAGCATGCCGAACATGGGAATGAAATCCGGAATGGCATCGACCGGGCTGAGGAAATACATCAGGCCGGCCACCACCGAAATCAGCGACTTGGCACTGATCGCGCGATACTCGCCACGCCAGTAGGCCAGGCACAGCGACTGCAGCAAGCGCAGATCATCCTTGAGTTTGCCCAGGCGATTGCCTTGCGCGGCGCCTTTGCTGGCCACGGCAAACAACAGGGTCGGCAAGCGTCCACGGGCCAGCAGGCGACCGGCCAACGGCAGGAATCGAGCGAAATTCCACGGAGCTTTCATCTATTCTTCCCGTTGAAATGTTATCCACACAAATTGTGGATAACCTTGTGAACAGAGCTGCATTTCAGCGCTGAGAGCCCCGTTTCATAAGGGCTGCGCTCAGATCGGGCGTTTTTTACTCACATAAAAAAGCCCAATATTTCATTGACTTGGCAGCTCAGGGCGTCTAGCGCGGGCAGCCTCAAAGCTATGACTGTGCTGATCGCTGTCAGTTCGCTCTGTTTACCTTCCCTGACCTGCAGATGCAACAACGCCCCGCATGTGCGAGGCGTTGTTTTCGAGCCGTTGCGTGTTACTTGGCAGCGGCGTCTTCTTTGGCTGGATCCTTGATGGCCAGCAGTTCCAGGTCGAAAACCAGAACCGAGTTGGCCGGGATTGCCGGGCTTGGCGACTGAGCGCCGTAAGCCAGATCGCTAGGGATGTACAGTTTGTACTTCTCGCCAACGTGCATCAGTTGCAGACCTTCAACCCAACCCGGGATCACGCCACTGACTGGCAGATCGATCGGGCTGCCGCGCTCTACGGAGCTGTCGAACACGGTGCCGTTGGTCAGCTTGCCGGTGTAGTGAACAGTTACGACGTCGGTCGGCTTAGGCTGTGGGCCGTCGGCTTTCTTCACTACTTCGTACTGCAGGCCGGAAGCGGTGGTGGTCACACCGGCTTTCTTGCCGTTCTCTTCGAGGAATTTCTTGCCGGCGGCTGCCGACTCTTCACTCATCTTGGCCATACGCTCTTCAGCACGTTTTTGCAGCGAGGCGAAGGCTTCGACCAGTTCTTCATCTTTCAGCTTCTGTTCTTTCTTGCCAACGGCATCTTCGATGCCCTGGGCTACCGCTTTGGAGTCCAGATCATCCATGCCTTCCTGGGCAAGGCTTTTGCCCATGTTCAGGCCGATGCCGTAGGAAGCTTTTTGCGCCGGGGTTTTCAGCTCTACGCTGGTCTGCGAGTCACAACCCGCGAGTACCAGGCTAACCAGGGCTACCGCCGCCGCCAACCGATGCTGTTTCATGCTATTTCCTTGTTCATGCGCCGAATGGGCAATCGAGTAAAGCCGCGAGCTTATCAGGCCGCCACGACCAATGGCTACCGGCATGAGAGCAGGAATCTTCCGATAAGTTCAGGGATTAAAACGCATTTGGGCAACGGCTGGATGAAGCTTCTGTCATCCACGGACGACAAGCGTCATCGGAGCTTGCCTCAGCGTCTGGCGTAATGGCCACTTGCCCAGCAGTCATGGCTCAGGCATAACAGCGCAACAATTCGACAAGGATGTTTAACTTGCGCCTTCTATTCCGCGTTCTCACTCTGGTGATCGTGCTGGCGATAATCGCCCTCGCGGTGATCGTCTATTACGTCGCCAGCCCGAAATTGCCCTTCTACACCCCGCCGCAACAGGTACGTTACCTGGATCAATGGAGCGAAGAGCAACGGCAGACCTACTACTTCACGCCCCAAGGTACGCAAGTCAAAGGCCTGCGTTACGAGTGGTTTCAGGCATTGGAATTGCCCTTCTCCGAGCAGCGCTTCGCCTCCCCTGAATATCTCGCCCGTTTCGGCTTCCTGGTCGACCCGCAGCAGAAAGCGAGCGCGAACAACCCCGGCAACCTTCCCGTCGGTTTTGCCCGGCACCAGAATCCCGGCAACGCCTCGGAGCATTATCTGGACATCACCTGCGCCGCTTGCCACACCGGCGAGTTGCGCGTCAAAGGCCAGGCCGTACGTATCGATGGCGGCAGCGCACAGCACGTGCTGCCTTCCAGCGTTCCTACGTTGCGCGGTGGCAGTTTCGGACAGGCCCTGGTCGCCAGTCTCGCCTCGACTTACTACAACCCGTGGAAGTTCGAGCGCTTCGCCCGCCAGGTGCTCGGAGATGATTACGAAGCGCGCCGCGAACAATTGCGCAGCGAGTTCAAGACCTCGCTGAACACCTTCATCAAAGTGGCGTGGAACGACACCCATCGCGGCCTGTACCCGACCGAGGAAGGCCCGGGGCGCACCGATGCGTTCGGCCGGATTGCCAACGCGACGTTTGGCGATGCGATTTCCCCTGCCAACTACCGCGTAGCCGATGCCCCGGTGGATTATCCGCAGCTGTGGGACATGTGGACGTTCGATTGGGTGCAGTGGAATGGCTCGGCCCAGCAGCCGATGGCGCGCAATATCGGCGAAGCGCTCGGCGTCGGAGCCACATTGAATTTCTTCGACGGCAACGGCCAGCCGCTGCAAGGTGCTGAGCGCTACCCCTCCAGCGTGCGCGTGCGCGATCTGCACGCCATCGAAGAAACCTTGCAGCAGTTGAAGCCGCCGACCTGGCCGGAAGATCTGTTCGGTGCGATCGACAAGCCGCTGGCCGCCAAAGGCCGCGCGCTGTTCGCGGAAAACTGCGTCGGCTGCCATGTCCCGCGCCAATCGCAGGAAGGCGAACGCTGGGTGCAGCACTTGCACATGCTGCCCGTAGACGTGATCGGTACCGATCCCAATGCGGCCAACAACGTTGCCAGCCATCGTTTCGACCTGAGCGCGCTGCAATGGGATGTCAAAGAGTTGGAAAAAATGGACGTCAGACTGCACCCCGAACCTAAAGCGCCGCTTGATCTGAGCCAATTGTCGGTGGCCAAGGGCCTGGCTTACGTCACCGCGTTCGTGGAAAACCGTGCCTATCGCGACGCGCAGATCACGCCGGAAGAAAAACCGCGCATGGACGGTTTCGGCCTGCCGATCGGCGTGCGCGAGAAGGTCGCTTACAAGGCTCGACCGCTGGCTGGCGTGTGGGCGACTGCGCCGTTTCTGCACAACGGTTCGGTGCCAAGCATCTATCAGTTGCTGTCACCGCAGGATGAGCGCGCCACCACCTTCTATAAAGGCACGCTCGAATACGACCCGCACCACCTCGGCTATCGCACCGAATCTTTCACCAACGGTTTTCTGTTCGACACGCGCATCAGCGGCAACCATAACAGCGGCCACGAATTCCGCGCCGGCGCTCGCGGCAACGGGGTGATCGGCCGCCTCCTGCAACCAGAGGAGCGCTGGGCGCTGCTCGAATACCTGAAAGTGCTGGGCGGACCACTGGAGGCGCAGTTGCCATGATCATGCCGACATTCAAAAAAGAACTGCCGCCACTGGCTCGCTTCTGGCTCTGGTTGGGGCGTTTGCTTGGCAAGACGCTGCTGATCCTGCTGATCATCGGCCTGCTCGGCTGGGCCATCGCCGCCGCGTGGTTCGCTTGGCAGCATCGTGGGCCGGTGTCGGCGCAGGAACAGATTCCACCAGGCGAAGCGGCGATGACCCAGGACATCATTCAAACCGCTGTGCGCATCGTCGACCAGCATCGCGAAAGCACGCGTTATCTGCGCGATGCCCACGCCAAAGCGCATGGCTGCGTGAAGGCGCAAGTGCAGGTTTTACCGGAACTGGCGCAATCGCTGCGACAGGGGGTGTTCAGCGAGCCGGGCAAGACCTGGCAGGCGCTGATCCGGTTGTCCAACGGCAATGCCTACCCACAATTCGACAGCATTCGCGACGCGCGCGGGATGGCAATCAAGCTGTTCGAGGTTTCTGGCAAGCAACTGCTCGGCAATCGCCAAGACCAGCATGAACAGGATTTCGTGATGTTCAGCCATCCGAATTTCTTTGTCAGCGATGTCGCCGAGTATCGTCAGAATGTAGCGGCGCAGGCTGACGGCAAGAAGGTCATGGCGTTTTTTCCGACGTGGGATCCGCGCACCTGGCAGGTCCGCCATCTATTCATCGCGTTGGCAACCCTGTCAGCGCCGCCGGACAGTCCGACCGAGACTACATATTTCTCGGTATCGCCCTACAAGTTCGGTGAGGCCAATGCGAAATTCCGCGTCGTGCCGGATCCGGAGCGTTGCCCGGCGTATACCTTGCCCAAACAGAATCACGACTTGCCGAATTTTCTGCGCAGTGCACTGAATCAACAGTTATCCACGGATCGGGTGCCGGCGTGTTTTGCCCTGCAGATCCAGCGCCAGGACGCGAACAAGTACATGCCGATCGAGGACACCAGCATTGAGTGGCGTGAGCAAGATGCACCGTTTGAAACCGTGGCGCGGATCACTCTGCCTGCGCAGGACTTCGATACGCCGGCGCTGAATCTGCAATGCGACAACCTGTCGTTCAACCCGTGGTTCGGCATCGAGGCGCATCGGCCGATTGGCGGGATCAATCGCTTGCGCAAGGCAGTGTACGAGGCGGTGAGCGATTATCGGCATGCCCGCAATGCGGCGCAGTAGCGCGGCGATTTCATAAATCGCAGACAGCAAAAAGCCCGCACAAGGCGGGCTTTTTGTGGTGTCTGGCGTTCAGTTCCAGATACCGAATATGGCGCAGCGGACGGGACTCGAACCCGCGACCCCCGGCGTGACAGGCCGGTATTCTAACCGACTGAACTACCGCTGCGCGAAACGCTTGAAACGAATGGTGGGTGATGACGGGATCGAACCGCCGACATTCTGCTTGTAAGGCAGACGCTCTCCCAGCTGAGCTAATCACCCTTCGCTTCGTTACGGGGCGCATTATGCCACAAGTTTTCGTAAAGTGTTGATTTAATTGAATATTTTTCAAAAAATCTGAAAACCGGTGAAACGATACATCCCGCGGGTACAACCTTGAGACAGAAAAAAACCCGCATCAGCGGGTTTTTCCGTGGTTACCTGGCGTTCAGTGGTCCAGGTTACCGAATATGGCGCAGCGGACGGGACTCGAACCCGCGACCCCCGGCGTGACAGGCCGGTATTCTAACCGACTGAACTACCGCTGCGCTAAACACTTGAAACGAATGGTGGGTGATGACGGGATCGAACCGCCGACATTCTGCTTGTAAGGCAGACGCTCTCCCAGCTGAGCTAATCACCCTTCGCTTCGGTGTGGCGCGCATTCTACGGAGCACCCCAACCTCTGGCAAGCACTTTTTTAAATAATTTTCCGAGGCCTTCCAAAGGCTTAGAGAAGGGTTGGCCTATGCCCCGGCGAAGACAATAATGCCCCCCTTTGTATAAAGGAGTGACTCGCCCCATGTGGTTCAAGAACCTGCTGATCTATCGCCTGACCCAAGACCTGCCTGTCGATGCCGAGGCGCTGGAAACTGCACTGGCGACCAAACTGGCGCGGCCGTGTGCAAGCCAGGAGCTGACCACTTACGGTTTCGTCGCACCATTCGGCAAGGGCGAAGATGCGCCGCTGGTGCATGTCAGCGGCGATTTCCTGCTGATCTCTGCGCGTAAAGAAGAACGTATTCTGCCGGGCAGCGTGGTGCGTGACGCGGTCAAGGAAAAGGTCGAAGAGATCGAAGCCGAGCAGATGCGCAAGGTCTATAAGAAGGAACGCGACCAGATCAAGGATGAAATTATCCAGGCGTTTCTGCCGCGCGCGTTCATCCGTCGTTCGTCGACCTTCGCCGCGATCGCGCCGAAACAGGGCCTGATCCTGGTCAACTCGGCCAGCCCGAAACGCGCCGAAGACCTGCTGTCGACGCTGCGCGAAGTGATCGGCACCCTGCCCGTGCGTCCGCTGACCGTGAAAATGGCACCGACTGCGGTGATGACCGAGTGGGTCACCACACAGAAAGCCGCCGACGATTTCTATGTACTGGACGAGTGCGAACTGCGCGACACCCACGAAGACGGCGGCATTGTCCGTTGCAAGCGTCAGGACCTGACCAGCGAAGAAATCCAGCTGCACCTGAGCACCGGCAAAGTCGTCACTCAGCTGTCGCTGGCCTGGCAGGACAAACTGTCGTTCATGCTCGACGACAAGATGACCGTCAAGCGCCTGAAATTCGAGGATCTGCTGCAGGATCAGGCGGAACAGGACGGTGGTGATGAAGCCCTGGGCCAACTGGATGCCAGCTTCACCCTGATGATGCTGACCTTCGGCGACTTCCTGCCGGCGCTGGTTGAAGCGTTGGGTGGGGAAGAGATGCCGCAGGGGATCTGACTCTGACGAGCATCTAACCTGTGGGAGCGAGCCTGCTCGCGAAAGCGGTGCGCCAGCAACATTAATGTATCTGGCTCACCGCTTTCGCGAGCAGGCTCGCTCCCACAATGTTTTGTGGTGTAACCAATAATAAGGATCAAGCCATGCGCGCACTGGCTGCACTCAGCCGCTTTGTCGGCAATACCTTCGCTTACTGGGTTCTGATATTCGCCGTCGTGGCCTTCCTGCAACCGGCGTGGTTCATTGGCCTGAAAAGCGCGATCGTACCGCTGCTGGGTCTGGTGATGTTCGGCATGGGCCTGACCCTCAAGCTCGACGACTTCGCTGCCGTCGCTCGCCATCCGTGGCGGGTGGCGCTGGGCGTGGTTGCACATTTCGTGATCATGCCCGGTGTGGCGTGGTTGCTTTGCCAGGTGTTTCACCTGCCGCCGGAAATCGCCGTCGGGGTGATTCTGGTCGGCTGCTGCCCGAGCGGCACCTCTTCGAACGTGATGACCTGGCTGGCACGCGGTGATCTGGCGCTTTCAGTGGCGATTGCCGCGGTCACTACCCTCCTCGCCCCACTGTTGACCCCGGCACTGATCTGGCTGCTGGCCTCGGCGTGGCTGCCGGTATCGTTCATGGAGCTGTTCTGGTCAATCCTGCAAGTGGTGCTGTTGCCGATCGTTCTCGGCGTGGTCGCGCAGCGTTTACTCGGCGACAAGGTGCGGCATGCGGTGGATGTATTACCGCTGGTGTCGGTGGTCAGCATCGTGATTATCGTCACCGCCGTGGTCGCGGCGAGTCAGGCGAAAATCGCCGAGTCCGGCCTGCTGATCATGGCGGTGGTGATGCTGCACAACAGCTTCGGCTATCTGCTCGGCTACTTCACCGGGCGCCTGTTCGGCTTGCCGCTGGCTCAGCGCAAGTCGCTGGCACTGGAGGTCGGCATGCAGAATTCGGGACTGGGCGCGGCATTGGCCAGTGCGCACTTCTCGCCACTGGCGGCGGTGCCGAGCGCGCTGTTCAGCGTCTGGCACAATATTTCCGGGGCGCTGCTGTCGACGTACTTCCGGCGCATGAGCGAAAAAGAAGATCGCGACAACCTCGCGCAAAGGGCTGCCGACTGAGCTGAAAACTTGATCCCCGGGTTAATGCTCGTCAGTATATTGCGCAACGCGGGGACGACCCTGCGGCTCGATCGAGTCATTCATCTGGGGACGACCCCGTCAATCGATGGAGGTCCTGCATGTCCTGGATCATTCTGTTTTGCGCCGGTCTGTTCGAAGTCGGCTGGGCCGTCGGGCTGAAATACACCGACGGCTTCACCCGCCCGCTCCCCACCGCCCTGACCGTTGCCGCCATGGCTATCAGTCTGGGTCTATTGGGCTTGGCGATGAAGGAATTGCCGTTGGGTACGGCCTATGCGATCTGGACCGGCGTAGGTGCGGTGGGCACGGTGATCGCCGGGATCATTTTGTTCGGCGAGTCGATGGCATTGATTCGGCTGGCCAGTGTGGCATTGATCGTTACCGGGTTGATCGGGCTCAAGGTCAGCGCTTAAGCCACCGGCCCCATCGCTGGCAAGCCAGCTCCCACAAGATTGGTGTACACCATCGAACCTGTGGGAGCTGGCTTGCCAGCGATGAGGGCCGTCCAGTCAACAACTATCTGACGGATCCGCGCAATTCCCCCACCAACACCTGCAACTTCGCCGGCTCGGTCCCTTCGGTAATTGCCGGCCCCGCCACCAGCGTCACCCGCGACCACAAGCGATGGAACAAGCCCTTGTTCGGATCGCGACTGAAGAAACTCCCCCACAATCCTTGCAGCGCCAGCGGAATCACCGGCACCGGCGTCTCCTCCAGAATGCGCGTCACGCCGCCGCGAAACTCGTTGATCTCGCCATCGGCGGTCAATTTGCCTTCCGGGAAGATGCACACCAGCTCACCGTCCTTCAGATACTGAGCGATGCGTGTGAAGGCTTTTTCGTAGATCTGGATATCTTCCTGGCGTCCGGCAATCGGAATAGCGCCCGCCGTGCGAAAGATGAAGTTCAGCACCGGCAAGTCGTAGATCTTGTAGTACATGACAAAGCGAATCGGCCTACGCACCGCCCCGCCGATCAGCAAGGCGTCGACGAACGACACGTGGTTGCACACCAGCAGCGCCGCGCCCTCGTCCGGGATCGCTTCAAGGTTGCGGTGCTCGACGCGGTACATGGAATGGCTGAGCAGCCAGATCATGAAACGCATGCTGAATTCCGGAACGATCTTGAAGATGTAGGCGTTGACGCCAATGTTCAGCAGCGACACCACCAGGAACAGTTGCGGGATCGACAGCTTGGCGACGCTCAACAAGACGATCGAAACAATCGCCGACACCACCATAAACAGCGCGTTGAGAATGTTGTTGGCGGCAATCACCCGCGCCCGTTCGTTTTCAGCCGTGCGCGACTGGATCAGCGCGTACAGCGGGACAATATAGAAGCCACCGAAAATGCCCAGGCCAAGGATGTCGATCAACACCGCCCAGGTGTGCACGAAGCCCAGCACCGCAATCCAGCTATGGCCGGTGACGCTGTCCGGGATCCCACCGGAATGCCACCACAGCAACAGACCGAACACGGTCAGGCCAAACGAGCCAAACGGCACCAGACCGATCTCGACTTTGCGCCCGGAGAGCTTTTCGCAGAGCATCGAACCCAGCGCGATGCCCACCGAGAACACGGTCAGGATCAGCGTGACCACGGTTTCGTCACCGTGCATCCATTCCTTGGCGTAGGCCGGGATCTGCGTCAGATAGATTGCCCCGACGAACCAGAACCACGAGTTGCCGACAATCGAGCGCGACACCGCAGGCGTCTGGCCCAGACCGAGTTTCAACGTCGCCCAGGACTGACTGAAGATATTCCAGTTCAGGCGCATTTCCGGCGACGAGGCCGCCGCGCGCGGAATGCTGCGGCTGGCCAGATAACCCAGCACGGCAATGCCGACGATCGCGGCGGAGACTACCGGCGCGTAGTGCTCGGACGACATCATGATCCCGGCGCCGATGGTGCCAGCGAGAATCGCCAGAAACGTGCCCATTTCCACCAGACCGTTGCCACCGACAAGTTCATCGTCGCGCAAGGCCTGCGGCAGGATCGAATACTTCACCGGGCCGAACAGCGCCGAGTGCGTGCCCATGGCGAACAGCGCCACCAGCATCAGCGACAGATGATCGAAGAGGAAGCCGATCGATCCTACGGCCATGATGGCGATTTCCGCGAGTTTGATCAGACGGATCAGCGCGTCCTTGGCGAATTTTTCCCCGAACTGCCCGGCCAGCGCCGAGAACAGGAAAAACGGCAGGATAAACAGCAGCGCGCAGAGGTTGACCCAGATCGAGCGATCGCCCTCGATGGTCAACCGATAGAGGATGGCGAGGATCAACGACTGCTTGAACACGTTGTCGTTAAACGCGCCGAGCGACTGGGTAATAAAGAAGGGCAAAAAGCGCCGGGTGCGCAACAGGTTGAACTGTGAGGGGTGACTCATCTTCCGTGTTTCCTGATGTTAGGTAGTGAGGCCTGGGTGCTTGTTATTGGAATCCCGCACCACGATCCAGGCCACACCTTACCTAAACTTTTCGGATTATTTCTTCAAACCTGCAATACACGGCGAGACAAACAGCTCGCCACGCCACGCGCCCTGCACGGTGCGCTTGCCGACGATCAGCCACATTGCAGCCAACAAAATCACCAGCGCCGTACCGAACACACTGAAAAATGTCAGGTTGAGGATACTTGCCAGTTTCAGCGTCGCCAGCGAATACACGCCCAATGGGAAGGTGAAGCCCCACCAGCCGAGGTTGAACGGAATGCCGTCACGCAGATAACGCACGGTGATCAGCAGCGCCATCAACATCCACCACAGACCAAACCCCCACAGCGTAATCCCCGCCACCAGGCCAAGGCCCGAAGCGATTTCACCGACGCCAGCCAGGCCATTGGCGGCAAAAATCGCTGGCGCCTCACCGCCCAACAGCAACATGCCCAGCGCACCGGTGCCGATCGGACCGAGGGCCAGCCAACTCGACGCGGCCATGTTTTCGTGAGGTAGCTTGTGCAGAGCCATACGCAACAACAGGATGGTCAGAATGCTGAACGCCACCGGCAGGGAGAAAGCCCAGAGCACATAGCTGGTGGTCAGTACGACGAGTTGCCCATGGGCGTCGGTCAGATGCGGGGCGAGCAAACCGCCGCTGGCCGCTGCTACTTCCGCCGCCACCACCGGCAGCAACCAGACCGCAGTCATCTGATCGATGCTGTGTTCCTGACGGGTAAACATCATGTACGGAATCAACACACCGCAGGCCAGCGACATCGCTCCATCGATCCACCACAACACTTCAACGAGCTGAATGACACCGTCGCCCCAGCGCGGCAGCCCGAACAACAGAAAGCCGTTGATGATCGTCGCCAGGCCCATGGGAATGGTGCCGAAGAACATCGACACAGTGGAATGACTGAAAATCCGCCGCGCCTCGTCAAAGAACAAAATCCAGCGCGCGGCGTAGGCAGCAGTAAACAAGCTGAACAACAGAATGTTGAACAGCCACAGCCCCTCGGCCACGACGCGTAATCCGGGAATGGCCAGCGGCAACTGGGCCAGCGCCAATGCCAGCACACCGGTGCCCATGGTCGCGGCGAACCAGTTCGGCGTGAACTGGCGGATCACTTCACGCGGATGCTGAAGCTGGCTGAAAGGTTTGTAGCCGGGGGTGACACTGTTGGGGCAAATCATCATGAACTCCTGTCCTCTGGTGAGGTGGAGTCCATGGTAGATCCGAATCGAATATCGATATAACGGGTAATATCTCTAACTGTTATCTGTTTTGCAGATAAGTATCTACACGCGCTTAAGGAGCGCTGCAAACTCTGCCTGTCTGCGGACGCAGACTGAGCAGCAGCGCAGCCACGGCCAGCACGATCAATACAACGCCGTAACCGTCGGTGGTCACCAGCAACCCGAAACTGCGAGCCAGGTGCCCGGCCAGCAACGCCGGCAAACAGAACGCCAGATAACTGAGCACGTAATACGCCGACATCAACCCGGCTCGCTCGTGTGGCGCGGCCAGCGACACCAGACTGCGCACCGCACCGAGGAAACCGGAACCGAAGCCGCAACCGGCGACCAGGGTACCGAAGAAAAACAGCGACAGACTGGCGCCATGCACGCCGAGGAGGATCAGGACCAGCCCGATCGGCAGCAAGCTCGCACCCAGCCGCAGCGCCTGAGCGGCCGGACGATTGCGCATCATGAAAATCATCAACGCACCGGTCACGGTGAGCGCCGCGACCGTAGCGCCACCAATCAGATTGGAGGTAGAGCCAGTGGCGGTGCGCACCAACGACGGCGCCAGCGAGGCATAAAAACCTCCGAGCGCCCAGGTTGCGGTGTTCAGCGGCAGCACTCGCCACAACGTTGAACGCGCTTGCACCGGCACGTGCAAAGTCGGTCGCAAAGACGCCAGCGCCCCACCTTGCCGCGAGACACTTTCCGGCAGGCGCCAGACATAAACGCCCTGCAACACGAACAACGCCAACAGCAACCAATAGGTCAGCTGCAACGGCGCCGGTGCGAATTCTGCCAGCAAGCCACAGCCCAAACCGCCCAAAGCCATCCCGAGTAACGGCGCGACACTGTTGATCAGCGGCCCCTGCTGGCGGTCGGTGTCGAGCAGCGTTGCACTCAATACGGCAGTGGCCATGCCGGTGGCGAAACCTTGCAGCACCCGTGCGCTGATCAACCACGACACGCTGTCGGCATAAATGAACAGCAGCATCGCCAGCGCATTGAGCAGCACGGCACTGAAGATCACCGGTTTGCGTCCGAGATGGTCGGAAAGCGAACCAACCGTCAGCAACGCCGCCAACAGACTGAAAGCGTAAACGGCGAAGATCAGCGTCAACATCGCTGCCGAGAAATGCAGCTGATCCTGATACAAGTGATACAACGGCGTCGGCGCGGTGGAAGCGGCGAGAAAACTGAGTAAGGTGATCGCCAGAAACCACAAGCTCGACTGGTGGGAAGCGACACTATTCAAGGGGCTGGTCATGGGCATACTCCGCAAAAGCTAATTTTTTGCTTTTATGCAGTGTGCTACCGCCCCGCGCTTAAAGCAAATTCTTTGTGTTAAGGTCTGCCGCATGGCTATTAAAGAAGGTTTACGCCCCGGTGGCCGCAGTGCCCGGGTGCAGGAGTCGATTCATTCGGCGGTCAATGCGCTGCTGCAAGAGCAGGAACGTTCCACCGTGACCGTCCCGCAGATTGCCGCCCGCGCAGGGGTTACGCCGTCGACGATTTATCGACGCTGGGGTGATCTGGCGGCGTTGCTGGCGGACGTCGCCCTCGCCCGCATGCGCCCGGACAGCGAGCCGGCGAACACTGGCAGCCTGCGCGGCGATATCCGCGCCTGGGCCGAGCAATATCTCGACGAGATGAGCTCGGAGGTCGGGCGCAACATGATGCGCGACGTGCAGGCCAGCGCTACGCCGGGCTATTGCGTGGCGATCATTGGTGCGCAGTTGCAGACCATCGTCGATCGCTATCCGCATGAGAAGGCGCCGAGTGTCGATCGCTTGATCAATCTGGTGGTGGCGCCGGTGGTGTTCCGGATTCTGTTTTCGGCCACGGCGCTGGAGGTGGATGAGTTGCATCGGTTGATCGATATTGCATTGCGGCAGGACTGACGCCTTCGCGAGCAGGCTCGCTCCCACAAGGGAATGCATTCCAGAAAGTGGGAGCGAGCCTGCTCGCGAAGAGGCCCGCCCGGGCACCACAAAAACCACCCGGTACCCCGCCTGCGACACCCCGCCACGCCACGACCTTGGTCGACACTGACTAACCGCCGCGCGCGTGCGAGACTGTCCGCCCGGGCAGGAGTGCCGGGGAGTCTTTTGTCGGGAGTGCTGCATGTCGTTGTCCACCGGGCTGATCGCCGTCGTTGCCCTGGCCTACATGGCCATCATGTTCGCCATCGCCTTCTACGGCGACCGTCGCAGCACGCCGTTGCCGCCACGGGTGCGCGCCTGGGTGTACAGCCTGTCGCTGGCGGTTTACTGCACCAGTTGGACGTTCTTCGGCGCGGTCGGTCAGGCGGCGGAACAACTGTGGTCATTCCTGCCGATCTACCTCGGGCCGATCCTGCTGCTGGTCGGCGCGCCGTGGGTCCTGCAGAAAATGGTGATGATCAGCAAACAGGAGAACATCACCTCCATCGCCGACTTCATCGCCGCGCGCTACGGTAAGTCGCAATCGTTGGCGGTGGTGGTGGCGCTGATTTGTCTCGTCGGCGTCTTGCCCTACATCGCCCTGCAACTCAAAGGCATTGTCCTTGGCGTGAACCTGTTGATCGGCGCCGGCGCCGATGCCATGGGCACCCGCGCCCAGGACACGGCGCTGATCGTGTCGCTGGTGCTAGCCCTGTTCACCATCGTTTTCGGTACGCGCAACCTCGACGCCACCGAACATCACCGTGGCATGGTGCTGGCGATTGCCTTCGAATCGCTGGTCAAGCTGTTCGCCTTTCTCGCCGTCGGCGCCTTCGTCACGTACGGCCTGTATGACGGTTTCGACGACCTGTTCAATCAGGCGATGCTCGCCCCGCGCCTTGAGGCGTACTGGAAGGAAACCATCAACTGGCCATCGATGGTGGTGCAGACCGGCGTGGCGATGATGGCGATCATCTGCCTGCCCCGGCAGTTTCACGTCACCGTGGTGGAGAACATCGACCCGCAGGATCTGCGACTGGCGAAATGGGTTTTCCCCGCCTATCTGGCTTTGGCCGCACTGTTTGTAGTCCCGATCGCCCTTGCCGGTCAGATGATGCTGCCCAGCGATGTGCTGCCCGACTCGTTCGTGATCAGCCTGCCGCTGGCCCAGGCCCATCCGGCGCTGGCGATGCTGGCGTTTATCGGTGGTGCATCGGCAGCGACCGGCATGGTGATTGTCGCCAGCGTCGCACTGTCGACCATGGTCTCCAACGACATGCTGCTGCCGTGGCTGTTGCGCCGCAACAACGCCGAGCGCCCGTTCGAGGTGTTCCGCCAGTGGATGCTCTCGGTGCGCCGAGTGAGCATCGTGGTGATTCTCCTGCTGGCCTACGTCAGTTATCGCTTGCTTGGCTCGACCGCGAGCCTGGCGACCATCGGCCAGATCGCCTTCGCCGCGGTAACGCAACTGGCGCCGGCGATGCTTGGTGCGCTGTACTGGAAACAGGCCAACCGCCGTGGCGTGTTCGCCGGGCTCGCTACCGGGACGTTTCTGTGGTTTTACACGCTGGTGCTGCCGATTGCCGCGCACAGTCTCGGCTGGTCACTGGCGAGCTTCCCCGGCTTGGCGTGGCTGCACAGCAATCCGCTGAACCTGCCGATCACCCCGTTGACCCAAGGCGTGGTGCTGTCGCTGGCCGGTAATTTCACCCTGTTCGCCTGGGTCTCGGTGCTGTCGCGCACGCGCGTTTCCGAGCACTGGCAAGCCGGGCGCTTCATCGGTCAGGAAATCAGCGCGCGGCCTAATGCCCGTTCGATGCTGGCGGTGCAGATCGACGATCTGCTGCAACTGGCGGCGCGTTTCGTCGGCGAAGAACGTGCGCGGCAGAGCTTCATTCGCTTCGCCTACCGTCAGGGCAAGGGTTTCAACCCCAACCAGAACGCCGACAGCGAATGGATTGCCCACACCGAACGCTTGCTCGCCGGTGTCCTTGGCGCCTCTTCGACGCGCGCCGTAGTAAAGGCCGCCATCGAAGGTCGGGAAATGCAGTTGGAGGACGTAGTCCGAATCGCTGACGAAGCCTCGGAAGTGCTGCAGTTCAACCGCGCCCTGCTGCAAGGCGCGATCGAGAACATCACCCAGGGCATCAGCGTGGTCGACCAGTCGCTGAAACTGGTGGCGTGGAACCGGCGTTATCTGGAGCTGTTCAACTACCCCGACGGCCTGATCAGCGTCGGCCGGCCGATTGCCGACATCATTCGCTACAACGCCGAACGCGGTTTGTGCGGCCCTGGCGAAGCGGAAGTGCACGTCGCGCGACGCTTGCACTGGATGCGTCAGGGCCGCGCACACACTTCCGAACGGCTGTTCCCCAATGGCCGGGTGATCGAGCTGATCGGCAACCCGATGCCCGGCGGCGGATTTGTCATGAGCTTCACCGACATTACCGCGTTCCGCGAAGCCGAACAGGCGCTGACCGAGGCCAACGAAGGGCTGGAACAACGGGTCAGCGAGCGCACCCAGGAACTGTCGCAACTCAACGTCGCGCTCACCGAAGCCAAGGGCAATGCCGAGGCGGCCAACCAGTCGAAAACCCGCTTCCTCGCCGCCGTCAGCCACGACTTGATGCAACCGCTGAACGCCGCGCGACTGTTCTCCGCCGCCCTCTCCCACCAGAACGAAGGCTTGAGCGCAGAGGCGCAGCAGCTGGTGCAACACCTCGACAGCTCGCTGCGTTCGGCGGAAGACCTGATCAGCGATCTGCTGGACATCTCGCGCCTGGAAAACGGCAAGATCAACCCGGACCGCAAAGCGTTCGCCGTCAATGAACTGTTCGACACCCTCGGCGCGGAATTCAAGGCGCTGGCTCAAGAGCAAAAGCTCACGTTCCGGGTGCGCGGCAGTCAATTGCGCATCGACAGCGACATCAAACTGCTGCGGCGGATTCTGCAGAATTTCCTCACCAACGCGTTCCGCTACGCCAAAGGCCCAGTGCTGCTGGGCGTGCGTCGGCGCGGTGGTGAGTTATGTCTGGAAGTCTGGGATCGCGGCCCGGGCATTCCGGAAGACAAGCAGCAAGTGATTTTCGAAGAATTCAAACGCCTCGACAGCCACCAGACCCGCGCCGAAAAAGGTCTGGGCCTGGGTCTGGCGATCGCCGACGGCTTATGCCGCGTGCTCGGGCATACCTTGCGCGTTCGTTCCTGGCCGGGGCGCGGCAGTGTGTTCAGCGTGACAGTGCCGATCGCCCGCACGCAAACCCCTCCAGTCAGCGCCACGGTGGAACTGAACGGAAAACTGCTCAGCGGCGCGCAGGTGCTGTGCATCGATAACGAAGACAGCATCCTGATCGGCATGAACAGCCTGCTGAGCCGCTGGGGCTGCCAAGTGTGGACGGCGCGCAATCGCGAAGAATGCGCAACGATATTGAATGAAGGCGTGCGGCCGCAACTGGCGCTGGTCGACTATCACCTCGACCACGGCGATACCGGCACAGAGCTGATGGCGTGGTTGCGCACGCGCCTGGGTGAACCCGTGCCCGGCGTGGTCATCAGCGCGGATGGACGCCCGGAGACCGTGGCGCAAGTGCATGCGGCGGGCCTGGATTACCTGGCCAAACCGGTGAAGCCGGCAGCGTTGCGGGCGCTTTTGAGTCGGTATTTGCCGTTGTAGAAGGTGACCTTGCAGACGCCTTCGCGAGCAGGCTCGCTCCCACAGAACAGCAAAAGCAAGAGCAAGAGCAAGAGCAAGAGCAAGAGCAAGAGCAAGAGCAAGAGCAAAAGATCGCAGCCTTCGGCAGCTCCTACAGTTGGACCGTCGATATCTGAGTGAAATGGTTGGTCGGCAGATTGCCTTCGCGAGCAGGCTCGCTCCCACAAAAGCAAAAGCAAGGCAGCGCAGCTGCCCGCGGCGAAGCCGCCCCACTCAACAATGAGCGCAAGCTCGAGTGCTTTTGATCTTGATCCACCGGCGACGTCGGAAGGCTGAGCGGAGGGATTGATCCGGGCGTGGGAGCGCAGCGACCGTCTGGCGCAGCCAGACACAGCGGAAGGAGGTGCAGCGAAGCAAACCGTAGCCGCTGCGCCCGGATCGATCCCGGAGCGAAGGAACCCGAGCCTGCGAGGGCCGAACGCAGGAGCTAGCGTTTTTTGCTTACTTTTTTTGGCGCTTGTAAAAAAGTAAGTCGCCGTCAGGCGAAACCGCCAGCCGCCACGCCCGCAGCAACGGATATGCCCCCAATCAGCCAGAAAAAAACGAGCCTTTGGATTTACTCAGGCAACTCAACCAACCCATCAACATCCGTCATCGCCCGCTCCAGCAAATCCGCCGGCAAGCTCTTGCTCGCCCGCGCCCCAAGCAACTTCAACTGCTCACTGCGGCTGACCAGATTACCGCGCCCCTCTGTCAGCTTGTTACGCGCTGAGCTGTAAGCCTTGTCCAGTTGCTGCAGACGATTGCCCACTTCGTCCAGATCCTGAATAAACAACACGAACTTGTCGTACAGCCAACCCGCCCGCTCAGCGATTTCCCGGGCATTCTGGCTCTGCCGCTCCTGCTTCCACAGACTGTCGATCACCCGCAACGTGGCCAGCAGCGTAGTCGGGCTGACGATCACGATATTGCGGTCGAAGGCGTCCTGAAACAGCGACGGCTCAGCCTGCAATGCCGCAGAAAATGCCGCTTCAATCGGTACGAACAGCAAAACGAAATCGAGGCTGTGCAAGCCTTCCAGACGCTTGTAATCCTTGCCGGCCAGACCTTTCACATGATTGCGCAGCGACAACACGTGCTGCTTGATCGCGATCTGCCCCAACGTGTCGTCATCTGCCGCAACATACTGTTGATACGCGGTGAGGCTGACTTTCGAGTCGACCACGACTTGCTTGTCGCCGGGCAGATAAATGATTACATCGGGCTGGAAACGCTCACCGTCCGGGCCTTTGAGATTGACCTGAGTCTGATACTCGCGGCCCTTCTCCAGACCCGCGTGCTCAAGAACGCGCTCGAGGATCAGTTCGCCCCAATTGCCCTGGGTTTTCTGGCCCTTGAGCGCGCGAGTCAGATTGGTCGCTTCGTCGCTCAGACGCAGATTCAATGCCTGCAAACGCTCCAGCTCCTTGGCCAGCGAGAAGCGCTCGCGGGCTTCGGCCTGATAGCTTTCTTCCACGCGTTTTTCAAAGGACTGAATGCGCTCTTTCAACGGATCGAGTAACTGCCCGAGCCGCTGCTGGCTGGTTTCGGCAAAGCGCTGCTCACGCTCATCGAAGATCTTGCCGGCCAGCTCGGCGAACTGCGCGCGCAGCTCATCACGCGAGCCTTGCAGGTCGTTGAGACGTTGTTGATGGCTTTCCTGTTGCTCTCGCAGTTCGGCACTCAGCGAGGCCGCTTGGGCGTCGAGGCGGCGCAACTCAGCGTCCTTGTTGGCGCGTTCGAGGTTCCAGGCGTGGGAGGCGTCGCGGGCGTCATCGCGCTCGATCTGCAGCAATTCAACTTCGCGGCGCAGGGCGGCGAGGTCTGCCTGTTTGGCGGCATTGGCCTGGCCGAGATCGGCGATTTCATCGCGGCTCGCTTCAAGCTGCGCGGTGAGGCCGTCCTGGGCCAGTTGCGCCATCGCCAGGCGCTCCTCGAGCAAGGCCAGATCGGCCTGGGCATTGCCGGCCCGGCGTTGCAGTTGCCAGGCCAGCGCCAGCAGCGGCACCCCTGCTGCCGCAAGACCAAGCAATATGCTGGTCAAGTCCATAGCCATAGCGACTCCTGCCAATCGGATAAAGCCTGAAGGTTAACCAAGGTGTCTGGGCTTGGACAGCTCAGTCTTCGATCAGACCGAGTTCCTGCTGTGCGCGACGGTCACCGGCGCGGGCGGCCTGACGCAGCAGCTCCTGACCGATACGCCGGTCACGGGCATTGCCGCACTCACGGCAGATCAATTGGCCGAGACGGCTTTGCGCAGCGACTACACCTTCACGGGCCGGTTGCTTGAGCAGGCGGCCCGCGAGGTGTTTGGCGCTGGGGCTGTCGCTCAGGCGCGGCGCATCGAGCAGCCACTCAGCCACACGTACGGAAAAACGCTTGGGAGCGGTAACAGAGGTCGGATTGGAGGTAACAGAGTCTGATACTGAGCGAAACTTCATAAAGCACTGCGGGACAGATCGGAAGGCGCGCCACTTTACTCTCTTTTTCTTACAGGTAAAGTCGAAAAAAACCCGGCACGCCCGTGCTAGAGCAAGCGCTAGGGACAATCCACAGAAGCTGTGGATAAGTCAGTGGACAACCGCTCTGTGATCCTCGCAAAGCCTTATGGAATGGGGCTCGCAGTCAAACTGACGATTTTTTCACCAACAAAAAAAGACGATATTTTTCATTGACTTAAACTTTTGATACAGGCAGCGACTGGAGTCAGGATCGATGTGACAGTTGCGTTACGCTCTGCGCAACTAATGTGCACAAGTACCTGTGCGCCGGTTATATGCGTGCGCTTTTTGGGGTCATTTTGCGCAGCTGCGAACGACCGAAAGGCTCTGCGAAAAGCGTGCACGCCGACGGACGGTGTGACACGACCATTCCGTGCGAAGCTTTTTTCGTCATGGGGTTTGCTTCGCCCGAACGAATCCGTTACTATCCGCGGCGTTAGTACCAAGCTGAAAGTCAATTCCGGTCGAACATCTCCCACGGTCAACTTCCAACAGGAAGACACTGCCGAAAAAAGCGGGAACGACCCCTCGATGGTTTCCAGGTAACTCTTGCGACGACGCTGCCTTTGAACGAAAGCAAAGGGCGTTGCGAAGAACACTTACTCTGACCGAACCAACCTGCAAATTGATCAGGATCTTCACCCCGGGCCCAGAACCTTTGCCCTCGCTGTGATGCCTGTCCTCCTAAGTACCTACCTGCCAGCCCAAGCGCGCTCACTTATCAGCGCTTCAAACTGGCTGCTTTGTTCCAGTCGGGTTCTTCGTTCGATCAATGGTGATCAACGTTACTGGAACGTTTTAACGTTGCACGGTTCTTATCCGTGTCATTTGTAGGAACACCTAATAACTATGTCTACTCAAATCCAGACTCAGGATGCCATTCGCACCCTAACCAACGCTTTTGCTCCAATGAACTGCCTGATCATGGCCGCTCGCAAAGGCTGCTTCAGCTTCACCGTAGTCAATGAACACGGTATCGCTCGTCACAGCGAGCGTCTGTACCCCGATCAATACTCCAGCGCCGAACCGCTGCAGGCCGTGATCGAGCGTACCCGTCAGGCACTGGTTGCCTGAAAGCCGGACAGGCTGCAAAAGCAAAGCCCTGCTGAAAAGCGGGGCTTTTTATTGCCTGATATTTCACTTTTAGCGCAACGCTTCTAAGCATGTTCCGATCTAACGCCCGGTATGCGATGGCGGAAATATTTTAAAAACAGTCCTTTACACGCTGAATATGACACTACACTTCAACTCAAGCGGCTTGACCCGCTTGCGGCGAGCCTGATTCGATCCACTGCTGCCAAAGCCCCTTCAGGACTCGCCCTCAACAACAAGAACCGAGGGTGTTATGGGTATCGCTGCCAGCGAACTGTGCCGCTATGTGATCCGTCCCACATTGATCTATCTGGGACGCCACTGCGCAACCGCCGAATCCCTGCTGCTGGGTATCGCTGCCAGCCAATCCGCCCTCGGCTCTGCCCTGCACGACCGCCGCGGCCACGGCCTCTACCGGATTGCCGAGCATCGCCATCAGGCGCTCTGGGACGATTATCTGGCGCTCGACCCGGAGCGCGCCAGCCTGGTGCGCGGCCTCGCCAGTCAGCATGCATTCCTCAGCGGCCCGCATCTGGAACTGACCGTCAACCTGCGTTACGCCACGGCCATCGCCTGGCTGCTGGTAGAAGAACAGAACCCCATCCTCCCCGCTCCGACCGACCTGCTCGGTATGGCGCGCATCTGGCGCCAGACCTTTCAACCGCAAGGCCGTTTGCGCGACTTCACCTATGCCTGGCAAACCTGTGTTTCACCGTTGAATCAGGTCGCTTGCTGACCGGGCGGTTTCACAAGTTCTCGCAACAAGTCGCCATTTTGGTCGGATTGTCCTACAAAACCGCTCTAACTCAAGGCTTACAAGCTATAGCGCTGGGACGAAAATGTTGGTAATTTTCGCCCCGGTGATCACCAGGAGTTCTAATAATGAAAAAAGTCATGCTCAAAACCACCCTTAGCCTCGCCGTTACCCTTGCCTCCACACAAATCTTCGCGGCAGGTTTTGCCCTCAACGAACAAAGCATCAGTGGGATGGGGACTGGTTTTGCCGGGCGATCTTCTTCTGCCGACGACGCAAGCACTGTTTATGGCAACCCGGCCGGCATGGCGCGCATCAAGCGCGAACAAGTCACCGGCGGCGTCGCCCTGGTCGACGCGCATACCGATATCAGCGATACCAGCTCCAGCCCTAATGGCGGCAGCAACAAGGGCGACATGGTGCCCCTCACTGCCGTACCGATGGGCTTCTATGTAAAACCGATCGATGATCACTGGGCATTCGGCCTCGGTGTGTACGTACCGTTCGGTCTGATCACGGATTACGAAAACGGCTTCGCCGGTCGTTACTTCGGCAGCAAGTCCGAAGTGCAAGTCATCACTTTCCAGCCAACCGTCAGCTACGCCTTCAACGACAAGGTGTCGATCGGTTTCGGCCCGACCATCAACCGTATCGACGGCTCGCTGGAATCCAACCTGTCGATCACCCAGGCACTGCCGGACGGCAAGGTCAAGATCAAGGGTGACGACACCGCGCTGGGCTACAACGTCGGCTTGCTGGTCCAGGCCACCGACACCACCCGTGTCGGCCTGACCTATCACTCCAAGGTCGACTACAAGCTCGAAGGCGACACCAAGGTCAACTACAACGCTCTGGCGCTGGTGGGCGTTGGCGCCAACCAGAAGTACGACGCTTCGTTGAAGATCACCACGCCGGAATCCGTGGACCTGTCGGTCACCCAGGCGATCAACGATCGCTGGAACGTCTACGCCGGCACCACCTGGACCCGCTGGAGCCAACTGGACAAGATCACCGTGAAGAACTCCGGCGTGCAGCCTCTGCTGGCCGGTCAGTTCGGTTCGATCAACGAAGACCAGAACTGGCATGACTCCTGGGCCTATGCCGTGGGTACCTCGTACCAGTTGAACAAGGAATGGGTCCTGCGTACCGGTCTGACCTTCGACCAGTCGCCAACCAATAACGAAGACCGCTCGCCGCGTATCCCGACTGGCGACCGCACCATCTTCAGTATCGGTGCCGGCTGGAGCCCGACCGACGACCTGACCATCGACGTCGCGTACTCGTACCTCAAAGAAGAGTCGGTCAACATCCGCAACGAAAACGCGCGTGGCCAGACTTACGATGCCAAGTATGAAAACTCGGCGAACGGCTTCGGTGTCGGCGCGACATACCGCTTCTGATGCACCGTGGCGAGGCTAAACCCTCGCCCACGAAAAAGCCCCGCTCTCTTCGCAGAGGCGGGGCTTTTTCATGCCCGCAACTTTTCACTGGAACGACAAAATTACAATTGTGGGAGCGAGCCTGCTCGAAGGCGGTATGTCAGATGTAGATTTGCTGGCTGACACACCGCTTCGCGAGCAGGCTCGCTCCCACAGAGAACAGCGTTAATCAGGGCTTCAGCGGTTTGGATGCAATGGCCTTTTCGATCGCGGCGATAAACTCGGGGTCATCCGGTTTGGTCAAGCTGGAAAAACTCGCCACGACCTTGCCCTGCCGGTCGACCACATACTTGTAGAAGTTCCACTTCGGCGCATTGCTCTGCGCGGCCAGCACCTGAAACAGATGCGTGGCGTCATCGCCGCGGACCTTCTGCGGCTCGGTCATGTTGAAGGTCACGCCATAATTGGCGTAGCAGACCTTGGCGGTTTCCGCGCTGTCCTTGGACTCCTGCTTGAAGTCATTCGACGGCACGCCAAGCATTTCCAGCCCCTGATCCTTATAGCGCTTGTTCAGCGCCTCGAGGCCTTCGAACTGCGGGGCGAAACCGCAGAAGCTGGCGGTATTGACCACCACCAGCGGCTTGTCGGCGTACTGCTTGCACAGATCGATGGATTCCTTGGCGCGCAGCTTGGGCAGCGAGCCTTGCAGCAGCTCAGGACAGTCGGCGGCCTGGGCCAGGCCAGTCAACGCCATCAGCAACGCGGGAACAGCACACCAGCGCATCAACATGTCGAATTTCCTTGGGCAGTCATCAGGCTTCGACGTTACTCGCCACGCTGCGATCTAGCAAATGCTCATGCCCAACTGCATCAGCGCCAGACCGCCGCGTTGCCAGCCCCACCACACCAGCGCCAACAGCGCTGCAGCCAGTGCGGTCAGCGCGAATCGCGCGCAGATCCGGCTCATGCTGCGCTCGCCGCAGCTTGCAGGCGCGCCACCGGACGCTCGCACACCGGCCAGTTCAACGCCGCCGCGAGCAGGCTCAAGAGAACCGCCACTTGCCAGATCAAGTCATAACTCCCGGTTCGGTCGTACACCACCCCGCCCAGCCAGCCACCAAGGAACGAACCGAGCTGATGGAACAGAAAGACGATGCCACCGAGCATGGACAAATTGCGCACGCCGAACAAGGTTGCCACCGTACCGTTGGTCAACGGCACCGTCGACAGCCACAGAAAGCCCATGGCCATGCCGAACAGATACGCTGTGGTGGTCGTCACCGGCAACCACAGGAACAGCACGATCACCACCGCGCGCAGTAGATACAACGCCGTCAGCAGACGCGGTTTGGACATGCGGCCACCGAGCCAACCAGCGGTGTAAGTGCCGAAGATATTGAACAGTCCGATCAACGCCAGCACCGTAGTGCCGACACTGGCGGGCAGATGCTGATCGACCAGATACGCTGGCAAGTGCACGCCAATGAACACCACTTGAAACCCGCAGACAAAAAAGCCGAACGCCAGCAGCCAGAATCCCGAATGCGAGCAGGCCTCACGCAGCGCTTCGGAGAGGGTTTGTTCGTGGCCGAGAACCGGCAGTGGCTTGTCTTTTAACATGCTCACCAGCGGCACGATCATCGCCACCAGCAGGCCCAGCACCAACAGCGCGGCCGACCAGCCGAGCCAGCCGATCAGGCCCAGCGTGCCCGGCAACATCGCGAACTGGCCGAACGAACCGGCGGCGCTGGCGATACCCATGCCCATGCTGCGTTTCTCTGGCGGCACAGCGCGACCCACAACACCAAGAATGACCGAAAACGAAGTGCCCGAAAGACCGATACCGATCAGCAGACCGGCACTGAGTGACAGAGTCACTGCCGAATCAGACAGGCCCATGCACACCAGGCCCGCCGCGTAGAGGATCCCACCGACCAGCACCACTTTCGCCGCACCGAAGCGGTCGGCCAGCGCGCCGGTGAACGGCTGCGCCAGGCCCCAGATCAGGTTTTGCAGGGCGATGGCGAAGGCAAACACTTCGCGACCCCAGCCGAACTGCGCGCTCATCGGCGACAGGAACAGACCGAAACCGTGGCGCACGCCCAATGACAACGCCAGGATCAGCGCACTCCCCAGCAACACCCAACCGCACGTACGCCACATCGATGTCATTGTTATTCTCCAGTCGCGGGTATATACCCGCTTGAGCGCGAAAAAACCGCCGTCAGGCCAGTTCGTCGAGCAGTTTGAGCAAGGTTTCGCGCTTCTCGGCACCGAGACGGTCGATCAGCCGCTGTTGCGCCGCTTCCCACGCCGGCAATGCCGCTGCCAGGCGCTGCACGCCGGTTTCAGTGAGGCGCACGATGCGGTTGCGCATGTCCTCGCCTTCGGCCAGCGCCACCAGACCTTCGCCCTCCAGCACACGTAGATTGCGTCCGAGCGTGCTGCGATCCAGGCCCATGGCCTCAGCCAGTTCGGAAATGCTCGGTTGCTCCAGCCGCTGCAGATTGCACAGCAGAGAATACTGGGCAACGTTGATCCCGAAGCCATCGAGAGCGCCGTCGTAATGCCTGCTGACGCCACGCGCGGCGCGACGCAGGTTGGTGCACAAACACTGAGAAGGAAGCATGATGCGTGTATATACCCGCGAGTGTGTTAAATCAAGTTACAGATTAGTTTACTCTGAACATCATTGTTGCCGGTGAGGCCCCTTCGCGAGCAGGCTCGCTCCCACAGGGGATTGCATTTCGAAGGTGGGAGCGAGCCTGCTCGCGAAGGGGCCGGCATCATCTACGCAAATCCTTCAGACCAAAGCGAGCCCCACCAACACCCCCATCTCCAGCAATTCCAGCAACGCCCCTGCCGTATCCCCGGTAGTCCCACCCAACCGCCGCATCATCAATCGCCGCAGCCAGACAAACCCAACCAGCGAAATCAGCACCGCGCCGATACCCGCGATCAACACGCAGCCCAGCGCACTCAACCCCAGCACCCACCACCCGGCCTTGCGCGGCAGATGATCGGCCAGCGCCTGACCCAAGCCACCCGCACGCACATACGGCGTAGTCAGAAACAACCCCAACAGCGCCGCTCGCCCGAGCACCGGGACGATGATCAGCGCCAGGGTATGCCCTTGCTCGATCAGCGCCAGCAGCGCGGCGAATTTCAGCAACAACACCAGCACCAGCGTGACCACCGCGATCGGCCCGCTGCGCGGATCTTTCATGGTCGTCAGCGTGCGCTCGCGATCACCGAAGCCGCCGAGCCAGGCATCAGCGCTGTCGGCCAGGCCATCGAGATGCAGCGCGCCGCTGAGCAATACCCACACGGTCAACAACAGCGCCGCATGCAGCAACATCGGCGCGCCGACCAATAACAGATTCAACGCATAGAGGATCAACCCGAACAGCAATCCCACCAGCGGATAAAACAGCAGCGAACGGCCGAGCTGTTGCGGCTCGGGCATGCCCGGCAGGCGAATCGGCAGGCTGCTGAGAAACTGCAAGGCGATCCACAGCGGCAACATCTCAGTGACCTTCCTTGAGCGCGCCATCAGCCTCGACCGTCAGCGCAAACAGCGCGCCGTGGCCGACTTCGACATTGAGCAACTGTTCGCGCGGCAGACCACGTGCCTGCGCGAGCAACAAGCGCATCACGCCGCCGTGGCTGACCAGCAGAATCCGTTCGCCGGCGTAAGCCGCCTGCAACCGCGCGACCGCCGCCAACACCCGCGCGGAAAACGCGCTGACCGGCTCCCCCTGCGGTGGCGTGAAGCCATAGGGATCAGCCCAGAACAGCCCCAGCGCTTCGGCGTCCGTTTCCATCAACGCCGCCGCGCTCTGCCCTTCCCATGCGCCGAAATGCAGTTCCTGCAGATCCTTGTCCAGATGCACGGACAGGTTCAATTGCTCACCGAGTTCGGCGGCGAAGCGCGCGCAGCGCTGCAATGGCGAACTGACAATTCGATCCCACGGCCCGCCTTCGACCACCGCTGCACGCATCTGTGTCCAGCCGTTTGCGGTCAGCGCATCGTCGAGGCTGCCGCGCAAGCCGCCGCCGAGTTCCGTTTCGCCGTGGCGCAGCAGATCCAGACGCAGACTCATGCCGGGCGATCCGCGACAGCCGCTTCGGCGAACGTCGCCATTTGCCCGTGCAGGTCACAGGCCAGGCGCAACAACGGCACCGCCAACGCTGCGCCACTGCCCTCGCCCAAGCGCAGGTCGAGTTCCAGCAACGGTTCGGCGCTCAAGGTTTCCAGCACATGACGATGGCCCGGCTCGGCACCGCGATGGCCGAACAACAGCCACTCGCGACAGGCCGGATTCAAGCGCACCGCGACCAGCGCGGCGACCGTGCAGATAAAGCCGTCAACCAGCACCGCGATGCCTTCCTGCGCGCAGGCCAGATAGGCGCCGACCAACGCGGCAATCTCGAAACCGCCAAGATTGAACAACGTCTGCAAGGCATCGCCACGCTGTGCGGCATGCAGCGCCAGCGCGCGTTCGATGACTTGCGCCTTGTGGCTGACGCCAGCGGCATTCAGCCCGGTACCGGGGCCGGTCAGGTGCGCTACCGGGCAATCGAGCAAGGCACAGGCCAGCGCACTGGCCGCCGTGGTATTGCCGATGCCCATCTCGCCGCCGATGAACAACTGGGTGCCGGCGGCTTTCGCGCGCACGACACTGTCGCGACCGGCCTGCAAGGCCAATTCGCCCTGCGCCTGAGTCATCGCTGCGCTCTGAGCTAAGTTCGCCGTTCCCGCGCCAATGTTCAGATGGCGCACGCCGGGCAGATTCAGCGTCGGATTCACTGTGCCCAGATCGACCACTTCCAGTTGCGCGCCGAGCTGACGTGCCAGCACGCTGATCGCCGCGCCGCCGCTGACAAAGTTGAGCAGCATCTGCCCGGTGACTTCCTGCGGATAAGCCGATACACCTTCGGCTACCACGCCATGGTCGCCAGCGAAAATCGCGATCCAGACTTGATCGAGCGTTGGCTTGAGCTGACCTTGCAGACCGGCCAGTTGCACGGCCACCGATTCAAGGCGCCCCAACGAACCGGCCGGTTTGGTCAGTTGCTGCTGGCGCTCGGTCGCTTGCGCGATGATGTCCGAGTTCACGGTTTTGCACGGGTTCAGCCACCAGGTCGGGCTCATAACGCAGGTCCTTTCAAAGTCAGGGGCAGGCCGGCGACGGTCAGGACAACTCGCTGACAACGCTCGGCCAGAGCTTGATGCAGCCAACCGGCTTCATCGACATAGCGGCGAGTCAATTCGCCCAGCGGCACGACACCCATTCCGGTCTCGTTGCTGACAAAAATGATTTCACCCGGCAACGACGCCAGGCAGTCGAGCAGCGCTTCACGCTCGGCGGCGAGACGTTTGGCGTCGTCGAGCATGAGCAGATTGGTCAGCCACAGGGTCAGGCAATCGACCAGCAGGCAGCGCTCGGCGCCAGCGGATTCGCGCAGCACGCGGGCCAGTTCCAGTGGCTCTTCGATCAACGCCCATTCGACCGGGCGGCGCGCGCGGTGATGGGCGACGCGCTGGTTCATTTCGCCGTCGAGCGGTTGGCTGGTGGCGATGTAGGTGACCGCCAGATGGCTGTCGCTGGCGAGTTTTTCCGCCAGACGACTCTTGCCGGAGCGGGCGCCGCCGAGGATCAGTTGGAGCATGGGTTCATCCAAAAATGTGTGGTGAGACAACCGGCCCCTTCGCGAGCAGGCTCGCTCCCACCGTTGATCGCGTCTCCCTGTGGGAGCGAGCCTGCTCGCGAAGAGGCCAGTCCAGACAACTCAAATCCCGCAGAGCTGCCGCAACAGCCCGGTATCCAGATGCTTCTCCACCAGATCCGCCAGCCGTTCGATATCGCGTTCGCGCAAGCCGTGGTAATCGACCTCTTGTACATCACTCAGCCCGGCCCAGCGCAGCAACGCCGCGCTCGCCTCGGGGGATTCGAACAAGCCATGCAGATAGGTGCCGAACACCTGACCATCGGCACTTTGCGCACCATCGCAACGACCGTCGTCCAAATGTACCGCCGGATTCTCCAGCGCCGGCCCGCTGGTTACGCCAGCATGTATTTCGTAACCGCTGACTGCGGCGCTTTCCAACGCCAGCCGCCCGCGCACGTTGCGCAATTGCTTCTCGGCTTCGAGTTGCGTTTCGAACGCCAGCAGCCCCAGACCGGCGCTGGAGCCGGCAGCGCCTTCCAGCCCAAGCGGATCGTGTACTTGCTCACCGAGCATCTGCAGACCGCCGCAAATCCCCAGCACCTTGCCGCCGTAGCGCAGATGCCGATTGATCGCCGCGTCCCAGCCGTTGGCGCGCAGATAAGCCAGATCACTGCGCACGCTTTTCGAGCCCGGCAGGATGATCAGGTCGGCGGCGGGAATCGCCTGCCCCGGGCCGACAAATTGCAGATCCACCTGCGGATGCAGACGCAGCGGGTCGAAATCGGTGTGATTGCTGATGCGCGGCAGCACCGGCACCACCACTTTCAAGACCTGTTCGGCCTTGTCGGTCTGGCGTTGGTCGATGCCGTCCTCGGCTTCAAGGTGCAGGTCCATCACGTAGGGCAGGACGCCGACCACCGGTTTGCCGGTGCGCTGTTCCAGCCAGTCGAGGCCCGGTTGCAACAAGGCGATATCGCCACGAAAGCGGTTGATGATGAAGCCTTTGACCCGCGCCTGCTCGCTCGGTGAAAGCAATTCCAGCGTGCCGACCAAATGCGCAAACACCCCGCCGCGATTGATGTCGGCGATCAGCAAAACCGGGCAATCCACCGCCTCGGCAAAGCCCATGTTGGCAATATCGCCAGCGCGCAGATTGATCTCCGCCGGCGAACCGGCGCCTTCGACCATCACCAACGGATACGCCGCGCTGAGCCGCGCATGGGAAGCGAGCACCGCTTGCATCGCGATGGCCTTGTAATCGTGATAGGCAACGGCGTTCATCGTCGTCACCGCGCGGCCGTGAATGATCACTTGCGCGCCGGTGTCGCTGTTGGGCTTGAGCAATACCGGATTCATATCGGTATGCGGTTCGAGAAAGGCCGCTTGCGCCTGCACTGCCTGCGCGCGGCCGATCTCGCCGCCGTCAGCGGTGACTGCGCTGTTGAGCGCCATGTTCTGCGGTTTGAACGGCACCACCGCCACGCCCTGGCGAGTGGCCCAGCGGCACAACGCGGTCACCAATGTGCTTTTGCCGGCATCGGACGTGGTGCCTTGCACCATCAGAGTGGTCATGGGTGGTCCTTGGCGAATGCTTGCAAAGCCTGTTCGAGACGCAGCGCTTGCGCGGCATCCGCTGGCAGGCCGAAACGCACACTGCTGTTGTGGCTGAACAGGCGCAGGAGGATGCCGCGCCGGGCGAGGAATTCGTGCAGCGCTTCGGCGTGCTCGGTGATCAGCCACTGAAACAGCGCGCAGCCACCCTGCGGTGCAAAACCGCAACGGGTCAGCAGGGCCACCAGCCGTTCGCTCGCTTCATCGCTGCGAATCCGCTGACGGGCGTGACCCTCGGTGTCTTGCAGGCACGCCGTACCGAGTACCCGCGTCGGCCCGCTCACCGCCCACGGCCCGACCTGTTCGGCGAGCAGTTTGAGCAACTTGCGCTCAGCCAGAACGAAACCGAGGCGCACCCCGGCCAGACCGAAAAACTTGCCGAACGAACGCAACACCACCAGCCCGACCTGATGCGCATAGGGCGCCAGGCTCAGTTGCGGTGTGTTGTCCATGAATGCTTCGTCGACCACCAGCCAGCCGCCGCGTTGCGCCAGCCGCGCATGCCAGTCGAGCAGGCGTGCCGGGGTCAGGCTGAGGCCGGTCGGATTGTTCGGATTGACCACCACCAATACATCAAGGCTGTCGAGAAAGAACTCGACTTCCTGCTCGAGCACTTCACGGACGATGTAACCGCTGCGCCGCCAGGCTTCGGCATGCTCGGCATAGCACGGCGACAACACGCCGACCTTGCCGGCCCGGCGCAGACGCGGCAGCAACTGGATGGCCATTTGCGAGCCGGCCACCGGCAACACCTGCGCGGCGCCGTAGTAATCGCAGGCGGCCTGTTCCAGACCGTCGTCGGTTTCCGGCAAGCGCGCCCAGGCGCGCAGCGGGATCTCCGGGATCGGGAACTGCCACGGCGCGAGGCCGCTGGACAGGTCGAGCCAGTCGGCTTCGGCAATCCCGTAATCGAGTGCAGCCTTGCGCAACCGGCCACCGTGCTCAAGCATAAAATTCCGCCCCCAGGCAAAGCATCAGCAGCCATAACCATACGCCGCGCTGGACCAATTGCCAGCCACGGTCAATGGAATCGGCATCCGCCGGCGCACCTTCGCCCAGTTGTGGGCGCTCATGCAGTTCGCCGTGATAGATCGCCGGTCCACCTAACTCGACGCCCAGCGCACCGGCACCGGCCGCCATCACCGGGCCGGCGTTAGGGCTGTCCCACTGCGACGCTTGGGTGCGCCAACACTTCAGCGCGAGGCGGGTCTTGCCGAGCAGCGCGTAGGTCAATGCCACCAGACGCGCAGGAATGTAGTTCAACACGTCGTCGATTTTCGCCGCCGCCCAGCCGAAACGCTCGAAGCGTTCGTTGCGATAACCCCACATCGCATCGAGGGTATTGCTCAAGCGATACAGAACCACGCCCGGGGCGCCGGCGACGACAAACCAGAACAGCGCAGCGAACACCGCATCGCTGCCGTTCTCCAGCACCGATTCAGTGGCGGCACGGGCCACGGCAGTGCTGTCGAGTTCATCGGTCTGGCGGCTGACCAGATAACCGACACGCTTGCGCGCCTCGTCCAGATCATCGGCGCGCAACGCAGCCGCGACCGGCGCGACATGTTCGCCGAGGCTGCGCATGCCGAGGGCGCAATACAGCGCGAGAATCTCGACAATCCAGCCCACATAGGGCGCCCAGGAAAATGCGGTGGCGAGCAGAGTCAGCGGCAGCACCGCGAGCACCCACGCGGTCACACCATGGCTGCGCCAGCCACGGCCGCCGGCGTTGAAGCGTTGCTCGATGCGCCCGGCAAAATTGCCGAACGCCACCAGCGGATGCCAGCGTTTCGGTTCACCAAGCAGCGCATCCAGCGCTACTGCGGCGACACTCAGCAACGCCACACTCATTGATTCACTCCCCAATAATTTTCGTACAGCAACTCGTTGAGCGGCCGCGCCTGCGCCCAGCCTTCGAGCACCAACATCGGCGCCGGATAGAACTCCCTGACCGGGCCGAGACACAACACCGCCAGCGGTTTCGCACCGGCCGGCAATTTGAGCAAATCCGCCAAGGCTTGCGGTTCGAACAACGAAACCCAGCCCATGCCCAGGCCTTCGGCGCGGGAGGCCAGCCACAGATTCTGGATCGCGCAGGACAGCGAGGCCATGTCCATTTCCGGCAACGTGCGCCGACCGAAGATGTGTTTTTCGCGATCGTCCATCAGCGCTGCGACCAGCACTTCGGCGCAATCGTTGATGCCTTCGACCTTGAGCTGCATGAACTCATCGCTGCGCTCGCCAAGGGCTTCGGCAGTGCGGATGCGCTCTTCTTCCACCAGATCGCGGATCTGCCCGCGCAGAGCACGATCGCTGATGCGGATGAAGCGCCAGGGCTGCATCAGACCGACGCTCGGCGCTTGATGAGCGGCTTCGAGCAGACGACGCAGCAGTTGCGGCTCGACGCTGCCGCCGGTGAAGTGGCGCATGTCGCGGCGCTCGGCGATTGCCTTGTAGACCGCTGCGCGCTCGGCTTCGGAGAAGGTGTTCTCGGTCATGGCCCCATCGCTGGCAAGCCAGCTCCCACAGGAGATCGCATTTCTTCAGGAAGCTCACCATTCACTGTGGGAGCGAGCTTGCTCGCGAAGCCGGCCTCACTGTCTGGCGCAAACAATGCCGCAATCGCAGTCGGATTCGATGGGAAATAAAAGTGCACGTACGACGCCGTCATCCGCCCCTCGCGATAAACCGCCTCAGCGCCGCGCCCGCCATTGGGACTCAGCCCACGGGCAATCGGCGTCAGCTCTGTGGTGGTCAGGGAATGATGATAGGTATGCCCACGCAACTCCCCTTCCGGCAATTCAACCGCCTGCAACGCCAGCGCCGCCAGACGCTTCTGCATCACCGCCTCGCCCTTGAGCAAACCGACCAGCTCAGCACGGGTGCCTTCCACGTCGGTCAGCGAATCAAGCAGATAAAGCATGCCGCCACACTCGGCGAGCAACGGCTTGCCCGCCGCATGGTGCGCGCGGATCGCCGCCAGCATCGAGGCGTTTTGCGCCAGCGCGACGTGATGCAACTCTGGATAGCCGCCCGGCAGATACAGGCTGTCCGCCTCGGGCAATTGCGTGTCGCGGATCGGCGAGAAGAAGCGCAATTCGGCGCCCATCGCCCGCAGCAGATCGAGACTGGCGCCATAGGTGAAGGCAAAGGCTTCATCGCGGGCAACGGCGATGCGCACACCTTTTAATAGAGGCTCGGCGGCGATGATCTCAGGCGCGGCGAATTCTACGGCGGGTGGCAGCGCGACCTCGCAACTGCTGGCCAGCGCATCGGCGGCCGCGTCGAGGCGCAGATCCAGATCATTCAATTCGCTGGCCTGAACCAGGCCGAGGTGGCGGCTCGGCAATTCGATACCGGTTTCGCGGGACAGCGCACCGTACCAGCGCAGACCTTCGGTGAGGCTGCCTTCGAGCAATTGCGCATGGCGCAAGGTGCCGACGCGGTTGGCCAGCACGCCAGCGAACGGCAAGTCCGGCTGATACTTGGCCAGGCCCAGCGCCAAGGCGCCAAAGGTCTGCGCCATGGCGGTGCCGTCGATCACGCCGAGCACCGGCACACCGAAGTGGCGCGCCAGATCAGCGCTGGATGGCGTGCCGTCGAACAGGCCCATCACGCCCTCGATCAGAATCAGGTCAGCCTCGGCGGCGGCTTCCCACAACAGCCGGCGACTTTCCTGCTCGCCGACCATCCACATGTCCAGTTGATACACCGGCGCACCGCTGGCGCGCTCGAGGATCATCGGATCGAGAAAGTCCGGGCCGCATTTGAATACGCGCACCTTGCGCCCCTGATTGCGATGCAAACGGGCGAGTGCGGCGGTGACGGTGGTCTTGCCCTGACCGGAGGCCGGCGCGGCGATCAACACCGCCGGGCAGTGACGTGGTTGCTTCAAAGTTCGACGCCTTTCTGCGCTTTGATCCCGGCCTGAAAGGCGTGCTTGAGCATGCCCATCTCGGTAACCGTGTCGCCCATCTCGATCATTTCCGGCTTGGCGCCGCGACCGGTGACCACCACGTGCTGCATCGGCGGGCGCGCTTGCAAATCGCTGAGCACCTGATCGAGATCGAGGTAGCCGTGCTTGAGGGCGATGTTCAATTCATCGAGCACCACCAGACCGATCGAAGGGTCGCGCAACAATTCACGCGAGACTTCCCAAGCGGCGGTCGCAGCGGCGATGTCGCGCTGACGATCCTGGGTTTCCCAGGTGAAGCCTTCGCCCATGACGTGGAAACGCACCTGCTCGGGGAAGCGGCGGAAAAACAATTCTTCGCCGGTGCTGTTGCGGCCCTTGATGAACTGCACAACGCCGCACTGCATGCCGTGGCCCATCGCGCGGGCGAGCATGCCGAACGCCGAGCTGCTCTTGCCTTTGCCATTGCCGCTCAGCACCAGCACCAGGCCACATTCGTCGGGCGAGTTGGCGATGCGTTCGTCGATCACGGCCTTCTTGCGCTGCATGCGCGCCAGATGGCGTTCGTCACGCTCGGGGGAATCAGTCATGGGGGGAGCTCTCCGTTGAGGCTGGATAACGGCGGGCAGGCACAAGAATAGACGGCAAAAAGCCTGGCATCGCCCACCGTGATGCCGCTGAGATGGATCAGGCCGGTCTCCGGGCTCATGAGCGGCGTTTCGCCGGACTGCGCGCCTTCCCGCTTCTTTCGAGGCAGTGGCTCAAGGCGCAGTTTTCACTCATTTACCGTTGCGGGGGCAGCGCCGGGATCGTCGTGGCTTCGCTTGAAGACCACCCTCACCGGCTTCCCTGTTTCACTCTGTCGACGCGGGGCCACAGAGCACCTGAAACAAGCGGCGAAGGTTAGAGGGTTGGGGGTGGAGCGTCAATTGAAGAGGCGCTTTGCGCGCGAATAACTGCCGCTGATCCATTGTGCAGCGGCAATCTTGTGCCAGACTGCGACAAGTGATATCAAAGAGCCATGCTTTTTTTCGAAAGCCCACTACAACAATAAGGATGACGACGATGCAAGGCATGATCATCAGCAACCCGCGCCTGGAATTCCTGCGCCCGGTGCTGGAACGCTGGTTTGACTGTATCGATCGCTACAACACCGTACGCGGCGACAACGACACGCCATATTGGCACGACGAGAAAGCCAATCTCGGCCTGCTCGCGGCAGCGGCGTGGATGGCTGAAATGGTCACGCTGAACGACACGGCCACGCGCAAACAGAACGAAGAAGGCGAACGCAATGCTCGCGCCGACCTGCTGATTGCCGGCGCCGAAGACCGCGCGTTCATTCAGGCCACGCAACGTTGGCCACGGGTCAACAATCTCAACCTGACCCAGGCACTGCTCGACATCACCGTTGATGCCAAGCGCATCAGCTACGCCAGCGATCTCAAGCTCGGCTGCCTCTTTGTTGCTCCGCAAAAACCTCAGCACAGCGCCAGCCCCGAAGAATTGCAGGACATGGTCGACGACCTGCAAAAGGAACACACCTGCGCCGTGGCCTGGTATTTCCCCTACGCCTATCGCAAATTGCACAGCGACGCGGGCAACTATCATCCGGGCATCGCCGTGCTGTTCAAGGAAGCCCGCGGTTGAGCAGTTGAACCATCGGGCCTGCGCCCTCCTCTATGTTTAGGAATGCATTCATAGGGAAGATCAGCAATGCGCAAGGCCCAACTCGCTCTTATCATCGCCGTCGCTGGCGGGCTCGCCGCCTGCGGTGAAACCTCCAGCCTGCAAGTCTCCGACGGCACCGGCCCGTCGCCGAAACTGCCCGAACCGAACAAGACGCTGATCCCGACAGTCAACATCGCCCCGGCGGTGGGCTGGCCGGACGGCGCGAAACCGACCGCAGCGGCCGGCACCCAGGTCGCAGCGTTTGCCGAAGGCCTCGATCACCCGCGCTGGCTCTACGTGCTGCCCAACGGCGATGTGCTGGTGGCGGAAACCAACGCGCCGCCCAAGCCCGATGACAGCAAAGGCATTCGTGGCTGGGTGATGAAGAAAGTCATGGGCAAGGCCGGCGCCGGCGTGCCCAGCCCGAACCGCATCACCCTGCTGCGTGACGCCGACCACGATGGCGTCGCAGAAACCCGCACGGTGTTCCTGCAGAACCTCAACTCGCCATTTGGCATGACGCTGGTTGGCAACGATTTGTACGTAGCCGACACCGACCGCCTGCTGCGCTTCAACTACGAGCCGGGCGCCACCGAGATCAAGACCCAACCGATCAAAGTCGTCGACTTGCCCGGCGGCACGCTGAATCACCACTGGACCAAGAACGTCATCGCCAGCAAGGACGGCAACAAGCTCTACGTCACCGTCGGCTCGAACAGTAACGTCGGCGAAAACGGTCTGGATCAGGAAGAAGGCCGCGCGGCGATCTGGGAAGTGGATCGTGCGACCGGCAATCACCGGATCTTCGCCTCGGGCATCCGCAACCCTAACGGCCTTGCCTGGGAACCCACCAGCGGCGCCTTGTGGACAGCGGTCAACGAGCGTGACGAAATCGGCAGCGATCTGGTGCCGGACTACATCACCTCGGTCAAGGACGGCGGCTTCTATGGCTGGCCGTTCAGCTACTACGGGCAACACGTCGATGTGCGGGTCAAACCGCAGAATCCTGATCTGGTGGCCAAGGCCATCGCTCCGGATTACGCGGTCGGTCCGCACACCGCTTCGCTGGGCCTGACCTTCGCCGAGGGCAACCGCTTGCCGGCGCAATTCAAGGAAGGCGCATTCATTGGCCAACACGGCTCGTGGAACCGCAAACCGCACAGTGGCTACAAGGTGATTTTCGTGCCGTTCAGTGGTGGCAAACCGACCGGGCAGCCGGTGGATGTGCTGACCGGCTTCCTCGACAAGGACGAGAACGCGCTGGGCCGCCCAGTTGGCGTGGTCATCGATCAGCAAGGCGGCTTGCTGGTGGCGGATGATGTCGGGAACAAAGTGTGGCGCGTGTCGGCCAGCAAATAAGCTAAGCGCAACGCAAAAAAAGTGGGAGCGAGCCTGCTCGCGAAAGCGGTTTATCAGTCAAATCATTGTCGACTGACACTCCGCCTTCGCGAGCAGGCTCGCTCCCACATTTAGTTATGCATACGCACTAGGGGTTATGCGCCAGCTGCCCCGGCTGCAACACCCGCTTAGCGCTCAGATACGCCTTCTGCCAATACGCCTTCGACAGGCTATCGAGCTTGACCGTGCCGCCCGTGGCCGGCGCATGCACGAAGCGCCCCTCGCCGACGTAAATCCCCGCATGACTGACCTGCGAGCCGCCATTGGTGGCGAAGAAAATCAGGTCGCCGGTCTGCAAGCCTTCCTTGCCGACATTCGGCGCCTGCATGACGATCATTTCGCGGGTCGAGCGTGGCAGCGAAATTCCCGCCGCGTCGCGGTAGACAAACCCGATCAGACCACTGCAATCAAAACCCGAATCCGGCGTATTGCCGCCCCAACGATACGGCGTACCGACCAGGCCGAGGGCACGGAACAGCACGTCTTCAGCAACGGGGGAAAAAGCCTGGGAGGGAGCGAACACGATCGGCGCGCGAACCACGGGGGCTGGCGGCGGTGTGCGGCTGGCGCAGGCGCTGAGCAGCGCGGCGCAAAGGATCAAGGTGAGGCGGGCCGGCATCGTCATAAGCAGAACATCCTGATCTGGCTGCGGCTTTCTCTGCCGAATGGACAGAAACAAAACCGCCTGCGTCATCACGCAGGCGGTTTGCCATCAATATAGATTCAGGATTCTAGCGGCTACACGGCAAACTTCAAGTAAGACTTTAACTTCACCTTGTAAAGTTTAGGTCTACTCCGTTGCCGTGCCGTTTTGTCGCCGCGAACGCAGCGACATGCAGGTTACTTGCGAGCGGTGACCACGGTCGGCGCCATGGCGAGTGCACGCTTGGCTTCGATGAAAGTCTTGCTCCAGTAGCTGTCACCCAGGCTGTCGATGCGAACACCGCCGCTGCGACGACTGCTGGAGTGAATGAACTGGTTGTCACCCAGGTAGATCCCGGCGTGACTGACACGACCGCGACGACCATTGGTGGCGAAGAACAGCAGATCACCCGGCTCAAGGTTGCTGCGCGAAACCAGCGGCGCATCAACGTTGATCATTTCGCGAGTGGAGCGCGGCAGGTTCATGCCCGCCTCTTCACGGAACAGGTAACCGATGAAACCGCTGCAATCGAAACCGGCTTCAGAAGTACCGCCGAAACGGTAACGGGTCCCAATCAGGGACATACCGCGTTCGAGGATGCTGTCAGCCAGTACAGGAAGCTGATAAGGCTTGCTGCCGTTGAACTGGTTGAGTTCTTTTTCGGTGTCCAGCTCTTCCTGGTAAATAACGGAAGACTGGGCGGTAGCAGAATTCTTGACCTGTTGCGGCGGCTCTTGAACCGGAGAATGAGCAGCACAACCGAATAACAGGGTAACGAGTGCGAGAGGCACGAGGGGTGCGAAGCGCTTTAGCATGGGCACGACCGTGGCTGATAGTTGTAAAGAAGCCGAGACTATGCCCGCTATCGTCCTCATTTGCAAATTCAATCGAACTTTATGTGACTTCCCGGTTTTGCGTTTACATCTAAGCGCGTAACTCGTCTGGCCGGTGAATCGGCGCAGGCACGCGGGTTTTCTGGCGCCTGAAAGCTGGCAAAAGCCCACTACTACCAGCCAAGAGTTTCCTTGAGGAAGGGAATGGTCAGCTTGCGTTGCGCTTGCAGGGACGCCTGATCAAGCTGCTCGAGAAGATCGAACAGCGCGCTCATGCTGCGCGTGCCGCGAGTGAGAATGAAGTGCCCGACTTCATCGGTCAGGTGCAGACCGCGACGGGATGCGCGCAATTGCAGCGCACGCAATTTGTCTTCATCGGAGAGTGGGCGCATCTGGAAGATCAGCGCCAGGGTCAGGCGCGATTTCAGGTCGGCCAGCTTCACTGGCAATTCGCGCGGCGAAGTGGACGCGGCGATCAGCAGGCGCCGACCGCTGTCACGCAGACGGTTGAACAGATGAAACATCGCCTCTTCCCAGTCGGCCTTGCCGGCAATCACCTGCAAGTCATCCAGGCAGACCAATTCGTACTGTTCAAGGTTGTCGAGGATTTCCACGCCGCGATCCATCAACTCGGCCAGCGGCAGATACACCGCCGGTTCGCCCATCTGCTCGAAGCGCAGGCACGCGGCCTGCAACAGATGCGTGCGCCCGACGCCGTGCTTGCCCCACAGGTAGATCAGGCTCTCCGTCCACCCGGCGTCGGCTTCGCAGAGACGCTCGACATAGCCGAGTGCAGCGGCATTGGCGCCTGGGTAGTAGTTGATGAAGGTGGCGTCGTCACGCAGACGCACACCTAGGGGCAGCTGAATCGGTTTCATGCTGACTGAACAGTTCTCAAAGGAACCGTTAGTGGCCTCTGTGTAAAGTTGGCGAAGTTTATACCCGTGAGGCTGAGCGCACAATGCGACAGACCCCAAGCAAAATCAAAGGTTTGCGTTGACGCAGCGGTTTGATGACAGATTCTCTGGCGCCCTCGCTCGAACGAAACCGGCCAGCCCGGCCAAGCGCCGGGCGGCCCGCGCCATCACAGCTCAGGTTCGTCAACGCCGCTGTAGATCCCGGAGTCCTTATACAAGTCGTGGACATGACGCACCAGCACCATGATCACCGCCGCCACCGGCAACGCCAGCAGCACGCCGGTGAAACCGAACAGCTCGCCGCCAGCGAGGATCGCGAAGATCACCGCCACCGGGTGCAAGCCGATGCGGTCCCCGACCAGCAGCGGCGTCAGCACCATGCCTTCCAGTGCCTGACCGACCATGAACACTGCGACGATTCCGACCATCGGGTACAGATCGCCCCCGAACTGGAACAGTCCGGCGATCAATGCCGCACCGATGCCGATGACAAAACCCATGTACGGCACGATCGCCGCGAGACCGGCAATCAGGCCGATCAACAGCCCCAGCTCCAGACCGACGATCATCAGGCCGGCGGCGTAGATCACCCCCAACGCAACCATCACCAGCAACTGCCCGCGCACGAACGCGCCGAGCACTTCGTGGCACTCGCCCGCCAGCGCAACCACGCGCTCTTCGCGATCACGGGGCAACAGGCTGCGGATCTTGCCCATCATCACGTCCCAGTCGCGCAACAGATAGAAGCTCACCACCGGAATCAGCACCAGATTCGCCAACCAGCCGATCAGCGCCAGGCTCGACGCCGTCGCCTGACTCAGCACCACGCCCACGATGTCGGTGGTCTGGCCCATGTGCTCGCTGATCGCGGCTTTGACTTTATCGAACTTCCAGAAGCCGTCCGACAGCCCCAGTTTCGCTTGCGCCCACGGTACAGCGGTGTGCTGCAACCAGTCGAGCATCTGCGGCGCCAGCTCGTACAGACGCAGCAACTGCTTGGCGAGCATCGGTACCAGCACCAGCATCAACGCCGTGACGATCAAGGTGAACAAGGCAAACACGGCAATCACGCCCCAAGTTCGCGACAGCCCGAGCCGCTCCAGACGATCCACCAGCGGATCGAACAGATAAGCCAGCAACAACGCGACCAGAAACGGCGTGAGGATCGGATGCAGCAACCATACAAACGCGCAAAGCAGGACTACCCCACCGAGCCAGAACCAACGCCGCGTATCGGCCATTTACCACTCCTGATGCTTCTATATAAGGAAAGACTTACCAGCGAAATCGCAACGACGGTGCCGCCGCTGCCGGGGTTGGCGCTGCCACCGCAGGCGTACCATCCGCCGCTGGCTGGGCAGGCGCCACCGGAACCGGCGCTTCGGCCGGCAGCTCCTGCAACTTCGCCAGCGACAATTGCGCGCGCAACTGATCGGCGCTGCCATTGACCCGATAGACGATCCGATCGCCCTGCACGCTTTGCAGACGCACGCCGAAGGGTTCGAGTAACCGCAGCAGCGCCGCATAATGCTCCAGATTCATGCCCTGCACTTCCAGTGTCTGCTGACCCGATGCGCCGGGTTTGGCGACGAATCGCGGCGCCAGACGCTCGGCCACCGCCAGCATCACACCATCGGCGATAGCTGCCTGATCGGCGCCCTGCACGCTGCCGGCCTCTTTCTGATCACCGAGCCACAAGCGCCATTTTGCCTGCCACTGTCCGCCCTCTTCGCGGGCATGCACCGCCAGCAAGGCGTCGGCGTTGTAGCGCTCCGAAGCACTGCGCAAGGGCGCGGGGTCAGCGCTTTCCAGCGCGGGTGCGGTGGCAACCAATTGCTCGCTGAGATCAGCCAGCGGCAAGCGCAGTGGCAAACCGCGATGTTGTGCGGCCGTGCGCAATGCTGAGGCTGCGGTTTGACCGTCACCGACCAGGCTCGCACCTTCAGTTGAATCGTTCAGCCACCAGCCGAGGATCGACGGTCGACTGGCGCCCCACACCGGCAACCCGGCCCGACGCAAGGCCTGCTCGGTGGTTGCCGGATCGAAATCGACTTTCAGCACTTCCGGTGGCCCGGCATCGAAACCGAACTGGCTGATGATCTGCTGCGGGTCCTTGCGGATCGGCGCCAGCCCCGGGTTCTGCGCGGCTTTCGGGTCGCCGGTCAGGCGCAGCACCAGGGTATCGAGCGCCGCCTGCGTGGCGCGATCGCGCTCTTCCGGCGCCTGGCCGTTGACCGGCTGACGCACCTGATACAGACCTTTGAGGTTTTCGGCATGGCTCGCCAGGCTGACCAGCGTCAGGCAGCCTACAAATAACAATTTACAAAAACGCATGGAAAATTCCCGTCGACAGGAGCGGCTGGAACACGCCGCGTGAACCGGTTGAGCAAGGCTGTGACCCCCACCTCTTGCAAAACATTCACACGGTGGCGGTAAGTTTTTGCACAGTCCTAACGATAGACGGTTAATCGCCACACCTTATACAGGCAGTCATACCCTGCGATTGCAAAAAATTTCCGCCGATATGGCCCTGCCCGTCGGTGCGAGGATGGCCGCTGCCCCTCAAGCCTGATAAAATCGCGCGCCTTCGCAGACCGGCAACAGCCGGGCCCCTCGAAACTCGCGTGAGGCGATCGCCCATCGAGTTCGATGTTCCCGCTGAACTCGGTCGTTACCCCCTGAATCCCCTCCCCTAAAGGCCTGGATCATGAGCAAGCAACCCTCCCTGAGCTACAAGGACGCCGGTGTAGACATCGACGCCGGTGAAGCATTGGTCGAACGCATCAAGAGCGTCGCCAAGCGCACTGCGCGCCCGGAAGTCATGGGCGGCCTGGGCGGTTTCGGCGCCCTCTGCGAAATCCCGGCCGGCTACAAGCAGCCAGTGCTGGTCTCCGGCACCGACGGCGTCGGCACCAAGCTGCGTCTGGCGCTGAACCTGAACAAGCACGACAGCATCGGCATCGACCTGGTCGCCATGTGCGTCAACGATCTGGTGGTGTGCGGCGCCGAGCCGCTGTTCTTCCTCGACTACTACGCCACCGGCAAACTGAACGTCGACACCGCTGCCCAGGTTGTCACCGGCATCGGCGCTGGTTGCGAACTGTCGGGTTGCTCGCTGGTCGGCGGCGAAACCGCTGAAATGCCAGGCATGTACGAAGGCGAAGACTACGATCTGGCCGGCTTCTGCGTCGGCGTCGTGGAAAAAGCGGAAATCATCGACGGCTCGAAAGTCGCCACCGGTGACGCCCTGATCGCCCTGCCATCGTCCGGCCCGCACTCCAACGGCTACTCGCTGATCCGCAAGATCATCGAAGTCTCCGGTGCCGACATCGAAAACACCCAGCTCGACGGCAAACCGCTGACCGACCTGCTGATGGCCCCGACCCGCATCTACGTCAAGCCACTGCTCAAGCTGATCAAGGACACTGGCGCTGTGAAGGCCATGGCCCACATCACTGGTGGCGGCCTGCTCGACAACATCCCGCGCGTGTTGCCAAAAGGCGCGCAAGCAGTGGTTGACGTGGCCAGCTGGACTCGCCCGGCCGTATTCGACTGGCTGCAGGAGAAAGGCAACGTTGATGAAACCGAGATGCACCGCGTGCTCAACTGCGGCGTCGGCATGGTCATCTGCGTGGCTCAGGAGCACGTCGAAGTGGCCCTGAACACTCTGCGTGACGCCGGCGAGCAGCCTTGGGTCATCGGTCAGATCGCCGTGGCCGCCGAGGGCGCTGCGCAAGTCGAGCTGAAGAACCTCAAGGCTCACTGATGCCAAAGTCCTGTGATGTCGTGGTGCTGTTGTCCGGCACCGGCAGTAACTTGCAGGCTCTGATCGACAGCACGCGGACCGGCGACAGCCCGGTCCGCATCGCTGCGGTGATTTCCAACCGCGCCGACGCCTACGGCCTGCAACGCGCCCGCGACGCGGGTATCGCCACCCGCTCGCTGGATCACAAGGCATTCGAGGGCCGCGAGGCCTTCGATGCCGCGCTGATCGAACTGATCGACCAATTCAACCCCGAACTCGTGGTGCTGGCCGGCTTCATGCGCATTCTCAGCGCTGATTTCGTGCGTCATTACCAGGGTCGCCTGCTCAACATCCACCCGTCGCTGCTGCCCAAATACAAAGGGTTACACACTCATCAGCGCGCGCTGGAGGCCGGCGATACGGAACATGGCTGCTCCGTGCACTTCGTCACCGAGGAACTCGATGGCGGACCACTGGTCGTACAAGCAGTATTACCGGTAGAGTTGCACGACACGCCGCAGAGTCTGGCGCAACGAGTCCACGTTCAGGAACACCTGATCTACCCGATGGCAGTACGCTGGTTTGCCGAAGGCAGGCTGACACTCGGTGACCAGGGTGCTTTACTCGACGGCCAGTTACTCGCCGCCAGCGGCCACTTGATTCGACACTAGGAGATATTATGCGTCGCGCCCTGCTCTTCGCTTGCGCTCTGCTCGCCCTGCCCTTCGCGCAGGCAGCGGACCTTCAACCGTTCTCCGCCAGCTACACCGCCGACTGGAAGCAGCTCCCCATGAGCGGCACCGCCGAACGCAGCCTGACCAAGGAAGCCGACGGCGTCTGGAAGCTCAGCTTCAAGGCATCGATGATGATCGCCAGCCTGACTGAAGAAAGCACCCTGAAGCTGGACAAGGACACGCTGCTGCCGCAGTCCTACCACTTTGAACGTGGCGGTCTGGGCAAAGCGAAAAAAGCTGATCTGGACTTCGACTGGGCCAATAAACTGGTGACCGGCACCGACCGTGGCGACGCGGTGAAAATCCCGCTGAACCGCGGCATGGTCGACAAGTCGACCTACCAACTGGCGCTGCAGCACGACGTTGCCGCCGGCAAGAAAAGCATGAGCTATCAGGTGGTTGATGATGGCGAAGTCGATACCTACGACTTCCGCGTGCTTGGTTCTGAGAAGGTCGACACCAAGGCCGGCCAGATCGACGCGATCAAGGTCGAGCGCGTGCGCGACCCGACACAAAGCAAACGCATCACCGTGCTGTGGTTCGCCAAGGACTGGGATTACCTGCTGGTGCGCCTGCAACAGGTCGAGACTGACGGCAAGGAGTACAACATCATGCTCCAGGACGGTACGGTCAACGGTAAGACTGTCAAAGGCAGCTGATCCGTCGCAAGAACAGAGAGCCCCGCGAATGCGGGGCTTTTGTTTATCTGTTCGATGATACTGCGCGGCGGCCCTACCCCTCACCCCAGCCCTCTCCCGAGGGAGAGGGAGCCGACCGAGGTGTCTGCCGCTAACCATCGACCTGAGAAACCGAGTCGAATATGGATTCCAAAGCATCGCACGATTAGTCCCCTCTCCCTCCGGGAGAGGGTTAGGGTGAGGGGCTTTTGAAGGTCAAACTCACACCGAAAACCGCGCCACCATCCCGTTCAGATCCACCGCCAACTTCGACAACTCCTGACTCGCCGCACTGGTCTGATTGGCCCCAGCCGATGTCTGCATCGCCAGATCACGAATATTCATCAGGTTGCGATCCACCTCCCGCGCCACCGCTGCCTGCTGTTCCGAGGCGCTGGCGATGACCAGATTGCGCTCGTTGATCAAGGTAAACGCCGAGGCGATTTCCTCCAGGGCCGAGCCTGCGCTCTTCGCCAGCTCGAGGGTCGAGCGCGCCCTTGAGTTGCTTTGCTGCATCGAACTGACCGCTGAATCGGTGCCCTGCTGGATCCCGCCGATCATTTGCTCGATTTCCTGGGTCGACTGCTGGGTGCGATGCGCCAGCGCCCGCACTTCATCTGCCACTACTGCAAAGCCACGCCCGGCATCACCGGCGCGCGCGGCTTCGATCGCGGCGTTGAGGGCGAGCAGATTGGTTTGTTCAGCGATCGAGCGAATCACGTCCAGCACTTTGCTGATGCCATGAACCTTTTGCGCCAGCGCCTCGACCTGCGCGGCATTATTGGTGACATCGCCAGCGAGAAACTCGATCGACGTCACCGTCTGCTGCACTTGCTCGCGCCCTTGCCGGGCGATGCGGTCGGACTCGCGGGAGGCTTCGGACGTGGCCACGGCGTTGTTCGCCACCTCTTCCACCGCTGCTGTCATCTGGTTGACCGCAGTGGCGGCCTGTTCGATTTCCTGGCTCTGCTGATGCAGGCCGCGAGTGGCGTCTTCGGTGACACTGCTGAGTTCTTCGGCTGCCGAGGCCAACTGCGTTGACGACTCGGAGATGCGCCGGATCGTGTCGCGCAGATTGTGCTGCATGCTTTTCAACGCTTGCAGCAGACGCGCCGGCTCGTCTTTGCCAGCGATGTGAATGTCACCGGTCAAATCCCCACCGGCCACCACCTCGGCCACGCTGAGCGATTGCGACAATGGCACGACGATGCTGCGCGTCAGCAGCAACGCCAGGCCGACAGTAATCAGCGCAGCCATGGCGATCATTACTGCGACCCATAGCCGCGATTGCTTGAACACCAGCCGCGCGGCCTCAGTGGCCAGACCGGCATTCTGTTTATTCAACTCGACCAGCTCACGCAAAGTGGCGGCGATTTCATCGGCCAGCGGGCTCATCTGATCATTGAGAATCGTCGCAGCCTCAGCGACCCGATTCTGCGCCGACAGCTGTAGGACTTGTGCCTGAAGCTCAAGGTATTTGTGCTCGGTGCCCTTGAAGCGTTCGAACAATACGCGCTCTTCAGGCAGCACGATCAGACCGTCATAACGCTGCTGCGCTTCGCTCAAGCCACTGCGCAGTTCGTCGAGCTTGGCGACATTCTGCTCCAGTGCCTTGGGGTCACGGTTGAGCAACAGGCGCATGGTCAGCGCACGCAGGCGCAGCATGTCCTGACTCATTTCACCGACCGCCATCACGCTTGGCAGCCAGTTGTTGTCGACTTCATCGGACTGCGCACGCATGTTCGACATTTGCAGCAAGGCGAACGCGCCGAGGGCAAACACCATCAGGGCCAGCAGGCCAAAACCCAGACCTGCGCGCGGGGCAATATTGAGACTACGGATATTCATCACTCTGGCTCCTTCCAAAAGCGCTGCATCAGCCTGCAGCGGGTTGCTTTAGAAGGTATCGGCATTGCCGTGAAATTGCGTAAGACGAAAAAGCGATAGGCAAACGAGCGGCTAGTCCGAACTCATGGCTTTGACGTTTCAGCGCGGACCGGCGGGTCTACCAGTGTTGCGCGGCAATATCGCCAGGAAGTTATCCCGCGCGACTTTGCGCGCTACCCCTTCCGGCAGCGCATCGAGAAACGGCTTGTAGCTGTGCATTTCCTGACCGAGCTTATTGAACCGTCCTACCACGTCAGAGCCGAGCATGAAGCGCTCGGGATACTTTTCCACCAGCGCCAGCCATTCGGCGCGCGGCTTGCCCTGCTCGTCCAGCAGATACGGCGTGAGCATGCTCCACGACAGGTCGATAAACAGATTCGGATAAGCCTCAAGCATGCGCGTCAGGGTTGGCAGGAGAAACGGCAACTGGGTCTGATGCCGATGGATCTCGGCACTGGTGCCGGCATGCGCCCAGATGAATCGCGTGTGCGGATGATTGCGCAGCGGCTCTTCGACTTCCTTCAGGTACAGCGGATTTTTCTCACGCTTGGAAGTGATGTTGGAGTGCAGCATCACCGGCAGATCGTTTTCCGCAGCGAGGTGATAGATCTTGGTCATTGCCTCGTTGTTCGCTCGAGGCGTGTCGCCGGAGGTCAGCGCCGTCAGATCATCGTGCCGGGTGAACACCTCGCCGATGCCCTGCCACAACCCCGGATACAGGTCGAGCATGCGCTGGATGTGCGCGGCGGAATTCTTGTCATTGGGATTGAAGCCGGACAGGAACGGATGAAAGTACTGGCGCTGCTCCGGCGCGAGCTTTTCCACCGCGTCGGCAACGATCACGTCAGTGGCGCTGTACCAATAGGCATCGGCGTCATCGCCGGCGTAGTAGCGCGGACGCTTGGGTTCGTCTTCGTGCCATTTCTTCGCCACGGGAATGCCGGAAATCATCACGTGCTCGATGGAATTGTCCTTCATGGCCGTGAGCAATTTCTGCATGCCGGCGCTTTCCTGGAAAAAATCCACGTAATGCAGGTGCGCATCGCTGTAGGTGTATTCGCGGGCACTGGCGCTGCCAGCGAACAGCAGCAGACAGGCAAGACTCAGACGAGACAAGGACACAAGTAATCTCCGGCAGATGGGCATAGCCTAGACCGCGCCCGAACGACAAGGGTTCATCCCTGCCGAAAAGCGGAACGCCCACTGCCGCGAATGCTCTATAACTGCAAGGTCTGTTTTGATCGAACGATTTTTCCTGCCGCCTGTGAGGTTTCCATGACTGTTACCGTCAATACCGTCTCTGCCGAAGGTTTTCGTCACACCGTCCAGATCGACGACCACGAATTGTTTGCCGATGTACCGAAAGCCGCCGGGGGTGAAGGCACCGCGCCAGAGCCACACGACTACTTCGACGCCGCCCTTGGCGCCTGTAAAGCGCTGACCCTGAAGATGTACGCGAAGAAAAAAGACATCCCGCTGACCGGCGTGGGAGTCGAAGTGAAGCGCGACAACAGCCAAGAGCAGAAAGGCAAATACGCCCTGCATGTCACCCTCACCCTCAAAGGTGTACTGACCGACGCTCAGCGCGAGGAACTGCTGCGTGTGGCCGATCGCTGCCCGATTCACAAATTGATGACCACCAGCGAAGTCAGTATCGAAACCCACGCACCACAAGGCTTCGACAGCCAATAATCCTCCCAATGCCAGCGGCGGGTTATGCTTCTGGCATCACCCGCTCAGCCTGGAATGCACCATGGACACGCCACTCCTGATCATCCGCCCGCGCGCCGAAGACGTCGAAGGCCAGCCGATTCTGCGCCCGCTGCCGTCAGCCAAATGCCGCAACGTCGGGCCTTTCGTGTTTTTCGACCACATGCTCGAGACGATTTATCCGACGGGTAAAGGCATGGATATCCGACAGCATCCGCACATTGGCCTGTCGACACTTACCTATCTGTTCGAAGGGCAATTGCAGCACAAAGACAGTCTGGGCTCCGATCAGGTGGTCGGCGCCGGCGATGTCAGCTGGATGACCGCTGGCAGCGCCATCGCCCACGTCGAGCGCACGCCTGCGCCACTGCTCGCCGAGACCTTCACTCTGCACGGCCTGCAAGTCTGGCTCGCCTCGCCCAAGGCACACGAAGAAGGCCCGGGGCATTACAGTCATCACCCGGCAGCGACGTTGCCGGTCAGCGATAACCTCGGCGTGCAGATTCGCATGATTGCCGGGTCAGGCTTTTGCCTGGAATCGCCGGTCCCGGTGCTTTCTCCTACGTTGTATGCGGAAGTGAAGATGCAGACCGCGACCACATTGCTGATTCCGGCCGAGCATGAAGAACGCGCGGTGTATGTGTTGAGCGGGGATGCGCAGTTGAATGGCGAGGCGATCGAGCCGCATGCGCTGGTGGTGTTGCCGGTTGGCGAAGAGATGAGCCTGTTTGCCGAAACCGATGTACACGCCGTGGTGTTCGGCGGCGCGGCGCTGGATGGGCCGAGACGGATCAACTGGAATTTTGTTGCAAGCGATCCGGCGGCGATTGATGAGGCACGGCGCAAGTGGGCGGCCGGGGATTGGCCGACGGTGCCGGGGGAAGTCGAGCGGATCGAACTACCGCGCTAGGCCGCTTACCCTCACCCCAGCCCTCTCCCAGAGGGAGAGGGAGCCGACCGAGGCGTCTTGCGTTATACATCGACCTGAAAAGTCTCGGCGATTATGGATTCGCCTATTCACGTTCAGGTCGACGCCACTCCCGAGCAACCCTCAATCAGTCCCCTCTCCCAGAGGGATAGGGAGCCGACCGAGGCGCCTTGCTTTATACATCGACCTGAAAAATCCCGGCGATTATGGATTCGCCTATTCAAGTTCAGGTCGACGTCACTCCCGAGCAACCCTCAATCAGTCGCCTATCCCAGAGGGATAGGGAGCCGACCGAGGCGTCTTGCGTTATACATCGACCTGAAAAGTCTCGGCGATTATGGATTCGCCTATTCACGTTCAGGTCGACGCCACTCCCCAGCAACCCCCAATCAGTCCCCTCTCCCTCCGGGAGAGGGCTAGGGTGAGGGGCTTTTCGCTTTTAGCCGTTGAACACTTCATCCAGCAAATCATGCATCGACTTGAACGCGCGCTTGGCGGTCTTTTCGTCGTACATCATCTTGCCCGGCACATTGGCGTGCGGATCGGTAAACGAGTGCACCGCGCCGCCGTAGCTCAGCAGTTGCCAGTCGACTTTCGCCGCGTTCATTTCATCTTCGAACGCTGGCAGTTGCTCTTTCGGCACCAATGGATCGGACGCGCCATGCAGCACCAGCACCGAGCCCTTGATGTTCTGCGCATCCGCCGGGTTCGGCGAATCCAGCGTGCCGTGGAACGACACCGCCGCTTTTACCGGCGCGCCGGTGCGGGCCAGATCCAGCGCACAGCAACCACCGAAGCAGAAACCGAACACCGCCAGTTTCGAGGTATCCACTGCCGCTTCGCCCTGGCTCTGCAATTGCTCAAATGCCACTTGCAGACGTTTGCGCAACAGCGCGCGGTCGTCCTTGAGCGGCATCATCGCTGCCAGCGCCTCATCAGCGTTCTGCGGACGCACGCTCTGGCCGTAGACATCCGCGATCAGCACCACGTAGCCCTCGGCCGCCACCGTTTTGGCAATGTCTTCAGCACCGGCGCTGACGCCCATCCAGTTCGGCGCCATCAGCAAACCCGGGCGCGCGCCCTTGTGCTCGGCGTCGAACGCCAGGCGACCTTCGTAGGTCTGGCCGTCAATCTGATAGACCACGGAACGTACAGTGACTTGGCTCATTTCTGACTCCTGATTGTGTAAACACCAGAATGAAAAAACCCGCCGAAGCGGGTTTTTCCTACAACGTGATCAAACCGACAGTTCAACCAGCAGCTTGTTCAGCCGGCGCACATAAGCGGCCGGATCCTTCAAGCTGTCGCCCGCCGCCAGGGCGGCCTGATCGAAGAGGATGTGCGACAGATCGCCAAAACGCTCTTCGCTCTGTTCGCCATCGAGTTTCTCGATCAGCGGGTGGCTCGGGTTGAATTCGAAAATCGGTTTCGAATCCGGGACTTTCTGCCCGCTGGCTTCGAGAATCTGGCGCATTTGCAGACCCAGATCCTGTTCGCCGATGGCCAGAATGGCCGGCGAATCGGTCAGACGATGGGATACGCGGACTTCAGCCACGGAATCGCCCAGCGCGGTCTTCAGACGCTCGACCAGACCCTCTTTGGACTTGGCGACTTCTTCTGCAGCTTTCTTGTCCTCTTCCGAGTCCAGGTTGCCCAGATCGAGGTCACCGCGCGCCACATCGACAAAAGTCTTGCCGTCGAATTCGCTGAGGTAGCTCATCAGCCACTCGTCGATGCGATCGGTCAGCAGCAGCACTTCGATGCCTTTCTTGCGGAAGACTTCCAGGTGCGGGCTGTTCTTGACCTGCGCGTAGGTTTCGCCGGTGAGGTAGTAGATCTTGTCCTGACCTTCCTTGGCGCGGGCCAGGTAGTCAGCCAGACCGACAACCTGCTCGCCGTCGTCGCCCTGGGTCGATGCGAAACGCAGCAGACCGGCAATTTTCTCTTTGTTGGCGAAATCTTCTGCCGGGCCTTCTTTCATGACCTGACCGAAATTTTTCCAGAAGCCCTTGTATTGCTCAGGTTCGTTCTTCGCCAGTTTTTCCAGCATGTCGAGCACACGCTTGGTCAGCGCGGTTTTCATCGAATCGATGATCGGGTCTTTCTGCAGGATTTCACGCGACACGTTCAGCGACAGGTCGTTGGAATCGACCACGCCTTTGATGAAGCGCAGGTACAGCGGCAGGAACGACTCGGCCTGATCCATTACAAACACACGCTGCACGTAAAGCTTCAGGCCCTTCGGCGCTTCACGCTGGTACAGGTCGAACGGCGCGCGGGCCGGCACGTACAGCAGCGAGCTGTACTCGAGCTTGCCTTCAACCTTGTTGTGGCTCCACGACAGCGGATTCTCGAAGTCGTGAGCGATGTGTTTGTAGAACTCCTGATATTCCTCGTCTTTGACTTCAGTGCGCGGACGGGTCCACAGGGCGCTGGCGCGGTTGACGGTTTCCCATTCAACGGCCGGAGCCTCTTCGCCTTCGGCCGGAGTGACTTCCTTCGGCAGTTCGATCGGCAAAGCGATGTGGTCGGAGTACTTCTTGATGATGTTGCGCAGACGCCAGCCATCCGCGAATTCGTCTTCACCGGATTTCAGGTGCAGGACGATGCGGGTACCGCGCTCTGGCTTATCGATGGTGGCGACTTCGAACTCGCCCTCGCCTTTCGACGACCAGTGCACGCCTTCGCTGGCGGCAGTGCCGGCGCGACGGCTATATACATCAACCTTGTCGGCGACGATGAAGGCCGAATAGAAGCCGACACCGAACTGGCCGATCAGGTGCGAATCTTTCTTCTGATCGCCGGACAGGTTTTTCATGAAATCGGCGGTGCCGGATTTGGCGATGGTACCCAGGTGGGTGATCACATCGTCACGGTTCATGCCGATACCGTTGTCTTCGAGGGTGACGGTCTTGGCGTCCTTGTCGAAGCTCACACGGATTTTCAGGTCAGCGCCACCTTCGAGCAACTCAGGCTTGGCCAGGGCTTCGAAGCGCAGCTTGTCGACAGCGTCAGAGGCGTTCGAGATCAATTCGCGAAGGAAAATTTCCTTATTCGAATACAGCGAATGGATCATGAGGTGCAGCAGCTGCTTTACCTCGGTCTGGAAGCCCAGGGTTTCCTTTTGAGTTTCCACACTCATGGTCATCAAACTCCAATCAGATGGCAGTGGCCGCGACCCGAAATGGTCTGCGGCGGGTTGTCATCTGAGTTGGGGGCGCTGTTCAGGATTTCAAGGGCTCATCAATTTTGAAGTGCGCGCGGGCGGTGGCGATCGGTTCGGCCTCGGTACTCTGCCAGGCAGTGACCGCTACGTTAGCGACGCGACGGCCCTGACGGCAGACCTGACACCTGGCCCAGGTGTCGCGAAACTGCCCGGCGCGCAGGTAATCGAGGGAAAAATCGATGATCTTCGGCACACCCGGCGTGCCGGTGAAAATCAGCAAATGCAGGGCTGCGGCCAGCTCCATGAAGCCGGCAATCACGCCACCATGGATCGCCGGCAATAAAGGGTTACCAATGTTGTCCTTGTTCGCCGGCAGTTTGAACAGCAACTCATCGCCGACTCGCGAGCACTCGATACCGATCAGCCCGGCATAAGGAATCAGTGCCAGCAGCGGCGTGTAATCGCCCTGTGCATGGGCCTGTTGCAGCTGCTCCCTGAGTTCGTTGCTCATTGGCTCGCTCCCTTGATCGCGCCCGCGAAACCCTTGCTGCCCTTCAGACCGATGCCCATGCGCATGAATGTGCCGACGACGTGGGCAATCGGTTGCTCGGGATCGTCCTGGTAGGCAAAACCACGGGCAAAGATCACATCGGTGGTGACGCGATAGCACTGGGCAAAGCCGTACACGGCTTTGTTCGGTTCAGCGGCGTGCATGTAGTCGATGCGCAGATCGAGGGTCGGACAGACTTCGAACTCCGGCAGCACGCACAGGGTCGACATGCCGCAGGCGGTGTCCATCAGCGAAGTGATGGCGCCGCCATGGATGACTCCGGTTTCGGGATTGCCGACGATTTTTTCGCTGTACGGCAGGATCACCGTCAGCCCTTCGCTGGAGGCACTGTGCACCTGCAAACCCAAGACCTGACAGTGGCGCAATGCCGATAAAAAGCGCGTCGCGCGCTCAAAAACGGGGTTTTCGGCCATGTGATAATTACTCGCGTTTGGGCCTTGTGCCAGTAGTGAGAAAAGCGGCAAAAGTTCCGTGATAAAACAAACTTATATATCTGAAACAATTGAGGAACTTAACCCGCAGCGCCGAGTTCTTAAGGCCAGTAGTTATTTTCCATAAGGAGATACACCCCATGCGTAAGACTTTAGCTATTGCCTTGATGTTGACCGCTTCCCTCGGTCTCGCTGCCTGCGATAAAAAATCCGAGGACAAAGCTCAAGATGCAAACCAACATGCTGAGCAAGCTCAGCAAGACATGAACAAAGCTCAGGATAAAGTGAACGACGCAGCAAAAGAAAACGCCGAAGCTGCCAAAGCTCAGGCTGAATCGAACGCCGCTGCTCAAGAAGAAGCCGCCAAAAAGCAATAAGCTTTGTGGTGTGAAAGGAAAACCCGCCAAGTGCGGGTTTTCTTTTGCCTGCGATTTACCGGTTAGAGCAACACGGTTCTAAAAGTCGGACTAATCATCAGCAACAACGAACAGATGAAGCCAACTAGCCACATCAGGCTGCGCAACTTCGCCAGGTCGGCCAGATAGAACCACAGATAGAAAATCCGCGAGATCACGAAGATGATCGCCAGCGCATCGATCAGCCAACCCGCGGTTTGCGTGGTATGCGCCATCAGCACGCCGACGGCGAAGAGGATGAAGGCTTCGATGCTGTTCTGATGGGCCGCCAGCGCCCTCGCACCGAAGCCAGTCAACTGCGCCTGCTGCTGCCGCGGCAAGTGATTGTCATACCCGCCCTGCTCTTTCATGGCCTTGGCCACCGGCATACGCGCCACATAGATCAATAAAGCACTGATAAACACACACCAGAACGGAATACTCATCAAACAGCCTCTTTGTTCGCCTCAGGGACGGGCGCCTCTGTAGGGGTATAGACCATGACATCGAGAACGTCGGAATGAAACTCGCGGCGATACAAAACCACCACGACTCCCGCGCTCATGATCATGAACAGCCACGGGCTGACGAACCACGCCAGCATACTCATGCCGAAGTAATAAGAACGCAGGCCGAAGTTGAACTGGTTGGCCGCCATCGAAATCACCCGCGCCGCCCGCGAAGCGAACGCCTTGCGTTCTTGTTCAGTCACTTGGCGCTCACCGATCATCGGCGCTGAACCGACCAGAATCGCAGCGAAGTTGTATTGGCGCATGCACCAGCTGAAAGTAAAGAACGCATAGACGAACACCAGTGCCAGACACAGCAACTTGATCTCCGACATGCCCTGCGACGCCTGCTGCACCATCGGAATATCCGCCAACAACGACACGGCTCGGTCGGACGCACCGAGCACGGTGAGGATACCGGCGAGGATGATCAGCGTGCTGGAGGCGAAGAACGACGCGTTGCGTTCCAGATTGCCGATCACGCTGGCATCGGCGATGCGGTTGTCACGCAGCAGCATGCGGCGCATCCAGTCTTCGCGGTACAGGTGCAACACGCTGGCCAGACACGCCGTATCACGGGCCTTCCAGGTGGCATAACGGGTGTAACCGCCCCAGCAGACGACAAACCAGACGGCGGCGAGCAAGTGGATCAGATTGGCTTGGATGAACGACATTCGTTGTCCTGAGCAAGAGGAATGATGGAGGGAACCCTTCGTTTCGACGTGTTGGCTCGTAAAAAGACACGCTCATTGAAGAGTCAAATTTATTCAAAATAGACCCCAGCTATCAGTTTTCAGAGGCTTATACCTGTCAACTCTGACAGTAGCGCCGAGGGTATGGCGAGGCATAAGGTCGTTTTCTCAAACGGGAACACTGACCGCTCCCCTATCAGACAAGGATTTGAGCATGAGACCTTTGAACGCTGCGCTGCCCATTGACACAACGTTTGGCAACCGGGGGTACGCCGAGTCATTTGCTACGGGAAGCCAGGCTTTGAAAATCGCAGGCTTGCGCCCGGATGGAAAGATCCTTCTCGTGGGACAAACTGTTGTAGAGGGCAAAGTCAGTTTTCATTTGGCGCAATTACTCGCGGACGGTACTAACGATACTGGCTTCAACGAAAACGGTTTGATCGTAGGTACGTTTACAGGTTCGGGACAAGCCAGCGGAACTGGCGCCTGTCTTTATAAAGACGGCAAGACGCTGCTTTTTGGGTATCAATATGCTGAGGACCAAGGAACCCGATTTGCGCTTGCCAGATTCTTCGCTGATGGTGAAAGAGATCGCGATTTCGGTCCCGATGGGACGGTTTACGTCCCTTTCCTGCCACAGTCCGAATCGCAATTGCCAAAACCGGAAGCTTCCATCACGTCGCAATCCAGAACCAGGTTAGTACTGACTGCTGATGAAAAAATACTCGTCGGTCAAAGCGACCGACTGTTCAGACTTGATCAGAATGGAGATTTCGATACCGCTTTCAACAACAAAGGCTGGCTGGATCTTGCAATGGGCATTGCTTCGATTTCAGTAGCAGAGGATGGAGTAATCACAGTTGCAGGTTCGAGGGCTGGAGAAGGGAAGATTGTGCGCCTGAACGTCGATGGAACGCCCCATAAAGACTTCGGCGATGATGGCACCGGGACCGTCTACATTCCATCGGATTACCCGGTCAGCGTACGAAGCCTGATGTTACGTGCTGACGGCAGCTTCTTTGTTGCTGGCCAGGTCGACACATCCCCCAACGACGTTTGGGGGAAAGGACGCAAAGCAATGATGGCCGCGTACAACCCGAACGGTAGACCAAATCTCGCATTCAATCAGGGTAAGCCTGTTGTCACTGATCTTGGATTAACCGACGGTTGCACTTTGTTCGATCTAAGTGGGGAACCTGAGGATGGTTTGGTTGTGGTGGGGAGTACAGGGCAAATAACCAGGGAGCAAATGCTTGCCTGCCGCTATCTGGCAACGGGTGAACTGGACACAACCTTTGGGGACGGCAAGGGATACGTTACTCACTCTATGGGGCCCGGTATGCAATGGATCTCGGTGGCAGTGCAGCCCGACAAGCGAATACTCCTGAGCCGTGACAGCGACAACGTCAATGTGGGAGCTCTGGTCGTACGTTATCTGGGTTGAGGATTATCAGCTCTGATAAAAAATGCCCCGTATCGATTGATACTGGGCATTTCTGTTTAACCGTGCCTGACCCGCTTGTGGCGGGTCACATCACGTCAGGCAGTGACTTCGCTGCGCTTGCCCAGCAGGCGATCACAGACCACGGCGACCACCAGGGTCATCACGCATGGCACCAGCCATGCCAGCCCTTGCTCGCTCAGCGGCAGATGGGTCAGCTGAGTTGGCATCCAGTCGGCCAGACCAGCGCCTTTCAGGGCGTCGATGGTGCCGAAAACGAAGGAAACCAGCATCACCGGGCCAAGAATGCGCCCGTGCTCATGCCAGAAATCCTTGCAGAAGCTCAGTGCGACCAGAACGATGCACGGCGGGTAGATCGCGGTGAGTACCGGAATCGAGAAAGCAATGAGCTTGGTCAGACCGAGGTTGGAGACCAGCAGCGAGAACGCCGCGAGGATAATCACCAGCGTCTTGTAGGACAGTGGCAGCACACGGCTGAAGTATTCAGCACAGGCACAGGTCAGACCGACCGCCGTGACCAGACACGCCAGCGAGATCAGCACCGCAAGGAAACCGCTACCCAGCGAACCGAAGGTGTGTTGCACGTAGGCATGCAACACCGCCGCGCCGTTGGTGGCGCCGACCGCGACTTCATGGCTGCCGGAACCGAGACGGAACAGGCTGACGTAGACCAGTGCCAGCCCCACGCCAGCAATCAGCCCGGCGATGATCGCATAACGGGTGATCAGCGCCGGCGACTCGACGCCACGGGAGCGGATCGCGTTGACGATAACGATGCCGAATACCAGTGCGCCGAGGGTATCCATGGTCAGGTAACCATTGATGAAGCCCTGAGAGAACGGTGCCGCCACATATTCCGGTGTGCCGTGACCGATGTCACCCGCCGGCAAGGCGAACGCGGCGATGCCCAGTACTGCCAGCGCAATGATTTTCAGCGGTGCGAGGAAGCGGCCAACGGTATCCAGCAACCGCCCAGGATAGAGCGAAATGAAGAACACCAGCAGGAAGTACACCGAGCTGTAGAGGAACAACGCCAGCGGGCTTTCGCCGGTCAACGGCGCCAGACCTACCTCGAAGGATACGGTCGCGGTACGCGGGGTGGCGAACAGCGGACCCACGGCCAGGTAGCATGCCGCCGCGAGGATACCGCCAGCGATCTTGCCGATAGGGCTGCTCAACGCATCCATCGCACCGCCGACCTTGGCCAGCGCCACTACGGTGACCACCGGTAAACCGACGGCGGTGATCAGAAAGCCCAGTGCGGCCATCCAGACGTGAGGCCCGGCCTGCAAGCCGACGATCGGCGGGAAAATGATGTTACCGGCCCCGACAAACAGGGCAAACGTCATAAAACCAAGTGCCAGGATGTCCTGACCTTTCAAAACTTTCATTAAGGTAATACCACACTACTGAAATCGGAATTTAGAGGGGGATTGCCCTGTTGGATTAGGGAAATGCTGTCGATCCGTATGGGACTGACCCTTAAAGCGCGTAGCTGCCTTGTGGGCGGCGGACGCAAAAATGGCGGCCAGCCTAACGAATTTGGCTGACAAACGCACTGTTAGAGGGCGAACTATCCGATACGCGACGTTTCAGTGTCGCGTTTACATATCTATTTTTCATACAGAGAACACGTATTCATCACAGCAAACCTGTGGCGAGGGGATTTATCCCCGTTGGACTGCGCAGCAGTCCCAAAGAATCCGAGCTGAAACTGCCTGACTGATCATGGTCGCTTGCATGGGGGCCGCTTCGCAGCCCAGCGGGGATAAATCCCCTCGCCACAACAGCGCTCAAAATTCTCATACGCCAGAAACGACAAAGGCCACCCGAAGGTGGCCTTTGTTGCTGGAGCTAAAAAGTCAGACGAAGCTTACTTCTTCACTTCCCAGCCAGTCAGCTCGGCCAGGGCCTTGCCGATGTCTGCCAGCGAACGCACGGTTTTAACGCCTGCGTCTTGCAGCGCAGCGAATTTCTCGTCTGCAGTGCCTTTGCCGCCAGAGATGATTGCGCCAGCATGGCCCATGCGCTTGCCCGGAGGAGCAGTCACACCAGCGATGTAGGAAACAACCGGCTTGGTCACGTTAGCCTTGATGTAGGCAGCCGCTTCTTCTTCAGCCGAACCGCCGATCTCGCCGATCATCACGATCGCCTCGGTCTTCGGGTCTTCCTGGAACAGCTTCAGGATGTCGATGAAGTTCGAGCCCGGGATCGGGTCACCACCGATGCCGACGCAAGTCGACTGACCGAAACCGGCGTCAGTGGTCTGCTTCACAGCTTCGTAGGTCAGGGTGCCGGAACGCGAAACGATACCGACCTTGCCTGGCAAGTGAATGTGACCTGGCATGATGCCGATCTTGCATTCGCCTGGGGTGATCACGCCTGGGCAGTTAGGGCCGATCAGGACTACGCCCAGCTCGTCGCACTTAACTTTGGCGTCCAGCATGTCCAGGGTAGGAATGCCTTCGGTGATGCAGACGATCAGCTTGATGCCGCCGAATGCCGCTTCCAGGATCGAGTCCTTGCAGAACGGAGCCGGAACGTAGATCACGCTGGCGGTAGCGCCAGTGGCAGCTACTGCGTCTTTTACGGTGTTGAACACTGGCAGACCCAGGTGCTCGGTGCCGCCCTTGCCCGGAGTTACGCCACCAACCATCTTGGTGCCGTATTCGATGGCTTGCTGGGTGTGGAAACTACCTTGCGAACCGGTAATACCCTGGCAGATAACTTTGGTGTCTTTATTGATCAGGACGCTCATTATTTGCCCTCCGCAGCTTTGACAACTTGTTGAGCAGCGTCGGTCAGGCTGGTAGCAGCGATGATGTTCAAACCGCTTTCTGCCAGTACTTTAGCGCCCAGCTCAGCGTTGTTGCCTTCAAGGCGAACAACAACCGGGATTTTCACGCCGACTTCTTTCACGGCGCCGATGATGCCTTCGGCAATCATGTCGCAGCGAACGATGCCGCCGAAGATGTTGACCAGTACTGCCGCGACGTTCTGGTCGGACAGGATGATCTTGAACGCTTCAGTAACGCGTTCCTTGGTAGCGCCACCACCTACGTCGAGGAAGTTGGCCGGCTTGCCGCCATGCAGGTTGACGATGTCCATGGTGCCCATGGCCAGACCGGCACCGTTGACCATGCAACCGATGTTGCCTTCCAGCGCTACGTAGTTCAGTTCGAACTTGGCAGCGTGCGCTTCGCGCGGATCGTCCTGCGACGGATCGTGGAAAGCCTTCAGCTTAGGCTGACGGTACATGGCGTTGGCGTCGATGTTGATCTTCGCGTCGAGGCAGTGCAGATCGCCGTCAGCCTTGATCACCAGCGGGTTTACTTCCAGCAGAGCCAGGTCGTGGTCTTTGAACAGCTTGGCCAGACCTACGAAGATCTTGGCGAACTGAGTGACCTGCTTGCCTTCCAGACCCAGCTGGAATGCCAGCTCGCGACCCTGGGATGGCTGAGCGCCAACCAGTGGATCGATAGTGGCCTTGAGAATTTTTTCTGGAGTGTCGTGAGCGATTTTCTCGATGTCCACGCCACCTTCGGTGGAAGCCATGAACACGATGCGACGGCTCGAACGGTCAACGACAGCGCCCAGGTACAGCTCTTTAGCGATATCAGTGCACGATTCAACCAGGATCTTGGTGACTGGCTGGCCATTGGCGTCAGTCTGGTAAGTCACCAGACGCTTGCCCAGCCACTGCTGTGCGAAGGCTTTGGCGTCTTCTTTGCTGCGAACCAGCTTTACGCCGCCCGCTTTACCGCGACCACCGGCGTGAACCTGGGCTTTGACGACCCACTCGTTGCCGCCGATTTTGTCGCAAGCTTCTGCTGCTGCTTCCGGGGTGTCTACTGCGTAACCAGTGGAAACTGGCAGGCCGTATTCAGCGAACAGCTGCTTACCCTGATACTCGTGAAGATTCATGCTTTTTACCGTCTTCGTTAGGTACTGCGCATTCGGCGCTGCGCTCGTTTGAGTGCCGCGCCACCTGTGACTGCTGCTTGCGTAGCTGGGCTACGCAAGACTGCGTCCGGCGGACATTCCGCGGTGAGTCTTGCTCGCAAGGCTCACGACGGGCCGTTGCCGCCGTGGTTTCTTATTATGTCTTAACGCTTCTTGCGGTTGGCAATGTGAATGGCGCCGCCATTCACTGCCAGAGCAGCTTCGTGCAAGGCTTCGGACAGGGTCGGATGGGAGAAAACCATCATGCCCAGGTCTTCAGCGCTGGTGCCGAATTCCATACCGATCGCGCCCTGCTGAACCAGTTCTGCAGCGCTTGGGCCAATCACGTGCACGCCCAATACGCGGTCGGTCTTGGCATCGGCGATGACCTTGACGAAACCACCGGTATCGTTGGCAGCCATGGCACGGCCGGAAGCGGCGAACGGGAAGGTGCCGACGTTGACTTCAACGCCTTCGGCCTTCAGCGCCTGCTCGGTTTTGCCAACCCACGCGATTTCCGGGTGAGTATAAATAACCGAAGGGATCAAATCATAGTTCATCTGAGCCTTGTGGCCCTTGATGCGCTCGACAACCATGATGCCTTCTTCCGAAGCCTTGTGGGCCAGCATCATGCCGCGAACCACGTCACCGATGGCGAAGACGCCCGGTACAGCTGTGACGCAATGGTCATCGACCGCGATGAAACCGCGCTCGTCGATTTCCACGCCGCAGTCGGCAGACAGCAGATCAGTGGTCACCGGACGGCGACCAACGGCTACGATCAGCTTGTCGAAAGTGATGGTCTGTTCGCCGTTGGCATCGGTGTAGTTGACGACGACTTCTTCGCCGTTGACTTTCGAACCGGTAACGCGAGCGCCCAGCTTGATGTCCAGACCCTGTTTGGTCAGGGTTTTCAGCGCTTCCTTGGAAACAGCGGTGTCCGCTGCCATCAGGAAAGTGTCCAGTGCTTCGAGCACAGTCACTTCTGCCCCCAGACGCGACCATACCGAACCCAGTTCCAGACCGATCACGCCAGCGCCGATCACGCCCAGACGTTTAGGTACGGACTGGAATTCCAGAGCGCCAGTCGAATCGACGATGACTTTCTGGTCAACCGGAGCCGGTGGAATGTCGATCGGACGCGAACCTGGCGCGAGAATGACGTTTTCCGCTTCGATGACTTCAACCGAACCGTCCGGCTTGGTGACTTCGACTTTCTTGCCGGCCAGCAGCTTGCCGTGGCCCTGGATCGAAGTAACGCCGTTGGCCTTGAACAGGGTGGCAACGCCGCCGGTCAGGTTCTTGACGATGCCAGCCTTGCGGCCAACCATCGCAGCGACGTCCATTTTGACTTCGCCGGTCGAGATACCGTGAACGTTGAAGCTCTCTTTGGCTTCCTTGTATTTCCACGAGCTGTCGAGCAGCGCCTTGGAAGGAATGCAACCTACGTTCAGGCAGGTACCGCCCAGGGCTTGCTTGCCCTCTGCGTCGGTGTACTTCTCGATGCAGGCAGTGGTCAGGCCCAACTGAGCAGCCTTGATGGCCGCTACATAGCCACCAGGGCCGGCACCGATCACTACTACGTCAAATTTCTGCGACATTCAAAAAATCCTCTTTAGCAATAAAGCTACAAGCCGCAAGCTCCAAGCTGCAAGCCCACCCGCTCGCCCTGAGCTTGAGGCTTGTAGCTGAAAGCTTGCAGCTGCTTTTTAGATATCCAGCAACAGACGAGCCGGATCTTCCAGCAGGTTCTTGATGGTCACCAGGAAGGTCACAGCTTCTTTGCCATCGATCAGACGGTGATCGTAGGACAGAGCCAGGTACATCATCGGACGGATCACGACCTGACCGTTGATGGCCATCGGACGCTGGATGATGTTGTGCATGCCCAGAATCGCTGCCTGCGGCGGGTTGACGATCGGCGTCGACATCATCGAACCGAAGGTACCACCGTTGGTGATGGTGAAGGTACCACCGGTCATCTCGTCCATCGACAGTTTGCCGTCACGGGCTTTCTTGCCAAATGTTGCGATGCCGCCTTCGATTTCAGCCAGGCTCATCAGCTCGGCGTTACGCAGAACCGGTACCACCAGGCCACGGTCGCTGGAAACGGCAACGCCGATGTCTGCGTAGCCGTGGTAAACGATGTCGCCGCCGTCGATCGACGCGTTGACAGCCGGGAAGCGTTTCAGCGCTTCAGTGGCCGCTTTCACGAAGAACGACATGAAGCCCAGGCGTACGCCGTTGTGGGACTTCTCGAACAGGTCCTTGTACTTCGAACGCAGCGCCATGACTTCGGTCATGTCGACTTCGTTGAACGTGGTCAGCATCGCCATGTTCGACTGGGCTTCAACCAGACGCTTGGCCACGGTGGCACGTACGCGAGTCATCGGTACGCGCTTCTCGATGCGGTCGCCGGCAGCGAACACAGGCGCAGCAGCCGAAGGAGCAGCAGCCTTGGCAGGTGCGGCAGCCGGAGCGGCTTTCTTGGCAGCAACCGCTGCTACCACGTCTTCCTTGGTCACACGACCGCCCTTGCCGGTGCCGGCAACGGAAGCGATGTTGATGCCGTTTTCTTCAGCCAGCTTGCGCGCGGCAGGAGCGGCGATCGGGTCATCTTCGCCATCGGCAGCAGCTGGTGCGGCAGCGGCAGTAGCGGCCGGAGCAGCAGCGGCGGCAGGAGCGGCAGCAGCAGCGCCGCCCTCTTCGATCGAGCCCAGGACCTGGTTCGACAGAACGGTAGCGCCCTCTTCGGCAACGATTGCGCCCAGCACGCCGTCTGCTTCAGCCAACACTTCGAGCACGACTTTGTCGGTTTCGATGTCGACGATCAGGTCGTCACGCTTGACGGCCTCACCTGGTTTCTTGTGCCAGGTGGCAACGGTGCCATCGGCAACCGATTCCGGGAATGACGGGGCTTTGATTTCGATAGCCATTATCTGTGGGTCCTTAAAATTCGGTTTCAGTCAGCGCGAAGGCGTTAAACAGTGAAAGCATCTTGCAGCAGTTTTTCCTGCTGCTCGGCGTGCATCGATGCGTAACCACAAGCTGGCGCAGCCGAAGCCTCACGGCCCCCGTACTCAAGTACGAGAGTCTTGTCGAGGTTGGCGATGCTGCGACGCAAGTGATGCTGGCTGCAGTACCAGGCACCCTGGTTCATCGGCTCTTCCTGACACCAAACGGCGTGTTTGACGTTGGTGTACGGAGCCAGGACTTCTTTCAAGTCGTCCTCAGGGAACGGATACAGCTGCTCGATACGCACGATGGCGATATCTTCGCGGCCTTCGGCACGGCGTTTTTCCAGCAGGTCGTAGTAGACCTTGCCGCTGCACAGAACCACGCGCTCGACCTTTTTCGGGTCCAGTGCATCGATTTCCGGGATCACGGTCTGGAACGAACCTTCGGCCAGATCTTCCAGCGTCGAGATGGCCAGCTTGTGGCGCAGCAGCGACTTCGGCGTCAGCACGACCAGCGGCTTGCGCAGCGGACGGATCACCTGACGACGCAGCAAGTGGTAGATCTGCGCTGGCGTGGTCGGCATGCACACCTGAATGTTGTGCTCGGCGCACAGCTGCAGGTAACGCTCAAGACGAGCCGAGCTGTGCTCAGGGCCTTGGCCTTCGTAACCGTGTGGCAGCAGCATGGTCAGACCGCAGAGACGGCCCCACTTGTGCTCGCCGCTGGTGATGAACTGGTCGATCACGACCTGAGCACCGTTGGCGAAGTCGCCGAACTGGGCTTCCCAGATCACCAGCGCGTTTGGCGTGGTGGTCGAGTAACCGTATTCGAATGCCAGTACCGCTTCTTCCGAGAGGAACGAGTCGTACAGGTCGAAACGTGGCTGACCGTCGTACAGGTTCTGCAGCGGAATGTAGGTGCCCGCGTCTTTCTGGTTGTGCAACACAGCGTGACGGTGCGAGAACGTACCGCGGCCGATGTCCTGACCGGTCATGCGGATCGGGTGACCTTCGAACGCGAGGGTCGCGTACGCCATGGTTTCAGCGTAACCCCAGTTGATCGGCAGGCCGCCGGCTTGCATCTTCTGACGGTCTTCGTAGATCTTCGCGACCTGGCGCTGAACGACGAAGCCTTCCGGAATTTCCAGCAGCTTGGCGGACAGCTCTTGCAGGGTCTTCAGATCGAAACGCGTGTCGTGACGCGCAGTCCAGGCGTGGCCCAGGTACGGACGCCAGTCGACGAACAGCTCTTTGTTCGGCTCTTTGACCAGCGATTTCACTACGTGCAGACCGTTGTCCAGCGCGTTGCGGTATTCGTCGACCTTGGCCTGAACGCGTTCAGCGTCAAGCACACCGGCCTGAGTCAGGCGATCAGCGTACAGCTCACGGGTGGTGCGCTGCTTGGTGATCTGCTGATACATCAGTGGCTGGGTGCCGCTTGGCTCGTCGGCCTCGTTGTGGCCGCGACGACGGTAGCAGACCAGATCGATCACCACGTCACGCTTGAACTGCATGCGGTAGTCGATGGCCAGCTGGGTCACGAACAGCACGGCTTCCGGATCATCACCATTCACATGGAGGATCGGCGCCTGGATCATCTTGGCCACGTCGGTGGCGTACTCGGTGGAGCGCGAGTCCAGCGGGTTGCTGATGGTGAAACCAACCTGGTTGTTGATCACGATGTGCACGGTACCGCCGGTCTTGAAACCGCGGGTCTGCGACATCTGGAAGGTTTCCATGACCACGCCCTGACCGGCGAATGCCGCGTCACCGTGGATGGAGATCGGCAGAACTTTCTCACCGGTCAGGTCGTTGCGACGGTCCTGACGGGCGCGCACCGAACCTTCGACCACCGGGGAAACGATTTCCAGGTGGGACGGGTTGAACGCCATGGCGAGGTGAACTTCACCTCCGGTGGTCATCACGTTGGACGAGAAGCCCTGGTGGTATTTAACGTCACCGGAACCCAGCTCGACCTTCTTCTTGCCTTCGAACTCGTCGAACAGCTCGCGCGGGTTCTTGCCGAAGGTGTTGACCAGTACGTTCAGACGGCCACGGTGGGCCATGCCGATGACGACTTCCTTGGTGCCGTACGAGCCGGAACGCTGGATCAGTTCGTCGAGCATCGGAATCAGGCTTTCGCCGCCTTCCAGACCGAAACGCTTGGTGCCCGGGTATTTGGTGCCGAGGTATTTTTCCAGGCCTTCACCGGCAGTCACGCGCTCAAGCAGGTGGCTCTTGATGTCGGCGGAGTACGTCGGACGGCCACGCACACTTTCCAGACGCTGCTGGAACCACTGGCGCTGCTCGGAATCGGTGATGTGCGTGAACTCAGCGCCGATGGTGCGGCAATATGTCTGCTGCAACGCTTCGTGAATTTCGCGTAGGCTCGCTTCCTCTTTGCCGATGAACAGGTCGCCGGCACGGAAGGTCGTATCAAGATCGGCATTGGTCAAGCCGTAATGATTGATCGACAGGTCTGCAGGTGCAGGACGCTGCCACAGCCCCAGCGGGTCAAGCTGGGCTGCCTGGTGGCCACGCATACGGTAGGCCTGGATCAATCGCAGCACTTCAACTTGCTTCTTCTCGTGCTCACTGCTCACGCTGCCGGCGGAAACCGGTTGGGCGCGGCGCTGGTTCTTTGCCAGCAGCACGAAATGATCGCGAATCGTCGAGTGCGAAACATCAGTGGCAGAGTTGCCGTCGGCTGGCAACTTCTGAAAGTAGGTGCGCCACTCTTCTGGCACAGCGTTAGGGTCGTGCAGGTAGAGCTCATAAAGCTCTTCCACATAGGCAGCGTTTCCACCTGAAAGGTAGGCGCTGTTCCACATGCGCTGCATCACGCTTTCTTGCATGCTTGGTCACCCTCGGTTAGGGGAACACCATCGGTGTCGACACCGAGCAAACTTGCAGAAGTCCGAATGCAGCGACTAAAACAAGCCACCTAGGATCACACTGATAGTCCGGGTACCAGCCCGGATGCCCCTGCTTGTCTCATTTCTTCAAAAGAAGAGCTGCAGCTTATGGCTACTGCTCTGGTTATAGCCATGACGCGGGTTGAAGCCCGCGCCACAGCCTCTACGGTGCAACGGTTACAGCAGCTGAATCACACGCCGCTCGAAAGCAGCATGTTACGGATGTGACCGATGGCCTTAGTCGGGTTCAGGCCTTTCGGACATACGTTGACGCAGTTCATGATGCCCCGGCAGCGGAAAACGCTGAACGGGTCGTCAAGTGAAGCCAGACGCTCGCTGGTCTTGGTGTCGCGGCTGTCTGCCAGGAAGCGGTAGGCTTGCAGCAGCGCAGCAGGACCCAGGAACTTGTCCGGGTTCCACCAGAAGGACGGGCAAGAGGTCGAGCAGCAGGCGCACAGGATGCACTCGTACAGACCGTCGAGCTTTTCGCGCTCTTCTGGCGACTGCAGACGCTCGATGGCCGGAGCCGGCGTGTCGTTCTGCAGGTAAGGCTTCACCTTCTCGTATTGCTTGTAGAAGATGCTCATATCGACGACCAGGTCACGGATAACCGGCAAACCTGGCAGCGGACGAACGATCAGCTTGTTGCCTTTTACAACGGCAGACAGCGGCGTGATGCAGGCCAGACCGTTCTTGCCGTTGATGTTCATGCCGTCGGAGCCGCAGACACCTTCACGGCAGGAGCGACGATAGGAGAAACCTTCGTCCTGCTCTTTGATCAGGGCCAGCACGTCCAGCACCATCAGGTCTTTACCACCGGTATCGACCTGGAAATCCTGCATGAACGGCGCGGCGTCCTGATCAGGGTTGTAGCGATAAACACTGACTTGCAACATGGCGGTCACCCTTAATAAGTCCGGACTTTAGGTTCGAAAGTCGGAACAGTCTTCGGCGAGAAGTTCACGGCACGCTTGGTGACGCGCTTGTCACCCGGGAAGTACAGGGTGTGGCACAGCCAGTTTTCGTCATCACGGTCTTCGAAGTCTTCACGGGCGTGAGCGCCGCGGGACTCTTTACGTACTTCGGCCGCGATGGCGGTAGCTTCAGCCACTTCCAGCAGGTTCTGCAGTTCCAGCGCTTCGATACGTGCAGTGTTGAACGCTTGCGACTTGTCGTTGATCTTCACGTTGGCGATACGCTTGCGCAGATCGGCCAACTGAGCGATGCCCTTCTGCATGTATTCGCCGGTACGGAATACACCGAAGTAGTTCTGCATGCAGCTTTGCAGCTCGCGACGCAGGGTGGCAACGTCTTCACCGTCGGTACGGTTGTTCAGCGCGTTCAGACGCGACAGTGCAGCTTCGATGTCGGACTCGGTAGCGTCGTCGTATTCGATGCCATCGGTCAACGCCTTTTCCAGGTGCAGGCCGGCAGCGCGACCGAAGACCACCAGGTCGAGCAGCGAGTTGCCGCCCAGACGGTTCGCACCGTGTACCGATACGCAAGCCACTTCGCCTACCGCGAACAGGCCAGGGATGATCTGGTCCTGACCTTCGGCGTTCTGGGTGATCGCCTGGCCATGAATGTTGGTGGCAACGCCGCCCATCATGTAGTGGCAGGTCGGCACAACCGGAACCGGAGCAACGACCGGGTCAACGTGGGCGAAAGTCTTCGACAGTTCGCAGATGCCTGGCAGACGGCTGTGCAGCACTTCCTCGCCCAGGTGGTCGAGCTTGAGCATTACGTGGTCGCCATTCGGACCGCAACCGTTGCCGGCGATGATTTCCTTTACCATCGAACGGGCAACCACGTCACGACCTGCAAGGTCTTTCGCGTTCGGAGCATAACGCTCCATGAAACGCTCGCCGTGCTTGTTGATCAGGTAACCACCTTCACCACGGCAACCTTCGGTAACCAGTACGCCGGCGCCGGCGATGCCGGTCGGGTGGAACTGCCACATTTCGATGTCTTGTACCGGCACGCCAGCACGCAGAGCCATGCCGACGCCGTCACCGGTGTTGATCAGGGCGTTGGTGGTGGACGCGTAGATACGGCCTGCACCGCCAGTGGCCAGAACGGTGGCCTTGGCACGGATGTAGGAGGTTTCGCCGGTTTCGATGCAGATCGCGATCACACCAACGAATTCGCCTTCCTGGTTTTTTACCAGATCAACAGCGTAGTACTCGTTGAGGAACGTGGTACCGGCTTTCAGGTTGCCCTGATAAAGGGTGTGCAGCAGCGCGTGACCGGTACGGTCGGATGCAGCGCAGGTACGTGCAGCCTGACCGCCCTTGCCGTAATCCTTGGACTGGCCACCGAACGGACGCTGGTAGATGCGGCCTTGCTCGGTACGCGAGAACGGCAGACCCATGTGGTCCAGCTCGAACACGGCAGCCGGGCCTTCCTGACACATGTATTCGATAGCGTCCTGGTCACCGATGTAGTCGGAACCCTTGACGGTATCGTACATGTGCCAGCGCCAGTCATCGTTCGGGTCGGCGGAAGCGATGGCGCACGTGATGCCGCCCTGTGCGGACACGGTGTGCGAACGGGTCGGGAAAACCTTGGTGATCACCGCAGTCTTGTGGCCGCCCTGTGCCAGCTGCAGCGCAGCGCGCATGCCGGCACCGCCACCACCAATAATGATGGCGTCGAAAGAAATCGTTGGAATGTTAGCCATGAATCAGATACCCCAGAGAATCTGCACACCCCAGACGAAGTAAGCGAACATCGCAACGCCGCATACTGCCTGGAAAAGGAAACGTATCGCTGTTGCGGACTTGCCGAACGCCATTGGCGTCAGGTAGTCGGTCGCGATGGTCCACATGCCGACCCAGGCGTGAGCGCCCAGAGCAACAAGGGCCAGCAGGCTGAAAATACGCATTCCGTTGTGAGCGAACAGTTCATGCCACTGGGCATACTCGAGGCCAGGGTTGGCGACGATGTATCCGATCAGAAAGATGAAGTAAGCCGCGAGAACGACCGCAGACACACGCTGTGCCATCCAGTCATAGAGGCCCGAACGCGACAGGTTAGTGACGTTAGTTACCATATCCAGACTCCTGCCAGAACGATTACCACCACGGAAACGGCGATAACGATTTTCGAGCCCAGTTTGCCGCCTTCCAGCGTCTCACCGATGCCCATGTCCATGATCAAGTGGCGCACACCGGCTACCAGGTGATACAGCAGAGCGGACAGGATGCCCCAAATCACTAGCTTGGCTAGCGGACTGGTCAGACACGCTTTCACCTGACCGAAGCCTTCCTCGGAGCTCAGCGACTTGTCCAATGCGTAAAGCATGATGGCAAGGCACACGAAGAGGATGACACCGGAGATACGGTGAAGAATGGACGTGTAAGCAGTGACTGGGAGTTTGATGGTCCTTAGGTCTAGGTTTACAGGTCGTTGGCTTTTCACGGCTTTTTTTTCACACTGAAGAGCCCCTAACAATCAGGGCAAAGTTGTTGGGGAGTGCACTGGTCAGGTAACCACCACCCAGGGATGCGACCCCCAATGAAAGCAAGCCCAAAAGCCCTTGGCGGTCGGTGGCCGAGTATAGACAGTTAGGCTACTAATGACAACGCGTTCACCTACCCCCAATAGCGGATTGCACAAGTTGCATAAAAGGCGTAAATGGCAGGCAATTTCGAGGAAAAAGTCGGCTTAAAGCCTTCTGGAGCAAGACTTTAGGCAAATTGACATTCGAATTTATCTCACTATAGTGGTGCGGGCCCTGCGTGGGGGGTCTGTCTGATGGTTCAAGCATAAATAGGAGGCCACATGGCTGACAAAAAAGCGCAGTTGATCATCGAGGGCGCAGCCCCCGTCGAGCTGCCCATTTTAACCGGCACCGTTGGTCCCGATGTAATCGATGTTCGGGGCCTGACGGCCACGGGCCGCTTCACTTTCGACCCGGGTTTCATGTCGACCGCTTCGTGCGAATCGAAAATTACCTATATCGACGGCGACAACGGCATTTTGTTGCACCGCGGCTACCCGATCGAACAGCTGGCTGAAAAGTCGGACTACCTGGAAACCTGCTACCTGCTGCTCAACGGCGAATTGCCGACCGCAGAACAGAAGGCCCAGTTCGTCAGCACCGTGAAGAACCACACCATGGTTCACGAGCAGCTGAAAACCTTCTTCAACGGTTTCCGTCGCGACGCCCACCCGATGGCCGTCATGTGCGGTGTAGTCGGCGCCCTCTCGGCCTTCTACCACGACTCCCTGGACATCAATAACCCGCAGCATCGCGAAATTTCCGCGATCCGTCTGGTTGCGAAGATGCCGACCCTGGCAGCGATGGTTTACAAGTACTCCATGGGCCAACCCATGATGTACCCGCGCAACGATCTGACTTACGCGGAAAACTTCCTGCACATGATGTTCAACACCCCGTGCGAGATCAAACCGATCAGCCCGGTACTCGCCAAGGCCATGGACCGGATCTTCATCCTCCACGCCGACCACGAGCAGAACGCTTCGACCTCCACCGTGCGTCTGGCCGGCTCTTCGGGTGCCAACCCGTTCGCCTGCATCGCTGCCGGTATCGCCGCACTGTGGGGTCCTGCCCACGGCGGTGCGAACGAAGCCGTGCTGACCATGCTCGACGAGATTGGCGATGTGTCGAACATCGACAAGTTCATCGCCAAGGCCAAGGACAAGAACGATCCGTTCAAGTTGATGGGCTTCGGTCACCGCGTCTACAAGAACCGCGACCCTCGCGCGACTGTCATGAAGCAGACCTGCGACGAAGTGCTGAAGGAACTGGGCATCAACAACGATCCGCAACTCGAACTGGCCATGCGCCTGGAAGAGATCGCGTTGACCGACCCGTACTTCATCGAACGCTCGCTGTACCCGAACGTCGACTTCTACTCGGGGATCATCCTCAAGGCGATCGGCATTCCGACCAGCATGTTCACGGTGATTTTCGCCCTGGCGCGTACTGTGGGCTGGATTTCGCACTGGAAAGAAATGCTTTCGAGCCCGTACAAGATTGGCCGTCCGCGCCAGCTGTACACCGGTTACGAGTCGCGTGACATTACCAAGCTGGAAGATCGCAAATAAGGGTTTTTCTTTTTTGTGATGGTTTAGTGGTGTGTCAGGAACGGCCTCTTATATAGAGGCCGTTTTTGTTTGTGGTTTCAGCGGCCTTCGGGCCGACTGGTTCTTGGATTTTAAGGGCATATCCGTTGCTGCGGGTGCTGCCGCTGGCGGTTTCGCTCTTACAGCGAGTCACCTTTTCCAAACGCCAAAAAGGTAACCCAAAAGGCTTTGGCCCGGCGTACGGCCCGCTCGCTGGGGCTCGGGGTACCTTCGTTACGGGACCGATCCGGGCGCAGCGGCTCCGGTTGGCTTCGCTGCACCTACACTCGCTGTGTACGACTACGTCGTACGGTCGCTGCGCTCCCACCCCCGGATCGATCCCGTAACGAAGCCTGCCGAAGGGGCAAGAGATCAAAAGCAAAAGCCAAAGCCAGATCAAGAGCCCCTCACCCTAGCCCTCTCCCAGAGGGAGAGGGGACTGACCGAGGTGTTTGGGCGAAACACGCCGACTTGCGATACCGAGTCGAATGCAGGTTTTGAACACCACACAAATCGGCTCCCTCTCCCTGGGGAGAGGGCTGGGGTGAGGGGCGAATCCACCGAAAATCTCAAGCCATGCGACGCTTCTAACCACTCAACAATGAGCGTTAGCTCGAGTGCTTTTGATCTTGATCCACGGGCGACGTCGGAAGGCTGAGCGGAGGGATTGATCCGGGCGTGGGAGCGCAGCGACCGTCTGGCGCAGCCAGACACAGCGGAAGGAGGTGCAGCGAAGCAAACCGGAAACGCTGCGCCCGGATCGATCCCGCAGCGAAGGAACCCGAGCCTGCGAGGGCCGAACGCAGGAGCAAGCGTTTTTTTGCTTACTTTTTTAGGCGCTTGTAAAAAAGTAAGTCGCCGTAAGGGCGAAACCGCCAGCCGCAGCACTGCAAAAAACGGATATACACACCAAACCAACCGATAACCGCCCACAAAAAAAACGCCCCAATCTCTCAACCAGGGCGTTTTCTTGAAGCTTGAAGCTTGCAGCTTACAACTGATCTCTTAGTGCGAAACCGCCCCACTCGCCCCCAACCCGGTCTGCGAACGCACAAACTGCGGGAAGAACAGCGCCCGCTCGTTATCCGCAGCCGCCGACTTGTCGGTAATCGAGAAGAACCAGATCCCGATGAACGCAATCATCATCGAGAACAGCGCCGGATATTCGTAAGGGAAGATCGCCTTCTCGTGATGCAGAATCTGCACCCAGATGGTTGGGCCGAGGATCATCAGACCAACAGCACTGACCAGACCCAGCCAGCCACCAATCATCGCGCCGCGAGTGGTCAGCTTCTTCCAGTACATCGAAAGCAGCAGCACAGGGAAGTTGCAGCTCGCCGCGATGGAGAACGCCAGGCCGACCATGAACGCAATATTCTGGCTTTCGAACAGAATGCCCAGACCAATCGCCAGCACCGCCAGGGCGATGGTGGTGATCTTCGACACGCGAATCTCATCTTTCTCGTTGGCCTTGCCCTTCTTGATCACACTGGCGTACAGGTCGTGAGAAACCGCCGAAGCACCCGCCAGCGTCAGACCGGCTACCACAGCCAGAATGGTTGCGAACGCCACTGCCGAGATGAAGCCAAGGAAGATGCTGCCGCCCACCGCGTTGGCCAGGTGCACCGCCGCCATGTTGTTGCCGCCGAGCAAGGCGCCCGCTGCATCTTTAAAGGCCGGGTTGGTGCTGACGAGCAAGATCGCGCCGAAGCCGATGATGAAAGTCAGGATGTAGAAGTAGCCAATGAAACCGGTAGCGTACAGCACGCTCTTGCGCGCTTCTTTTGCGTCACTCACGGTGAAGAAGCGCATCAGAATGTGCGGCAGGCCAGCGGTGCCGAACATCAGCGCCAGACCCAGCGAGAATGCCGAGATCGGATCCTTCACCAGACCGCCGGGGCTCATGATCGCTTCGCCCTTGGCGTGAACCTTGATCGCTTCGGAGAACAGCGTGTTGAAGTCGAAGCCCACGTGCTTCATCACCATCAGCGCCATGAACGAGGCACCGGACAGCAGCAGCACTGCCTTGATGATCTGCACCCAAGTGGTCGCGAGCATGCCGCCGAACAGCACGTACATGCACATCAGCACGCCGACCAGGATCACCGCAACGTGGTAATCGAGGCCGAACAGCAGCTGGATCAGCTTGCCGGCACCGACCATTTGCGCGATCAGGTAGAACGCCACCACCACCAGCGAGCCGCAGGCGGACAGGGTGCGAATCTGGGTTTGCCCGAGGCGGTACGACGCCACGTCGGCAAAGGTGTATTTACCCAGGTTGCGCAGGCGTTCGGCGATCAGGAACAGAATGATCGGCCAGCCCACCAGGAAGCCGATCGAGTAGATCAGGCCGTCATAGCCGGAGGTGAACACCAGCGCGGAAATCCCCAGGAAAGACGCCGCCGACATGTAGTCGCCGGCAATCGCCAGGCCGTTCTGGAAACCGGTGATCTTGCCGCCCGCCGCATAGTAGTCGGCGGCCGAGTTGTTTTTCTTTGAAGCCCAGTAGGTGATGTACAACGTCGCGCCGACGAAGGCCACGAACATCAGGATCGCCGGGATGTTCAGCGGCTGTTTGGCCACCTCCCCCGTCAATGCGTCAGCCGCCCAGACACTCGGCGCGAAAGCCGCAACACTCAATAAAGCCAGTAGACGCCGGATCATTGCTGAGCCTCCTTGAGAATCGCATTGTTCAGGTCGTCGAACTCGCCATTGGCGCGGCGCACGTAGATGCCGGTCAGGACGAAGGCTGAAATGATCAGACCGACACCGATCGGGATGCCCCAGGTGATCGAGGATTCAGGACTGAGTTTCGCCCCGAGCACGTGCGGCCCGTATGCGATCAGCAGGATGAATGCGGAGTAGAGCCCAAGCATGATTGCCGAGAGAATCCAGGCGAATCGTTCCCGTTTCTGAACCAGCTCCTTGAATCGGGGACTGTTCTGAATCGAGAGGTAAATGCTGTCGTTCATTGTTTTTATCCTCGCAGCACAAATTATTGTTGGAACGTAGCTAATGTATGCGGCTGCGAGAGAGGTTCCAGACGACCTTAGTAGTAGATGGCCATGATGTTTTAGCCATTTTCCGGTACACAGAAAAAAACTGTGGGAGCGAGCCTGCTCGCGAAGGCGTCGTATCAGTCGATATTGCATCAACTGACAGATTGCATTCGCGAGCAGGCTCGCTCCCACAGGGGTGTGGCGGTGTTTAAATTATTTGGTCCAGTCAGCTACACGATCCGAGTGTTTGGCCACCCAGTCCTTGGCCGCTGCATCAGGCTTGGCACCGTCCTGAATCGCCAGCATGACCTCGCCGATTTCGTCTTTCGAGGCCCACTGGAAGTTTTTCAGGAACTTGGCCACTTCCGGCGCCTTGGCGTCCAGGCCTTTGCTGCCGATGCTGTTCACGGTTTCAGCCTGGCCATACACGCCTTTCGGGTCGTCGAGGAAGCGCAGTTTCCACTTGGCGAACATCCAGTGCGGCACCCAACCGGTGACGGCGATGGATTCGTTCTTCTTCTCGGCGCGGGTCAGCTCGGCAATCATGCCGGCGCCGGAACTGGCCTTGAGGCTGTATTTGTCCAGGCCGTAATCCTTGATCGCCTGATCGGTCTTGAGCATTACGCCTGAACCGGCGTCGATGCCAACAATGCGGTTTTTGAAGGTATCGTCGGTTTTCAGGTCTTCGATCGATTTGGCTTTGACGTACTCCGGCACGATCAGGCCGATCTTCGCGTCCTTGAAGTTCGGGCCGTAATCGACGACCTGATCCTTGTTTTTCGTCCAATAGTCACCGTGGGTCACGGGTAGCCAGGCCGAGAGCATCGCATCGAGTTTGCCGGTGGCCACGCCCTGCCACATGATCCCGGTGGCGACGGCTTGCAGCTTCACGTCATAACCGAGCTTCTGTTTGATCACTTCGGCCGCCACGTGGGTGGTCGCGACGCTGTCGGACCAGCCGTCAACGTAACCGATGTTCAGGGTCTGTTTTTCAGCGTTGGCGAAAGTGGAACTCATCGCAAGCACCAAAGCGGCACCTGCGCCTAAAAGTCGTCGCATCTTCATCGTTTACTTCCCCGAAATGCTGCGCCCGACGGATGCCGGGCATCGTCAACGTATTGTTATGGTGCACAGCGCCCCCATCACGCCGGACCTCACACACCGAACATCAGCCGATTTTTCAAAAAGGGTACTGATGGTTTGATCATCAACCTCAAGCGGCCGGCGACCTGCTCTGTCAGCGACCTCAAGGCAGCGAGAAACGACATCAGAAAGCCATTAATCAAGCGAGATTAATTGACGCCAGACAATCCGCCCGAACTTTGCATGGACAACGCCTGCAAGCCACCAGCCCTTCTATAAATGCAGGTAACATGCGTCGCTTTGCAGCCACTCGGCCTGACCATGTCCGCAACGTACCGATTTCCTTTTGTGCCTTATCTGTTCGCCTGCCTGCTCGGGCTGTTGGCCCTTAGCGGTTTCTGGTATGGCCTCGGCCAACCGGTGATCCTGCCGGACGCCGCGACGCCGACGCACAAGTTGCAATGCGCCTCCTACACACCGTTCGACAAAGACCAATCGCCGTTCGACGTGCCGTTCAAATTGCGCCCCGAGCGGATGGATGCCGACCTCGCGCTGCTGGCGACGCGCTTTGAATGCATCCGCACCTACTCGATGACCGGCCTCGACGCCCTGCCCGATCTGGCGCGCAAACACGGTCTGAAGTTGATGATCGGCGCCTGGGTCAATAGCAACCCCGTCGATACCGAGCAGGAAGTCGACCTGCTGATCAAATCGGCCAATGCCAACCCCGACGTGGTCACCGCCGTAATCGTCGGCAACGAAGCGCTGCTGCGCAAAGAGGTCACTGGCGCGCAACTGGCCCGGCTGATCAACAAGGTAAAAAGCCAGGTCAAGCAACCGGTGACTTACGCCGATGTTTGGGAATTCTGGCTCAAGCACCCGGAAGTCGCGCCGGCTGTGGATTTTCTGACCATCCACTTGCTGCCGTACTGGGAAGACGATCCGTCGAATATCGACGTGGCGCTGCGGCATGTGGCGGATGTGCGTCAGGTGTTCGGCAACAAGTTCGCGCCCAAGGACGTGATGATCGGCGAAACCGGTTGGCCCAGCGAAGGCCGCCAGCGCGAAACCGCCGTGCCGAGCCGGGTCAACGAGGCGAAATTCATTCGTGGATTCGTGGCGATGGCCGAGCAGGAGGGCTGGCGCTACAACCTGATCGAAGCCTTTGATCAACCGTGGAAGCGCGGCAGTGAAGGCGCGGTCGGCGGCTACTGGGGGCTGTTCGATGCGGATCGACAGGACAAGGGCGTGCTCACCGGACCGGTGAGCAATGTGCCGTACTGGAAAGAATGGCTGGCAGTCGGTGCTCTGATTTTCCTCGGCACGCTGATCCTTGGTGGATGCGTGCGCACCACTCGTTCGGCGTTGCTGCTACCGCTGCTGGGCGCTGTCGCTGCTTGCTCGATTGGCGCTTGGGGCGATCTGGCTCGATTGACCACACGATTTGCCGGTGAATGGCTGTGGGTCGGCTTGCTGACCGGGTTGAATCTGTTGGTGCTCGCGCATGCCGCGCTGACGTTGAGCGCACGCAGCGGTTGGCGCGCGCGAGCATTCGATTTGCTCGAGCGTCGCGCCGGCTGGCTGGTCGCGGTGGCCGGTTTTGCCGCGGCGGTGATGATGCTGGAAATGGTCTTCGACCCGCGCTATCGCAGTTTCGCCAGCATGGCGTTCGTCCTGCCGGCGCTGGTGTACCTGTGCCGCCCGGTGAGCGTGCCGCGTCGGGAGGTTGCTCTGCTGACCTTTATCGTCGGCGCGGGGATTGCACCGCAGTTGTATCAGGAAGGGATGCTGAATCAGCAGGCGTGGGGCTGGGCGCTGGTCAGTGGATTGATGGTGGTGGCGTTGTGGCGCTGTCTGCGGGTTCGCAAGGCCTGATTTCAGCGCTTTCGAAATCGCCATCGCTGGCAAGCCAGCTCCCACAGGATTTCTGCTGCACACAAATGTTGTGTTCACCTCAATCCCTGTGGGAGCGGGCTTGCCCGCGATGACTGACTGTCAGGCGCTGCGGGACTCGCGGACCAGGCGCAACCCGGCAATCACCACCGCAAATACCGCTAATGTGGTGTTGTACAACGCCAGCGCCGGCAGGCCGAACACCAGCGCCAGCACCCCCAGCCACCACCCTGTCCGTCCCGGCAATACAAACGCCAATACCGCCGCGCCCACCGCCGCCCAGCCCAACACCTTGAAATGAATCATCAGCCCGAGGTTCGACCGCACCACGCATTCCCAACGGCCGGTCTCGTCGACACAGATGCCCACCCACTGCCCGTCTTCCATGAAGCCATAGCGCGCGGCATAACTGCCGGCCAGCCACAGCGGCAACAAAACGAGCAGCACAATAACGGGCAAGCGGCGGGACATGGAGCACTCCAATCTGCGGAAATCGGCGGCCAGCTTAATCTGCCGACCGGCATTCGCAAGCACTAACAACTGTTAACTGTTCAGCGAGCCCTTGCAACGTGTATCGTCCAGCTACTATTACCCCGAATTCCGCCTGTTTGGTGCCGCAGCATGGCACTTTGGCGCACGGCCGGTGGTCATAGCCTGCGAACTTCAATCGGCACCTTCCTCTAAGGGATCTAGTCATGCTCCGTTCCTTGCGCTTCGCCGCGCTGTTCAGCGGCCTTATCTTGAGTGCGTCCGCGCTGGCGGTGGATATCGACGCCGCCAGCTATGGCTACCCGCTGACCAACCCGTTCGAGGCGACGATCGCCACGACACCACCGGATCTGCGTCCGGAGTTGCCGCTGGACGACGACATCAATCAAACGGACCGCAGCCTCACCCTGCGCCCGGAGCGTGAATTCCAGCTGCCGGACAATTTTTGGGCAGTGAAGAAGCTCACTTACCGCATCGCCACGCAGGACAAACCGGCGCCGCTGATCTTCCTGATTGCCGGCACCGGCGCGCGCTTTGACAGCACGCTCAACGAATACCTGAAAAAGCTGTATTACAAGGCCGGCTACCACGTCGTGCAGTTGTCCTCGCCGACGAGCTTCGACTTCATCAGCGCCGCCTCGCGTTTCGCCACCCCGGGCGTGACCAAGGAAGATGCCGAAGACATGTATCGGGTGATGCAGGCCGTGCGGGCGCAGAACCCGAAGCTGCCGGTCACCGAGTATTACCTGACCGGCTACAGCCTCGGCGCCCTTGATGCCGCGTTCGTCGCGCATCTGGACGAGACTCGCCGCAGCTTCAACTTCAAGAAAGTCCTGCTGCTCAACCCGCCGGTCAACCTCTATACCTCGGTGACCAACCTCGACAAACTGGTGCAGACCGAGGTCAAGGGCATCAACAACAGCACCACGTTCTACGAACTGGTACTGACCAAGCTGACCCGCTACTTCCAGCAGAAAGGCTACATCGACCTCAACGATGCGCTGCTGTACGACTTCCAGCAGTCCAAACAGCACCTGACCAACGAACAGATGGCCATGCTCATCGGCACGTCGTTCCGCTTTTCGGCAGCCGACATTGCCTACACCTCGGACCTGGTCAACCGTCGCGGCCTGATCACCCCGCCGAAATTCCCGATCACCGAAGGCACCAGCCTCACGCCGTTCCTCAAGCGTGCGCTGCAATGCGACTTCGACTGCTACATCACCGAGCAGGTTATTCCGATGTGGCGCGCGCGCACCGACGGCGGCAGCCTGCTGCAACTGATCGACCAGGTCAGCCTGTATGCGCTCAAGGATTACCTGCACGACAGCCCGAAAATCGCCGTCATGCACAACGCCGACGACGTCATCCTCGGCCCTGGCGACCTGGGCTTCCTGCGGAAAACCTTCGGTGATCGCCTGACCGTTTATCCACTGGGCGGCCACTGCGGCAACCTTAACTATCGCGTCAACAGCGACGCCATGCTGGAGTTCTTCCGTGGCTAAATATCTCCTGCTGATTGCAGCGTTCCTCTGTGCAGGCGTGGCCCAGGCCGACAACAGTAAAGCCGATGCACCGGTGGTGGTCGACAGCGATGGCTTCAAACAGCCGCTGACCAAACTCAAGTTCAACCCGGGCCTGGACCAGCGCGAGTTCGAACGTTCGACGCTCAACGCGCTGAACGTCTATGACCCGCTGGAATCGTGGAACCGCCGGGTCTATCACTTCAACTACCGCTTCGACCAGTGGGTGTTCCTGCCGGTAGTCGATGGCTATCGCTACATCACGCCAAGCTTTGTGCGTACCGGGGTGAGCAACTTCTTCAACAACATTGGCGACGTGCCGAACCTGGTCAACAGCCTGTTGCAGTTCAAGGGCCAGCGCTCGATGGAAACCACCGCGCGCCTGCTGCTCAACACCACTATCGGCATCGCCGGCCTGTGGGACCCGGCCACCGCCATGGGCCTGCCACGCCAGAACGAAGACTTCGGTCAGACCCTGGGCTTCTACGGCGTACCGGGCGGCGCCTACTTCGTACTGCCGATCTTCGGCCCATCGAACATCCGCGACACCGCAGGTCTGGCCGTGGATTACACCGCCGACACCGCGATCAACTTCCTCAACGTCGCGGAAGTCAGCTCCAACCACCCGGAAGTCTGGGCCTTGCGTGCGATCGACAAGCGCTACCAGACCAGCTTCCGCTACGGCCAGATGAACTCGCCGTTCGAGTACGAAAAAGTGCGGTACGTGTATACCGAAGCGCGCAAGTTGCAGATCGCCGAGTAAATCGGCTGGCGCAAAACACTGTGGGAGCGAGCCTGCTCGCGAACGCGGAGTTTCAGTCAACATCGATATTGACTGGAATACCGCATTCGCGAGCAGGCTCGCTCCCACATTTGTTATGTGTTGCTGATTAACCCTTCAGCGCTTTCCAGAGCTTGCCTACGACCGAAACCACGGCCAACACCACAGCCCCGGCAATAATCCCCGCGACACCATTGAGCAGCATCGGCACGGCGAACCCGGCACTGCCCGCTGCCGCGCCGATGCCTTCAATCCAGTGATGCAGCACCGGCACGCCATGAGTCAGGATGCCACCGCCGACCAGGAACATCGCCGCCGTGCCAACCACCGACAGGGTTTTCATCATGTACGGCGCGGCACTGAGAATGCCGCCGCCGATCTTTTTCGCCATCTGCCCGGGTTTCTGCGTCAGCCACAGCCCCAGATCGTCGAGCTTGACGATGCCCGCCACCAAACCGTAAACGCCCACGGTCATGACAATGGCGATGCCGGACATGACGACCACTTGCTGAGTCAGCGAGGCATCTGCCACGGTGCCGAGGGTGATGGCGATGATTTCTGCCGAGAGAATGAAGTCGGTGCGGATCGCGCCTTTGATCTTGTCCTTTTCGTACGCCACCAGATCGGTCGCCGGATCGGCCACTGCTTCGGTCAACTGTGCGTGTTCTGCCTCGTCTTCCTCTTTGCTGTGCAGAAACTTGTGCGCGAGTTTTTCAAAACCCTCGAAACACAGGTACGCGCCGCCGACCATCAACAGCGGCGTCACCAGCCAAGGCACAAAGGCGCTGATTGCCAGCGCCGACGGCACGAGGATCAGTTTGTTGACGAACGAGCCCTTGGCCACCGCCCACACCACGGGAATTTCCCGCTCGGCGCGCACGCCCGATACCTGCTGGGCATTGAGCGCCAGATCATCACCGAGCACTCCGGCGGTCTTCTTCGCGGCCATCTTGGTCATCAACGCAACGTCATCCAGAACGGTGGCGATGTCATCGATCAGCACCAGCAAACTGCTTCCTGCCATGAATCCTGTTTCCTTCTGTGTATGAATGTTGCCAAGCATAACGCGACCGCCGGCCACAGGCTGCATTGTTGAGCGCCGCTCAAGGCCGGTGCTACCATGCGCCACCGCCAGAACAGGCAAGGAACCACCGGGTTTATGAGCACAATCCGCGAGCGTAACAAAGAACTGATCCTGCGCGCCGCCAGCGAAGAGTTTGCCGACAAGGGCTTCGCGGCGACCAAAACCAGCGACATCGCCGCCAAGGCGGGATTGCCCAAGCCCAACGTCTACTACTACTTCAAATCCAAGGAAAACCTCTATCGCGAGGTGCTGGAAAGCATCATCGAGCCGATTCTGCAGGCCTCGACCCCGTTCAACCCGGACGGCGTGCCGAGCGAAGTGCTGAGCGGCTACATCCGCTCGAAGATCCGCATCTCGCGCGACCTGCCCTACGCCTCCAAGGTGTTCGCCAGCGAAATCATGCACGGCGCCCCGCACCTGAGCGCTGATCTTGTCGAGCAGCTCAACGCCCAGGCCAAACACAACATCGCCTGCATCCAGAGCTGGATCGACCGCGGCCAGATCGCCCCGATCGACCCCAACCACCTGATGTTCAGCATCTGGGCCGCGACCCAGACCTACGCCGACTTCGACTGGCAGATTTCCGCGGTGACCGGGAAAGACAAGCTTGATGAAGCCGATTATGAAGCGGCGGCGCAGACGATTATCCGGTTGGTGTTGAAGGGGTGTGAGCCGGATCGGTGAGATCGGGGGAACCGCTTCGCGAGCAGGCTCGCTCCCACAGGGGTTGTGGTGTCCAGACATTTTGTGTCCAACCCAGATCCACTGTGGGAGCGAGCCTGCTCGCGAATAGCTGCACCGCAGACCTCAACTCATAACCAGATCGAATCCCACAACGGATAGTCGCCAAGGCTTTTGACCAGCCCTGCCCGCAATGGGTTGGCAATGACATACCGAGCCATCTTCACCAGATTCTCCTCTTTACGCAGTGCCCGGTCATGGAAGCCAGGTTGCCAAAGGCTGGACTTTCTACCGGTCGAAAGCTTTACCGCTTTGGTGCTGAGGGATTTAGTTCGCTGCATCAATTCGCCGAGCGAGCCACTCTTCAATTCAATCAGCCAATGAAAATGATCTGGCATTACGACCCAAGCCAGAGAATTGGCCAATCCCGTTTCCTCAGCTGCCCGAAATTGGCTTACAAGCAATCTGCCCAGGAAGAAATCGCTGAATACGGGTTCTCTCCCGGCGGTATTGGCGGTCAGAAGGTAAATGCGGTTGTGTTCTGAATAGCGTCCGATGCGCAAGCGATGTGAAGCAGATAAACCCGGCATTCCGTTGCCTTCTCATATGTTGATCATGAGAAGGCTAGCCGTGGAGATGGCAAAGGGAGCGTCAGACTTTTAGCAAGATGTGTAGCGCAGATCGTATTCGCGAGCAGGCTCGCTCCCACAGTGGGCTTCAGGTGTTCAGACATTTTGTGTCCAACCCTGATCCCATGGGGGAGCGAGCCTGCTCGCGAAAGCGGTTATTCAGACACTGACATTCAACCAACCACCCCGCCATCCGCCCTCATATCCAGCGCTTCCACCGCTCTGATCGCCACCTGCTCATCCACATCCGACAAATCCCCACTGATCCCGATCGCGCCCAGCACTTCACCGGCCTGGTTGCGAATCAACACGCCACCCGGGGCCGGCACAACGCTGCCCTGCCCCATGCTGTTCAACGAAGAAAAAAACGCCGGGCGTTGCTGGGCGTCCTGGGCGAGCAGGCGTGAGCCTTTGCCCAGGGCGATGGCGCCCCAGGCTTTGCCGATGGCGATGTCGGGGCGCAGCAGGCTGGCGCCGTCTTCGCGTTGCAGGGCGATCAGGTGGCCGCCGGTATCGAGTACCGCGATGGTCAGCGGTGCGGCGTTGATGCCGCGTCCTGCGTTGATGGCTTCGCTGACCAAGTTGACTGCGACTTTCAAGGTTAAAGCGCTCATGGTGCCGTCCTCATTTTGTTATAGGGAAAGTCGTGGGACTGCGCGTTTGTGCCGCAGTCCGATGACACAAATAGAACACAATGGGTTATTTTTTTGTATACAATAATTCTCGAAAAGCGCCACATGCGACGAAAAGCCACAGCACATCGGGCTTCCGACGAATGAAACAGCCGCTTGAGAAAATGGATTGACCTGCGCCGTCCGCCGTGAATACACTCTGCGCAAAGCCACTTGTATACAATTACAAAACGTAAAGAGGCACAAAACCATGAGCAAAATGAGAGCAATCGAAGCCGCCGTTCTGGTGATGCGCCGTGAAGGGGTTGATACCGCTTTTGGCATCCCGGGCGCTGCCATCAACCCGCTGTACTCCGCCTTGCAGAAAGTCGGTGGCATCGATCACGTCCTTGCTCGCCACGTTGAAGGCGCCTCGCACATGGCCGAGGGCTACACCCGCACCAAGGCCGGCAACATCGGCGTGTGCATCGGCACGTCCGGCCCGGCCGGTACCGACATGGTCACCGGGCTCTACAGCGCCTCGGCTGACTCGATTCCAATCCTCTGCATTACCGGTCAGGCACCCCGCGCCCGGATGCACAAGGAAGATTTTCAGGCTGTCGACATCACCAGCATCGTCAAGCCAGTGACCAAGTGGGCAACCACGGTTCTGGAGCCGGGCCAGGTGCCTTACGCGTTCCAGAAAGCCTTTTATGAAATGCGCTCCGGTCGTCCAGGCCCTGTACTGATCGACCTGCCGTTCGACGTGCAGATGGCCGAGATCGAATTCGACATCGACGCTTACCAACCGCTGCCACTGGCCAAACCGACCGCGACCCGCGTGCAGGTCGAGAAGGCTCTGGCGCTGCTGGATCAGGCCGAGCGTCCATTGCTGGTCGCCGGCGGCGGCATCATCAATGCCGACGCCAGCGACCTGCTGGTCGAGTTCGCCGAGCTGACCGGCATTCCGGTCATCCCGACCCTGATGGGCTGGGGCACCATCCCTGACGATCACCCGCTGATGGTCGGCATGGTCGGTCTGCAGACTTCGCACCGTTACGGCAACGCCACCATGCTGAAATCCGACGTGGTGCTGGGCATTGGTAACCGTTGGGCCAACCGTCACACCGGTTCGGTGGATGTCTACACCGAAGGCCGCAAGTTCATTCACGTCGACATCGAGGGCACGCAGATTGGACGCGTGTTCACCCCGGATCTGGGCATCGTTTCCGACGCCGCTGCCGCGCTGACCGTGTTCATCGAAGTCGCCCGTGAATGGCAAGCCGCCGGCAAGCTGAAGAACCGCAGCGCCTGGCTGCAAGATTGCCAGCAGCGCAAGGCCAGCCTGCATCGCAAGACCCACTTCGACAACGTGCCGGTCAAGCCGCAGCGCGTTTACGAAGAAATGAACCAGGTGTTCGGCAAGGACACCTGCTACGTCAGCACCATTGGTCTGTCGCAGATTGCCGGCGCGCAGTTCCTGCACGTCTACAAGCCGCGTCACTGGATCAACTGTGGCCAGGCCGGCCCGTTGGGCTGGACCATTCCGGCGGCGCTGGGCGTGGTCAAGGCCGATCCGAGCCGCAAAGTCGTGGCCCTGTCGGGGGACTATGATTTCCAGTTCATGATCGAAGAACTGGCGGTCGGCGCTCAGTTCAAACTGCCGTACATCCATGTCGTGGTGAACAACTCGTACCTGGGCCTGATCCGTCAGGCCCAGCGCGGGTTCGAAATGGACTACTGCGTGCAGCTGTCCTTCGATAACCTCAATGCGCCGGAACTCAACGGTTACGGGGTTGACCACATCGCAGTCGCCGAAGGCCTCGGCTGCAAGGCGCTGCGTGTGTTCGAACCGTCGGAAATCGCCCCTGCCCTGCGCAAGGCCGAACAGATGATCGAAGAGTTCAAGGTGCCGGTGATCGTCGAGATCATTCTGGAGCGTGTGACCAACATCTCCATGGGTACCGAGATCAACGCGGTCAACGAGTTCGAGGACCTGGCACTGGTCGGCAACGATGCGCCGACGGCGATTTCGTTGCTCGATTGATTGCTTTTAGCCCCCTCTCCCTCTGGGAGAGGGCTGGGGTGAGGGAAAGGTTTTGCGGTGTTCGCACAATCGGGATCAGACTCAGGATTCCCCCTCACCCTAACCCTCTCCCCAAGGAGAGGGGACTGATCGCGTTCAGTCTGACCTACCGTGCCTCATCAGTTTTTAGGAGACCACCATGCCGCGTTTCGCAGCCAACCTGTCCATGCTGTTCACCGAACAGGATTTCCTTGCCCGTTTCGACGCCGCCGCCAAGGCCGGTTTCAGTGGCGTGGAATACCTGTTCCCGTACGACTTCAGCTCGGCTGAAATCAAGGCAAAACTCGAGGCCAACGGGCTGACCCAAGTGCTGTTCAACCTGCCGGCCGGTGACTGGGCCAAGGGCGAGCGTGGCATCGCCTGCCTGCCGGATCGGGTCGAAGAGTTCCGCGCCGGGGTCGATCTGGCGATCGCCTACGCACAAGTGCTGGGCAACACCCAGGTCAACTGCCTGGCCGGTATCCGCCCGCAAGGCGTTGACGATGCCACTGTGGAAAAGACCTTTGTCGCTAACCTCAAATACGCCGCCGACAAGCTGCAAGCGGCGGGCATCAAACTGGTGATGGAAGCGATCAACACCCGCGACATTCCCGGTTTCTACCTGAACAACACGGCGCAGGCCCTGTCGATTCGCGAGCAGGTCGGCAGCGCCAATCTGTTCCTGCAATACGACATCTATCACATGCAAATCATGGAAGGCGATCTGGCCCGCACCCTGCAATCGCACCTGGGCGAGATCAACCACGTGCAACTCGCGGACAACCCGGGGCGCAACGAGCCGGGCACCGGTGAGATCAACTACCGCTTCCTGTTCGAACACCTTGATCGCATCGGTTATCAGGGTTGGGTCGGTTGCGAGTACAAACCGCTGACCACCACCGAAGCGGGCCTGGGTTGGTTGAAATCACACAACGCAATCTAAGAAACACAGCAAATCCCCTGTGGGAGCGAGCCTGCTCGCGAATGCGGTGGTTCAGTCAACACGGATATTGAATGTTCCACCGCATTCGCGAGCAGGCTCGCTCCCACATGAAAAGCAGCTCCCCTATTTGCTTGAGCACGACAAAAACAAGAGGATTTTCTCATGGCTAAAATCGGATTCATCGGCACCGGCATCATGGGCCACCCAATGGCGGCGAACCTGCAGAAAGCCGGTCACAGCCTGTTCCTGTCGCAACACCACGACGCGGCCCCGGCCGATCTGGTCGCCGCTGGCGCCGTCGCCTTGGCCAATCCGCGTGAAGTGGCGCAGGAAGCCGAATTCATCATCGTCATGGTTCCGGATACCCCGCAGGTCGATGACGTGCTGTTCCGCGCCGACGGCGTCGCGGCCGGTATCGGCAAGGGCAAAGTAGTCATCGACATGAGCTCGATTTCGCCGACCGCCACCAAAGCTTTCGCGGCGAAGATCAACGAAAAAGGCGCGCAGTACCTCGACGCTCCGGTTTCCGGCGGTGAAGTCGGCGCCAAGGCCGCAACCCTGAGCATCATGGTCGGTGGCGACGCCGATGCCTTCGAACGCGCCCTGCCGCTGTTCCAGGCCATGGGCAAGAACATCACCCTGGTTGGTAGCAATGGCGACGGCCAGACCGCCAAAGTGGCGAACCAGATCATCGTCGCGCTGAACATCCAGGCCGTAGCCGAAGCCCTGCTGTTCGCCTCGAAAAACGGTGCCGATCCGGCCAAGGTGCGTGAAGCGCTGATGGGCGGTTTCGCTTCTTCGAAGATCCTCGAAGTGCACGGCGAGCGCATGATCAAAGGCACCTTCGACCCGGGCTTCCGCATCAGCCTGCACCAGAAGGACCTGAACCTGGCCCTGCAAGGCGCCAAGGAGCTGAACATCAACCTGCCGAACACCGCCAATGCCCAGCAGGTATTCAGCACCTGCGCGGCCATCGGCGGCAGCAACTGGGACCACTCGGCGCTGATCAAGGGCCTGGAGCACATGGCCAATTTCTCGATTCGCGACAAAAAATAAACCCTGCACAAAACCCTGTGGGAGCGAGCCTGCTCGCGAAAGCGGCTTCACATCCAACATCCATGTTGGCTGACATGCCGCGTTCGCGAGCAGGCTCGCTCCCACAAGGGTTCCGAGTTGCCCTTTCGAATAACAAGAATTCCGGGAGCCCGCCATGTCGGTCGATCCGCAACAACTGCTGCGCGAGCTGTTTGCCACAGCCATCGACGCGGCCCATCCGAACCAAGTCCTCGAAGCCCATTTGCCTGCCGATCGCACCGGTCGGTTGATCGTCATCGGCGCCGGCAAAGCCGCTGCCGCCATGGCGCAAGTGGTCGAGCGCTGCTGGGAGGGTGAAGTCACCGGCCTGGTGGTGACCCGCTACGGCCACGGCGCCCCGTGCGAAAAAATCGAAGTGGTCGAAGCCGCACACCCGGTGCCGGATGCGGCCGGGCTGGCCGTGGCCAAACGCGTGCTGGAGCTGGTCAGCAACCTCACTGAAGACGACCGCGTGATCTTCCTGCTCTCCGGCGGCGGCTCTGCCCTGCTCGCCCTGCCAGCCGAAGGCATTACCCTCGCTGACAAGCAGGCGATCAACAAAGCCCTGCTCAAATCCGGCGCGACCATCGGCGAGATGAACTGCGTGCGCAAGCACCTCTCGGCGATCAAGGGCGGCCGCCTCGGCAAGGCCTGCTGGCCGGCGACGGTTTACACCTACGCGATTTCCGATGTGCCGGGCGACCTCGCCACCGTCATTGCCTCCGGCCCGACCGTGGCCGACCCGAGCACTTCCGCCGAAGCACTGGCGATCATCAAACGCTACGGCATCGACATTCCCGCCTCCGTGCGTACCTGGCTGCAAAGCCCGGAATCGGAAACCGTCAAACCCGGCGATCCGAGTCTGGCGCGCAGTCATTTCCAGTTGATCGCCCGCCCGCAGCAGTCGCTGGACGCGGCGGCGGTGAAGTGCCGTCAGGCCGGTTTCAGCACCTTGATTCTCGGCGACCTCGAAGGCGAATCCCGCGAAGTGGCGAAAGTCCACGCCGGCATCGCCCGACAGATCATCAATCACGGCCAGCCACTGGCGACGCCGTGCGTGATTCTTTCTGGCGGTGAGACCACGGTAACCGTGCGCGGCAATGGCCGTGGCGGGCGTAACGCCGAATTCCTCCTCAGCCTGACCGACAGCCTCAAGGGCCAGCCCGGCGTCTACGCGCTGGCCGGCGACACCGATGGCATCGACGGCTCGGAAGACAACGCCGGCGCGATCATGACCCCGGACAGCTACGCCCGCGCCGCCGCACTGGGTCTGAGCGCCAGCGACGAGCTGGATAACAACAACGGCTATGGCTACTTCCAGGCGCTCGATGCGCTGATCATCACCGAGCCGACCCGCACTAACGTCAACGACTTCCGCGCCATTCTGATCCTTGAGAACTGCAAATCATGACGCCTGATAAAAAGGTCAAAATCCTCGCCACCCTCGGCCCTGCGGTCGACGGTATCGACGACATCCGCGAGCTGGTCGAAGCCGGGGTCAACATCTTCCGCCTGAACTTCAGCCACGGCGATCACGCCGACCACGCCAAGCGCTATCAATGGATCCGCGAAGTCGAGCGCCAGCTCAACTATCCGCTGGGCATTCTGATGGACCTGCAAGGGCCGAAACTGCGTGTGGGCAAGTTCGCTGACGGCAAGGTGCAGTTGCATCGCGGTCAGGCGTTCCGCTTGGATCTCGATGCGACACCGGGCGATGAGCGCCGGGTCAACCTGCCGCATCCGGAAATCATTGCCGCGCTGGAAGCGGGCATGGACCTGCTGCTCGACGACGGCAAGCTGCGCCTGCGCGTGGTCACCAAGTACGCCGATGCGATCGACACCAGCGTGCTCAACGGCGGCGAACTGTCCGATCGCAAAGGCGTGAATGTGCCGCAAGCGGTGCTCGACCTCAGCCCGCTGACCGCCAAGGATCGCCGCGATTTGAGCTTCGGCCTGGAATTGGGTGTGGACTGGGTCGCGCTGTCGTTCGTACAGCGCCCGCAGGACATTGTCGAAGCCCGCGCATTGATCGGCGACAAGGCGTTTCTGATGGCGAAAATCGAGAAGCCTTCGGCGGTCGAGCAACTACGTGAGATTGCTGAGTTGAGCGACGCGATCATGGTCGCGCGCGGCGATCTTGGTGTGGAAGTGCCGGCGGAAAGCGTGCCGCAGATTCAGAAAAACATCATCACCACCTGCCGCGCGCTGGGCAAACCGGTGGTGGTGGCGACGCAAATGCTCGAGTCGATGCGCTTCTCCCCTGCCCCAACCCGTGCCGAGGTGACTGACGTCGCCAACGCCGTGGCCGAAGGCGCCGATGCGGTGATGCTCTCGGCGGAAACCGCGTCCGGCGAATACCCGCTGGAAGCCGTGCAGATGATGAGCAAGATCATCCGTCAAGTTGAGAACGGCCCGGATTATCAGACCCAGCTTGACGTCAGCCGACCGAAAGCCGAGGCGACGGTTTCCGATGCAATCAGCTGTGCGATCCGCCGGATCAGCAACGTGCTGCCGGTGGCGGTGCTGGTCAATTACAGCGAGTCCGGCGCCTCGACGTTGCGCGCATCGCGGGAACGGCCGAAAGCACCGATCCTCAATCTGACGCCGAACCTGCAAACGGCGCGGCGCTTGAGCGTGGCGTGGGGCATTCATTCGGTAGTCAACGATCGCCTGCGTCAGGTCGACGAAGTCTGCTCGACCGCACTGGAGATTGCTCAGGCGCAAGGCATGGCCGAGCGTGGCGACACGCTGCTGATCACCGCCGGCGTGCCGTTCGGGCAGCCGGGATCGACCAATTCGCTGCGCATCGAGACGTTGATTTAACCCCCCATAAAAGTGGGTGCATAAACTTGTGGCGAGGGGATTTATCCCCGTTGGGCTGCGAAGCGGCCCCCAATCGGAGAATGCGGTTTCTCTGTGGAAACCGTCACACCCTTAAAAGCGACGACTGCTGCGCAGCCGAACGGGGCGGTGCGACGTTTCGCTAAATCCCCTCGCCACAGGGACTTGCAAGACCTTTTGATGTTCCAACTGCCCAGATTTTCTCAACATGCCTGCCAATCACTTCAACACCCACTGCCCCGACTGGGCCGAGGCTTTGCTCAACGGTTTCAGTCAGATTTTCTTTCAGCGCCACCCGCTGTGCGGCCTGCTGTGTCTGTTGGCGATTCTGCTGACCGCGCCGGTGCTGTTCGCCGGGGCGCTGCTCGGTGGCGTTGCCGGTCTGCTCACCGCGCAGCGGCGCAACTACGCCAAGGCCGATCGCCAGGCCGGGTTGTTCAGCTACAACGGCGTGCTGCTCGGCCTGCTGCTGAGCCTGTATTTCCCTTGGTCGCCACTGCTGCCGTCGTTGATTCTTGCAGCCGGTGGCTTGAGCGCGATGCTTACTCAGCAATGGCTCAAACACGTGTACCGCAGTCGCGCCATACCGGCGTATACCTCGCCGTTCGTGGCGCTCAGCTGGGTGCTGCTGATGTTCGCCGAGCCGTCCGCGCCGGCGGCATCGGTCGACCTGAACACGACAAATCTGCTGGCCGCTGAACTGCGCGGATTCGGCCAGGTGATGTTTCTCGACCATCCATTGGCCGGGGCGTTGATCGCCAGCGGTTTGCTGCTCGCCGATCGCCGCGCTTTCTGCTGGGCGCTGCTGGCGTCGGCGATCGGCCTCGGCTCGAGTCTGCTGCACCACGAAACGTCCGCCGCACTGCTCGGGCTCGGTGGCTACAACGCTGTACTCGCCGCCCTCGCCTTCAGCGCTCAGCGACAAAATCCGTGGCTGCCGCTGCTCGCCATTGTCCTGGCGCTGCTGGTGACGCCGCTGTTTGCCGCCCTCGGGCTGGCCACGCTGACCGCGCCGTTCATCCTCGCCTGCTGGTTGATCCGGGCTGGCATTCAAATGCTTGGCAAAGCTTCGCTCGCGCATGAGTCTTGCGCTCATGAGGAGAATCACCCTAGGCTGCGCTGATCTTCGATTCAGGCGTTATCCATGGACAGCAGCAACAATTGGCGCGAACGGCTTTACGTCATGATTTTCCAGAGCGACACCCCGGCCGGGCGTCGCTTCGACGGCATTCTGCTGTTGATCATCCTCGCCAGTCTGGTGATCGTGATGCTCGACAGTATCGACAGCATCCACCGTAATTACGCCGACGTTCTGGCCTATATAGAGTGGGGCTTCACGGCGATCTTCCTCGGCGAATACATCCTGCGTCTGTACTGCTCGCCCAAGCCGCTGCGCTATGCCTTCAGCTTTTATGGCCTGGTGGATCTGCTGGCGATCGTGCCGGGCATCCTCGCCCTGTATTACAGCGATGCGCAGTATCTGCTGATCATCCGCATCATTCGGATGCTGCGGATTTTCCGTGTGCTCAAGCTCAGCCCGTATCTCAAGCAAGCCAACTATCTGATGTCGGCGCTGCGTGGCAGCAAGCAGAAAATCGTCGTGTTTCTGGTCAGCGTGTGCACGCTGGTGACGGTGTTCGGCACGCTGATGTACGTGATCGAAGGCCCGGAACATGGCTTCACCAGCATTCCCAAAGGCATCTATTGGGCCATCGTGACCTTGACCACTGTGGGCTTCGGCGACATCGTGCCGAAGACGCCGCTGGGCCAGGTGATTTCCTCGCTGGTGATGATCACCGGTTACTCGATCATCGCCGTGCCCACGGGGATTTTTACCGCAGAGCTGGCCAACGCCATGCGCGGCGAACAGCTGCAACATGACTGCCCGGGCTGCCAGAAAAAAAGCCACGAGCAGAGCGCAGCGTTCTGTTCGCGCTGCGGCAGTCAGCTGTTCAAGAAAGTGGAATAAGCACAGAGCTTTTTAATCTTTAAGCGACTATGCGCTGCCCGTTATAGTCGCTGGCAAATGGCTTCATTTTTGGCATAACACCCCCACAGAACAAGGAATGCGCAGTGAAAAAACTCTTTGGCGCCTCACTTCTCGCCGCTGGCCTGGCCTTGGCCAACATCGCTCAGGCCGCACCAACGCTGCTCAACGTTTCCTACGACGTGATGCGCGATTTCTACAAGGACTACAACACTGCGTTCCAGAAGCACTGGCAAGCCGAGCACAACGAAAACATCACCGTGCAGATGTCCTTCGGCGGCTCGAGCAAGCAGGCGCGTTCGGTGATCGACGGCCTGCCGGCTGACGTCATTACCATGAACATGGCCACCGACATCAACGCCCTCGCCGACAACGGCAAACTGGTGCCGGACAACTGGGTCACGCGCCTGCCGAACAACAGCGCACCGTTTACCTCGGCGACGGTGTTCATCGTCCGCAAGGGCAACCCGAAAGCTTTGAAAGACTGGCCGGATCTGCTCAAGGACGGCGTACAGGTGATCGTGCCGAACCCGAAAACTTCCGGTAACGGCCGCTACACCTACCTGTCAGCCTGGGGCTATGTGCTGAAAAACGGTGGCGACGAGAACAAGGCCAAGGACTTCGTCGGCAAGCTGTTCAAGCAGGCGCCGGTGCTCGACACCGGTGGCCGCGCCGCCACCACCACGTTCATGACCAACCAGATCGGCGACGTACTGGTGACCTTCGAAAACGAAGCGGAAATGATCGCCCGCGAGTTCGGTCGCGATCAGTTCGAAGTCATCTACCCGACCGTCTCAGCGGAAGCCGAGCCACCGGTTTCGGTGGTCGACAAAGTGGTCGACAAGAAAGGCTCGCGCGCTGCGGCTGATGAGTATCTGAAGTACCTGTGGTCGCCGGAAGGTCAGGAAATTGCGGCGGCCAACTACCTGCGCCCGCGTGACCCGGCGGTGCTGGCGAAGTACACCGACCGTTTCCCGAAAGTCGACTTCCTTTCGGTGGAGAAGACCTTTGGTGACTGGCGCACGGTGCAGAAAACCCACTTCAATGATGGTGGCGTGTTTGATCAGATTTATAGCGGGCAGTAAGGCTTGATCTGAAAAAATCAAAAGGCGACCCACCGGGTCGCCTTTTTGTTGCGCGGCAATACCGCTCATTACACTGCGTAATAACAGTTATCATCCGAAAACGTCTTCTGCCAGTCCACGTTGTCCATTAGCCTCAGCCCTTTCCTGTGCCCGACCCGAGATCCCCTATGACCACCACTCCTCACGCAATGACCCGAGGCATGGTCCTGCTGTTCGCGTTCTGCTGCGGCGCCATCGTTGCCAACATCTACTACGCACAGCCGATCATCGGCCTGATCGCGCCGGACATCGGCCTCTCCGACACCATGGCCAGTTTCATCGTCTCGCTGACGCAGATCGGTTACGCGTTGGGCCTGTTCTTTCTGGTGCCGCTGGGGGATCTGCTGGAGAACCGTCGGCTGATGATCATCACTACGCTGGTGGCGATCGCCAGTCTGCTTGGCGCCGCGTTCAATGAACAGCCGAACGTATTTCTGCTGATCTCGCTGCTGGTCGGCTTCAGCTCGGTGTCGGTGCAGATCCTGATTCCGCTGGCCGCGCATCTGGCGCCGGAAGAGTCCCGTGGCCGCGTGGTGGGCGGGATCATGGGCGGTTTGCTGCTGGGTATTCTGTTGGCGCGACCGGTGTCGAGCGTGGTCGCCGATCACCTCGGCTGGCGCGCCATGTTCATGATCGCCGCAGCATTGATGGCGGCTATCAGCGTGGTGCTGGCGCTGACCGTGCCCAAGCGCCAGCCAGATCACAGCGCTACTTATGGCCAATTGATCGGCTCGCTGTGGACGCTGCTGCGCCAGCAACCGGTGCTGCGTCAGCGGGCGTTTTATCAGGGCTGCATGTTTGCCACGTTCAGCCTGTTCTGGACCGCCGTGCCACTGGAACTTGCACGCAACCATGGCCTGTCGCAAAGCGAAATCGCCATCTTCGCCCTGGTCGGCGCCATCGGTGCCATCGCCGCGCCAATCAGCGGCCGCCTCGCTGATGCCGGTCACACACGCATCGCCTCGCTACTGGCCATGCTCTTCGCCAGCCTGAGCTTCCTGCCCGCCTTCATTCACCCGGCCTATAGCGTCATCGGCCTGGCCGTGACCGGCGTGGTGCTGGACTTCTGCGTGCAGATGAACATGGTCCTCGGCCAACGCGCGGTGTACTCGCTGGACGCGAAAAGTCGTGGCCGTTTGAACGCGCTGTACATGACCAGCATCTTCATCGGCGGCGCGTTCGGCTCGTCGGTGGCCAGCGCGGTGTACGAGCATGGCGGCTGGTTGTGGATCGTCATTGTCGGCAGCGTCTTTCCGTTGCTGGCGTTGTTGCGGTTTTTGAGTGCATCGCAAAACGCTGCGCTGGCGCAGCGAAAAGTCGCGTCCTGACGCGATGTCATAGTGGGAGCGAGCCTGCTCGCGAAGGCGGTGTGTCAGCCATAGATCAGTGCCTGACCTGACGCCTTCGCGAGCAGGCTCGCTCCCACAATTGCGCAGACCGTCAATACCGAACCAGTTTCTCCATCGCCGCATCCGCCAGAAACGAGGAGCGGCTTTTGACGTTATGCTCGCGTACATAGCGATCAATACGCTGAATCACATAGCCGGGCAGCGTAACGTTGACCTTTTCGGTCTTGCCCAGGTACGGCGAGATATCCAGCTCCAGCATGCCCCAGCCCATCTCGGCAAAATCCGGATGATTGCGATGCGCCGCTGCCGAGGTCGGCATCGGAATCGCCTGACCGGCCGCCGCGATCTCCTGCAGCATGAGGTGAGCCACTTCCACCGCCGCGTTGTAGGCCTCCTCAAAGCTGTCCCCGGCCGTGACTGCGCCGGGAATATCGGGGATCTGAATGCCGATGGCAGTGTTCTCGTCACCCCACTCGATGCAGATGGGATATTGCATTACGGATCTCCTTCATGACGGGTTGGCGGGCTGAATAACCCCGCGCGCCGCCGAATGCTTTTGACTGTCCCCAACGGTAAATCCTTTTTCGGATGCGGGACGGCAATCGTGTCCGGGTTGTAACGATGAGTGAAGATGTAATGACTGCCCGCAACCCGATCCAGCGTCCAGCCCGCCTCCTCCAGCTCCTTCATCAATAGCCTGCTCTGCACCAACCGCCTCCTTGGCCTGGCCCATTAAAAATAACTCTAGAGTTATCTTTACTCAAGCACAGAATGGGACGGGGTGACGGTTGGTTGTTTTACAAAGTATTCCTGCACCAGTTTCGTTTATTGCGAATTTCGTTTGATTCGAATAACGTCCGCGGATCTTCCTTACAATGCTGGAACAGTCTTATGACCACTGCTACTCCATCTGCCATCAATCTGCCTGTCGAACGAGAGGTCAAAGCCGCGATTGAAGGCCAGCGCGCCCTGACCGCATTTCTCGCAAGCGGTTTTGAAACTCAGCGAATCCAGATTTTTGATGAACAGAACGAAGCCCACAGCGTCGAGCTGCCAACATCGGCGTTGCGCTTGCTGAGCGATATCCTCGCGGCGCTGGCGCAGGGCAACGCTGTGAAGGTGGTACCGATCCACGCGGAGCTGACCACGCAGGAAGCTGCCGATCTGCTCAACGTCTCACGTCCGCACATGATCAAACTGCTGGAGAGCGGTGAGATTTCCTACCACAAAACAGGCAAGCACCGACGTGTGCGTTTTGCTGATCTGATGGAATATAAAACCCGGCGAGACACCGCCAGCGAGCAGGCAATGATGCTTCTCGCGGAGCAGGCACAGGCGCTAAGGACAGGATACGAGTGAGGCATTCCTCTTTCACTGCTGTATACGATGCATGCGTTTTATATCCGGCCCCTCTAAGAGATTTCCTGATGTGGCTCGCACTGTCAGGGTGTATCGGGCTCGCTGGACTCAGGAAATACACCACGAATGGAAGCGTAACTTATTGAAGAACAGGTCCGACCTGACCCTCGAACAACTCGATCGCACATCGCAATTGATGGGCCTGGCCATTCCAGACGCGTGTATCGATGGCTATGAAGACTTGGTGTCAGGCCTGACACTGCCTGATGAGAACGATCGCCATGTTCTGGCGGCCGCTATCCGATGCGGTGCCGATGTAATAGTGACGTTCAACCTGAAAGATTTCCCCACCCGTCACCTCGCGACATACGGCATTGAAGCTCAGCACCCGGATGAGTTTGTGGAAAATCTTTTCCATCTTGATTCGGCTGCCGTCGTCGCTGCGGCTCAAAGCCAGCGACGGCAATTGAAAACGCCCAATGTGGAGGTGGACAAATATCTTGGCTTTCTCCAACGGCAAGGATTGGTCGAGTCGGTAAAGGCGTTAGGTAACTATCGTGCGATTCTCTGAAAATCAGACGCAAAAAAAACGGCGATCCCAGGATCGCCGTTTCTCTTACTGCCCGAACTTCTTGCCCAACCCCGGCGGGACGCCGTGGATGTTGGTGTCTTCCCACGGGCCGTTGGGGCTGACCGAGCGGCTCCAGCCGTTGTTCCAGCGGTAGTAGGTGCGCTGGCGGTAGAAGGTGTTGGTCTGGTCGTCGAGCACGTAGACGCCGAGTTTCTGGTCCCAGTGGCTGTTGCCGCCCGGTGGCGGGGCGAAGCTGGCCGAGGTGCGGGGCACGGGCTTGGCGGGTTTGGCCGGGATGCTCTTGCCGGGGCTCGGCGAGGTCGACGGGGTCGGGCTTGGCTGCGAGGGCGGGATTGGCGGCAGGCTGGTGGTCGGTTCCGGGCGTTGTACCGCACATGCACTCAAGCCCAGGGCCAGTGTGAGGACTGTGATGCGGGCGATGGTGTGCATGGCGGTGCTTTCCTGTTGGGTCCGGTTACTTGTCCGGGCTGTCGATAGTCAGTTTTTGTGGCGCGGTGGTGCTGCTGGCCACTGGGCCGCTGCGACCGATCCACTCACCGGCAGTCGGTTGACCGGCCCGTGAGATGCGCGCAACCAGTTGGACTTCAGGGAAGTTGGACAGTTTCAACTGCGGCATCATCGCGTCGGCATCGCCCAGTTCGACGGTTACCGGCAGGTCGGCGACGGTCAGGCGTTTGGCCGCCAGCGGCGCCGGTGGGCCAGAAGTGGCGCGGGCGAAGATGAACACGCTGTCGCCCGGTTGCACCTTGCTCCTGAGTTCGCTGGCCAGATCAACGCTGACTGTCAGCAATGCCGCTTTCGGCGCCTGTGCCTGGGCAACTTTGCCGCCGCTGGCTTTCAAGCGTTCGGCGGCACGCTCGATGCCGCCTTGCAGCGCAGCGCGAGAGTTGTCATCCGGCGGCAGTTGCGCGAGCAGGCGATTCCAGTAGTCGATGGCCTCCTGATAACGCTCGCCTTCGAACGCGGCGATGCCGAGCAGGCCGAGGCTGGTAACTTCCTTCGGATCGGCCTTCAGCGCTTCGTCGGTCAATTTCTGAATCTGCTCCGACCACTTTTTACCGTCAGCAAAATACTGCGCCTGCGCCCACTGGCCGAGCAGTTCCGGCTGGCGACCGGCGAGGTTGGCGGCGCGTTCGAACATCTTCGCCGCGTCTGCCGGACGGTCCTGAGCCATGTAGGTACGGCCGAGGAAATACAGACCTTCAGCGGAATCCGGTTGTGCGGCGACCGCACGTTCCAGACGCTGGGTCATCTCTTCCATCGACTGCGGTGCCTGAGCGAATTCACGGGTCAGTTCGACCTTGTCGGCGGCGCCGAAATGCAGGTACAGACCGAGACCCAGCACCGGTACCAACACGGCGGCCAGCAGCGGCAACGGCTTGCCCAGGCGCGAGACACGTGGTGCGGTGACGCCTTCGGTGTCAGCGAGCAATTCACGCGCGGCTTCTGCGCGGCCGCTGTCCAGTTGCGCGGCGTCGAGCACGCCTTCGGCCTGCTGCGCTTGCAGCTCGGCAACCCGTTCCTGGTACAGCGCGACGTTCAACGCGGTGCGATCTTCTTCCCGCTGGGCGCGGCGTTCGCGCAGTACCGGGATCAGCAGAAAACTCAGGGCGACCAGAAGCAACAGCCCTGCGGCGAGCCAGAAATCAATCATTCTTGGTTTTTATCCAACAGTTGGTCGAGGCGCTGACGTTCTTCGGCAGACAGCGATGACGGCGTTTCGGCGCGTTGCCCGCGACGCCTGCGCACGATCAGCGCGATCACCACGAAACCACCGAGCAGCAGCCCGGCCGGGCCGAACCACAGCAGCGCGGTCTTGGCATTGAGCGCCGGTTTGTAGCGGACGAAATCACCGTAGCGATCGACCATGAAGTCGATGATCTGCTGATTGTCCTTGCCCTCGCCGAGCATGCGGAAAATCTCTTTGCGCAGGTCGGCGGCGATCGGCGCGTTGGAGTCGGCAATGTCCTGGTTCTGGCACTTGGGGCAGCGCAGTTCCTTGGTCAGTTCGCGGAAACGCTCACGGTCGCCCTCTTTGGCAAATTCGTAGGTGTCGATGGCCGCATGGGCGACACCGGCCAGGCTCAAACCCAACACGACCGCAGCGAGAAAACGCTTCATGGCTTGGCCTCATCGACCAGCGCCTGATACTTGGCCGCGAGTTTTTCGCGCCAGACCTGCTCGTCGATCACCCCGACGAACTTGTCGCGGATGATGCCTTTGGCGTCGATAAAGAAGGTTTCCGGCGCGCCGTAGACACCGAGGTTGAGGCCCAGCGAACCCTCGTCGTCACGAATATCCAGCGCATACGGATTGTGAAACTCGGCCAGCCATTTCAAGGCGTCGGCATTGGTGTCCTTGTAGTTGATGCCGTAGATCACCACGCCGCGCTCGGCAAGTTTGTTCAGCACCGGATGCTCGACCCGGCAGGAAATGCACCAAGTGCCCCAGACATTGACCAGCGCCGGTTTGCCGAGAATGTCGGCCTTGGTCAGCGTCTTGTCACCCTGCACACTTGGCAGGGAAAACTCCGGGAACGGCTTGTCGATCATCGCCGACGGCAGCTCCGCCGGATCCAGGTACAAGCCGCGATAGAGAAACACCGCCACCAGCAGAAAAATCGCCAACGGCAACAACATCAACCAACGCCTCATGCCGCCGCTCCCGTCATGCCCAGCGCTTCGCGCACTTTGCTTTTCACCTTGACCCGATAACGCCGATCCAGCGCCGCCAGCACACCACCCAATCCGGTGAGCAAGCCGCCGAACCAGATCCAGCGCACGAACGGTTTGACGTGAACGCGCACGGCCCAGGCGCCGTTATCCAGCGGCTCGCCGAGGGCGACGTAGAGATCGCGAGTGAAACCGGCATCGATCCCGGCTTCGGTCATCACCGAGTTCTGCACGGTGTACAGACGTTTTTCCGGGTGCAGTACGCTGATTTCCTCGCCGTCGCGAATGACGCGGATGGTGCCTTTGTCCGAGGTGAAATTCGGCCCTTCGAAATGCTTGGCGCCCTCGAAGACGAATTGATAGCCGGCCAGATCCATCGACTCGCCCGGCGCCAGACGCAGGTCGCGTTCGGCACTGTTCTGGCTCGACAACACCACGCCCAGCGCGCACACGGCGATGCCGAGGTGGGCGATCTGCATGCCCCAATAGCTGCGGGTCAGCGTCGGCAAACCTTTGATCAGGCCTTTGTGCCGAGTCTTGTCGAACAGATCGCGCACACCGGCAAGCAACACCCACGCCGCCAGCAGGAACGTCGCGATCACTGCCCAGTTGAAATCGCCATAAGCCACGCCGGCCACCACGGCCAATGCGACGCTGCCGAGCAGCACCGGAGTGAGCATGCTCGCCAGCCATTTCACTGGCGTGTCCTTCCAGCGCACGATCACGCCGATCGCCATGACCAGCATCAGCAACGCCATCAACGGAATGAACAACGCATTGAAGTATGGTGGGCCGACCGACAGCTTGGCGCCGCTGATGGCATCAAGAATCAGCGGATACAAGGTCCCAAGCAGGATCATCGATGCAGCGACGACCAGCACCAGGTTGTTGCCCAGCAGCAAGGTTTCCCGTGACCAAAGATTGAACCCGACCTGACTTTTCACCACTGGCGCGCGCAGGGCGAAAAGGGTCAGCGAACCGCCCACCACGAACAGCAGGAAAATCAGGATGAACACACCGCGCTCGGGATCCGAAGCGAAGGCATGCACCGAAGTCAGCACGCCCGAGCGGACGAGGAAGGTGCCGAGCAGGCTCAACGAAAAAGCGGCAATCGCCAGCAACACCGTCCAGCTCTTGAACACGCCGCGTTTCTCGGTGACCGCCAACGAGTGAATCAACGCGGTGCCGACCAGCCATGGCATGAACGAGGCATTTTCCACCGGGTCCCAGAACCACCAGCCGCCCCAGCCGAGTTCGTAATACGCCCACCACGAACCGAGGGTGATGCCGATCCCGAGGAAGGCCCAGGCGACGATGGTCCATGGCCGCGACCAGCGCGCCCATGCCGCATCGAGACGCCCGCCGAGCAGCGCGGCGATGGCAAATGCGAAGGCCACCGAGAAACCGACGTAACCCATGTACAGCATCGGCGGATGCACGATCAGGCCAATGTCCTGCAGCAAAGGATTGAGGTCGCGACCGTCGGCGGGAATCTGCGGCAGGATCCGCGAAAACGGGTTCGAGGTAAGAATCAGGAACAGCAGGAAACCGGTGCTGATCATGCCCATCACCGCCAGTACCCGGGCGAGCATGACTTGTGGCAACTGCCGGGAGAACACCGACACGGCGAAGGTCCAGCCGCCGAGGATCAACGCCCACAGCAGCAGCGAACCTTCGTGGGCACCCCACACTGCGCTGAATTTGTAGTACCACGGCAGCGCGCTGTTGGAGTTCATCGCCACGTAGCCGACCGAGAAATCGTCGGTCATGAACGCATAGGTCAGGCAGCCAAAGGCAAACAGCAGAAAGGCAAACTGGCCCCACGCCGCCGGTTGCGCCAGGCTCATCCACAAGCGGTCACCGCGCCACGCGCCGAGCATCGGCACCAGCGCTTGGACCAGTGCAAAACACAGGGCGAGGATCATCGCCAAATGGCCCAGCTCGGGAATAAACAGTGCAGCAGCCATCGATCAACCCTCCTTCACAGGCGTCGGTGCGGATTGACCGCTGTCCTTCAGCGCTTTGGTCACTTCCGGCGGCATGTACTTCTCGTCGTGCTTGGCCAGCACTTCATCGGCGACCACTACGCCATCAGCGTTGAGCTTACCGAGGGCAACGATGCCCTGCCCTTCGCGGAACAGATCCGGGAGGATGCCGCGATAGGCGATGGTCACGGATTTGTTGAAATCGGTGACGACGAATTTGACGTCCAGCGAATCCTTGGAGCGTTGCAGCGAACCGGCCTCGACCATGCCGCCGGCGCGGATGCGCGTGTCCTGCGGCGCTTCGCCGTTGGCGATTTGCGTCGGCGTGTAAAACAGATTGATGTTTTCCTGCAACGCGCTCAGGGCCAGGCCGACAGCAGCGCCCACTCCGACCAGAATCGCCAGAATGATGATCAGACGTTTTTTGCGCAGCGCATTCACTTGCCGTTCTCCCGGCGCAGACGACGCGCCTCTTGTTGCAGATAACGCTTGCGCGCCGCAATCGGCGCCACTACGTTGAGGGCCAGCACCGCCAGGCAGATGCCGTAGGCCGACCAGACATACAGGCCGTGATGGCCCATGGCGAGAAAATCGCCGAATGAAGCAAAACTCATCGCACCGCCTCCAGACTCTGCTGCACTTCGGCCTTCACCCAACTGGCGCGGGCCTCGCGCTTGAGCACTTCCAGCCGCATGCGCAGCAACAGCACGGCACCGAAGAAGCAGTAGAAACCCAGCACCGTCAGCAGCAGCGGCAGCCACATTTCCGCGGGCATCGCCGGTTTTTCCGTGAGGGTGAACGTCGCGCCCTGGTGCAGGGTGTTCCACCACTCCACCGAGTATTTGATGATCGGAATGTTGATCACGCCAACGATCGCCAGCACCGCGCAGGCCTTGGCGGCGCTGTCGCGGTTGCTGATGGCGTTGCCCAGCGCGATCACGCCGAAATACAGAAACAGCAGAATCAGCATCGAGGTCAGGCGCGCATCCCACACCCACCACGAGCCCCAGGTCGGCTTGCCCCAGATGGCCCCGGTAACCAGCGCCACGGCAGTCATCCACGCACCTATCGGTGCGGCGCATTGCAGGGCAACGTCGGCCAGCTTCATTTTCCACACCAGCCCGACCACGCCGCACACCGCGAGCATCACGTAGATCGACTGGGCGAGCATCGCCGCTGGCACGTGGATATAGATGATGCGGAAGCTGTTGCCTTGCTGGTAATCCGGCGGCGCGAACGCCAGGCCCCAGACCACGCCAACGCCGATCAGCAGCAACGCTGCAATGCTCAACCACGGCAGGAACTTGCCGCTGATGCCGTAGAACCACTTGGGCGAGCCGAGCTTGTGAAACCAGGTCCAGTTCATACTGTTTCCATCACGGTTGCCGCTCATCATCGCGAGCTGGCAGAGGGTCATGCCTTTCTTCTTGAAGAAGTGGTCAATTTTTGACCAGGCCTCATTATTATTCGCCGACGCTGATCTTCAGGCCAGCGGCTATTGCAAAGGGTGTCAGGGTGATCGCCAGCGCTGTGAGGCTGGCCATCCACAACAGGTAGCCGGTCGCCGGCATGCCTTGCAGCGCCGCTTGCAACGCGCCGCTGCCAAGGATCAACACCGGGATGTACAACGGCAGAATCAGCAGCGCCAGCAACAGCCCGCCGCGCTTCAGGCCGACCGTCAGCGCCGCACCGACTGCGCCGAGCAGGCTCAACACCGGCGTTCCCAGCAGCAACGACAGCAGCAGCACCGGCAGGCACGCAGCCGGCAAACCGAGCATCAGCGCCAGCAACGGCGACAGCAGCACCAGTGCCAGACCGGAAAACAGCCAGTGTGCCAGCACCTTGGCCAGGACCAGAAGCGGCAGCGGGTGCGACGAAAGGACCCACTGTTCCAGCGAGCCATCTTCGAAATCACTGCGAAACAATCCGTCCAGCGACAGCAGGACCGACAGCAACGCCGCCACCCAGACTAACCCCGGGGACAGGTTTTGCAAGACTTGAGTTTCCGGGCCGACGGCCAGCGGGAAAAGGGCAATGACGATGGCAAAGAAAATCAGCGGATTGGCCAGCTCCGCCGGGCGGCGGAACAGCAGTCGCGATTCGCGGGCAAGCAGCAGGCCGAAGACACTCATACCGCCCATTTCCCCAGATCGATGTCGCGATAACCGGCCGGCATTCGGGTCAGGGTGTGGTGGGTGGTCAGCACCACCAGGCCGCCGCGTTCACAGTGGCCGGCCAGATGCTCTTCCAACTGAGCGACGCCCTGCTTGTCCAGCGCGGTGAACGGTTCGTCGAGAATCCACAACGGCGGGCTGTCCAGATACAACCGCGCCAGCGCCACGCGGCGCTGTTGGCCGGCGGAAAGGCTGTGGCAGGGAACGTCTTCGAAACCGCGCAATCCTACCGCTGCCAGCGCCTGCCAGATCGCTTCGCGTTCGGCGGGATGATGCAGGGCGCACAGCCACGACAGGTTTTCTTCGGGAGTGAGCAGATCCTTGATCCCGGCAGCGTGGCCGATCCACAACAGGTTTCGCGCCAGTTCGCTGCGTTGCTCGGCCAGCGGCTGACCGTTGAGCAGCACCTGGCCGTCGGTGGGTTGCATCAAACCGGCGAGCAGACGTAAAAGACTGGTCTTGCCGCTGCCGTTGGGGCCGCTGATCTGCACCATGTCGCCACTGGCCAGGCGCAATTCGAGGTTTTCGAAAAGCAGCCTGAGGTCGCGTTCACACGCCAGGGCAACGGTTTGCAGGACAGGACTGGTCAAGGGATCACGGGCCTTATACGGTTCAAGTCGGCTCTAGAGCGGCCGTTAAAGAGATGCAGCATAGATGCTTTGATCGCTCGATCTGGCGAGCTGGATCAAACAATTGCCAGGTTTTTTGAACGAAGCGCACGACGCGCGGCATTATACATGCCGTGCCTTACTCTCAAGAGCGCAATTTCCTCAGGTTGTGTCCGCGTATGACAGGCGAAATGAACATCCTCCCGCTGCCGCCCACCGTGCCGGCGAGCGCTCGCCCGCAGATGGGTGAACTGCTCAAGCTGCTGACACCGGTCGAAGGCTTGATCGGCGCGGGACAAAGCGCCAAGGCCGAGGTGTTGTCGCTCAAGCAGGCTGATCAGACCTTTGAATTGCTGCTCAAAGTGACCCTCGACAGCGGTCGCCAGACCACCGTGCAGGCCAGCAGCAACCTGCCGTTGCCACAGGGCACCAACCTGGCGATCACTCAGCCCTCGGCCGGCAATCTGGCGATCACCGTACAACAAGCGATTGCCAGCAGCGTCGCCACCCTGACCCGCATCGATACCGCGCAATTGCCCGCCGGCACCCTGCTGCAAGGCAAAGTCGTGACCTCGCAGGCCCTGCCGCAGACGCCGGGGCAAGCGGCGGTATTTCGCTCGATGGTCACCCTGCTCAACACCGCATTGAGCGGCAGCACTTTGACCGTCGACAGCCCGCAACCGCTGCGCATCGGCACCTTGTTGTCGGCGCAGGTGCAGGATGCGCAAACCCTCAAATTCGTGCCGCTGAGCAGCCGCCAGGAACAACTGGCGGTGAGTCAGCAATTGCTCGGTCAGCAAAGTCGTCAGGGCTCGCTCGATGGTCTGCTGAAGATGTTGCAGAACCTGCCGCCATCCAGCGATCAGACTTCGGCCGATCTGCGCACGGTGGTCGACAAGCTGCTTGCCAGCCTGCCGGACGTGCAACAAATGAGCACCGCCAAAGGCGTGGCGCTGGCCTTGGCCAACAGCGGCGCGTTCCTCGAAGCGAAATTGCTCGGCGGACAAAACCCGACTCTCACCCCGGACATGAAAGCCGACCTGCTCAAGCTGATCGCGCAACTGACCCCGGGCCTGCCGAGCAACACCAATTTCAATGCGATCATCGCCGCCAATACCCTGGCGCAAGCGCTGCCGAGTTTCGTCCGGAACGCCCTCGGCACCCTCGGCCAGGTCAGCGCCAAACCGGTGCCGAGCAGCTTCCCGTTGCCCGAACGACTGCTGGCGAAACTCGAAGGCGAAGGTGATCTCGAACAACTGCTGCGCCTCGCCGCCGCAGCGGTGTCGCGTCTGCAAAGCCATCAGTTGTCGAGCCTGGAACAGACCGGCGTCACCGACGATGGCCGCCTGCTCAGCACCTGGCAGCTGGAAATCCCCATGCGCAACCTGCAAGACATCGTGCCGTTGCAGGTCAAGTTTCAGCGTGAAGAAGCGCCGGAGCGCGAGCCGCAGCCCCACGAGCGCCGCGATGAGCGCGAAGCCAAACAGCAACTGTGGCGCGTCGATCTGGCCTTCGATCTGGAACCGCTCGGGCCAATGCAGATTCAGGCGCAACTGATCGCCGGCAGCCTGTCCAGTCAGCTGTGGGCCGAGCGGCCGTACACCGCCGACCTGATCGAGAACAACCTGTTCGCCCTGCGCCAGCGCTTGCTCGATTCCGGGCTCAACGTCGGCGACCTCGACTGCCACCACGGCACCCCGCCGCAAGGCAACCAAACCCGCCTCGAACACCGCTGGGTCGACGAAACCGCATGAACGATTCCACCGCCCCACGCCAGGCCATCGCCCTCAAATACGACGGCAACCACGCCCCGACCCTCACCGCCAAGGGCGACGAAGAACTGGCCGAAGAAATCCTGCGTATCGCTCGCGATTACGAAGTGCCGATCTACGAGAACGCCGAACTGGTGCGCCTGCTGGCGCGGATGGAACTGGGCGACAGCATTCCCGAAGAGCTCTATCGCACCATCGCCGAGATCATCGCGTTTGCCTGGAATCTGAAGGGCAAATTCCCCGAAGGACAAGACCCGAACGCGCCGATGGTCGAGAAGGACATCACCGCGCGCGGGGATGACTACTGAGCCGCAGTCGCAGTCTCTTCTGCGCCCTGCCATATACCGTTTGTCGCTACTGTCAGGTCTGACAGTAGCGCATGCCCGATCCCGCAGCGCTTGATTACGGACCAGACCTGACCAGGTTGCCCGCAGGTCCACAATCTTGAGGGATTGATTCCATGCCAAACGAGAAAGATGAATTGCCCCTGAAGATAAACGCTGAAGGCGGACTGCTGGTCATGGGCGCACGCGGTAATCGGGGTGGTCTTGGCAACTTCTACACGCGCAGCTGGCGACTTGTAGCGCTGGACGCCTCAACGCTCAAACCGTTGAACGTCACGTGGCAGTATGTTGGAGACAAGCAGCCAGCCACTGGTAGCGAATTTTTCGATGTCCGGCCTTATGAGGAACTGGTCGTCTGGTCGGGCAAGAAACGGATAACCCTGAACCCGTCAAACATTATCGGTACATCATTCGCCCTGTGCGCTGTTTTGGACAGCCGGGCAGTCCATGCATGGGGTCACGTCGATGGCGGCGGCACTTTGCCGGAACCGGTAAGAGAAGCGCACGACGTCGTAGAGTTGTCGGCGGGGATGAGAGCCTTTGCGATTCGGCGCGCGCAAGGCAATGTCCTCGCTTGGGGACTTCAGCCCAGCGGGACCGTCCCCGAAGATATCGCACAGCTGAATACGGTTGTCGCGGTGTCGGGAAGCACTTATGTTTTCGTAGCCCTTCTTGAATCGCGCAAGCTTGTCGCATGGGGCATGCCCGAGATGGGAGGCGCACTTCCGCCCGAAATCGCCGATTTGACCGATATCATGCAAGCGTCGGGTGGCCAGTATGGTTTCGCCGCGCTGCGCAGCACTGGCAACGTCGTCTGTTGGGGCTATCATGACCATTCAGCGCAGTTGCCGGACGGTATCGCGTTGCTCACCGACATAACCAGACTGGCTTGCTCGACTCATGCTTTCGCAGTGCTGAGCGACAATGGCCAAGTGCGCGCATGGGGGCATGAATCGCTTGGAGGCCAAGTGCCGTCGGACATCGCAGCGCTTAGAGATATCGTCGACCTGGCCAGTACAGCTCAGCCTTTGCAGCACGCAGAAGCAATGGCGCACTGGTCGTATGGGGACATATGCCGGCCATGCCAGAAGAGATTGCCAGTCGCAACGACATCGTCCACGTCATAGGCTCCGGATCCGGATTTGTCGTGCTGTGCGGGGATGGCTCAGTGCACGCTTGGGCTACCCTCCCCAGCGATATCGTTAACATTCCGCCAGACATTCGCCAGTTGAGAGACATTGTCGCCATTAATGCCAACCAAGACGCGGTCGTAGCATTGCGCAGCAACGGCGTGGCAGTTGCGTGGGGAAGAGAGAACGGCGGCGGCGATACCAGCGCAGTTGCCCATTTGCTCACTGACGTTCGTGCTGTGTACGGAGGAGGCGATACCTTCGTGGCACTCAGGGCAGATCGTCGGGTAGTGGCTTGGGGCAACGCCGACTTCGGCGGTAACGGTGAGCAGAAAGCCCTGTATCAACTGATCAGTTACACAAAAACTCCGGCGAGCTGATCCGGACAACTGCGGATCGCTATGCCTGCGATGCAATCGAGAAAAAAGATCGCAGCCTTCGACACCGCTTACACGAGATTTATGCAGGCGCTGCCTCCGATGCGATCTTTTGATCTTGCTTGCCGCTTGAAGCTTGAAGCCCCTAGCTGCCCTTGTGCAACTTGCGCATCAACTCCGCCTCAGCCTGGGTCAAGCCGCACGACTGAGTCAGTTCATCGACGCTGGCGCCCATGCCCACCAGTTTCGCCGCTTGGGCGAATGACAGGCTCGACGGGTCGCGTTGTTCCAGTGCAACGATCTTGTCCGGCAACGGGCTTACCACCGCGCGCAACTCGTGCAGGGCCTCGCCCATGCGCACGTTGCCGTTCTGGTAATCGTCGACGCGTTTGGCCAGTTCCTTGATGCGCTGATCACGCAGCGCATCACCCTGGGCCTGCTGTGCAGCGATCACTCGCTGCGCCTTGATGTACGAGACGAACATCGCCAGCGTGCCGGCCCAGAACAGGAACAGAACAATTACCGCAACCTCGAGAATCAAATCAGATGCTCTCCAGTTCCGACCATTCTTCTTCGCTCATCATCTTGTCCAGCTCGACCAGAATCAGCAGTTCGTTGTTCTTGTTGCACACGCCCTGAATGAACTTGGCCGATTCTTCGTTACCGACGTTCGGCGCGGTTTCGATTTCCGACTGACGCAGGTAAACCACTTCGGCCACGCTGTCGACCATGATGCCAACGACTTGCTTGTCGGCTTCGATGATGACGATACGGGTGTTGTCGCTGATCTCGCCGCTGTGCAGGCCGAAGCGCTGACGGGTGTCGATCACGGTGACCACGTTACCGCGCAGGTTGATGATGCCCAGCACGTAGCTCGGTGCACCCGGCACCGGCGCGATCTCGGTGTAGCGCAGCACTTCCTGCACGCGCATCACGTTGATGCCGTAGGTTTCGTTATCCAGTTTGAAGGTCACCCATTGCAGGATCGGATCTTCAGAACCTTTTGCATTCGACGCCTGATTACTCATACCCTGACCCCTCGAAAAAACCGCCCCGGGCGGTGTGTGTTCTGTGTGGTGGCATTGGAAAATGCCATCGCCTGATTGTTATGTCGGCTGCTATGTCGGTTTATGTAGCGGCTTGTTGCCACTCAAGTGCTTTGCCCCGCCGCTGGCGATCAACTCGGCCAGTGCGGATACGTCAAGCAATGCACACATGTGCTCGATCACGGTGCCGGCGAGCCATGGCCGCTGACCCCGGTGACTTCTCCATTTGATTTCATTCGGGTCCAGGCGCAACGAGCGGCTGACCTGATGCACCGCCAGCCCCCACTCGTAACCTTGTACCGAAATCACGTATTGCAGGCCCTGCCGGAAGTCATCGCGGTAACGGTCCGGCATGACCCACCGCGCGGTGTCCAGAACTTTCAGGTTGCCAGCCTGGCTCGGCAGAATGCCGAGGAACCACTCCGGCTGACCAAACAGCGGCGTCAGCTCGTGGCCGGCCAGCGAATAGATCGAGCCGAGGCACACCAGCGGCACCGCCAGGGTCAGCCCGGCAACGTCGAACAGCAAGCATTCGAAAGCATCGGCAGCCCAGGCCGGACGGCCATCGGGCTCGACCGGTGGCGGCGGGTTGTTCGGTGGCAGATGCACTTCGACCAGCGGCGAGACCAGCACCTTCGGCTCCACAATCTGCGGCGCGGGTTCTGGCTCCGGCTCGGGTTCCGGCACGGTCAATAATTGCGTTTGCAGCAGCGGCGCCAAGGTCGACAGCGGCGCACGCGGTTCGTCGATCAGCGCGACTGGCGCTTTGGCCACGGGGGCAGCAGCGGGCGCGGTAATCGGAGCGACGGATTTCTGCGCGTCGCGGGCCTGTTCTTCCAGCACCGCGGCCTGGAACTCGTCCATGGCCTCGGTGCTTTCCACCACTTCAGGCTGCGCCTGTTCGGCGACTGGCGGCGGCGCTTCGACCGGCGCAGGCAAGTCCTCGGGCAGGTCGAGCAACAGGTCTTCCAGATAGGACTGCAAGGCCTGTTGCGGACGTGACGTGAGTTTCACTGGGCGGTTCATCGGTGATCAGCGCCTGACAGGGAAACCGCGTTGTCTGCTTCGCGAGCAGGCTCGCTCCCACAGGGTTCGGGCAAGCAGATCGAAATCATCTCAGGCCACCTGCGGAACAAGTTGCTGCGCGAGCAGGTGCTTGAGCAGCGCGCGGTAGGCCAGCACGCCACGGCTCTTGCCGTCGAATTGCGAAGGCGTGACGCCCGCCCGGCTGGCGTCGCGCAGACGAGTATCGACCGGGATATAGCCGTGCCAGATGTCGTCGGGGAATTTGTCACGCAGCACGCGCAAGGTGCCCATCGAGGCCTGCGTGCGGCGGTCGAACAAAGTCGGCACGATGCTGAACGGCAACGGCTGTTTGCGCGAACGATTGATCATCGCCAGGGTGTTGACCATGCGCTCCAGACCTTTCACGGCGAGGTGTTCGGTCTGCACCGGTATCACCAGTTGCTGGCTCGCCGCGAGGGCGTTGACCATCAGCACACCGAGCAACGGCGGGCTGTCGATGATCGCGTAATCGAAGTCCTGCCACAGTTGCGCCAGACTCTTGGCGATCACCAGGCCCAAGCCACTCTGCCCCGGCGACTGCCGCTCAAGGGTGGCCAGTGCGGTGCTCGATGGCAGCAGGGAAATGCGTTCGTCGCTGGTCGACAACAGCAACTGCCCCGGCAGGCCTTGCGGCACGCTGCCCTTGTGCAGAAACAGGTCGTAGTTGCTGTGTTCCAGGCTGTCGGGGTCGTAGCCGAAATAGCTGGTCATCGAGCCGTGCGGGTCCAGATCGACCACAACCACGCGCTTGCCCGCCTCGGCCAGCAATCCGGCTAAAGCGATGGAGGATGTGGTTTTACCGACACCACCCTTTTGATTGGCGACTGCCCAGACTCTCATTCAGTTCGTTCCTCCCGGCCAGGTTGATTGGCCGAGACATGCTTCAGCGTGTTAATGCGGGCGACGGAGAATTGACGGCACTCTCGCGTCCCGGCGTCTTGACCGGGGTCGGTGCAGTTTGTGTGCCAGCGCGCTTCAACGCCGCGTCCGGTTGCGCATTGGCGGTTCCGGTGCCCGTCAGGCTGCGGCGCACATCGAGATTGCGCGACACCACCAGCACCACTCGACGGTTCTTCGCCCGGCCTTCGACCGTGGCGTTGTTGGCCACCGGCTGGAATTCGCCGTAGCCCACCGACGCCAGTCGCCCAGGGTTTACGCCCTGCATGGCGAGCATGCGCACGATGCTCGCCGAGCGCGCCGAGGACAGTTCCCAGTTGGTCGGGTACTGCGCGGTGCGGATCGGTTGATCGTCGGTGAAGCCTTCGACGTGGATCGGGTTATCGAACGGTTTGAGGATCGCCGCGACCTTGTCGATGATGTTGAACGCGATGTCGCTCGGCATGGCGTCGCCGCTACCAAACAACAGGCTGGAATTGAGCTCGATCTCGACCCACAACTCGTTGCCGCGCACGGTCATCTGGTTGGAGCTGATCAAGTCACCGAAGGCGGCACTGATGTCATCGGCGATGCTTTTCAGCGGATCGCTGGCCCCGGATATACCGGCGTCGACCTGCTCGGCATCCTTGACCAGCGGCTTGGCCGGGGTCACGGTTTTCGGTCGTTCGTCGCCGATCGGAATCGGCTTGAGCGAGCGATCGGAGTCGGTAAACACGCCGATCAGCGCTTCGGAAATGACTTTGTATTTGCCTTCGTTGATCGACGAGATCGAGTACATCACCACGAAAAACGCGAACAGCAAAGTGATGAAATCCGCGTAGGACACGAGCCAGCGCTCGTGATTGACGTGTTCTTCCTGGTGGCGACGACGAGCCATGAGGTTATTCCCTTAGTCCATGAAGCCTTGCAGCTTCAACTCAATGGAACGAGGGTTTTCACCTTCGGCGATCGACAGAATTCCTTCCAGCAACATTTCGCGATAACGCGACTGCCGCAACGCGATGGACTTGAGCTTGGCCGCGACCGGCAAGAGGATCAGGTTGGCACTGGCCACGCCGTAGATGGTCGCGACGAACGCCACGGCAATGCCGTTACCCAGTTGCGACGGATCGGCGAGGTTGCCCATCACGTGGATCAGGCCCATCACCGCACCGATGATGCCGATGGTCGGCGCGTAGCCGCCCATGCTTTCGAACACCTTGGCCGCTTCGATGTCGCGGGATTCCTGAGTGTAGAAATCCACTTCGAGAATGCTGCGAATGGCTTCCGGCTCGGCGCCGTCGACCAGCAGTTGCAGACCCTTGCGCGAATAGCTGTCAGGTTCGGCGTCAGCCACGCCTTCGAGGCCGAGCAAGCCTTCCTTGCGCGCCGTCAGGCTCCAATTGACCACGCGGTCGATGCCACCAGCCAGGTCGACACGCGGCGGAAAGAAGATCCAGCCGAGAATCTGCATGGCGCGCTTGAACGCGCTCATCGGCGATTGCAGCAGCGCAGCACCGACCGTGCCGCCCAGTACGATCAGCGCCGCCGGGCCGTTGGCCAGCGCGCCGAGGTGACCGCCTTCAAGGTAGTTGCCGCCGATGATGGCGACGAACGCCATGATGAGGCCGATTAGGCTGAGAACATCCATCAGATACACGCCTCGACGATGTGCTTGCCGATGTCGTCCAGACCATACACCGCGTCAGCAAGATCGGCTTTGACGATGGCCATCGGCATGCCGTAGATCACGCAGCTAGCTTCGTCCTGCGCCCACACCGAACTGCCGCCCTGCTTGAGCAGACGCGCGCCTTCGCGGCCGTCGGCGCCCATGCCGGTCAGTACGACTGCCAGAACTTTGTCGCCGTAGGACTTGGCTGCAGAACCGAAAGTGATATCCACACACGGCTTGTAATTCAGACGCTCGTCACCCGGCAAAATCTTCACCGCGCCACGGCCGTCGATCATCATCTGCTTGCCACCCGGCGCCAGCAGCGCCAGGCCCGGACGCAGGATGTCGCCATCCTCGGCTTCCTTGACGCTGATACGGCAGAGCTTGTCGAGACGTTCGGCAAACGCTTTGGTGAACGCCGCCGGCATGTGCTGGATCAGCACGATCGGCGCCGGGAAGTTCGCCGGCAACTGCGTCAGTACGCGTTGCAGCGCGACCGGGCCACCCGTCGAGGTGCCGATGGCAACCAGTTTGTAGGCTTTGCGTTTCGGAGCCGGCGACGAAGCGCTGGCAGCGGATGCACGGGCAGGCGCTGGCGCAGGCGCCGGACGTGCCGGGACAGGGCTGCTGTGGCTCGTGTGGCTGCCGTAGCTGGACGCTGGCGGAGCAGGCGTCGGCGCTGGCGCAGCGGCGGGAGCCGGCGCGCTGTAGGCACTGAAACGACGATTGCTGCGCGAGATGCTGTGGACTTTCTCGCACAGCAGTTGCTTGACCTTCTCGGGATTGCGCGAAATGTCTTCGAAATTCTTCGGCAGGAAATCCACCGCGCCGGCGTCCAGCGCATCGAGGGTTACCCGCGCGCCTTCGTGGGTCAGCGAGGAGAACATCAACACCGGGGTCGGGCAGCGCTGCATGATGTGCCGCACTGCCGTGATGCCGTCCATCATTGGCATCTCGTAGTCCATGGTGATCACGTCAGGCTTGAGGGCCATGGCCTGATCGATCGCCTCTTTACCGTTGGTGGCCGTGCCGACCACCTGGATGCTCGGATCCGCCGAAAGAATTTCCGAGACGCGGCGGCGGAAAAAACCCGAATCGTCCACCACCAGGACTTTGACTGCCATAAACACTCCATTAGGTGCAGCGGCGCGTCATCGCGCCGCCGCCCCGGATTCAAATACGCTTTGTGGCGTAACGCTTGAGCATGCTTGGAACATCGAGAATCAGCGCAATGCGGCCGTCACCGGTGATGGTGGCGCCGGACATGCCCGGAGTTCCCTGGAGCATTTTGCCCAATGGCTTGATGACCACTTCTTCCTGGCCGACCAGTTGATCGACGACGAAGCCGATCCGCTGAGTGCCCACCGAAAGAATCACCACATGGCCTTCACGCTGCTCTTCGTGAGCGGCGGAGCTGACCAGCCAGCGCTTGAGGTAGAACAATGGCAGCGCCTTGTCGCGCACGATCACCACTTCCTGACCGTCGACGACGTTGGTGGTCGACAGGTCGAGGTGGAAGATTTCGTTGACGTTGACCAGCGGGAACGCGAACGCCTGATTGCCGAGCATGACCATCAGCGTCGGCATGATCGCCAGGGTCAGCGGCACCTTGATGACGATCTTCGAACCCTGGCCCTTGGTCGAGTAGATGTTGATCGAACCGTTGAGCTGGGAAATCTTGGTCTTCACCACGTCCATGCCGACACCACGGCCGGACACGTCGGAGATCTCGGTCTTGGTCGAGAAACCCGGAGCGAAAATCAGGTTGTAGCACTCGGTATCGCTCAAGCGATCGGCCGCGTCCTTGTCCATCACACCGCGTTTTACCGCGATCGAACGCAGGACGTTCGGGTCCATGCCTTTGCCGTCGTCGGAGATCGACAGCAGGATATGGTCGCCTTCCTGCTCGGCCGCCAGCACCACGCGACCGCCACGGGCCTTGCCCGATGCTTCGCGTTCTTCCGGCGACTCGATGCCGTGGTCGACAGCGTTGCGCACCAAGTGGACCAGCGGGTCGGCCAGAGCCTCGACAAGGTTTTTGTCGAGGTCGGTTTCTTCGCCCACCAGTTCCAGGTTGATCTCTTTCTTGAGCTGACGTGCGAGGTCGCGAACCAGGCGCGGGAAGCGCCCGAAGACCTTCTTGATCGGCTGCATCCGCGTTTTCATCACGGCGGTCTGCAGGTCAGCGGTGACCACGTCGAGGTTCGACACGGCCTTGGACATGGCTTCGTCGCCGCTGTTGAGGCCCAGGCGCACCAGACGGTTACGCACCAGCACCAGCTCGCCGACCATGTTCATGATCTCGTCGAGCCGCGCGGTGTCGACGCGCACGGTGGTTTCCGCTTCGCTGGCCGGCTTTTCTGCCGGGGCAGCAGCTGGCGCACGGGCCGGAGCCGGTGCAGCAGCGGCGGCCGGTTTCGGCGCCTCGGCTTTCGGTTCAGGCTTGGCGGCAGGCTTCGGCGCAGCAGCGGCAGCCGGAGCTTTCGCCGTTGGCGTGGCGACGCTCGACACGGAGCCGGCTGTCGCAGCGCTGGCGTCAAACTTGCCTTTGCCGTGCAATTCGTCGAGCAGCGATTCGAATTCGTGATCGCTGATCAGATCACTGCCGGCCGCAGCGGCTGCCGGTGCAGCAGGTGCTGACGGGGCCGAAGCGATGGCCGATTCCAGCGCGTCAACGGCGAAGTTGCCCTTGCCGTGCAACTGATCGAGCAAGGCTTCGAATTCGTCGTCGGTGATGTCCGAGCTGTCACCCGCAGCAGGCGCGGCCGGAGCAGCCGGCGCTGCTGGTGCCGCCGAAGCGACCGCATCGACAGCAAACTGGCCCTTGCCGTGCAGCTGATCGAGCAGCGATTCAAATTCGGCGTCGGTGATTTCATCGCTCGCCGCCGTGTCGGCAACCGGCGCGGGCGCCACAGCAGCGGCCGGAGCCTCAGCCTGGGCCTTGACGGCATTCAGCGAGTCCAGCAGTTGTTCGAATTCGTTATCGGTGATGTCGTCCGAGGAGTCGCTTTCAACGACCAGTTCTTCGATCATCTCGGCAACCGGCGAAGCCGGGGCTTCATCCGCCGATTGCGGTTCGGCCAGACGCGCCAGCGCGGCCAGCAGTTCCGGCGTGGCAGCGGTGATCGGTGCACGCTCACGGACTTCGCTGAACATGCTGTTCACCGCGTCCAGTGCTTCGAGCACCACGTCCATCAGTTCTGCATCAACGCGACGCTCACCCTTGCGCAGGATGTCGAAGACGTTTTCGGCGATGTGACAGCACTCCACCAGCTCATTGAGCTGAAGGAAGCCGGCGCCCCCTTTTACAGTGTGGAAACCGCGAAAAATTGCATTGAGCAGATCTGCATCATCCGGGCGGCTTTCCAGCTCGACCAGTTGTTCGGACAGTTGCTCAAGAATCTCGCCGGCCTCAACCAGGAAATCCTGAAGGATCTCTTCATCGGCGCCGAAGCTCATTAATGGGGTGCTCCTACAGGTCTAAAAACCCAAAAAACCCGAATTCCGAAACTCTAGAATCCAAGGCTGGATAACAAATCGTCCACATCGTCCTGACCGGACACAACGTCTTCTCGTTTATCGGCATGAATCTGCGGACCTTCACCCTGCGAGAGATGTTTTTGTGGATCTTTTTCAGCAAGCATTGCGGCGCGGTCATGTTCGATGCCCGCAAAGCGGTCGACCTGACTGGCCATGAGCACGAGTTTGAGCAGATTGCTTTCGACTTCGGTGACCAGTTGGGTCACACGCTTGATCACTTGACCTGTGAGGTCCTGGTAATCCTGAGCCAGCAGGATGTCGTTGAGGTTGCTCGACACCGCACGGTTGTCCGTGCTGCTGCGTGACAGAAAACCGTCGACCCGGCGCGCCAGTTCACGGAACTCTTCAGCCCCGACCTCGCGACGCATGAAGCGGCCCCAATCGGCGCTCAACGTCTGCGCTTCATCAGCCAGACTGTTGACCACCGGGGTGGCGCTTTCCACCAGATCCATGGTGCGGTTGGCCGCGGCTTCCGTCAGCTTGACCACATAGCCCAGGCGTTCGGTGGCGTCGGTGATTTGCGACACTTCCTCGGCCTGCGGCATGTGCGGATCGATCTGGAAATTGACGATCGCACTGTGCAGTTCACGTGTGAGCTTGCCCACTTCCTGATACAGGCCGCGGTCACGGGTCTGATTGAGCTCATGGATCAGTTGCACCGCGTCGCCGAACTTGCCTTTTTCAAGGCTCTCGACCAGTTCGACCGCGTGTTTTTTCAGGGTCGATTCGAAATCGCCCTGTGATGATTCGTTATGCTCCATAGCTCCCCCGCGCATTCATCAGCCGATGCGTTCGAAAATCTTCTCGATTTTGTCTTTCAACGCTTGAGCCGTGAAAGGTTTGACTACGTAACCGTTCACACCGGCCTGAGCGGCCTCGATGATCTGCTCGCGCTTGGCTTCAGCAGTCACCATCAACACCGGGAGGTGCTTGAGTTTTTCATCGGCGCGCACGTGACGCAGCAGGTCGATACCGGTCATGCCCGGCATGTTCCAGTCCGTTACCAGAAAGTCGATGCTGCCGCTGTTGAGCACCGGAATGGCAGTGGTGCCATCGTCGGCCTCGACGGTGTTGGTGAACCCAAGATCGCGCAGCAGGTTCTTGATGATCCGCCGCATCGTTGAGAAGTCATCAACGATGAGGATTTTCATGTCTTTGTTCAATTCGACCTCCAAGCAGTCTTAAACGCGCCCAGCACCTGGACGCGCCACTTCAATCAATCGGCGCAGCACTTAAAGTTTGTCTGGAGCACAACGGATCGAGACCGGCGCCGTTCATCACCGCACCAGCCTCGTTTCGCAGTGTCCCCACACTGCCTTCAGCGCGCTCGCCACTCCCCCAAACGCCCCCGCAGACGGGCCGCGCACTGGCTGTGTAACTGGCTGACCCGCGATTCACTGACGCCAAGGACTTCACCGATTTCCTTGAGGTTCAGCTCTTCGTCGTAGTACAGCGCCAACACCAGTCGCTCACGCTCCGGCAAATTGGCAATCGCGTCCGCCAGCGCCGCCTGAAAGCGTTCATCTTCCAGATCGCGTGACGGCTCCATATGAGCACTGGCGCCATCCTCGTGCAGCCCTTCGTGTTCGCCGTCCTGCAAGAGGTCGTCGAAACTGAACAGGCGACTGCCCAAGGTGTCATTCAGAATCCCGTAGTAATCGTCGAGACTCAATTGGAGTTCGGCCGCAACCTCGTGATCTTTAGCGTCACGGCCGGTTTTAGCTTCAATCGAGCGAATCGCGTCGCTGACCATCCTGGTATTACGGTGAACCGAGCGTGGTGCCCAATCCCCTTTGCGCACTTCATCGAGCATCGCGCCGCGGATTCGAATGCCCGCGTACGTTTCGAAACTGGCGCCTTTGCTGGCGTCGTATTTAGTCGAGACTTCCAGCAAACCGATCATCCCGGCCTGGATCAGGTCTTCGACCTGCACGCTGGCCGGCAGGCGCGCCAGCAAGTGATAGGCAATGCGCTTGACCAGTGGCGCGTAACGCTCGATCAATTCGTATTGCGCGTCACGCGCCGACTTTTTGTAAAGATTCATGCCACTGGCGGTCATATCACAGGCCCTGCGGTTTGCTGCACGAGACGCTCGACGAAAAATTCCAGATGCCCGCGCGGGTTGGCGGGCAGCGGCCAGGTATCGACCTTCTGGGCGATGGCTTTGAAGGCCAGTGCGCACTTGGAACGGGGAAAGGCTTCGTAGACGGCGCGCTGCTTCTGCACTGCCTTGCGCACGCTTTCGTCGTATGGCACGGCGCCGACGTATTGTAGGGCGACGTCGAGGAAGCGATCCGTGACCTTGGTCAACTTGGCGAACAGGTTGCGCCCTTCTTGCGGGCTCTGCGCCATGTTGGCCAGCACGCGGAAGCGGTTCATGCCGTAGTCGCGGTTGAGCAACTTGATCAGCGCGTAAGCGTCGGTGATCGAAGTCGGCTCGTCGCAGACCACCAGCAACACCTCTTGCGCGGCACGAACGAAACTGACTACCGAGTCACCAATACCCGCAGCGGTGTCGATCACCAGCACGTCGAGATTGTCGCCGATGTCGCTGAACGCCTGGATCAGGCCGGCATGTTGCGCCGGGCTCAGGTGCACCATGCTCTGCGTGCCGGAGGCCGCCGGCACGATGCGAATCCCGCCCGGGCCTTGCAACAGCACGTCGCGCAGTTCGCAACGGCCTTCGATAACGTCGGCCAGTGTGCGCTTGGGTGTCAGCCCCAGCAGAACGTCGACGTTCGCCAGGCCCAGGTCGGCGTCCAGCAGCATGACCCGACGGCCAAGCTCTGCCAGCGCCAGCGACAAGTTCACTGACACGTTAGTCTTGCCGACGCCACCTTTGCCGCCGGTCACCGCGATCACCTGTACGGGATGCATGCTGCCCATGTTATTTCTTTACCTTGTCTTGCATAGACGGAGGCCACATTACTGGCTGCGCGTTCCTGATCGGAACAATGCGTGGCAGACCATCGATGTAGGTACAAAAACTGTTCATGATTACCTCAGCCAACCTGCTTGGTCGGGCTGTGATAGATATCAGCGAACATGTCAGCCATGGCTTCTTCGCTGGGTTCTTCCTGCATTTGCACGCTGACGGCGCGGCTGACCAATTGATGACGACGCGGCAGATGCAGATCATCCGGAATCCGTGGGCCATCGGTCAGGTACGCGACCGGCAATTCATGACTGATCGCCAGGCTCAACACTTCGCCGAGACTGGCCGTTTCATCCAGTTTAGTCAGGATGCAGCCGGCCAGCCCGCAACGCTTGTAACTGTGATAAGCGGCGGTTAGAACCTGTTTCTGGCTGGTGGTTGCCAGGACCAGATAATTTTTTGAGCGAATGCCACGCCCGGCCAGGCTCTCAAGCTGCATGCGCAACGCCGGATCACTGGCTTGCAGGCCGGCAGTATCGATCAAAACCACGCGTTTGCGTAGCAGTGGATCCAATGCCTGCACCAGCGACTGACCCGGATCGACGTGCGTTACCGGCACGTTGAGGATGCGCCCGAGGGTTTTCAATTGTTCCTGCGCGCCGATGCGGAAGCTGTCCATGCTCACCAGTGCAACGTTCTGCGCGCCGTACTTGAGCACGTAACGCGCGGCGAGCTTGGCCAGCGTCGTGGTCTTGCCCATGCCGGCGGGGCCGACCATGGCAATCACACCGCCCTCTTCCAGCGGCTCGACTTCCGGTACGGCAATCATCCGCGCCAGGTGCGCCAGCAGCATGCGCCAGGCCTGACGGGGTTCTTCGATATCGGTGATCATCGCCAACAGATCGCGCGACAGCGGGCCGGACAGGCCGATGCGCTGCAGACGGCGATACAGATTGGCCTGGGCCGGACGGCTGCCTTGCAGCTGATTCCAGGCCAGGGTGCCGAGCTGCACTTCCATCAGCTCGCGCAAGCTGTTCAATTCAAAACGCATCGAATCCAGTGCACGCGGATCGACACCCGCCGAGGCCTGCGCAGGCGCTGCGGCCGGGCGCGTCGGTGCGGCGTAGGTCGGCTCGCTCAGCGGTTCGGCAGCAGTCAGCGGCAGGCCTGCGGTCAACGGCAGCCCGGCGAACAACTGCTGATTGGTGTTGCCGTCGGCTTCGCCACGCAGGCTCAGCTCGGCCTGGGCGGTGACGATGCGCGACTGGGTCTTGCGCAGCTCGTCTTCGAGTTCCATGTTTGGAACCCGTGGCGCCAGCGCCGACAATTTGTAATCCAGAGCCGCCGTCAACTCGACGCCGCCGGCGATGCGGCGGTTGCCGATGATGGCGGCATCAGCGCCCAGCTCATCGCGAACCAGCTTCATGGCCTGACGCATATCGGCGGCGAAAAAACGCTTAACTTGCATAAACCACTACCTCAGCCGTTGGGCCCTACTGTCGCAACGATGGTCACTTGCTTGTTGTCCGGTACTTCCTGGTAGGCCAGCACATGCAGGCCTGGCACTGCGAGGCGGCCAAAGCGCGAGAGCATCGCGCGAATCGGGCCGGCTACCAGCAGGATCACCGGTTGGCCTTGCATTTCCTGACGCTGGGCCGCTTCGATCAACGAACGCTGCAGCTTCTCGGCCATGCTCGGCTCCAGCAGAACGCCCTCTTCCGAGCCTTGTCCTGCCTTCTGCAGACTATTGAGCAATATCTGTTCCAACCTTGGTTCCAATGTGATTACAGGCAGCTCGGACTCAGTGCCTACAATGCTTTGGACGATTGCACGGGATACGCCGACCCGCACAGCGGCGACCAGCGCGGCGGTATCTTGACTCTTCGCGGCGTTGTTCGCGATCGCCTCTGCGATGCTGCGGATGTCACGCACCGGCACGTGCTCGGCGAGCAGCGCTTGCAGGACCTTGAGCAACTGCGACAGCGAAACCACGCCCGGCACCAGCTCTTCCGCCAGTTTCGGCGAGCTCTTGGCCAGCAATTGCATGAGTTGCTGCACTTCCTCGTGGCCGATCAGCTCACTGGAGTGCTTGTACAGAATCTGGTTCAAGTGCGTGGCGACCACGGTGCTGGCGTCGACCACGGTGTAGCCGAGCGATTGCGCCTGGGCGCGCTGGCTGATTTCGATCCACACCGCCTCGAGGCCGAAAGCCGGATCTTTGGCGTTGATACCGTTGAGCGAGCCATACACCTGGCCGGGGTTGATCGCCAGTTCGCGGTCCGGGTAGATCTCGGCCTCGGCGAGGATCACGCCCATCAGCGTCAAGCGGTAAGCGCTCGGCGCCAGATCGAGGTTGTCGCGGATGTGCACGGTCGGCATGAGGAAGCCCAGATCCTGCGAGAGCTTCTTGCGCACGCCCTTGATCCGCGCGAGCAATTGCCCACCCTGATTGCGGTCCACCAGCGGAATCAGGCGATAGCCGACTTCCAGGCCGATCATGTCGATCGGCGTCACGTCGTCCCAGCCCAGCTCTTTGGTTTCCATGGCGCGGGCTGGCGACGGCAGCAGTTCCTGCTGACGCTTGACCTCTTCCAGCGCGACAACCTTGGCAACGTTCTGCTTTTTCCAGAACAGGTACGCGCCGCCCGCAGCCAGCGCGGCCATGCTCAGGAAGGAGAAGTGCGGCATGCCCGGCACCAGACCCATCACCGCCATCAAACCAGCGGCCACGGCCAGCGCTTTCGGCGAGGCGAACATCTGGCGGTTGATCTGCTTGCCCATGTCTTCCGAGCCGGAAGCACGGGTCACCATGATCGCCGCTGCTGTAGATAACAACAGTGATGGCAATTGCGCCACTAAACCGTCACCGATGGTCAGCAAGGCGTAAACTTTGCCCGCATCGCCGAAGCTCATGCCGTGCTGGAAGATACCCACGGCCATGCCGCCGATGAGGTTGATGAACAGAATCAGCAGGCCGGCGATGGCGTCACCACGGACAAACTTGCTGGCACCGTCCATCGAACCGTAGAACTCCGCCTCCTGGGCGACTTCCTGACGGCGCGATTTGGCCTGGTTCTGGTCAATCAAACCGGCGTTGAGGTCGGCGTCGATCGCCATTTGTTTGCCGGGCATCGCATCGAGGGTGAAACGCGCGCTCACCTCGGAAATCCGCCCGGCACCCTTGGTCACCACGACGAAGTTGATGATCATGAGGATCGCGAAGACCACGATACCGACCACGTAGTTACCGCCGATCACCACCTCACCGAAGGCCTGAATCACCTTACCGGCAGCGGCGTGGCCGTCCTGACCGTGGAGCATCACCACCCGCGTCGAGGCCACGTTCAAGGCCAGTCGCAGCAGCGTCGCCACCAGCAGAATCGTCGGGAACACGGCGAAATCCAGCGGCCGCAGCGCATACACGCAGACCAGCAGGACGACGATGGACAGGGCAATGTTGAAGGTAAAGAAGACGTCGAGCAGGAACGGCGGCACCGGCAACATCATCATCGCCAGCATGACCAGCAGCAACAACGGCACGCCCAGATTGCCTCGACTGAGGTCGGCAACGTTGGTGCGTGCTGTATTGAATAACTGAGTGCGATCCACCGGTTTTCCCCGTTCCTTTAAAGCAAACTTTTGACGCCCCGAACGGGCGCAGGGCGGCTACTGCAAGAAGCTTTCCAACTTTTGCCGGGGAATGAAATAGAGCGGTTTTACTTGGGATTTATCGGCTGATTGGGCTGGCCCCTTCGCGAGCAGGCTCGCTCCCACAGTTTGACATGCATTCCCAATCGGACATTTGGAATACGGCCCCTGTGGGAGCGAGCCTGCTCGCGAAGAGGCCTTCGAATGCGGCGCATTTTTTTCGATTTAAACGAAGCTGTTTACAAGACACCAGCAGACACGGTCTCAAGGCTACAAATCCTTGCGCCATTGCCTACAGCCAAGCCAGAATCCGCCGGCTTGTGCACCTGGGGGTCGGATTCTATTGTGGTCCGGTCGCTGACGAATCAGCGATCGGGTTTAGCGACCCGGATCTTGAATAGGTGCATCAGCGTTCCATGCTTTGTCGCGGGTTCAGTATCTGCGACTGCGCCATGGTGGCTGTATGTGGGAGACCTTCGGGTCTGCCGGGTGCCTATAACCGGTTCGCTAACCTGCGTACAGCCGCCACCTTACTGTTTAGCGACAGTGCCTGACGGCTCCACTTATATAGGAGCTTCACCATGATCAAACCCACACCCAACCCGCCCGAATCCGCCCCCACCTCCCCCTACGAATCCCTCGATTCAAAAAAACTCCACCAAGCCGCCGACCGCGCCCTCGACCACTACCTCTGCCCACCCGGCTCGACCCCACCACCGTTCAGCCCCCGCGCCATGTACGCCGTCACCGCCGACACCAAAAACGAAGACCTCCTGGCCAACGCCTGCGAAACCCTCGCCTCGGCCAAAACCATCGCCCAGGAATTCGCCGGGCTGGTCAAACCATCGCAGCGCCGAACGCTGATGGGGATTGCGCAACTGATCATGCTCGGGGAACTGGCGGTAAATCGGGTGCTGGATAATCTGGAGTTGCCTGGATGATGCGGTTCGGCTGAGTGATTCGAGTGAGAGAGCCGGCCTTTTGGCGAGCAAGCGCGCTCCCACATTTTGATCTTCTTGGATGCAAATCTTGCAGCGGCTGAAGATCCTGTCGAGTGCAGCTTGCGCGAGCTAGGCCTCTCGGCGGCGCAGGAGCGCCCACCCCTTCAGCGATACCATTGGTCGGAAAACCGTCCCCACCTGTCAGATCTGACAGGTGACGGACGCCTCGTTCTGCGTTGTGATGAACCTTGCCTGCCATTGTTCATCACCAGTGTTCGAGGAGAACAGAATGAGCGTTCAAGTCCATTCAACCGAAGCCAACGCTGCCCTGGCCTTGTATCCCGTGTACCCCCCGCAATGGATAACACCGGTGCTGCCTCCAGGTACTGCCGATGGTGGCCTTCCTCTCTCGGCATTCACTCCATCTGGGGTAGAACTTGTCATCGACCCCTTAACCGGCTTGCGGAATTGGGTCATGGCGGCTTATGACGTCGTGACTATTTTTGTCAACGGAGTCAACACCGGCATCAGCAAAACCATCTATCCCGGTGAAGAGCAGGAACGCATTCTTTTGCGCGTGCCGGCGAGTTGGTTCACAAACGGTGTCAACGATGTCCACTACAGAGTGACCCGATCCAGCGGTAACGACGCCGACTCACCCACACTCAAGCTGCTCTACAACAACCCGGCGCCTACCGTCACCGTCAGCCATCCACCCAGCGTCGCACCGGGGCAGACGGCAGTCATCACGATCACCGTCGGTTACCCACGGCCTCACGACACGGTCACGCTCACCATAGGCACCTGGAGCATCACATTTCCCGACCCCACAAGCCCGATCAACCACACCCTGACGGCTGCAGAATTGCAGTTGATAGGCGACGGCACCCATTCGGTCTTCGCCAGGGTGCGCGATCAATTGACCAACAACAATGAGTCGGCGACGACCCCGATCACTATCACCGCCAATCAGAAGGTGTACAACTCGCCGATAATCGCTGAGGCCGTGGACGGCATGCTCGACGTGGCCGCACTGAGGGGCCAGGACGCCACGCTGCGAGCACGCGACTGGACGGGAATCCAGGTCGGTCAGCAGGTGTGGTTGAAGCTCACCGGCCAGAAACCTGACGGCTCGGCGCACGTCCTGCAATTCTGGAATGGTGACACCCACAAGGTGAATGCGACCTGGGTCAGTCAGGGGTTCTGGGATAAACCGCTGCTCATAGCTTTTCTGAAAGAATTGAAAGAAGGATCGCTGTTGAAACTGGAATTCTGGGTATCGGAGGACAAGAGCAATGACTTCGCTAGCGCCACGCAGTTTCCGTATCAGGTGTATACCGTCATTGGCCTGCAACTTGTCCTGCCACCCCCAACCTTGACCCCGCCCACTGTGCCGATTGACGTTTTGGCTAATCCGGATGGAGTGAAGCTTCAGATAACAGGCTTCGCAGCAGAGAAAGACGATAAGGCTCAATTCGTCCAGGTGAACGCGCCGGCCGGTGCGCCGCCGTTTCCGGTGGTGGATTTTGTTGGTGGGATTGCAGAGATTTCATTGAGCGCTGCGTTTCTGGCGGCTTGGCATGGCAAGGCGATTGAGTTGCGGTGGGATTTGATTCGTACCGGAGTTCCGGCTGGAGAATCACCAACAGTCAGGTTTGATGTCATGACAATCGCTGATGGAGACCCGCGTTTGCCGACACCCGTAATTCTCCAAGCAATTGGGCCGGACGGAGGAAAAGTACTTGATTTATCGACTTTTGATGGCGATGCGACTGTGACAGTCGATACCTGGACAGCCATGGCAAAGGGACAAAAGTTCTGGCTGCTTTGCGTAGGAAAAAAAGATGATGGATCGGACTACGAAATTTCGTTGGCTAATGGAATTGAAATTGAAATGCCAGGTAAATTGAGCAGAACGCTTTTGCGTTCGGAACTAGACCGCCTTGTTGATGGATCTCTTCGCGTGGACATTAGTGTTGGATTCAGCACCAACGGGGACAAAAACGAAGCTACTCTGTTCCCTAGTCTAAATGTAGGCCTCAAGGTACGTGCAAAACTCATCATAGATGATTCACCTTTAGAGTTGTCAGGCAGGACAGTGTCAATCGTGAATACCAGTGGTCAGTACATCGATAGATGGCGCCTTACGGGTGTTCATCCGTCTGGAGCCTCAGCAAATCGTCAAGCGTCAGGAGGAGTGGGTCAAATTACTTATCAATCGGATAATCCAAAAATCGCAAACGTCAATGACGTCGGGTTAATCTGGAGTGAAGGTAATGGCAGCACCACCATCAATGTAAGAGATAGCTCAGGCCAACATGCCTCAATTTCTGTTTCTGTAAGCAACGTCGAACAATGCATTGTCTCACCATCACTTATAGCTGATTCAAAGATTGATCAGTGGGTCAATGCGAATGGCCGTGCTGTAAAAACGTCAGACCTGGTTTTGTTCCGGACTAAATTTTTTGTGACTCAGTTCGCTGGCTATGGAATTCGCTCAGACGTTAGTTTGTATTGGGGGTTGTACAACGAAGGACAAGGGTGGAGAGAGCATGCTTATCATTCTAGCCCTGGACACACTGTCTTGTGTTTGCGGTAGTGAGTCGACGCTTCGCCTCATCAGAATTGAGAGAAAAGGGGACAGGAGTAAAGGGAACGGATTTATTTAACCAGTGATCTAGAACAGCGGGGCTTGAACTTGGTTGTTTTCCTGACCGGGATGACCCCTTAGCAAGCAGGCTCACTTTCGACGGTTGATCGCATTACAAGTGGAATCAAGTTTGCTCGCGAAGGCTGACTGGCAGGCAATAATCGCCCAAAAAAACCGCCGCTGCGCATCAATCGGGACGGCGGTTTTCTTTTCAGGTGTTTGGCGATGAGGGCAAACTGCCGGTCAATACCGAAGGATTTTCACTTTCCCATTTTTGGTCCTGGGCAATTCGAACTCGACTTCGCCGCCCACTTTGATCTTCGCCTGCAAGGCCTCAGCCAATGGAATGCTGAACCGGTACTCTTTGGCCGTCAGAAAAAAACCCGTGGCTTCGGCAAAGGACAGGCATCGTCCCGAGGGCTTCGGCGTGATGGTGCCTTTGCCGGTTTTTTCATCGTAGCTGCTGAAAATACCTTTCATGGTCGCGCTCCCTTGCACTCGCTCGACTGACCGCGCCAGTGCGCGGCAGCATCTTGCATCAAACTGCAAAATCACGACGAGCACACCTGTCAGAGTTGACAGTAAAGGGAGGCCTCAGACCAATGGCTGCGCAGCAGCATCAAGAATCCCGACGCAAATCCGGCATCTCAAGCAGCATGACATTCTTGGCCAAAGCGATTTCGCGGACTTTCAAGGTGATGAATTCGCTGCCCTTGCGCCAGCAGTCCGAGACGCTTCGTGTCTCATCCGGCGACGAAGCTCTAACCGTTTGTCTGAAACATGCATTTACCTGTCAGATATGACAGTGGCCAAAATTCACAGACGAGTATGTGATAGCGCTTCACCCATTTGCCTGCCTCTCAAGGGCCAGGAGCGCGTCATGGACACTGAATCAACCATCGACACCCAATCCGACGAGGTGATTGAAGTTTTGAAATTGGTCCCGGTATTCATACCCGGCTGGGTGACACCGGTGAAACCCTCCGGTCTTGCTCATGGCGGCGTTCCGAGACGCCTATTCACCACCCCACCGGAAAGCGTGCCGTGTGTGGTTGATCCGTGGACTGAACTACTAAATCGAGGCGTTGCACCACTGGCCGAGTACGATTCAGTCGCGTTGTTTATCAATGATGGATCGACACCCGTGGGCAGCTACACTGTCAAGCCCGGCGAGGAAAATAAACGAGTCGTGCTGTACGCCCCGAAATCCAAGTTCGTAAACGGCATCAACACGCTACATTACGTTGTCGAACGGCTCGGCGGTAATAAAGAAAAATCTGAAATATTGTCGGTATTGTACCACCTGCACCCTCACGCCAATTTCAAGCTGATTATTCCTTCCGAGGTGATCGCCAATGGCATTACCCCTGAATTGGCACAAAACGGTGTCACGTTCGAAATGCGCTACACGACCAAAGAACCTTTCGATCAAGTGATATTGAAGCTAGGCAATGCGACGTTCACGTTGGACGTTACGGATCCCTCGGCACCAGTGAGCAAGACGCTGTATACAGCTGATTTTGAGAACTTTGTTGACGGCGAGATAAACGCCAACTTCGAGGTAACTGATCAATTGGGACAATTTGGCGAATCGCCGAACGAGACGGTGAACATTCGTCTGAAAGAGAAATTGCCGGCCCCGACGCTAACCAACGTATTGGACGCCAACAATAAAGAAGTGCCGGAGGGTGCCAGCACCACCAGCACCACATTGGTACTCAAGGGCACCGCCAGTAAAGGGAAGGAGATCGAAATTTTCGACGGTAGTGGTCCGAGCGCAGAGTCCAAGGGCAAAGTGACCGCCAGTCCAATTGACGGGTCATGGCAGCACACGATCACCGTCACCGTCGGCGGCCACCGCTTGTATGCTAAATCGCTGTACCACCCGACCTCGGTCTATTCCAACGTGCGACTGCTGACTGTGAGTATCCAACCACTTTCAGTGGACATGACGCTGATGGTGCTGGACGGAGTAATGGTTAGAAGTGGTTACTGCCCACACCTCAATGGTGTCGATGCGATTGGTAACACAAAGATTCGCGTGGCTATCGGGGGTCACCCGCCCTATACCTACAAGTCCTCAAGTCCCGCCGTCGCAGCAGTTGACGCAAGTGGCAAGGCGACGGGAATGGGCAACGGTGAGGCAAACATCATCATCACCGACCAGCAGGCTGGGGAGGTCCGCTATACAGTCAAGGTCTCAAACGTCTACTCCCTGGTGGTACACGGAGGCGGGGGTTGGACTTATCAGAGATACCTTCAATCACTGGCGCAAGGAGGTGCGGTGTACTTAACGCCGGAAATCCGTGCGGTCATGCAGCGTTGTTTCTCTCAGCCTTGGTTCGCATGGCGTGGAAGTCCACAGTACCCTCACCTGGACAGAGCCTGGACCGGCAACACCAATGGAGCCTCGGGGGAGGTTTACAACACCTATACCCGAAATTTCGAGTGGCTGGCGCAAACAGCCGACCCCGGTGCCGGGTTGAGTTTTTCGTTGAATTATCCGGGAGGAATGGGAGCGATGAGCAGTAGTGAAGAGGTGGTAGATGCCGCCGAAATGATAGGACCTTCAAGCAGCACCGACTAGTTGAAACTTGATGGGGTAAATAGGTGCACATCTTCGTAGCACTGAAAGTCCGCGCGCCCATCAAAAACGCCGCGGCATAAAAAAACGCCGTCCCGTTCAATCGGGACGGCGTTTTTTATTTTGTACAGTTCGGTCAGGAATCCCGACGCAAGTCCGGCGGAATCGGCAGATCATCCTTGAGCGGGTCCGGCCGCTTGCCCTTGCCCGCCTGGTGTTGGCGAATCTGATAGACGTAGGCCAACACCTGCGCCACTGCCAAATACAGCCCGCCAGGAATCTCCTGCTCAAGCTCAGTTGAGTAATAGATCGAGCGCGCCAGCGCAGGCGACTCGAGCAGCATGACGTTGTTGGCCACTGCGATTTCGCGGATTTTCAGGGCGATGAAGTCGCTGCCCTTGGCCAGCAGCACCGGCGCGCCGCCCTTCTCCGAGTCGTACTTGAGCGCGACCGCGTAGTGGGTCGGGTTGGTGATGACCACGTCGGCTTCGGGAATCGCCGCCATCATCCGTCGCTGGGACATTTCGCGCTGGGTCTGGCGAATGCGTTGCTTGACCTCCGGGCGGCCTTCCTGATCCTTGTGCTCGTCGCGCACTTCCTGCTTGGTCATCTTGAGCTTCTTCATGCTCTCCCAGATCTGCACCGGCACGTCGACGGCGGCGATGATGATCAGACCGCAGGCCAGCCACAGCGTGCTCCAGCCCACCAGCAAGACGCTGTGGATGATCGCCATGTCCAGTGGTTCGTGGGCGATGCGCAGCAAGTCGTCGACGTCGGCGGACAACACCAACAGCGCCACCCCCAAGGTAATCAGAAACTTGGCCAGGGCCTTGAGCAGTTCAACCACAGCCTTGAACGAGAACATCCGTTTGAGGCCGGCGGCCGGGTTCATCCGGCTGAATTTGGGTGCCAGCGAACTTGCCGCGAACAGCCAGCCACCCAGGGAGATTGGCCCGATGATGGCGGCGAGCAACAGGGTTATCATCACCGGCTGAATCGCCAGCAAGGCGATCAACCCTGACTCCAACAGAAAACGGCCCATGGCGCCCTGATCCATGACCACTTCGCGGGACAGGGTGAAGTTCAGGCGCATCACGTCCATCATTTCTTGCGCGAGCATGCCGCCGAAAATCAGCAGCGCAGAGGCGCCGGCCATCATCACGGCCAGGGTGTTGAGCTCTTTGGAACGGGCGATTTCACCCTTCTCACGGGAGTCCTTTTTGCGTTTCTCCGTGGGGTCTTCCGTTTTGTCCTGACCGCTCTCGCTCTCTGCCATGACTCAGCGCGCCCGTGCCAGTTCGCGTAGCAACTGCAAGGCCTCGCTGGTCAGCGGTTGATACTGGTTGAGAATGTCCGCAAGCCCCACCCAGACGATGAACAGGCCGAGCACCAGGGTCAGCGGAAAACCGATCGAGAAGATGTTCAGTTGCGGCGCGGCGCGGGTCATCACGCCGAAGGCGATGTTGACCACCAACAGTGCGGTGACGGCCGGCAACACCAGCAGCAATGCGGCGCCGAGGACCCAGCCGAGTTTGCCGGCCAGTTCCCAGTAATGCGCAACCATCAAACCGCCGCCGACCGGCAGCGTGGTGAAACTTTCAGTGAGGACTTCGAACACCACCAGATGGCCGTTCATCGACAGGAACAGCAACGTCACCAGCATGGTGAAGAACTGCCCGATCACCGCCACTGAAACGCCGTTGGTAGGGTCGATCATCGAGGCGAAGCCCATGCCCATCTGGATCGCAACAATCTGCCCGGCGACGGCGAAAGCCTGGAAGAACAGTTGCAGGGAAAAGCCGAGTACGGCGCCCACCAGAATCTGCTCGCCGATCAGCAGCAGGCCGCTGAGATCGAGTGGGCTGACGGCGGGCATCGGCGGCAGCGCCGGGGTGATGACCACGGTGATCGCCACGGCGAAATACAGGCGCACGCGGCGCGGGATCAGGGTGGTGCCGAACACCGGCATGACCATCAGCATCGACGCCACGCGAAACAGCGGCAACATGAACGACGCCACCCAAGTGCTGATCTGGGTGTCGGTCAGCTGAAGCAGCGATTGCATGGCTTAGCCGATGACCATCGGAATGTTTTTGTACAGCTGGATGATGTATTCCATGAACGTCTGCACGATCCACGGACCGCCGATGATCAGAGTCACCAGCATCACCAGAAGACGCGGCAGGAAGCTCAGGGTCTGTTCGTTGATCTGCGTGGCGGCCTGGAACATCGACACCAGCAGGCCGACCAGAAGGCTCGGCACCACCAGGATGGCGACCATCATGGTGGTCAGCCACAGGGCTTCACGAAAGATATCGACCGCGACTTCCGGCGTCATGGCGAAACACCTCCAAAACTGCTGGCCAGAGTACCGATGATCAGCGCCCAGCCATCGACCAGCACGAACAGCATGATCTTGAACGGCAGCGAGATGATCAGCGGCGAGAGCATCATCATACCCATGGCCATCAGCACGCTCGCCACGACGAGGTCGATGATCAGGAACGGAATGAAGATCATGAAGCCGATCTGGAAGGCGGTTTTAAGCTCGGAGGTCACGAACGCCGGCACCAGAATGGTCAACGGCGCCTGATCCGGGCTGGCAATGTCGGTGCGCTTGGACAGGCGCATGAACAGCTCCAGATCGCTGGTGCGGGTCTGCGCGAGCATGAAGTCCTTGATCGGCACCTGAGCCTTTTCCACCGCTTGCTGGGCGGTGAGGGTTTCCGCCAGATACGGTTGCAGCGCGTCGTTGTTCACCCGGTCGAACACCGGCGCCATGATGAACAACGTCAGGAACAGCGCCATGCCGGTGAGGATCTGGTTCGACGGCGTCTGTTGCAGGCCGAGGGCCTGACGCAGGATCGAGAAGACGATGATGATCCGCGTGAAGCTGGTCATCAGGATGACCGCCGCTGGAATAAAGCTCAGCGCGGTCATGATCAGCAGGATCTGCAGACTGACCGAATATTCCTGCGCGCCGTCGGCATTAGTGCCCAGCGTGATCGCCGGGATAGACAACGGATCGGCGGCGAACGCCAGCGGCGCGGCCAGCAACAAGACCAGCGTCAAGACGATGCGGAGCGCACCCATTACTTCGTATCCTTTTGGTCCTTGCCAAGAATCTTCAGCAGATGCTGAGCAAATTCCGGCGTCGCTTTTTCACTGGCGGTGGGGACTTCGACCGGCTCTTTGAGCACGTGCAGCGCGGTGATGGTGCCGGGGCTGAGGCCGAGCAGAATCTGCTCGTTGCCGACCTGCACCAGCATCAAGCGGTCACGCGGACCGAGCGCGCGTGAGCCGATCAGCTCGATCACCTGGCCCTTGCCGGCCGGCCCCGCCTGCTGCACGCGGCGCAGCAGCCAGGCGAGGAAGAAAATCAAACCCAGCACCAGCAGCAAACCGAACACCAGTTGTGTCAACTGACCGGCCACGCCGCTATTGACCATTGGCGCGGTGGCGGCAGGCGCGGCAGTGGTTGCGCCCGGCTCGGCAGCCAGCACGCTCAACGGCCATGCCAGCAGCACCCAGAGAAACCTTTTCACTCAGCGCAGCTTCTTGATGCGTTCGCTTGGGCTGATCACGTCGGTCAGGCGGATGCCGAACTTCTCGTTGACCACCACTACTTCGCCGTGGGCGATCAAGGTGCCGTTGACCAGCACGTCGAGCGGCTCACCGGCCAGACGATCAAGCTCGATCACCGAACCCTGGTTGAGTTGCAGCAGGTTGCGGATGTTGATGTCGGTACTGCCGACTTCCATCGAGATCGACACCGGGATGTCGAGGATCACGTCCAGGTTCGGACCGTCGAGGGTCACCGGATCATTGTTCTTCGGCACGCTGCCGAACTCTTCCATCGGCAGACGGTTGGAGCTGGAAGTGCCGGCGTCGGCGGCCAGCAGTGCATCGATGTCAGCCTGGCCGGCGTCACCGGTTTCTTCCAGGGCCGCAGCCCATTCATCGGCCAGTGCCTGGTCGTCCTGCGCGTTCATATCGTCGTTCATCATGTGTCCTCGGCGGGCAACAATTCGGTTAAATACGGGGGTGAAAAGCGCCGCCTCAGCGACGCTCGATCGGCTCGATCACCTGCAACGCGAGGTTGCCTTTGTGCGAGCCCATCTTGACCTTGAAGGCCGGCACGCCGTTGGCGCGCATGATCATGTCTTCCGGCATCTCGACCGGGATCACATCCCCCGGTTGCATGTGCAGGATGTCGCGCAGCTTCAACTGGCGGCGGGCCACGGTGGCGCCGATCGGCACGTCGACATCGAGCACGTCCTGGCGCAGGGCGTTGACCCAGCGCTCGTCCTGATCGTCGAGGTCGGACTGGAAACCGGCGTCGAGCATCTCGCGCACTGGCTCGATCATCGAGTACGGCATGGTCACGTGCAGATCGCCGCCACCGCCATCGAGTTCGATGTGGAAGGTGGAGACCACAATTGCTTCGCTCGGGCCGACGATGTTGGCCATGGCCGGGTTCACTTCCGAGTTGATGTACTCGAAATTGACTTCCATGATCGCCTGCCAGGCTTCTTTCAGATCGACGAAAGCCTGCTCGAGCACCATGCGCACTACGCGCAACTCGGTCGGGGTGAACTCACGCCCTTCGATCTTGGCGTGACGGCCGTCACCACCGAAGAAGTTGTCCACCAGCTTGAACACCAGTTTGGCGTCGAGGATGAACAGCGCGGTGCCGCGCAGCGGTTTGATCTTGACCAGGTTGAGGCTGGTCGGCACGTACAGCGAGTGCACGTATTCGCCGAACTTCATCACCTGCACACCACCGACAGCCACGTCCGCCGAGCGGCGCAGCATGTTGAACATGCTGATGCGGGTGTAGCGGGCAAAGCGCTCGTTGATCATTTCCAGCGTCGGCATGCGTCCACGGACGATGCGATCCTGACTGGTCAGGTCGTAGCTTTTGACACTGCCGGGTTCGGCAGCATTATCGGTCTGTACCAGACCATCATCGACGCCATGCAGCAGCGCATCGATTTCATCCTGGGACAGCAGATCCTGCACGGCCATGTCGTGTTCCTACTGCAGTACGAAATTAGTGAAAAGCAACTGTTCGATGACCACTTTGCCCAGTTCTTTCTGCGCCACTTCCTGGACGCTGGCGGTGGCCTTCTGGCGCAACATCTCTTGGCCGACCGGTGTCGCCAGTGTGGCGAAATCCTGACCGGAGAAGAGCATTACCAGGTTGTTGCGGATAACCGGCATGTGCACTTTGAGCGCGTCCAGATCGGCCTGATTCCGCGCCAGCATGGTGATGCTCACCTGCATGTAGCGCTGACGGCCGTTCTGGTTGTAGTTGGCCACGAAGGCCGGCGCCATCGGCTCGAAAATCGCCGCCTGCTTGCCGACCGGCGCTGCTTCAGCGGCCTCGGCAGGCTTGCTTTGCGCGCCGTGCATGAAGAACCAGGTCGCCCCGACGGATGCACCAATGGCCACCAGCAACGCCAGCACGATCACGATGATCAGCTTGAGTTTGCCTTTGGTTGCGGGGTCTTTTACTGCTGCAGCTTCGCTCTTCGCCATGCCAATAATCCGTCACTAATCGGGGGTTTCACAGTCGCACGGCAAGGCAAGAGCAAGTGTTATGCCAGAAGTGTCGGAGGTCGAGAACGACGCTAAAGTCAAAAGCACCCTCACCCCAGCCCTCTCCCTGAGGGAGAGGGGGCCGACCGAGATGTAATGGGGCTGGACATCGACCTGCACAACCGAGGTGATTGCAAGTTCAGGGCGGGAATCAACAGGTCGCCGAATGTCGAACGGATTCAGCGATGCTCGTTCAGGTCGGCGTAGTTCTTCAAGATTCCCCAATCGGTCCCCTCTCCCTCTGGGAGAGGGCTAGGGTGAGGGGGCTCTTGATTTTCTCAGGCGTAATAGTCGACCGCGCTGCTGCCAATTACGCTGGTAGTCTGCGCCGCCACTTCAGCGACAGTAGCCGGTGCCAATTCCTCATCCGCCGAATCCAGGCGGCCACCCGCAGCGCTGGTCCGGCCACTCTGCCCCTGCTGCGCCTGTTCCTGACCTTGCTGCCCCTGCCAGCCACGGTTCTGGTCGGCGACATTGACATCCACCTGGCCCATGCCCTGCTGGTTGAACATGTCGCGCAGGCGGTGCATCTGGCTGTCGAGCGCTTCACGCACGCTTGGGTGTGCGCTCATGAAGGTGACCTGGGTCTGCTGATCGGGAACCATGTTCACGCGGATATCCAGACGCCCAAGCTCCGCCGGCTGCAACTGAATGTCGGCGGCCTTCAGGTTGACGCTGGACAGGTACATGACGCGGTTGACCACTTCTTCGGTCCAGCCGCTCTGGTGCATGGCGATCGGCTGATTCACCGGCAGCGCATTGGCGGTTTTCGGCGTAGCGGCCTGGGTCAGTGCCGCCAGACGGTTGGCGAAGTCATCGACGCGAGTGTCGCTGGTAGCCGATTTCAGATCCTTCAGACCATCGTCGATCAGCCCGCTGAAAGCTTGTTCGCCGCCCTGACTGGTGCTGTCCTTGTCGGCCTGCACGTCGAGCATGCTGGCCATGCCGGCGGCAAAGTTCTGCGCGGCGGTCAATTCACCGTCAGCCTGAGCTTGAGCAGGCGTGGCTTTCGGTTGCGCCTGACTGGCGGCGGAAATATGCCCGCCCTGCTCCATCGCCATGCGCACGGCCGGCATCGAGTCGAGCGGGTCGGCCGATGGATCGAAATCGCTGTCGGTTGCCGCCGGATCTTTGACCATGCCCGACACGACCGCCAGTGCAGGCGTTTCGGTTTCCGGCTGGGCTGGCGTGGCGACTGTTGGCGTTTGCACCACAGGCGCTGCCACCAACGGCTGAACGACTTGCGCCAAGGCCGGATCAAGGGCCGGGTCTACAGGCGCGGCATCGGCCACAGGGGGTTGTATGGTTTCAGCGGTGTCATCGGCAGTGGCAGTCGCGTCGTCGCTCGCCGCCGCTTTGTCGGCAGGCAACGCTTTGCCGCTATCGGCAACTGCTGGCTGGGGCGCGGCAGATTGATCTTTGCCGATATCCTTTTTGCCGCTGCTGTCCGCGACCTTATCGCGTGCCGGCCTGACTGAATTGTCAGCGCTCACGGCGGGCTTGGCCGGCGCCTGATCGGCAAACACTTTGGCGAAGCTGGAGGCCTTGTCCCCGGCGTCTGCGGCCATTGCCGACGATTTGGCAGAGGCGGCTTGCGCCTTGGCCTGAGCGGCGGTCTGAAGAAGAATGTTGGGGGTCGCAGGCATGACACGGTCTCCGCTGCACTGGGATCGTAGGTACAGTTGAGCAAGTTGACTGCAAGTGCCGGGCCAGTTTGGCCAGACACTTGCGAAAAGCGCCGGACGGCAGCTTCAGTGGATGTGGGCGTGGTGCTTTTCGCTTTCGTACACCGGACGTACTTCGGCGAATTCAGAATGGATATCGGCGACTAGCTGAGCGAGCGCTTCCGGGCTTTTGTCCTTCGCGTTCGACTCCAGGTCCTGGCACAACTCGGCCAGTCGAACCGCGCCCATGTTGCTGGCGCTGCCCTTGAAGCTATGCGCTACATCGGAAAGCGCTTTGGCGCTGGTGCTGTCCTGCAACTCGTGCAGGCGGCTTTGCGAATCTGCCAGAAAAGTCTCCAGCAATTCCGTATAGCCGTCCTCCATCACCTCGCGCAAAGTATCGAGGACTTCGCGATTTACATGTGGGTCTGTCACTTGCTCACTCCTTGATCAAGAATGGGCGGATTATGCCTCAATCTCCCAGAAAAACTCCACGCTGGCACTACGACCTTGGTCCGACCAACTGGCGTTGCGCCCCAGTTGCCGGACCAGGCTGATGCCGCGACCCGACAAGCGGACGTGATCCAGCGGGCGATCCATGACCCGCGTTACATCGAAGCCCTTGCCGCTGTCCTCGACCCGAATGACCAGGCGCCCACCCTCGCCTTGCGGTTGCACCTGCAGATGCACTCGCACGAAACCGTCTTGCAGCGCCTCCAACCGCGCCGCGCGCATTTCATAGTAGCGGGCGAAACCTGCCGCATCGCGTTTGAGGCTCGAGTCCAGCCCGAGCACGCCATGCTCCAGGCCATTGGAATACAACTCGGCGAGCACGCTGTACAGCGCCCCGCTTTGCGCGCGCAGGCCATGCACCTCAAGCAGCAACTGCAAGAGGAACGGCAATGGATTGAAGCGCCTGAGCGTGGCGCCGCGAAACTCGAAACTGGCCGACCAGTCCAGCGGGCACGACTGGCCGCTGTCGGAATACACCGGCGCTGCGCCGTGGGCCTGCGCCGACTCGAGCAGACTGACTTCGACCATGCTCACATCATCACGGGCCTGCCCACGAAAATCGCGCAACGCTTGCTCGATATCCTCGAATAACCGATCCGGCTCACGGTTCGCCGCAAACACCTGCTGCAAGCGTTCGACGCCGAACAACTGGTCATTGGCATCGCAGGTATCGATCACGCCGTCCGATAACAGAAACACTCGATCATCGACGGCCATCGGATACACATCCGTACGGTCATCGAAGGCTTGCGCGCTGAGAATCCCAAGGGGCAAATGCCGCGCCGGCAAGGGCACACGCTCGCCGCTGGCCATGCGGTGCAGGTAACCGTCGGGCATGCCACCATTCCACACCTCCACCGAACGGCTCTGGAAACTCAGACTGAGCAAGGTGGCACAGCAGAACATGTCCACCGGCAGGATGCGCTTGAGCTTGGCGTTCATCTCGCGCAGGGTTTCGGCCAGGCCATAGCCCTTGGCGGTCATCCCATAAAACACTTCGGCCAGCGGCATCGCCCCCACCGCTGCCGGCAAGCCATGCCCGGTGAAATCGCCGAGCATGACGTGCATGTCACCGGCAGGCGTGTACGCCGCCAGCAACAAGTCACCGTTGAACAGCGCATACGGCGATTGCAGGTAACGGATGTTCGGCGCACTCAGGCAACCGGAATGTGCGACCTTGTCGAACACCGCTTTGGCCACGCGTTGTTCGTTGAGTAGATAGTCATGATGTTTTGCGATCAGATCACGCTGCTGCAGGACCGTTGCCTGAAGGCGCCGCAAGCGATCCATCGCCTTGATTTTGGCGGCAAGGATCACCTGGTTGTACGGCTTCGCCAGAAAATCGTCGCCGCCAGCCTCCAGACACCGAGCCAGCGCTTCACTCTCGGTCAGCGACGTGAGGAAAATGATCGGCACCAACGCTTCACCCGCCAGCGCCTTGATCTGCCGCGCCGCTTCGAAGCCGTCCATCACCGGCATCAGCGCGTCCATCAACACCAGATCGGGTTGTTGCTGCTGGAAGCATTCGACCGCCTCCGCACCATTGGCCGCCGTCAGCACCTGATGACCTTGACGGCGGACAATGGTCGACAGCAGCAGCCGGTCGGCGGCGCTGTCTTCGGCGATAAGAATGGTCAGCGGCTCTTGCGCCTGCATGGGCGTCAACTGATGTCGAAGAGTTTGTCGAAGTTGGAAATCGCGAGGATTTTCTTCACATCGGAGCTGCTGTTGACGACACGGATATCCGAATTGTCGCCACCGGCGTGATCACGCAGCAGAAGCAACATGCCCAGCGCGGAGCTGTCGAGGTAAGTGGCCTCTTTGAGATCGACCACGATGGATTCGGGTTTGTGTGGGAGCCGTTCATACGACTCGCGAAATTCCTGATGGCGACCGAAATCGAACCGGCCTTTGACGGCGATCGTGAGCTTTTTCTGGTCTGGAGAGACTTCTGTAACGACTGACATTGACTGGCTTCCTTGTCATTGACGAACCTGTACAAGGTTTAGCACCTGGATAGGCTTGGGGCAAGGCGCAACAGTGGAACAAGTGTGGGAGCGAGCCTGCTCGCGAAGGCATTCTGTCAGTTGACTACAGGATTGACTGACACGGCGCTTTCGCGAGCAGGCTCGCTCCCACAGGGTTTGGCGGTGAGGTTTAGAAGGCATCACGCCTTGGCAACCGCTGCGACAGTTCATCGAGCAGCTTCTGCTCCCGCTTGTCTTCCAGGCGTTGCGCTTCATCACGATAGCGCTGCACCAGTTTGCGCAAGCCCTCGACGCGGGCGAATGCCTGTTGCCACTCTTCACGCGCCTTGTCGAGCTTGTTCTGGTGCCAGACCAGGCTCTGCCGTTGCTGGTCGACGGCGGTGTCGAGTTGCGCCAGGAAACCCTGAAAGCCCAGCAGCCATTGCCCGGTCACGCCGGTGCTGCCGCGCACGATCCACTGCTGCGAGTAATCCAGACGAAAGGCATTGAGGTCGGCCAGTTTGCTTTCGGCAACTTTGACCTGGCCCTGAAAGTAGGCGAGGCGCTGCACGGCGGCTTTCTCGGCCTTCTCGGCCATGTCCACCACCGGTGCCAGGCGCGCAGCGCGGCTGACGGCCATGGCCGGTTACCCGCCCGCCGCAGGGGCGAACAGGGTTTCCAGATAGGCCTGGCTTTCACCCAGATTGATTTTGTCGTTGAGGCCCTGGCGCTGATACCTGACCAATTGCGGCTGCAGGGAAATCGCCAGATCGGTCTCGCGATCACCACCGGCCACATAGGCACCGACGCTGATCAAATCACGGCTCTGCTGATAGCGTGACCAGAGCTGTTTGAAATACTGCGCGCGCTGCATGTGATCCGGCGAAACCACTGCTGGCATTACCCGGCTGATCGAGGCTTCGATGTCGATCGCCGGATAGTGGCCTTCCTCGGCCAGGCGCCGCGACAGGACGATGTGGCCGTCAAGCACGCCCCGCGCCGAGTCGGCAATCGGGTCCTGCTGGTCGTCGCCTTCGGACAGTACGGTGTAGAACGCCGTGATCGAACCGCCGCCCTTCTCCGCATTACCGGCGCGCTCCACCAGTTTCGGCAGTTTGGCGAACACCGAGGGCGGATAGCCCTTGGTTGCTGGCGGTTCGCCGATGGCCAGCGCGATTTCCCGCTGGGCTTGGGCGAAACGGGTCAGCGAGTCCATCAGCAGCAGAACGTTCTTGCCCTTGTCGCGGAAATACTCGGCGATGCGCGTGCAATACATCGCCGCGCGCATACGCATCAGCGGTGCATCGTCCGCTGGCGAGGCAACCACTACCGAGCGTTTGAGGCCTTCTTCACCGAGGATGTGCTCGATGAATTCCTTAACTTCGCGACCACGCTCACCGATCAGGCCGACGACGATGATGTCGGCTTCGGTGAAGCGGGTCATCATGCCCAACAGCACCGATTTACCGACACCGGTACCGGCGAACAGACCCAGACGCTGGCCACGGCCGACCGTCAGCAAACCGTTGATGCAACGGATGCCGACATCCAGCGGTACGCTGATCGGATCACGGTTGAGCGGGTTGATGGTCGGGCCGTCCATCGGCACCCAGTCTTCGGCCTTCATGCCGCCCTTGCCGTCCAGCGCGCGGCCAGCACCGTCAAGAACACGGCCAAGCATGCTCATGCCCATCGGCAAACGACCGGTATCGGCCAGCGGCACCACGCGCGCGCCCGGGGCAATCCCGGCGACGCTGCCGACCGGCATCAGAAAGACTTTGCTGCCGGAAAAACCCATGACTTCCGCTTCCACCTGAGACGGATGGTAGCTGTCGTCATTGATCACCATGCAGCGGGTGCCCATGGCGGCGCGCAGGCCTTCGGCTTCGAGAGTCAGGCCAACCATGCGCAGCAGCCGACCTTCAAGGATCGGCGCGCCGGCAATCTCGGTGGCCTCGGCGTAGGTGCTCAGGCGCTTGGCGAAACTGGTGCGTTCAAGGCGCATCGCTGGCGTCCGCGCGCGGCTCGTCAGAGTCGACAGCCGCTGGGGTGTCTTCGGGGATTTCCAGACTCAAGTCAGGTGCTGCCGGATGCAGGGCTTGCTCGTGCAATTGGTCGAACAGTTTGGCCATGACCTGGGTCACCCGCGATTCGACACTGGCGTCGATGCGGCTGTGTTCGGTTTCAACCCGGCAGCCGCCCGGCAACAGCGACTCGTCTTCAACGATGCGCCAGGTTTCTTCGTGGCGTTCGCGCAGGGCTTTGACCTGGGCGAAATCCTGCGGATTGACGTACAGGCGCACGTTTTCCACGCCCAGCGGCAATAGCTTGAGGGCATCGCGCATGACGTGTTCGATCTGCGTTGAATCGATGGCCAGTTCGCGCTTGATCACCTGCTTGGTGATGTGTTGCACGAGGTCAACCAGCGACTTTTCAATCTGGGTGTCTTGCTCGGCGATCGGTTCGAACAGGTTGGCCATCAGCAGCTCAAGGCTGGCGATTTTCGCCGCCAGCGCTGTTTCAGCCTCCTGACGCACCTTCAGCGTGGTGCTGTGAAAACCTTCCTTTTCACCAATGGCGAAGCCCTCGTTGTAAGCCTCCTGACGGATGCTTTCGAGTTCTTCCAGGGTCAGTGGCTGGACTTCTTCCAGCGGCACTTCTTCCATTTCCGGCGGTTCGGGCTCGGGTTCCGGCTCGGGTTCCGGTTTCGGCGGGTCGAAGCTGGGCAGCGCCCAGGATTCGAAACCACGAACATCGCGGGCGCGGATCAGATCCGTCACAGACTCGTCAGGCTTATCCATGGGCTTAGATCATTTCCTCGCCGCCCTTGCCACCGAGCACGATCTCGCCGGCTTCGGCCATACGACGGGCAATAGTGAGGATTTCCTTCTGCGCGGTTTCGACGTCGCTGACGCGCACCGGGCCTTTCGCCTCGAGGTCGTCGCGCAACAGTTCGGCGGCACGCTTGGACATGTTCTTGAAGATCTTTTCCTTGACGCCCTCGTCCGAGCCCTTGAGGGCCAGCACCAGCACATCGGAAGAGACTTCGCGCAACAGCGCCTGAATGCCACGGTCGTCGACGTCGGCAAGGTTGTTGAACACGAACATGAGGTCTTCGATCTGACCGGACAGGTCTTCGTCGACTTCGCGGATCGAGTCCATGAGCTGGCCTTCGATCGAGCTGTCGAGGAAGTTCATGATGTCGGCCGCACGCTTGATGCCACCCAGGGTGGTGCGCGAGGCGTTCGAGTTGCCGGAGAACTGTTTCTCGAGAATCTGGTTGAGTTCTTTCAAGGCGGCCGGTTGCACGGTGTTCAACGACGAGACGCGCAGGATGATGTCCAGACGCACTTTATGGTCGAAGTTGCCGAGCACTTCACCGGCCTGATCCGGGTCGAGGTACGCGACCACGATTGCCTGGATCTGCGGGTGTTCGTAACGGATGACGTCGGCGACTGCGCGCGGCTCCATCCATTTCAGGCTGTCGAGGCCACTGGTGTTGCCACCGAGCAGGATGCGGTCGATCAGGCCGTTGGCCTTGTCTTCGCCCAGGGCCTGGGTGAGCATCTTGCGTACGTAGTCGTCGGAACCGACGCCGAGGCTGGTCTGATCGCCGACGATGTCGACGAACTCGCTCATCACCTGCTCGACCTGTTCGCGATGGACGTTGCCCATCTGCGCCATGGCCACGCCGACGCGCTGAACCTCTTTGGGCCCCATGTGGCGCAACACTTGCGCAGCATCGGTCGAACCCAGGGACAGCAGCAGAATCGCGGCTTTGTCGACCTTGGTCAGTTTGACGGTGGCGGCTCGGTTATCACTCATCTGCGTTAATCCACTCTTTCACGACCTGAGCCACGCGACCCGGGTCTTCAGCTACCAGACTCTTGATTGCATTCAGCTGCGCGTCATAACCCTCGCTCGGGCTCGGCAACAGAATGCTCTGCGGACCACCGAGGCTCACGCGGTCGTTGGCCAGTTCGCCGTCCAGGCCGCCCATGCCACCGAGTTCCACGTCGCTGCCCAGACCGGCCAGCTCCTTGCCTTTGCCACCGCCGGTGATGTTGTTGAGCACCGGACGCAGCACACCAAACACCAGTACGAGGATGAACAGCACACCCAGCACTTGTTTGACGATGTCCCAGAACCAAGGCTGGGAGTAGAACGGAATATCGGCAATCACTTCGCCGCGCTCGGCGGAGAACGGCATGTTGATCACGCTGACGCTGTCGCCACGGCTGGCGTCGAAACCGACGGCGTCCTGCACCAGACGGGTGAAGCGCGCCAATTCGTCGGCGCTCCACGGCGCACGGCTGGTTTCGCCGTTGGCCGGGTTGATCTTGACCTGATCGTCGACCACGACCGACACCGACAGGCGATTGAGACGGCCCTGCTGCTGCTTGGTGTGGCTGATCGAACGGTCGAGCTCGAAGTTCTTGGTGGATTGTTGACGCTTGTCCGCCGGGTACGGTGCGAGCATCGGCTGGCCGGTGGCCGGGTCCATGATCTGCTGACCGTTGGCGTCAACCAGTGGCTGACCCGGCTGGATCATCCCGGCCGGTGCGGCGGTGCCACCGGTGGTCTGCGGCGCCGAGGCAGGCGACGGCGGCTGGTTGCTCAGGGCACCCGGCACACCTTGCGGGCCATTGCTGGCGGTACGTTGTTCGTTGACCGACTGCTCGCTGCGCAACGCCGGTTGGTCCGGGTTGAACTGCTCGGCAGTCGATTCGACGGCACTGAAATCGACGTCGGCGGAGACTTCAGCCTTGTAGCGATCGTTGCCCAGTACCGGTTGCAGAATGTTGTGCACGCGCTGGGTGAGCATGCTTTCCATGCGGCGGCTGTAATCGAACTGCTTGCCGGCCATGGTCATTTCCGAGTTCTCCGCCTGATCGGAGAGCAGGTTGCCCTTTTGATCGACGACGGTGATCTGCGATTTGCTCAACTCGGGCACGGAAGTCGCGACCAGATTGATGATCGCCACCACCTGACCCGGCTCCAGCGAACGCCCGCTGTACAGCTCGACCAGTACCGAAGCGCTCGGCTTGCGCTCGTCACGGACGAACACCGAACTCTTCGGAATGGCCAGGTGCACGCGGGCACCCTTGACGTTGTTCAGGCTGGAGATGGTCCGCGCCAGTTCGCCTTCGAGGCCGCGACGATAACGGGTCGCTTCCATGAACTGGCTGGTGCCCAGACCCTGTTCCTTGTCGAGGATTTCGAAACCGATATTGCCGTCGCTGGGAGTGACACCAGCGGCAGCGAGTTTCATCCGCGCACGGGACAGGTCGTCGGCCTTGACCAGCAAGGCGCCGGAATTGGGTTCTACGTTATAGGGAATGTCAGCGGCGGCCAGGGTTTCCATGACCTGCTTGGCGTCCATGCCGGCAAGGCTGCCGTACAGTGGACGGTAATCCGGCTGCTGCGACCACAGCACCACGGCAAAGCCAATCGCCACGCTCGCCGCCAGACCGACCAACAGGCCGACCTGACGCAGCACGGTCATCTGGGAAAGGTTTTCCAGAAAGGACAGGCCGAACAGCGGCGGTTTGCCGTCGATCGGGGTGGCCTTGGCCGGAACGTTATCAGCGACTGCTTCTGCCATGACTTATTTCGCCCTTAAACCGGCATCTGCATGATGTCTTGGTAAGCCTGGACCAGCTTGTTGCGCACCTGGGTCAGAGCCTGGAACGACACGCTGGCTTTTTGCGACGCAATCATGACGTCAGTCAGGTCGACACCGCTCTTGCCGATCTCGAACGCGTTGGCCAGTTGAGTCGACGCCTGCTGGGTATCGCTGACTTTATTGATCGCCTGACCGAGCATGTCGGAAAAGCTGCTGCCCGCGATTTCAGGGACAGCGGCAGTCGATTTACGCGCAGACATGGCATCCACTTTCATGGCCTGCATGTCCATCATCAACCGATTAAATTCAATACCTTGGCTCATGGTCTACTCTCTTGGGCGGCCCGCAATTTTTTGACACTCACTCGGCGGGTACACAGGTATTAGCAACAAGGGTGCCAGCTAGTGGGCACCCTCCTGAGAAAAGCATCTGGAATGTTTTGCAGCATCGATCAGGTGGCGAACAGATAACCTTCGACATCCATCCCGGCATCGCGCATTTGCGCCAGTTTGTAGCGCAGGGTGCGCGGGCTGATGCCGAGCTTTTCGGCAGCTTCCTTACGGCGGCCACGCTCGGCGCGCAGGGTGTCGATGATCATCTGAAACTCCCGGCGGCGCAGGTCATCGCCCAGCGCGCCGGAAGAATCCGCCTCGATTTCCACCTCGCGGATCACCGGTGCCGTGATCGGCAACGGCGCAAATGTCACCGCACCGCTCAGGCAGAAATCCTGCGGCTGAATCAAACCGCCCTGCTGCAGAATCAACGCGCGCTGAATGGCGTTGTCCAGCTCCCGCACGTTGCCCGGCCACGGGTACGCGGTCAGGCAAGCTTGAGCTTCGGGGGACAGCTTCGCTGCTGCGTGCTTCATTTTATTGACGTGTTTGGCCAACAATTTTTCCGCCAGCGGCAGGATATCGGCAGTGCGCTCGCGAAGTGGACGCCAGGCCAAGGGGAAAACCGACAAGCGGTAAAACAGGTCTTCGCGAAAACGCCCCGCCGCCACCTCGCCGGCCAGATCACGATTGGTCGTGGCGACCACGCGAATATCCAGACTGATCGGCTTGCGCGCGCCCACTCGCTCCACTTCACGCTCTTGCAGAACGCGCAGCAACTTGGCTTGCAGGGCCAGGGGCATTTCGGAAATTTCGTCGAGCAGAATGGTGCCGCCGTCCGCCTGCTCGAACTTGCCGGCCTGCGAAGCGATGGCGCCGGTGAACGAGCCCTTCTCATGGCCGAACAGTGTTGCTTCGAGCATGTTGTCGGGAATCGCCGCGCAGTTGATCGCAATAAACGGCTGGCTCGCCCGTCGCGATTGCTGGTGAATGTAGCGCGCCAGCACTTCTTTACCGGTGCCGGACTCGCCGGAGATCAACACAGTCGAGTCACTGCGCGCGACCCGTGCCGCCAGCTCAAGCAACTGCGCACTGGCCGGTTCAACGGCGACGGGGCCTTCCGCTTCGCCAGCATCAATGCAGCCCAGCGCATGCCGCGCCACCAGATCGAGCAATGCCTTGGGCTCAAACGGCTTGACCAGATAATCCGCCGCGCCTTGGCGCATCGCATCGACCGCACGCTCGACGGCGCCGTGGGCGGTCATCAATAGCACCGGCAATTGCGGCTGGCGTGCGCGCAGCAACGCAAGCAATTGATGACCGTCCATGCCCGGCATGTTGACGTCGCTGACCACCAGGCTGAAAGCTTGCTGCGCGACGGCCGTCAGCGCTTCTTCGGCGCTACCGACGGCGTGATAGTCGTGGCCGGCGAGCAGCAGCGTATCGGCCAGCGCCTCGCGCAACGAACGGTCATCCTCGACCAGCAACACCTTGATGCCCATGACGTTTATTCAACTCCTTGTGCAGCGGAAAACAGCGGCAGACTGACCTGCGCGCAAGTGCCTCGCCCGACTCGCGAACGCAGGGTCAATTCTCCCTGATGCGCACGGACCACCGCTTTGACCACGGTCAGGCCGAGGCCGGTGCCGGTGACTTTGGTAGTAAAAAAAGGCTCGCCGAGGCGCGCCAAAACTGTCGGCTCAATGCCGCCGCCACTGTCGCTGACACACAGACGCAGGGTGTTGCCTCTGGTGTAGCAATGCACTTTCAGGCGCGCTTCGCCGGCGCTGGCCTGAATGGCGTTTTCAATCAGATTCAGTAATGCCCCGACCAGTGTGTCGCGGTTGCACAGCAGCTCACCGGCATGGCTGTCGCACTGCCAGCGGATCGGCAGATCCTGCACATGGGTCAGCGCCGCTGCCTGCAGCGATTGCATCAAGGCATTGGGCGAAATGCGGTCGGTCAGCGGCAATTCACCGCGAGCGAACACCAGCATGTCGCGCACTTGATGTTCGAGTTCGTGCAGACGCTCTTTCAAGCGGCCGGCAAAGCGTTGCTGGGTTTCCACTGGCAGTTGCTGTTCAGTCAAATGACTGGCGTAGAGCAAAGCGGCGGACAGCGGTGTTCGAATCTGGTGGGCCAGCGAGGCAACCATGCGCCCCAGCGATGACAAACGTTCGTGGCGCGCCAACTGGTCTTGCAGATGACGTGTTTCCGTCAAGTCGTTGAGCAGCACCAACTGCCCCGGCTCAGCATCCAGCGAGCGGGTGGAAATCGACAGGCGTCGACCGTTTTTCAAGGAGATTTCATGACCGTCGTCTTCACGGGGAGCGAAGCAGCGCGCGATCACATGGCGCCAGAGTTCGCCCTCGAGTGGTGAGCCGAGCAGATCGATGGCGGCAGGATTGGCTTCGCGCACCAGACCGTGGCCGTCAATGACGATGACGCCGCCGGGCAACAGGTCGAGAAGGTTTTGCAGGCGATTGGCCAGGCGTTCTTTTTCCGCCAGTTCCTGCATGCGCTGGGCGCTGACCACGGCCAGCTCACCCTTGAGCTCGGTGACCCGCGCTTCGAGCAGGCTGTAGGAGTCGGTCAGCTGGCTCGACATCTGGTTGAACAGCTGGAAGGCCTGCTCAAGTCCCTGACGACTTGCCTGCTCTACGGACGAGGGTTGCCCCACGATATTGGAGGCAGAAGAGATCTGGGCGGCTTGGGGCATTGGGCTCTCTCGCTTGGCTGACCGTCAGTGAAACGGAACGTTGCGAGGGCTATAGCAATACCCGTGCCTAAAAAAAACCGCTTATAAATGAAGCGCTTGAAAAACAGGCGTCAATCATCCGCCTGTTCATCTCCTCCAGCACGGCTCATGCCGTACTTGCGCATCTTCTCGACCAGGGTGGTGCGACGAATACGCAGACGCTCAGCGGCACGGGCGACAATGCCATTGGCATCGTCCAGCGCTTGCTGAATCAGGCCCTGCTCCAGGCCCCCGAGGTAGTCCTTGAGGTCGAGACCTTCCGGCGGCAGCAGTGCATTGGCGCTGAAGTCCGGCGTATGGCCGTTGATGGCCACGCGTTCTTCCAGATCGCTGCGCAGGCTGTCGACCATCTGCTCGTCTTCGTCGTCGACGTAGCGGAATTTCTTCGGCAACTCGACCACGCCGATCACCCCGTACGGATGCATGATCGCCATGCGCTCGACCAGGTTGGCGAGTTCGCGGACGTTGCCCGGCCAGCCGTGACGGCACAGCGACATGATCGCCGCCGAGTTGAAACGGATCGAACCGCGCTTCTCGTGCTCCATGCGCGAGATCAGTTCGTTCATCAGCAGCGGGATGTCTTCGACGCGCTCACGCAGTGGCGCCATTTCGATCGGGAACACGTTCAGGCGATAGTAGAGGTCTTCGCGGAACGAGCCGATCTCGATCATGCTTTCGAGATTCTTGTGCGTTGCGGCAATGATGCGCACGTCGACGCTCTGGGTCTTGTTGCTGCCCACGCGTTCGAAGGTGCGCTCTTGCAATACGCGCAGCAGCTTGACCTGCATTGGCAGCGGCATGTCGCCGATTTCGTCGAGAAACAGCGTGCCGCCATTGGCCAGCTCAAAGCGCCCGGCACGGCTGGTGATCGCGCCAGTGAAGGCGCCCTTCTCGTGGCCGAACAGTTCGCTTTCCAGCAGTTCCGCCGGAATAGCGCCGCAGTTGACTGGTACGAATGGCGCGTCGCGGCGTTTGGAGTGATAGTGCAGGTTGCGCGCGACCACTTCCTTGCCGGTGCCGGACTCGCCGAGGATCAGCACGCTGGCGTCGGTGTCGGCCACTTGCTGCATCATCTGCCGGACGTGCTGAATCGCACGGCTGGTGCCGACAAGACTGCGGAAAAGATTGGGTTCGCGATGACGGCCGCGTTCGCGGGCTTGGTCGTACATTTCGCGATAGACCTGGGCGCGATGCAGCGAATCGAGCAATTTGCTGTAGCTGGGCGGCATTTCCAGGGTCGACAGCACGCGGCGACGCTGGTCTTCAGGCAGGTCAACGGAAGAATTATCGCCCATTAACAAAACCGGAAGGAACTCATCCCAGGTTGCGAGTGTCTTTAGCAAGCCCAAAAGCGCGCCAGGAGCATTAACGGTCCCGATCAGTACGCAAATGACTTCACGACTAGACGACAAAGAGCCGACTGCCTGCTGCCAGTCATGGCTGCCGCAGGGTAAATTTTCTTCGCCAAGAAAATTTAGAATCACCGCCAGGTCGCGGCGGCGGACGCTATCGTCATCGATCAGCAGAATTTTGGTTTCACGCCACATGCAATAGCAACTTCCCTAGTCAACTCAATGCCCGAAAAATGGGGCAAGCGAGACGCTTGCAGGACACCTTGTGCCTGTAGACGCCCTAAACCTGATAATAGCCACTAGTTAAGTCAAAAAACCGTGCACAGTCAAATTTATGGCGCACATCTCTGGTTCAACTGACGGTTAATCAACCAAACAGATGGTAAACCTTTGCAGCCTTTTGCGCTTGGGTGATCTGCGACATCTCGTTGGCTATCGCCTGCCGCTCGCCCATTGCCACCTCGAGAAGCTCTTTGTAGACGAATAGCAGCTCTTCAAGGTTATCGCGTAACGCAACTTCGTCCAGCGAAGCTTCCGCCATGACGTCTTCCATGCAGGAACGGCAAGCCAGATCCAGCTCGCCAATGGCTTCCCAGTTTCGCTCGGCCAATGCTCCGACCAACGCTTCACGGGTATCGGCAATTCGCTGCAATACAAGACTCATGGTGATCTCCTTCAGAACTGCGGAGCCGGCACGGGCGCGATGGCGTCCCAACCTTCTTTGACCGTGGTCAGCAGGCCGGCGACTTCGTCGAGTACACGGGGATCGCTGCTGATGTTCGCCTCGGCGAGGCGCTTCATCATGTAGATGTACAGGCCATCCAGATCGGCCAGTGCCTCTGCATTGTTTTCAAGGTCGAGACCTTCACGCAGGCCACTGACAATGCCGATGGCCTTGCTGATCGCCGTGCACTTGCCGGGAATATCCTTGCGCTCAATGGCGCCCTTGGCCTGCGCAATCCGGGCCAGGCCACCTTCCATCAACATTTGCACCAGGCGGTGCGGGCTCGCTTCGGACGTCTGCGCATGGGCGCCGACTTTCTGGTACTGCCGAAGGGCTAACATCGGGTTCATGTTCTACCTCATTGCCACGTTGACTCGTATAACCAGTGTATCGCCAACCGGCCCGAAAACTTTAGATCAAAAGACAAAAACCCGGCGCACGCCGATAAAGCGTAGCCGGGTTTTTGTCGTTACTGACTGTTACTTCGCCGACTGCTGAGCGTTCAGCGAGCTGAAGAACGACGTGATGTTGCTCGCCGTTGCCTTCATCTGCCCTACCAGCAAGTCCATGGCGTTGTACTTGGCGGTCAATGTCGACGTCAGGTTGGCAACCCGCAGATCCAGCGCCGCCTGCTGCTTCTGCAAGCCGCTCGTCAGACTCGCCAAGTTGGAGCTGCGCTGATCCAGCAGCCCACCGGTCTTGACGTACGGATCAACCGCCGCAGTCATACGCGCCAACAGACCATTCTTGGCGTCGGTGCCGCTGAAGAGCTGCTGAACCTGGCCAGCCATGCCTGGGATTTCCATACGCTTGTTGAACACTGCAGTATCGAGCGTCAGCAAACCGGTTTTACTGTCAGTCAACACACCCATCTGTGAAAGCACGGACAATTGGCCTGCTCCGCCCGCCCCTGGATCTGTCAACTGAGCGCGCACGTCCGCCATCAACGAACGCGGCAGAGCGTCACCAGTGAACGCCGCCGAAACGGTCAGATTGCCATCGGCATCCGGCGTTGCCTTGGACAAGGTGTCGATGGTTTTCTTCAGGGTGTTATAGGAATCGATGAACGATTGCAGCGATGTCTGGATGCCGGCGGTATTGGTCGCAACCGATACAGTAGCCGGCGTTGGCACGCCGCCCACGACGGGACTCGCAGTGACCAGATTCAGCGTCATGCCGCTGATCGCACCGGTGACGGTGTTGGTCTTGCTGGTAACGGCCAGTCCGTCGATGGTCAGGCTCGCGTCCTTGGCCACATCACCGACCGCACCGGATGCCCCTGCCGCAGGACTGTCACCCATCTTCTGGGTGCCATCGATCTCGAGACCGGCGATACCGCTGACCTGCAGGTCCATGCCGGCGCCCGTCTTGTTGGAGCTCAGTACCAGACGCGAGGCGCCGGTACTGTCAGTCACGATGTTCGCGGAAATGCCATTGCTGGACTGCGCGGTGTTGATCGCATCGCGCGTGGACTGCAAGGTGGCATTGGCCGGAATCGCGACATTGTAATCAATGCCATTCTGACTGATTTTCAGAGTACCACTCGGAATGGCACTGGCGGCCCCGCCGGCAAAGGCGGCACTGGCAACTTTGGAGCCGGTGGCCAGGTTTTTCACGACTACGCTGTAAGTACCCGGCACGGCGGTTTTATCCGAAGTGGCACCGACGACAGTTGGCGTATCCGAGGTTGCAGTAAAACCGGCAAACGCCGGGCTTGTTGCCTTGTTCAGATCACCCATCGCTTTCTGATAGGCCGCCAGTGCACTTTTCAGCGAACCAACGCCGGAAATCTTCAGGCTGTTGCTTTTGGTCGCGGTATCGATCTGCGTCTGCTTGGCAGACTTGTCGGCGTTGACCAGCGCGGTCACGATCGCGCCGATGTCCAGGCCGGAACCCAGTCCGGAACCCGGTAAAATTGGACTTGCCATGTGCATCTCCCTTCAGATTGCTGCCATTCTTTTGACCGTTACACGCGTCCTGAGAACGAACAAACACTATTCATGCCATTTATCAGACCTTGGCGTCGAACAATACATGACTTGCATTGGCGAGGCTGTCGGCCAGTTTGAGGGCTTCGGCGGAAGGAATCTGTCGAACGACTTCACCCGTCTCGCTCGCGATCACCTTGACGATGACCTTGCCGGAATGCTCGTCAATCGAGAACTCCAGATTACGCTTGATCGACTGGACGAACTTTTCGATCTCTTGCACCGCCAGCTTCAACTTGGCGCCGTCCGAATCCTGATCCTTGGCAGCGACCGGTGCTTCAGTCTTTTGGACTTTAGGCAGCTCTGACGGTTTGTCAGCAACCGGTGTCACTGGCTTGGGAGCCGGATAAGACACGTTAAGCTTTACGCTCATGTCCATGCCCATCACCTCTTAACGTAAAAAAGCGAGAGAGCACGACAAGCGCACTCCCCCGCCTAAACTTGTTCCGGATTACTGAAGCAGCTTCAGTACAGCGGAAGGCAGTTGGTTGGCTTGAGCCAGTACGGAGGTCGAAGCTTGCTGCAGAGTCTGCTGCTTGGTCAGGTTAGCAGTTTCTGCGGCGAAGTCGGTGTCCTGTACACGACCCTGAGCAGCGGTGGTGTTTTCAGTGATGTTCTGCAGGTTGGAGATGGTGCTGGTCAGACGGTTTTGCGAAGCACCCAGGCTGGCACGGGTTGCACCGATTGCAGCGATAGCGGCGTCGATTGCAGTGATCGCGTTGTCGATGTTCTGCGAAGCAGAACCAGCACCAGTACCCGAAGTACCGGTCAGAACTACAGTACCGCTACCTACCGACAGGCTGACGGCGTCGAACTTGGAGCTCAGTACCAGGTCGATGTGGTTAGCCGAACCGGTGTTTGCGCCAACTTGCAGGGTCACAGTACCAGCCGAACCGTCCAGCAGGTTTTTGCCGTTCAGGTTGGTAGCAGCCGAGATACGGGTGATTTCGTCAGACATCTGAGCGAATTCAGCGTTGGTAGCGGTCTGGTCAGCGGTGCCGTTGGTACCGTTACGAGCTTTAACAGCCAGTTCACGCATACGCTGCAGGATGTCGGTCGAAGCTTGCAGAGCGCCTTCAGCGGTCTGGGCAACGGAGATACCGTCGTTGGCGTTCTGGATGGCCTGGGTGTTACCGCGGATCTGCGAGGACATACGGTTGGAGATCTGCAGGCCAGCGGCGTCGTCTTTGGCGCTGTTGATTTTCAGGCCGGAAGACAGGCGCTGCATCGAGGTGGACAGAGCGTCGGAAGCGCGGTTCAGGTTTTTCTGAACGTTCAACGATGTGGTGTTGGTGTTTACTGTTAAAGCCATGACGAATTCCTCGTTGGTTGGGTACTGCGGCTTCCGGCCCTGGCAACCGCCGGGTATGGCCTAGAGAACCTTCGTAATAGTTATCGTCGGGTTTGCAGGTTGCTTGAGGGCTTTTTGAAAAAATTTTGCCATCACCACGCCACCCCCGAGAAAACAAAGACTTAGCAGCACATCCAGCGCGAAAAAATGACGTCATAAAACCGCCTGTAACGCAAAGCCGCGGGCCAGCGCTGCGCAGCGGTTCAGCGCCTGGCACTTTCCAGCAATTCGACCAGTTCGTATTCCATATAGTCAGCCAGGCCCAACCAGTCCTGGCGCTCCTGACAGTCGAGCATTTGCGTGAGCACCTGTGCCCACGCTTGCTGGATATCCACTGAGGCAGACGACAGACATTGCTGGGCCTGTTCGAACACATCGACCATGGTCAACGCCGCCTCGACATCACGCCCCAGGCGAAACAAAGCCGCGCACTGACGACACTGATCCTGACACTGACTCAGCGCACTCATTGCACGAACTCCGGATTGAAAGCGGTCCCGGCAATCGATGCACCGGCGCGGCTGCTGTTGAGAAACTCGACCTGCGGATGCGCAGCGATATAACGCTCAAGCACACACAGGTAACCGCGAAAATTCAGCTGAGTGCTGACGCGCTGACCATGACCATCGCGCACCCAGTGCCGCGCCTGGGCCAGCGGCGGGCCTAAATCGCCGTCGTCCCAACCGGCGTGGGTCTTGTTCATCGGGAAGGCGAAGTCAGCGCCAAACAAAGTGATTCGGCTCGCGCCCATTTTTACCGCGAGATCCACCGCCGGATGAATCACGCTGCCGCCGACGTGCAGCTCACCACGTGGATACTGTTCTCGCAGGTCGCTGTAGATCGGGCTGGCCGAATAGCCGCCATAACGCTTGCCCTTCCATGCCTTCAATACCTGCGGATCGCTCATTGGCAAGTACACCAGCGCAATGTTCTCGGACGCCTCGCACGGCAGATGCCGAAAGCCGATGCGCTGATCGATGCTCACCACCAGATCAGGCTCGATGCCGTGCTCACGCAATGGCCGATAGGCCGTATCAACGCAGATGAACAACGGCCGCTCAGCAAGCTGACGGATCGCCGCCAGACGTTCGAAATGCTGCTCCAGTGTCGGCCCGGTGGCGATCACGTAGATTTCACGTCCAGCGCAACTGCCGAACAGCTGCGCGGCATCGTTATCGCCAAGCAGCACCGGCAGACATTCCTGCAAGCGTTGCTGGATTTCTGGCGACTGCGGATCGAAATCGCGATTGTTGAATGTCAGGTGTACTTCATTGATCAGCCGGTCGCGGATCTTCGCGTTGAAGTCATCGGCCAATAACATCTCGGCCGGCAGGGCAAAGAACGGGGTGAAAAAGTCCGGGTGATCACCCGCGTAAAACAGTTCGACCCGGGGATCCTGCAGCCACTGGCGCTGATCGAGCAGTTGCAGTACCAGCGCGAACAGCGCGCCGTTGAGAATGTGCACGTACAGACGCTCCAGCCCTGCGCGCTCAAGCAGCACACCGGGCAAATCGCCGAGGCCAGTGCCATAGACGTGAACATGCGGTTTTTCCGGCAGGCTCGCCGCCTGGATTTGCGCCTCATGCAGACGATCATGGCGACTGGTGAGCTGAATGCCATCGACGCTCAGCGTCGAGCCCAGTCCTTGCACGAGTTCGGCCTGCACGGACGCGCTGTCTTCAGCCATCAATCGCTCAAACAGCGCCGGCCAGCGCCGTTGCAACACCTCGGCATTGGCTTGGAAAAACTCGCTCATGGCGCCTCGCGCTCCTTCTCGGGCAAAAAAATAGCGTTCAAGGTTACCCTTGAACGCTATTTTTGTATCAGTGGTTTTTCTGCAGTTTACGGACGATAGATGATCGCCGAGCCCCACGACAGACCGACACCAAAACCGCTCAGCGCAACGCGCTGCCAGTCGGAATCGAGCACGTGTTTTTCCAGCAGTAGCGGAATGCTCGACGACACGGTGTTGCCGGTTTCGACCATGTCCTTGATGAACTTCTCCGGTTCGCCTTCAAAGCGTCGCGCCACGGCGTCGACAATCGCCGCGCTGCCCTGGTGAATGCAGAATGCGTCGATGTCATCGGCCTTGAGATTGGAATCGTCGAGCAACTCGTGCAAGTGCGCCGGCACTTTCAGCAGAGCGAAGTTGAACACCTGACGACCATTCATGAAGAACACGCCGTTGCTGACTTTCAAATGCGGTGCGCCGGAACCGTCGGTGCCGAACTTGGCCTTGCCCAGCGCCCAGGTCGGGTTTTCGCCCATCCAGGTGGCGGTGGCGGCATCGCCAAACAGCATGGTGGTGTTGCGGTCTTCCGGGTCAACGATTTTCGAATACGGGTCAGCGGTGATCAGCAGGCCGTTCTTCAGACCGGCGGCTTCCATGAAGCCCTTGATCGCGTAGATGCCGTAGACGTAACCGGAGCAGCCCAAAGAGATATCGAACGCTGCGACATTGGTCGGCAGGCCGAGCTTGTCCTGGACGATTGCCGCTGTGTGCGGCAGGCCTTCTTCATCACCGTTCTGAGTGACGACAATCAACGCGTCGATCGATTCACGCTTCAGTTCAGGATTGCTGGCAAACAGCGCATTGGCCGCTTCCACGCACAGGTCAGAAGTTTCCTGCTCAGCGTCTTTGCGCGGCAGGAACGCCGAACCAATCTTGCCCAGGATGAACTCTTCATCCTTCTCGAATTTTGCACCTTGTGCGTAATTGTCCACGCCGGCTACAGGAACGTAGCTCGCAATGCTTTTTATGCCAATCATTACGGCTTCCCAATAAAAAACAGCCCAAAACCACCGCTCGCAAGGATTCGAGGGGCGCCGACAAACAGAAAACGGCCGCCACGACGGGCAGCCACGGGAAGCGCAAAGGGCTATCACTGGAACCGCAAAACGGGCCAGGCGCCATCTCCCCGGTCAATACAATACAGTGAAGATGCGCGTTATGACTCGCAGGTCACGCTATTTTGCCGAATCGATGGCAGATTGGCTTATTCGATCAGCGACCAATCCAACGGCGTGCCACGCTTGATTGCGGTGCGCGCGCGGCGTCCGAGGACGGCATCGGTGTGCTTGGACGGCAGGCCGAGGCCGGGACGAATGGCGCGCAGATTGTCCCCGGTAAAGGCTTCACCGGCAGCCATGTCAGCGGTGACATACAGCGAACGGCGATAGACCAGCGACTTGCGCTCGGCCTCGGTGACGCCGTAATGCACCTGGCCCATGGCCTGCCAGGCACGCTCTGTTTCGACGACCAGACTGGCCAGCTCCGCAGGCTCAAGGGAAAAACTCGCGTCGACACCACCGGCCGAACGATCAAGGGTGAAGTGTTTCTCCACCACCGTCGCGCCCAGCGCCACCGCCGCCACCGACACGCCAACGCCCATCGAATGATCTGACAGCCCCACCTCGCAACCAAACAGCTCGCGCAGATGCGGGATCGTGCGCACATTGCTGTTGAGTGGCGTGGCCGGATAAGTGCTGGTGCACTTGAGCAACACCAGATCCTTGCAGCCGGCCTCGCGGGCGGCACGCACGGTTTCATCCAGTTCGGCGATGCTGGCCATGCCGGTGGAGATGATCAGTGGTTTGCCGGTCGCTGCCACTCGACGGATCAACGGCAGATCGGTGTTTTCAAAACTGGCAATCTTGTACGCCGGCACTTCAAGGCTTTCGAGAAAATCCACCGCGCTGTCATCGAACGGCGTCGAGAACGCGAGCATCCCAAACTCCTTGGCCCGAGCAAAAATCGGCGCGTGCCACTCCCACGGTGTGTGGGCTTTTTCGTAGAGATCGTAGAGCGACGTGCCGGCCCACAGACTGCCCGGATCCTTGATGAAGAATTCGCCTTCAGCCAAATCCAGGGTCATGGTTTCGGCGGTGTAGGTTTGCAGCTTCAAGGCATGCGCCCCGGCCTTGGCTGCCGCCTCGACGATTTGCAAAGCGACGTCGAGAGACTGGTTATGGTTGCCACTCATCTCGGCAATGATGAACGGCGGCGCATCGGCACCGATGGTGTGGTGGCCAATCTTGAAACTAGACATGCGGGTGATCCTTCAAAACACGGCTGAACGCGCAGGTTTCCTGGATGAACCCGGCGTCGCGAAAAACTTTCAATGAGGACTGATTGGCGGGCATGACCCGGGCAGTGATGCGTGTCAGTTGCGGCCAGTGCGCAGCGACAAACGCTTCGCCACGGCTGAGCACTGCCCTGCCCCAACCGAGGCCGAAACGCCCTTCCAGCAGATAGATCGACACTTCGGCTTCGAACCCGCGCAAGTCGTAACGCAGCACCCCGACCGGGCCGTCGTCCGCCTCGGCAATCAGTAGCAGTCGTTGCGGGTTGCGCAAACTTGCCGTTAGCCAGTTCAGGTGTTGCGCCCAGTCGATGACGCCGGTTTCCAGCGACCAGCGCCGCACTGCTTCGGCATTGCGTCCATCGAACAGCAACTGCGCATCGTCCTGGGTTGCCGGGCGCAGTTTCAGCACCGCCCCGGCCAGCGCCGCCGCCACGCGTTCGGCACCGCGTCCGTCGACCAGTTGCCGCGAGCGCTCGGCGAGGCTGCGGCGTAGAAAATGATTGTTCACGACGAAGCCGACCGCATCACGCAACTGCTCGACGCTGACCTGCTCGCGGGCACCCATGAACACATGCGCACCGGCAGCGGCCATGACTTCGCCGTTGGCCTGCTGATTGTTCGCCACGGCGATGCAGATCGTCGGCAAACCCAACGCCGCGCGCTCCCAACTGGTGCCACCGCCGGCGCCGATAAACAGATCGGCCTCAGTCATGCGCTGATGGAAATCGCTGACGAAACTGTGCAGGCGCCAGTTCGGTCGCGTCTCGGCCAACGCTTGCATCTGCGTCCACGCCGGGTTGTCGGCGCCAGCGACGAAGTCCACCTGCAACTCAGTGAAATCAGCCAGCGCCAGCATCGCATGATGAGTCTGCCTCGCCGCGTCGAAACCGCCGAAATTCACCAGCACGCGCCGGGCCTTCGGTTTGATCTCGATGGCATCGCAGTTGAATTCTTCGCGCAGCATGGCGTAGCGCGGGCCGAGCAAGGTGCGACAGCCTGGCGGCAGCAGCGCCGCGTAGTTTTCACTCAAGCCCGAGAGGTTCTGATTGAGCAGCAGATCGACGCTGTAACGCCGCGTGGCCAGATCATCCACGGCGGCGATTCGATGCGCCCAGCGCCGGGCAGCGGTTTGCCAGTGATGATCGAGGCCGTAATGGTCGACGATGATCCAGTCGAACGGTGCCTGTCCATCCAGCAGCAGGCCCAGTGCATCAATATCGAACTGCCACGGCAACATCGATTCGATGGCCTGCAGCGGGTCTTCGTCGCGATAGCGCTCGGGCAGTGCAAAGGTCTCGAAGCCTTCGGCATTCAAGGCTTCGAGTCGATGCCCCGGCAAACGCCGACAGGCAAACGCAACATGACTGCCCTGCCCGCGCAGCATCCGCGCCAGGGTCAGGCAGCGGGCAATGTGGCCGCTGCCGATGGTTGGCGAGGCGTCGGCGCGGATCAGCACTCTCATTGCAGTTCTCCGCCGGCTCTGAGTGCGGCGTACAGATATTCGGCGCGTTGCCAGTCTTCGGGCGTGTCGATGTCCTGGACCAAATGACGCGGCAGGATCACCGGCAGGCTCGCTGGCGAGAACAGCGTCTCGCCACGCAGCCACGCTTCGCTGCGCCCCCAGTAAAATTGCCCGGCATCCTGAAACGCTTCGGGCAGATCCTGCGAACGGGTGGTACGAAATTCGGGGTACATGGACATCAAAGCGCCCTCCTCGTCGAGGGTCAGTGCGCGCTGCACCGGGAAACCGAAACCGCACACCGAAAAGGCAAACGACTTGTGCGGATGCTGCTTGAGCAAATCCAGACCCTGACGCAGATAACGCGCCTGCAACAACGGCGCGGTCGCGTACACGCAGCAGGCGTAATCGAACGTCGGCAATTGCTGCAAGGCATGCACGATCACCGCAGCGGTACCGGTGAAATCATCGGCCAGATCGGCCGGTCGCATGAACGGCACTTCAGCGTCATGTGCTCGTGCGACGTCGGCGATTTCGTCATCGTCGGTGCTGACCACAACGCTCTCGAACAGCCCTGACTCCAGCGCCGTGCGAATCGAGCGGACGATCATCGGTACGCCGTCGAACGGTTTGAGATTCTTGCGCGGAATGCGCTTGCTGCCACCACGGGCGGGGATGATCGCGACGCAGCTCACGGTGCCTTACTCCTCAAGCAGCAGCCGACGCAGTTGCTCGACCACCTGGTCCTGTTGTGCCTCACTGAGCAAAGGGAACAGCGGCAAACTGATCGCTTCGGCGTAATAGCGCTCGGCCTCGGGGAAATCGCTCTCGGCAAAGCCCAGCTCGCGATAGTAAGGCTGCAAGTGCACGGGAATGTAGTGCAGATTGACGCCGATGCCAGCGCTGCGCAAACCTTCGAACACCTGACGATGACTGAGGTTGCAGCGCTCGGTCTGCACGCGCACCACATACAGGTGCCACGCCGAATCGGCTTCCGGCTGCGCGCTCGGCAAGGTCAGCGGCAGGTAAGCAAGCAACTGATCGTACCGTGCGGCCAGTTCGCGCCGACGTGCGACAAACTCATCCAGCTTGCGCAGCTGCGACAGACCCAGCGCCGCCTGCAGATCGGTGATCCGATAATTGAAACCCAGCTCGATCTGCTGGTAATACCACGGCCCGTGGCTCGGCTCGGTCATGTGCTCGGGATCGCGGGTCATGCCGTGGCTGCGCAGGCGTCGCAGACGTTCGGCCAGCGCCGGGCGATTGGTCAGGACCATGCCGCCCTCGGCGCTGGTGATGATCTTCACCGGATGAAAACTGAACACCGTCATCGCCGCGAAGTCGCCACAACCGACTGGACGCCCGGCGTAGCTGGCGCCCACCGCGTGCGAGGCGTCTTCGATCACGGTGAAGTTGTAGCGCACCGCCAGGTCGGCAATCTTGCGCATATCGCAGCTCTGCCCGGAGAACGCGACGGCGACCAGGACTTTGGGCAGCGTGCCGTCGCGTTCGGCCTGTTCGAGCTTTGCTTCAAGGGCGAAGGCATCGAGGTTCCAGGTCAGCGGATCGATGTCGACGAAATCAACGTCAGCGCCGCAATAACGCCCGCAATTGGCCGAGGCAAGAAAGGTGTTTGGCGAAGTCCACAAGCGATCGCCCGGCCCCAGGTCGGCGGCCAGACAGGCGATGTGCAGCGCCGCCGTGGCGTTGCACACCGCCACGGCGAAATCGGCCTGACAGCGCTCAGCCATGGCCTGCTCGAAGCGTTCGATGGTCGGACCCTGGGTCAGCCAGTCCGATTGCAGCACCTCGACTACCGCGTCGATGTCCGCCTGATCAAGGCTCTGCCGACCGTAAGGAATCATACCGACAGCTTCGCGTGCAGATCGGCGATCTGCCCCACTGAAAGGAAATGCGGGTTGGTGTCCGAGCGATACTCGAAATCCTCGCCCACCGCACGCCCACGTTCGCCAAGTTTATCGACGGCAAAATCGACGTCGACGCTGGTAAAACGAATCGACGGCTGAATCGTGTAGTGATCCTCGAACTCCAGGGTCATGCGCGCATCGTCCAGCGGCACCATCAACTCATGCAGCTTCTCGCCGGGACGGATGCCGACGTTCTTGTGCGGCAGATGTTCAGCCATGCCGCGCGCCAGATCGACGATGCGGATCGACGGAATCTTCGGCACGAACACTTCGCCGCCATGCATGCGGGCGAAGCTGTCGAGGACGAACTGCACGCCGTGGTCGAGGGTGATCCAGAACCGCGTCATGCGCTCGTCGGTGATCGGCAATTCTTGCGCGCCGTCAGCGATCAGCTTGCTGAAAAACGGCACCACCGAGCCGCGCGAGCCAGCGACGTTGCCGTAGCGCACCACGGCGAAACGGGTCTGCTGCTCGCCGGCAATGTTGTTGGCGGCAACGAACAATTTGTCCGAGAGCAACTTGGTCGCGCCGTACAGATTGATCGGGCTGGCCGCCTTGTCGGTGGACAGCGCGACGACTTTCTTTACGCCGTTATCGATCGCAGCGGCGATGATGTTTTCCGCGCCGTTGACGTTGGTGCGGATGCATTCGGTCGGGTTGTATTCCGCCGCCGGCACCTGCTTTAGCGCGGCGGCATGCACCACGTAATCGATGCCGCGCATGGCCTGACGCAAGCGGTCGGCGTCACGCACGTCACCGATGAAATAACGCATGCACGGCGCATTGAAGGTCTGCTGCATCTCGTACTGTTTCAGCTCGTCGCGGGAGAACACCACCACACGCTTGGGCTGGTATTGCTCCAGCAAGCGACGGATGAAGTTGCGCCCGAACGAGCCGGTGCCGCCGGAGATGAAGATCGATTTACCGTTGAACATTTTTTCAATTCCGTCCCTGTCGCCAGGCTTAAGCGAGCAACTGTGCCCAGTCCAGTGAAGCATTGTCATCGAGCACGAAGCCTTTGCCCTTCAGGCTCAGGTTCGCGTTGTAGGCCTGATCCTGAACGAATGCCGCCGGCCATTTTTCGCGCAGGGCCAGCAGCGCTTGCGGGGCGTCAGGCATACCGCCCTGATGGATGACTTGCACCGCCGGAGTCCATACCGTCAGATAACCGGCTTGCCCGGCGCTCAGGCACAGATCGACATCGCTGAAGCCTTCGGCAAATGTGCTTTCGTCCAGACCGCCGAGCGCCTCGTACAACTCTTTGCGGACCATCAGGCACACGCTCGATACCGCCGAGTAGTTCTGTTCCACCGCCAAGCGGTGCAGGTAACCGTCGGCATCGTGATCTTCACCGACGAAGGGCGAATCGACCCCGCCATTCATGCCCAGGATCAATCCCGCCTGGCTGATCTTGCGATCACGGTCGATCAGTTTTGGCCCGACCACGCCGACCTCCGGACGCAGAGCATGGTTGAGCAAAGAGTCGAGCCAGTTCGGATTGACCACTTCCGCATCGGCGGCGAGCAGCACCAGGTACTCGCCACGCGCCTGACGACTGCCCGCGTTGAATAATCCTGCTGCGCTCAACGTCCGATCAGTACGCAGCACCTGCACTCTGGAGTGCTTGTAAGTCCCGAGCCAGTCATTGATCTCAGCCGTCTGATCCGCAGTGGCGGCGATCAGCACTTCATAGTGATGGTAACGGGTACGCAGCAACACACCTTCAAGGCAACGTTGCAGCACCGCCAGATCGCTGCCCGCCGGAATAATGATCGACACCAGCGGACGATCACTGTGGTGGTAGTCGATCTGGTAAACCCCCGGAACCGCTGACGTCACTTTGCCCTTGTAACCGCGATTGCCCAAATGGCGCAGCAGCGCCAGGCGCTCGTCAGCATTCTCGACCAGCTCTGGTGCCTGGCTGATCAATAGCGGCTCGTCGAGGTGAGCCAGGCTGTTGAGGCCGTGTTCTTCGATAAGACGCAGCAGCACATCGAGCTCCAGTGCCTGACTGAAATCAGCGCGATAGCCGCCGATTTCGACCAGCGCATCGCGCCGTACCAGCCAGTGCCGCGCCATCAGCGTTGGCAGGCTCAGCAGCAGATCAAGGTTGAAGCCCGGCCGGAACACGTCGGTCAGGGCACCGTTTTCCTGACGCTGGATTTCGTCGGTGGATACCGCGCGGCAATCGCCGGCGTTCATCAACTCCAGGCTGGCGCGCAACAATCCGCTGGCAGTGAACTCATCACCGGCTTCAGCCAACAGCAGCCAGTCACACGGTGATTGACGAGCGCTTTGATTGAGCTTGTCGATCAGATTGCCCGCGGTCACTCGGACAAAATGCAGGGTGTTCTGTGCCGTGGTCGCGGCGGGCGCTTCGCCGGTGGTGAACACGACAATGCGGAAGGCCTTGCACTGCCCTTCCAGCAAGCTGTCGAGAGACACCTGAAGCTTGTCGATGTCGTCGTCCAGATCCAGCAGAAAAATGCCGAACTGCGGCCCGCCGCCATTCACCGCCAGATGTTGGCCGATTGCCTCGAGGTGAGCGCCGGGCGCACGTGCGGCCAGCCAGTTGAGCAGGCGACCGGACTGCATCTTGTCCATGACCGCATGATGGTCATCGACGGTCAACGCTTCGAGACGCTCGATCCAGGCCTGCATCGCTTGCGCCTCTTCGGCTTGGCCCATCGCAGTCAGCTGAGCCGCCAGCCGCTTGATCACGGTGCGATTGAACGCATTGAGATCGTGAGCCTGCCACAAACGGTCGAGAACGCTTTCCGGCGTGTCGTTGTTGCGTGCTTGCAGCAAGTGCGCCTGACGGGTCCAGACGCCCTCCAGGCCTTCAAGTTGGATGCGCCCCGCCGGCATGGCGTGCAGCATGAATTCGAACTGCGCCAGGCGGTCGAAAAATGCCTCGTTGTAGAACGGCATTTCCACGTACTGCAAAGGCCCGAAACGACGATCCGGGTACTTGAGCTCCTGATTCCAGGTGGACTGGATGATCAGCTCCGCAGTCAGCGCTCGATTCGATTGCAGGCTGTCGACCATTGCCTCGAAGCTTTGCAGGGCAAGCGCTTTTCCCTGCTCGGCGTTCAGCCCTTTGATCTGGGTTGGCAGCGCGGCAAGGAACTCGGCAAAGGCTTCACGCTCGGCCACCGATTTGGCATCGACGTAGGTCAGCGAGTGATACACCTCGGTGCTGTGTTCGGAGGCACCGTAGTTGATCTCCCGAACCACATAAGGGATCGGCAGAATCCGTGCTTTGGCACTGGCCAGCAGGAAATAGACATGGCCGATTTCCTGCCACTGGAAGCTGGTGCCGGGTGGCAATGCCGAGTGCCAGGTCTTCATCAGATCAGTACGGGTCACCGCATAGAACGGCGGGATGTACTGGCTCATGTAATCGATGACCCGCTCCTGAGCCTGTTCAGAGCAGTAGTCTTCCTGGACCTTTTTGTCGCGGCGGTAGTAGCTGACGCCACCGGCCAGCGTCAGGTACATCAGGCAGTAGCCGTGGCACATGCCGTAATCCGGATTGGCCTGCAGGAAACCCACGGATTCGGCCAATGAATCATGCAGGATGAAGTCGTCATCGGCCGCCAGCACCATGTACGGCGTGGTCAGTTGCTCGACACCATAGGCCAGTTTGGCCTGCATCCCCCAGTACGCGAATTGCGGCACATGATGGTAATCGACGGCGGAAAAATCGCCTTCCGGACGTTCCGGCGAGGAGTCGAGCACCATGATCTTGCAGGGCAAGTCGCTGTAATACTTCACAGCCCGACGCAGGAACGCCGGTCGGTTGTGGGTAATGAGCACCACCGTCAACAGCTCATCTAGCGGTAGCGTCAGTTCAGAACTGTACTTGCCTTGCATAACTTCTCTCCACAACCGGCGACTCGCCGAAACAACTCTGGGTAAATGTTGCGAATTAACGAACGCGACGCAGGTAGCCGTCCGGCGCCACGGTGATCAGCAGTTTGTTCTGCAATTGCTGGTCGATTTCGAAGTCCTGGTTCTCTTCCAGGTACTTCCACACGGCGGTTTTCGGGTTGTCGCCCGGGCCCCATGGACGATCCGGGAAGAAATCGGCCGGCATGTCTTCAACCACGGTGTCCATGACCACGCAATAGCTGTCGACCGACACCAGCGGCGCGTAGAGGCGCAGCTCTTCGAGCACGTGATCGTGGGTGTGGTTGGAGTCGAGGACCAGAATGACTTTCTTGCCTTTGGCGGCGGCCTGCACCTGAGCGGCAATGGCCGGGTCGATGCTTGAGCCTTCGATCATCTTGATGCGCTTGGCCATCGGGTGGCTTTCGATGGCTTCACGGTTGTGCGGACGAATGTCGAGGTCGATGCCGAGCACTTCGCCGTGGCCTTGCAGCTCGAGCAGCGAGGCGTAGTAGATGATCGAACCGCCGTGGGCAATGCCGCACTCGATAACCAGGTCCGGCTTGACCTGCCAGATGATCTCCTGCATGGCCATCATGTCTTGCGGCAGCTGGATGATCGGGCGGCCCATCCACGAGAAGTGGTAGCTGTATTTGTGCTTGGCCGATTCGTTGAAGAAATCGCGGGCCAGGCCGGTCAGTTTCGGGTCGTCACCTTGCTGGGCGATCTGCTCGCGGCACTCGGCTTCGAAGGCTTGGTTGATGCTGTTGTCGGTCATGTTGGTCATCTCAAGGGTCACTGAAACGAAGCGCTGTCGACGGCGTGATAGACGTAGCGTCCACCGGTCATCCGCTTGATCTCTTCGAGGTAATTGGAATTCATCACAAACAGGTGCGCGCCTTCCGGCAGCGCATCCATGGCCTCTTGCGGCGAGGACACGCGCGCACCGCTCAGCGGCAGATAACGCCCCTGCTTGGCCGGGTTGATATCGACTACGCGATCGACCGCAACGCCGGCGCGTTGCAGGTACAGCGAATAGATCACGCCTTTGGACGAGGCACCCCAGATCGCCGAACCCTGCGCAGGCGCCGAGCGGATGATCTGCACAGCACGGTCGAGGCTGGCGCTGAAATCTTCAGGCAGAGTCAGGCGCGGCACCGGTTGTTCGGGTATCAGGCGCAACGTCGACAGATCAGCGACGATGTACAGATATTGGCCGCCGAACAGATGCCCGGCCTCGTGCACCGTGCCGAACATCCGGCGCAGGTCATCGAGGCGGAAATAATTGACGTGTTCGTAGAACAGGTCGAACCAGGCCTTGTGCTCGAGGATCCAGTCCAGGCACGGCACTTCGATATAGATCTGCCCGCCCTGATTGGCCTCGGCGATCACGGCCAGAAAGCTCACCGGGTCTTCGATGTGCTCCAGCACATGACGCAGCACAATGGCATCTGCCGCCAGGCCGAGGCCGCGCGTAAACGGCGCCTTGATCACCTCGCGGTTTTCGCCTTCATAAGCCGGGTCGATGCCGGTAATCGAATAGCCAAGGCTTTTGAGCAGCTCGAGAAAGTAGCCCTTGCCGCAGCCGACCTCGATCAGCTCGCGGCCCTTGAAGTGCTTGCCGATGATGCCTTCGACGTCACTTAAATGCTTCTGGAACTGACCGGAGTGCGCCTGCTCGTTCTGATAGTCGGCGTCATAACTGAGCTTGTCGGCATCGAACGCGGCGTTGAAGACCAGACCGCTACGCTCGTCCTGAACCAGGACCATGTCGGCGCTGGCCGAGGCCCGCGCCGATTCGGCATCGGCGAAAGTGCGGTTCTGCAATACCGGCAGGCCGGTGGCCCGGTACAACTCGTGCCTCATGGCGACTCTCCCAATAACTGTTGCAAGCGCTCGGTAACGGCCCAGAACGCCAGCGGTTCGTGGGTCGGATACGGGTAATGGCCGAGGTTCAGAGCCAGGGTTGCGCCACGCTCACGCAAGCGCCGTTCGACCAGCGCACGCACCGACACCGGTTGACCGCTGGCGCAGTTGACCACGCCACCAAAGTCGCGCTGATGGAGGATCGCGGCGAGATGACTCGCGGCGGTTTCAATCGCGAGGAAATCGCGCAACTGCTCACCGGCCGACATGTTGAACGACGCCTCGCCGCTATCGATTGCCCGGTCCAGCGCGGCCAACAGGCTGTTGGGGTTCTGCCCTTCGCCGTGCAGATAGAACAAGCGCGCCCATTGCAGGGTGAACGGTTGCTCCTGCTGCAGATTCTGCAGAAACAGGTGCAGCGTATGTTTGGCCAGACCGTAGGGATTGCTCGGCCGTGGCTCGGTTGACTCGCTGAGCGGACCGCTCTGCATGCCGTATTCGAAGCAGGTGCCGGTCACCAGCACCTGCGACACGCCCGCCTCTATCGCGTTTTTGATAAAGCGGTAATCGGCCATCAGGTTGTGCTCGAAATGAAACAGCGCCCGATAGTTCGGCAACCCCGGCCAGGCCAGATGCGCCAGCGCGTCGATGCCTTCGGTCAGCGCGACGACATTCAGGTCGGCAGCGTGAATGTCTGCCGCGACGAATTCGACGTGGTTGATCCATGGCATGCCCTGCGCGGGTTCTGCGTTGCGCGCCACCGCGCGGACTTCGCAGCCGCGCTCAAGCAATGCAGCAACCAGATGCCGACCGACAAAGCCTGTGGCGCCAGTGACCAGAACTTTCACAGCACTTTCAACTCAGGCACGGCGATGACGAAGCGCCCGTCCCACTGACGCACCTGCGCCAGTTGCTGACTGACTTCGTGCAGCAGGTTCCAGGGCAGCACCAGCACGTAGTCCGGTTGCTCAATGTCGATCTGCGCTGGCGCAACAATCGGGATGCGACTGCCCGGCAAGAACTTGCCCTGTTTGTGCGGGTTGGCATCGGCCACCCAGGACAGCAGATCCGCTTTGACTCCGGCGTAGTTGAGCAAGGTATTGCCCTTGGCCGCCGCGCCGTAACCGACCACACGTTTGCCGTCGGCTTTGGCCTGCAACAAGAAGCGCAGCAGGTCATGTTTGATGCGTTCGGCAGCAGGCGCGAGGGTCGCGTAGTACTCAGGGGTTTTTACCCCGGCAGCGAGTTCGGCCTGCAGTTGTTGCTGAACTGCCGGGAGAACAGCGCGGCGCCGGCCGTCCTTGCGCTGCACGAATACGCGCAGCGAGCCGCCGTGAGTGCTCAACTGGCTGACGTCGAACACTTCCAGGCCATTGCGCTCGCACAGGGTCTGCACGGCGGTCAGCGACAGGTAGGAATAATGTTCGTGATACAGCGTGTCGAACTGCGCGCCAGCCATCAGCGTCAGCAGTTGCGGAAACTCGAAGGTGGCGACGCCGGTCGGCTTGAGCAACGTCGCGAAGCCGGCGAGGAAATCGTTGATGTCCGGCACATGGGCGAGCACGTTGTTGGCCGCCATCAGGTCGGCGCTCCAGCCTTCGTTGCGCAATTGCGTGGCGGTGTCGCAGCCGAAGAACAGCTCGCGAATTTCCAGGCCTTTCTCGCGTGCAGCCTGTGCGGTGCTGCGAGTCGGCTCGACGCCCAGGCATGGGATCCCGCGCGCGGCGACGTATTGCAGCAGGTAACCGTCATTGGCGGCGATCTCGACCACACGACTGTCGGCGTTAAGCCCGAAGCGCTCACTCATCTCGGCGACATAGCGCTCGGCGTGATTCAGCCAAGTGCTGGAGAACGAACTGAAGTAGGCGTACTCGGCATCGAACAGGCTGTCGGCACTGGTGTAGTCCTCGGTCTGCACCAGCCAGCATTGCTGGCACACCGCGACTTTGAGCGGGACCCATTGCTCGGCCTGCTCCAGGCGATCGGCGTGCACGTAGGCGTTGGACGGCGGCGAAGTGCCGAGGTCGATCAGCGGCAGATTCAGCGGTGCGGCGCACCCACGGCAATTCATAGACGCACTCCAGCAAAGTGTTGATCGAGCGCAGGATGGCTGGAATCGCGCGCTGACAAATTATTGACAGGCAACGGCCAGGCAATCGCCAGCCGAGGATCGTTCACCGACAAGCCGCCCTCGTGCTCCGGCGCGTAATCGGCGCTGTGCAGATAGAGCAATTCGGCGTCTGCGGTAAGCGTCTGAAAGCCATGAGCGAAACCGGCCGGAATCAACAGGCTGCGGCCATCGCCCGCCTTCAAGTGCTCGGCGTGCCAGTGCAAAAATGTCTCCGAGTCCGGGCGCAGATCCACCGCCACATCCCAGACCTCACCGCGCAGGCACGTGATCAGTTTGGCTTCCGGTGCGTTGGCATTTTGATAATGCAGGCCACGCACACTGCCCTTCTCGCGGGTGCAGGAGTGGTTGATCTGGCGGATATGAAATTCATTGCCGAACGCAATCAGGCTGCCCTCGCAGAACAACCGGGCGAAGTGCCCGCGCTGATCTTCGAAACGTTTGTGCTGAACGCTGAACAGACCGGCCAGTGGCAACGCTTTCAGGGAAAACTCGCTCACAGCGCGCCTCGGTACAGATTCAATTGGCCCAGAGTTACAGCGCGCATGTCATCGCCGTTCTGCCAGGCCAGGTGCCAATCCAGCGTCTGCGCCAGGCACGCCCGCAACGACCAGCGCGGCTGCCAGCCGAGCACCTGCCGCGCGCGACTGCTGTCCAGACGCAGCAGACCGGCTTCGTGCAGTTCACTCGGCTCGATACGCAGACCACGGGCCTGCGGCCAGCGGTTGGCGAGCAGCTCGACCACTTCGCCGACGCTGCACATGTCTGCCTCACCCGGGCCGAAGTTCCACGCGCCAGCATATTCCGGGCCGTATTCGTAGAGCGCAGCAGCCAATTGCAGATAACCGGCCAGCGGCTCCAGCGCGTGCTGCCACGGGCGCACCGCTTGCGGGTAACGCAGGGTTACCGGCTCGTCGGCGGTCCATGCTTTCAATACGTCGGGAATCAGTCGCTCTGGCGCAAAGTCACCGCCGCCCAGCACATTGCCGGCGCGTGCGGTCGCCAGGGCCAAACCATGCTCGGCATGTTTGTCCGCCGGGAAGAACGACGCGGCATACGACTGCGCGAGCAACTCGCAGCAGGCCTTGCTGCTGCTGTAAGGATCGTGGCCACCGAGGGCTTCGTCTTCGCGGTACGGCCACAGCCATTCCTTGTTGGCGTAGACCTTGTCGGTAGTCACAAGCACGCAGGCGCGCACGCCGCCGACCTGACGAATCGCTTCGAGCAGGTTCAGCGTGCCCATGACATTGCTTGAATAGGTGCCGAGCGGATCGCGATAGCCCTCGCGCACCAAGGGCTGGGCGGCCAGATGCAGGACGATCTCCGGTTCGGTCTCGGCGATGATTTCCAGCAAGGCGCCGAGGTCACGCAAATCGCCGCGCTGGTCGTTGATGCCTTCGTGTACGCGCGCCAGTTCGAACAGGCTTGGCTCAGTCGACGGATCCAGGGAAAAACCGCTGACCTGCGCGCCGAGGCTTTGCAGCCAAAGGGTCAGCCAACTGCCTTTGAAACCGGTGTGTCCGGTGACGAGAACACGCTTGCCACGCCAGAACTCCGCACTCAGGCCCATTGCTTCCATGGGGCCTCCCCGCTCTGCCACAGCGCTTCGAGATGGTTCTTGTCGCGCAGGGTGTCCATCGGATGCCAGAAACCTTCGTGCTCGAAGGCTTTCAGTTGTTCGTCCTGAGCCAGACGGGCCAACGGCTCGGCTTCCCAGGTGGTGCTGTCATCGCTGATGTAGGGCAGCACTTTTGGCGACAGCACGAAGAAACCGCCATTGATCCAGCCACCGTCACCACGAGGTTTTTCAGTGAAACCCAGCACCTGGTCACCTTGCCGTTCAAGCGCGCCGTAACGACCTGGCGGCTGCACCGCAGTGACGGTCGCCAGGCGGCCGTGAGCCTTGTGATAGTCGACCAGCTCAGCAATATTGATGTCGGAAACGCCATCGCCATAGGTGAAGCAGAACGCCTCTTCATCCTTGAGATAACGCGCGGCACGCAACAGGCGGCCACCGGTCATGGTTTCCTCGCCGGTGTCGATGAGGGTCACACTCCACGGCTCGCTGTAGTTCTGATGGACGTCCATGCGGTTGTTGCGCATGTCGAAAGTGACGTCGGATGTATGCAGGAAGTAGTTGGCGAAGAAGTCCTTGATCGCGTAGCCCTTGTAGCCCAGGCAGATGACGAAGTCGTGGATCCCGTGGGCGGAATACTGCTTCATGATGTGCCAGAGAATTGGCTTGCCGCCGATCTCGATCATCGGCTTGGGCTTGAGGTGCGACTCTTCACTGATGCGCGTGCCGAGGCCACCCGCCAAAATTACTGCCTTCATCGTCTCCCCTCTCGTACGTCACCGGGCTGCGCACTGCTTTTTTGAGCGTCGCAGGCCTTCTGGCCAAACCTTCTGCCGCTACGGGCGCAGGAGGAAACACCGCGAGCGCTCGTTTTATGGCGATTTGCGGGGCACTTGCAGGAAACGCGCCAGCTCAGACTCGGGTTTTCGGAGATGGCTGATAGAGGCGTCGGTGGAAGTGGCAACAGAATGACGGACGGGCTGAGGGCGTGGAGGGGCAAGAGATCAAAAGCCAGAGCAAAGATCGTCCGATCGCGGCCCGAGCCTTCGGCAGCTCCAGTTGGATCGCGTGCATCCAGCAAGAAATGGGTCGGCTGTCAGGCCGCCTTCGCGAGCAGGCTCGCTCCCACAGAACAGCAAGAGCAAGAGCAAGAGCAAGAGCAAGAGCAAGAGCAAGAGCAAGAGCAAGAGCAAGAGCAAGAGCAAGAGCAAAAGATCGCAGCCTTCGGCAGCTCCTACAGTTGGATCGTGGGCATTTGGGAGAAACGGGTTGCTCGGCAGGCCGCCTTCGCGAGCAGGCTCGCTCCCACAAAAGCAAAAGCAAAGCAAAGCAAAGCAAATCAAAGCAGCGCAGCTGCCCGCGGCAAAGCCGCCCCACTCAACAATGAGCGCAAGCTCGAGTACCGCTTTTGATCTTGATCCACCGGCGACGTCGGAAGGCTGAGTGGAGGGATTGATCCGGGCGTGGGAGCGTAGCGACCGTTCGACGAAGTCGAACACAGCGGAAGGAGGTGCAGCGAAGCAAACCGGAGCCGCTGCGCCCGGATCAGTCCCGCAGCGAAGGAACCCGAGCCTGCGAGGGCCGAACGTAGGAGCAAGCCTTTTGGGTTACCTTTTTGGCGTTTGAAAAAGGTGACCCGCCGTAAGGGCGGAACCGTAATCAGCAACACCCGCAGAAACGGATCTACACCCAAAACCCCCAACAGCCTGGTCGGCCCAAAGGCCGCCAAGGCCGCCAAGGCCGCCAAGGCCCCAAAAAAAAGGCAACCCCAAAAAGCCGCCTATATAAACGATCAATCCGCCAGCCAGCCATTCTCCCAATACCGCAGATTGTCACCACGCAACACATAATCGCGCATGACCACCTCGTGCAGCTCTTCACCCATGCGATAACTGGCGTCAGGGTCGGCCAGATGCATGCGAATCGCCTGCAGCCATTCATCAGTGCTGTTGGTCTTCACCCGCGTGCACGGCAGATAGCCCTGATAGGCTTCGGTGTCAGTGCAGATGACCGGGTAACCGCAGGCGCCGTATTCCAGCAAACGCAGATTGCTCTTGCAGTCATTGAAAATGTGAAACTCCAGCGGTGCCAGGGCCAGGTCGAGGTTCAGACTGGCCAGCTTGGCCGGATAGACGTCCAGAGGAATCACACCGTGGAACTCGTGCATGTACGGACGCAGGTCATCCGGGCACATGCCAAAGAATACCCAGTCGACTTCGTTGGCCAGCTCACGCACGACATCGGCAATCACCGCCAGATCGCCATGGTGGCTGGTGCCTCCGCCCCAACCCACGCGAGGTTTTTTCGAGGTACGGCGCTGCCCCCGCAAACCGGTCCAGAGGTTTTGCGCGAGCATGTTGGGGACTACGCGAATGTCGTGGTGCATGTCCGACAGCGCATTGGCCAGTGGTTGAGTCGACACCACCACGCGGTCGCACAGGCTGATCGCCTGGCGCACCATCCGCTCCATTTCCTGCTTGCTGGGCATGTTGCGGATATGCGCATTGCGATGCGGAACATCAATCACATAGTCATCCAGCTCGAAGATGCGCCGGGCATGGCAGAATTTTTTCAGCGGCGGGATTTCATCGATCGCGCCCTGGGAATAGCGCCCTTGCAGGACGATGACATCCGGCGACTGACGCTCGATTTCAATGATCGACGGCAAGCCGTAACGAATACACCCTTCGGCCCGGTTCGCCGCTTCCAGCTCTATCAGCGGCTGACTCATGCGGTAATGGCCAATGGCTGAGGCATTGATCGGCACAGCGAGTACGTTAGGCAATTGCGGCCTGGAAAAAGCAGTCCACCCCGTACGCAGGCCCGGCTCAAGGCTGAAACTCGTCGCGCCGACGCCCTGCAAGGACAGGTTGACATTGAAGGCCGGATCGCGAGCAATGCGCGGCAGCCAGCGCTTGTAGAAGATCTCCTGCTCGTGCAAATGTTGCTGGCCTTGCTCAGCTGTCGACTCGACAGTCGGGCGCACGCCCTGAGCCAGCAATGCATAAGGCGTCCACACTACCAGGTAGCCTTCCTGGCCGATGCGCAGGCACAGATCCACCACGTTCAGCGCCTGCTTCAAATCCTCTTCATCAAGCCCTGCCACCGCCTCGAAAACCGCCTTGCGCACCATCAGGCAATCACCGCCGACCGCACTCAGATCGTGGGCGGCCTGCAGCCGGAACATATAACCGTCCGACTGCAGCGACTGTCCATAAAATGGCAACCCGACCGCGCCCTGCATCCCCAGAATCATGCCGGCATGCAGCACATAACCATCCGGGTTGAACAACTTGGCGCCGACCACGCCGACTTCCGGGCGCTGCGCATGATTGAGCAGTTCGTCCAGCCAGTCGGCGTGGGTAACCACCGCAAAGGTATTGAGCAGCAGCACATATTCGCCACGAGCCTTGGTCACGGCAAAATTGTGCAGGGCAGCCATGTTGTCCGGCTGCGGGTACGTCAGCACGCGGATTCGGTCACCACCCAATTGCGCGATGCCGTCCAGCCATGCTCTGGCCTCAGCAGTTTCGCTGCCGTTGTCGACCAGCAGCAGTTCGTATTCGGCGTAGGCGGTTTTTTCCAGCACGGTCTCGACACACCGCTGCAAGGCAGCGGTCTGATCCCGGGTCACGATGATGATCGACACAAGCGGACGGCGCGCGTGCCGATAGTCGACACGATTGAGCAATTGGCAACTGCCACGGCGGATTTCATGGGCAACGCCAATGCGTTGCAGATGCGCTTCGAGCACACGAGGGTTCTGTTCGATGACGCCTGGCTCGGCCAACCACCGCGACAGATCGAATGGCGACTCCAGCAGAACTTCGGCGACATGCCCGATCACCTGGGTGCCGTCGCTTTCGACCATGCGCCACAGCATGTCGTGAGGAGCCAGTTCGGTGAACGTCGTGTCAAAACCACCCAGCGCCAGAAAGCGTTCGCGCTTGAACGCCAAGGCGCGCCCGACATACGGGTAGCTGCGCATCAGATCAAGGTTGAAATCGGGTTTGAAGGCGGGTTCCACGGACTCACCATCGCGCAGACCGCCTTCATCGCTGTACACGCAACCGAGCGACGGCGAGTGCGCGATCCGGTCAGCCATGACCAGCAAGGCCGGCACCATCAGCCGGTCACCGGCCTGCAACAGGTAAAACCAGTCGGCGCCCTCCAGTTGGGGCAGCAACGCGTTGATCTGACCCAGCCCGTCACCTTCCAGTGGCATGTGGAACACGCGGCCATCCAGCGTCGCCTCGTTACAGGAAGCGGACAGCACCAGAATCAGTTCAGGGGCATAGTCCTGCCGAGCAAGCGCCTCAAGCGTGCGCTCGACTCCATCGCGACTGCCCTGGGGATCAATGACGATCGGCACTATTCGCGGCTGTTGTGGCCAGGCGGCCAGAGTTTCCGGCAGTAACTTGCGCTGCCCTTCAGTGAGGCTGCGGCATTGCAGCCAGTGCGCGTAGAGTTCGGCGAAGCTCCAGCTATCGATGCCGACGCACCACTCCTGGCGACTCTGCTTGGTACCCAGCGTACGGCTCAGGGGCAGCTCTTCCCAGACGCGCGGCATTACGTCAGCCTTGGTCAGCGGGACATAGCGCACCCAACCCGGCGCTGGCGCCGACTCGCCGCTGCGCGCCTTGAGCATTTGCAGAATCCACTCGCGCTCGACCTCGACCGCGTCTTTCATCGGCTGCTGAGCACTCAAGCGCTCCGGATACAGCCGCTCGGCACTGAGCACGGTGTTCGACATCGCCAGATTGCCGCGCCGCAGCAGGCATACGTACAAGGCGAAATCCAGGGTGGCGACAAAGCAGTGGCCGTCCTGAGTCAGCGCCGGCAACAAGTCGACGAGGTCCGAACGACGAAACAAGGCGCTGGAGAAACCGCCCAGCACATTGACCGGAAATTTTTCGAAGATGCCCAGCAGGTCGTCACCCTTGAACAGACCGCTGGCCGGTGACAACGAAGTGTTTTCAAGGCGCGCCGGCAGAATGATGTCGTCGGCGTCCCAGAACAGCCGCTGAGCCAGCACCAGGCTGACTTCCTCACGCAACATCTCGTGCGCCTGCTGCTCGATGCAGGCGGCATAGAGATGGTCGTCGTCATACATGAACTTGACGAATTCACCCTGCGCCTGATCAAGGCACGCCTTGAGATTTCCGACCATGCCCAATGTGCGCGGGTTGCGCACATAGCGCACGGCAACACCCGAGCGCTCGGCCACAGCGCTGACAATCCCTTCGATCTCATGACCACGACTGTCGTCGCAGACAATGATCTCAAGAGGCGCGTATGTCTGGCTGACGGCGCTGTTCAATGCCCGCTCGAAAAAGCGCGGATTGAACGCAGGGATGGCAATGCTGACGAGGGGGAGTGAATTCACGGCGGGCTCACAGGCGGTACGAGCCCGCTCGCAAAAACGAGCCCTTGATACCGCAAAAAATCATTAACAGAGGGACAACGTTGGCGGGCGTGCACGCGCCCGCCAATCATCAGATCTTGTTGAACAGCCCCAACTGACTGATCTTGCTGAACGCCAGTTGCGCGGCTTGCAGCATGGTCTGTTGCAGCGTCAGACGGGTCATGACTTCAGCCGGATCGGAATCACGGATCGAACCCTGGGTCGTGCTGTTCGCCGTGGTCAGGCTGTCATTGGTGATGGTCTGCATGTCCAGCGCCTGGCCGCGCGCACCAATGGTGGTCACCGCCGTGCCGATCTGGTTGGAAGCTGCATCGATGTTGCCGAGGCCTGCCTCCATCGCGCCCTGCAATTTCTGCTTGGCAACCGGGTCACCGTCGACTGGCGTATTCAGCGCGGTGATCATCTGGCCCAGGGTGTCGAGCACGTTCTGGGTCTGATGATTGTTCGGCTGGATCGAGAACTGATCACCAGCGGCCGGCGCGCTGCCCAGGGCGAAAGTCACACCGGCAGCGGTGGCGTTACCGCCGGCAACCGTGCCCGAGGAAACCGGCATGCTGTCGGCCGTCACCGGCGCGGCATACAGATCGAAATCGGTGGCGCTGGTGAACTTGAGCACCGCGCCGCCCTGCGGGAACGCTGCGGTGTAGGCTGCCTGATCGGTGATGGTCGAACCGGTGATCACGCTGGTCGACGGGTTACCCGGATTACGCGTGGTGGTGAACGAGTCCGGCGAGGCCGACAGCTGAAAACTGTGCCCTGCGATAACGGCGTCCGGATTGGTATCGCCTGCCTTCAGGTTGACGTTCAGTTTAAGGTCGACACCACGGAAGCTGACGGTCTGGTTGGCGCCGCTGCTGTTGCTGATCAAGCCGTTCTGGCTGGCCTCGGCGGTCACATCGTTACCCAAGGCATCGGTGATTTTCAGCTGGGTGCTGCTGACGAAATCGATGGTGTACGGCTGCCCGGCGGTGAACTTGGCGTCGTAGGTGGCGGCAGTGCCGACGGTGCCGTTGGACAGCACGACACGGCCGTCATCCACAGCTGGCGCAGTCATTTTGGTGTTGGTGCGGCCGGTGTTGATGGTCTGCTGGAACGCGTCCCAACCGGTGGTGTTGGTACCCACGGTCATGCCGTCGCCGATGCCCAGATCGATGGTGGTCTGGTCGCCGTTGTAGCTGAACGTGCCGTCAGAATTCTTCGAATACGGCGCGGTGTCGGTTTTCGAACCGGAGAACAGATAGTTGCCGTTGGCATCCTTGGCGTTCATCAGGCCCAGCACTTGCTGCTGGATCTCACCCAGTTCCGAGGCGTACGCCTGGCGATCCTTGTCGGTGATGGTGCCGTTGTTCGCGGCCAAGGCCAGCTCTTTGGCTCGCGCCAACGCCGTGGTGATCGAATCCAGAGTGGACTCCTGCACGGTCAAGGCGCTTTTGGTGGTGTTGACGTTGGTCTTGTACTGATCGAGCATCGCCGCCTGCTGACCCAGCTGCAGCAAGCGCCCGGCACCGATCGGATCATCGGCGGCGGTGTTGATACGCTGCAGGCTGCTCGCCTCGCTCGCGGTAGCGACAGCCTTGTTGAAGTTACGCTGATAATCCGAGGCTTGCGTTCCGTAATACTGGGCGGTGGAAATGCGCATGAATTACGACTCCTTAAAGGCTGTTGATCAGCGTGGCGAAAGTTTCCTGCGCAGCTTTGATGATCTGCGAAGACGCTGTGTAGTACTGCTGGTACTTGACCAGGTTGCCGGTTTCTTCGTCCAGGTTGACCCCGGAAAGCGAATCGCGGGCACCCTTGGCGTTCTCCAGAATCGCCGTGGTCGCGGCGCTGTCGGACTTGCCTTGGGCGGTCTTGGTACCGACGTTGGTCACCAGGGTGTTGTAGGCGTCGGTCAGGCTGATGCCCTTGCTCGCCGAACCGGTGTCCACGGTCTGTTTGGTTTGCAACGCGACCAGTGCCTGGGCGTTGCGGTTGTCCGAAGACGCCGCACCGGTCAGGTTCATGGTGAAGGTCTCGCCGGTTTTCGGCGTGCCGCCCACGGTGGTCTGCACGGTGAAGGTCTTCTGCACGTTCGGCGTGACGGTAGTGTCCATCACCGGGTTGCCGCTGGCATCGACGATGCCGACTTTCAAATTCAGCGTGTTCGACTGGCCAGGCACGATGGTGCCGGTGCCGATGGTCGCGCCCTTGGCGTCGACCAGGTTGTACGACTGGCTGCCACCGCTGGCCGCGCCGAATACCAGTTTGACCGGCGTTGAATTCTTCAGCGCCGCCTGCATGTCAGCCTGGGCGGTCGGGTTGTAGATGTCGATCTTATTGCTGAGCGTCGGCTGGGTGTACGTGCCCAGACCGTTGGCGCTGGCGACGCCGGTCAGCGGACCTGCCGCAGCGATTTTCTTCGGATCGGTCAGGACCGTCTGAATGCTCGCCGCCGCGTTGCGGGTCGGCGTGATCTTGAACGAGTCACCCGCGCTCAGCGCGCCGCCATTCAAGGCCAGGGTGAAACCGTCGATCACTGGCGGCGGATTGGTCGTGGTGCTGAATGCGCCCAGATCGGTGCCGTCGGAACGTTTGACGGTGTAATCGGTAGCGCTGGTGAAGGTCACCTGATAATCGCTGGTGGTCAGCTTGCCGGTGTCCTTGATGGTCACATCGAGGTTGCCCGAACCGGCGCTGTTGCCATCCTTCGCAATGCTGCGCTGACTGATCAGGGCGGCACTGTTGATGTTGTTGAAAATCGCCGCACCGAAGTCACCGTTCTTGTCGATGCCCTGGGCTTGCTGGCTGTTGATCTGATCGGCAATCACCAGGGCCACGCGACCGAGCTCGTTGAGCGATGGGTCGAGGACTTCCTTGCGATAGGTCAGCAGACCGCCGATTTCGCCGCCGCTGATCACCGAAGTGATGTCGATGGTGCTCGAACCGCGATCCATCTGGATCGACATGCGCGACGGGTCGGTCTTGCTCGCGACCATGCTCAGGCTGTTGGTGGTGTTGCCGATGACCAGCGGCTGACCGCTGCCGACATAGATGTCGAAGCTGGTGCCGCGCTCGACGACTTGCGCACCGGTCAGTTCGGAGAGCTGACGCACGGCTTCGTTACGGCTGTCGAGCAGGTCGTTCGGCGCCCCGCCACTGGTGGAGATTTCGCCGATCTTCTGGTTGAGATTGGCGATCGCCGTGGCGAGTTTGTTCACCTGGGCAGTCATGTCGCCGAGGCTGCCGTTGATCGTGGTGTTCTGATCGTTGAGCTGCTTGGCCAGGGTATTGAAACGGCTGGTCAGCGCCTGCGCGCCGGTCAGCACCGACTGACGCGAAGTGTCATCGGTGGCCGACGTCGATACGCCCTGCATCGAGGTGAAGAATTTCTGCAGCACACCGGTCAGGCCGGTGTTGGTGTCCGACAGCATGGCATCCAGCGGCGTCGCCTGCTTGAGAAACGCAGCCGATTCGCTGTCCAGCGAAGTCGCGGTGTGCAGCTGCGATTCCAGGTACGAGTTGTACACCCGGCGCACGTCAGCCAGGGTCGTGCCCGTGCCGATGAAAACGCTGCCGTACTGCTGCGAGGACTTAGTGCCCTGCACGGTTTGCTGACGTGAATAACCGGCGGTGTCGACGTTGGCAATGTTGTTGCCTGTCGTAGCCAGAGAGGACTGGCTGGCCGACAGTCCCGACATCCCGATATTGAGCAAACTCATGGTTCAGACCTTATTACCTGGTGCCTTATAAAGGCGTGGTGGAGACACCCGCCGCAGCGTAGTTTTCAAAACTGTTCATCTGCTTGGCAATTTGCGAAATCTTCGTCGCGTAGTTCGGGTCGGTGGCGTAACCGGCCTTCTGCAACTCGCGTACAAACTGTTCTGGGTTATCGGCCGACTTCAGCACTTCTTGATAGCGATTGTTGCTCTGCAGCAACGTCACCAGATCGTGGAAGCTGTCCTTGTACGAGGCATAGGAACGGAACTCGGCCGTCTCCTTGACCATCGCGCCATTGCGGAACTCGCTGGTGATCGCGCGGGCCGAATCGCCCTTCCAGTTGCTGCTCGCCTTGATGCCGAACAGGTTGTGGCTGCTGCTGCCATCCTGGGCGCGCATGACCGATTTGCCCCAACCGGTTTCCAGCGCCGCTTGCGCCACCAGATAACGCGGATCGACGCCGATGCGGTCAGCGGCTTCCTTGGCCATCGGCAGCATGGTGTTGACGAATTCGTCGGCGGAACTGAAGGCCTTCTTCGCCGGTGCCAACGGAATCTGCGCCATGGCGCGGCCGTAAACCTGCATCTGCCCGCCAGCGGCTTTCTGCTCTTCGGCACGGGCCAGCCAGTCGCCGTTGTACAAAGCGCCGGAGCCTGTGACGGCGGTAGTCGCAGCACGTTGCGGCAAGGCGTTGGTCGCTGCTGCAGTGGTCGCAGTGGCCACGCTCGGCGCCGACGGCACCAGACCGGCGAGCAAGCGATCGGCCAGTTTCGGCGGCAATGCCAGACGCCGCTGGTTGATCAGCGCCATGTCGTTGCGATGGGCAATATCGGTGTTGTTCGGCGCATGCACCGAGCGCGATGCCCACAACGGACGCTCGCCGTTGACGCGGGACAGCGGACCGGTGGCGACGGTGCCAGCGGCAATCGGCGTCGGCACGGCGGCGGCCTTGGCCAGCGCTTCCTGCTGCTTGGCGGCGGACGCGGCCGCAGCCTCGCCCGGCGCCATCGGTTTGTTCTTCGACATCTGCCGGATGAGCACGTCGGCCAGACCGATACCACCGCCCTCGCGGGACATGGAAACCGCCAGTTGCTGGTCGTACATTTCCTGATACTGCTTGGCCGCCGGCGTGTTCAGCGGGTTGTCCTGACCAAGCGCTTCGGTGGCCGAGCGCATCGACTTGAGCATTTCGCCGAGGAACAGCGACTCGAATTCCTGCGCAACCTTGCGCATGTTTTCGTCGCTGTTCTTGTCGCCGACCTTGAGCTGGTTCAGACGATTGAGGTCGGAGTAGGAACCCGAATCGCTGCTGCTGACCAGACCGCTTTTGCGCATATCCATGGTGTCCGGCCTCAGATCACGATCAGGTCGGCTTGCAATGCGCCGGCCTGCTTCAAAGCTTCAAGAATCGCCATCAAGTCACCCGGTGCTGCGCCGACCTGGTTTACCGCACGGACGATCTCGTCGAGGGTGGTGCCCGGGCCGAACTTGAACATCGGTTTGGCTTCCTGTTCGGCATTCACCCGCGAGCGCGGTACGACGGCGGTCTGGCCGTTGGACAGCGGGCCCGGCTGGCTGACGATCGGGTCTTCGGTGATGGTCACGGTCAGGCTGCCGTGGGTCACGGCGGCTGGCGACACTTTCACGTTCTGGCCGATGACGATGGTGCCGGTGCGCGAGTTGATGATGACTTTTGCCACCGCCTGCCCCGGATCGATTTCGAGGTTTTCCAGGATCGACAGGTAGTCGACACGCTGGCTCGGATCCAGTGGCGCAGTGACCCGCACCGATCCGCCGTCGATGGCTTGGGCGACGCCAGGGCCGAGCATGTCGTTGACCTTGTCGACGATGCGCTTGGCGGTGGTGAAGTCGGAGCGGTTGAGGTTCAGCGTCAGGCTGTTGCCCTGGTTGAAACCGCTCGGCACCGCACGCTCCACCGAGGCACCGCCAGGGATGCGACCGGCCGACGGAACGTTGACGGTAATCTTCGAACCATCGCGGCCTTCAGCGTCGAAACCGCCAACCACGAGATTGCCCTGAGCGATCGCATAGACGTTGCCGTCGATACCCTTGAGCGGCGTCAACAGCAAGGTGCCGCCGCGCAGGCTCTTGGAGTTACCGATCGAAGACACGGTGATGTCGACCTGCTGACCTGGCTTGGCAAACGCTGGCAGATCGGCGCTCACCGACACCGCCGCGACGTTCTTCAACTGCACGTTGCCCGATCCCGGCGGCACCTTGATGCCGAACTGCGAGAGCATGTTGTTGAAGGTCTGCAGGGTGAACGGGGTCTGCGTCGTCTGGTCACCGGTGCCGTTAAGCCCGACCACCAGGCCGTAACCGATCAACTGGTTGGAGCGCACGCCGGAAATGCTGGCGATGTCTTTCAGCCGCTCGGCGTGTGCGGTGAACGCCGCAGACATCAACAACGCGGCCACCATAAGGCTTTTCAGATTCAACGTAGCCACCTAGAAAGGGAACAGCGGGCTGAGGAAGAAACGGTCGAACCAGCCTGGCTGACTCGTATCGGCAAACGCGCCGGTACCCGAGTAGGTGATGCGCGCATCGGCGACACGGGTCGACGACACGGTGTTGTCGGTCGCGATGTCATCGGCGCGGACCATACCGGCGATGCGCACCAGTTCGTCACCGGTGTTGAGCGTCAGCCACTTCTCGCCACGCACGGCGATGATGCCGTTGGGCAGCACGTCGGCCACGGTCACGGTGATCGAACCGGTCAGGCTGTTGCTCTGCCCGGACTTGGCGTCGCCCTTGGTCGAACGGTCGGCGCTGTAGCCGGCGTTGAGGCTCAGGTCACCGCCACCAATCGGGTTGTTGGTGGTCAGGCTGGAGCCGAACAACGAGGTCAGACCGATCGAGTTATCGCTGTTCTTGTCCATCTGCGAGTTGGCGTTCTTGCTCGCCTGGGTGCGCTCGTTCAGGGTGATGGTGATGATGTCACCGACCCGGAACGCCTTGCGGTCGCTGTACAGGTTCTGCTCGAAGCCGGCCTGATAGATCGAGCCGTTATTGGCAGCCGCCGGCAACGGTGTGCGCGGCAACACCGGGGCGTAGTAAGGGTCATTGGGCTTGGGCGTCGGGGCGACGCAGCCCGCGAGCGAGACGACCCCACTCAATGCCAGAACAGATACAAAGCGCTTCATGACCCTACCTCACGGTGTTGCTGGCGACCTCAGGCCACCCCAAAGACTGGATTACAGATTCTGCGTTACGAACGAGAGCATCTGGTCGGCGGTGGAGATCACCTTGGAGTTCATCTCGTAGGCGCGTTGAGTGGTGATCATGTTGACCATCTCTTCAACGGTGCTGACGTTCGAGGTTTCCAAAGTGTTCTGCAGCGTGGTACCGAAACCGTTCAGGCCCGGGGTGCCGATCTGTGGCGCGCCGGAAGCAGCGGTTTCCAGGAACAGGTTGTTGCCCACTGCTTGCAGACCGGCCGGGTTGATGAAGTCGGCGGTCTGCAGGTTGCCGATCACTTGCGAGGCCGGGTTGCCGGCGATGGTGATCGACACGGTGCCGTCACGGCCAACAGTGAAGGTCTGCGCATCGTTCGGGATGATGATCGCCGGTTCCAGGGCGAAACCGCTGGCGTTTACGATCTGGCCATTGGAGTCGAGGTGGAAAGTACCGTCACGGGTGTAGGACGTGGTGCCGTCCGGCTGCAGGATCTGGAAGAAACCGCGACCGTCGATGGCCATGTCCAGCGGCTGCTCGGTGGTTTGCAGGCTGCCGGCGGTGAAGTTTTTCTGGGTGCCCACAATGCGCACACCGGTACCCACTTGCAGACCCGACGGCAGTTCGCTGTCCTGGGTCGACTGAGCGCCTGGCTGACGCTTGATTTGATAGAGCAAGTCCTGGAACTCGGCACGGTCACGTTTGAAACCCGTGGTCGAAACGTTCGCCAGGTTGTTGGAAATGGTGGTCAGGTTGGTGTCCTGGGCGGACAGACCGGTTTTGGCAACCCATAGAGCCGGAAGCATTCGATTCTCCTCGTGCGCCTGTTTTACGGCGCGACGTTCTGATAATTAGCTGATCTGCAAGACCCGAGCCATGGCCTGGTCGTCGTCTTTGGCGGTGTTCATCATCTTGACGTGCAACTCGAATTGCTTGGCCAGGGCCAGCACCGAAGTCATTTCTTCCACGGCATTGACGTTGCTCGACTCAAGGAAACCCGAGACCAGTTTGACGTTGGCGTCGGCTTGCGCCGGCTGGCCGTCCTTGGTGTAAATCGAACCGTCGAGGCCTTTGTTCATGTTCTTGATGTCCGGGTTGACCAGCTTGATCCGGTCGACTTCGGCCATGACGCGGGGGCCTTCGCCCATTGCGCGAATGCTGATGGTGCCGTCTTCGCCGACTTCCACCTGCTGCTCGGGCGGCACAGCGATCGGGCCGCCATTACCGATCACCGGCATGCCGTTGCCGGCGCGCAGTACTCCGAGGGCATCGATGTTGAGGCTGCCGGTACGCACGTAGCTTTCACCACCGCTGGGGTTTTGCACGGCGATGAAACCGTTGCCGGATACCGCGACGTCGAGTTCACGACCGGTCTGCACCAGCGAGCCCGGCGTGAAGTCGGTGGCAGGACGTTCGCTCATGGCAAACGCGCGCGCCGGAAAGCTGTCACCGAATACCGGCATCGAACGCGCCTGCTCGAGGTCGCGCTGGAAGCCGTTGGTGGAAATGTTCGCCAGGTTGTTGGCATGCGCCCGCTGCGCCAGTGCGTTCTGGCTGGCGCCGGTCATTGCCACATAAAGGTACTTGTCCACAGTGTTTCCTCTGCATGCCGGACGTTTGCCGCCCACCGCTGTACTGCTCAGCCATAAGCAATTTGCAGACCAACTTTTTATTGGCGGGCGAAGGCCCGGTAAACAGGGGACTTGAGGGGATCGGAGGGGGAATCGGAAATGGGTCGAAGACGAAAAACCGGCGGTGTCATGCCGGTTAGTGGCAATCCTGAGTTCGGCGGGGATGGAGATCCTGTGGCGAGGGGATTTATCCCCGTTCGGCTGCGCAGCAGTCGCCAAGCCTGCAAATGAGGTCGCTGGGAAGAAAAAGCGGGGCGGCTTCGCCGCCCATCGGGGATAAATCCCCTCGCCACAAAGGCTCTATTTAGCTTTCGGAGGTTTTGCCAACCTCATACTCACGCAACTTGTTGGCAATCGTCGTGTGCGAAACACCGAGCCGCTTGCCCAACTGCCGACTGCTTGGATGCTCGGAATACAGCCGTTCCAGCACCGCTTTCTCGAAGCGCCCGACGATCTCGTCCAGACTTCCGTCGAGGGAAAAATCGCCAAGCGGCTGACGCACGCCGTAATCCGGCAGGCGAATATGTTCGGCCTTGACCGTGCCGCCGTCGCACAGGGAAACCGCCTGGAACAGTACGTTCTCCAGCTGCCGCACATTGCCCGGCCAGTGGTAATGGCTGAGGCGATCCATCGCCGCCGGGGCCAGTTTCGGCAGCGGACAGCCGATCTGCCGACTGGCCTGGTCGAGAAAGTGTTCAACCAGCGGCGTCAGGCCGTCGAGGCACTCGCGCAGCGGCGGGATGTGCAGCGACAGCACGTTCAAGCGGTGATAGAGATCCTGGCGAAACTCGCCGCGCGCGCACAATTCGGACAAGTCCACCTGCGTCGCGCAGATCACCCGCACGTCCAGATACACCTCTTCATCACTGCCGACGCGACGGAAGCAACCGTCCTGAAGAAAGCGCAGCAATTTGACCTGCAAACGCGGACTCATCTCGCCGACGCCATCGAGAAACAGCGTGCCGCCAGCGGTCAATTCGAGCAGGCCAAGCTTGCCTTCGGCCCGCGCACCTTCGAAGGCGCCGGGGCCGTAGCCGAACAACTCGGTCTCGGCCATCGACTCCGGCAGTCCGGCGCAGTTGAGCGCCATCAACGGTGACTGTCCGCGCGGGCTGGCGAGGTGGCAGGCGCGCGCCAGCAATTCCTTGCCGGTACCGGTTTCGCCTTCTATTAATAGCGGCGCATCCAGCGGCGCCATGCGCCGCGCTTCGCGGACCACGGCGGCCATGACTTTCGAACTTTGAAAGATGCTGTCGAACCCGCGCAGCTCTTGCTTGCGCACATTGTAGATTCGCTCGCCGACCCGATCGGCGCGGTGCAGGGTCAGTACGGCGCCGGCCATGGCCTCGCTGTCGTCGTGTTCCGATTGCAGCGGCGCGATGTCGGCGAGAAAGATGTCGCCCTTGACCTTGACCCGCATGCCGTTGATCCGCGATTTGTTGGCGCGCACCAATTCCGGCAAATCGAAATCCTCGGCGTAGCGCGACAGCGGAATCCCCGGCACCTCATCGACGCGCACCCCGAGCAACTGCGCCGCCGCGCGATTGGCCGCAACGATCGAACCGCCCATGTCGATCGACAGCACCGGAAATTCCAGCGCGCCGAGCAACGCATTCAGTTCCATGTGCCGGCGCTCGCTGGGCATCAGCCCGACGCGTTTGACCCCGAACACCCCGCCGATCGCCTCGAACTTGGGGCGCAACGCCTGGAACTGGATGTTGATCAGGTTCGGGCAGTGCAGGTAGATCGCATTGCCATGCTCACCACCCACCTCGCCGCGTGCGACGTTGATCCCGTACGCCACCAGCAGATTGAGGATGTCACGCAAGATGCCGATGCGATTCTGGCAGTGGACTTTGATGCGCATAGAAAAAGGTCCGACAGGTTTGAAAGATAAACACATGTCCTTGTGGGAGCGAGCCTGCTCGCGAAGGCGCCAGCACATCCAGTATCGATGTGTCAGACAGACCGCTTTCGCGAGCAGGCTCGCTCCCACAGGGTTCTCTGGCGCGCCCGGGGCAGATGTTTCTGTCGAGGCACGCAGATAGTTGTCAAGATTATGTGACAGCCCCGACCCTTTTCAAACCCGCCAATCACCGTAAATGCGCATTACCCGACAAAGCGTAACGATAACTTTACGAAATACGCAGAATTTTCCTACGCACACACCGGTCAACATGCTGCACGCCCTGTCACTCTCGGGTATTCCTTTAGCCATCGCTGGACATAACAAAAACGAATTTCCTAGCAGGAGAGCAGCATGAAGCAGACGCAATACGTGGCTCGCGAGCCCGATGCGCAAGGTTTTATCGACTACCCCGCCGAAGAACATGCGGTGTGGAACACGCTGATCACTCGCCAGTTGAAGGTGATTGAAGGTCGTGCGTGCCAGGAATATCTGGACGGTATCGAAAAACTCGGTCTGCCCCACGACCGCATCCCGCAACTGGCCGAGATCAACAAAGTCCTCGGCGAGACCACCGGCTGGCAGGTTGCCCGGGTGCCGGCGCTGATTCCCTTCCAGACGTTTTTCGAGTTGCTTGCCAGCAAGCAATTCCCCGTCGCCACCTTCATACGTACCCGCGAAGAACTCGACTATCTGCAAGAGCCGGACATCTTTCACGAGATCTTCGGCCACTGCCCGCTACTGACCAACCCCTACTTCGCTGAATTCACCCACACCTACGGCAAGCTCGGCCTGCAGGCGACCAAGGAAGAGCGCGTGTATCTGGCCCGGTTGTACTGGATGACCATCGAATTCGGCCTGGTCGACACCCCGCACGGCAAGCGCATCTACGGCGGCGGGATTCTGTCTTCGCCGAAAGAAACCGTTTACTGCCTGTCGGACGAGCCCGAGCATCAGCTCTTCGATCCGCTGGAAGCCATGCGCACGCCGTATCGCATCGACATCCTGCAACCGCTGTACTTCGTCCTGCCCAATCTCAAGCGCCTGTTCGATGTGGCCCATGAAGACATCATGGCCATGGTCCGTCAGGGCATGCAGCTGGGCTTGCACGCGCCGAAATTTCCGCCGAAACCCAAAGCCGCCTGAACCGCGACTTTTGCTGACACTTGCGTCTGTCCGTCGCCGCCACTTTGCTTTAGCGTGACGGCATTGACGGCACACGCGCTTTAATAAAAAACACACTCGTTTTCAGGAATCCACCATGTCGACTTTGAACCAAGCCCACTGCGAAGCCTGCCGCGCCGATGCGCCACAAGTCAGCGACGAGGAACTGCCGATCCTGATCAAGCAGATCCCTGACTGGAACATCGAAGTACGCGACGGCATCATGCAGTTGGAGAAAGTTTTCCTGTTCAAGAACTTCAAACACGCGCTGGCGTTCACCAACGCCGTGGGCGAGATCTCCGAGGCCGAAGGTCACCACCCGGGCCTGCTGACCGAGTGGGGCAAAGTCACCGTGACCTGGTGGAGCCACTCGATCAAAGGCCTGCACCGCAACGACTTCATCATGGCTGCGCGCACTGACGAAGTAGCGAAGACCGCAGAAGGACGCAAGTAATGCACTTCGACGCCATCGGCCGGGTCCCCGGCGACCCGATTCTCGGTTTGATGGAGGCCTATGCTCAGGATGCCAATCCGCGCAAGTTCGACCTTGGCGTTGGCGTCTACAAGGATGCCCAGGGCCTGACGCCGATTCCCGAAGCGGTGAAAATCGCCGAAGCGCGACTGGTCGAAAGTCAGGACACCAAGACTTACATCGGTGGTCACGGCAACCCGCTGTTCGGCAAGGTCATCAATGAACTGGTGCTCGGCGCCGACTCACAACTGATCACCGAACAACGCGCCGGCGCCACCCAGACCCCGGGCGGCACCGGCGCCCTGCGTCTGGCTGCCGACTTCATCGCGCAATGCCTGCCGGGCAAAGGCGTGTGGTTGAGCAACCCGACCTGGCCGATCCACGAAACCATTTTCGCCGCCGCCAAGGTCAAGGTCAGCCACTACCCCTATGTGGGCAGTGACAATCGCCTCGACGTCGAAGCGATGCTCGCCGTGCTCAAGGAAGTGCCGAAGGGCGACGTGGTGCTGCTGCATGCGTGCTGCCACAACCCGACCGGTTTCGACCTGAGCCATGACGACTGGAAGCGCGTGCTTGAAGTGGTGCGCAGCCGCGATCTGCTGCCGCTGATCGACTTTGCTTATCAGGGTTTTGGCGATGGCCTGGAGCAGGACGCGTGGTCGACCCGGTTGTTCGCGGCGCAAGTGCCGGAGCTGCTGATCACCAGTTCCTGCTCGAAGAACTTCGGCCTGTATCGCGACCGCACCGGTGCGCTGATCGTCTGCGCGACCAGCGCCGACAAGCTCATCGACATCCGCAGCCAACTGGCCAACATCGCCCGCAATCTGTGGTCGACGCCGCCGGATCACGGCGCGGCGGTGGTCGCGACCATCCTCGCCGATCCAGAGCTGAAAGCGCGCTGGGCCGATGAAGTGGAAGCGATGCGTCTGCGGATCGCCCAGCTGCGCAGCGGTCTGGTCGAAGCGCTGGAACCCCACGGTTTGCGCGAGCGCTTCGCGCACATCGGTGTGCAACGCGGGATGTTCTCCTACACCGGCCTGTCGCCGGAACAGGTGAAAACCCTGCGCGAGCGGCACAGCGTGTACATGGTCAGCTCCGGCCGCGCGAACGTCGCCGGCATCGACGCCACCCGCCTCGCAATGCTCGCTGACGCGATCGCTGACGCCTGCAAATAGTTTTTGCAGTACACAACCCGGTCGGAGCGGGCCCTTGTGGCGAGGGGATTTATCCCCGCCCGGCTGCGCAGCAGTCGTACACTGTTGCTCGCGGAGTGTCAGACATTCCGCGTATGCAGGGTCTGGGGCCGCTTCGCAGCCCAGCGGGGATAAATCCCCTCACCACAGGGCCCGTTCCCACATTTAGTTTTCGGTTGATCTCGCGCCCTGCGGCCATCTGTCGCATTAATTTGAATTAAAAGTCTGATTGTCATTTTTCCTGCTGTATCCTGCGCAGGCTTTGTAAAGCGCGGAGCACCTGATCTATCAACAGACTTAGCGAGGAGCGCACCCATGCACGAGATTCCCAATCTCCCCTTCCCAAGCCTGCACGTACCTGAGCAGACGACCCCGCAACACGCCGGCGCTGAAAAGCCCGAGCCGCAAGAAGCCGCTGACAGCCGCAAGGCCGACAGCGAAGAGTAAGACCCGCCGTACAGACCGTGTGGAAAGCGCTAACATGCGCTTTCCACACTGCCTGAAACCCGAGCCCGCCATGACCGACGAATTCTCCGAAAGCCAAGCTGCCGTGCTGATCGGCGCCACCGAGAAAATGATCGAGATCTGGAATCGCCTCTCGCCCGAGAAGCAAGCTGCCCTGCTCGAACGTTTCGGCAGCGAAGAAAACGCCCTCGCCGCCCTCGTCACCACGCAACTGGTCGCCCCGGCGAAATCCTGAAAGCGCCGCCCGGCAAATAGTTTCACTTTTCCCCGCCCCTGAACGGTTCACGCCGGTATCATGAGCAGCCTATCTAATCTGCTGCTCCCGTGGATCGTTACCCATGTCGTCTATATCCGAGCCCCAGCGTCCGCTGGCGGTTACGCTGCAAGTAGTCTCCATCGTCCTCTTCACCTTTATCGGTTACCTGAACATCGGCATCCCGCTCGCCGTGTTGCCGGGCTATGTCCACAGTGACCTTGGTTTCGGCGCCGTGATCGCCGGGCTGGTGATCAGCGTGCAATACCTCGCCACCCTGCTCAGCCGTCCATATGCCGGCAAGATCATCGACAACCAGGGCAGTAAACGCGCAGTGATGATTGGCCTCGCTGGTTGCGGCTTGAGCGGTGTGTTCATGCTGATTTCCGCGTGGACGCCGAACCTGCCGCTGCTCAGTCTGATCAGCCTCTTAATTGGCCGTCTGGTGCTGGGCAGCGCGGAAAGCCTGGTCGGTTCCGGTTCGATTGGCTGGGGCATCGGCCGGGTCGGCGCGGCGAATACGGCGAAAGTGATTTCCTGGAACGGCATCGCCAGTTACGGCGCCCTGGCGATCGGCGCGCCGTTCGGTGTGTGGCTGGTAAGCAGGTTGGGGCTGTGGAGCATGGGCGTGAGCATCATCCTCCTCGCCCTGCTCGGTCTGGCGCTGGCATGGCCGAAGACCGCCGCGCCGATCGTCGCCGGTGAACGCCTGCCGTTCATGCATGTGCTGGGCAAAGTCTTCCCTCACGGCTGCGGACTGGCGCTGGGCTCGATCGGTTTTGGCACCATCGCCACGTTCATTACCCTGTATTACGCGACCCAGCACTGGGACAACGCGGTGCTGTGCCTGAGCCTGTTCGGCGCCAGCTTCATCGGCGCGCGGCTGCTGTTCGGCAACCTGATCAACCGCCTCGGCGGATTTCGCGTGGCGATTGCCTGCCTGTCGGTGGAAACGTTGGGTTTGTTGTTGCTGTGGATTGCGCCGGATGCGCATTGGGCACTGGCGGGCGCGGCGCTGAGCGGTTTCGGCTTCTCGCTGGTGTTCCCGGCGCTGGGCGTGGAGGCGGTGAATCTGGTGCCGGCCTCGAGCCGTGGCGCGGCGGTCGGTGCCTATTCACTGTTCATTGATTTGTCGCTGGGGATCACCGGGCCGCTGGCCGGGGCGATCGCAGCAGGATTCGGTTTTGCTTCGATCTTCCTGTTCGCAGCCTTCGCTGCGTTGAGCGGACTTGGCTTGAGTGTCTATCTGTATAGGCACACGGCAAAATACCGCGAGGCTTAAAAATCCACTTTGCCGCGCCCGGCCTTGATACTGCCGCGCTTGGTTTTCGACTCCAGCCGACGCTTCTTCGAGCCGAGGGTCGGCTTGGTCGGGCGGCGTTTCTTTTCCACTTTGGTGGCGCTGAGAATCAGCTCGACCAGCCGCTCCAGCGCATCGGCGCGGTTGGCTTCCTGGGTTCGGTATTGCTGCGCCTTGATGATCAGCACGCCATCGCTGGTGATACGGCTGTCACGCAGTGCCAGCAGGCGTTCCTTGTAGAACTCCGGCAACGACGAGTTGGGAATGTCGAAGCGCAAGTGCATGGCGCTGGAGACCTTGTTGACATTCTGCCCACCCGCGCCTTGCGCGCGGATGGCGGTCAATTCGATCTCGGCATCCGGCAGATGCACGTTGTTGGAAATCACCAGCATGGAAAAGCGTCCGTAATCAGAGCGTGCAGGATAACCCGATTCACTCAACCTCTGTGGGAGCGAGCCTGCTCGCGAAGGCGGTGTGTCAGTCGATGCAGATGTTTCTGATGGACCGCTTTCGCGAGCAGGCTCGCTCCCACAGGGTTCGGTGTGATGTCAGATTTTTCCATTTCAAAACAACAAACCCGGCACTCTGGCCGGGTTTGCTGTTTCTGCTTGAGCGGTTACTTGGCGATCACTGGCAGCGCCTGCTGGGCACTGCGCTTGTTCTTGATCAGGTAGCAGACCCACATGAACACCACCCACACCGGAATCGCGTATACCGATATCTGAATCCCCGGGATCAGCAGCATCACGCCGAGGATGAACACCACGAACGCCAGGCAGACGAAGTTGCCGTACGGATACCACAGCGCCTTGAACAGTGGCGTCTGCCTGGTCTGGTTCATGTGCTGGCGGAATTTGAAGTGCGAGTAGCTGATCATCGCCCAGTTGATCACCAGCGTCGCAACCACCAGCGACATCAGCAGTTCCAGCGCGTGCTGCGGGATCAGGTAGTTGAGCAACACGGCAACCAGCGTCACTGCCGCCGAAGCCAAATTCGAACGCACCGGCACGCCGCGCTTGTCGATCTTCGCCAGAGCTTTTGGCGCATCGCCCTGCTCGGCCATCCCCAGCAGCATACGGCTGTTGCAGTAGGTGCCGCTGTTGTACACCGACAGCGCGGCGGTCAGCACGACGAAGTTGAGGATGTGCGCGGCGGTGTTGCTGCCGAGCATCGAGAACACTTGCACGAACGGGCTGCCGCTGTACGAATCGCCGGACGCGTTGAGGGTTTCCAGCAGACTGTCCCATGGGGTCAGCGACAGCAGGATTACCAGCGCGCCGATGTAGAAAATCAGGATGCGGTAGATCACCTGGTTGATCGCTTTCGGAATCACGGTTTTGGGTTTATCGGCTTCAGCAGCAGTGAAGCCGAGCATTTCCAGACCGCCGAAGGAGAACATGATAATCGCCATGGCCATCACCAGACCGCTCACCCCATTGGGGAAGAAACCGCCGTGGGACCACAGGTTGCTCACCGAGGCTTGCGGGCCGCCGTGGCCGCTGACCAGCAAGTAGCTGCCCAGGGCGATCATGCCGACGATGGCCACGACCTTGATGATCGCAAACCAGAATTCGGCCTCACCGAAGACTTTGACGTTGGCCAGGTTGATCGCGTTGATCAGCACGAAGAATGCAGCAGCGGAGACCCAGGTCGGGATATCCGGCGCCCAGTAATGGATGTACTTGCCGACCGCTGTCAGCTCGGACATGCCCACCAGAATGTACAGAATCCAGCAGTTCCAGCCCGAGAGGAAACCGGCGAAACCGCCCCAGTATTTGTGGGCGAAGTGGCTGAAGGAACCGGCCACCGGCTCTTCGACGATCATTTCGCCGAGCTGGCGCATGATCATGAAGGCGATGAAGCCGCAAATGGCGTAGCCGAGGATCATCGACGGGCCGGCGGATTTCAGTACCCCGGCAGAACCGAGGAACAATCCGGTACCGATCGCGCCACCGAGGGCGATCAGTTGAATATGGCGATTTTTCAGGCCGCGCTTAAGCTCGCCTGATTGCGAGGGTTGTCCACTCATGAAAAGGTCTCACGCAAGGTTTGATGATGTTCAGTAGACGTTGCTGCAAGGTTGCGATTTCAGGCAGCCCCGATCAAACCCCAGCGCAGGCACCAGGAGTTCAGCTCATTTACAACGGTCATGCGTCACCTGTTTGTTTTTATCTGTGACGAAATCGAACCCGGCACGCTTGTGGCGCGGCGGAGTGAACAAGGCGGATAGCCTCGAGATTTTTGCGATTACGCAGAGGGTCACAGTTAAAACGCGGCGCATTGTACACCGCTAACCCCCTGCTGCCAGACCCGCCTGATCAGCGTGTCGGTTGCCGGGATTGCGCGTGTCCGCCTCGACAGTGCCGAGCGGCTGCAAAATATGAGTCAGGCCTTTGCAGGCCATCGACGGGGACGAGGAAAAAACCGTCCCACGGGGAGAAGTGGAAATCAGTCGCGGCGTTCATTGCGCCTCCTTCTTGTTATTCGCCTGCACGACAGGCATGGGGCGCATCACACCCTGCCTGAACACTGGAAACAAGCGCGCCAGAGCCTTGCGCGGCAGCTGTTCTCCCGGCTTACGGAAGCTTTTCCTTACAACCAATGCGGAAGCGGGAAATCACCGCTCCGGCGGGGTCTTTTCGTCACGTTTTGTTTACAATGCGTAACGAATATTTTCCGAATCAGAAATTTCCGAAGGACGTCTGCATATTGACGGTAGCTAGCTGGCTATCAATTTCGCCTGCCTAGTTTTTTGTTTTCAAATAAGAAAACCGATCCTGAAAAACAGAAAAAAAAGTCTATTTAAAAATTAAATGGATAAAATTTTGCATTACGAAAAAGCCTCAACTAGGTTTTTCACGTCTCACCGGCCACCTCGACCGGTCAGTCATAAACCGTGAAATTCTCTAGGAGATCGACCATGCAAGCACTGGAAAAAGACTTGGATACCGAACTGCAACTGGACGAATGGTTTGAAGCGCCAACCCATGAGGCCGCTGTGGAAATGATGCAAGCCGACGCGGTGGTTCCGTTCGGCACGGCGATGTGGCCTCTGTAAGACATCCCGGGCAGGCACGGTCCGGCCGGTCGTGCCTGCCGCTTCATTCCCCGGTCAGTCAGGGAGGATTCATGGACAAGCCCCGCGCCATCTCGCATTTCCTTTACTACCTCGAACATCACCCTGCCCTCGCCGGCCTCGACTCGGCGAAGGTCATGCTTGGCCACACCGCCGATTACGAAGCCCTGACCGGCGCCATTGCCGAACAGGCCGGCGAGCATCCGCGCTTTCAGTTCAGCGCCCGGCGTCTGGACCTGGAAAGCACCACAGCGCTGTCCGAGGCAATTGCCGACAGCGATCTGTACATTTTCTTCTACGACTCTTCCACCCTGCCCAACCCGCGTCCCGATGGCCCGGAGTTCGTCCGCGCATTGCAAGCGGTCATGGCGGATAACTGGAAGAAGTCGCTGCTGTTCAAGGATTACGGCGACTACTTCTACGACACTTTCAGCATCACCCCGCAGCGCATCGCCGGGCTCAACAGTCACCTGATCCAGCGCATGTCCCAGGCGACCACGCTGAGTTTCAAGGATGACCACGGCTCATGGTTCGAAACGCCGATGAGCAGCATCAAGAAGTGGACCGACATCAACGGCGTCGGCAACTTCGACCTCGCCCCCGGCGAAATCGCCACCCACAGCGAAGCCATCAACGGCCATGTGAAGTTCAAGGGCACCTTCCTCAGCACCATCCCCTTCGCGCGCAAGTACGGCGTGCTGGAATCACCGCTGGAGCTGTGGATCGAGAACTCGACCATCAGCCGCATCGCCACCGACGTGCCGGGGCTGGAACATGATTTCAACAAGTACCTGGATGCCAACCCGTCGAACCGGCGGATTGAGGAGTTGGGGATTGGCACAAACGAAGGCGTGAAGGATCTATATGCGCGCAATGCCGGGTTTGAGGAGCGGCATTGTGGGTTGCATCTTGGATTAGGCGGTGGCGCCAAGGGCAGTCATCACCTGGACCTGATTTTTTCTGGCGGGGTGTTGGCGCTGGATGACAAGCCGGTGTTTGACGGGCGGTTTGTGTTTTAGGCGACTGACGCCTTCGCGAGCAGGCTCGCTCCCACAGGGATTTATGTTCGACGCAACTCCAATGTGGGAGCGAGCCTGCTCGCGAAGAGGCCCAATCAGACGCTACATGAGTTTCGCCAGACGAAAAAAAACGCCAACCCTAAGGTTGGCGTTTTTGCTTCAACTTGCAGCTTGCAGCTAGTAACTCACAGCTGCCTTATTCCGGCTTTTTGCGACCGAAACCCGGGCGCTGACCGGAACCAGCCGGTGCGCCGCGACGCTTGCCCGAGGGCTTGTCGCCGTCGACCAGTTTGATCCCCGGACGCTTCGGCGCCGGTTTGGCCGGGCGCTTGTTGGTGGTGTCGGCTGGACGATCCGCCACTGGCGTACCGCGACCGGCAGGAGCGCCGCGTTCGCCACGCTCAGTACGGCCATTGGCCGGACGCGGTGCGCGCTCGCCATCACGGGCAACCGGCTTGCGACCTGGGCGCTCGCCTTCGATCTGCGGCTCACGGCTCGGGCGCGGCGCGGTCGGTGCGCCAGCGGCCGGACGCAGAGTACGCACGCGCTCGGTCTTGGCCATCGGCCGCGACGATTTGCGCTGCATGCGTTCGAGCTTGTCCTTGCTCTTGGCGTTCAGCTGCGGCATTGCCACCGGCGTCAGGCCGACTTCGGCGCTGAGGACGTCGACTTCGTACTGGCTCATTTCGCGCCAGCGGCCCATCGGCAGGTCGGAGTTGAGGAACACCGGACCGAAACGCACGCGCTTCAGACGGCTGACCACCAGACCCTGCGATTCCCACAGACGACGCACTTCACGGTTGCGCCCTTCCATGACCACGCAGTGGTACCAATGGTTGAAGCCTTCACCGCCCGGCGCCTGTTGAATGTCGGTGAAACGCGCCGGGCCGTCTTCCAGCACCACGCCGGCCTTCAGGCGTTCGATCATCTCGTCGTCGACTTCACCGCGTACACGCACGGCGTACTCGCGGTCCATCTCGTAGGACGGGTGCATCAGACGGTTGGCCAGCTCACCGTCAGTGGTGAACATCAGCAGACCGGTAGTGTTGATGTCGAGACGGCCGATGTTGATCCAGCGGCCTTCTTTCGGACGCGGCAGCTTGTCGAACACGGTCGGACGGCCTTCCGGGTCGTCACGGGTGCAGATTTCGCCGTCGGGCTTGTTGTACATGATCACGCGGCGCACCGACTCGGCGGCCTCTTCGCGTTTGATCACTTTGCCATCGATGGTGATGGCGTCGTGCATGTCGACGCGCAGGCCGAGGGTGGCGTCTTTGCCATTGACCTTGATCCGGCCCTGGCTGATCCAGGATTCCACGTCACGGCGCGAGCCGACGCCGATACGGGCGAGGACTTTCTGCAGCTTTTCGCCTGCTGGGCCGATTTCCTGGTCGTCTTTCTGATTGATGTCACTCATCTGGGCACCTCCCGGTGTGGTCTGTTCAGGCGGCGCCTGAAGTATTGAAAACTGGGTCCAGGCCGAAGGGATCGACGAAGGGTCGCGAATCATACGCGGATGTGCGTCGTCGCGCATCAGAGACTAGCTGATCGATTGCCGGTTATTTCTTTTTCCGCCGACCGGCACCACCGAGTTTGATCAGGCGCAGCGCGGCTTCGGCCAGCACGGTGCGCTTGTCGTCCTTGTCGAGTTTCTTCCAGGCCTTGATCTCGCGCTTGCTGCGACCGCAACCCAGGCAGATGTCGTCGGAGAATTTGCAGAGGCTGATGCAGGGGTCTTTGGTTGAGCTCATCGCAATCTCCAGAACGACATTTCACCCTGTGGGAGCGAGCCTGCTCGCGAAGGCCCGTTGTCATTCAGCATTAATGTATCTGACACACCGCCTTCGCGAGCAGGCTCGCTCCCACAGCGTCTTCACTGGTTTCTCGATAGGCGTCAGTCTTCGAACTCGCGCCGTTCGGCTTCGATCGCCTCGGCCAGTGCGCGGGCTTCGGCTTCTTCTTCGCTGAGTTCCGGTTCAGGCTGTTCGAGGGCGGCAACGGCGGCCAGGAGTTTCTCGCGGGCCTCGGCGACACCCAGGACGTCCTCTTCCGGTTCGGCGTCAGGCGCCGCTTCAAGTTCAACTTCAGCTTCAACAATCGGCTCGATGATCTCAGGCTCGGGCACCGGCGCTTCGCCATCCACCGCATCGCGCAGCAAATCGTCGAAATCGGTTTTGATGCCCTCTTCCATGCTGTCCAGCTCCAGCAGCAGGGAATGGAAACTGGTTTCTTCCTTCTCCTCTTCCGGCTCCGCGCTGGCGTCGGCCAGTTCCTGCAGGCTCTGCGGCACCGGCGCGTCGTCGAAATCGAGCACCGGCTCGGCTTCCATCTCGCGCAGCTCGGCCAGCGGCGGCAGATCTTCAAGGTTTTTCAGGTTGAAGTGATCGAGAAACGCCTTGGTCGTGGCGAACATCGCCGGTTTGCCCGGCACGTCGCGGTAACCGACGACGCGGATCCACTCACGCTCGAGCAAGGTCTTGACGATGTTGCTGTTGACCGCCACGCCACGCACATCTTCGATCTCGCCACGGGTGATCGGCTGGCGATAGGCGATCAGCGCGATGGTCTCCAGCAACGCACGGGAATAGCGCTGCGGGCGTTCTTCCCAGAGACGGCCGACCCACGGTGAAAACTTCTCGCGGATCTGCAAACGATAGCCCGACGAGACTTCCTTTAGTTCAAAGGCGCGACCCTCGCAGGACTTGCCGAGCAGGGTCAGGGCTTTCTTGAAGACCGCCGGCTCGGGCCGCTCGCCTTCTTCAAACAGTTCATACAGGCGCTCAAGGGATTGCGGCTTTCCCGAGGCCAACAGAAAGGCTTCAAGCAGGGACGCCAGCTCGCGGGGTTCAGTCAGGTTCATACAGGGACTCGTTATTCGGCTCGGGCTCGCACGTGGATCGCGGCGAACGGCTCATTCTGCACCAGCTCGACCAAGGATTCCTTGACCAGTTCAAGGATCGCCATGAAGGTCACCACCACACCCAGGCGGCCTTCTTCAGCGGTGAACAGCTCGACAAACGGCACGAAGCCGCCGCCCTTGAGCCGTTCCAGCACATCGCTCATGCGTTCGCGGGTGGACAGCGCTTCACGGCTGACCTGGTGGCTTTCGAACATGTCGCCACGGCGCAGCACTTCGGCCATGCACATCAGAATCTCTTCCAGCGCGACGTCGGGCAACAGCTTGCGCGCCCGTGCTTCCGGGGCGTCGAGCTTGGGCACGATCACATCGCGGCCCACCCGACTCAGCCCATCGATACCTTCGGCAGCAGCCTTGAAGCGCTCGTATTCCTGCAAGCGGCGGATCAGTTCAGCACGCGGGTCGTCTTCTTCATCTTCAACGGTTTCGGCGCGCGGCAGAAGCATGCGCGATTTGATCTCGGCGAGCATCGCCGCCATCACCAGATATTCGGCGGCCAGCTCCAGACGCACCGACTGCATCAACTCGACGTAGCCCATGTACTGACGAGTGATTTCCGCCACCGGGATGTCGAGGATGTTGATGTTCTGTTTGCGGATCAGATACAGCAGCAGGTCGAGCGGGCCTTCGAAGGCTTCAAGGAAGACTTCCAGCGCATCCGGCGGGATGTACAGGTCCAGCGGCATTTCCATGACCGCCTGACCATAGACCATCGCGAACGGCAGTTCCTGCTGGGCGCCGGCCTGGGGATCGACCACGGTTTCCACTGCGGACATTCAGGCCTCGACCATGAACGGCGTCGGATCGCCGCAACCGACGCGGACCACTTCCGGGTCGTCGCCAGTCAGGTCAATCACCGTCGAGGCCTTGATGCCGCCAAAGCCGCCGTCGATGATCAGATCGACCTGGTGCTCGAGCAACTGGCGCATTTCGTAGGGATCGGTAAGTGGGTCTTCATCGCCGGGCATGATCAGCGTCACGCTCATCAGCGGCTCGCCGAGTTCGGCCAGCAGCGCCAGCGCGATCGGATGGCTTGGCACGCGCAGGCCGATGGTGCGTTTTTTCGGATGCAGCAACAGGCGCGGCACTTCGCGGGTGGCGTTGAGAATAAAGGTGTAAGGCCCCGGCAGGTGCGCCTTGAGAATGCGGAAGGTGCCGGTGTCGATCTTGGCGTAATTGCCCAGTTGCGACAGGTCGCTGCAGATCAGCGCGAAGTTGTGCTTTTCATCGAGCTGACGCAGCCGTCGCACACGCTCGATGGCGGTCTTGTCGCCGATCTGGCAACCAATGGCGTAGGACGAGTCCGTGGGATAAATCACCACCCCGCCTTTGCGGATGATCTCGACCGCCTGTTTGATCAGGCGCGCTTGCGGGTTTTCCGGATGTATCTGGAAAAATTGACTCACATTCTCTACCTGTTCAGACGGCGGCAATATCTGTGTCATGTTTGAACCGACACCACAGGGGTGGAAGGTCCTCGGGAACCGGCCGGTACTGGCCGATCTCGGACCAGCCGCCAGGGCCATGGAAGTCACTGCCGGCGCTGACCAGCAGACCGAACTCACGGGCAAGGATCGCCAGGCTGCCCACCTGTTCTGCGGGCTGATGGCCATTGACCACCTCGATAGCATGCCCGCCTGCTTGAATATAGTCGGCAATCAGCTTTCGGCGCTTGCTACGGGTGAAATCGTAGTGCCATGGATGCGCCAGGCTGACCCAGGCACCGGCGGCGCGCAGGGTCCCGACAGTGTCTTCCAGCGTCGGCCAGTGCAGTTTGACGTCGCCGAGTTTGCCGGCGCCGAGCCATTTGCGGAACGCCTCGGCGCGATCCTTTACATAACCTTCACGCACCATCCAGTCGGCGAAATGCGGCCGGGCCGGCGCGTTGCCGCTGTCGCCCAGTTCCTGCTGGATCTGCCGGGCGCCGTCGAGGGCACCGGGCATCCCCTTGAGGGCGAGCTTGCGGCTTATTTCTTCCGACCGCAGCCAGCGGCCATCGTGCAATTTGGCGATCGCTTCGACCAACGGCGCGGCGTTGACGTCGAAACCGTAGCCCAGCACATGAATGGTCGCCCCGCCCCAGGTGCAGGACAATTCGACGCCGTTGACCAGTTGCATGCCCAACTCGGTGGCCGCCGTACGCGCCTCGGCGAGCCCCTCAAGAGTGTCGTGGTCGGTCAACGCCAGGACTCGCACGCCGTTTTCGAACGCTCGCGCAACCAGAACCGCAGGCGCCAGGGCGCCATCGGAGGCCGTGCTGTGGCAGTGCAAATCAACATTCACGGGGAGTTGTAACCTCAAATCAGCTGGCGCTATCGCGCGCCCATATGTTTGTTATTATGCCGCCACATCCAGCTTCTGGCTCTCACTGTGAAACAATTCATCGATTTCATCCCGCTTCTGCTGTTCTTCATCGTTTACAAACTTGATCCACGGGTCGTCGACATTGCCGGCCAGCAAGTGACCGTAGGCGGTATCTACAGCGCCACGGCGATGCTGATCATCAGTTCCCTGGTGGTGTACGGCGCGCTGTTCATCAAGCAGCGCAAGCTGGAAAAGAGCCAGTGGCTGACGCTGATCGCCTGTCTGGTATTCGGCAGCCTGACGCTGGCCTTCCACAGCGAAACCTTCCTGAAATGGAAAGCGCCGGTGGTCAACTGGTTGTTTGCAGCGGCGTTCATCGGTAGCCACTTCATCGGCGATCGCTTGCTGATCAAACGCATCATGGGTCACGCGCTGACCCTGCCGGACCCGGTCTGGACCCGCCTGAACATCGCCTGGATCGCGTTCTTCCTGTTCTGCGGCGCCGCCAACCTGTTCGTCGCTTTCACCTTTCAGAGCATCTGGGTCGACTTCAAGGTGTTCGGCAGCCTGGGCATGACCGTGCTGTTCCTGGTCGCACAGGGCGTTTACCTGTCGCGCCATCTGCATGACACCGATACCACAACGCCAAAAACCGAGGACTGACATGCTCTACGCCATCATTGCCACCGACGTTGCCAACTCGCTGGAAGCCCGCCTGTCCGCGCGCCCGGCGCATCTGGAACGCCTGCAAGCGCTCAAGGGCGAAGGCCGCATCGTGCTGGCCGGCCCGCACCCGGCGGTCGACAGCAATGATCCGGGCGCAGCGGGTTTCACCGGCAGCCTGATCGTCGCCGAGTTCGACTCCCTCAGCGCCGCACAGGCCTGGGCCGATGCCGATCCGTACATCGCCGCTGGCGTTTACGCCAATGTGATCGTCAAGCCGTTCAAGCAAGTCCTGCCTTAAGTCCTTCCACGCGATGAACCTTCTCGGTTCATCGCGCTCTCAATCGCTCATTATTCTCGTTTGCCTGCCGACAACCTGCCCAATATCCATTTGGAAACAGGTGTCGCGATGCGCAAGGGTCCGTTGTGTCTGATGTTGCTCACGTTGTCGATCATGGCCCCCGCCCATGGTGAGGAAACCACCGAAAGCGGCAGCTCCACGCCATTGTCATTGAGCGCCGGCAGCCAGATCACCGAGCTGCAACAGCGGCTCAAGGCCAGTGAGCAGCAGCGCGAAGAACTGAACAAACAACTGCAAAATGCCGACAACACCCGCGAAAGCGCCCAGCTCGCCCGGCTGCGCCAGGAGAACCAGCGTCTGAAGCTGCAACTCAAGGAAGCCCAGGCCAGCCCGCTGCCGCGTTTGCTGACCGATCAACAGCAGTGGTTCGTCACTGGCGCCGGAGTAGCGCTATTGGCGCTGCTCTGCGGTATCTTTGCCAGCGGTGCAAGCCGAAAACGTCGGCAATGGCTAAATTGAGTGAGTCATGAGCGAGCTGTTATTGATTGATGATGACCAGGAGTTGTGCGAACTCCTGAGTAGCTGGTTGAGCCAGGAAGGCTTCCAGGTGCGCGCCTGCCACGACGGCCAGAGCGCCCGCAAGGCGTTGGCCGAAACCGCCCCGGCGGCGGTGGTGCTGGACGTGATGCTGCCCGACGGCAGCGGTCTGGAACTGCTCAAGCAATTGCGCAACGACCACGCCGACCTGCCGGTGCTGATGCTGTCAGCGCGGGGCGAACCGCTGGACCGCATCCTCGGCCTCGAACTGGGCGCCGACGATTATCTGGCCAAACCCTGCGACCCCCGCGAACTGACCGCGCGCCTGCGCGCCGTGTTGCGCCGCAGCCATCCGGCCGCCGTATCGACGCAACTTGAGCTGGGTGATCTGAGTTTCAGCCCGGTGCGCGGCGTAGTCAGCATCGACGAAAAAGAACTGACCCTGACCGTCTCCGAAAGCCGCCTGCTCGAAGCCCTCCTCAAGCAGCCCGGCGAGCCGCTGGACAAACAGGAACTGGCGCAACTGGCCCTCGGCCGCAAGCTGACCCTGTACGACCGCAGCCTCGACATGCACGTCAGCAACCTGCGCAAAAAAATCGGCCCCCACCCCGACGGCCGCCCACGCATCGTCGCGCTGCGTAGCCGTGGTTACTACTACAGTCTGTAAAACCATCTAGTTTCGTGTACGAGCTGCCCAAGGCGGCGATCTTCAGGCTGCAGGACGCAGAGCGTCCTCGGCTGCATTCCCACGCAGAGCATGGGAACGATCAGATCGCAGCCTTCAGCACCTCCTGCACTGGAAATGTGTAAGGCCGAGCGCGAAACGTCTTTACCGAAGCTTTACGCTGCGCTGACCGCCGCTGACCTTGATCTGCGTAATCTGCACTCATCCGGAACGTACCGGGAACGAGACAAGGAGATACACCATGCGCAAGACTCTTATCGCTCTGATGTTCGCTGCCGCTCTGCCAACCGTGGCCATGGCCATGCCGCAGGATGGCGGTCCGCTGGGTGGTCCGCTGGATGGCCCGCGCCACGGCGGTCAGATGCACGGTGGCATGCACGACAAAGGCCCGTACAGCCAGCTCGACCTGACCCGCGAACAGCGCGAGCAGATTCGCAAGATCATGGGCGAGCAGATGCACGAGCGTAAGCAGGTGGTCGACAAGTACCTGGAAAAACTCTCGCCGGCCGACCAGAAAGCCATGAAGGACGAGATCGCGGCCAACCACAAGAAAGCCGAGTCCGATGTCCGCGCACTGCTCAAACCCGAGCAACAGAAGCAGTTCGACGAAATCCAGAAGAAACGCGCCGAACGCCGCGCCGAGTGGGCCGAGTTCAAGGCCTGGAAAGCGCAGCAGGCACAAAAGGCGCAATAATGGCTTGACCCTGGGCCCGACGACTCACATCGTCGGGCCTGTTCCATTCAAATCGAATGTGGGAGCGAGCCTGCTCGCGAAGGCGGTGTATCAGCCAGCAATGGATTGACTGACACTACGCCTTCGCGAGCAGGCTCGCTCCCACATTTGAACGGAGTGATTTTCGAGGAGTTTCTGTGCGTTCACTGTTCTGGCGGATTCTTGCGAGCTTCTGGCTGGCCATCGCTCTGGTAGCCGGGCTGTCGATCCTGCTCGGGCACATGCTCAATCAGGACGCGTGGATTCTCAGCCGCCATCCCGGCCTCAACACGCTGGCAGCAGAATGGACGCAGACTTACGAAGCCCAAGGCGAGGAAGCCGCGCAGGATATCCTCGAACAACGTAAACGCCAGTATCACATCGACGTTCAGGTGCTCAATGAAACCGGCGATCCGGTGGTGCGCGGCACCTTTCCGCGCCGCGCCGCCGCGTTCGAGGCGCGGCAGAACAACGACGATCGCCGTCTGCCGTGGCGCCGCCTGACCGACGAAATCACCAGCGAAAAAACCGGTGAAACCTACCTGTTCATCTACCGCATCCCGCACCCGGAACTCGACGCCTGGCACCGCGAAAGTCTGCTCTGGCCACTGAGTGCGCTGGGTATTGCGCTGGTGGTGCTGACCCTGTTCAGTTTGCTCGTGACTTTCTCCATCACCCGCCCGCTCAGTCGCTTGCGCGGCGCGGTGCATGATCTGGGGCAGACGACTTATCAGCAGAACAGTCTGGCGAAACTGGCCAACCGCCGTGACGAATTCGGCGTGCTGGCCACCGATTTCAACCGCATGGGCGCGCGCCTGCAAAGTCTGATCGGCAGTCAGCGCCAGCTACTGCGCGATGTCTCCCACGAACTGCGCTCACCACTGGCGCGCCTGCGCATTGCGTTGGCTTTGGCCGAGCGTGCCAACCCTGAAGAGCGCGAAAAACTGTGGCCACGCCTGACCCGCGAATGCGATCGGCTGGAGGCGTTGATCAGTGAAATTCTGGTGCTGGCGCGAGTCGATGCCGACAATGCCAGCGCTGAAGAAGTCGACCTGAATGCGTTGCTCGCCACACTGCAAAAGGATGCGCAGTTGGGCTCTCCCGAGCAGACCGTACGCCTGCAAGCTGAGTCACAACTGAATCTCAAAGGCTGGCCGACGATGATCGAGCGCGCCGTGGATAATCTGCTGCGCAACGCCCAGCGCTTCAACCCGAGCGATCAGCCAATCGAATTGCAGGCTGCGCGGCAGGGAGAGCGGATTGTCATCAGCGTGCGCGACCACGGGCCGGGGGTGCAGACCGAACATCTGAGTCAGTTGGGCGAGCCGTTCTACCGGGCGCCGGGGCAGACCGCTGCCGGGCATGGCCTGGGGCTGGCGATCGCCAAACGCGCGGCAGAACGGCATGGCGGCACGCTGACGCTGGCCAATCATCCGCAGGGCGGCTTTGTGGCGAGTCTGGAATTGCCGCTGGTACCGGGAGTCGTGGTCCAGCCCTGAAAAAGCCCCTCACCCCAACCCTCTCCCGGAGGGAGAGGGGGCCGAGCGAGTTGTCTGCCGTTGTGCATCGACCTTATGGATTCGCAGAAACCAGACGTCGGTATCCCGACGCTGGATTCAGCGAAGGACGCTCAGGTCGGTGTAATTCCAAAGCATCCCCCAATCAGTCCCCTCTCCCTCTGGGAGAGGGTTAGGGTGAGGGGCTTTTGATCTTCAGACCTTACCTGGCCAGGCGCTGACGAACTCAGCCAGATCAACCTTCTCCGCCACGCGCGGCTCTTTCTGCGGCGTGCCGAGATAGAGGAACGCGATCACCTCCTCGCCTTCCACCAGCCCCAGGCCTTCGGCCACATGCTTGGAGTACGCCAGATCCCCGGTGCGCCACACCGCGCCAATCCCCTGCGCATACGCCGCGAGCAAAATCCCGTGGGCCGCACAGCCGGCCGTGAGCAGTTGCTCGGCCTTCGGGTATTTCACGTGTTCCTGCAATTTCGCGATCACCACAACCACCAGCGGTGCCCGCAACGGGCCGTTGCGCGCCTTGTCGATCATCGCTTCGGTGACTTCGCCGCCCTGCTGGCGGGCCGCCTCGGCCAGCAACTCGCCCATTTGCTCACGCGCTGCGCCTTCGACGGTCAAAAAACGGTACGGCTGCAAGTGCCCGTGATCCGGGGCACGCAAGGCCGCGCCGAACAGGGCTTCGCGCTGCTCGGCAGTAGGGGCCGGTTCGACCAGGCGGGGAACGGAAACACGGTTGAGCAACGCGTCGAGAGCCTGCATCGGCCACCTCCTTTGAAAAATGTGCAGCTATTCTAGCTGCAACTGCGCAGCGCCTGCCGGTTTACATGCCTTGCCCCGCAGGTAGAATGGCGCCCTTGTTCAATCAGCCCGAGCGGATTTCATGGCGTTGCCGACCTTACGGATCATTGGTTTTATCATCGGCATCTTCCTGATAACCCTGGCTGTGGCCATGGTTGTGCCGATGGCCACGCTGGTGATTTTCGAGCGCACCAGCGATCTGCCGTCGTTCCTCTGGGCGAGCATGATCACCTTTGTCGCCGGCCTCGCTCTGGTGATACCCGGCAGACCGGAACACATTCACCTGCGCCCGCGCGACATGTATCTGCTGACGGTCAGCAGCTGGCTGGTAGTGTGCATTTTCGCCGCGCTGCCGTTTCTGCTGACCCAGCACATCAGCTACACCGACTCGTTCTTCGAAAGCATGTCCGGCATCACCGCCACCGGTTCCACGGTGCTCAACGGCCTGGACAACATGTCACCGGGGATTCTGATGTGGCGGTCGCTGCTGCACTGGATCGGCGGCATCGGCTTTATCGGCATGGCGGTGGCGATTCTGCCGCTGCTGCGCATCGGTGGCATGCGCCTGTTCCAGACCGAATCCTCCGACCGCTCGGAGAAGGTCATGCCGCGTTCGCACATGGTGGCGCGGTTGATTGTGGCGGCCTACGTCGGTATCACCATTCTCGGCAGTCTGGCGTTCTGGTGGGCCGGGATGAGCCCGTTCGATGCGATCAACCACGCGATGTCGGCGATTTCCACCGGTGGTTTCTCGACCTCTGACCAGTCGCTGGCCAAGTGGACGCAACCGGCAGTTCATTGGGTGGCGATTGTCATCATGATCCTCGGCAGCCTACCGTTCACCCTGTACGTGGCGACGCTGCGCGGTAACCGCCGTGCGTTGATCAGGGATCAACAGGTGCAGGGTTTGCTGGCGATGTTGCTGGTGACCTGGCTGGTGCTCGGCACCTGGTATTGGTGGACCACCAAGCTGCATTGGCTGGAAGCGCTGCGGCATGTGGCGCTGAACGTGACCTCGGTAGTCACTACCACCGGCTTCGCCCTCGGTGACTACAGCCTGTGGGGCAACTTCTCGCTGATGCTGTTTTTCTATCTGGGCTTTGTCGGCGGCTGCTCAGGTTCGACGGCGGGCGGGATCAAGATTTTCCGTTTCCAGGTCGCCTACATCCTGCTCAAGGCCAACCTCAATCAGCTCATCCACCCGCGCGCGGTGATCAAACAGAAGTACAACGGTCACCGTCTCGACGAAGAAATTGTCCGTTCGATCCTGACTTTCTCGTTCTTCTTCGCCATCACCATCTGCGTGATCGCGCTGCTGCTGTCGCTGCTCGGAGTCGACTGGATGACCGCACTGACCGGTGCCGCCAGCACCGTGTCCGGCGTCGGCCCGGGTCTGGGCGAAACCATCGGCCCGGCCGGCAACTTCGCGACGTTGCCGGATGCGGCGAAGTGGATTCTGTCGTTCGGCATGCTGCTCGGCCGACTGGAGATCATTACGGTGTTTGTGCTGTGTATTCCGGCGTTCTGGCGTCATTGACTGCGTCCGGCACCTGCGTCAGGCGCAAGCGGTATTCGCCGGGTGTGGTGTCGAACCAGCGGCGAAAAGCGCGGAAGAAGTTGCTCGGGTCGGCAAAGCCCAGCAGGTAGGCGATTTCCAGCAAGGTCATGCTCGGTTGCGCCAGATATTGCTCAGCCAGCTCGCGCCGGGTGTCGTCGAGCAACTGCTGAAAACTGGTGCCCTCCTCCTGCAAGCGCCGCTGCAAAGTGCGCTGCGACAGGTGCAGCGTCTGCGCCACGGTGTCGCGCTTGGGCTCACCTTGAGGCAACAAACGACACAACACTTGGCGTGCCCGGTGCGTCACGCGGCTCTCGGAGAACCGCGCCAGATATTCCCCGGCAAAGCGATCATGCAACAGCGCCATGGCTTCGTTGGCGGTCGGCAGCGGCGCCTCCATATCGGCCCGTTCGAAAATCAACGCGTCGTACGGCGCGTTGAACACCAGCGGTGCGTGAAAGGCTTCTTTATAAGGTTGCAGATTTGTCGGCTGATCGCCCTGAATCAACACTTTGACCGGGTGCAGCGGGCGCCCGGTCAGCCAGCCGCACAGCGCCAGTGCACAGGCGAGTGACGCTTCGGCGCTCTGCCGGGTCGGCGGCAGATGATCGCCGTGCACGGTGAGAATCAGCGCGTAACCTTCGTCGAGCAGGCGAAAGCTCAGATCAGCGCTTTCGGCAATGATGCGTTGATAGCGCACCAGACGCTGGAAGCCTTCAGCCAGGGTATTGCTCGACATCAGCGCATAGCCGGCGACATGAAACGAGGCCGGGCGCACCACTTTGCCCATGTTCAGGCCGATCGCCGGGTTGCCGGACACCTCGACCGCGCGCTGCCAGAGCCGGGTCATGGAGTCTTGCGGGAAGCGTGCATCCGGATCTTCAAGGGCGCTGAAATCCAGCCCCAGTTGCCTGAACAGAACCCGGCAATCCAGGCCGTCCATCTCCAGTGCTTTGACAATCCCCATCGCCCAGCTTGCAGAAGTCGTTCGTTCGCTCATGGTTGTTATTCTTTTACATGACGGGCTGCAGATAACCGCCCTATTTGCGAAGGATACTAAAGTGGCGCCGATTGTCACTCGCCCACGCCAATGATCACTCTAGACTCAAATAAGCTGCCCGACGCACAACTTGTTGCCAGAACAATCACCACAGAGAGCGCGGTCGTGGAAAACATCAAGCAGTTCAACAGCTTCGCCGAGTTCTATCCGTATTACCTCGCCGAACACAGCAACAGCACCTGCCGTCGTCTGCATTTCATCGGCACTTCTCTGGTCATCTTCATTCTCGCCCTGAGCATCGCCAAAGGCGCCTGGCTGCTGTTGCTCGCGCTACCTCTGGCCGGTTACAGCTTTGCCTGGATCGGCCATTTCTTTTTCGAGAAAAACCGCCCGGCGACGTTTCAGTATCCGCTGTACAGCCTGCTCGGCGATTTCGTCATGTACCGCGACATGATTCTCGGTCGCGTGGCGTTCTGAATGAGGGTCTGCCAATGAATGCCCATGCTCGCTTCACCCATATGAAGGACGGCACCGAGGAAGACTGGGCGATTATCGCCGCCGATTTCAGTGCCTATGCCAGACAGCTGCCATCGCGGATCCTCGCGCATTTGAAGCTGCTTGAAGGCGACTTCGGTGGTTTCCCGGTGGATCGCCTGACCCACTCGTTGCAAACCGCGACCCGCGCGTTTCGCGACGGGCGTGACGAGGAATACGTGGTCTGCGCGCTGTTGCACGACATCGGCGACACCCTCGGTTCCTACAACCATCCGGACATCGCCGCAGCGATTCTCAAGCCGTTCGTGAGTGCGGAAAATCTGTGGATGGTGGAGAAGCACGGCATCTTTCAGGGCTATTACTTCTTTCATCACCTGGGCATGGATCGGCATTTGCGCGAGCAATTCAAGGACCATCCGCAGTTCCACGCCACTGCCGAGTTCTGTGCCAAATACGATGCGGCGGCGTTTGATCCGGCGTATGACACGCTGCCGCTGAGCTTCTTCGAGCCAATGATGGAGCGGCTGTTTGCGCAGCCGAAGAACTCGATCTACAAAGCCGCGATGCAAGAACACAGCCCGGCCTGAGAACACATGTGGGAGCGAGCCTGCTCGCGAAAGCGCTGTATCAGGCACATAAGCTTTGTCTGACACTACGCCTTCGCGAGCAGGCTCGCTCCCACAGGGTGATCTTTCGCTCAGGCGAGCTCGGCAACTTTGGCAGCTTTCAATTGCGCCTCCCGCGCCTGGGCATCCGCCAGCCGATACAACTCGATCGTGCCGTCCCAATGCTCGATCAACGCGGTGCACGATTCGACCCAGTCGCCACAATTGAGGTAGTCCACCTCCCCCACCTTACGAATCTCGGCATGGTGTATATGCCCGCAAACCACGCCATGCAGTTCGCGCTTCACGCACTCGTGGGCGATGGCTTCTTCAAAGTCGCTGATGAAACTGACGGCGGTCTTGACCTTGTGTTTCAGGTACGCCGACAGCGACCAGTAACCGTAGCCATAGCGGGCGCGCCAGTGATTGAGCCAGCGGTTGAGGGTCAGGGTGAATTCGTAGGCGGAGTCGCCGAGAAACGCCAGCCAGCGGTGATAGCGGGTGATCACGTCGAACTGATCGCCGTGAATCACCAGCAAATGCCGGCCATCCGCGGTAACGTGCACCGCCTCGTCGACCAACTGGATATTGCCCAGAATCAGCTTCGAATAGCGCCGCAGGAATTCGTCATGGTTGCCGGTGACGTAGATCACCTCGGTGCCGCGCTTGCTCATGGTCAGCAATCGGCGGATGACGTTGGTGTGCGCTTGCGGCCAGTACATGCCGCTGCGCAGTTTCCAGCCGTCGATGATGTCACCGACCAGATAGACCTTGTCGGCGTGGTAGCCCTTGAGAAATTGCGACAAGTGCTCGGCCTGGCAATCCCGGGTGCCCAGGTGCACATCGGAGATCCACAGGGTTCGCACCCGTTGTTTGCGACTGGGTCTGGCGAGCTCGGCGCTGGTCATGGGCAACCCTCTGCGATGTTTTCGCCAGCTTGCGCGCGCCGGGTTAATCGACCGTGACAAGCGTGAGTCAGTCGTGTGACAACGCATCCGGCGTACGGCGGTGTAGACTGAGGGCCACTTCGGAGACAACCTGCCATGCGACCGATCCTCACCTTGCGTCAGTACACCCACGACTTGATTGTGCACAGCCACGAGCACCCGCAGTTGGTGTTCGGGCTGTCCGGTGCGCTGGATTTCGAGGTCGAGGGCTGTGGCAGCCAAGTGCGTCAGCAGAGTGTCGTGGTGGTTCCGTCCGGCGCTCATCATGCCTGCGACAGTCCCCAAGGCAGCAGCTGCCTGGTGCTCGACATCCCTGAAGGGCAATGGGTGCAGGATTCGCTGGGCGCGCATGCCGAGGCCAGTCGCCGCTTGCTCGATCATCCGGGGCGGCTGTCGCTGGACTCGGGGCAGAGCCAATTGGTCAGCTGGCTGGCGAACAGTCCGGTCAGCGATCCGTTGATCGCGCAGCAAGGCGCGGTGTTGCTGTTGGCCAGTCTCAATCACGCGCAACCTGCCGAACTCCGCGCGCGTCGCTTGCCCTACGCCGCGCTGGATGCGCACATCGAGCAATACGCCGCCTATCCGCTGCAAGTGGCCGACCTGGCGCGCGTGGCCGGGTTGTCCAGCGCGCGCCTGCACGCTCGGTTCATGGCCGAATGCGGACAGACGCCGATGGATTACATCCGCAGTCGACGCCTGCATCTCGCGGTGCAACTGCTGCGCGACACTGCATTGCCGATTGGTGAAGTAGCCAGTCGCGTCGGTTACAGCTCGCAAAGTGCGTTCTCGGCCGCAGTCCTACGTGAGTTCGGCTCGTCGCCCGGACATCTCCGGCGCGATTCCTACGACAAAAGACGATAGCCTGCCGACAGACTTGCAGGCCGAGACGCGGTTCAATGGCCCCATGAAGTTGAACCTGAAAAAAGGAATGCAATGACTCCGCGTACCGCCCTCGGCGCTCTGCATATCGGCGCTTTGATGTTTGGCCTGACCGGTGTGTTCGGCAAACTCGCTGCCGCATCCCCTGCTGTGATCGTATTTGGACGTGCAGCTTTCGCCGTGCTCGCCCTGGCATTTTTTGCCCGTTTCGCCAGCCAGCATGGTTGGCAGAAACTTCAGGCCGTGGACTGGCGGCGCCTCGCCCTCAGCGGCGTGTTGCTGGCCGGGCACTGGGTGAGTTTCTTCATATCCGTGAAGATCGCCGGGGTGGCCATCGCCACGTTGGGCTTTGCCAGTTTCCCGGCGTTCACGGTGATTCTCGAAGGACTGATCTTCCGCGAACGTATTCGTGCCAATGAAATCGTCCTGGTGGTATTGGTCAGCATCGGTCTGGTGCTGGTGACGCCCGCATTTGATCTGGGCAGCGGCGCCACCGTCGGCTTGCTTTGGGCAGTGTTGTCCGGCCTGCTGTTTTCCCTGCTGTCGCTGACCAACCGCGCCAGTTCCGGGCGCATCCCGGCGGTGCAGGCAGCGTTGTGCCAGAACGTCGTCGTGGCGTTGTGTCTGTTGCCGGTCGCGGCGCCGCAGTTGAGTCAGGTCCGAGCGCTGGACTGGTTGTGGATCGCCCTGCTCGGAGTGTTCTGCACGGGCGTGGCGCACAGCCTGTTCGTCGCCAGTCTGGCGGTGATCAAGGCACGCACGGCGGCAGTGGTGTTCGCCATGGAGCCGGTCTACGGCATCACCCTCGCCTGGCTGCTGTTCAGTGAAACCCCGACCCTGCGGATGCTCATCGGTGGCGCGTTGATCATCGTCGCGATTGTGGTGTCGGCGCGGATGTCAGGCGGCAGCGACAAGACAACCGTCGCCGCCGAGGCCGCCTCTCACTGAGTGCGGTCGTTGTGGCCGAGGTCGCGGTCAGGATCGATCTGATCGCGCACTCGCTGCTTCAATACCTTGGCCTCAGGGAAACCACCGTCGGTCTTGCGCTCCCAGATCTGCACACCCGCACAAGTGATATGAAACACCCCACCGGTGCCCGGCACCAACGACACTTTGCCCAAGTCGTCAGCGAAGGTGCTGAGCAGTTCCTGAGCCAGCCACGCCGCGCGCAGCAGCCACTGGCATTGAGTGCAATAAGTGATGACAACTTCGGCTTTGGCGATGGTCATGATCGCTGAAACTCCTGAGACAGAGGGCGCCGCTATAATAGCCGGCTTTACCGCTTGCCCCGAGACTCACAATGCGCCGTTTGCTGTTCTGCCTGCTGCTTGGTTTCCTTCCCCTGCTGGTTCACGCCAGTGAAGCGCCACGACCGAAAGTCGGCCTGGTGCTGTCCGGCGGCGCTGCGCGCGGGCTGGCGCACATCGGCGTGCTCAAGGCGCTGGAAGAACAAGGCATCAGGATCGACGCGATTGCTGGCACCAGCATGGGCGCGGTAGTCGGCGGCCTGTACGCCTCGGGCTATAAGATCGACGAGCTGGAAAAACTCGCCCTGAGCATCGACTGGCAAGCGGCGCTGTCCGACGCGCCGCCGCGTGAGGACGTGCCATTTCGACGCAAGCAGGACGACCGCGATTTTCTGGTGAAGCAGAAACTCAGCTTCCGCGACGACGGCAGTCTCGGCCTGCCATTGGGGGTAATTCAGGGCCAGAACCTCGCACTGTTGCTGGAAAGCCTGTTGGCGCACACCAGCGACACCCGCGACTTCGACAAACTGCCGATCCCGTTTCGGGCCGTGACCACCGACATCGCCAATGGCGAAAAAGTGGTGTTTCGCAAAGGCCACCTGCCGCAAGTGATCCGCGCGAGCATGTCGATCCCGGCGGTGTTCGCCCCGGTCGAGCTCGATGGGCGCCTGCTGGTGGACGGTGGCATGACCGACAACATCCCGCTGGATGTTGCGCGGGAAATGGGCGTCGACATCGCCATCGTCGTCGACATCGGCACGCCGCTGCGCAATCGCAAGCAACTGACCACGGTGGTCGATGTGCTCAATCAGTCGATCACTCTGATGACCCGGCGCAATTCCGAGGAACAACTGGCGACTCTGCATGCCAATGACGTGTTGATCCAGCCTGCGCTGGCCGCGTTCGGCGTGACCGATTTCGGCAAGGCTCAGGAGATGATCGATGCTGGTTACCGCGCCACGCGGATTCTCGATGCGCGGCTGGCGCAGCTGAAGCCGACTCAAACCCAGGACGCGGAACTGAACGCCGCCCGTCAGCCTGGGCAACGCACGCCGATCATTACCGGGATCCGCGTCGAAAATGACTCGAAGGTCGACGATGACGTGATTCGCTATTACATCCGCCAACCGATCGGCGCGCCGCTGGACCTGGGCCGCCTGCATTCGGACATGGGCACGCTGTACGGCCTCGATTACTTCGATCAAGTGCGCTATCGCGTGGTGCACAAAGGCCAGGATCACACCTTGGTCATCAGTGCCAGCGGCAAGCGCAGCGGCACCGATTACTTGCGGGTCGGCCTCAATCTGTCGGACGACATGCGCGGCGACAGTGCTTTCAACCTTGGTGCCAGTTATCGCGTCAACGGCATCAACCGCCTCGGTGCGGAATGGCTGACCCGCGCGCAGATCGGCGACAAGCAGGAGCTGTACAGCGAGTTCTATCAGCCGCTGGACGTCGGCTCGCGTTACTTCGTCGCGCCCTACGGGTCGTTCGAGGCGCAGAACGTTGACTCGGTGCTGGATAACGATCCGATCGCGCAGTATCGGGTCGAGCGTTACGGCTTCGGCCTCAACCTCGGCCGGCAGATCGGCAACAACGGTGAAGTGCGACTCGGCGTCGGCCAGGCCTGGGGCAAGGCTGACGTACGCATCGGCGATCAGGATCTGCCGAGCGAGAGTTTCACCGAAGGCTTCTATACCGTGAAGTATTCCTACGACTCGCTGGACAACGTCTACTTTCCGCACGAGGGCAAGGACGTCAGCCTGACGTTTGCCCAGTTCGAACCGGGCCTGGGTTCAGACAATCGCTATCGCCAGTGGGAATTGAATTTCGACAAGGCCATGAGCCACGGGCCGGATACGCTGATACTCGGCGGGCGCTACGGCCGGACGCTGGACGATGCCAATGTGGTGACATCGAGCTTCCTGCTCGGCGGCGCGCGGCAGTTGTCAGGATTCCGTGAGGATGCGCTGTCCGGGCAGAATGTCAGCCTGATGCGCGCCGTGTACTACCGCCGCCTGACGCCGCGCTCGTATCTGCCGCTGGACTTCCCGCTGTACGCCGGCGCCTCGCTGGAGCGCGGTCGGGCGTGGAACAATGACAATGAGTTCGACAGCGGCTACATCAACGCCGCGAGTGTGTTTATCGGCTTCGACACGCCGCTGGGGCCGTTGAACTTCACGTATGGGTTGAATGATGCGGATGAGCAGGCGGTTTACCTGAATCTGGGGCAGACGTTCTGACGCCTTCGCGAGCAGGCTCGCTCCCACAATGGAATGCGCTCTATCCTGTGGGAGCGAGCCTGCTCGCGAAGGCGGTCTCGGGTGAACCCAAAAATCCGTTGGCGCTCAGCGAATCCCCGCCAACAACGTCCTTGCCGTCTGCTTCAACGGCTCATCCCCTTCCCTGAGCAATTCATTGAGCAGCGCGATCGCGCTGTCGATGTCGCCATCGTCGATGCAGGTTTGTGCCTGTTCGAGCTTGCCGGCGGACTCGATGTCGGTGGACTCGGGTGGTTGCAGATCCAAAGGTTCCAGCACCAGCGACGGCTCGGGATCGCCGAACTCATTGAGAAAGTCATCGTCGAGCGGCTGGGCGTCGGGTTCGGGTATCCATTCAAGTTCGGCTTCTTCAGCAGATGCAGCCTGTGGCAGGTCAAAATCGACAGGCAGCACTGACAAGCTAGTGCCCAGCTCTGGATCATCGATTGGCGGTGCGGCGGAATCGGTGCGGCTGTCGTTCAGATCCCAATTTGAATCCATCGACAGCTCGCCCAGATTCAATTCGAAATCATCCTCGAGAGCGCCGGGCGACGATGCAAGCGGCGCAGCTGCGGTCGCTGCCGTGGCCGCGGGCAGCTCAGGCGCGATTGGCGTTGCTGCAAATGCCGCCGGTGCGGCGCCTGCCAGTTTGGGATGGCGAGCGCGGGTTTCAATCAGTTCGCGCTCATCGACGCCAAGCGCACGCAGGCGGTTTTCCTGCTGTTCGTAAGCGGCGCTGTCACCCTGGCGCCCAAGAACCTCCAGCAACTGCAAACCGAGATCGGTGCGTTCAGGCTCCTTGTGCAAGGCATCGCGCAGCAGCCCGGCGGCTTCGCTGAGCCGGCCGTAGGCCAGATAGATGCCCACAGCCTCCAGCACGTCGCCGGCACCGGGTTCGTCGCGATGATCGGCGGCCGCGTGCGCACCGACAGATTGTTGAAGTTCAGGCTCATCAACGTTGTCTTCGGCGCTCACAGGCAATAGCGGCATCGGCGTGCCATCTGCGGTCGAACCTTGCTGACGGCGACGTATGAGCAACGCAGCCAGCACGCCCAGCAGCAATAGAAGTCCGCCGAGCAGCGGCCAGTTCACGCCATCGTCTGCCGCCTCGACCGGGGCTGAAACAGCGGCCGGAACCGGAGCGACCACGGGCGGTGGCGGTGCTTTCTGCACTTCGGCCAAGCGGGTTTGCAAATCTTCAATCTGCTTCTTGCCGTCGGCTATTTGCACTTGCTGCTCTTGCAGCCTGAGGTTCTGTTCGTCGAGGGTCTTTTGCAGTTGCTGGGTGAGCAGCACGCTGGCGGCCAGTTGCTCGGCCTGCGCATCATTGGCAGGCGGCGCCGGCGTTGGCGGCACAGGCGTCGCAGGGCGTTTGCCTTGGGCAGCCTGGGGCGGTGCGGTAACCGGTTCGACGGTTGGAAACTCAGAAGATTGCGGGCGCGGATCCGGCTCGTCAGTAGTGGGCACGATGCCCGGCGAACCCGGCGGGTCGATCAGCACCGTGTACTCGCGCAGCAGACGGCCGTTGGGTTGATCCAGCTGCACGAGAAAATTCAGGAAAGGTTCGTTGACCGGTTTACCCGAGGTCACCCGGATCATCTGGCGGCTGCCGCGCAGGATCGGAGTGAACTTGAGGTCATTGAGAAAGAACACCCGCTCGACGCCCGCCCGGCCGAACTCATCCGCCGAAGCCAGGCTGGCCGAGAGATCGTTTTGCGTCAACGTGCCGACATCGACCAGCGCGATGTCGGCCTTGAACGGCTGATTGAGGGCTGAGTGAACAGTGATTTCGCCCAACCCCAACGCCATCGACCAGGTCGAATAGCTGAAAACGCCAGCGAGCAGCAGCCATTTGGCGCCCCCGCGCAGCACGTGCCGACTTGCGAGCATGAGCATCCCTTAAATAAGCAAAACCGGTTTCTATGCGTTCGCACATCCGGTACGAACACGATATTGCCCAGTAGTTCTTATAGTCCGCTCAGCGCGATCTCTCAAAAAATCGCTGCAGGGATGTGCCTCAAGATTTTTCCAGGTTGGCCAGGATGTGACCGTGTACGCGCATGCACACCTTCAAATCCGCCTCATCGACGCCCTCGAACAATTCGTGGCGCAGTTGCGTGGCAATGGTTTCGATTTGTTCGATCAAGGGCAAGGCAGGTGCGCAGAGCACGATTTTTTTCGCCCGGCGGTCTTCCATCACGGACTGGCGTTGCACCAGTCCCTGGTTCTCCAGACTATCGAGCAAGCGCGCCAGGGTCGGGCCTTCGACGCCGACACTCTGCGCCAGTTCGCGTTGGGTCGGCGCCTCTTCGAAACGCGCCAGATGCAGCAGCACCAGCCAGCGCGCCTGCGACAGGCCCAGCCCGGCGAGGCGACGATCCAGTTCGGCACGCCAGCCACGGGACATCTGGGCCAGTTGCATACCAAAGCGATGTTGATCGGTTAACGGCATAAAACACTCACGGTTAGACTGAAAATACGGAAAATCTAATTATTAGTCAGCTAAGCATGGGAGGCAGTTATAGGCAAGAGTGGCTCTGTACTGAATCGTTACAACTGCGCGAAGATCAAAAGCCCCTCACCCTAGCCCTCTCCCAGAGGGAGAGGCAACTGAGCGGGGGATGCTTTGAAAATTCGCCGACCCGACAGCGCTCGCTGAATCCATAATCGACTCGGTTTGCAGGTCGAGTCTGCCGCCAGACACCGCGGTCGGCTCCCTCTCCCTGTGGGAGAGGGCTGGGGTTAGGGAACGGCAAGATTACATCTCGAATTCAGACTGCAACGCCGCCCGCACACAATAAAGCACGCCTTCAGGAACACGTCCGGCGAACAACTCGGCGACTTCGGCGACGGACGGCAACTCGCCCTCGCCATCGAGAAACGCGTCCTGCACTTCGCCCATCAATTCCTCAGGCAAATCCAGCGCCTGCTCCAGCGACAACTGCTGCTTGCCGATGGCTTCGGCGAGCATGGCGTAGACGTTCTTCTCCGAGCACTGCAACTGCCCGGCGATCTGCAGCGGGGTCATGCCGGCGCGGGCCAGGGTGATCAGCTCGTGACGGACATCGGCGACCACCTTCGGCGCCTCCGCCCCGCCGCCGAGCACTTCGAGGAAGGCTTCGCCATAGCGCTCCAGCTTGCGTGCGCCGACGCCGCTGACCCGGGCCATTTCCGCCAGAGACGTCGGCTGGCTGCGGAGCATTTCCAACAACGTCGAGTCGGGGAAGATGACGTAGGGCGGCACGCCGTGTTCTTCGGCCAATTTGCGCCGCAGTGCGCGCAAGGCTTCCCACTGTTCGCGTTCCTCGCCGCGCACCAACTGGCTGGCCTGGCTCTTGCTGCCCGTTTTCGCGGTGACTTGCGGTTTCAGGTCGCGGCGCAGTTCCAGCTTCACTTCGCCTTTGAGCAGCGGCCGGCAACTGTCATTAAGACGCAGACCGCCATAACCCTCGTGATCGACATCGGCCAACCCACGCGCCACCAACTGGCGGAACAGCGAGCGCCACTCGCTCTCGCTTAATGCCTTGCCAACACCGAATACCGACAAATGCTGATGGCCGAAGCTGCGCACCTTTTCGTTGTCCTTGCCCAGCAACACGTCGACCAGATGACCGACGCCATAGCGCTGGCCGGTGCGGAAAATCGCCGACAAGGCCTGACGAGCAGGTTCGGTGGCGTCCCAGGTCTGCACGCCGTCGACACAGTTGTCGCAGTGCCCGCACGGCTCAGGCATGTCTTCATCGAAATAGGCCAGCAACGCCTGCCGGCGGCAGCGGGTTTCTTCGCACAGCGAGAGCATCGCGTCGAGCTTGTGCTGCTCCAGACGCTTGTGCCGCTCGTCGCCTTCGGAGTTCTGCAGCATCTGCTTGAGCATCACCACGTCTTGCAGACCGTAGGCCATCCACGCATCCGCCGGCAGCCCGTCACGGCCGCCGCGCCCGGTTTCCTGGTAATACGCCTCGAGAGATTTCGGCAGATCGAGGTGCGCGACAAAGCGTACGTTGGGCTTGTCGATGCCCATGCCGAACGCCACGGTGGCGACCATGATCAGGCCTTCCTCGTTGAGGAAGCGCTTCTGGTGATAGGCGCGCAGATCGTTGGGCAGACCGGCGTGATACGGCAGCGCCGGGAAGCCCTGCTCGCTGAGGAACGCCGCAACTTCTTCGACCTTCTTGCGCGACAGGCAGTAAACGATGCCGGCATCGCTGCGCCGCTCGGCGAGGAACGCCAGCAACTGTTTGCGCGGCTGCTCCTTGGGCACGATGCGATAGAAGATGTTCGGGCGGTCGAAACTCGACAGAAAGCGCTCGGCGTTCTGCAGGTGCAGGCGATCGACAATTTCTTCGCGGGTGCGCTTGTCGGCGGTCGCGGTGAGGGCAATGCGCGGAACGTTGGGGAACAGCTCGGCCAATTGACCCAGTTGCAGGTATTCGCGACGGAAATCGTGGCCCCATTGCGATACGCAATGCGCTTCGTCGATGGCGAACAGGGCGATTTCCAGGCTTTGCAGGAACGCCAGCATGCGTGGCTGCACCAGACGCTCGGGCGCGAGATAGAGCATTTTCACTTCGCCGCGCTTGATCCGCAGGGCGAGATCACGCTGCTGCTCGGCACTCAGCGTGGAGTTCAGCGCAGCGGCGGCGACGCCCAGTTCTTCAAGGGTGGCGACCTGATCGTCCATCAGCGCGATCAACGGCGAAACGACCACCGCCAGGCCCTCGCGCAACAGTGCCGGCACCTGGAAGCACAACGACTTGCCGCCACCGGTAGGCATCAGCACCAGCGCATCACCGCCGCTGGCCACGCGCTCAATGATCGCACCCTGACGGCCACGGAAACTGTCGTAGCCGAAGATGTCCTTGAGGACGCGTTGAGCCTGTTCGAGCATAAAAACTCCAAAAATCTACCGATACATCCCTGCTCAGGCTGGTTCAGAGCAGCCTCGGCTGCTTAAACAAAACGTAAGAACACATTGCATGACCAGCGCAGCGCCGGCAGGGATCGCAAAACGCGGCAGTATACCCGAGGCCTTCGCCGCACAGGGTGCCGCTGAGAAGACACCGCCCGACCGACACACAAAAAGCCCTTGTGGGAGCGAGCCTGTTCGCGAAAGCAATCGGTCAGTCAATGCAACAGTGCCTGACATGCCGCCTTCGCGAGCAGGCTCGCTCCCACATGGCTTTGTATACCGTCCGGCATTTACGGCAAATCTGCCAAGCGGCTGGCTAGAGCGCGCAAGAAAGCCTAGAATTCCCGCATTGTTTATTCCCCAAGGTAGCCCCGTAATGTCCTTCGCTGAGCAACTGACCCGCCTGCAAGTCTTCCTCGATGCCGACGAGCTGCACGACGAGGCGCTGGATTACGTCGCCGCCCACGGTTACCTGACCGCGCTGTCTATCTGCTCCGAAGACGTTCCGGAGCGCGAGTGGATCGACGCGCTGTTCGCCGAAGAGCCGCATTACGCCGACGAAGCCCAGCGTGCCGAAATCGAAGCCACACTGATCGGCCTCAAAGCACACATCGCTCGCCAACTGGCCTCGGATGAAGAATTCGAATTGCCGTGCGAACTGGATCTGGGCGAAGAGCCGGACGATTCCGAATTGCGCGGCTGGTGCATCGGTTTCATGGAAGGCGTGTTCCTGCGCGAAGCGGCCTGGTTCGAAACCGCCGAAGAAGAAGTCAGCGAAATGCTCCTGCCGATCATGGTCGGTTCCGGCCTGTTCGACGAGCAGCCTGAGTTCGAAGACATCGCCAAGGACGCCAACCTGATGGACGACATGATCGTTCAGATCCCGGAAGCCCTGACCGCGCTGTACCTGCTGTGCCAGGCCCCCGAAGAAAAACCGGCGATCCTCAAGCCCCGTCATCACTAAGACCCGGCCTATGGACAACCCCATAGGCAACCGCCCCCTGATGTTGCGCTACGTCCTGCTGGCCATCGGCTGGCTCAGCGTCGCATTGGGGGTGATCGGTATCTTCCTGCCGGTCCTGCCCACCACCCCCTTCCTCCTGCTCGCCGCGGCCTGCTTCGCGCGCAGCTCTCCGCGCTTCTATCGCTGGCTGGTCGAACATCCACGGCTGGGGCCATGGATTCGCGACTACCTCGAAGGCAACGGCATCCCGCTCAAAGGCAAGGTCTACGCGATCGGCCTGATGTGGGTGAGCATTCTGTTCTCGTGTTATCTGGTGCCGTTGGTTTGGGCGCGTGGGTTCATGCTGACCAGTGCGGTGTTGGTGACGGTTTATATTGTGCGGCAGAAGACCTTGAAAAAACGCTGATTGCTCCACCGTCGGCGGCACAACCGTTCATCCGATATCCGTCCGCACCTGTCAGAGTTGACAGGTGCGCGCTTTAACGTCGCATGCTTAATTCTTCCGTATCGGCGCTGACAGCCCAGGTAAGCGCCCCGTATGGAAGGCGAAAATTCATGACCAGCTCACAATACCTGATATTCCCTCCTGCGCCGCGTTCCGGTATCGGTGTGCTGGCCCTCTATCCGCCGCAACCACTCCTGCACAAGCTGCAAACTGACCAGAGCTACGGTATCAACATCGCCATGATTGCTCAGAACATTAACGGATTGGGCTTCAGTCTCCCGGCGTATCTGTCTCAAGCCCTCGGTGACCGGATCGAAGTCTTCCTCGATAGACCCGATGTCACCACCCCTTCGTCCGTGATTGATTTCGCCCTTACAGAGGACGATTTTGAGGCCGATGGAAAGACCCCTAAAACCGTACTTTTTTACATTACAGCTGAAACCCTCGAGGAGAAATTCCTGCCGTTTACCGACGTCAGGCTGGATTGCTGGTTTAAAGTCACGAGACTGAGCGGCAACCCGGGGGAATCGCCACACTCACAACTCTGGTTCAAACATCCCGCTCCGGGCGAAGCGGACATTGACGGCGGCAAGCCTTCCAATCAGGGCCTCAAGCTGCCGATCGCATCGGAAAGTATCGTCGATCAGAACGTCATCGATGAGGGCATGGAAGTCACGGTCAAGCATTACTTCAATCAGCAGATCGGCGATACGGTCGTGCTGACATTTGGTTCGCTGCGGCTGGACTTTGTCGTTACCGACGACTCGGCCGACATCGTTTTCAAGCTGACGCCTGACTTGCTCGGCAAATTGCAACAAACCAGCAATCTGGTGGTGCGCTGGAGCGTTTATGACGTTGTCGAGAACTCCAGTGGTTTTTCGGAACCGCTCATTCTGCCGTTCAAGCCCGTAATAACCCTGCTGACCGCGCCGATTTTCGAGCAGTCCGATGCCGACGACGTAATACACCATGACTGGCTTGCAGGCGGCCCGACGAACATTCTCCTGACGGGCAGTTTTGCGATCAACGATGTGATCGCCCTGACACTGGAAGGATTCACCCGAAACAACGTGCCAGTCACTCATACCTATTCTTTAACGGTGACCGTAGACAGCAAGACACTGAACTTTCCCGTGGAAAATTTCCGCATTCAAAATGTGATAGGTGGAAGTTTACGGGCAACTTATATTCTGACCAGAGCAGGTCAGTCCAAACTTTCCAAACCTGCTGACGTCACCGTTGCGGGTAAATCCTTGCCACTGGGAGCACCGGAGGTCACCCCACTGGTGGAAGGTGAGCTGGCAGTCGACACTGCCAAAGCCTTTATAAATGTCGCCAGTTTCTGGCCCTTGAAACAAGGGGCAGAGGTCAAGCTGCATTGGCAGACCACAGACATCAACGGCAAGTTGGTACGGTTTACTTGGGGACAGCTTGTAACGGATCCTTCAAAGCCCATCGTTTTCGAGGCTGAGAACGAGTACATCAAGCCCTACGCCAGCGCGAGACTGGCCGTGCAGGCCACCATCACCAATCCCGGCGAAAGTGAAGTCTTTTCCGATATCGCGCAGTTGAAGATCGGCGATCCCAAGGAGCTTGTCCTCACGCCGCCCTCACTGGTATCGCCTTTCACTAATCCGCTTGATCCCTTGGCAGCGCTGCCGAGCATGCTCGTGGAGTATCTCGATGCCACGACCGAAAAAGTCCGTCTGGTATGCACACCACTGCCTCTGGGATTTGATCGCTTCCCGCTGGTAGAGCTTGATTCGGCCAAACAAGCCCGCTTTCCGTTCGACAGGCGCCTGATCGTGGCGCTTCACGGTGAAACCGTGCGATTCAAATTCAACCTGAATCAGGACGGCAAGAAAATCGGATCTTCTCCGGAAACTGAGATTTCTTTCAAACTGATCGCTGATCAGGATCCCAGGTTTCCGAGACCGCGAATCATTGGCATTGATAACGCAATCCTGGACGTAAAAAAACTGACCAGCGCAGACAAATTGGCGGTCAACCTCTGGCACGGACAACGGCCGGGCCAGAGCATGACGCTGGTGCTGATCGGCATCGACAGCAAAGACAACCCTGTTCGCCACGTCATCATGAACGCGGAGGCGAGCGTCACCAGCGCCGGGCTGATACGGGAACTGTCAACGCCGACGCTGGAAGTGTTGAAAAATCTCAAAAGCGGCAGTACGGCGACATTGATATTTTCCGTGCGCCTGGGGTTGCGCGGCAATCCAGTGGAATTTCCCCACCAGACCTATCAGATCGAATCTCTGGTTGAGTTGCAGCCGGTCATCACACTGATTAAGGACTCGCAGAACAGGGAGATTCCGCATAGCGACCTGACGGTTGATCCGAATGTCACGATCGAGGGAACTGCGAGCGTAGAACAGCAGGTTGAAGTTCTGGTGAATGGCAAGTCGATAGAGACATTGACCACAGACAAGGACGGGAAATTTTCAACGCTATTGAAGGGGCTCGTTGTCGATGTACTGACAGTCGTGCAGATTCGAGCACTCTATGGCGACGGTCTTCTCTCTCCTTTACGCTCGTTCACGCTGCGCAAAGCGCTGCAAGTCAACAACAGCGCCATGGCCCTGTCAGGACTGAGAGTTTATGCATGGCGCCACACTCACAGTGCAGATTTTCCAAACAACACCCAAATCCGCGCCGCCGTCCCGTCTACAGGCGTCCACCCGATCACCTACAGAAGCAGTAATCCGAACGTGGCTTATGTCGACGGCAACGGGAAAGTCACGGGCATACGTAACGGCAATACGTACATTACCGTACAGGACCGATTCAGCTCATTTTCCTATTACGTCAGTGTGACGAATGTTTATCAGTTGGCTATCGGCGGCTACGGCATGACACACCAAGAGGCGCTCAACTGGCGATACAGCATTCCGGGCGCAGAAGCCATGGGTGGTGCACTGCACACAATGCAAGTGGTATATGGACCCGATCCTTATTGGCCAATAGCCGCTGGGGGCATATACCGGATGTGCGATGAAGGCGGCTGCCCGAGCAACTCGCGGTCGATATATGCGCATGCCAATGGCGGAATTGTTTGCCATCCGGACCTGAATGCCCGATGGGCTCCATGGTGTATCTATCCCATTTACGGATAAACCGGCCTCTTCGCGAGCAGGCTCGCTCCCACAGTTTCACCGCTCTCCCCTGTGGGAGCGAGCCTGCTCGCGAAGGCTGACTTAAAGACAACACGTCTCTACAGACAGACAAAACCCACCGTCCCGAATCAACCGGGGCGGCGGGTTTTGTTGTTTCAGACCTCAGATCAGACCGTATCCACCTTCAACGAATGATCATTGAGCATGCCGCTGATGATCGTCGCTGTGTCGTGACCGCTGGCAATCATGCCGCCTGCGCCCGGGGTCACGCCGTAGTGGCTGGCGAGGTTGACGCCGGCCAGGTCGATGGTCTGGCTCGGCGCGGCGCCGGCCATGGCGCTGACGTCGATGCTGGTCATCACCGAGGCGCCGCTGCCGCTGACGGTGAAGTGCAGATAGTCGTCCAGCGACGCGGTACTGGCGTTTTCGCCTTGCAGCAGTTGCGACAGATCGAGCCTGTCGGTACCGGGGGTGAAATCGGTAATCAGGTCATGGCCGCTGTTGCCCTTGAGCCACTGGAAGGTGTCGGCCCCTGCCCCGCCCGTCAGCGTATTGTTGCCCATGCCACCAATCAGTAAGTCATCGCCAGCGCCGCCATTGAGGAAGTCGTTGCCGAGGCCACCGTTGATCACGTTGTTGTTGCCGTCGCCGGTGAGGCTGTCGTTGAAGTTGGAGCCGAGCAGGTTTTCGATGCCGGTCAGCGTATCGGTACCGGCGCCGAGGGTGTTCTGCGCACCCAGCAGGCCGAGATTGACGGTGACGGCGGCTGTGGCGTGGGCGTAGCTGGCGGTGTCGCTGCCAGTGCCGCCGTCGAGCAGATCGTTGCCCGCGCCGCTGTAGAGCAAGTCGTTGCCAGCGTCGCCGTGCATTTCGTTATTGCCGGAGCCTGCCGTGAGTACGTCGTTGCCGTCGCCGGCATTGATCACGTTGTTGCCGCTGCCCGCCACCAACACATCGTCGCCAGCAGTGCCGGTCAGGGTGTGGCCGTCCTGATAGCTGATGCTGACGTTGGCCGTGTCGCTGCCGCCGTGGTTGTCGTTGGCGGCGTAAGTGCCGTGGTAGTCCGGCGTGATGTCGTGGGCCGCGGCGTAGTTGAGGGTCATGGTCAGCTGGTAGTTCTCCGCCGCATTCGGGTTGCCGCCACCATTACCAATGTTGGTGATGTGAATCTGGTAGACGCCGTCCGCCGAGGCGCTGAGGGTCTGGCCATCCGCCAGCGCCATCCAGGCACCGCCATTGAGCGAATACTCCATGCTGATCTTACCGGCACCCAGATTGTGATCCAGATTGAGGGTTTCGCCCTGACGCAGATTGACGGTAATGCGGTCTTCATCGTTGGCATTGCTGTTGCTCACCATGCCCAGATAACCGCTGACCACCAGCACGGCGGTCATGGTCGCGGCATTGGCGCTGAAGGCGCTGCGCACATTGGCCAGATTCTGGTTGGCTGCGTTATTGGTCTGCCCAGTGAAGCCGATCAGGCCGCTGCCGGTGAAGTCCGCCGCTTTCGACACCCAACCGGTATTGAAACTGGTGGGTGTGGCGTTGAGGGTGTCGCCGTTCGGATCGGTGTCATTGGCCAGCAACAGCTCGCCCGGCACCACGATATTGCCCGACAGCACGTTGGTGATGACGTGATCGTCCATCGCCACCGGTGGCGCGTTGGGGATCACTTTCACCGTCAGGGTGGAGCTGGCCAGATCGCCGTCGTTGTCGCTGACGGTGAAGCCGATGTTTTCGGTGATCACCACTGCGGTGGTTTTCTGCGAGGTGTAGCTGTATTCGCCGGTATCAAGATTGACCACCAGCGTGCCGCTGTTGTTGGTGGCAATGCTGACGCTGTTGTTGGCGGTATTGAAGGTGCCGTGATTGGCGCCGCCGCTCGCGGTCAACGAACCCTGGCCACTGAGGGCTTTCGGATCGTAGGTGTAGGTGGTGCCGTCGACCACGATCGACTTGATGAAACCGCCATCGGCGCCGAACGAACCGCCCTCGCCCAGCAGCGAACCGGTGACCGGCGCGCCCTGCACGGTGCCGGACAATACCGAGTTGAGCTGATTGAGATCGGTGACCACCACCGCATTGGTATTGGTGTGGTTAATGCCGTCGTAGGCCAGCGGATCGAGGTTAGCGTTGCTCACGCCACTGCCCAGACCAATGGCGTAGTTCTTGATGTTGTTGGCGTCGAGGAAGTTTTTCAGCGCGGCTTCGTCAGCCGTGCCGATGTCGCCCTCGTTGGGCTTGCCGTCGGAAAAGAAGTAGCCGACGTTCTGCGCCCCGGTGAGTTTGCCGGAGGTGTTGAACGCGGTCTGCATCACCGCCACGGCGGCGTCGTAGTTGGTGCCGCCGCCGGCGTTGAGGCCGGCGAGGAGTGTCTTGGCAGTAGCGACATCGACCCACACGGTGGTGCGGTCGGCGGCATTGCTGCTGAACGTCACCAACTGCACTTTCACATCGCCCAGATCATCGTACTTGTCGAGCAAGGCACCAATGGCCTGCTTGGCCAGTGCCAGCCGCGACAGGCCCGGCACGCCAGAGGCATCAGCCATACTGCCGGAGATGTCGAGGACGATGAGAATGTTCGAATCGATCTCCACTGCGGTTACCGAGCGATCCGAGGCAACGGCTTTCGGTATGTCGTCGACGATGTTGACCACGAGGGTGCTGGTGGTGCTGTTGCCCAGTGCATCGGTGGCTTTGTAGGTGAACGTTTCGCTGAGGGTGTTCGGCCCGTCGTTGGCGTTCGGCGCGGTTTTCGGCGCCGAGGTCAGCGTGTAGGTGTAGGTGCCGTCAGCGTTGAGCAGCAGTTGCCCGTAGCTACCGGTGGCGTTGCCGACCAGGGTGTAAGTGATCGCGCCGCTGCCGCCACTGACCGAACCGACCAGCGTGCCGCTGGCGGTTTCACCGGTATTGCCCGGTTCGCTGCCGGTGACTGTGCCGGGGGCGAGATCCTGGCCATCCTTGTTCAGGTCGAGGGCTTTTTCATAGACCGTCACATCCTGATCGACCGAGGCGACCAGTTTGCTGTCGGCGACGTTGATGGTCAGCGTCGTGGTGCTTTCATCGCCATCGCTGTCACGGATGGTGTAGGTGAACGTGTCGGTCGCGCCCGGCGGGCTCACCGAGTTCGGGTTGCTGTGGTAAACCGCATTGCCCGCCGCGTCGAGGGTCAGGTAGCCGTAGTTGCCGTTGATGTTGCTGTTGAGCCCGCCGCTGGCTGATGTCGCGGTGTTGCTGCCGGCGCGCACGCCGACCACCGTTGCGGCACCATCGGCGCCGCTGAGGTCATTGCCGAGCACACTGACATTGACCGTGCCGCCCTCCGCTACCGAGCCGGTATCGGCGTTGGCAGTCGGCAAATCGTCGACGATATTGACGTTGATCTGACCGCTGGCGGTACTGCCATCGGTATCAGTGGCGACCACGTCGAAGCTCTCGCTGAGGCTGTTGGCACCGTTGGCGTTCGGATGAGCTTCGTTGTCGACCAGGGTGTAGCTGTAACTGACCACGCCGGTGGCCGGATCGTAACCGGTGATGGTGAAGGTGCTGCCCAGTGGCGAGACCACCGATTGCGGCAAACCGGCGGCGACGCCATTGCTGATCACCGCAATGCCGCCGACCGTGAGGGTTTGCAGGCCATCGAGGGCGGTCACGGTGAAGCTGCCGCTTTGGGTCAGCGCCGAGGTGTTGGGGCTGCTGCCGTCGCTGAGGTTTTTCTCGTAGACGGTGATTTCGCCGCCCTTCACATCGAGGCCGTCGAGGCACACCGGATCGTCGTTGTTATGGATGTTCAGCACCAGGTTGGCGGTGCTGGTGTCGCCGTCGGCATCGGTGATGGTGTAGGCGAAGGTTTCCGTGCCGTTGCCGCCGCCGTGGAGGTTTTTGAAGTCGGCGTCATTGGCGTCCAGCGTGTAGGTGTAAGTGCCGTTGGCGTTGAGCACCAGGGTGCCGTAAGTGCCGGTGAAAGTACCGGCGGTCACCGGGCCGCTGGCGACGCGGTCGGCGCCTTGCACATCGTTGTCGAGGACGTTGCCGGTCAGGGTCACCTGGGCTTCGGTCGCGTTGTCGGCATTGCTATCATTCAGCGCCTTCGGCACGTCATCGACGATGCTCACAACGATCGTGCTGGTGACGACATTGCCCAGCGAATCGGTGGCCTGATAGGTGAAGGTTTCGCTCAGGCTGTTGGCGCCGTCGTCAGCATGCGGCGTGGTGGTCGCTGGCGAAGTCAGGGTGTAGGTGTAAGTGCCATTGGCATTGAGGACGATCTGCCCGTAATTACCGGTGGCGCTGCCGACCAGTGCATAGCTGATCGCGCCGACCGCACCAGTGACCGAGCCGACCAGGGTGCCGGAAGCGGTTTCGCCAGTGCTGTTCGGATCGCTGCCGACCACACTGCCCGCCGCCAGATCCTGGCCATCCTTGTTCAGGTCGAGGGATTTTTCGTAGACGGTGACGTCAGTGTCGCTGACCGCTTTCAGGCAGCTGTTATAGACGTCGATGGTGATCGTCGTGGTGCTTTCATCACCATCGGAATCGCGCACGGTGTAGGTGAACACATCCACCGCACCCGGACCGTTCACCGCGTTGGGATTGCTGTGATAAACGGCGTTGCCGTTGGCATCAAGCGTGAGGTAACCGTAGGTGCCGTTGATCTGCGAATTGAGTCCGCCGATGGCCGAAGTCGAGGTGTCGGCACCGGCACGCACGCCGACCACTGCGCCGGTAATCGCCGGACCATCCGCGCCGCCGACATCGTTATCCAGCACATTGCCGCTGACGGTGCCGCCCTCCGCCACCGAAGCCGCGTCCGCATGCGCGGTCGGCAAATCATCGACGATATTGACGTTGATCTGGCCGCTGGCGGTACTGCCATCGGTGTCAGTCGCCACCACGTCGAAGTTCTCGGTGAGGCTGTTGGCGCCGTTGGCGGTTGGATGGGCTTCGTTGTCGGCCAGGGTGTAGCTGTAGCTGACCACGCCGGTCGCCGGGTCATAACCGCTGATGGTCAAGGTGCTGCCCAGGGGTGTGATCACCGATTGCGGGAAACCTGCGGCCATGCCGTTGGTGATCACCGCGATGCCGCCAACCGTGAGGGTCTGCAGACCATCGAGAGCACTGACGGTGAAAGTGCCGTTCTGGGTCAGCGCCGGGGTGTTGGGGCTGGTGCCGTCGCTGAGGTTTTTTTCGTAAACGGTGAGTTCGCCACCGTTGACGTCGAGGCCGTTGAGCAGCACCGGGTCGTCGTTGTTGTGAATCTGCAGAACGAGGTTGGCAGTGCTGGTATCGCCGTCGGCATCGGTGATGGTGTAGGCGAAGGTTTCCGTGCCGTTACCGCCGCCGGTCAAGGCTTTGAAGTCGGCGTCGCTGGTGTTCAGCGTGTAGGTGTAGGTGCCGTCGGCGTTCAGCATCAACGTGCCATAAGTACCGGTGAAAGTACCCGGCGTGACTGGGCCGGTCGGTACGCGATCGGCGCCTTGTATGTCGTTGGTGAGGACATTGCCAGTCAGCGTCAGTTGGCTTTCCGAGGCGGTACCGTTGCTGTCGTCGCTGGCTTTCGGCAGGTCGTCGACGATGTTCACGTCGAGGGTGCCGGTGGCCGTCGTGCCGTTGTCATCGACCACCGTGACTGCGAACTGCTCAGGCAGATTATTCGCGCCGTTGGCGTTCGGATGCGCTTCATTGTCGGCCAGGGAATAGCTGTAACTGACCACGCCGGTTGCAGCGTTGAAACCAGTGATGGTCAGCGTGCTGCCCATTGGTGTGGTGATCGATTGCGGGAAGCCTGCGGCGACGCCGCTGGTCACCACGGCGATGCCGCCAACGGTCAGCGTGGTGACGCCGTCCAGTGCAGTGATGGTGAACGTGCCGTTTTGCGTCAGCGCGCCAGTGTCCGGGGCGCTGCCGTCGCTGAGGTTTTTCTCGTAAACCGTCAACTCGCCACCGGCGACGTTCAGGCCGTCGATGATGACTGGATCGTCGTTGTTGTGGATCTGCAGAACCAGATTGGCGCTGCTGCTATCTCCATCGGCATCAGTGATGGTGTAGGCGAAGGTCTCTGTGCCGTTGCCGCCACCGGTCAAGGCTTTGAAATCGGCATCGCTGGTGTTCAGGGTGTAGGTGTAGGTGCCGTCGGCGTTCAGAACCAAGGTGCCGTAAGTACCGGTGAAAGTACCGGGCGTGACTGGACCGGTGGGTACGCGGTCGGCACCTTGCACGTCGTTGGTCAGGACGTTGCCGGTCAGGGCCAGTTGGCTTTCCGAGGCGGTACCGTTGCTGTCATCGTTGGCTTTCGGCAGGTCGTCGACGATGTTGACGTCGAGGGTGCCGGTGGCCGTCGTGCCGTTGTCGTCGACCACCGTGACTGCGAACTGCTCAGGCAGATTATTCGCGCCGTTGGCGTTCGGATGCGCTTCATTGTCAGCCAGGGTGTAGCTGTAACTGACCACGCCGGTTGCAGCGTTGAAACCGGTGATGGTCAGCGTGCTGCCCAGTGGCGTGGTGATCGATTGCGGGAAGCCTGCGGCGACGCCGTTGGTCACCACGGCGATGCCGCCGACGGTCAGCGTGGTGACGCCGTCCAGTGCAGTGATGGTGAACATGCCGTTTTGCGTCAGCGCGCCAGTATCCGGAGCGCTGCCGTCGCTGAGGTTTTTTTCGTAAACCGTGAGCTCGCCGCCAGCGACGTTCAGGCCGTCGATGATGACTGGATCGTCGTTGTTGTGGATCTGCAGAACCAGGTTGGCGCTACTGGTATCGCCGTCGGCATCAGTGATGGTGTAGGCGAAGGTCTCTGTGCCGTTACCGCCGCCGGTCAAGGCTTTGAAATCGGCATCGCTGGTATTGAGCGTGTAGGTGTAGGTGCCGTCGGCGTTCAGAACCAAGGTGCCGTAAGTACCGGTGAATGTACCGGGCGTGACCGGTCCGGTGGGCACGCGGTCAGCGCCTTGGATGTCATTGTTGAGGACGTTGCCGGTCAGGGTCAGCAAGTTTTCCGAGGCAATGCCGTTGGCGTCGTCAAACGCTTTGGGCACGTCGTCGGTGATATTCACGTCCAGCGTGCCAGTGGCGCTGTCGCCATTGCTGTCGGTGGCGATCACGGTGAACTGTTCGCTGAGATTGTTCACGCCGTCGCCGGCCGCGTGGGTTTCGTTGCCGTTGAGGGTGTAGCTGTAGCTGACCGTGCCAGTGGTCGCGTTATAACCGGTGATGGTCAGGGTATTGCCCAGTTGCGTGGTGATCGACTGGGGAAAGCCGATCGGCACGCCGCCAACGATCACGTTGATGCCGCCGATGCTCAGGCTGTTCAAACCATCCGCTGCCGAGACCGTGAAGCTGCCACTTTGCGTCAGCGCGCCTGGATTGGCCGCTGTACCGTCAGGCAGATTGGCTTCATTGAGGTTGAGTTCACCATCCGCCCCATTGAGGCCGTTGAGGATGACCGGGTTGTTCACTGGTGGCGGTGGCACCACGACCGGCGCCGGCGTGTCGTCGCCATTGTCGATGTCCGCGTCGCGACGATACTCGGGAAATTCGGGAATGCCGTTGAAGCCGGCGGTGGGGAAACCGATGATCGGATCGACCCGGCCACCGACTTCGGTCAGCAGAACGAAGCTATGCCCGCCGCCCAGTTCACCGGTATTGCCGGTGGGCGCGTTGGGGCCGGCCGCAGTGGCTTCGGCAGTTTTGCTTGGGTCTTCACCGGCGGCGATGGCTTGCTGGATTTGCTCGACATCGGTCAGTTGCGCCTGGCTTGGGGTCTGCGCTTCGTCGACGTTCACCGGCACAGCCTGGTCGGCCAGCAATTGCCCGGTCATGGTGATGCTGCTGCCCCGACCGAGGGTCAATTCCTCGCCGTTTTGCAGTTTCACTGCCACCGCGCCTTCCGCGCCGGTGATCAGTTGATCGCCGGCGTACAAACGATCGCCTTCGAACAACGGACGCTTGATGCCGTCGCTCGCTTGAGCGAACACCTGACCAATGACTTTTGTGACCGTACCGATGAGCGCTGCCATGTGAAATCCTCCGCTGCCGACCACCGTCGGCACAGGTTCGCGAAGCAGCCCATGGCTCAATCGGGTTGCCGGGGGCGACGCTCGCACCCTCGACAGTTCGTTTCGCAGGCCCGGTTTGAGGTGAATTGTCAGCGCTATCAAGCACTTGCCAACCCTGTTCAATCCGCCGACCCACTAGCGCTACGTAACGGTGGTGAATCACCCGAGTGACAAAAATCTGTCGCTCATTCGCCGTTACGCGTCCCTCCCCTTCAGCAGTACTTCGCAGTGTCTCGCAAAGTGAATGGAACTTTCCTCAAGCCTTTTCGAGCTCCCTAAAGCGCATAAAACAAAGGCTTTCGAGCTGAACAATGTGCTGCTTTTGAAAAACCGCATAAGTTTTTTTTGGAATAAACCTTATGAATATTTTTTCTTAGCTACGCTCTAGGATGTTCTTAGCTCTGTTGTTACAAGAGTGAAACGCTTATACCCAAAATTTACGTCAAATATTTGGCGACGGTAACACAACATTGAGATCCAGGGAGATGCACCCATGCGCGTTTTAACCCCCCTCTGCAGCGCGGTTTTGCTGGCCATGGCTTGCACTTCCCAAGCCCAGGCGATGAACCTCACCGAGGCGATTCAAAGCACCATCGCCACTCACCCGGAACTGGCTTCGCGCGTGGACGCCCGCCTGTCAGCGGATGAACAAGTGAAAGTGGCCAAGGGCGGGTTTTATCCGTCGGTCGATCTGAACGCTGCCTACGGTCGCGGTTACAGCGACAACACCAATACCCGCGCTTTCGGTAACCACAACACCGAAATCCTCAATTACACCCAGTCGGAGCTGCGCTTGCGGCAGATGATCTTCGACGGCTTCAACACCGCCAACGAGGTCGAGCGCACCAAGGGCGTGTCCAACTCGCGCGCCTACTACGCGCAAGGCACCGCGCAGGATCTGGCCCTGCGCACCATCGAGGTCTACCTCGAAGTGCTCAAGCGTCGGGAACTGGTGACGCTGGCCAAGAACAATTTGCAGGCGCACTTGCGCGTCAACGATCAGATCGGCCTGCGCACCGAGCGCGGCATCGGCAGCACTGCAGACTCGGATCAATCGGTTGCCCGTCGTGCACTGGCGCAGAACAACCTCGACACCGCCGAAGTCGATCTGGCTGACGCCGAATCGAATTTCTACAGCGTGGTCGGACGCATGCCCGATGAGCTGGAAACCCCGGCCTCGACTCGCGGTGAGATGCCACCGGACCTGCGTGAAGCGCAGCAAAGCATGGTCGACAACAACCCGTACCTGAAATCGGCCCAGGCTGACGTGCAGTCCGCCGAGAGCCAGTACGAAGTGGCCAAGTCGCCGTTCTACCCGCGCTTCGACGCGGAAGCGGCAGTGGGCGCGAACAACAACGTGCAGGGCGACGAAGGCCACGACAACGAGTGGCGCGTCGGTGTAGTGATGAACTACAACCTGTTCCGTGGCGGCAGCGACAAGGCACGTCTGGCGGCCAATGCGCACGACATCAACCAGGCGATGGACATCCGCAACAACGCTCTGCGTCAGCTCAACGAGAACATTCGTCTGGCCTGGAACGCCATGGAGAACGCCAAGAAGCAGACGCCGACCGCTCGCGAATATGCCGAAACCACCAAACGCGTGCGCGCCGCTTATCAGGACCAGTTCGGCCTCGGCCAACGCACCCTGCTCGACCTGCTCGACAGCGAAAACGAGCTGTACAACGCCAACCGTCGCTACACCGAAATCCGCTACACCGAGGAATACTCGATGTATCGCGTGCTGGCGAACATGGGCCAGTTGCTGAGCAAGCAACGCGTGGTGCTGCCGGCTGATGCGATTGCCACGACCGAAGTAAAAAACCAGGCGCGCCTGCCCGAGTTGAAATAGCCCCTCCGGGACGCGCCGACGGCTGCGATCTCTGATCGTTCCCACGCTCTGCGTGGGAATGCAGCCCGTGACGCTCCGCGTCACTGGACGCAGAGCGTCCCTAGAGGCATTCCCACGCAGAGCGTGGGAACGATCCGATAACCGAGCCCGTTCAACAGAGGCAATCACTATGACCAGCATGGAACCCGGCGCCACCGGGGTCGATCCGCGCCTGAGCTTCGACGACCCGTTACTCGACGGCCTGCTGATCCTCTGCAAATTGCATGGCGCCACGGTCAGTCGTGCCAGCCTGAGTGCCGGGCTGCCCCTGAACAAGCAACGCCTGAGCCTCGATCTGCTGCCCCGCGCAGCAGCGCGGGCCGGATTACAGGCGCGGTTGTTGCGCCGTGACCTGAAAGACATTTCACCGCTGAACCTGCCGATCCTGCTGCTGCTCAACGACGGCCGCACCGCTGTGCTGCGGCGCTTTGGCGAGGACGGCAAAGCCCTGCTGCTGCCCAGCGAAGCCGACGGCGGCGAGCAATGGGTCAGCCGCGAAGAACTCAACGAGCACTACAGCGGCCAGGCCTTGTTCGCCCGCCCGCGCCATGAACTCGAAGACCTACGCGCGCCGCTGGTGCCACGGGTAAATGCGTGGTTTCGCGACACCCTTAAACTGTCAAAATGGCTGTACAGCGATGCGATTCTCGCCAGTTTCCTGATCAACCTGCTGGGCCTGATGGTGCCGCTGTTCGTCATGCAGACCTATGATCGCGTCGTGCCGAATCAGGCGACCTCGACGCTGTGGGTGCTGTCGATCGGCCTGTTGATCGGCACCGGTTTTGAACTGGTGCTGCGCGTCGTCCGTGCGCACCTGCTCGACACCGCCGGCAAGAAAACCGACGTGATCCTCTCGGCGACGTTGTTCGAGCGCATCACCGGGATGTCGATGAAAGCGCGGCCGGCGACCATCGGCGGCTTTGCGCAGAGCATTCACGATTTCCAGGGCCTGCGTGAATTTCTCACTGCCGTGACCCTGACCAGCCTGATCGACTTGCCCTTTGTGGTGTTGATGCTGGTGGTGATCGGCCTGCTCGGCGGCTGGCTGGTGGTGATTCCACTGTTGGCGTTTCCGATCACGATCATTTTCGCCATGGTGATTCAGGTGCGCCTGCGTGACACCGTGCAGAAAAGCCTGAGCCTCGGCGCCGAGCGTCAGGCGGTGCTGATCGAAACCCTCGGTGGCCTGGAAACCCTCAAGGCCTGCGGCGCCGAAAGCGAGCGTCAGCACAAATGGGAAAGCACCCACGGCGCCCTCACCCGCCTCGACAGCCATGCGCGCAACCTGTCGGCGCTGGCCACCAACGGCACGCTGTTCATCCAGCAGTTTTCCGGGATGGCGACGATTGTTGCCGGGGTCTACAGCATCATTGCCGGCAACCTCAGCGTCGGCGCGCTGGTTGCCACTTACATGCTCGGCAGCCGCGTGCTCGCCCCGCTCGGCCAGATCGCCGGGCTGATCACCCGCTACCAGCAAGCGCAACTGACGATGAAAAGCACCGACGCGCTGATGGCCCTGCCGCAGGAGCGCGACGGCAAACAACGACCACTGGAACGTACGCAGCTGCAAGGTGCCCTCGACGTCAGCGGCGTGACATTCCAGTACAACGGCCAGAATGCGCCGGCGCTGAGCGAAGTCAGCTTCAGCCTGAAAGCCGGCGAGCGGGTCGGCATCATCGGCCGCAGCGGTTCGGGCAAAAGCACGTTGGCGCGGCTGGTCATGGGCTTTTATGAAGCGGAGGAAGGCCAACTGCTGCTCGACGGCCTCGACCTGCGCCAACTGGACGTGGCTGACCTGCGCCAGCAGATAGGTTATGTCGCCCACGACCTGCCGCTGCTGGCTGGCAGCCTGCGCGACAACCTGACCCTGGGCGCGCGTTACATCAGCGACTCACGCATGCTCGAAGTCGCCGAACTCACCGGCGTCACTGAACTGGCCCGGCAACACCCGCAAGGTTTCGACCGACCGGTGGGCGAACGCGGGCAATTGCTTTCCGGCGGCCAGCGCCAGGCGGTGTTGCTGGCGCGCGCGTTACTGCTCGATCCACCGATCATGCTGCTCGACGAACCCACCAGCGCCATGGACAACAGCAGCGAAGATGCGCTGCGGCAGAAACTGCATGGCTGGGTGCAAGGCAAAACCCTGCTGCTGGTCACCCACCGCACCTCAATGCTGAGCCTGGTGGACCGGTTGCTGGTGCTGGACAACGGCCGGGTCGTCGCTGACGGCCCGAAAGAAGCAGTCATCGAAGCGCTGCGCAAGGGCCGTGTCGGCTCGGCGGCGGTCTAGGAGTTACGCCATGCCTGCTTCTTCCGATAGCAACAAGCGCGGCTACTTCGACAGCTTCGGCAAAAGTGCCGAAGCCGAGTTCATGCCGGAAACCGCCGGCGCGGCGTTGCAGGATTCGCCGCGCAAATCGCGGATCACCGTATGGCTGGCGGCAGCGCTGCTGATCGCCGCCCTGGTCTGGGCCAAATTCGCCGTGCTCGAAGAAGTGACCATGGGCGAAGGCAAAGCGATTCCGTCGAGCAAAGTCCAGGTGATCCAGAATCTCGAGGGCGGCATCGTCACCGAGATTTTCGTTCGCGAAGGCCAGATGGTCGGCAAGGGCGACACCCTGCTGCGTCTGGATGACACGCGCTTTCGCTCGAACAAGGGCGAAAGCGAGGCCGACCGTTACGCGCTGACCGCACAGGTTGAACGGCTGTCAGCGGAGGCCGAGGGACGCCCCTTCAAACTCTCCGCTGAAGTCATCGCCAAGGCGCCGCAAGTCGCCGAGGACGAGCGCTCGCTGTACGAGCAACGCCAACGGCGGCTGGCCAGCGAGCAGCGCACCCTCAGCGAACAGCTGCGGCAGAAAACCCAGGAACTGGCCGAGTTTCGTTCCAAGCAAGGCCAGTTCAGCTCCAGCCTCGCGTTGTTGCAACAAGAGATGAACATGTCCGAACCGCTGGTGAAAACCGGCGCCGTCTCACCAGTGGAAATCCTCCGGCTCAGGCGCAGCGCCGTGGAGATCCGTGGTTCGCTGAACGCCACCACGCTGGCGATTCCCCGCGCCGAATCGGCCATCGCCGAGATCCGCAGCAAGATCGACGAATCCGAGCAAACCTTCCGTTCCGAGGCCGCCAAAGAGCTGAATGAGAAACGCACCGACCTGTCGAAAATCACCGCTTCGAGCATCGCCATCGACGATCGCGTCAGCCGTACCACGGTGACGTCGCCGGTGCGTGGCGTGATCAAGCAGATGAAGGTCAACACCATCGGCGGCGTGGTCCAGCCGGGCAGCGACATGGTCGAAATCGTGCCGCTGGAAGACAACCTGCTGATCGAAGCCAAGGTCCGCCCGCAAGATGTCGCATTCCTGCATCCAGGCCAGAAAGCCATGGTCAAGTTCAGTGCCTACGACTACACGATTTACGGCGGGCTGAGCGCCAAGCTCGAGCTGATCGGCGCCGATACGATCACCGATGACAAGGGCAACAGCTTCTATCTGATTCAGGTGCGCACCGACAGGAATCACCTGGGCGGCGATGTCAAACCGCTGCTGATCATCCCGGGGATGGTGGCGACGGTGGACATCATTACCGGCGAGAAAAGCGTTTTGGATTATCTGCTCAAACCGGTGCTGAAAGCGCGGACCGAAGCGATGCGCGAGCGCTAGCCAATGATCGTTCCCACGCTCCGCGTGGGAATGCCGCCCGGGACGCTCCGCGTCCCTTCACGACGGTGACGCAGAGCGTCACTGGATGCATTCCCACGCAGAGCGTGGGAACGATCATTTGTCGCCATGGTTACGCTGAAAGGTCTCCTCCCCCATCGCCGCAATCTGCCCTTCGATCAGCGCTTCAAACGGTTTCAGTAACGGCGCAAACGTCGTCGGTGCTTCGAGGGTTTCGAGCGCCTGCACGATCGCCTCGATAGTCGATAACGCCCCCGGCCCCGGTGCCTTGCGCAAGCGATAGCGCGACACGCCGCCCTCGGTCAGGGTCACCCGTGGCAGTGCTGCCAGCAGCGGATTGAGGTGCAACATCTTGCGCGCCTTGCGCCATGTTCCATCCGGGACGACCAGCAACATTGGCTGATCATTTGGCGCGTAGACCTGCAGCGGCTGCGCATCCTCAGCCGGGAACAGCAAGCGCGCCTGATAACCCGGCCGGTTCAACAGTTTCGGCAAATCTTCGAATACCTCGCCGACAATCAGCTCGGCATTGCTCAGTCCCAGCGCCGCCAGCCGCGCGGTATTGAGCGCGTGACTGACCTCGCTCGGATGCTGCAGCAGCAACACCCGGGTGCGGCTATCGAGGTGCGGAATCAATGGGCACAGGCAATGGGTCTGGGGGCGAAGGCAGCGCGGGCATTGGGGTCGGGACATTTTTTTCTCAAGCCTGATTGAGCTGCGCTTTGAGCAAATCGCGGAAGGTCTGGATCAGCGGCTCGCGGCTGCGGCCCCTGCGCATGATCATCGAAAACGGCGCCTGATAACCGAAGGTCGCTGGCAGCAGAACGCGCAGATCGCCCTTGTCGGCCCAGGCCTGCGCGTAGTGCTCCGGCAGATAACCGATGTAGGCGCCGGAGAGCACCAGAATCAGCTGCGCTTCCATACTTTCCACGGTCGCGGCACTGTGTTTGAAACCGTGGCGGGCCAGTTCCGCCTGACTCCAGTAACCGCGCCCGACCATTCGTTGCTGGGTGATGACCTGCTCGGGGATGCGCCGCTCGTTGAACAACGGGTGACGACTGCTGCAATACAGCCAGTGCTGCTCGCGGTACAGCGGCATGTAGACCAGACCGCTCATGCGCGTGGAAAACGCACCGATGGCCAGATCGAGGCGATTGTCCTGCACGCCGAGTTGCAATTCATAAGGGCTCATCACCGACAGATGCAGATGCACCGCCGGGTGTTCCTGGCTGTAGGCGCCGATGGCTTCGGCAAACGGCAGGGCCTTGTCGCTGACCGTGGAATCGATCACGCCAAGGTTGAGCGTGCCGCGCAGTTCGCCCTTCAGCGCGGCGGCGTATTGCTCGAAGCCTTCAAGCTCGGCGAGCAGGCGCAGGGTTTCCTGATGGAACAGCTCGCCCTTGCTGGTCAGGCTGAAGCCACCGCGCCCGCGATGGCACAACACCAGACCGAGCGCGGTTTCGAGCTGGCTCATGTAAGTGCTGATCGCCGAGGTCGACAGGTTGAGTTCCTGCTGCGCGTTGGCAAAACCCTGATGGCGCACGACGCTGACGAAGATGCGCAGGAGTTTCAGGTCGGGTAAAGCGTTGGCCATGTCTACTCCGGGCTTTGCAACTGTGTGTATGTGGGAAAAGCCCCTCACCCCAGCCCTCTCCCCGAGGGAGAGGGAGCCGATCTCCATGGCTTTCAAATCCTGAGTTCGACTCGATTTTTCAGGTCGATGCAGATTCCGCCAACAACTCGGTCGGCCCCCTCTCCCTCTGGGAGAGGGATGGGGTGAGGGCAACAATCTTCAGCCCTACACTTCATTCGAACCCACCAAAGTCTAATCCCACCTCTCCCATTAGTTTAGAAAAATCTGAACTAAGTTTTTGCCCGTAGCGATTCTTCCCCGTCACTACATTTCGCATGATCGGCCCCACAGCGGCGTCCGAACCTGTGCTCAACGGCGCGCCGGCATAAATAAAACAAAGACGATGAGGCCCTACCCGTGGACAAGATTCTTCACCAACCACTGGGCGGCAATGAAATGCCGCGCTTCGGCGGCATCGCCACCATGCTCCGACTTCCCCATGTACCGACCGCAGCCGGCCTCGACGCTGCCTTCGTTGGCGTGCCGCTGGACATCGGCACTTCGCTGCGCCCCGGCACGCGCTTCGGGCCGCGCGACATCCGCACCGAATCGGTGATGATCCGCCCGTACAACATGGCCACCGGCGCCGCGCCGTTCGACTCGCTGTCGGTGGCCGACATCGGTGACGTGGCGATCAACACCTTCAACCTGCTCGACGCCGTGCGCATCATCGAAGAAGCCTACGACAACATCCTCGAGCACAACGTCATCCCGATGACCCTGGGTGGCGACCACACCATCACCCTGCCGATCCTGCGTGCGATTCATAAGAAGCACGGCAAGGTAGGCCTGGTGCACATCGATGCCCACGCTGACGTCAACGATCACATGTTCGGCGAGAAGATCGCCCACGGCACCACGTTCCGTCGCGCTGTCGAAGAAGGTCTGCTCGATTGCGATCGCGTGGTGCAGATCGGTTTGCGTGCCCAGGGTTACACCGCCGACGACTTCAACTGGAGCCGCGATCAGGGCTTCCGCGTCGTTCAAGCCGAAGAGTGCTGGCACAAGTCGCTGGCGCCGTTGATGGCCGAAGTGCGCGAGAAGGTCGGTGGCGGTCCGGTGTATCTGAGTTTCGACATCGACGGCATCGACCCGGCCTGGGCGCCCGGCACCGGCACCCCGGAAATCGGCGGCCTGACCACCATTCAAGCGATTGAAATCGTCCGTGGCTGTCAGGGCCTCGACCTGATCGGCTGCGATCTGGTAGAAGTCTCGCCCGCTTACGACACCACCGGCAACACCTCGCTGCTGGCCGCCAACCTGCTGTACGAAATGCTCTGCGTACTGCCTGGCGTGGTTCATCGCTGAGGGTCGGTCATGCACGCACGTGATCAGGTTTTGCACGCGGCCGCCGAGTTGGTCGCCGCGTTTGCGCGTAACGATCGCGAAGCTTACTTCGGGGCGTTCAGCGCCGATGCCAGCTTCGTCTTCTACACCCTCGACCAGCCATTGCTGTCGCGCGATGCCTATCAGGCGTTGTGGGACCGCTGGCGTGCCGAGGATGGTTTCGAGGTGCTGTCGTGCACCTCGAGCAACGCCTTTGTCAGCCTGCAGGGTGACGTGGCGGTTTTCATCCATGACGTGGCCACCGAGCTGCGCATGCAAGGGGAGCAACATTTCAGCCAGGAGCGCGAGACGATTGTTTTCAGAAGACAAGCGTCGAGCGTAGAACAACAAGGCCTATGGCTGGCCTGTCACGAACATTTGTCCGCAATGCCGGAAGGGCTGCCACCCCCTTAGCCAATGGTGACGCTCACGCACGATGAGCGCGCCTGATGATCGGAGCAGATCATGAATAACAACAACAACGAAAAAAGCCTTAGCAGCATCGAAACAAACGGGGTCGAACAGATCCCGGATCATGAGCGCGACGCCCGACCCAGCGACCTGTTTCGCTTGATCTTCGGCGGCGCCAATACGTTTGCCACCGCTGTGCTCGGCAGTTTCCCGGTGCTCTTCGGCCTGTCGTTTCAGGCGGGTGTCTGGGCGATTGTCCTGGGTGTGGTGGTCGGTGCGCTGATCCTCGCACCGATGGGCCTGTTCGGCCCGCTCAACGGTACCAATAACGCCGTGTCTTCCGGTGCGCACTTCGGCGTGCACGGGCGGATTGTCGGGTCATTCCTATCGTTGCTGACGGCAATCGCGTTCTTCTCGCTGTCAGTGTGGAGCTCAGGTGACGCGCTGGTCGGCGGCGCCAAACGCCTCGTCGATTTGCCGGAAACCGACCTGACCCTGGGCCTGGCCTACGGTCTGTTCGCGCTGCTGGTGCTGACCGTGTGCATCTACGGTTTCCGCATCATGCTGTGGGTCAACCGCATCGCCGTGTGGGCCGCGAGCCTGTTGTTCCTGCTCGGCATCTTCGCCTTCGCCCCTGCTTTCGACAGCCAGTACGCCGGCAGCGTGGCGCTGGGTCAGGCGGGATTCTGGGCGGCATTCATCGGCGCGGCGCTGGTGGCGATGAGCAACCCGATTTCCTTCGGTGCGTTCCTCGGCGACTGGTCGCGCTATATCCCGCGTGAGACGCCGAAGGGCCGGATCATGCTGGCGGTGATCGCCGCGCAACTGGCAACGTTGATCCCATTCCTGTTCGGCCTCGCCACCGCCACCATCGTCGCGATCAAGGCACCGGACTACATCGCCGCGAACAACTATGTCGGCGGCTTGCTGGCCGTGTCGCCGAGCTGGTTCTTCCTGCCGGTGTGCCTGATTGCGGTGATTGGCGGCATGTCCACCGGCACCACGTCGCTGTATGGCACCGGGCTGGACATGTCCAGCGTGTTCCCGCGCGTGCTCTCCCGGGTCAAGGCGACCTTGCTGATTGGCGTGCTGTCGATCGCCTTCATCTTCATCGGCCGGTTTGCGGCGAACCTGGTGCAAAGCGTGTCGACCTTCGCCGTGCTGATCATCACCTGCACCACCCCATGGATGGTGATCATGATCATCGGCCTGCTGGTACGGCGCGGCTTCTACTGCCCGGATGACCTGCAAGTGTTCACTCGCGGTGAACAGGGCGGACGCTACTGGTTCAACCACGGCTGGAACTGGCGCGGTCTCGGTGCATGGATTCCGAGTGCGCTGGTCGGCCTGTGCTTCGTCAACCTGCCGGGACAGTTCGTCGGCCCGCTGGGCGAACTGGCTGGTGGCATCGACATCAGCTTACCGGTGACATTGGGCCTGGCGTCGGTGGTGTATCTGACGCTGCTCAAGCTGTTCCCGGAACCTCGGGAGGTGTTCGGGCCAACGGATGTGCGCAGTGAAGCCGCAATAAAACCTCAACTGCGTCAGGCCGCCTGACACGAATCCCCTGTGGGAGCGAGCCTGCTCGCGAAGACTTCAGCACATCCAACATTGGTGTGACTGACAGACCGCCTTCGCGAGCAGGCTCGCTCCCACAGGAAGCCTTGCAGACCCCATTTGCTTGACCATAAAAAAGACAATCGGAGACACGCCATCATGGCTTTGGATTTATTCGTCGTACTCATTTATGCCGCTGCGATGCTGATTCTCGGCTACTACGGCATGCGCAAGGCCAAGACTCACGAAGACTATCTGGTTGCCGGGCGCAATCTGGGACCATCGCTGTACATGGGCACCATGGCAGCAACCGTACTCGGCGGCGCGTCCACCGTCGGCACTGTGCGTCTGGGCTACGTGCATGGAATTTCCGGTTTTTGGCTGTGCGCGGCACTGGGCTGCGGCATCGTCGCGCTGAACCTGTTCCTCGCCAAACCCTTGCTGAAACTCAAGGTATTCACCGTCACCCAGGTCCTGGAGAAGCGCTACAACCCGATGGCGCGCACCGCCAGTGCGACCATCATGCTCGCTTACGCGCTGATGATCGGCGTGACCTCGATTCTGGCGATCGGCACCGTGCTGCAAGTGTTGTTCGGTCTGCCCTTCTGGATTTCCGTACTGCTGGGCGGCGGTATCGTGGTGACTTATTCAACGATCGGCGGCATGTGGTCGCTGACCCTGACGGACATCGTCCAGTTCGGCATCCAGACGGTGGGCCTGATGTTCCTGCTGCTGCCGATCTGCCTTTACCGCGTAGGCGGCTGGGATCAACTGGTCGCGCAACTGCCGGCGGCCAGCTTCAACTTCACCAGCATCGGCTGGGACACGATCATTACCTACTTCATGATCTACTTCTTCGGCATCCTGATCGGCCAGGACATCTGGCAGCGGGTGTTCACCGCCAAAAGCGAAAAGGTCGCCAAGTACGCAGGCACCTCGGCCGGGATCTACTGCATCATTTACGGTCTGGTCTGCGCCTTGATCGGCATGGCTGCGCATGTGCTGATTCCGGATCTGGACAACGTCAACAACGCGTTCGCCGCCATCGTCAAAGTCTCGCTGCCCGACGGCATCCGTGGCCTGGTGATCGCTGCCGCACTGGCGGCGATGATGTCCACCGCCAGCGCCGGCCTGCTCGCCGCGTCCACCACCCTGACCGAAGACCTGCTGCCGAAACTGCGCGGTGGCAAACAGTCCAATGTCGCGGTCAGCCGTCTGTTTACGCTGCTGACGGGGATCGCGGTGTTGGGCATTGCTCTGGTCGTCAATGACGTGATCAGCGCGTTGACCCTGGCTTACAACCTTTTGGTCGGCGGCATGCTGATTCCGCTGATGGGGGCGATTTTCTGGAAGCGTGCGACTACTGCCGGGGCGATCAGCGCAATGACGCTGGGCTTTGTCACTGCGCTGGTGTTCATGGTCAAGGACGGCATGGACGCGAACACGCCGATCTATTACAGCCTGGGTGTCAGCCTGGTGAGCTTCGTACTGGTCAGCCTGTTCTCGCCGCGCCCGGCGACCGTGGCCACTGCGGTGTGAATCGACTGTAACGAGGTGATGTTTTCTTCAGCGGGTGTGGCGTCGGTGGCCACACCCGTTTTTTTCGCTTGGCGAAAAGCAAAAGATCGCAGCCTTCGGCAGCTCCTACCATTTGTAGAAACTGCCGACGGCTGCGATCCTGAAATCTCTGATCGGAGGTATTAACGGCGACGTGGCTGGCGCCGACGCTGTTCGTCGTCCGTGCGAATCGGTACCGGTTGCAGAGGCGGTTCGATCAAACCGAGGGCAACTCCCAAATCGTGCAGCCAGTTCTGGATTTTCTCTTTCATCGTCATGCCCCCTTCAGGGTGGTGCTGAGCGGCCGGAATTCTGAGGCCGCTTCGCACTGATAATAGTCCGAAGTCCTACGCAATGCTCGGCCAAATCCGCAATGATCTGTTACTGAATTGAACAGAATCTGTTGCGATTGGTTCACGCGGTTTCCCGCACTTCATGCAAAGCCACGGGATAGACCGCTTGCTGCACGTCGATCCAGGCATTCAGGTTGGCCCCGGCCATACCCTTGCGCCACATGAGCCATGTTGTCGCACCCGCGAACGGCTCGGCCAACGGATGCACCGCGACGCTTTCGCGACCCGGCAGGCTGGCGAGCATCGACTCGGCCATCAACGCCACACCACTGCCGGCAATCACACAGGCGAGCATGCCCTGATACGACTCGATCTCCATCGGCCGGCCCATTGCGGCATGGTAGTGAGAGAACCATGCCTCCAGGCGCATGCGATAGGAACAGCCCTGACGGAAGGTGAATACCGAACGCCCTTCCACGTCGCGCGCGCTGTGCACCGGTGGATGGTCCATTTCGGTGATCAGCACAAGGCGTTCCTCGCACAGCGGCACGCCATCGAGCCCGGCCAGTTGCAGCGGTCCGTCGACCAATGCCGCGTCGAGGCGGCCGGTGAGCAAACCTTCGAGCAATTCGCCGGTCGGTGCCGATTGCACCTGCAAATTCACTGTCGGGTATTGCTTGTGATAACGCGCCAGCAGCGCCGGCAGATGGATCGCCGCCGTGCTGTACATGGTGCCCAGCACGAAATCCCCGGCCGGTTGCCCGCCCATCACCGCCGCACTGGCCTGATCGCGCAGAGCGAAGAGTTTGCCGGTGTAGTCGAGCAGCACCTTGCCCGCCGGCGACAACTGCAAACGCTGCCGTTCGCGCACGAACAATTCGACACCCAGTTGCTCCTCGAGCTGTTTCAGGCGCGTCGACAGATTCGACGGCACACGATGCAGGCGCTCGGCGGCGCGGGTGATCGAGCCTTCCTCGGCGACCGCCTGGAATATCCGCAGTTGGCTGAATTCCACTGCTTTCTCCTGAACAGAACAAGTTACTCACTATTATTCAATTTTAAAGAAAGTCAATCGATCCTAGCCTGACGGTCATTGCTGCCTTGAAGGAAGCCCGACCATGTCGCCGCTGATACGTTTATCCGCCTGTTTCGTTGCCCTGATGATGGCCATGGGCATTGGCCGTTTCGCCCTGACGCCACAGATGCCGCACCTGCTCAGCGAAGGGCAGATCGACCTCACCGCCGCCGGGCTGATCGCGGCGGCCAACTACTTCGGCTATCTGCTCGGTGCCGTGGATGCGATGTTCGCCCAGCGGCCGCAGCAGGTGCAGCGTCGCCTGCATGGCGGGCTATGGCTGTGCGTGCTGCTGACCCTGGCGTCGTTCTGGGCCAACGGTTTCTGGTCGCACCTGCTATTGCGCTTTGGCACCGGGGTGGCGAGTGCCTGGGTGCTGGTGATGATTACTTCGCTCAGTCAACCGCTGGCGGCGGCAGCGGGTCGCGCGCGCTGGGGTGCTCTGGTTTTTGCCGGGCCGGGTCTGGGGATTTTTCTCACAGGCTTGCTGGCGCTGGTCTCACATCGCTTGCAGCAGACATCGGCAACTCTGTGGCTGATTTACGCGGCCGCCGCGTTGCTGATGATGCTCGGCGTCTGGCGGTTGTTGCCGCAGCCCACGGTGGTAGCGAGGCCAGCGCCACCCCATGTGAACCCAGCGAATCGCGGCATTGCCCGGCTGGCGCTGGTGTATGCGTTTTACGGCATCGGCTACATCATTCCGGCAACGTTCCTGTCGCAGATGGCCAACGCGCAGTTTCATGGCCAGTGGCAGGCGGATCTGTTTTGGCCGTGCTTTGGCCTCGGCGCGGCGATCGGTGTGTGGTTGGTGAGTCTGCGCCGACATGATCCCGAGACCACGCGGCACTGGCTGATGGCGACGCTGTGGCTGCAAGCGGCCGGAGTGTTCGCCTGTCTGCAGGGCAGCGGCCTCGGCCTGGCGTTGGGGGTGATCCTCTGCGGCACGCCGTTTCTGGCCTGCATGCAACTGGTCATGCAGCGTTCGCGAGAGCTGGCGCCCCACGCCACTCAGCGCAACGCCGGGATGCTCACGGCGTGCTTCGCCGTCGGCCAGCTCAGCGGCCCGCTGCTGGCGGCGCTGAGCAGCCATTTCAGCGGCGGTTTGCAGCCGGCGCTGCTGATCGCCGGTGCCGGCCTGTTGCTGGCCGGCGCGCTGGCGATGCAGCCCAAGGCTACTGGCCCAGCGCCTTGCGCAAACGCCGACGCAGCCACTGTTCGGCGCTGACGAAAGTGATGCCGAGCAGCACCAGCACGGCGCCGATGACGAAGTTCAGGCTCAACTGTTCGCCGAGCAGCAGCACGCCGAAGGTCACGCCGAACAACGGCGTCATGAACGAAAACACCGCAAGGTTGGCCGCCAGATAACGGCGCAGCAGCCAGAACCACACCAGGTAACTGAAGAACGACACCACCAGGCCCTGGAACAGCACACTGGCCACCGCCACGGTGGTCAGGCTGACGTGGGTGATCTGGCCGCTGAACAACGCGATCAACAGCAGGCCGATGAAACCGACCAGCAACTGATAGAACAGGGTCAATGTCACCGGCGCTTCCGACAGTCGCGAGGCCCGCACCACCACGGTGGTCGCGCCCCAACAAGCGCCGGCCAATACGCCGAAGGCATCGCCCAGCAGCATGCGCCGATCAAGGTTGTCCCACGACACACCGCCAGCGAAGGCAATCGCAATGCCGATGAACGCCAGCAGAATCCCCAGCCATTGCAGCGGTCGCAAACGCTCGCTGGCCAGCAGGAAATGCACGCCGAGTGCGGTGAAGATCGGCGCGGTATAGAGGAACACCGACATGTGCGCGGCGGTGGTCAGTTGCAGGCCTTCGGCGATGAACAGGAATTCCAGACCAAACAGCGCACCGGCCAGCAAACCGCCGCGCCAGGTGCTGCCGACCTGATCCCAGCCGCCCTTCCAGCAGATCAGCAAACCGACCAACAAAGCCGAGATTCCTGAACGCCCTGCCGCTTGCATGACCGGCGCGATGTCAGTCGCCGCCCACTTGATCAGGACTTGCTGCACACCCCAGATCAGGCACAGGCCGATCATCACTTGCAGGGCAAAACCGTCGGCATTGCGCCGCTCGGCACTCACCGCAACACCTCGAACACACACAACATGGCAGGCCATCCAATGGTCAGAAAACAGTGTCGGGGATTATCAATCAGATGCGCGGAAAAAGCCGTCTGGAAAAGACCTTTATTTGGTCAGTGGCGTCAGCGCTGAATGGTTGACGGCTGCGCCGTCATTCGCGGGCAAGCCCGCTCCCACAGAGGGTTCGGTGAACATGTGGGAGCGAGCCTGCTCGCGAAGAGGCAGCATTGCCAACACAACTGCCGGAGCAGCTCAGGCAAACCGCTTCGCCACCAAATAACCCACCGTGCAAGCAACGGCCGTCGCCACTGTCCCCCACGCCCAATCCATCAAACTCACCTGCACCGACCAGTCGCGCAATGTCGCCCAATTGGTCAGGTCATAAGTGCCGTACGCCACCAGCCCAAACAGCGCACCAAGCTTCGCCGCTCGCTGCCAGCTCAGCGCCGGCAAGACCACGAATACCACGCAGCCAATAACGTACAGGCAATAAAAAACCGCTGCGGGCAACAGCAGCGGTTTATCCAGCATCAGCGAACCGAGCAGTTCGCGATAGGTCGGCGCCATCAGCAGCCCGAGCCAGATCCCATCGAGCAGCAGAAACGTCAGTAGCGTCGAGACGTATGCGATCAGCGCCTTTTTCATTGGCTCACCTCTTTAGATGTGGGAGCCGCCGATTTTCAAGATCAAAAGATCGCAGCCTTCGGCAGCTTCTACATGGGCCTGCGGTGAGTCAGGTTAGTTCAATGCGATCGGCGTGAATGACGATCTTGCCTTCCTTGTACAGCGAGCCGATGGCTTTCTTGAAGTTACCCTTGCTGACGCCGAACAGGCTGCTGATCAGTGCCGGATCACTCTTGTCACTGACCGCCAGGGTGCCGTCGTTTTCGCGCAGCTTGCCGAGGATCTTCGAACTCAGGCTGCTCGCCGCTTCCTGGCCAACCGGTTGCAGGCTCAGGCTGATCTTGCCGTCGGCGCGCACCTCCTTGATGAAGCCTTTCTCGCGCATGCCCGAACGCATGAACTTGAAGATCTCGTTCTTGTGGATCAGGCCCCAGTGCTTGTTGTTGATGATCGCCTTGAAGCCCATGTCGGTGGCTTCGGCAACCAGCAGATCAACTTCCTGGCCCAGGCTGTAGGTGGCCGGGGTCTTGTCCAGGTAACGATCGAGGCGCGCGGTGGCGGTGATGCGGCGCGTGTGTTTGTCGAGGTAGACGTGCACCACGCAGTATTCGCCAGCAGTCATCTGGCGCTTTTCTTCCGAGTACGGCAGCAACAGATCTTTCGGCAGCCCCCAGTCGAGGAACACGCCGATGCTGTTGACTTCAACCACTTTCAGGCTGGCAAACTCGCCGACCTGAACTTTGGGTTTTTCCGTGGTGGCGAGAAGTTTGTCTTCGCTGTCCAGATAGATGAATACGTTGAGCCAGTCTTCATCTTCGCTGGGAATATCTTTGGGGATATAACGGTTGGGCAAAAGAATTTCGCCATCGGCACCGCCGTCCAGATATAAACCGAAGTTAGTGTGTTTAACCACTTGCAAACTGTTGTAACGCCCGACTAAAGCCATTTCCGAAACCCTCAATACGTGGGCGGCATTCTACCCGTTTTTGCCGCAGACGTCGGGCGACAGATCCACGCAGCGGAAAATCTGCTTCAACGTGTTGATTTTGCTTGATCACTGCCCGGTGAGGTGCCGCTCGTCAGTCCGGTCGGGCGGCTTGCGGCTGTGCGCAATCGCCTCACACTCGCGCGATGTTCTTATTTAAAACAGGGAGTTAGCGAAACATTAATAGTGTCGAACCGGCAATAATGCAGCGCTGCGGTTGGTTATTCCGGGGGATATTTACCAAGCTATTGTCAAGTTATTCCTGTACGATGCCTGGCCGAGTTACTTTTCTAAAGGTTAATGGCCGCCATGCGTGTAAAAGCATCCACCAGCAAAGCAAAGCCAGCTCCAGCCGTTGAAACCAGCGAATCGATCAACGATCAGATCGCAGCATTCCTCAAGTCCGGCGGCGAGATCCAGCAAATTGCCAAAGGCGTCAGTGGCCAGACATTCGGCCCGTCCAAGCAGATCAGCCTGGGCAAGAAGTAACACCGGTTTTACCCCGTCCAGAGGCGCTTTGAGCTTCGAAGCGCCTGGACTGGCACCGCGCAATCCCCCTTCGCTTTAAACAATAATCCTCAAAAATCGACGAACGGCCATCAATGCCGGTTATTCGCCGGTATCCTTGCACGCGTCTAGATCAAGCGTTTCAGCAGGCCTTCGCCCTGCGCTCGCGGTTCATGGAGTGACGCATGCGCCCATTTTCCTGTTTATTGTTCGTCAGCCTGCTGTCAGGCGCGACCGCGCACGCGCAGGTTTTTCAGGGTGAACTGGGCGACTTCGATCTCAAGCTCGGCACCACGCCCAGCCGCAGCATGGCCCAGGGTCTGGTCAAACCGGCGGCGGTCGGCTCGTTTCACGGCGGCCTCGACCTGAGCCACGACAGCGGCGTGTATTTCGGCCAGTACGCGCCGAGCATGGGCATCAGCCCGGGCAAGAACCTCGAGATCGATTCCTACGTCGGCTTCAAGCAGCCGTTCGATCAGGTGCTCGGCTATGAAGTCGGGATGATCCATTACAGCTATCCCCGCGTGGACACCCTCGACAGCCAGGAGCTGTTTGGTGGCCTGACTCTGCTCGGCAGTCGCTTCGGCATTGCCCTGAGCAACGACCCGGATAAACAGAACAACACCTTGTTTGCCGACCTCACTGGCAATCAGCCGTTCGGCATCGGCGTGAGCATGAAATACACCACCCATCAACTGAACACACCGGTGGCGGTGGACGGTGGTTATGTCAGCAGTTTCACCGATTGGTCGGTGAAGCTGTCGCGACCATTCATGGGTGTCGATCTCGATCTGATCTACAGCAATTCCAGCCTCAGCGGCAGCGATTGCTCGGCCTATTCCGGGCACAACAGCGAGTGCGACGGCCTCGTCACCCTCAAGGCTGTACGCACGTTCTATTGATCGGCTGAACTGCCGCGCGCATCCTGCATCACATAAGAATCAGATTTCCGACGCCAGGCTCTCGCAAGGATTTGCCCATGTCTCGCTGGTTCAAACAGATTGCCGCCCTGCTCATCTTCACTCTCGCCCTCGGCGCTTGCAGCCGCGTGGGCCTTGCCTACCGCAACCTCGACGTGATTATTCCATGGTCGCTAAGTGACTACGTGGACATGAACGGCGAGCAGAAAGACTGGTTCAACGACCGGCTCAAAGAACACCTGAGCTGGCATTGCACCACGCAGTTACCCGATTACCTCGACTGGCTGGACCGTTTGCAGGCCATGGTTGAAAGCAATCAGGTCACCGACGTCGCCCTGCAGGAGCGCACCGCCGAAGCCAAGCAGGCCATTGCCGAAACCGCCCGGGAAATCACCCCTTCGGCCATTGAGTTGCTGCAGGGCCTGGACGATAAACAGGTCGCAGAAATGAACGACGCGTTTGCCAAGGATTTGCGCAAACGTCAGCAGGAATACGTGAAACCGCCGTTGGCCCAACAGATCAAGGAACGCGGCGAGCGCATGGAAAAACGCCTGAACGACTGGCTGGGTCCGCTCAGCGACACACAGAAACAACGCGTCGCGGCCTGGACCAACGCCTTGGGCGACCAGAACACTCAATGGATCGCCAACCGCGCGCACTGGCAGCAACAGTTCAGTGCCGCCGTTGCGCAACGCCAAAGCCCGGAATTCCCACAACGCATCGAGACACTTCTAGTCAACCGCGAGCGGTTGTGGACAGCGGACTACCGCGAGGCCTACGCCAACACTGAAGCCCAGGCACGCTCGCTGTTTGTCGATCTGATGGCGCAGAGCACGCCGCAACAGCGTGAGCGGTTGTTGAAGAAAATCGAGAAAGTGCGTAAGGACTTCAATGACCTGAAATGCCTGAAGGCCGCGCAGAAACCTTGAGATTACTGGAATCCAATGTGGGAGCGAGCCTGCTCGCGAAAACGGTGTATCAGACAGCTCAATGTCACTGACAGACCGTATTCGCGAGCAGGCTCGCTCCCACAGGGGGATTTCGCTGGCTCAGGCGATTTGAGCCTTTGAAGCGACTTCATCAAATGTCACCTCATCCAGCGCATCCTCCTGCTCATCCAGCACCTGACGCGGATGATCGTTGCCGGGGATGCTGCTGTCGATCAGGCTCAACAGGCTGGAACCGCGCTGCGTCAGAATGAAATTGTTGCCGGTACTGCCTTCATGATCCGGACGCGGCTCGATATAACCACGGTCAAGCAGCAGACTTTCATACTCACAGGCCAGCGTTTTCAAATGGTCGAGATTCTCGATCGGCTCGCCGGCGCTGGCTTTCTCGGCCGCGTAGGCTTCGGCATAAGCGCGGGGAGCGAAGCTCTGTCCAGCGCTGTTCTGCACTTCATGCAGCAAACGTTCAATCAAATCCCAGTTATAAGTTGTCATCCTGGTTCAACCTCCGGTGCGGGTGATTTGTGCCGCTTTCAAAGGTTGTGACCCAAGCGCTGCGCAGCCGTTCAGCCGCATATCTTCGCGGCGACCGACCGGCGGTCTGTCGATTCTCTCCCTGGTTAAACGACTAGTCTGAAACAGCCGGTTCAACCCGCAGGAGACATGGTCATGAGCGTTACAAACCATCCGGTGGTATCACGCGAAGAATGGCTCGCCGCCCGTCAACAGCATCTGGCCCGCGAAAAAGCCTTCACCCGAGAACGCGATCGCCTCAGCGCCGAGCGCCGCGCCCTGCCGTGGGTGAAAGTCGACAAGGACTATCACTTCCAAGGTCCGAACGGCGAACTGAAGCTCAATGACCTGTTCGGCAACAACAGCCAGTTGGTCATCTATCACTTCATGTTTGCCAAAGACTGGGAGCAAGGCTGCCAGGGCTGCTCGTTCCTCAGTGACCACATTGATGGCGCCAACCAGCACCTGGCCCACCACGACGTCGCGGTGGTTGCAGTTTCCCACGCGCCGTTCAACGAGTTTCAGGCGTTCAAACAACGCATGGGCTGGAAATTCGACTGGGTTTCGTCAGAAGGTTGCGATTTCAATTACGACTTCGGCGTCTGCGCCCGGGCTGAAGATGTCGCCGAGGGCAAGGCTACCTACAATTACGAAAAAACCGACAGCGCCGAGGAAGAAATGCCGGGGCTGAGCGTGTTTTATCGCAATGACGAAGGCGAGATTTTTCACACCTATTCAACGTACGCACGCGGTCTGGACATGCTGGTCGGCGCTTACCACTACCTTGATCTGACGCCCAAGGGCAGGAATGAAGACGAGATCATGGAATGGGTGCGACATCATGATCGGTATGACGGTGCGACGATGTCAGGCTGCTGCCATGCCGATTGAGCGCAACCGTGTCTCCACAGTTTCTGAACTTTTGCCAGGCTTCAGCCCTCAACCGCTTGTCTGCCTTAACCGGAACTGAGGCCTGCCCATGAAAATCCTGATCAAGCTCTCCCTCGCCGCCACTCTCGCCTGCGCCCTGCCCGTCTGGGCTTGCACGCCGGAAGAGGCGACGATCAAACGCGAAAAATTGGCCAAGGAAGTCTCAAAGCTCACCGAGCAGAATCCGGAAAAAGCCAAGGAGATTAACGCCGAGCTGCAAAAAATGGATCTGGGCACGGCCAGTGCGGATCTGCCGGACAAGTGCCAGTTGATCGATCAGCGTCTGAAGGAACTGGGGGCGGCAGAGAAAAAAGCCGACAGTTGAGGACGAAAAAAAACCGGACATTGTCCGGTTTTTTTTATGCGCGTTCTATAGCTTACTCAGCCGCAGGCTCGGCTGGCTTGCGACGCTTGAGCGGGGCCATGCCGTCGCTGCTGACCAAGGAATCCGGCTTTGGACGGTTGACGCTCTTGCGCTTGGTCGGCGTCTTGGCGGCGGTTTTCTTCTTGTCGCCCTTGGCGTCGGTCTTTTTCTTCTTCACGCCGACGGCTTTGCCCGAGGCCTTGACCTTTTTCGGTCCGCCGTAGGTGCCTTTGACTTCCTTGATGGTGCGGCGCTCGAAGCTTTGCTTCAGGTAGCGCTCGATGCTCGACATCAGGTTCCAGTCGCCGTGGCAGATCAGCGAGATCGCCAGGCCATCGTTGCCGGCGCGGCCGGTACGACCGATGCGGTGCACGTACTCGTCGCCGCTGCGTGGCATGTCGAAGTTGATCACCAGATCCAGACCGTCGACGTCCAGACCACGGGCCGCAACGTCAGTCGCGACGAGGATCTTTACGCCGCCCTGTTTCAGTCGATCGATCGCCAGTTTGCGATCCTTCTGGTCTTTCTCGCCGTGCAGCACAAACGCCTTGTATTCTTGGGCCACGAGGCGGCCGTAGATGCGGTCGGCCATGGCGCGAGTGTTGGTGAAGACGATGGCCTTCTGGTAGGTCTCGTTGGCCAACAGCCAGTTCACAATCTGCTCTTTGTGCTGATTGTGGTCGGCGGTGATGATTTGCTGACGAGTCGTCGAGTTGAGCTGGCTGACCGCGTTGAGCTGCAGGTGCTCCGGGTTGTTCAGGACCTTGGCGATCATTTCGCGCAAACCGGAACCGCCGGTGGTCGCGGAGAACAGCATGGTCTGCTGACGGTTCGGGCACTCATCGACCAGACGCTGCACGTCTTCGGCGAAACCCATGTCGAGCATGCGGTCGGCTTCGTCGAGCACCAGCACTTCGACTTCTTTCAGGTCGAGGTTGCCGGCGTTGAGCTGCTCGATCATCCGCCCCGGGGTGCCGATGAGGATGTCTGGCACTTTGCGCAGCATGGCGGCCTGGACTTTGAAGTCTTCGCCGCCAGTGATCAGGCCGGACTTGATGAAGGTGAACTGCGAGAAGCGTTCGACTTCCTTCAAAGTCTGCTGGGCCAGCTCACGGGTTGGCAGCAGGATCAGCGTCTTGATGCTGACGCGGATCTTCGCCGGGCCGATCAGGCGATTGAGGATCGGCAGGACGAAAGCGGCGGTTTTGCCGCTGCCGGTTTGCGCCGTCACCCGCAGATCACGCCCCTGGAGCGCCAGCGGGATGGCCGCGGCTTGCACTGGCGTTGGCTCGACAAATTTCAGCTCGGCCACGGCTTTGAGCAGGCGTTCGTGCAGGGCGAATTGGGAAAACACGGGTGCTACCTCGAAGATATGCAAAAAAACAGCTGCATAGGTTACCGGTTTCGAGCGCTCAGGCCGAGTTTCTTTGTGCAAACGCCGACAATCAGTGGTTTTTTTGTTGCCCGATTTGTCACTCGCTGCAATACACAGCGTCTTAAATGCTCTAATCGGCCCTCGCGTCTTACAGAAGAAACGTTTCGCTCATGGATATCAAACAGCTCTGGCTCAAAGCCCAAGGCCTCTGGGGCACGCTCGAAGAGCACCCACTTCTGCAATCGGGACTGGCGCTGCTGGTGCTGCTGGTCATCGCGCTGGTGCTCGGGCGAGTGGCGCGTTACCTGATCCTGCACGCCAGTCGCATGCTCGGCCGCCAACCGGCGCTGCACTGGATCAACGACTTTCGCCACAACAAGGTGTTTCAACGACTGGCGCAGATGACGCCGTCGCTGGTGATCCAGTTCGGCCTGCACCTGGTGCCGGAGCTGAGCAAAACCGCGATGAATTTCCTCGGCAACGTCGCGCTGGCCTTCACCATTCTGTTCCTGCTGCTGGCGGTCAGCGCCCTGCTCAACGCCCTGCTCGACATCTACGCGCGCACCGAGCATGCGCGTACACGCTCGATCAAAGGCTACGTGCAACTGGCGAAAATGGTTTTGTACGTGTTCGGCGCGATCATCATCGTCGCCACCCTGATCGACCGCTCGCCGCTGTTGCTGTTGTCGGGCCTGGGTGCGATGTCGGCGGTGATTCTGTTGGTCTACAAGGACACGCTGCTGTCGTTCGTCGCCAGCGTGCAGCTGACCAGCAACGACATGCTGCGGGTCGGCGACTGGATCGAGATGCCACAAGTCGGCGCCGATGGCGACGTGGTCGACATCACGTTGCACACGGTCAAAGTGCAGAACTTCGACAAGACGATCGTCTCGATCCCGACCTGGCGGCTGATGTCCGAGTCGTTCAAGAACTGGCGCGGCATGCAGCAGTCCGGCGGTCGGCGGATCAAGCGCAGCCTGTTCATCGATGCCAGCGGCGTGCGCTTCATCCGCGACGACGAGGAAGAAAAGCTTTCGCAGGTGCACCTGCTGACCGACTATATGGGCCGCAAGAAAGCCGAGCTCAAGGCCTGGAACGAAGCCCAGGGCAATGTCGCGGCGATGTCGGCCAACCGCCGCCGCATGACCAATATCGGCACCTTCCGCGCCTATGCGCTGGCGTATCTGAAGAGTCACCCGGAGATTCAGCCGAACATGACCTGCATGGTCCGGCAGATGCAGACCACCGCGCAGGGCATTCCGCTGGAAATCTACTGCTTCACCCGCACCACGGTGTGGGCCGATTACGAGCGGATTCAGGGGGATATTTTCGATTACCTGCTGGCGGTGTTGCCGGAGTTCGGGCTGAGTTTGTATCAGCAGCCGAGTGGTGGGGATTTGCGTCCAGGGTTGCTGCCGGCGGTGTTGGGCTCGGCGAGTACTCCGGAGCCGGAAAAACACCTGATGTAACTTACTGATCACATGTAGGAGCTGCCGAAGGCTGCGATCTTCTGATGTTCAAGATCAAAAGATCGCAGCCTTCGGCAGCTCCTGCACGGGTTACGCAGTGCGTTTAATGCCCAACCGACTGATCCACACCGCTGCCAGAATCACACCCCCGCCAAGGAACAACCGCCCCAGTTCCTCATGCTGATTCCAGATCAGCAGATTCAACAGCAACCCCACCGGCACGTGCAGGTTGTTCATCACCGCCAGTGTTCCGCCGTTGACCATGCACGCGCCCTTGTTCCACCAGTACAGACCCAATGCAGTCGAGACCAGACCGAGAAACAGCAACACGCCCCATTGCAACGGCGCTTCCGGCAGGAAGTTCGACTTGCCGAACAACAGGAACGCTGGCAGCACAACCGCCAATGCACCGAGGTAGAAATAACCGAAACGGCGGTAATGCGGCAGGTCACTCGGATGCTTCGCCACCAGATGCTTGTACAGGACCTGCCCGGCGGCATAAGTGAAGTTGGCCAGTTGCAGCAGCAGGAAGCCCATGAAGAAGTCGGGACTGATGCTGTCGAAGCGAATCACCGCCGCACCCCCGACTGCTACCAGCGCAGCAATCAACGCCCACGGGTTGAAGCGGCGGTTCAGCGCGTCTTCGATCAACGTCACGTGCAGCGGCGTGAGAATGGTGAACAGCAACACCTCCGGCACCGTCAGCACGCGGAAGCTCAGGTACAGGCAGACGTAAGTCACCCCGAACTGCAACGCGCCGATGAGCAACATGCCACGCATGAACGCCGGCTCCACCGAACGCCAGCGCGTCAACGGAATAAACACCAGCCCGGCCAACACCACACGGACCAGCACCGCAAAGTAACTGTCGACATGCCCAGCCAGGTATTCGCCGATCAGACTGAAGGAAAACGCCTGGATCAGCGTGACAAAAAGTAGATAGCCCATGCTCGCCTCGAAAATCGAATGGCGGCGACGATAGCGGTTTTTCGGATGGGCTCCAACAGCAAACGGCGCCGGAATCAAAAGCCCCTCACCCTAGCCCTCTCCCGGAGGGAGAGGGGACTGACCGAGGTGGTTGGGCAAGCTACGCCGACATGAAATACCGCATCGAATCCAAAGAAGCCAAAAACCGGCCCTCCACCGCTCAACACAATGAGCGCAAGCTCGAGTACCGCTCTTGATCTTGATCCACCCGCCCCGTCGGCAGGCTGAGCGGAGGGATCGATCCCGCAGCGAAGGAACCCCGAGCCCCATCGAGCGGGCCGAACGTTGGGGCACAGACCTTTGGTTACTTTGGAGCGTTTGCCAAAGTGACCCGCTGTAAGAGCGGAACCGCCAGCCGCAACACCGCAGTAACGGATATTCACCCAAAACCCCAAGAGCCTGGTCGGCCCAAAGGCCGCCAAGAAAACCCAGACAAAAAAAAGCCCGATCTCGCTAAAGCGTTCAATCGGGCTACAGCACTCAGGAGCAAAAGTGCAAAGGGAGGTTCGATGCGCGTGGAACCTTGAAGGGGTTGCGCCAGGTCACTTAAACAATCGGCGATTATCTGGCGATTAACCGATCAAGCGACCTGAGACAATTTGGCGTTGGCCTGATTCAGGCCCTTCTCCTGGAAGTCACCGCCCAGGTTCATGCCCTCAGCATGGATAAAGGTCACGTCGTTGATCCCGATGAAACCCATCACCTGCCGCAAGTACGGTTCCTGATGATCCGCCGGGCCACCGGCATACACGCCACCGCGAGCGGTCAGGACAAAGGCGCGCTTGCCGCTGAGCAGACCTTGCGGGCCGGTTTCGGTGTACTTGAAGGTCACCCCCGCACGCAGCACATGGTCAAGCCAGGCCTTGAGCGTGCTCGGGATCGCAAAGTTGTACATCGGTGCAGCCATCACCAGCACGTCGGCGGCGAGCAGCTCATCAGTCAATTGGTTGGAGCGGTCCAGCGACGCCTGTTCGCTGTCGTTGCGCTGCTCGGTGGGCTTCATCCAGCCGCCCAGCAAGTTGGCGTCCAGGTGCGGCACCGGGTTCGCGGCGAGGTCACGCACGGCGATCTGATCGGCAGGGTGCGCGGCTTTCCACTGAGCGATGAAGGTCTGGGTCAGTTGACGGGAAACCGAATCTTGCTGGCGGGCACTGCTTTCGATGATCAGAACGCGGGACATGGTGTGTAGCCTCCATCCGAGAATGTTGTAAGTCGATGGAGTGAAGGTTAAACAGAGTTGAATCGATGAAAAAGCGCAAATATCCGCTGTAATCCATCGATAAATTCGTTTATAAGCTAAACCCATATCCCCTGTGGGAGCGAGCCTGCTCGCGAAAGCGGAATGTCAGTCACATCATCTCTGGATGACACTCCGTCTTCGCGAGCAGGCTCGCTCCCACAGGGTAATAGCGTTATTTCGGGGTGCAGGTCAGTTTGATGCGCAGCTTGATGATCTCGCGGGTGAACTTGGCCGTGGCGTTTTTATGCTTGCCGGCCGGGACATCGATGCTGCGCGTGCGCGGTGCTTCCGGGCCGTTGCTGAACACCGCACGGCAGGTCGCATCGACGTCACCGTAATTGGCCACGCGGATCGAGCCTATGTCGTTGTCCGTGTCGTAAGTCTCGTAGTCGATCTTCATGCCGTTGAGATCCTTTTGCACATCGATCGGATAGGCAAACGCGGTCAACGGCAGCAGCGCCAGCACCACACAACAGAATTTTTTCATTCGGCAGTCTCCATGAGGGACGGCCAGCTTAGGACAAGAGGAGCTATTGATGAAAGCGCCCCGCGTGACCCTTGATCAATGGCGAACGTTGCAGGCCGTGGTCGACCACGGCGGATTCGCCCAGGCCGCCGAGGCCCTGCACCGTTCGCAATCGTCGGTGAGCTACACCGTCGCCCGCATGCAGGATCAGCTCGGCGTGCCGTTGCTGCGCATCGACGGGCGCAAAGCTGTGCTCACCGAGGCCGGCGGCGTGTTGTTGCGCCGTTCGCGGCAATTGGTCAAACAGGCCAGCCAACTCGAAGACCTCGCCCATCACATGGAGCAAGGCTGGGAAGCGGAAGTGCGGCTGGTGGTGGATGCGGCCTACCCGAGCGCGCGGATCGTCCGCGCGCTGACCGCGTTCATGCCGCAGAGTCGCGGCTGCCGCGTTCGTCTGCGCGAGGAAGTGTTGTCGGGGGTCGAGGAAGTGCTGCTCGAAGGCGTCGCGGATCTGGCGATCACCGGCCTGAGCATTCCGGGCTACCTCGGCGCGGAGTTGAGCGACGTCGAATTCGTCGCCGTCGCCCATCCTGATCATCCGCTGCATCGGCTCAATCGCGAGCTGAGCTTTCAGGATCTGGAAACCCAGATGCAAGTGGTGATCCGCGACTCCGGCCGCCAGCAGCCGCGCGATGTCGGCTGGCTCGGCGCCGAGCAGCGCTGGACCGTCGGCAGCCTTGCCACCGCCGCGACCTTTGTCAGCAGCGGCCTGGGTTTTGCCTGGCTACCGCGACACATGATCGACCGCGAATTGAAGGATGGTTCGCTCAAGCTGCTACCGTTGGATCGAGGCGGCAGCCGCAATTCGAGCTTCTATCTGTATTCGAACAAGGACAAACCCCTGGGCCCGGCCACGCAGATCCTCATCGAACTGCTGCGCACCTTCGACACCTTGCCGCTGGACGCACCGTTCGCCGCACCTGAACAAGCCTGACACGGAGTTCACCGATGGCGTATTTCGAGCACGAAGGTTGCAACCTGCACTACGAGGAATATGGCCACGGTGCGCCGCTGCTGCTGGTCCACGGGTTCGGCTCGAGCACACTGGACTGGGAAATGCAGATCCCGGCGCTGGCCGCGCACTACCGGGTGATCGTCCCGGACATTCGCGGCCACGGGCGCTCGGACAAACCCCGCGAGCGCTACAGCATTGCCGGGTTCAGCGCCGACCTGCTGGCCTTGATCGAGCACCTGCGCCTCGGCCCGGTGCACTACGTCGGGCTGTCGATGGGCGGGATGATCGGTTTTCAGCTGGCCGTCGATCAGCCGCAGGCGCTCAAGAGCCTGACCATCGTCAACAGCGCGCCACAAGTCAAATTGCGCACCCGCGACGACTACTGGCAGTGGTTCAAACGCTGGAGCCTGATGCGCCTGCTCAGCCTGGAAACCATCGGCAAAGCCCTCGGCAGCAAACTTTTCCCCAAGCCGGAACAGGCCGATCTGCGACGGAAAATGGCCGAACGCTGGGCAAAAAACGACAAACGTGCTTATCTCGCCAGCTTCGATGCGATCGTGGGCTGGGGCGTTCAGGAACGACTTTCCCGGGTGTCCTGTCCAACGCTCGTCATCAGCGCCGACCGTGATTACACACCGGTGGCGTTAAAAGAAACCTATGTAAAACTGCTGCCGGATGCGCGGCTGGTGGTCATTGACGACTCGCGCCATGCCACCCCGCTCGATCAACCCGAACGCTTCAATCACACGCTGCTGGATTTTCTCGCCACAGCCGACCTTCACTCTCAGGATCACTGACCCATGCTGAAAAAACTCGCCCTCGCCGCCGGCTCCGTACTGTTTGCCGCCAACCTGATGGCTGCTACCCCGGCCAAGGCCCCCCACGTGCTGCTGGACACCACCAACGGCCAGATCGAAATCGAACTGGACCCGGTCAAGGCACCGATCAGCACGAAGAACTTCCTTGAATACGTCGACAGCGGTTTCTACAACAACACCATTTTCCACCGCGTGATCCCGGGCTTCATGGCTCAGGGCGGCGGCTTCACCCAGCAGATGCAACAGAAAGACACCAAGGCGCCGATCAAGAACGAAGCCAGCAATGGCCTGCACAACGTTCGCGGCACCCTGTCGATGGCGCGTACTTCCAACCCTGATTCGGCGACCAGCCAGTTCTTCATCAACGTTGCCGACAACGCATTCCTCGATCCGGGCCGTGACGCCGGTTACGCCGTGTTCGCCAAAGTGGTCAAGGGCATGGATGTCGTAGACGTCATCGTCAACTCGCAGACCACCACCAAAAGCGGCATGCAGAACGTGCCTGTCGACCCTGTGATCATCAAGTCGGCCAAGCGCATCGACTGAGTTTCGCCGGGCATATAGAGCGGCGCCGGGCTGAGCCTGCGCCGCTCGCACTGATAAAAGGAGAGCCCGGATTCCGGGCGGTTATCTGATGCTCTATCGCCGTTTCGAACAACTGATCGATATCTTCCGCGACGCCCCGACGGCGTCCCCGCCGGACCGTGTCTGGCCCTTCTATATCTACTACCTGAAGCAGGTCTGGCCGAGTTTCGCCGCCCTGCTCGTCATCGGCCTGTTTGCCTCATTGATTGAGGTTGCGCTGTTCAGTTACCTGAGCCGCATCATCGATCTGGCCCAAGGCACGCCCAACCCGAATTTCTTCAGCGACCACGCCCTCGAATTGACCTGGATGCTGGTGGTCGCTCTGGTGCTGCGACCGATCTTCTTTGCTCTGCACGACCTGCTGGTGCATCAGACCCTGAGCCCGGGCATGACCAGCATGATCCGCTGGCAGAACCACAGTTACGTGCTCAAGCAGAGCCTGAATTTCTTCCAGAACGACTTCGCCGGGCGCATCGCCCAGCGCATCATGCAGACCGGCAACTCGCTGCGCGATTCCGCCGTGCAAGCGGTGGACGCGCTGTGGCACGTGGTGATCTATGCGATCAGCTCGCTGGTGCTGTTCGCCGAGGCCGACTGGCGCCTGATGATCCCGTTGCTGACCTGGATCGTCGCCTACATCGGCGCGCTGTATTACTTCGTGCCGCGCGTGAAAGAGCGTTCGGTGGAAGCCTCTGACGCGCGCTCGAAATTGATGGGCCGTATCGTCGACGGCTACACCAACATCGCCACGCTGAAACTGTTCGCTCACACCAACTTCGAACAGCACTACGCCAAGGAAGCGATCGAGGAACAGACCGTCAAAGCGCAGATGGCCGGTCGCGTGGTGACCAGCATGGACGTGGCGATTACCACCATGAACGGCCTGCTGATTGTCGGCACCACGGCGCTGGCATTGTGGCTGTGGACGCAGTCGCTGATCACCGTCGGCGCGATTGCCCTGGCCACCGGCCTGGTGATTCGCATCGTCAACATGTCCGGCTGGATCATGTGGGTGGTCACCGGCATTTTCGAAAACATCGGCATGGTCCAGGACGGTCTGCGCACCATTTCGCAACCGGTCAGCGTCACCGACCGCGAGCAGGCCAAACCGCTGGCCGTGGCCTCGGGCGAAGTGCGTTTCGAGCACGTGGATTTTCACTACGGCAAGAAGAAAGGCATCATCGGCGACCTCAATCTGACGATAAAACCGGGGGAGAAAATCGGCTTGATCGGCCCGTCCGGCGCCGGCAAATCAACCTTGGTCAACCTGTTGCTGCGCCTGTACGACGTCGAGGGCGGGCGCATCCTGATCGATGGGCAGAACATTGCCGAAGTCGGCCAGGAAAGCCTGCGTGCGCGGATCGGCATGATCACCCAGGACACCTCGCTGCTGCACCGTTCGATCCGCGACAACTTGCTCTACGGCAAACCCGACGCCACCGACGCCGAACTGTGGGAGGCGGTGCACAAGGCTCGCGCCGATGAGTTCATTCCACTGCTGTCCGACGCTGAAGGCCGCACCGGTTTCGACGCGCATGTCGGCGAGCGCGGGGTGAAACTCTCGGGCGGTCAGCGCCAGCGCATCGCGATTGCGCGGGTACTGCTCAAGGACGCGCCGATCCTGATCATGGACGAAGCCACCTCGGCACTGGATTCGGAAGTCGAAGCGGCGATTCAGGAAAGCCTCGAGACCTTGATGCAGGGCAAAACCGTGATCGCCATTGCCCACCGTCTCTCGACCATCGCGCGCATGGATCGGCTGGTGGTGCTGGAAAACGGCAAGATCGCCGAGAGCGGCACCCACGCCGAACTGCTCGCCCATCGCGGTTTGTATGCGCGGTTGTGGGCGCACCAGACCGGAGGCTTTGTCGGCATCGATTGATCGCGCGATATGATCGTTCCCACGCTCCGCGTGGGAACGCCTCAAGGGACGCTCCGCGTCCAGTGACGCGGAGCGTCACGGCCTGCATTCCCAAGCAGAGCGTGGGAACGATCATGGTCAGGTTTGGCGATAGGGCAACGCCGTTCTCGCCTCTTCGGCATACGCCAGAACCCCAGCGCGCTCTTGCTGGAGGAAATCCTTCACCGCCGCTTTCAACCCCGGATGGCGCAGGTAATGCCAGGAATGGGTGATTACCGGTTCGAAGCCGCGAATCAACTTGTGCTCGCCCTGCGCCCCGGCATCGAAACGCTGGATGCCATGGGCAATCGCGTAATCCATGCCCTGATAAAAACACGTCTCGAAATGCAGCCGATCAAACTCGGCCAGGCAGCCCCAATAACGCCCGTAGAAACTGTCGCCACCGACCAGGCTGAACGCCATCGCCACCGGCCGGGAGCCCTGTTTGGCCAAGACCACGCGAATCGCTTCGGGCATACGTTCGGCCAGCAGGCTGAAGAACTCGCGCGTCAGGTACGGCGCCTGACGCCGCACCGCGTAGGTGTTGGCATAGCAGGCGTACACGAAATCCCACTGTGCCTCGCCCAGCTCACGCCCCTCCAGCCACTCGAACTCGAAGCCCTGCCCCGCCACCTGCTCGCGTTCCTTGCGCATCTGCTTGCGCTTTCGCGAACTGAGGGCGTCGAGGAAGTCCTGAAAGTCGCGGTAACCACGGTTCTGCCAGTGATATTGACAGCCGATGCGCTGCAGCCAGCCCGGCTGCTCGGCCATCGCCGCATCGGTAAACGGATCGGTGAAATTGATGTGCGCGCTGGACAGTTCTTCGATCTGCAGATAGCCCGGCAGGCTTTTCAGCAGTTCGAAACCGTCCTCGACCTTCGCCGCCAGCAAGCGCGGACCGCTGACCGGGCTGAAGGGCACAGCAGTCAGGAGTTTGGGGTAGTAATCGATGCCGGCACGCGCGCAGGCATCGGCCCAGCCGTGATCGAAGACGTACTCGCCGTAGGAATGCCACTTGCGATAACTGGGCAGTGCGGCGATCAGTCGATCATCTTCGATGTGCAGTAAATGTTCGGGCTGCCAGCCCGAATGCGGGCCGACACTGCCGCTGTCTTCCAGCGCGCTGAGGAAGGCGTGACGCAGGAATGGCTGGTTGTCCGGCACCAGCGCATCCCAGCTTGCCGGGGCGATTTCTGACAGGTCTTGCAGGCGTTGCAACGGCATTCACTGGCACTCCACAGCTTGGCGACAAAGCCCGGCGAGTATCGCTGATCGCGACCCCGTTGCACACGTTCAATCGGCCGACAGCGCTCTAACTCGATAGTTCACGCCTGATACGCATCGTCATCAACCTGCCATCACTGTGCCACCGCTCTGTCATAAACCATCGCGATACTGGCGCCTGTTTTTAGAGCGCCGGGTTCTAACCCGGACACAGTTTTCCGGCCTTCAGCCGGTTGTGCCCAGGATGGTTCAGCCATCCCCTTCATCTTCGGAGATTGCTATGCGTCTTGCTTCCACGAAAACTGCAGCGGCCCTGTGCGGCGGCTTGTTGCTGGCCATGAGCGTTCCGGCCAGTGCTGCAGTCGACGCCAAACTGCTCGACATGCTCAAGGCCAACGGGTCGATTTCCCAGGCGCAGTACATCGAGCTGCAAACAGAACTGGCCAAGGATCAGAAGGCTCAGCAAATCGCCCAACAGGCGCAGCAGGAAACCAACGAACAAGTGGCGGCGGTCGCGAAGAAGACCAACGAACAGAGCCTGTTCGACCAGAAACTGGCTTGGGCGGCGAAGACCCAGTTCAAGGGCGACGTACGTATCCGCCAGGAAACCATCAAGATCGACGGCGAGCCGAACAACGGCGGCCGCGACAAGGATCGCCAGCGCATCCGTGCGCGTCTGGGCGCCTACACCGAGATCAACCCGCAAGTCGACACCGGCATCCGCATCGCCACCGGCGGCGGTGACGACGCGCGTTCGACCAACCAGGATCAGGACAACTACTTCGACAAGAAGCAGATCTGGCTCGACCTCGGCTACATCGACTATCACCCTGATCAGATCAAGAACCTGCACGTGATCGGCGGCAAGATGCTGCAACCGTGGGTGAGCATGGGCGACGTGATCTGGGACAGCGACATCAACCCGGAAGGTCTGGCCGTTACCTACAAGTATCCATTGGGCGGCAGCGCCGAATTGTTCGGCAGCCTGGGTAACTACAACCTCAAGGACAACGTTGACGGCGACGGCGTGCAATTCCGCCACGACCTGCGCCTGACCGCTGGCCAGTTGGGCAGCCGCTTCAACATCACCGACAACCTGAAAATGACCGTCGGCGGCAGCGTCTACGCCTACCAGAACGACGAAGACAGCCGCTGCACCGGCACCTCGACGCCGTGCGCCCTGGCAGTCAACGGCAACTCGGCGAACAACCAATTCCGTCTGTATGAAGGGTTCAGCCAGATCGACATCGGCGGCCTGCCAATGCCGCTGTCGTTCTACGGCCAGTACGTGAAGAACAACGATGCCGTGACCGATCAGGACACCGCATGGTTGCTCGGCGCCAAGTCGAAAGTCTTCGGCTTCAACCTCGACTACAACTATCGCGACGTGCAGCGCAACGCCGTGGTCGGCGCGTTCACCGACTCCGACTTTGCCAACGGCACCACCGGTTCGCGCGGGCACAAGTTCAAGGTCGGTTACGACATCGACAAGAACTTCGCCGTCGGCGCCACGTACTTCCTGACCAAGGCCGACTTCGCCAGCCGCAGCCAGCGCGATGCAGATGCCAACACCCTGCAGCTGGATGCTGAAGCGAAGTTCTAAAACGGCAGCTACAAGCTACAAGCTACAAGCCAAGAGCTGCGAGTGAATGCCTTTACTTGCAGCTTGAGGCTTGAGGCTTGAGGCTTGAAGCTGCCTCACTCCGGTGCGGGCGGGACGATCCCCATCATCCGTTCGTTTCACCCGCACCGGGTTATTTCTGCAGGATGCAAAAACCCCTGTAGGAGCTGCCGAAGGCTGCGATCTTTTGATCTTGATCCTGAAAACAAGATCAAAAGATCGCAGCCTCGTTGCACTCGACAGCTCCTACAGGGGGTTGTCTTTTCGTCGTTGCTCGGCCAGGCGTTCGGCCAAGGCATCAACGTTCTCGTCCGGTTTGTCCGGCAGCGCCTTCAGGGTTGCCTGCATCACGCGCATCTGCCGCATGAAGCGCCGGCAGTTCGGGCAGAACAACAGGTGATGACGCACCATCAGCGTCTCGCGAAAGCTCAGTTGGCCGTCGAGATAATCGCTGGATCGTGCCACTTGCTCCTTGCAGGTCAACATTCTCCTGTCTCCTCAAAATGTTCCACGGTCGCAAAGACCTTCAAGCGTGCCCGGTGCAGCAGCACGCGGACATTGGAGAGCGAGATCCCCAGGAGATTACAGATCTCTTCCAGCTCCAGGCCCTGGCGTTCGCGCAACAGCAGGACACTGCTCTGCAACTCGGACAGACTCAGCAACGTATGTTCGAGGCATTCGCGCAGTTCGTTTTCAGTGAGTAGCGCTTCGGGGGTGTCCTGGTGCCAGGCGAACGGCGCGACCAGCCAGTGGCCATCGCTGGAAGAGAAGCGATCGTCACCGATGGTGCCGTGGGGCGATGGCAGGTCGTCGAGCAGGACCTCCCGGCGATTGAGCTTGTAGCGACTCTTGGCCGAATTGGCGGTGATGGTCAGCAACCAGGTCTTGAGGCTGGAACGCCCTTCGAAGCTGGCCAGATGGCGCACCACCGACAGCCAGGCATCCTGCACCACTTCCTCGACATGGCGCTGGCCCACTATCGCGTAAGCCACCGCGCGCATGGCGCTCTGATACGTGGTGACCAGTTCCTTGAAAGCCTGTTGCTCTCCCGCCAGTAAGCGCGTGAGCAGTTGGGTGTCGTCAGCCGCCATCCATCAATCCCCTTGTCCGGACTTCGAAAATGAACGCGGCAGGTGTTCACCTGCCGCGACGTCCGAAAAATTACAGCGTTTCAGCCGCTTCGAATGTAGGAAAGATCGACGCGATGAAGGGGAAATTAACCTGTTTCAGCGTTTACGCAGCAGCACGCTACCAATCGAGTAACCGGCACCGAACGAGCTGAGCACCGCAAGCGAACCCGAAGCCAGATCATCCTGATATTTATGGAAGGCAATGACCGAACCGGCCGAGCTGGTGTTGGCATAGCTGTCGAGAATCACCGGCGCTTCTTCTTCGGTAGCTTCGCGGCCGAGCAGCTTGCGCACGATCAGGTGGTTCATGCTCAAGTTGGCCTGGTGCAGCCAGAAACGTTTCACGTCGCCGACATTGAGCTGGTTTTCTTCCAGGTGCTCGCCGATCAGCTCGGCAACCATCGGGCAGACATCCTTGAACACCTTGCGGCCTTCCTGCACGAACAGCTTGTCGCGCGCGCCCACACCCTCCTCGGCAGCGCGATTGAGGAAGCCGAAGTTGTTGCGGATATTGTTGGAGAACTTGGTCAGCAATTTGGTGCTGACCACGTCGAACTGGTACGGCGAGGTCGCCAGATCCGCGCGCTCGATGATCACCGCAGTCGCGGCATCGCCGAAGATGAAGTGGCTGTCGCGATCACGGAAGTTCAGGTGCCCGGTGCAGACCTCCGGGTTGACCATTAGGATCGCCCGCGCCTGGCCCAGTTGCACGCTGTTGGCGGCGGCCTGGATGCCGAAGGTGGCCGAAGAACACGCCACGTTCATGTCGAAACCGAAACCTTCAATGCCCAGCGCTTCCTGGACTTCGATGGCGATGGCCGGGTAAGCGCGTTGCAGGTTCGAGCAGGCGACGATCACGCCGTCGATGTCGGCTGCGGTTTTGCCGGCTCGTTGCAGGGCTTGTTCAGCCGCGCCGACGGCCATCTGGCAGAGCACCGACCATTCGTCGTTGGAGCGCTCGGGCAAGCGCGGGGCCATGCGTTGCGGATCGAGGATGCCGTCCTTGTCCATGACAAAGCGGCTCTTGATGCCCGAGGCTTTTTCGATGAACGCGGCGCTGGATTCGGTCAGGGCCTGGACTTCACCGCTGGCAATGGCCTCGGCGTTATCGGCGTTGAACTGGGCGACGTAGGTATTGAAAGACTGCACCAGCTCTTCATTGGAGATGCTGTTGGCCGGTGTGTACAGGCCGGTGCCGCTGATGACGACATTATGCATGGTCGTTTCTCTAATCTGTTCAGGCAGAAAGTGCTGGAACCGTCGTACCAACACGCAAAGGGTCTATTCCCATCCGGGGGACGCAAACCTGGCATCGTTTTATTCCGCAGCGCGACACGGCCGAAGGCTCTGGGTCGCGAAACGGCGGGTTATGGTGGCGAAGTTTGCCATAAACCCGAGGTTTTGGCGCCGTTCTCAAGCACAACTGCCATTCACTCCATGAACTCAACTCTGTGGCGAGGGGATTTATCCCCGTTCGACTGCGAAGCAGTCGCCAACCCACCACGCTCGGTATCTGATGAACCGAGGCGTAGGTCTTGGGGCGGCTTCGCCACCCAACGGGGATAAATCCCCTCGCCACAAAGCCCGCTCCACAGGGGGATTGTGTATGGCTGCAGGTCAGGGCTCGACCTGGCTCCACTGTTTGCTCAGGCGCTTGTCGGAGATCGGCACTTTCGTCCCCAACTGCTGAGCAAACAACGACACGCGGTATTCCTCCAGCCACCAGCGGTACAACTCCAGCTGCGGATCACGCTTGCCTTCCTGCGCATGCTTGGCCGCGCGGGTCTGGTATTGCGCCCACAGGCCAGCGAGTTCGCCACTCCAGACGCGGTCCTTCTGCACCTGTGCACCGAGCTTCTCGAAACGCTGCTCGACCGCTTTCAGGTAACGCGGTAACTCTTTGAACCACTGCATCGGCGTTTCGCGGACGAAACCCGGATAGACCAGATTGCCGATCTGCTGCTTGATGTCGTTCAATGCCACCGCTTGCGCCAGATCGATCTTGCCCTTGAAGCGTTTTTGCAGACCGTGCCAGATCTTGAGGATTTCCAGCGTCAGCCGCGCGACACGCTCGGCGTGCTCGGTCCAGTTGCCGCGTTTGCGTTCGGCCAATGCCGCCAATCCGGCGCCATCGCGGGGCAACGGGTCTTCACCTTCGAGAATGCAGCTGTCGAGGCTGGCCAGCAGAATGTCTTCGACCAGCGCATCGACGCGGCCCAGTTCGCGATACAGCAAGCCCAGTTCAGTCTGCCCCGGCAACTTGCCCCGGAGGAATTTCGCCGGCTCGGCCAGTTGCTGCATCAACAAACGCTGCAAGGCCCGACGATGCTGGAACTCGGCTTCGGCCGGGGTCGAGAAGCGCCCTTCCTTGACCGCGCCGCCCTCTTCCACCAGCGCCGGGTACACCGTCATCGACAGCCCGGCGATCTTCTGCTGGGTCTTTTCTGCTACCGGCGCAAAGACTTTCGCCTCCACCGGCTGCTGACTTTTCGCGCTCTGCGGCACCGCCAGCGCGGCCTGGCTGGCTTCGGCGAAGCGTGCGGTCAGCTCAGCCAGATCGCGGCCTTCGCCAAGGAACTTGCCCTCGCCGTCGACAATTTCCAGGTTCATGCGCAGGTGGCTTTCAACCTGCTGCGCCGCTTCCGCCCACGCTTCATCGCTGACCCGCGCGCCGGTCATGCGCAGCAGCTCGCGACCGAGCGCTTGCGGCAGCGAACCTTCGGCGAAAGTCATGCGCTGCAACGCGGCCTTGATGAAGTCCGGCACTGGCACGAAGTTCTTGCGCAGGGCTTTCGGCAGGTTGCGCACCAGGGCAATGCACTTGGCCTCGATCAGGCCCGGCACCAGCCATTCCAGACGCTCCGGCGGCAACATCGGCAGCAACGGCGCCGGCACGCGCAAGGTCACGCCGTCGCGCGGGTGATTGGGTTCGAAATGGTAGGTCAGCGCCAGTTCCAGATCGCCGATGTGCAGGGTGTCCGGGTAATCACGGGCGGTGACTTCACTGGCCTCGCGGGCCAGCACGTCTTCTTCGCGCATGATCAGCAGCTGCGGGTCTTTCTGGCTGTTGACCTTGTACCAACTGTCGAAGGTCGCGGTCTGGTGGATCTCCGCCGGCAGACGCGCATCGTAGAAGGCGTACAAGGTTTCTTCGTCGGCGAGAATGTCGCGACGGCGAGCCTTGGCTTCCAGTTCGTCGAGCTGCTCGAGCAGTTTCTGATTGGCGCTCAGGCATTTGGCCCGCGACTGAATCTCGCCGCGCACCAGACCTTCGCGGATAAACAGCTCACGCGACACCACCGGATCGACCGGGCCGTAATGCACCGGGCGGCGACCGACCACGATCAGGCCGAACAGGGTGATCTGCTCATAGGCTACGACCTGACCGCGCTTCTTCTCCCAATGCGGCTCGAAATGGTTTTTCTTGATCAGGTGCCCGGCCAGCGGTTCGATCCAGTCGGCATCGATCTTGGCGACCATCCGCGCGTAGAGTTTGGTGGTTTCGACCAGCTCAGCAGTCATCAGCCACTGCGGACGCTTCTTGCCGATGCCCGACGACGGATGAATCCAGAAGCGCCGTTGCCGCGCGCCGAGGTAATCGCCGTCTTCGGTTTTCTGGCCAATCTGGCTGAGCAAGCCGACCAGCACCGCTTTGTGCAGCTTCGGATAATCCGCCGGCTCTTTGTTCAGGCTCAGCTGCATGTCGCGGCAGATCAGGCTCAACTGACGGTGAGAATCACGCCACTCGCGCAAGCGCAGGTAATTGAGGAAATTCTTCCGGCACCAGTTGCGCAGCGGATTGGCGGTCAGCGCCTGACGTTGCTCTTCGAAACCACGCCAAAGATTGACCAGCCCGGCGAAGTCCGAATCCGGGTCCTTCCATTGTGCATGGGCCTGATCCGCCGCTTGCTGACGCTCCGGTGGACGCTCGCGCGGGTCCTGAATCGACATGGCGCTGGCGACGATCAGCACTTCCTGCAGACTGCCAAGCCTGGCCGCTTCCAGGAGCATGCGACCCATGCGCGGGTCGACCGGCAAGCGCGCCAACTGGCGACCGAGCGGCGTCAGCTGACTGTTGCGATCTACTGCCGAAAGCTCTTGCAGCAGGTTGAAACCGTCGCTGATCGCCTTGCCGTCCGGCGGTTCGATAAACGGGAACGCTGTGATTTCGCCGAGGCGCAGATGGAGCATCTGCAAAATAACGGCGGCGAGGTTGGTGCGCAGAATTTCCGGATCGGTAAATTCCGGGCGGCCGAGGAAATCCTCTTCGCTGTACAAACGCACGCAGATACCCGGCTCGACCCGCCCGCAGCGACCTTTACGTTGATTGGCGCTGGCCTGGGAAATCGCTTCGATCGGCAAACGCTGGACCTTGGCCCGATAGCTGTAGCGGCTGATACGCGCGGTACCGCTGTCGATCACATAGCGAATGCCCGGCACGGTCAGCGAGGTTTCGGCGACGTTGGTCGCCAGCACCACACGGCGGCCCGGGTGCGACTGGAAGATGCGCTGCTGTTCAGCCGGCGACAGGCGCGCGTACAGCGGCAGGATTTCAGTGTGCTTGAGCTGGGCCTTGCGCAGCATGTCGGCAGCATCGCGAATCTCGCGCTCGCCGGGCAGGAACACCAGCACATCCCCCGGACTGCGCCGTTCGCTGCGCTCATACGCGGCGATTTCGTCGAGGGTGGCGAGAATCGCCTGATCGACGGTCAGGTCATCCTCGACCCGGTTGCCCTCTTCGTCCTGCTCCAGCGTCAGCGGCCGGTACCAGGTTTCCACCGGGAAAGTACGACCCGACACTTCGACGATCGGCGCGTCATCGAAGTGCTTGGAGAAGCGCTCCAGATCGATGGTCGCCGAAGTGATGATGACCTTCAGGTCGGGACGGCGTGGCAGCAGGGTTTTCAGGTAACCGAGGAGGAAATCGATGTTGAGGCTGCGTTCGTGGGCTTCGTCGACGATGATCGTGTCGTAGCGTTCCAGATAACGGTCGTTCTGGGTTTCCGCCAGCAGAATGCCGTCGGTCATCAGTTTGATCAGGGTGTTGGCATCGCTTTGATCTTCGAAACGCACCTGATAGCCGACCAGCGCTCCAAGCGGCGTGCCGAGTTCTTCGGCGACGCGACTGGCCACACTGCGCGCGGCGATCCGACGCGGCTGGGTATGGCCGATCAGACCGTGCTGGCCGCGACCGATTTCCAGACAGATTTTCGGCAACTGGGTGGTTTTACCCGAACCGGTTTCGCCAGCGATGATCAGCACCTGATGTTGCTCCAGGGCCTTTTTGATTTCGTCGCGCTTGGCCGCGATCGGCAAACTGTCGTCGTAACGAATCACCGGCAGGCTCGCGCGACGCGCCAGTACCTGATCACAGGACGCCTGCATGCGCGTCACCCACTGGGCCAGTTTGGCCTCGTCGGGTTTCTTGCGCAGCTCAAGCAACTGCCGCCGCAGCCGGTGACGGTCGGCGAGCATAGCGTGATCGAGGTTTTTCAGCAGTTTGTCGATGGAGGGCGATTCGTCGGTCATCGGGTAGGCAATTCGGTCGTCTATTTATGCAGGGGCGGATTGTCGCAGATTTGGGGGGGTTGTGGCGTGTCAGGGGGATTGCGACCCTCACCCTAGCCCTCTCCCAAAGGGAGAGGGGACCGATTGGGGGATGCTTCAAAGGTACATCGACCTGAAAGAGCTTTGCCGAATCCATAATCGCCGAGCTCTTTCAGGTCGGCGTTTGACCCAAGACACCTCGGTCAGCTCCCTCTCCCTCTGGGAGAGGGCTGGGGTGAGGGGCTTTTAAAAGAGCTACTCGTTGTCGAGGCCCTTGCGCCGATATGGGAAGACGTCTATCACCTTCCCCGCCCGAATCGCCTCCTGCAAGCCCTTCCAGTAATCGGCGTTGTACAACTCGCCATGCAACTGATCGAACAGTTTGCGCTGTCCGGCATCGGCAAACAGGAACGGTGGAAACTCTTCGGGAAACACGTCCAGCGGGCCGATCGAGTACCACGGCTCAGAGGCCATTTCATCCTCCGGCGTGCGCGGTGCCGGGATGTGGCGGAAGTTGGCTTCGGTCAGGAAGCAGATTTCGTCGTAGTCGTAGAACACCACCCGGCCGTGTCGAGTGACGCCGAAGTTTTTCAGCAGCATATCCCCGGGAAAAATATTCGCCGCCGCCAGCTGCTTGATCGCCAGGCCGTAATCCTCAAGCGCTTCACGTACCTGGGCGTCGTTGGCATTTTCCAGATACAGGTTGAGCGGGGTCATCCGGCGTTCGGTCCAGCAGTGGCGGATCAGCACGGTTTCGCCTTCGACCGAAACCGTCGACGGCGCCACCTCTAGCAATTCCTCCAGACACGCCGGATCGAACTTGCTCAGCGGAAAGCGAAAATCAGCAAACTCCTGGGTATCGGCCATACGCCCAACCCGATCGACGCTTTTCACCAGTCGATATTTTTCGATCACCGTGGCGCGGTCGACGTTCTTCGACGGTGAGAAACGGTCCTTGATGATTTTGAACACGGTGTTGAAACCCGGCAAAGTGAACACGCTCATGACCATGCCGCGCACGCCCGGGGCCATGATGAACTGGTCGTCAGTGTTGGCCAGGTGATTGATCAGCGCGCGGTAAAACTCCGACTTGCCGTGCTTGTAGAAGCCGATCGAGGTGTACAGCTCGGCGATGTGCTTGCCCGGCAGGATGCGCCGCAGAAATCCGATGAACTCCGCCGGCACCGGGACATCGACCATGAAATACGAACGGGTAAAAGAAAAGATGATCGACACATCGGCTTCGTCGGTGATCAATGCATCGATCTGAATGCCCCGGCCTTCGCGGTGCAACAGCGGAATCACCAGCGGCCATTGCTCGTCGCGGGTGTAGATGCGTCCGACCAGATACGCGCCCTTGTTGCGGTAGAGCACCGAGGAAAACAGCTCGACACTCAGCTCCGGGTCCTTGCACACCCAGTCCGGCAGGTTCTCGCGCAATTGCGCTTCGAGCCGCAGCAAGTCGCCGGGCAAATCAGCGTAATCCTCGCTGAAGCGGTAATCGGCGAAGATGCTGGCGAGCATCCCGGACAACTGGCCCTGCGGCTTGTACGTACGGGTTTGCGCGGCGCGGGCACGGCGCAGGCTTGGGCGCGTGGTGTGGATGAACATGCAGCCGTCGCTGATCAGGTCGTGGCTGAACAGCCCGCAGAAAATCGAGTTGTACCAGGTTTCGGACAGCTCATCGTCGAAGCGCAGGTCGATGACACTGATATAGGCGCTTTTCACCAGCGGCCAGCAGCTGACGTTCATCAGGGTCTCTTCGTCGAAATACTCGCGCAGGCGAACGACGGTTTCGCCAACCTTTTCCTCATACAGACTGATCCGCGCCGCCGACGCGGCCTGCGCCTCCTGCCAGCGCGCCTGTTCGAAGCGCTCCCGCGCGCCATCGGTGATGCGGCGGAAATGCTCGCGGTAATCGTCGAAGCCGGCGAGGATCATCCGCGCGATCTCGGTGGCTGGCCATTGCTGCGACATAAATGAAACCTCGGCGGGAATTCGGTTGGTCTGAGCTTAGTCACGGAAACGCCCGCAGGAAAAGCGCAATTTCTGCCAAAACCGATACGGGGCTGACCGTTGACGGGGTTTCTCGTGCCGATGCATCGGCAAGCAGAATTAAAAGCCCGAATAGCGGTTGCCATGATCCGGACGCTCGGCAACACTCTCGTCCCGATCAAGCAAGGAGCCCGCCGTGAGCCCTGTCGATATTTTCCGCATGTTGTCGCTGGCCGCTATCTGGGGCGCGAGTTTTCTGTTCATGCGCATCATTGCTCCGGTGATCGGCACGATCCCGACCGGCTTCTTTCGCGTGTCGATTGCGGCCGCCGGGCTGCTGGTGATCCTTGGGCTGATGCGCATCAGCTGGGACTTCAAGGGCAAGCTGAAGACCGTGATGCTGCTTGGCGTGATCAACTCGGGGATTCCGGCGACGCTGTATTCGGTTGCCGCCCAGGTATTGCCGGCCGGCTATTCGGCGATCTTCAATGCAACCACGCCGCTGATGGGCGTGTTGATTGGCGGTTTGTTCTTCAGCGAGAAACTGACGATCGCCAAGCTGGGCGGTGTGTTCCTCGGCCTGTTCGGCGTCGGCGTGCTGACGCGCGCCGGTCCCGTGGCCTTCGACCTGCAACTGCTGATGGGCGCGGTCGCGTGCCTGCTGGCGACCACTTGTTATGGCTTTGCCGGTTTCCTCGCGCGGCGCTGGCTGGATCAGGCCGGTGGGCTGGACAGCCGTTTGTCGGCACTGGGCAGCATGCTCGGGGCGACGTTGTTTCTGCTGCCGCTGTTCGCCTACAGCGTGATCACTGCGCCGCCGGTCAGCTGGGGTGGCTGGCATGTCTGGCTGTCGCTGCTCGGCCTGGGCCTGGGTTGCACGGCGTTTGCCTACATCATCTATTTCCGCCTGCTCAGCTCGATCGGCCCGGTAAAATCGATGACCGTGACCTTCATGATCCCGCCGTTCGGCGTGTTGTGGGGGGCGTTGTTGCTGGATGAGCCGTTGTCGATGGCGCACATTTATGGCGGGGTGCTGATTGCGGCAGCGTTGTGGCTGGTGTTGAAGCCGGCGGTGGTGAGGCCTGCAAAGGTGTCAGTCCGTTAGATTTTCTGCCGCAGATATTCGCGAGCAGGCTCGCTCCCACAGAAAAATACATTCCAATGTGGGAGCGAGCCTGTTCGCGAAAGGCGGCGCAACAAGCGCCACCTGCCTATCGGCTATCCGGTTTTACGGAACACAAATACCAATCCAACAATGATCAGCAGCATTCCCAACACGCTCAACGCCGCCAGACGATTACCGAAAATCAGGTAATCCATCACTGCCGTCACCGCCGGCACCAGATAGAACAGGCTGGTGACATTCACCAGATTGCCCCGCGCGATCAGTCGATACAGCAACAGCGTCGCCAGCACCGACACCACCAGGCCCATCCATAACACCGGGACAATAAAGCCTGCGCTGTGCTCGAAGTGAAACGGCTGGAACGGTACGAACACCGCGCACAGCAACAGGCCGGCCAGGTACTGCACTGGCAGCGTACCGAGCGGATTGTCGGTGATGCGTTTTTGCATGATCGAGCCGAGCGTCATGCTCGCCAGCGCCAGCAAACCGAACAACATGCCAGCCCAGGACATTCCGGCCAGACCGATGCCCTGATAAACCACCATGATCAGCCCTGTCAGCCCCAGCGTCAGGCCGAACAGGCGGCTCGCCGAACGCTGGCGCTCCATCAGCACCACGGTGAGAATCGGCTGAACGCCCATCAGAGTGGCCATCACCCCCGGCGTGACTTTGCAGTCCAGCGCCAGCAGATAAAAGATCTGATAGGCGCCCAACAGCACCACGCCGGTGGCGATCGCAAACAGCATCGGTTTGCCGCCCTTGGGCAACTTGAGTTTGAGCAGCGGCGCCAGCAACACCAGCCCGCACAGGGCGATGGCGAAGCGAATCAGCAGAAAGGCAAAGGGCGAAGCATGGGCCAGGCCCCATTTGGAGAAAATCGCCCCGCTGCTCCACAGCAGAACGAACAGGCTCGTGGACGTCGCCGCGAGCGCGGATTGTTTCGAAAGGACAAACATGAATACCACCTGTAGTCAGGCAAGAAGCCAACTCAGCCGAAGCTGAAATTCAGTAGGTTTTTCTGGCGGGCGCGGGGGTCAGCAGAAACTGCCGATCAACCCCGCACACCAACGCCCGGCGGCGAAACGACTGCGCACACCGGCGTGCTACTGACAGGTGGAGGGTAATGACTGATCTGCACAGGCTGCCGATTCCCGCACGGCACGACGCCAGCGTTGACCGCTGAATCGACTACCGCGTTGATGAGGGATGCAGGCATGGATGCTGATCTTTATTGAGGAAATGAAGGCGTGAGCATGGCGCTCAAGCGGGCTGACTATAACCAGCCCGGGACACAGATTGCAATGACTTGGGCAATGGGCCGGTAGCGACAGTCTGGCGCCGGGTGGTTAGGGTTATTGGCGTGGCAACGGATTGTCAGGAGACATGGAATGCAAGAGATCATATGCCAAGGAAACGGACGTATTTGCGGTATCAGGTTTATCGGTCGGAGGCGAGGAAGCGGGCGGCAGTTACATTTGCGAAGCTACACAGCGAACTCGAGGCGCGCGCAATTGTTGACGTTGATTATTCCAAGGTTCGCTTCGAGGCTATTGATGCGTCCGCCATGAAAGCTTATGAGCAATGGCTCGATCCGCATTTCTGCTGGGAGGAAATTGTCCGATGGAAAGCCAAAGAACCAATGAGCTTCGATCTGGCAATCTGGTTTGATCGTGAACTGTGCGGACTTTGTTTCGCCAATCCGAACCAAAGCCGACTGAGAGTCAAGATTGTGCGTCTTGAGGGGCACCCAAACGAACACCCGCTCAAGGGCCGAATAGCGACCTTCGCCCTGACTGCCGTCACTCATTTCGCACGTATCATCGGCAGCCAGCAAATCGAAATTCAGGAGCCTCTTTCGGGAGCTATACCTCTATACCGTCAACTGGGTTTCGAATTCGACTCTGAGGGCCGTCTTGTGAAGCGTATTGACCAAGTCTAGTATCTGAGCACCTGCTCATTTAGTGATCAACGTGGGAGATCCCATGAAAGCTGTCGTTGAAAAGAAAGCATCAAACTTCAAATCCAGAAAGATGGAGAAAAAGCAGCCATCTGTTGAATTATCTGAAACCGAGATGCATCGCATCAGGAATGCACTGGTCAATCCAGCCGTTGAAGAGCCAAGCGGCGCATTAGCCGGGTCGTCCTTTTTCTTCCGCTAATGAAAAACCGCTCCCAAAGAGCGGTTTTCTATGTCTGAGCCAGCCTCAACCAAACAACCAATACCCCAGCAACGTCAGCACCAGCACCGCCAGCACCGGGCGCATTACGCGGTAGGCCTTGGGATGGCGGCGCTTCCACTGCTTGACCACGCCGCTGAAACGGTCGCTGAAGTTCTTGCTCCAGGCATAAGCCTGGTTGATGCCGCCAACGCGTTCGTCATCAAGATTCTGCGGCGCGGTGGCGCGGCCGAGCCAGCCGCTGATGAAGCGGTTGATCCGGGTCATCAAGCGGTTGCTCAGCGGACGTTCGATGTCACAGAACAGAATCACTCGAGTCTGAGCGGTTTCATTCTTGACCCAGTGCACGTAGGTCTCGTCGAACATCACGTCATCGCCGTCGCGCCAGGCATAGACCTGACCGTCGACGAAGATCCGGCAATCATCGGAGTTGGGCGTCGACAAACCGAGGTGATAGCGCAGCGAGCCGGCGAACGGATCGCGGTGCGGGTTGAGGTGACTGCCGCCCGGCAGCAGCGCAAACATCGCGCCCTTGACGTTGGGAATGGCGCTGACCAGCGCCACGGTTTTCGGGCACAGGGCTTCGGCCGATGGCAACGGTTTGTCGTACCACTTCAGATAGAAACGCTTCCAGCCTTTCTTGAAAAACGAACCGAAACCGGCATCGTTATTCTTTTCGGCAGCGCGAATGTAGCCTTCGTCGAACAGGTGCATGGCTTCGTCGCGGATGGTTTCCCAGTTGTCGCGCAGAACATCCAGTTCCGGAAACTTGCTGCGATCCAGATACGGTCTGGATGGCACTGCGGAAAACAGGTACATCAACGCGTTGTAGGGCGCGAACAGCGCGGAGTGGTTGACGAACTGGCGCAATACCGGCAAACGCGCCTTGCCGCGCAAATGCACATAGAGCGTGCTGCCCAGAAACAGCAACAGCACAAACGCCTTGGCGGCAAACGAAACGGTCATCAACAACTCCTTGAATAAAGACAACGCTGCGCAATGCCCTTTACCCGGCATGGCAGCCGGCCATGATAAACACTACCGGCTCCGGGAAAAACCCGCCTGACGCAAGATTCAGTGTTAAGCATTACGCAACAAAGCCTTTATTAACATGCAGCACCTGAACCTCGGCTGACCTGAATCAACAGGCTTACTGCTGGTTCTCCTGCTCGGTAAACAGGTCACTGAACAGCATGCTCGACAGGTAACGCTCACCCGAATCCGGCAGCACCACGACGATGGTTTTACCCTGCATCTCTGGTTTCTCCGCCAGACGCACCGCCACCGCCATGGCAGCACCGCAGGAAATGCCACACAAAATCCCCTCTTCCTGCATCAGGCGCAGAGCCATGGCCTTGGATTCTTCATCGGTCACCTGTTCGACACGATCGACCATCGACAGATCAAGGTTCTTCGGCACAAAACCGGCACCGATGCCTTGAATCTTGTGCGGGCTCGGCTTGATCTCGGCGCCGGCCAGAGCCTGGGTGATGACGGGCGAAGATGCCGGCTCGACAGCCACGGACAGAATCGGTTTACCGGCGGTGTTCTTGATATACCGCGAGACACCGGTAATGGTTCCGCCGGTGCCGACGCCTGCCACCAGCACATCCACGGCGCCGTCGGTGTCGTTCCAGATTTCCGGGCCGGTGGTCTTTTCATGAATCGCCGGGTTGGCCGGGTTATCGAACTGCGCCGGCATGAAATATTTATCGGTATCGCTGGCGACGATTTCCGCGGCTTTCTCGATGGCGCCCTTCATGCCCTTGGCCGGCTCGGTCAACACCAGTTCCGCGCCCAAGGCTTTAAGAACCTTGCGGCGCTCGATGCTCATCGATGCCGGCATGGTCAGCATCAACTTGTAGCCACGCGCAGCGGCAACGAAGGCCAGACCGATACCGGTGTTACCGGAAGTCGGCTCGACAATGGTCATGCCCGGCTTGAGTCTGCCGCTGCCTTCGGCGTCCCAGATCATGTTGGCGCCGATTCGGCATTTGACCGAGTAACCGGGATTGCGCCCCTCGATCTTGGCCAGAATCGTAACCCCGCGCGGCGCGATGCGGTTGATCTGGACCAGCGGCGTATTACCGATGGAGTGGGCGTTGTCAGCGTAAATACGGCTCATGGCTGGGTCCTTATGCAGCGTTGAATTCAGCCTTCCAAGGTAAGCCCGTTGCCGATCACAGTCCAGTCGGGTCGAACGTCTGCAAACGCGCGGAGTCAATCGCATTGAATCGTCAAGCCACACTCTTGAAGGAACAATGGCATGAAACGTCGTTACAGCTGGCCGCTCTGGACCCTGGCGGGTGTCGTGGTGCTGCTGGTCGCCCTGCATTTCGCCCTGCCCTATCTGGTACGCGACTACCTCAATGACAAGCTCGCGGACATGGGCGATTACCGTGGCCAGATCACCGACGTCGACCTCGCGCTGTGGCGTGGTGCGTACAAAATCAACGGCCTGAAAATCGTCAAGGTCGACGGCAAGGTCCCGGTGCCGTTCGTCGATGCGCCGTTGATCGACCTGTCGGTGAGCTGGCATTCGCTGTGGTACGACCACGCCGTGGTCGCGCAGGTGCAATTCCTCAATCCCGAAATCAACTTCGTCGACGGTGGCCCCAACAAGCAGAACTCGCAAACCGGTCAGGGCACCGACTGGCGTGAACAATTGGGCAAGCTGCTGCCGATCACCCTCGATGAAGTGCAGATCAACGACGGCCGTATCACCTTCCGCAACTTCAATTCCAAGCCGCCGGTGAACATGAATGCCAGCAACGTCAACGCCAGCATCTACAACCTGACCAATGTGGTCGACAAGGAAGGCAAACGCGACGCGCGCTTTGAAGGCAAAGCTTTGCTGCTGGGCCACGCGCCATTGGAAACCACCGCCACCTTCGATCCGCTGAGCAACTTCGAAGACTTTGAATTCCGTCTGCGCGCTCGCGACATCGAGCTCAAACGCATGAACGACTTCGCCGCCGCCTACGGCAAGTTCGACTTCAACGCCGGCCACGGCGACGTGGTTATCGAAGCGAAGGCAGAGAAAGCCCGACTCACCGGCTACATCAAACCCCTGCTGCGCGACGTCGACGTATTCAACTGGCAGCAAGACGTCGAGAACAAGAATAAAGGCCTGTTCCGCTCAATCTGGGAAGCGCTGGTCGGCGGCACCGAGACCGTGCTGAAAAACCAGAACAAAAACCAGTTCGCCACTCGCGTCGAACTCAGCGGCAATGTTCACCAGCAGAACGTCAACGCCTTCGAAGCGTTTTTGCAGATTTTGCGCAATGGCTTCATCCAGGCATTCAATGCGCGATATGAGCGGCCGAAGCCGGATGAGGGTTAATTTTTGCGGTTGACGACATATCGACCTGTGTCTTCGGCCGCTATCGATGAACGCTGTTGCAGCGAATCCCAGCCCAGACAGGCCAACGCCAAAGAACGTGGCACTGCTTCACGCCCATTGCTGTAACGGCTGATGCTGCGAGCGCTCACACCGAGCGCTTCGGCCGCATCATTGAGAGAAAGTCCGGTACGGGCGCGCCAATCGATAAAAATGCGCGTGTTCTCATCCTGGGCATTTTGCGCTAGCGCATCCATATACAAGGTGTCTGCACCGATCTGTACGTCGGGATCAACCCATTCAACGATCCACCCCTCGTCCCCGACTACGGCAGTCGCAAAGACTTCGCGATCAAGCAGTGGCCGCAGACCTGGATAAGTATGAATATCCATCCCCAAATCAACTGTCAGTTCCTGACCATTGATAAATGTCAGCGCCAACCTGAAATCCGACAGGACGTGCGCAGATCGCAGACGCGGCCGTTTCATGGGTAACATCGATTTTCTGCCCTTTTTACTAACCGAGTAAGAAAGGCTATCGCCAAATCGGCGATACCGAAATACTGGCCATCCGCCGAGACTGAGTCAACATGTGACGCTCCATTCAGAGACTGAATAAGCCGTCTGCGTTCACAGTCGACCGGCGTGCGCGTTATAGTCGGGCATCCGATTATTCGCCCCGCCCTGCCCGCAAGGTCAGCGTTACCGTTCGAGGATTTGCAGATGAAGTTCGAAGGCACCCAGGCCTACGTCGCCACCGATGACCTGAAGCTGGCGGTCAACGCCGCCATCACCCTGGAACGGCCGCTGCTGGTCAAGGGTGAGCCGGGCACCGGCAAGACCATGCTCGCCGAGCAACTGGCCGAGTCGTTCGGGGCCAAGCTGATCACCTGGCACATCAAGTCCACCACCAAGGCCCATCAGGGTCTGTACGAGTACGACGCGGTCAGCCGTTTGCGCGACTCGCAGCTGGGCAATGAAAAAGTCCATGACGTGCGCAATTACCTGAAGAAGGGCAAGCTCTGGGAAGCCTTTGAGTCCGAGGAGCGGGTGATTCTGCTGATCGACGAAATCGACAAGGCCGACATCGAGTTCCCCAACGACCTGTTGCAAGAACTCGACAAGATGGAGTTCTACGTTTACGAAATCGACGAGACCATCAAGGCCAAGAAGCGCCCGATCATCATCATTACTTCCAACAACGAGAAAGAGCTGCCGGACGCCTTCCTGCGCCGCTGCTTCTTCCACTACATCGCTTTCCCCGACCGCACTACCCTGCAGAAAATCGTCGACGTGCACTACCCGGACATCAAAAAGGACCTGGTCAGCGAAGCGCTCGACGTGTTCTTCGACGTGCGCAAGGTACCGGGCCTGAAGAAAAAGCCTTCGACGTCCGAGCTGGTCGACTGGCTGAAACTGCTGATGGCCGACAACATCGGCGAAGCGGTGCTGCGCGAGCGCGATCCGACCAAAGCCATTCCGCCGCTGGCAGGCGCACTGGTGAAAAACGAACAGGACGTGCAACTGCTTGAGCGCCTGGCGTTCATGAGCCGGCGCGGCACCCGCTAAGAGGCTGCTGCCATGTTGCTCAACCTGTTCAACGAAATGCGTGCAGCCAAGGTACCGGTGTCGGTACGCGAGCTGCTCGACCTGATCAACGCGCTGAAACAGCGCGTGACCTTCGCCGACATGGACGAGTTCTATTATTTGTCGCGGGCGATTCTGGTGAAGGACGAGCGCCATTTCGACAAGTTCGACCGCGCGTTCGGTGCCTACTTCAATGGCCTGGAGAAACTCGACGATCACTTGCAGGCGCTGATTCCCGAAGACTGGCTGCGCAAGGAATTCGAGCGTTCGCTGAGCGACGAAGAACGCGCGCAGATCCAGTCCCTTGGCGGGCTGGACAAGCTCATCGAGGAATTCAAGAAGCGTCTGGAAGAACAGAAGGAACGTCACGCCGGCGGCAACAAATGGATCGGCACCGGCGGCACCAGCCCGTTCGGTTCCGGCGGTTTTAACCCGGAAGGCATCCGCGTTGGCGATGCCGGCAAGCGTCAGGGCAAAGCGGTCAAGGTCTGGGATCAGCGCGAGTACAAGAACCTCGACGACTCGGTGGAACTGGGCACGCGCAACGTCAAGGTCGCCCTGCGTCGTCTGCGCAAGTTCGCCCGTCAGGGTGCGGCGGAAGAACTCGACATCGACGGCACCATCGACCACACCGCCAAGGATGCCGGCCTGCTGAACATCCAGATGCGCCCGGAACGGCGCAACACGGTGAAGCTGCTGCTGTTGTTCGACATCGGCGGCTCGATGGACGCGCACGTAAAGATCTGCGAGGAATTGTTCTCGGCCTGCAAGACCGAGTTCAAGCATCTTGAGTATTTCTACTTCCACAACTTCATTTATGAATCAGTGTGGAAGAACAACATGCGCCGCACTTCCGAACGCACCTCGACCCAGGATCTGCTGCATAAATACGGCGCCGACTACAAAGTGATCTTTATCGGTGACGCCGCCATGGCGCCTTACGAAATCACCCAGGCCGGTGGCAGCGTCGAGCACTGGAACGAAGAGCCGGGTTACGTGTGGATGCAGCGCTTCATGGAGAAATACAAGAAGCTCATCTGGATCAACCCGTATCCGAAAGATACCTGGGGCTATACCTCGTCGACCAACATCGTCCGTGATCTGATCGAGGATCAGATGTATCCGCTGACGCTGCGCGGGCTTGAAGAAGGGATGCGGTTCTTGTCCAAATGACCGCCTGATCATTCCCACGCTGAGCGCGGGAATGATCAAAGAATTACCAGCCCGATTTGATGTAGGCCTCGCAAAGTCTGTCCATGAAGGCTCGGTCATCCGTTTCGCAAACAGGCGGAGGAGACACGCCGCGTTGTTTCGCCTGCCGCACGATTTCATTGCGCTGCTGAGCTTCGCGCTGTAAACGGTTGGCCTTTTCCTGCCGGGTTTCCGGCCTTGTCAGCAGTTCCTCTTGCATCTGACCTTGCGCATCAAAGAAGCGAAACCGCACACCGGTAGCCGGACCTTGCGCAACCCTGCCCTCGGCAATCAGCTCCATACAGGCGCCGTTCTGTCCGGTTTGAAGGTGCCTGACAAACATGCGCCGGATATCGGAATTGGCGGTAGACAGAAATTTTTCGATCGGGTCTGTCATTGCTTCGCTATCGGCGTCACCGGCGTCTACCCGTTGCAGACTACCAAAACGATCGACTCTGGCCTTGTAGACCACATCAGCTCTGGCGCGATCATGGAACTCGACGACGCTCACGGCACCTTCCGCGCTGGTTTGGGCACTGACTTTCATATAACGCATCTGTAACTTCCTTGTGAGAGATGAAGCGCAATCGTTTCATATGCTCACAGTCACGACTGTAAGGCGACGTACTTAGCTGCCAGGAAGCGTCTCGGTTTTGGGTACGAAACCATGCACGTTACGCGTAGGACCTCAGATAGTTCTGATGCGTTTTCCAGGCTTGCTCCTGCATTACCGGAATGAATCGCACCGTTGCCCCTGGCAGACATTGCGCCAGCCTGGCCAGCGCCAGCGGCGTCAACGCGCCCAGGCGCGGGTATCCGCCAATGGTCTGGCGATCGTTGAGCAACACGATCGGTTGGCCATCGGGCGGCACCTGCACCGCGCCCAACGGAATCCCCTCGGAGATCATCGGCGCGCCCTGATATTGCAACGCCGAGCCGAGCAGGCGGATGCCCATGCGATCAGCGCGACTGTCGAGTGTCCAGCGACTATTGAATACCTCAAACAGGCTTTGCCCGCTGAACAGGCCGATCTGCGCGCCGATTACCAGATCCAGCGGCTTGTCGGAGCGCAGGTCCGGTTGATGCGACTGCGGTACTTCACGCACCTGCCGGGGTTCGCCGCGATAACTCAAGGTTGCCCCTCTTGTCAGCGGCACGCCCAGGCCATCAAGCCCCCCGAGCTCTTCGCGCACCACCGTGGCACTGCTGCCCAGCACCTTAGGCGCAGTAAACCCACCGGGGGCCGCCAGATAAGCTCTAGCGCCAAGCAACGGCTGGGTAAATCGCAATGTCTGGCCTTTCGCCAATTTGAAACTGCGCCACGGCGCCAGCGGCTGGCCGTCGATCTGCGCGCCGAGATCCGCTCCCGCCAGCGCCAGCAGGCAATCCTCTTCAGCCACAACAGCAAACCCGCCGAGGGTGATTTCAACCACTGCTGCATCCAGCTCATTGCCGAGCAGCCAATTGGCCCAGCTCATCGAACACCAATCCGCCGCGCCGCCCTGGGTCACGCCCAGATGCCGCACGCCAAACCGCCCGGCATCCTGCAACAGGCACAGCGGTGTGCTGGCTTCGATCGTCAATCGACTCATGCCAACGCCTCCAGTGGTGTGTCATCGCCGCCCAAGCGTATGAATTCGGCGTGATCGACGGCTTCGAAGCGCACCGTGTCGCCCGGTTGCATCAGGCTGTAGCCGTCGCGATGGCGATCAAACAGTTGCGCCGGGGTGCGCCCGATCAGGTTCCAGCCACCAGGTGAAACTACCGGATAAGCCGCCGTCTGCCGCTCAGCGATGCCCACGCTGCCGGCGGCAACTTTCTTGCGCGGCGTGCTCAAGCGCGGCGCGGCGAGCATTTCTTCGACCAGACCCATGAAGGCAAAACCCGGCGCAAAGCCCAGCGCGAACACCTGATATTCCCGTGCGCTGTGCCGACGAATCACTTCCGCCACTGGCAGCCCGCTGCGTTCGGCCAACAGGCTCAATTCCGGGCCGACACTCAAGTCGTACCAGACCGGCAAGACGTGACACTGCCCACCGCTTCGCGCATTCGGCGACAGATCGACCAGCGCTTCGGCGATCAATTCACGCGCCTGCGCCGGACTCAACAGCGTCAGGTCGTAATGCACCATCAACGTCGTATAGGACGGCACCAGATCGATCAACTGTGCACCAAACGCCGTGCGCAAACGCTCGCTCGCGGCGAGCATCCACGGCATGTTGGCTTCGGCGATTTCATCGAACAGACGCAACATCAGGCAGTCGAGCGCCACCACTTCAATCCGTGGGTTCATGACGCACTCGACTGCTGCAAGGCTTGGCGAATGCGCTGCACCGCGGCCACGGAACTGGCGTTGTCGCCGTGTACACACAATGTATTGGCGCGCAGGATCAAGGTGCTGCCATCGCTGGCGGTGAGCGCGCCGCCATCGGCGATGGTCAGCGCTTGCTCGATGATTTTTTCGGCATCGTGATGCACGGCGCCCGGCAATTGCCGGGAGACCAGCCGGCCGGCGCTGTCATAGGCACGGTCGGCGAACGCTTCAAACCACAGCGTTACGCCGTATTCATCGCCAATTTGCTGCGTCGCAGCGTTGTCTCGGGTCGCCATCAACATCAGCGGCAAGCTGCGGTCATACGCGGCCACGGCCTGCACCACCGCGCGCAACTGCGCCGGGTTGGCCATCATGTCGTTGTACATCGCGCCGTGGGGTTTGACGTAGCTCACGCGCCCGCCCTGCGCCTTGCAGATGCCGTCGAGGGCACCGATCTGGTAATGCAGGATGTCTTGCAGCTCTTGCGCGGAATACGCCATGGAGCGCCGGCCGAATCCGACCAGATCCTGATAGGCCGGGTGCGCGCCAATCTGCACGCCATGCTCGAGCGCCAGCGCCACTGTTTTGCGCATGATGCTCGGGTCGCCGGCATGGAAACCACAGGCAACGTTGGCGCAATCGATGAAGGGCATGACTTCGGCGTCCAGACCCATGGTCCAGCTGCCGAAGCTCTCGCCAATGTCGCAATTCAATAGCAGGCGGCTCACGGTGAACACTCCTGTAGCTGCTGGTCTTTTTATCTGTAGGAGACTTCTGCGCAGGGTATCAGTTACTGCGCGTCGAGTTGCTTGCCACGGGTTTCCGGCAGGCTCAGCGCCGCCAGAATCACCACGCCATAGGAGACCGCCGCGAAGGCGCCGATGCCCATGCTCAATGGCACTTTCTGGCTGAGCAGGCCGATCAACAGCGGGAACAACGCCGCCAGCGCGCGGCCGATGTTGTAGCAGAAACCCTGGCCCGAGCCGCGAATCCGCGTGGGGAACAGTTCGGTGAGAAACGCACCCATGCCGCTGAAAATTCCCGAGGCGAAGAAGCCCAGCGGAAAGCCCAGCCAGAGCATCACGCCATTGCTGACCGGCATCTGCGTGTAGAGCAGAACGATAGTGAACGAGCCGACGGCAAACAAAATGAAGTTCTTTTTCCGCCCCAGCAGGTCGGTCAGATAAGCGCTGGTCACATAGCCGACGTAAGAACCGACGATCACCATCGCCAGATAACCACCGGTGCCAAGCACGCTCAAACCGCGCTCGTTCTTGAGGAAAGTCGGCAGCCAGGAGGTGATCGCGTAGTAGCCGCCCAGCGCACCGGTGGTCAGCAAAGAAGCGCGAAACGTGGTGAAGAGCATGCCCGGTGCGAAGATCTCGTAGAACTTCGCCGGGTTTTCCGGAGTTTGCGCGGCTTTGGCTTCGCGATATATCTCCGGATCTTTCACCAGGCGACGGACAAAAATCACGAATATCGCCGGCACGATGCCGAGGATGAACAGCGCGCGCCAGGCATCTTCCGCTGGCAACACCGAAAACAGCAGCGCGTACAGAATCGCCGTCAGGCCCCAACCCAGCGCCCAGCCGGATTGCACCATGCCCACCGCTTTGCCGCGATCCTTGGCGCGGATCACTTCACCGATCAACACTGCGCCAGCGGTCCATTCACCGCCGAAACCGAAGCCCATCAACGTGCGCGCGATCAACAATTGTTCGTAGTTTTGCGCGAAGCCGCAGAGGAAGGTGAAGAAGGCGAACCACAGCACCGTCAGTTGCAGGGTGCGCACACGGCCGATGCGGTCGGAGAGAATCCCGGCGACCCAACCGCCGATGGCCGAGGCGATCAGGGTGCTGGTGTGAATCAGCCCCGCTTCGCCCGTGGTGATGCCCCACATCGCGATCAGCGTCGGCACGACGAAGCTGAGCATTTGCGTGTCCATACCGTCCAGACCGTAGCCGATCTTGCAGCTCCAGAACGTGCGGCGCTCCTGCTGGTTGATGTTGCGGTACCAGTCGAAAGGTCCGGGGCGAGCCGCAGGCTTGGATAAAGGGAGGGTATCGGGAGCACTCATGGCAAATCTCCGCAGGGCTTTTATTGGTCTTGTTCGAAGCTCCGACGACGCCTATCGTGGGAACCGGATGCGTCGATTTTTCGTCGCTCTGCCCTGCGCCGTCCAACGAATAAAAACCCGCCTTAGGCATAAGAAAAATTTGTCACTCGAGCCTTGTCCATGAATCTGAAGTTTCTCGAGACCTTTGTCTGGGTCGCGCGCCTGAAGAGTTTTCGCCTGACCGCTGACAAGCTGTTCACCACCCAGGCATCGATTTCCAGCCGCATTGCGGTGCTCGAAGGCGAGCTGGGCGTAAAGCTGTTTTTGCGCGACTCACGCGGCGTCAGCCTGACCCCGGAAGGCCTGAAAGTGCTCGACTATGCCGAGCAGATGCTCGACACCATGGCGGCGCTGAAGCAGTCGATCGAGACCCGTTCGAGCAAGGTCGGCCGGGTGCGTATCGGCGTGATGGACACAGTGATCCATACCTGGCTGAGCCCGCTGGTGGCGCAGATGACCGATCTGTACCCACGGGTGGAAATCGAATTGGTCGCGGATACCGCGCTGAACCTCTGCGATCAACTGCAAAAAGGCTTCCTTGATCTGGTTCTGCAAACCGATCTGGTCCGTCACGAAAGCGTGCGCAGCCTCGAGCTGGCAAGCCATCCGCTGGGCTGGATTGTCGCGAGCAATTCGATCTACAACCGCGACTACGCCGACCTCGCCGAACTGGCGCAGGAGCGGATCATCACCTATTCGAAAAACTCACGACCGCATCAGGATATCGTCGCGCTGATGCAGGCCAGCGGCGTCATGGCGCCACGCTTGAATTGCGTGAACTCGGTGTCGGCGATCACCCGGTTGTTGCGCGACGGCTTCGGTATCGGCGCGCTGCCGCCGGTGCTGGTGACCGAGGAGCTGGCACGGGGCGAATTGATCTTGCTCGACATCGAGCAGCGGCCGGCGAATCTGCCGGTGGTGGTGTCGTGGCGGGTCGGGGTTGAGTGGGTCGAGGAGATCGTGACGTTGTGTCAGCAGGTCCTGGCGGGGTATGCGCACAAGGTCGGCAAGGACTACATCACCCTTACTGAATGATTACGTGGCGAGGGGATTTATCCCCGCTCGGCTGCGCAGCAGTCGTGATTGCGGCCAACGCGGTCTTTCAGTGCAGGTTTTGGGGCTGCTGCGCAGCCCAACGGGGATAAATCCCCTCGCCACAGAACTCATTCACCACAGAACCCACTCGCCACGGAACTCATTCGCCACAGAACCCACTCCCCCCATAGCCCATTCACCACAGAGCCCATTCACCACAGAACCCACTCACCCCAGAGCCCACTCACCACAGAATCCCCCATGCCATAAGGCCTCTCTTGCCAGAGGGGATTGTGCAAGTCTTACAAACCGCGCACATCGCGATCTTCGATCGGCCGGCTCTGGCGCAGGCGGCGGCCGCCGAGGACGACCCAGTCGATCAGGCGGAACAGGCATTCGACGCCGAACGACAGCAGCAACGCGCCGCTCATGCCCCAGATCATCGCCTCTGGCGTCAGCAGGATCTGGTAGCTGTAGCCGTTCCAGGTTTCCTTGCGAATATCCGGATCGGCGGCCAGCACCACTTGCAGGAAGCGCACATACCACGGGCCTTGCATCGCCTGGAATTGCTTGTCCAGCGCGACCTGGCGGGTGAGCAAGGTGTTCAGGCTGTCGGCATCGCTGCGAAAAATCGGGTCTTCGCTGGCACGGTAATGTGCGACCAGCGCCTGCATATCGCCTTTGAAAAACTGATCCGCCGTGCCCTGGAAACCACGCAGACCGGTCTGCGCTTCGATCAGGTGCGCTTCGACACGCTGGGCGTAATCGTTGATGAACCCCGGCACCTGGACACCGATCAACAGGCCCGCCGCAAACAACACCAGCCGTAGATAACTGAGCAACATGGGTGCAAATCCTTATTCGGTCTTGCCCTGGCTGACGCATTCGCCGCGTCGCCACAGGCTCCATTGGCCCGGTTCGTAACGGGTCCAGGTTTCGTTTTCGGTCAAAGGCTCGGTGGCAATCACCGTGACCACGTCGTTGGGCGTGGTTTCGGCCTGGAAGTCGACGATCACATCGACATCCTTGAGCCGCGCCGGGCCGAACGGGGCGCGGCGGGTGATCTGGGCGAGTTTGGTCGAGCAGTAACAGAACAGCCAATCGCCGTCGCTGAGCAGGCAATTGAACACGCCTTTGCTGCGATATTCGGCGCACGCTGCGACCAGATCCGGCAGCAGCACTTCGATATCGACCGGCTCGGGGAAGGCTGCGCGTACCCGGTTGAGCAAATCGCAGAACGCCGCTTCGCTGTCGGTATCGCCGACCGGTCGGTAGAAACTCTTGATCGCAGTGAAGTCGGCGAGCTGGCCGTTGTGCGCGAAACACCAGTTGCGCCCCCACAGTTCGCGGACGAACGGGTGGGTGTTGGACAGGCAGACCTTGCCGACGTTGGCCTGGCGAATATGGCCGATGACCACTTCGCTCTTGATCGGATAACGCTGCACCAGGTTGGCAACTTCCGACTCGCTGCTCGCTGCCGGGTCCTGAAACAGCCGCAGGCCCCGCCCTTCGTAGAAGGCAATGCCCCAGCCGTCGCGGTGCGGGCCGGTACGGCCGCCGCGTTGCATCAGGCCGGTGAAGCTGAACACGATGTCGGTCGGCACGTTGGCACTCATGCCCAGTAATTCACACATGTGCGGACTCTCGGGTTACAGACGCGGCTCGACCCGCATGCGCTGCGGATTGTTCGGTACTGGCGGGCGACCGTAGCGGTCGTCACCGGCGCCACCGAACGGTTGATCATCGTCGCGCTCTTCGGCACGGGCGGCGGCCTTGGCGGCCTCGGCGCGTTCACGCCGTGCTACCGAGGCACGCTCGATCGGCAGGCGGATCAAGACGAAAACCAGATACACCCCGAAGGCGATCATGCCGTACATGAACAGATCGGAAACCGCGCGCCAGGCGTTGTTGCCGACCTTGAACAGCATGTCCAGGGCGGTGATGGCGATGGCCGGTGCAACTTTGGCTTTCACCGGATCGACGATGGTCGGGCTGAACAGCAACACCGCCATCAGCACACGCAGCGGCTCGCGCAGCCAACGCCACATCCAGGTGGTCAGGCGCATCCATACCAGCAGGCAGCCCACGGCGGCAAAGGCGTAAAGGCCCCAGGCGATCAGATAGTCGTTCTCGGTCATGGTGTCCATGGCAAGGCAGGCAAATAGGCGCTTATAGTAACGACTTTTCGCCCATGCGGCTTGTCCCAATACCAGACGGCCAGCAGCCGCCCCTGTGGGAGCGAGCCTGCTCGCGAATACGGACTGTCAGTTGCAACAGCGTTGCCTGACACACCGCTTTCGCGAGCAGGCTCGCTCCCACACGGGCTGCGGCGCTTTCAAGACCTGCGAACAACCCAATTCCGAATATTGTCCGAGAGCCTTCCATGCCCCAATCCGCCAATGTCATGACTGCCCCGATTGCCCAGCGGGCGCCCGGCGCCGACCCGTATGCCTGGCTGCAGGAACGCGATACCGACGCGGTGCTCGACTACCTCAAGGCTGAAAACGCTTATCAGGAAGCGCAAATCGCCGATCAGGCCGAGCTGCGCGAAAGCCTGTTCAACGAAATCAAGGGGCGGATTCTCGAGACTGATCTGTCCCTGCCCTCGCCCTGGGGCCCCTACCTTTATTACACGCGCACCACCGCCGGTGACGAATATGCCCGGCACTACCGCTGCCCGCGCCCGGCGGACGACAGCCTGACCCTCGATGAAAGCCGCGAGCAACTATTGCTCGACCCGAATGCGCTGGCCAACGGCGGTTTCTTCTCGCTCGGTGCTTTCAGCATCAGCCCCGATCACCAGCGCCTGGCCTACAGCGTCGATACCTCGGGCGACGAGATCTACACGCTGTTCGTCAAGGAGCTGTCCAACGACAAGGTCAGCGAACTGGAATTCGAGGACTGCGACGGCAGCATGACCTGGGCCAACGACAGCCTGACCCTGTTTTTCGGTGTGCTCGACGACACCCATCGCCCGCACAAACTGTTCCGCTATCGCCTTGATGGCACTGCCGCCGAAGAGGTTTTTCACGAGCCGGATGGGCGTTTCTTCCTGCATTGCTACCGCGCCAGCTCCGAACAGCAATTGCTGCTGTCGCTGGGCAGCAAGACCACCAGTGAAGTCTGGGCGCTGGACGCCAACCAACCGCACCTGCCGTTCAACTGCCTGGCGCCACGGGTCGAAGATCACGAATACGACGTCGACCACGGCCTGCTCGATGGCGTCTGGACATGGTTTATCCGTACCAACCGCGACGGCATCAACTTCGCCCTGTATCAGGCCCCGGACACTGGCGTGCCGCCGAGCGAGGCCGACTGGCAGAACCTGATCCCGCACAACGAAGAAGTGATGCTCGACGGTGTTAGCCTCAACACCGAGGCGATGACTTTGAGTCTGCGCGAAGGTGGCCTGCCGATCATCGAGGTTCACCCGCAGGGCTCGGCGCCGTATCGCGTGCAATTGCCCGACGCGGCCTACAGCCTCCACGTGCAAAACAGCCTGGAATTCGAGAGCGACCGCATTCGCTTGCGCTACGAAGCATTGAATCGCCCGGCCCAGGTGCGCCAGTTGATTCTTGCCAGCGGCGAGCAAACGGTGCTCAAGGAAACCCCGGTACTCGGCCAATTTGATGCCGACGCCTATGTCAGCCAACGCCTGTGGGCGACCGCCCCGGACGGTACGCAGGTACCGATCAGTCTGGTGATGAAGCGCGAGATGGTCGGTAAACCGGTGCCGCTGTATCTGTATGGTTATGGCGCTTACGGCTCCAGCCTCGATCCGTGGTTTTCCCACGCCCGCCTGAGTCTGCTCGATCGCGGCATGGCCTTCGCCATTGCTCACGTACGCGGCGGCGGCGAGCTGGGCGAAGCCTGGTATCGCGCCGGCAAGCAGGAACACAAACACAACACCTTCAGCGACTTCATCGCCTGCGCCGAATTCCTGATTCTCAACGGCATCACCACGGCGGAGAAACTGGCGATCAGCGGCGGCAGCGCCGGTGGCCTGCTGATCGGCGCGGTGCTCAACCAGCGCCCGGACCTGTTCGGCGTGGCGATTGCCGAAGTGCCGTTCGTCGACGTGCTCAATACCATGCTCGACCCCGATCTGCCGCTGACCGTCACCGAATACGACGAATGGGGCAACCCGGAAGAACCGGACGTCTATGATCGGATCAAGGCTTACGCACCGTACGAAAACGTCACCGCGCAGGCTTATCCGCCACTGCTGGTGATCGCCGGCTACAACGACAGCCGCGTGCAGTACTGGGAAGCAGCCAAGTGGGTGGCGAAATTGCGCGCGACCAAGACCGACGACAATGTGCTGCTGCTCAAGACCGAACTGGGTGCCGGGCATGGCGGCATGAGCGGGCGCTATCAGGGATTACGTGACGTAGCGCTCGAATATGCATTTGTGTTCAAGGTTTTGGGCCTGGCCTGAGGAACTCCGTCGGTCACTTGGGTCTTAATTCCAGACCCATTGTGGCGAAGGGATTTATCCCCGTTGGGCTGCGAAGCGGCCCCAAACCTGCAAACTCAGTATTTCTGAAGCACCGAGTTGGCAGGACTTGCGACTGCTGCGCAGCCGAGCGGGGATAAATCCCCTCGCCACAAAAGCCCGTTCCTACGGGATCCGTGTATAGCCTTGAAATGTGATAACAAAAAGACCGCATCGACATGTCCGAACCGACCTTTCTGAACAACGAAATCCGCGACTGGCTGATGGACTGTGGCCTGTTCGATCAATTGCAGCTGGCCGACTTCGCGGCCGCTTCCGGCTATTTCAGCATCAGCACCGTGGCTGAAGGCGAGGCGATTTTTCGCGAGGGTGATGCCGGCAGTTTCATGTGCATCATCCACACCGGCCAGGTCGCCGTGCAGAAAACCGGCGCTGACGGCCAGGTCATCACCATGGCCACCCTGCGCAGCGGTCGGGCCTTCGGTGAAATGGCCGTGCTCGATGGCGAGCGCCGCTCGGCTACCTGCATCGCGGCGAGCAATTGTCAGTTGCTCAATCTGGGCAAGGACTCGCTGGAGAAAATGCTCAACGACGCGCCGAAAATCGCCGCGAAGATCATCCGCGCCCTCGCCGTCTCGCTGTCCAAACGCCTGCGCATGGCCGACGGCCAACTCGCCGCGCAACAGGTTTAGCCGCCGGGGGATTTGACCTTGTTGCCGTTCGGCTCGATGCCCGGCACCGGTTGATCCTTGCTCGGCGGGCTGGGCATTTCGATCGGTACCAGCGGTGGGCTGCCGCTGCCGGCGCCCGACTTGGGCAGGGTGATCGGGGTGATCTGCGGATACGGCGTCGGCGTCGCGGTGCCGGGCGAGCCGGGCTGCGGCGTCGGGCTGACCGGAACGCTCTGCTGGGCCTGCACTGCAGTAATCGCGAGCGCGGCCAGGGTAATGACCGTTAGAATGGTGCGCTTCATCAAGGGCTCCGTTTGGCCTTTAGTCTGTGCTCAGGCTACTCCCAACGCGCCTGCTTGCCTTCCCCCCTTTAGAGATTTCCATGAAACGTTTCGTTCTGCTCGACACCACCCCGATCCCTGAAAACGGCGGTGCCCTGTGCCTGTTCGAGTATGGCGAGGATTTCGTCATCAAGATCCAGGGCGGCGACGGCGGACAGTTGATGAACACGCGCATGCACGGTTCTGAAGATGCGCTGGCCGAGATCCCCTGCCGCAAGGTCGCCGGCCGGCCGAATTCGCGGGTGTTGATCGGCGGCCTGGGCATGGGTTTCACCCTCGCCTCGGCACTCAAGCATCTGGGCAAGTCCGCCGAAGTGGTGGTCGCTGAGCTGGTGCCCGGCGTGGTCGAGTGGAATCGCGGCCCGCTCGGGGAGAAATCCGGTCGGCCATTGCTTGACCCGCGCACGGTGATCCGTCAGGAAGATGTGGCCAACGTGCTGCAAAGCGAGCCGAACGGTTTCGATGCGATCATGCTTGACGTCGACAACGGCCCCGAAGGCCTGACTCAAAAGGCCAACAGCTGGCTGTATTCCGCCGCAGGTCTGAATGCCTGCGCCAAGGCGCTGCGCCCCAAAGGTGTTCTCGCGGTATGGTCGGCCAGCGCCGACCGACAGTTTTCCGACAAATTGAAGAAGGCCGGTTTCAAGGCCGAAGAAGTCCAGGTCTTCGCCCACGGCAACAAGGGCACCCGTCACACGATCTGGATTGCCGAGAAGCTCAAGGGCTGAGCTAAACTCTGCGCATAACCGTCATCAGTCTTTCTGCAAAGGTGAACCCATGAGTTCGTCCACCCCCACCAACACGTCGAAGCTGGACCGCATCCTCGCCGACAACCAGCGCGACAAGGAAATGGGCTACCGCGACAAAGCCCTGAAGATGTACCCACACGTCTGCGGCCGCTGCGCCCGTGAGTTTTCCGGCAAGCGCCTGAGCGAACTGACTGTGCATCACCGTGACCACAACCACGACAACAACCCGCAGGACGGCTCGAACTGGGAGCTGTTGTGCCTGTATTGCCACGACAACGAGCACTCGCGTTACACCGATCAGCAGTATTTCGGCGACGGCTCGCTGAGCACACCGAAGATCGCCAAGGCCACGCATAACCCGTTTGCGGCCCTGGCTGGCTTGATGAAAAAAGAAGATTGAAGATCTTCATCGCCTGAGCTGGCCCTTTCGCGAGCAGGCTCGCTCCCACAGTTGAAATGCGTTCCCCTGTGGGAGCGAGCCTGCTCGCGAAGGCGGCCGGCCAGGCACCACAAATCTCGAATCTGCCCGCCCTCCCCCAATCCCCGTATAATCGCCCTCTTTTTCCCGAAGGCACCCCGCTCGTGGCAGACAAACGGTACAGCTGCATTGGTTTGTATAACCCCAAATCACCGGAGAACGTCGGTTCGGTGATGCGCGCCGCAGGCTGTTACGGCGTGGCGTCGGTGTTCTACACAGGCAAGCGTTATGAACGCGCGGCCGATTTCGTCACCGACACCAAGCGCGTGCACTACGACATCCCGTTGATCGGCATCGACGACCTGAAAAAAATCCTTCCGCTCAACTGCGTGCCCGTCGCGGTAGAGCTGGTCGAAGGCGCACGGCCGCTGCCGGAATACACCCACCCCGACCGCGCCCTCTACATCTTCGGCCCGGAAGACGGCTCGCTGGATAAAGAGATTCGCGACTGGTGCGAAGACGTCGTGTACATCCCCACCACCGGCTGCATGAATCTCGCCGCCACGGTCAACGTCGTGCTCTACGACCGCATGGCCAAGGGCCTGAACACGCGCTCCGGGCCGAAATTCCGCTGAAGCGTCGCACATTCGATGGAACAAGCTGACCGCCATGGCAGTCAGCTTATCTATCAATCGCACCCTGCCTGGAGATAGATCATGAGCGAGCTCAAACGCGTAGAACGCATCGAATCCACCCCGTTCCAGTCGCCTTCGCACAAGAATGTGCATGGCTGGGAGCGCGTCGGCTCGTTGACCGGCGGCGTGCTGATGGTCGGCAAGGGCCTGCGCCGTGGCGGCGTATTCGGCCTGCTGCAAGTGGCGCTCGGCGGCATGGCCGTAGCCCGTGGCATCACCGGACACTGCTCGGCGAAAAGCCTGTTGGAAAAAGGCCGTCAGGACATGAGCAACGTGCGGGCGAAGATCGAACGCGCCGGGGAAGAACTGAGCAAGTTGAAGACCAATGCCGAAGTGGCCACTGAAACAGCCACCGTCACCGGCAATGATTCGCTGGTCTCGCCGAAGGCCGGGGTTTGATCCGCGATCGTCGGTGAGCCAAATGGCCCCATCGCGAGCAGGCTCACTCCTACAATTGGAACGCGCTCACTTGTAGGAGTGAGCCTGCTCGCGATAGCGGTTTCGAATCTTGTAAAGATTAACCGGCGCGAAAAATCAGATGATCTTCCCAGTCATCTTCCGGCACGCTGCCTTCGGCGAGCATGCGCCCGGACTGGGAAATCCGCTCATGGTGCACCGCTTCGCGGTCGCCACACACCAGGTGATGCCATAACGGCAGATCCTTGCCCTCGCTGACCAGACGATAACCACAGGTCGGCGGTAGCCATTTGAATTCTTCCGCCTGACCCGGCGTGAGCTGAATGCAGTCAGGGACAAACTTGATCCGGTTCGGATAATCGCTGCACTGACAGGTTTTCAGATCCAGCAGTTTGCAAGCGATGCGCGTGTAATAGACGCTGTTGTCTTCTTCGTCCTCGAGCTTTTGCAGGCAGCACAGACCGCAGCCGTCGCACAGCGATTCCCACTCCTCGTGATCGAGCTGATCGAGGGTTTTGCGTTTCCAGAACGGTTCGACTATGGCGGCCATGGCTCAAGCATCAACATCAAGGTGGTGAAAAGGCCGCCAGTCTAGTGCCAGCGGGCGCGGGGGCCAAGCGCTGGCGACTGTCGGTAAATCCGCTTGTCAGCGCCAGCGCCGCCCACTGAGCAAACTGGTGGCTACCCTATGAAACCAATGTGGCAGCGAGCCTGCTCGCGAAAGCGCTGTGTCAGACACGCTGTTGTCGACTGACACGCCCTCTTCGCGAGCAGGCTCGCTCCCACAGTGAAATCGGTGGAGAGTCAGTAACCGCGGGTGAAATCCACCTCGCCGCGCAAAGCTTCACCTGCCTCATACGCTTTCAGGTTCTGCACAAACAAATCCACCATCAGCGCCGGCGAGGTCGGTGCCGAGCTGTGCCCGGTCAGGAGCAAGCCCCACGCGGTCCAGAATGGATGGCGTTGCGGCAATGGTTCCTGACGGCAGACGTCGATCACCGCGCCGGCCAGATGCCCTTCCTTCAAGGCTTCTACCAGATCGGCATCGACCACTGCGACACCACGCCCGGCGTTGATGAACAATCCGGTCGGCTTGAATTGCTTGAACAGCGCCGCGTCGTAGATATCGTGGGTGTGTTCGGTGTTCGGCAGCAGATTGACCACGTAATCCACTTCGCCCACCAATCGCGGAAGATCGGCCAGCGCGCCAACTTCGACAAATGGCGCCTGTTCGCGGGCACTGCTGGCGATACCGTACAGCTCGACGCCGAACGGCCGCAGAAACTGCGCAACGCTCTGGCCGATGTCACCGGTGCCGACGATCAGCACCTTGCGCCCTACCAGACTCTGGCCGCTGCGGTTGTCCCATTTGCGCTCGACCTGGCTGACCAGCCGCGCCAGCACCTCGCGTTCGTGGCCGAGGATGTAGGTCAGCACATATTCAGCCATGACCTGACCGAAAATCCCCACGGCGCGGGTCAGTCGATAGTCGCGGCGCAGGCCGTCGGCGAGCAGCGGCGTGATGCCGGCCCAGGTCGATTGCAGCCATTGCGGTTGATGGCCCTGGCGCAGCAAGGTCGCCAGCAGATCCGGCTGGCCCAGCCACACCGGGCAATCGGCGGCCTGACGCGCCAGTTCGGCGGAGTCGCCGCTGGTCAGGATTTCAAGCTCGGGCAGCGCCTGACGCAGCAGGCGGGCGTATATCGCGTAGTCGTGTTCGGCAATCAGAACGCGCATCTTCAAACCTTTCGCAAACCGTGCAAACAGCCGCCGGGTTCGGGCCGGCCATCGCGGTAAAAACAGTTCCAGGGTTAACCGAGGCCCAGAACAGGGCCTCGCGGGTCAGACCGGGTCGTTGCGTCGCAGCAACTCTTCGGGCAAGTGCTCGATGTACTCGTCCTCGGCCGGTGGCATTTGCAGGTGATAGCCCTGCTTGTCGAGGTTTTCCAGAACCACGGTGATGTCTTCGCTGGCCAGCTTGCGCTCGGGCGACAGCACCAGATCGAAGGAGTGCTTCGCTTTGCCAAAAGCCGTCATCAGCGCTTCCGGCACGCGCTCGAGCGCATCGCTCTTGAGCACGTAGAGATACATGCCGCTGCGCTTGGAGCTTTGGTAGATGGAGCAAATACGTTTCAAGGCTGTTCTCCGGCGGTGGCCAGGCTGTCGAGCAGCTTCTGGCCGAGCAATTCGCGGCGCCAGCCACGCAGCGAATCGGGCAATTGGTAAGGCCCCTCGGGAAAGCCGCTTTTGACCAGGGCTTCGAGGGTTTTCTTGCGCAGCATCAGTTCCGGGGCAATACCCAGGCGTTCGGCCTCGGCCTGACCCAGCGCGCGCAGTTGCTTGATCAGCGCAGCGGCTTCGATCGGCAACGGCTCCGGCACTGCCGGCGGCCATTGATCTGGCCCCACACTGCCAGAGCGCTTGATCAGATCAAGCAGAAACTGACCGTCCTGACGTACGGTACGCGGGTGCATGTCTTCAATCTTGCCCAGCGCCGCGAGGTTATCCGGCTGCGTGCGGGCCAAGGGCCACAGCGAGTGTTCACGGACGATGCGGTTGCGCGGCAGGTCGCGGGCGCGGGCTTCTTTTTCGCGCCAGGCGCACAGCTCACGCAGCACGGCGAGTTGTGCACGGGACAACTTCCATGCCAGTTTCGCCTCGCGATACACCTCGTAAGGATCGGTTTCGCGGCGCAGGTTGGCGACCAGTTCGGCGCCATCCTCCAGCACCCAGGCGAACTTGTCGTCGGACAGCTTGGGCCGCAACTCGACGAACACCTCGGCCAGATGCACGGCGTCTTCGGCGGCGTAGCTGATCTGGGTTTCGGACAGCGGGCGCTGCAACCAGTCGGAACGGGTTTCGCCCTTTGGCAGGTCGATGCCGAGCACCTCCTGCACCAGACGCGAGTAGCCCATCGAAAAGCCGAGGTTCAGGTAAGCGGCGGCCAGTTGCGTGTCGAACAGAGGCGCCGGCAGGCTGCCGGTCAGGCGCAACAGTACTTCGAGGTCTTCGCTGCAGGCGTGCAGGACTTTCAGCACCGCCGGGTTTTCCAGCAACGCTGCCAGAGGTTGCCAGGCGTTGATGGTCAGCGGATCGATCAGGTAGGCGCGTTTGCCGTCGCCGATCTGCAACAGGCCGGCAATCGGGTAGAAGGTGTCGACCCGCATGAATTCGGTGTCGAGGGCAACGAACGGCAGCTGCTGCCACTCGGCGCAAAACTGCGCGAGGCTTTCGTTGTCGCGAATCCAGTGAATATCGATAGCCACACGGCTCTCCCTTGAAGAATGGCGCGCAGTATATATCGCCACCGACGATTTACGCGCCTTTGAAGGGCAAGAGCTGTAAGGAAATGTCTTGCCTGTCAGCAAGAATAGTCTGACAGCAGAAACAGAAAGGCCCGTCGCATTGGCGCGACGGGCAGGAAACGCTTCACTGCTTGGCCAACACGCCGTCGATCACCGCGCCACGACAGCCGGCAAACATGTCCAAGGCAGGTTGATAGACGCTGCTGCGCACTTCCAGCAGGCCGAGCATCGAGTGGAACAGATTGTCCTGGCTCAGCGGCTTGTCCCGGCTCAGTTGCAGGCAATGGGTGTCGACCGAATAGGCCTTCTGATAGCTGTCAGAGAACCACGCCAGCATCGCTACATGCTTCTGTTGCTCGGGCGCCAGCATATAAGGCGTGCCGTGCAGAAACAGGTTGTACTCGCCCAGCGATTCGCCGTGGTCCGACAGATAGAGCATGGCGGTGTCGACTTTGTCCTGATTGCTGCGCAGCACATCGATCAGGCTCGCCAGCACATGGTCGGTGTAGACCAAGGTGTTGTCGTAACCGTTTACGATACTTTCGCGGCTGCAATTGTTCAGCGCGTTACTTTCACAGACCGGAGTGAAGTGTTCGTACTCCTTGGGATACCGCTTGAAGTAGTCCGGGCCGTGACTGCCCATCTGGTGCAGAACCAGGACGGTGTCCTTGTCCAAGTGATCGATAAAACTTTGCAGCCCTTGCAGGAGGATTTCATCGCGACATTCGCTGTTGGCGCACAACGCCGGGTCTTGCAACTTGCTGACATCCTGCACCGTGACGCGGTCGCAAGTGCCTTTGCAGCCGGACTGGTTATCGCGCCAGATCACATCAATGCCGGCGCGCTTGAGTACGTCGAGCAAGCCCTCCTCATTCCTGGCCTTGCTGGCGTTGTAATCCTTGCGGCCCATGTTGGAGAACATGCACGGTACCGAGACAGCCGTTTCCGTGCCGCAGGAATGCACATCAGTGAAAGCGATCAGGCCAGCCTCTTTGTCCAGTTGCGGGGTGGTGTCTCGGTCGTAACCGAGAATGCCGAAGTTCTGCGCCCGCGCACTCTCCCCTACCACCAGCACGGTGAGGGATTTGCGTGGCTGTAGCTGCAAGTCGGGGTTGCGCTGGGCATCTTCGCCGATCTTGATGAACGGCTGCTGCGCCGAGACAACTTGCTCTTGCAGATAACCAATGGATGCGCCGATGTAATTGCTCGGCACCAGCATCAGGCGAATTTCGTGGTGATTGCGAAACAGCGACGACAAACCTTGATAGTTGGCCAATGCCACAACGCCGATCACCGCCGCCGAGGCAACACTGACAATAACTTTGCTGAACAACTCGCGATGCCAGCGCCGATAATTGACCGGTACTTTCCACAACAACAAACACGGCAAAACACCCAGCAAGAGAATATAAGCGAACAACTTCAACGAAAGCAGATCACGCACTTCCGTCGCGTTGGTCTCGGCAAAGTTGCGCAACATGCCCGCATCAATCATGACGCCATATTGGCTCATGAAATAAGCCACGCCGGCGCTGACTAAAAACAAAAGAGTCAAAAGTGGTTTAAGCAGTGGCCGGAACGCGAATATCGTCAGCACGATATTGAACGCGGCAAGGATCATCACGCCGAACGCCACGCGCATGGCGATGCCCTTGCCATCGGCGGCGGTGATCTCGAACAGGTGTTGCCAAAGCACCAGATTGAAACCGAGCAACAAAAAGGCGCTGGCAAACAACGTCACCCATTCCGGGCGCACGGCTTTTAACTTCAACATGATGAGTGACTGTTCCTGAAAGAAGAGCCTCGTCGATTGTGAAAAATTCATTCACCGAGGCATGCCAAACTTTAGGCAGGCATGGATCAATTTTTCGTGAAAAAGATGCTAATGATTAGTTTCCTCGGAGTACGAACGTGAAAGTTTGCGAGTATTTGAGAATGGTTCAGGGTTTATTCAGTTTCAGGCACTTCACAATGTCCTCTGTGGGAGCGAGCCTGCTCGCGAAAGCGCAATGTCAGCAAATGAATGTTTGTCTGGAGGAACGCATTCGCGAGCAGGCTCGCTCCCACATCGGGACAGGGGTGTTATCGAGTTTTTAGGTCTGGCCCGGGGTTTTCTGATTTGCCGATGCGCGCGCCGCGACGCCTAATCATCAGCCTCCCCACTCAAAGGCCTGCTGATGAATCACTCCCGCCCCGCCGCTTGGCTGATACTCGCGATCATTCTTGTTGCACTTAATCTGCGCCCCTCAATGGCAGCCATCGGGCCGCTGCTGTCGGCGATCCGTAGCGATATACCGTTGAGCTTCACGCTTGCCTCTTTGCTGACGATGCTGCCGGTCATGGCCATGGGGCTGGCGATGTTCTTCGGCCTGCGCATCAGCCAGCGTCTGGGCGAACAACGCACGGTGCTGCTGTCGCTGCTTGTCATCGGGCTGGCGAACGTGTCACGGCTGTTTATCGATTCTGCGGTCGAGCTGATCGTCAGCGCGATACTGGCCGGTATTGGCATAGCCCTGATTCAGGCATTGATGCCGGCGCTGATCAAGACGCGCTTTGCTGACAACGTGGCGTTGTGCATGGGCATCTACGTGACTTCGATCATGGGCGGCGCCGCGATTGCCGCATCGTTCGCGCCGCTGGTGATGGTGGAGACCGGCAGTTGGCGCATCGGGCTGGCCATCTGGGCGGCGTTGGCATTGGTCGCGTTGCTGGTCTGGTGCTTGCAGCCCGCGCAAGCCCTACCAAGGGTGACCCAGCGGGAATCTTTCATCACGCGCCGTCGCGCCTGGTTGCTGGCGATTTTCTTTGGCCTCGGTACGGCGTCCTACACCTGTGTCCTCGCCTGGCTTGCCCCGTATTACGTGGAAAAAGGCTGGAGTGAACAGAACGCCGGGCTGCTGTTGGGTTTTCTTACAGCGATGGAGGTCATTTCCGGCCTGGCAGTGCCTGCGATCGCCAATCGCAGCCGTGACCGGCGTGGGATATTGGCGGTTCTGCTGTTGCTGATCATCGGCGGTTTCTGCGGGCTGATTCTCGCCCCGCTAACTCTGGCCCTGTTATGGCCTTGTCTGTTGGGGTTGGGGATTGGCGGTCTGTTTCCGATGAGCCTGATCGTTGCACTGGATCACTGCGACGAGCCGCAGCGCGCCGGTGGCCTGACCGCGTTTGTACAGGGGATCGGTTATCTGATCGCAGGACTGTCGCCACTGTTGGCAGGGATGATTCGCGATCGGCTGGGCAGTTTCGAAGGCGCGTGGTGGGCGCTGACTGCAGTGATGGTGACCATGCTGCTGATGGTCGTGCGCTTCAACCCTCGCGACTACACACGTCACTTGCCCTGCCCGGGCTAGAGGCCTCTGGCCATCTTTTGCGCACGAGATTGGCAACGTCGTGTTGCTAAAAGTTTCTGTCCCACATGTGTCCGTGAAATGTCCTACGAGGGTTTCTCCTGGCACCATCGTTCCGTTAGGATCGTACGCACACGTTTGCGCGAATTCTGCGCGAGGGGCACAGCGAGACGGAACTCATGCTGAACAGTAATTTGCTTCGCAAGCTCGATATGCAGGACTTGATGGTATTCGTCGCCGTGTACGAGCAGAGCAGTGTCACCGATGTCTCGGAAACCCTGTTCGTCAGCCAGTCCACCGTCAGTTATTGCCTGAAGAAACTGCGCACCAGTTTCGAAGACGAACTGTTCATCAACACCCGCACCGGCATGCGCCCGACCTACAAGGCCTGCAGCATGTACGGCCATGTGCAGAAAATCCTCGAAAGCATCAACCTCTGTCATGCCGGTGCCCCGGCCTTCGACCCGAGCCGGCAGGCGGTGACATTCAACATCTGCGCCCCGGAATACTTCGAGCAATTGATTCTGCCGCGTCTGTTGAAGCGCTTCGATTTCGACGACTTGCCGGTGATGGTCAACATGCACAAGTTTGAAACCGACGTTCCGGCCGAAGAGCTGCGTGACGGCAGCCTCGATCTGGTGATCAGTTTCGGCCCGCACTTTCACCGCCAGCATGCGGATCTGAAATCACGGATGTTGCTTGAAGATGACCTGGTCTGCGTCTTCGACAAACGCGCCACGCCACTGGAGCCGCGCCTGAGCCTGCAAGCATTCACCGAACGTCGGCATGTGTTTCCAACGCCGTGGACTTCAAGCACCAACATGGTCGACGGCTGGCTGGCGCGGCAAGCGCAAAAGCGCCAGATAGTGGCCCGATCGAACAGCTACAGCGCCGCGTTGAAGATGATCACCGGCACCGATTTCATCCTCACCCTGCCCCGGCGTATCCAGCGTCTGCTGACCAACGACGCGGTGTTCAACCACTGCGAAGCGCCCAACGGCCTGCCGGGTTTCACCCTCGACATGCAGTGGAGCCAGAACGCCGATCAGGACAGCGCCAACGTCTGGCTGCGCGAGCAGGTGATTCAGGTGTGCAGCGAGCTGGAAAACGCCTGAACGTCAGATGCCGATGGCGGCTTTGCTGTAGGACTCGCGATCGATGTCGAGCAGTTCCACGCACAGTTGCACTTCGAGCCCGGCCGGCCATTCGCACAGTTCCTGCAACACTGCCAGCAGACTTTGCGAGAGCTGCTTCTTGATCTCCGCCGAGCGCCCGCTGAGCAAGGCCAGTTTCACATGGACGAAGGCACGCTCGCCCTGCGCCGTGCCGACCTTGAAGTTGTCGATCTTGATCGCGCGGCTCTTGATATCGAACTCCGCGCCGAACTGACCGGAACCGACCAGCGTGTTGTTGAGCCGGATCAGGGCGATGTCAGCGTTCAACTGCGTCAGGTTGGCGGTGTATTCCATGTGCAGGTGTGGCATTGCGGATCTCCAGTCGGCGGATGCGGGGCGTACATATACCACAATCACACAGCGTCATTTGTGGGAGCGAGCCTGCTCGCGAAAGCGTCCTTTCAGTTTGCACACCCGCGCCTGCTGAACCGCTTCGCGAGCAGGCTCGCTCCCACAGGGATACGTGGCATCTGTTAGATCTGAATACCCGGCCGTTCACTCATGAATGCTTCCAGCCGCGAGCGCAGCCAGCGTTCGGCAGGGTCGCTGTCGACGTGGCTGAGCCAGACCATCGACAGGTCCAGTGTCGGCGTCTTGAACGGGAACGGTTCCTGGAACAGCGCCCCGGACGCCGCCATCGCCGCTGCGGTGTAATCCGGCAGGCTGGCGATCAGGTCGGTGCCGGCCAGCAAAGCTGGCAGTGCGCTGTATTGCGGCACCGACAACACCACCTGCCGCGTGCGCCCCAGTTCCGCCAGCCACTCATCGGCGTAGCCACTGACATTGGCCGTGTGCGACACCAGCACATGCGGGCGAGCGCAATATTCGTCGAGGGTCAGCGGCGTATCAGAGGCATCGGCGCGCAGGATGCTTGGCTGGATATGCCGCAGCAGTTTGCGTTTGGCGTTGGCCGGCAGGCCACGGGTCTGGCTGATGCCGACGGTGATATCGCCGGCAGCGAGCAGGTCGGGAATGCGCCAGTAATCGACATGCTGCACCACGAACACCACGCTCGGCGCCTCTTGGCGCAACGCGCGCAACAGCGGCGGCAGCAGGCCGAATTCGACGTCGTCGGACAGGCCGATGCGAAAGGTCATGGTGCTCGTCGCGGGATCGAAATCGCGGGTCAGGCTCAGCGCCGCCGACAGTGAATCCAGTGCCGGTTTGAGATGGCGGTAAATATCTTCAGCGCGGGCCGTCGGCTCCATGCGATGGCCGACGCGGATGAACAGCGGATCATTGAGCATCGTGCGCAAACGGTTGAGTGCCGAACTGATGGTCGGCTGGCCAAGAAACAGCTTCTCCGCCGCGCGGGTCACGTTGCGTTCGAGCATCAGGGTCTCGAACACCACCATCAGGTTAATGTCGGCCTTGCGTAGTTCATTGCGGTTCATCCTTTGCCCCTGCTCCCCGGAATAGCGGCAGTGTAGAAAGCCCCAAGAACCGCGTCTATGGGCCGCTGCGCCGAACAGTCACTGAAGGGTCAATGAAGCGTCAACGCCAGAATGCCAATGGCCAGTTTGCGCGGATCGAGTCCCATGCCCAGCGCTCTCGGGCTGACGGCATCGGCGTGCTGGAAACGAATCACCAGCACGCCTTCACGCTCAATGCGCTGCTGGACTTCAGCTGGCAGATCAACGCTGACAACGTTCGCTTCGGCCTTGAGCAAACGGGTGGAGAGCACCGGCACATCGTTGACGCTAATCTCCAGCCCCTGTTCGGTATGCGACGGCGTAATCAAAGCATTGGCTTCCAGCACAAATGATCTCACCGGGGCCTCGGGCCGCAGAATGATTTGCGATTCACTGCCCTCAGACCACGTGCCCCACGGTTCGCTTTTCGACCATCCGCTGCCGAGGAAAAACGTCGCCAGGCTGGTTACGTTGAAGGTCACGCGCTCGTTCGACTTCATTGGCGAAATCAGCGTAAGGGGATCGGCGGCCACGATGGGCGGGCAATCGGCGCAACGCTTCCAGCCGGGCGCCAGCACGTTCAAACCGTCGATTCTGGCGAGTACGTCAGTCTCGCGATTGAGAGTCAGCGCGGCCGGCAGCACAGTGCGGCTATCGAGTACATGCAACGTATCGGCGGCGTATTGACCAGAGCTGACCATCTGGTCGGCCACAGCCTGGGCCGCCTCGGTGGCCTTGGTACTCATGCGGCCGAGGTAGACCGCATTGGTCGGCAGATGATGGCGTCCCGCATACTCGGCCAGCGTTCGCCACTGCTCCGGATAATTCTCCGGGCGCAGCCAGCGCACCGCCTGATAATGGCGGGCTGCCTGATCCCAGAACGGATCAACCAGTGGCGTCGGCCATTGTGGCGCCGGCGTGGCCATGAACAGGTTGCGCGACTCTCCCCAACCGGAACGCGTATCCGCCACTTGCAGCAACAGGGCAATGCTCAGCAGAATCCGTGCCGTGCGCGAAGTATGGCCGCGAATCACCACGTACAGAATGGCGAAAATCGCCATGTACATGACAGGCCAGATCATCCGCCCCGAACCGCGAAAAATCGTCGCCACCGCCACCACCGCATCCGGCAGCGGGATGTGCAACTCGAATGGGCCGACCCCAATGTTGTTGGAAAACGCAAACAGCGCCAGGCCGGCGAGCGCGAGCAACAGCAACGGGTAGCGACGTGGCTTGAGGTGAACATCCGTGCCGCGTTGCAGCCATGCCGCGAAGGCGCAGATGAACAGGAACACCACACCCAAACCAAGGAAAGCAAAACCGTCACCATCGCCCAACACACCGGGCATGTCGCGCAGGGCAAACGACCAGGTTCCCGGGTCGAAAAAGCTCAGCACATTGGCGCGGAACAGACCGTAGCCCATCAGTGCCAGACCGTCATCGCCGACGCTGAAGTAGCCCGCCTGCCAGCAACACAGACTCACCAGCAAAAACAGACCGATCAGTTCGGCCACAGCTTTGCGCGGCGCCAGATGTCGCCGCAGGGTGTGCGCTGCGAGATCGGCGAGCCAGATCAGCGCAATCATCGCCAGCAGATAGGCGTGAATCAGCGCGGCCGCCGCCAGCAACGTTCCCCAGGCCAGAGAGCGCTTGGGCGTGAAGGGCCGCAGCGCCAGGTACAGCGCGGCCAGCAACATGAAATGCCCGCCTAGGGACAGGTGCACGCTCATGCGGATCAGCATGGCCGGAACGAATAAAAACAGCCCGGTGCCGAGCAACCGCAGAACCGCGTCGCGGGTCACCAGGCCGAGCAGTTTCCAGGCAAACCAGCTCTGCAGAATGAAGCAGGTCAGCAACCACAGTCCGAAATACTGAAACGGCTCCGGCAACAGCGCCGAAAACGGCTTGAACAGAAAGGCAAACAGCGGATTGGAATCGGAAAAGATCAAGCCATTGCTCAATTCAAGTCCATAAGACGGATTGAGCCCCAGCGGAAAGCTCCATGGCGAGTGCCGGAAAAACACCCAACCCTGGTAATGGGTGGCCGGGTCGCCGTCGCCCAGCCAGGCAATGTTCATCGGGTTCAACGCCCGTGGGCCGACCACGATAAAAAAGGCCAGAATGCCTAGCAGCACAGGCAACAGCGCAGCGGCCCGAGAGGTTGAGCAAAGCTTCATCGATACGTCCAGAAATTATGCAAAACGAAAGTGAACGCTGGCACCGTCAGGGCCACGGCGCCGATCCCGAGCAGATAATGCAACCCAGCCATTTGCGCCGCCCAGGCAACCAGCATCGCCAATAGAAAACCGCCCGCCGAGACCGACACAAAGCGCAGTAACGTGCGCCCGTGCAGGCGAGCTGAAAAGCTCCAGGTGGTATTGATCACATACGACACAACGGTCGCCACGGCAAAGGCGAAACCATTGGCCAGCGGCGGTTCGGGCGCGATGAAGCGGATGAACATCACGGCCACCAGCGCATGCAGCGCAGTGACGAACAGCCCGGTCAGGGCAAAGCGCAGACCACGGCGAACCAACGCTGAACGATCACTGTCGATCACGGTTTCTGCGCCAGCACGAAGACGCTCAAACCGGCCAGCCGGTTGCTGCCCATCAACGGCAACTCCATTCGGCAAAGAGTCTTGAGCACGCTGTTGACCCACGGGTGATGACGCTTGAGTTGCGACTGCGGCCGTGCGGTTTGCGAACCTTGAGGTATCAGGCGCAACGCTGCGGCGATAGGAAACACCGCACCGAAATAGTAGGCGCCGCGCTGCACGGTCAAACCGGCATCGCCCGCCAGGGTTTCGAATTGCGCGAGGGTGTAGCGGCGCTTGTGCTCAAGAAAATCATCATGACCGCTCCAGAGAAACTGAAACGCCGGCACCGTCATCAGAAAACGACTGCCCGAAGGCACTTTATCGACATAGTTTTTGAGCAGGCCGAGGTCGTCGTCGACATGCTCGAGCACGTCCATCAGTAACACCAGATCGGCATCGATGCTGTCGATGCCGCGGCGGTAATGCACCGGTTTGCCCGCGGTGGTGGCGCTTGAATCGGCGGGGTAACTGATGTCGACGCACCACGCCTCATGCGCGTCGGTGTGGGTCAGCAGATGATGCGAGAAAAACCCCGAGCCGGCACCGACATCGAGTATTCGTCGGATCGGCATGTTACCCAGCAATCGCCGGGTCGCCGCCGCTTTGCAGCAGTAATACCAATGCTCATCGATGCTGTCGCCGAGGATGTCGGTTTCCTTGAGATCCATCTGTCAGTCCTTGGGGTCGTAAACGCGACGCACCAGAAAAACCGGCCGGCGTTTGGATTCGATATAGGTGCGGCCAAGGTATTCGCCGAGTACGCCAATGCCGATCAATTGCAGACCGCCAAGGAACGTGACTGCGACCATCAGCGAGGCATAACCAGGCAAGTCGACACCGTGGATCAGTGTGCGCAGGACAATGAACATGGCGAACGCAAACGACACCAGCGAAACCGTTGCCCCCAGGTAAGTCCAGACCCGCAGCGGCTCGGTGCTGAAACTGGTGATGCCTTCGAGGGCGAAGTTCCACAGCCGCCAGCCATTGAATTTGCTTTGCCCGACCACGCGCTCGGGGCGCTCGTAGTCGACATGAGTGGTGCGGAAACCGACCCAGGCGAACAGACCTTTCATGAAGCGTCGCGACTCAGGCAGGGTCAGCAAGGCATCGACCACGCAGCGGTCCATCAAGCGGAAGTCGCCAACGTTCTCCGGCAACGGCTGTTCGGCGATGCGGTTGTGCAGGCGATAGAACCAGTGGGCCGAGGTCGATTTGGCCCACGTGTCGCTGCGGCGGCTGACACGATGCCCCAGCACCACTTCGTAACCTTCGCGCCAGCGCTCGATCATCTGCAAAATGACTTCCGGCGGGTCCTGCAGATCGGCGTCGATCGGAACCACGATCTGCCCGGTGGCCATTTGCAGACCGGCCGACAACGCCGCTTCCTTGCCGAAGTTGCGGCTTAGATCGACGATGCGCAGACGCGAGTCTTGCCGCTGCCGCTCAAGCAAGCGCTCAAGGGTGGTGTCGGTGCTGCCATCGTTGATGAAGACCAGTTCAAGATCGATCAGTGCCTGCGTCTGAAAGACGTCGTCGATGCGCGAAAGAAAGCTGTCGAGGCTGTCGGCCTCGTTGAAAACGGGGATCACCAGCGACAACGTCACCTGCCCGGCCTGTTGCGTTCCGTGCTCAGTCAAAGGAGTGCTCTTTTTATAGTTTGTCGGTCATCGAAAGTCTTTCGAGGCCATGAGCCGTGCCGTATTAAGCAGCAGCCGGCACGCACGTGCAAGCAGGACACGGCGTCATATCGGCCAATTCGCCGGGCAGTCGCGGCGCTCTGGCCAGCGTCTTTCAGAAACATCCGCGAACGATTGGAAACAAATCCGCGATAGCCAAAAAAACCCGCTGCGCTAGGCTTGCGTCGATGCGCCACACAGGTTGGCGCGCCTTTCTATCGCAGGGAGCGAACCCCATGTATTTCGAAATCTACCGACAAACCCGAGGCACCCCCAGCACTGGCAAAGGCCAGTGGCGCTGGCGTCTGCGTGCGCGCAACCACGAGACGGTGGCCAGTGGTGAGTCATATGTGAACAAGGCTGATTGCCTGCACGTGATCAATCTGATCAAAGCCGTTCAAGGCGAGACGCCGATCAAGGAGATTTGAGCGAAACCACATTCATCAAAGGTGCATGTGCTGCATTTGTTGCTTCCATGCACCCCAGCGCCTCTAGCAGCGCGCGCAGAGATGCGTCGACAGTGGAGCGAACCGGGAAAGCATCAGAGCTGTAATAGAACCACGCCGACCAATATGGCAATCACTGCCGATATCGCCAGCACTTGCGTCGAGGTCAAGGCCAGCGCTGCATCCCTGGAACGGCCGACGAAACGACCGCGAATCTGATGCCGATCCGGCTGCGCTTCGAACAGGTTGTCCGGGTGCTCGTTGTCTTCAGGCTCATTGGTCTGCTGACCGGACCATGCACTTCGCGCCATCAAACGGTCGAGCAGACCGGGCATGACCGACTGCCCAATAATCGCTTTGATCGTCGACCACCCTAGCCACAACTCTCGCGGAGGATGCTTTACCACACTGAAAATCGCCCGTGCCGCTACGTCGGGGTCGTGAATCGGTGGCACAGGTTGGGGACGCTTGGGCAATTTGTTACGTGCCCAATCGAACTGCGGGGTATTGATCGCGGGCAATTGCACCATGCACACGCGAATATGGCTGCGCTCATGCAGCAACTCACAGCGCAACGAGTCGGTAAAACCGCGCACGGCAAATTTTGCCCCGCAGTAAGCGGCCTGCAACGGAATGGCCCGATAGGCCAGCGCCGAGCCGACCTGAATGATCAGTCCCTTGTTGCGTGGGCGCATCAACGACAGCGCTGCCAACGTGCCATGAACCGTGCCGAGATAGGTTACCTGAGTGACGCGCTCGATCTCGGCGGCGGACAATTGTTCTATCGGCGAGAGCACCGTGACCATCGCTGCATTGACCCACACCGCCAGCGGCCCGAGCGCGGTTTCCAGTTGCTGGGCGGCCTGCTGCACGGCGAGCGCATCGGCGACGTCGACGCTGACTGTTTCAACCTGAACGCCATACGCTCGCAGCTCCTCTTGCGTGGCGGCCAGCCCCGCCGGATCACGCGCCAACAGCCCGATGTGGTAGCCGCCAGCGGCAAACCGATGGGCCACCGCGCGCCCTACGCCAGCACTGGCGCCGCTAATCACCACCAAAGATTGCTCCTGCATGAACCGTCCTCGTCGACGCTCAGTCGATCGGCCCGTTATTGATCATCAAGTCATCGCTCACTGCCAATATCTCCTCGGGGATCGGGTCCCTCACTGGTTGTTCAATGCAGTCTTTAGGATGGACGCCGAACGTGCGCCGTCAGTTCGTTTTTTCAGCCGAGCATCAAGCGCAGCTTGCGCAAAAGGTCCACCGGCGCGTAGGGCTTGGCGATCAATTCGAACTCATTGTCAGCCAGCTCATTGGGCGTCGACTCGTCCGCGCAGTACCCGGTCGTCAGCAGGATCTTCATGGCCGGATAGCGTTGGCTGATTTCCCGCGCCAGTGCCAGCCCGTTCATGTCGCCCGGCATGACCAAATCGGTGAATACCAGGTCGTATTCGCTACTCTGCAGCAAGGCCAGTGCCTCGCTCGCATCTGCAGCGAGGTCGGTGTGGTAACCCTGTTCGGACAATACAAAGCGCGCCAGTTCAGCGACTTCGGCGCGATCCTCGACGATCAGGATGCGCTCCGTGCCCTTGAGATTTTCTGCGGTTTCAGCGGAGCCAGATGCCGATAGCTGACTGTCATCCGCCGGGAAGAACAGGCGCACCGTGGTGCCGAGCCCCGGCGTCGATTCGATTTTGACCACACCGCCGGATTGCTTGACGAAGCCGTAAACCATCGACAAACCGAGGCCGGCACCGTTGCCTTCCTCTTTGGTGGTGAAAAACGGCTCCATCACTTTGTCGAGATCGTCAGCGGCAATGCCCACGCCGTTATCGGCAACCGCGATGCAGACGTAACGCCCCGCCGCCAGTCCGCCCTGGTGCGGATCCGTCGAGTCCGGTACATCGACGTTGCGGGTCTGCACGGTGATCGCAGGTTGCTGCTGGTCAACCAGCGCATCGCAGGCGTTGGAGAGCAAATGGTTCAGGGCCATCTCCGCCTGCGCCGGGTCGAGGCGGCAATTCCACAAATCCTCGGCCAACTCGAATTGCGGCTCCAGATCGCAGGATTCCGGTGCCGGCAGCGTTGACCGCTCGAGCAAGGCATTGAGATTGATCACCCGGCCCTCAAGCCGTTGCCGGCGCGAGAACGCCAGCAGATGCTGAGTCAGCAGACGGGCTTTTTCCGCCGCCGCACGGGCGTGACCGGCGCCGACCACGATGCGTTGCGGATCGATGCTCGGCCGCTTGGCGGTGTGCTGGATCAGCTCGATGTAGCCGATCATCACTTGCAGCAGGTTGTTGAAATCGTGGGCGATGCCACCGGTCAACTGCCCGAGTGCTTCCATGTTTTCGCTGTAACGCAAACCGTCCTCGGCGTCACGGCGGCGGCTGACGTCCATTTGCGAAGCGAAGAAATACACCAGTTGTCCGCGCTCGTTGAATAGCGGCGCGATGAACAGCTCGTTCCAGAACGACGAGCCGTCCTTGCGATAGTTGAGCACCTCCACGCAGGTTTCGTGTTGATGTTTCAGCGCTTGCTTGACCCGTTGCAACACCGCACGATCAGTCTGCTCGCCTTGCAGAAACCTGCAGTTGCGCCCGAGCACTTCTTCCAGCTCGTAGCCGCTGAGTTCAAGAAACGCATTGTTGGCAAAAATGATGGGATCGTCGGGCTGCGCTGGATCGGTGACAATCATGGCCATGCGGCTGACCTGCACCGCCGCGAAAAACACATCTTTGCGTTCTTGCGAAAGGGTCGCCGCATCGGCGCGGTCGACGATCGGCCTGGATTTTCTGGGCAAGTTGACCTCCGCTAAGTGACTCCGTTTCGCTGTGACCATCATCAGCGAGCGAAGTGCCGAGGCCAGCCGCCGACAGCGCGGGTGTCCGATGAATTGTCGCAGTCCATCGATGGATCCGAATCGCCTCGCTGATTGTCGAAAGCTCACCGAGAACTGCACGCAATATCTGAAATCCGATCCGCCAGGGAGAACCACCGTGGATTTGTTGTTTCTGGGCACGTCTGCCGGCGTGCCGACCCGCCAGCGCAACGTCAGCGCGACGGCACTGATCGCGTCTGCCGGCAAGGGCTGGTACCTGATCGATTGCGGTGAAGGCACCCAGCATCAGGTGCTGCGCACGCCGCTGTCGCTGAGCGAGTTGCGGGCGATTTTCATCACTCATGTGCATGCCGATCACTGCCTGGGCTTGCCGGGCCTGCTGGCTAGCACCGGCATGTCCGGACGCACGCGACCACTGGACATTATCCTGCCGACAGCGCTGCATCCCTGGCTGAAAATGAGTCTGGAGGTGACGCAATCGTATCTGCCGTTCGAGATCAACCTGCACGCTGTGGAAACGCTCACGGAGTGGCGCAACGTTAACGTTCAGGTGCAGACCGTCGAACTGTCACATCGGGTGCCGTCTCACGGTTATGTGTTCACCGAGTCCGACCCGGAACCGCGTCTGGACGTGCAGCGCCTGGATGCCGAAGGCATCGAACGCGGCCCGCTCTGGGGTCAGTTGGCCCACGGTCAGGACGTGGAGGTTGACGGGCGGATGCTGCACGCTCGCGACTATCTGCTGAGTTCACGACCTGATCGACGCATCATTGTCTGCGGCGATAACGATCGGCCGGCACTGCTGGCCGAAGTGGCGCAATCGGCAGATGTGCTCGTGCATGAAGCGACATTCGTGCAGGCAGCGATCGACCGCGCTCGTGCCAGTTACGGCCACAGCAGCGCCGCCGCTGTCGCCGGTTTCGCCGAATCAGCCGGGGTGCGCAATCTGGTGTTGACGCATTTCAGCGCGCGCTATCAGGCCAATCCGGCGGTGAGCCCGTCGATCGAGGATGTGCGCAACGAAGCGGCAGCGTTGTATCACGGCCAACTGATTCTGGCGCGGGACCTGCAGCGTTATCACCTCGACCGCTTGGGGCATTTGCAGCCCGTAGCGATCGAGCGCAAATCTTTGCAAGTCACCAAGATCTCACAGTGATCAACCGGGGCGCGCCGCCTGATGTCAGGCGCGCGCCCCATCAAGCGCTCATGAACGATCTTCGCCCGTGCTTCAGCTGCGATGTTGGAGCGCATGTCGGCGCCCTTGTTGAGCATGACGATGATCGAGCCAATGATCTCCAGGTGACTGAGTTCTTCAGGCCTCCAGCGCGCGACTCGATTTCCGGCGCCGCGACCACTAACGCAGCAAATGCACCACCAACCCAACCAACGCACAGCCCAGCAACACCTGAATCACTCCGCGCTTGAAGCGAAACAGCGCAATGGCCGCCGCAAGCGCAATCAACGCCGACGTCCAGTCCAGGCTGCCGCTGAAACCCTGCGGCCAGAGCACGTGGTAGCCGAAGAAACACGCCAGGTTGAGAATCACCCCTACCACCGCGGCGGTGATGGCGGTCAGCGGGGCGGTGAATTTGAGTTCGTCGTGCGTCGACTCCACCAGTGGGCCGCCGGCGAGGATGAACAGGAATGAGGGCAGAAAGGTAAACCACGTCACCAGCGCGGCGGCGACCGCTCCGGCGAGGAACACCTGATCGGCGCCGAACACCTGCGACACATAAGCCCCGACAAAACCGACAAACGCCACCACCATGATCAGCGGCCCCGGCGTGGTTTCGCCCAGCGCCAGGCCGTCGATCATCTGTGTCGGGGTCAGCCAGCCGTAGTGACCGACCGCACCTTGATAGACATATGGCAACACCGCATAAGCCCCGCCGAAGGTGAGCAGCGCTGCCTTGGTGAAGAACCAGCTCATCTGCGTCAACGTGCCCTGCCAGCCGAATAGCGCGGTCAATACACCCATCGGCAATGCCCACAGCGCGGCGCCAATCACGGCGAGCATGGCCAGTCTCGTCCAGCTGAAACGGGCATGGGCCGGTGTTGGCGTGTCGTCGTCGATCAACGCCGGACCGAAAGACTTCTTCGCCGCACTATGCCCGCCGGCTCTGAACCTCTCAGGCGCCAAGCGTCCGCCGCAATAGCCGATTACCGCCGCACCCAAAACGATCAGCGGAAACGGCACATTGAACGCAAAGATCGCCGTAAACGACGCCGCAGCAATCGCCCACAGCCAGTTGTTCTTCAGCGCCCGCGAACCGATCCGATGGGCCGCCTGCACGACGATGGCCGTCACCGCAGGCTTGATCCCGTAAAACAGCCCGGCCACCACCGGCACTTCACCGAAGGCGATATAAAGCCACGACAGGAAAATCAGGATGAACAGCGAAGGCAACACGAACAACGCCCCGGCCACAATCCCGCCCCAGCTTCGATGCATCAGCCAGCCAATGTAGGTCGCCAGCTGCTGCGCCTCCGGCCCGGGCAGCAACATGCAATAGTTCAAGGCATGCAGAAAACGCCGCTCGGAAATCCAGCGTCGGCGCTCGACCAGTTCCTGATGCATGATCGAAATCTGCCCGGCCGGCCCGCCGAAACTGATAAAGCCCAGCTTCAACCAGAACCAGAACGCCTCGCGCAGACTCACGCTCTGCGGCCTAACGTCATCATCACCCGCCAACGGCTGAACTTCACTCATCGAGCTGTTCCTTTTATGCAGTCGGCAGGTTGTACCCGAAAAGCATTGCGAACAAAACGCCAGAAACGAAAAAGCCCCCGTAATCAGCAATGATTACGGGGGCTTCGTCTTGTTCAATAATGGCGGAGAGATAGGGATTCGAACCCCTTCTGGAATCTTTGTAGGCCGCTTTAGCCCACCGAAAACGGTGCTTTCTACCTTCATCGTTGGCGTGCAGCGGGCCCAAACGGCCTCCCATATGCCCTAATTTTGCCCTAAACAGTAACGGCGGCTTTCGGCCAGAAGCGGACGCTCACCCGGCCTCCTCTGAAAGAATTAGGCGGTCAGAATCAAACTCGATTCACGACTAATCCATGCGCTGCTTCATGATCTGGGAACTGCTCGAGATCTGCTATCCTTGTCGACCAATTTCAAACTGACTGGCGGACATGGACCTTTTTATAATCGTTTTTTTGATTAGTTTTTTATTTTTTCAGGTACTTGGGCTTTTCACTTTCAAGCGCGAGATTCTATGGCTCTCTAGTGATTATGTGTGGCTTGGATTGGCAGCTATTTCGCTAATTTTTTACGCTCAGAAGGCTGAACAAGATAATGCCAAGCGAGTGTTACCAAACTATAATGCGCACCTTAACCAAATGCAAAAAATGACACACTCCGATGTTCTTTTCAATTTGGGTCATCTTGACATAATGTATGAGTACGGCCCAGGAGAAGGCATCAAGAACAGCAATGAATATCGTTCTGATATTTTGCTATTAAAGCACCGCATTGAAGCACTCATTGAGCCAACGCAGGCGAAAGACTGGCCAGATAGAATGGAGCAGTTTTTTGACTGCGCCCAGATATCAGAGAATTTAGTGAGTGAAACGACGCGCCTCACGGCAGATAGATTATGCGAAAAATTTGAATGGGTACATAAATCAAGAGAGGATAGAAATGCGGTAGCTAAAACCGCTAAAGGCGGGATCGCATCAGTCTTAGAAATTCACATTTACCCAATTTTTTTTGCTTTGGCGCTGGCCATTCGACTTGGACGTACGACAGCAGATGTCCGTAGAAAGCAACCAGCAAAAACGCCTCCAACCGTACTTAAGCCCGATGATGCAGCCGATACCTCTGAGGCATAACTTTAAAGCTTAAATCAAGTCGAATTTTGTAGGCAGATCATATATCTATCTGTTATAGCGTCCGCTCATACTGATCGTCCGATTCTTGCAGAGGAGGCCGGGCGAGGGTCCGCTTTTGGCGGAATGCGGACGGTCAGAAGCGACAGCTATCAGTGAAAGCTTGCCCTTCACCCCGAGTTCGATCCGAACCTCAGATATCGCTGTAAAGGTACAAGAGGGATTTTACCCCATTGATTAATCTTTTGGGAGTCAATATGTTTATGAACAAATTGAATAACATCTAGGAGCGGCAAATTTCCTTGCCTGCCCCTTTTTACCGCGTATTTATCGATAATAGGTGTTTAGGTACAGCACATTTTGCAGGAACGACTAAATTAACTCATCGCTAAGGAACTGAGATATTCTACGGGCATAATAACGTTGCTTCATTCGTAAAGATTTTCGCCGTCTCACTGAAAAATTTAAGCGGCCCTTATATACCTCAATCACTGATGGGGTTGAGGACGACTCTGCTTCGGATAACTTTTCGCGCAAATTTTTTATTATGACGTCCATCTTGGCGATGGCTTCCTCAATCATTATTTCTTGTTGCTGATAATACTCCGCACCGTACTTACTCGATATGGCGTTATCTACATCAACTTCACTAGCCTCGTCTTGAGTTGACGATAGATCTCTATCCTGAATTGAAGGTTGCTTTTCATTGATGAACGTATCTCTAACCTCCTCGACAGCTGCGGAAGAGGTTTTTTGGTGAAGGTACTCATTAGCAAGCTTCAAAAAACTGTGAGTCGAGTATATGTAAAAGTCCTTGCCAGTGACTTCAAGAAATTCATCCATCAGTCCAGGTAAGGGGCCGATAGTTTTCCCGCCGCATATTGACCACCAATCCTCTTTTCGCTCACCGGTGACTAAAATCACCGAGTTGGACGATTCTCTTGCCTTGTCTAATATCTGCTTCCAAAAAATAAGATCTCCATAGCGTTTATAAATTTCCTTTACCAGCATCGACCCCTTATGTTTGTCCTTGTCTTCAAACCCAGGCGGTATTTTCTGAAGGTATCTAATGTCGCCCTCTATCACTAGAGCATCTAGTTCCTCAGTAGAATACTTTGGCCCAACTTTTCCCTCTAATAGCTCGCCAAGTCTCGCTTTGACATCATCATCTGTGATTCGACCCTCATGAAAATCTTTTCTGTTTTTTAATTCATCTAAAACTTTTCCTGTAGAAATGCAGAATTCTTCGTAAATATCTCTCGATACAAACGGATGCCGGGTTGGCATCTCTAGCTCTGTCTTGAATTCTTCGAGCGTAGCAATCGCCGAAGTATAAAGCTTCGATTGGTCGTGTACGATCTTTGCCCGATTATCGAGATACTCAAGCATGACTTGGTACGGAATCCACAATCTTTCACCAAGGGATTCTATAACTTGGTAAAGTGCATCCCGAGTTTCATCGGAGTATTTATACAGCCCAGTCAAAACATTTGTGTCAAAAACAAATATGCACTCCGCCCACAATTTAACTATTCTTCCGTTGTCGCTAGCGAAATGACTTGGAAATAACGACTTCATAAAAGTGCACCCTCACTTCCATTTCTCTTGGGTTTAAGCTTATTAATTTATGGCCTACAACTAGAATGCAGGCGCCTGAATCCCCATCCCCTTAGGGTCGATTTAATAAAGCGAGCGCCACACTTTCACATGTTTCTGTCTTTTGGATCAAAGTGTAAAGGAATATTGTAGTGCGTAACAAAGTAATCCCTGCCAGACTTGACATGTTTTCCGACAGTTTTAAAATCCAAGTCCTGCTCGTCGTACGGAGCGATGATAAGCTCGGGGTAAAACTCTTTCAGCCTCGATCGCCATTCGTTTGTAACACTCAACGCGTCCACATTGAAGTTATATATCAGAAAGGCTCCTCGATCCTCATCTTTCATTCCAGTAGAATATCTAGAGTTCAGCTGTTCCCAACCTCTTTGAAGATTCATGTAGTCTTTGTGAATCTTAGCTTCTGCAAGCCACAAGTAGTCCTCGTATTCGATACTAACATCAACGTGGCCGCCAATCATGACATCATGGCGAGCGCCAAATCCCCATCCTTTGAAATGTGAAATAATATGAAAGGTTATTTGGTCTTCGGATTGTCCTTGAAAATAATTGCTGCTTCTAACCATTTCCTTGGTTATCTGGCATAACTTTGTCTCAATAGCACTAACAAAATCTCCGTAACATTCAATCGAATCGCTCAATGTAGATCGAAGTATTGGCATTAAGTCTATTTTTTTTGATGCGGACTTTATATTGAGGTTAGTCATCAGAGCACCAAAAATTCTATCGCTATACTTTCTTCGGAAACACTTTCAATCGGCATTTTTGTTTCTGGGTGGGAAAGTACACCTGTCAGCAAATAGTGCTTTATATACTTGGGCGGGATAAATAGCGGTCGACCGTTTTCGTCTTCGTAATAAAATTCTTTTTCAAGCACGCCTACTGATTTATTGCAGAGCAGTTCAATTCTCAGTGCTAATTCGCAGGTTTCTATTGGAGAGAACAATCTTTGCAAGGCCGCGAATGTTAAAGTTTGTTTCTTGTAGCCAACAAGCGTCCTTTTAGCGTCGTCAATCAAAACGACAGCTTCTTGGCTATCAGGATTAATTCTCATGGCATCCTTGCAAACGTCATTAAACGACCGTAGGTGAAGTTAAACGACGAACGGCCAGTACACCCCAGAATGATGGCATGATCAATGCTTGCAATGCTGAGAGCGCGGTAGCTGCCAGGGATTGAAAGAATTGGCTCGTCATCACTCATAGTGATTCTCCAACTAACATTCAGTTTGTAGATGTCAATTGTATCAGGAGTGGGCGCGGATGCTATCGCAACCATAGCTCCTGCATGCCATGTTTCGCTCCTCAAATCCGCAGAGTTTCGCTTCATTTTCTCGGTTTTCATCGAGTTTCCGAGCATTGTTACAAAGCCCAACTCGCAGACGTTACCTTCCTTCGAGTTATAAATTTTCTGAATAACAGGAAAAAAATTTAATTCACTTGGTATCACAAATGAACTATTACTTCTCAGCAGGCACGTATTAATAATAGATCGATATTCTTTTGATCGAATTAAGATTTCATTCGAATTTAAAATAGTGCCGCCGGGCTTAGTAATGTCCAGAATCATTTCTATAGTTGGTGAGAAAGAAGCGCTGTTGCCTGACCAACGAAATCTGATGGTGTCGATTTGCTCGTGAAGGGCTGTACGAATTCCTACCACCTTTGAATAACCATCGAGTTTCTCAACAGCTTGGGTGTCTGCTGGAGAGATCGCTATGGTCTCTCTGATTTGATACTCCCTTATCGATGAGAATACGAACGATATGCCACCGGCCTGGCGGTAGACCTTGCGCAGCATTGTTTTGCCGTTAAAGGAGGGTAGTTCGTGTTTATCCAAAAGACCTGGAAAAGTAGCCGGGTGATCTCTGTGAACTCCTACGTGCTTGAGGTTTTTTTTAAAGTCAGCCGCCAAGTCCTGAATCTTACCGGGCTTAGAGTTTGAAAAATCAAATATGAATATTGCCTTTGAGGAATACCGAAAATATTCGGACACCCAAGATTTTATAGCCTCTAGCGAACCAATTACGGCAGATGTAATTTTTGGATTTTCAGCAATTTCTGTCAATGCTGTTACGGTTTTCGACCACGAGTTTGATACTGGGAGATCTAATTCTCGTAATTTAGAGGCAAAATCCGGCAGAGGGATTCTTTTGTCTATGTTTGCAATACAAGACGTGAATTCAGTTGCGTCGAAAACCATTAGCAAAAAATCCCTTTAAGCAGGTTGGCTGGCTAGCACGCAGCCAAAGGGCTTTTCTACCATTGAGTCACTTAAAATGAAAGCAAAATGCCACTTAAGCGATCAGTGGAAAATCCAGATGCTAAATTCGTCAACGAAAACGACGCTGCTCCGACTAGCGGGGCTCACGAAAGCTGGAAGTGTTGCTAAAACGATCAGAGCCTTTAAGAGGTGATCCGTACCCATCTGTCCGCTTATGGCCGAAAGCAGCCGCTCAGGGACGTCCGGCTCTGGCCAAGAGCAGTCATTGGCGCAGGGGCACCGACGTTGTCAGGAGGGCGCGTGGTCAAGCTGGTAATGCTGCAAGTTCGAATCTCTCCTTCACCGCCACATTCAGTAAACGCAAACCCCTGATTTTCCTAGAGAAAATCGGGGGTTTGTGGTTTTTGACGTCCGAAAAATGGCCATATGGGACAGATCTGGGACAGATGCGCCATTCTGGTGCGAAAAAGTCATCGAAACTCAGATGCCTGAGCTAGTCTGGTTTGGCACGGCTGAACTAGCCCTTTTGGTAGCTTTCGCTCAAGGACGATCCAAAAATGCCAAATAACTCAGATTCAAATGTAACCACGGCCGACGCGCTGACTTTGTTGCTACACAACCAGCATGCGCTGGGTGCGGCGATAGAAGAGATCACTCATTGGATCTCGGGGGCTGGCGCAGATGTTGTTGCCGATAATGCTGTAGTCGCCTTAGAAACACTGGACAGGAATGCGGCAGCGATTACGGACGCGATCACGCGATTACGGCAGGTGTAGTCACTGGTAATGGTTGGCGGAGCGAGCCAACGCGCGTTCGGAGTCCATCGGATTCCGCTCAACACTTTCTGGACGTTGCGAAACGAGCTGTTCCGTTGCCAATGGTTGGTGATACTCCAGCAGACATAGCGTCGGAGATCAGGTATCTCATAGCTTCTACATCAAGCGTCTTGCCTTTGTTCTCGCGCATGAACTCGCGGCTAATGAAATAGCGGCCACAGGCATCACATTTAATATTTACCCAGTCGCCTGCCAGAGTTCGACGCTCCGCGTTTTCCCAACAAATCCAGCACATACATTTCATAAAGGCGCTCCTCGATGACCAATGGATTGCGCCAGAGAAAAACGAGTTCAACGCTGAGTGCCGACCGGAACCACCGTCTATCGGTTTGTATATTCAGATGTGCGGACGCCGCGTACGGCCGATAGCGGCTTTTGCCGACCAATGAACAGAACGCCGTTTATGTTCAATAGGCCCCCACATCTGGCCTAGGTATGGGGGCCTTTTTGTGGCTTACCGCTTGCCGGAATCCCATGGACTGGTCTACCGCCACCCCCTATGCTGGCCATCGTCTTGCTACCAGTCTTAAAGGAAAGGTTATGGTCGCCCCTGAGAATCGCCCAGAGTCCGATGAGTTCGCGTTCAGCTTCCCTAAAGTCGAACTGAAGACGCCCTATTTGCAGCATATGTGGGGAGAGCTGCTGGATAATCTCTACCGCGCCGAGCACGAAGGCGCCGACATCGAGGGCGATGCATACGTGGCGCAAGGCTTTGTATTGGGCTTAGCGGCGGCGGAGGTTGTTACCGACGAGCAACGCGACCTCATGTACGAACTGTTGTCCCTGACCCGTCAAGAAGCGTTGCGCCGCGTTGGACGTCACAAGGGGTTAGACAATGAGTGACTACGACGAATTTGCCGCACTGAACTTGCCGCGTTCGGTGCACGCGCAAGCGCTGAAGCTGCTCGCTGGCATCGCCCAGGCAAGCACCTTGGCCGACACGCTGCACGCGGCCGACCGAGCCGAAGGTTTCACTCTGGGCATTGAAACGGTGAAAGCACTCAACCTCGGGGCCATCGAAGGGCTGTATCTGATATTCGACCGCGCTTTACAGACGCGTCAGCGGGAACTGAAAAAATGATCGGTGAAGGCATTCATGAAGAGGTACTGCGCGCCTTGGTTGAACAACATGCGATGCGCGAATGCCTTGTGACCAGGATCGATGGCGGCTCCGACTGGGGCCTGTCGATCCGCCTGGGCGGCAGCGGCGCACGCTGGGTGCCGGTGCGCTCGCGGCGTGAGCGGCTGCGCACCTGGGCCAGCCTGACGGCGGGGGGCCGTTTCGCCGACAGCATCGGTCTCAAGGGTTTCACCGTGGAGTTATGAGCGGTTTTTGCTGAGTAATCGGCCCATCGCTGACGTGGCGCCAAAGCGGACACCGAAAATCACTCGCCTAGTGATGATCTGAGGCATCGTCACCCTGCTGTCTTACAATTCTTTCACCCGCAAATTCTCGCTGCAGTCTGGAACATTTGGCCGACGCTTTTGATCCACTTATAAAGACAGAGCGTACGAGCGACATGGATACCGTAAGAGATATCGTAGTGATCGGTGGATCAGAGGGCAGCTTCGGCCCTCTTCGTCAAATCCTTTCAGGGTTGCCAGCAGACTTCCCTGCTGCCGTATTGATCGTTGTGCACACAGGCTCCTCGAGCCCCAGACTGCTTGCATCGATATTCGATTCTTGGTCAGCCTTGCCCGTTGCCTATGCAGACGAAGGCGTCCGCGTCGAAGCGGGTCGTGTCTACGTGGCCCCGCCAGGACGACATCTTGAAGTGGTTGAACCGGGGCTTATGCATCTCAGCGATGGACCGAAACTGCATTTCTCCAAGCCTGCCGTGGATCGGTTGTTTGGCACTGCCGCGGCGGTGTTTGGAATAAGAGTCATCAGCATGATCCTTTCCGGCAATGACGGAGACGGCGCCGCCGGGGCGGCCGCTGTGCAGGCGGCCGGTGGGGTCAGCCTGGTGCAAGACCCCGGCGATGCGCTGGTGTCCAGCATGCCGATCAGGGCAATTGAGAAAGATCATCCGAACAGCTTGGTTCGCACCGACGCGCTACTGGAAGCGCTGATCCATTGCGTCACGCCTCTCGAACTGGAGCGAACGGCCGCGGGTGATAGAACTTCGTCTGTCAACCGCTGACTGGTCGCAATCTTGCTCACCGCGAACACAACTGACCTACCGATGGCGTTAATGATCGTCGGACAATTTCTCTGAATTTTCTTCAGCGCGCAAAATCACTTATTCATGAGCAATAGGAGGCCTCGTGAAGCCAGCTGATTTGTACGTCATCGATTATCAACTCCACGGTGAGCCCAAAAGCTTCGTCATCAGAACGAAGCTGATGAACAACGCGGAGGCCTGGCAGTGGGCGAGCTGTGATGCGGGCCTTGCTCCGATACCCAAGCCGGGGCGTCCACCACTGAAGCGTTTTTCTAAACCGATGGCGGAGCGTTTCGGCGTGACCGACGTGAAATGGCGGGCGTCCGTCACAGTCGTCTGGGAGGAAGATCATGCGTAAATGATCGAAGTTGAGGTCACTCAGCTACGGTGGTGATCCCGTCAGCCGCTCGACCGTCGAGCACAGGCATCGGGTCGATCTGAATGCCTGGGAGGATGGAGACCCACGCGGCATAGGCTCGCTGCTGTCGAACCAACGCTTCTTCCCATCGAGAGCCACTGACTTCATGTGATACGACCAGCATCATGAGGTGATTGGTGGTTGCATCAAGGTCGAGCAACAAGTGATGGGCATTGAATCGAAAATCATCGGTCGAGAGCATGGAGTCACACTGTATGGATGGAGGGAAGCGCACATCTCTGCTCCCACATGACATCATTATGACACTAGCCAAATAATACGACCGCTCGGACCGACAACCGGTTGCTAGGGTAACTGACTGTCAATCCAGCGTTCGGCAGCCGCCATCGCGTCAGCGAGCGCACATGGATAATCCGGCCATGGGCCTGGCAGTTCCGCAACCGTATCAGCGAACCCGTGCACCCCGCTCTCTGCCAGCACATGCGCCGCTGTCGGCGATGGATCGTTGGGCCTATTCCAATCAAATTTTACGACCAGCTTATGGCCGCGATATTCATGCGTGATGGGAACGTCTAAGCCATGGGACATCTGTCGAACCCTTTGCCACTGATCAATGCCTTCGAGTATTAACGCAATTGAGCCAGGAGCACTATCGTGGCGCTTCGCTATTGGAGCGGAGTGTGCCACCCCGCCCAGCTCCGGACGGAGTAAGCAAGCCCGAGATTTCTCAAAACAAGCCGCCCAACGATTCTGGCGCCCAGTTCATGATCACCAACTCACCGCTCACCTCGGCTTTACCTTGCCGCTGGTTGGTTGTGGTGTAGCGGATATCTAAGGTTTCGAAGTGGAAACCGTCGAACACACGGCGGATATCCGGATGGTCGTTGATGCTGACCATGACTTTGCCTTTGCAGCGGCGCATAAAGTCGGCCATCCGCTCATAGTTCTCGAACGGAAAGTCCACGCCATAGCCAGCGGTCTGCCAATAAGGCGGATCCATGTAGTGGAAGGTGTGGGCACGGTCATAGCGTTCAGCACATTCAAGCCAGGGAAGGTTTTCGACGTAGGTGCCGGACAGGCGCTGCCAAGCGGCCGAGAGGTTTTCCTCGATCCGCAGCAGGTTGATAGCCGGGGCAGTCGTCGCCGTGCCGAACGTCTGGCCCGAGACCTTGCCGGCGAAGGCATGGTGCTGCAGGTAAAAGAATCGGGCGGCGCGCTGGATGTCGGTGAGGGTTTCAGGGCGGGTCATTTTCTGCCACTCGAACACCTGTCGCGAGCTAAGCGCCCATTTGAATTGGCGCACAAATTCTTCGAGGTGGTTCTGCACGACGCGGTAAAGCGTGACCAGGTCGCCGTTGATGTCGTTGAGGACTTCGACCGGCGATGGCTGGGGCTTCATGAAGTAGAGCGCGGCACCACCGGCAAAGACTTCAACGTAGCATTCGTGTGGCGGAAAAAGCGGAATGAGACGGTCGGCCAGGCGGCGTTTGCCGCCCATCCAAGGAATGATGGGGGTAGGCATAAAAAAGCAAGACCTTTACTGTATGGATAAACAGGTGCTAGGCTCGCCGCGCTTTGTGCACGGAGCAAGAGCCTTGGCTGGACTTGCAGGGAGAATCTGCAGGGACGGCGGTCGATCTGGATGTTGACGCATCCGGACCGGCCGCTCTTTTTTACTTCGGTGTTGAGACTTCTTTGGCGTATGCCTGACAGGCCGCGAGGGCAATCAGCCCCCGGTCGCCGGCATCGGTGATGCCGATAATTCGCCGAGCATGCGCTGGGTCAAGTTCGGCTCTTGCGGGGCCATGAACCACGCCGCCGGCGCGGGCAGGGGCTGACACCCCGTCGCAACGGCCGGCAGCGCTGCCGGCGTCAAGTAGGACTGACAGCCTGACATCAGCAGTGGCAAGGCGATCAGACAGGCGTTGCTGAGCTGTTTGCGCATCGGATAGATCCTTGTAATGGGTTTGGTCGTTGTCTTTCAGGCGCCGCTCCAGCGCCAGGCGCTTGTCCTGCTCGATCACCAGCGCCCCCACCGTCGCCTCGGCGGCCGCCCGGGCCACGTCGGCGGACTGGCGGGCCTGCTCGGCTAGCGCGTTACCGTAACGCCAGTCCTGTATCGCCCAACTGCCGGCAGCTCCGGCGCCGGCGATCGACAGCAGTACCAGGGCGATCGCACAGGGTCGCACCGGTGCCGGGATCAGATCGAGGATTGACATAGCACCGCCTTGGCCTTGGCCCACAGCTCGCGGCGATCGGCCAGACCGACGTCGCCCCCGTTGATTTTCCGGCTGATGCCGTCGAACAGGCCGGCGTCGGCCAGATCGTTAAGACCTCGATCCCACCAGTACCAGGCCGCCGACAGCGCGGCATATTCAGGCTGCTCCAGCAGCTCGGGCCGATCGAGCAAAGGCAGGCCGAGCGCTTGCCCGCACAGGCGGTAGTTGTCGCGCCCGGTGATCTGGATCAGGCCGCGCCCTCGATAGCGGTAGCCATCGCCAGACGCCTCGGGACCATTGCCCATGCGATTTGCATAGACGCGGTTGGCCAGCTTTTCCGAGTTGCACAGATACGCCTTTGCGGCCACGATCTCGGCCGGATCCGCTCGGCCGTTACGGTTGTCATCGAAACCCGACTTGAACAAGCGCGCGACGCGCTCGGCGTCCCGGTAGTAGAGGCTTTCCGACAACTTGGTCAGGTGCTGCGACTCGTGCCCGCACTGGGCGAGAAACGCCGCCTCGCGCACCGGCGAGGTAATGCGGAACCGCGCCATGGCCGTGACCAGCGCAGACACAAAAACGCCCGCGACTGGGCGGGCGTTGGGGAGGATCTGCAGCAATTGCTGCTGAGTGATCGGCATACAAACTCCAGGCACAAAAAAGCCGCTCAAGGCGGCGGGATGGGGTGCGCTCTCGCGCTATTTGAGGCTCACGACCTTGACCGGCTTGGCGGGCTTTTTCCCCTTCTTGCCTTTGGCTTTGGCCTTGCCATTCTTGCCGCCGTTGCACTCGACAACGGTGGTCCAGCCGGCTTGGGTGTAGGTCTGCTGCACCGACTCGGCCAGATACTCGCCGTCAAGTCCAACCTTGAAGCCCTGGGCGATGATCGATCGTTCGGCAAACAGATCGGTACGCCCTGCCATTTCCAGCCGCACGCCGGCCGTGGACCGGTTGAACGCTGCAAGTCGGGCCTTCGCCGCTGCCTCGGCCGCCGTCTTGTTCGGGTGAATATGGCGATCGGTATGCACCGCCGGCAGGCCGTCCGGGGCGTCGTCGTTCTCCAGTGACACCACGGCAAGCTTGCCGGTCTTCTTGTCTTGATGCTTGGCCCCGACCGCCTTGTGGCTGCTGCGATCGCCAAGGTGGAATTGCCAGCGGCTGACGTCTTCGCGCGTGATTACGATCGGCGCAAAGGCCTTGCCGCTCGCACTCTGCCCGCCCTGACGCGGCATCACCAGTAGCTTGCCGTCGGCGACCTTGGCCGTGCAGTCGTACTGCTTGGCCAGCCGTGTGATGAAATTAAAATCGGACTCGCTGAGCTGATCGGCACGCACCACTTTCGTGTTGTCCGGACACACCGGCGCCCAGCCGTTGCGGGCCGCGACGTCGGCGACGATCTTGGACAACGGCACGTTTTCCCAGCTACCGCTCCGAATAGTTTTGCCGCTGCCGCGCATGTCGCTGGCCTTGCCCGTGATCACGATCGTATCCGGCGGACCGGATACCGTGACCTCGTCGACCACATAACGGCCCAGCCGGGCCAGCGACGTCTCCAGATAGCCCAGGTAGACCTCGATCCCGGCGCCCCGGGCAGGCAGCACCACCAGCCCGTCACGGTCGTCAATGCGCAGTTCGAACTCGTCGGACTCCATCCCGACCTTGTCGGTGACACTCAACTGAATCAGGCGATCGTTGAGCAGCGCCGTGATGTCGTTGCCATCGGCAACAATGCGGAATCGGGGGGTCATGGATTGTTTCCAAAAGAAAGCGGGCCAAGGATTGAAGCGTTACGCGTAACGCGAGCGGACGCCGGCGGCGTGTCCGGACGGGATCAATCCCACAAGGTCACAGCCTCGGTGACTGGGTGCGGCAGATCCGGCAGCACGATCACCACGCCGGCGCGGTAGGGCTGTTCCTCGTCGGCCAACCCCTGATTGGCGCCCAGCACCGCCTCGACGCTGCCATTCAAGTGCCCGTAAAAGTTGTGACAGATGGTATCGAGCAGATCCCCGTCAGACGTTCTGCATGTCGTCGCCATAGCGGACAAACTCCAAGGTAAAGGCCTGTTTGCGTGGAATGCCGCCCGCCATCAGCGAGCTTTGTTCCTCGTCGACGCTCTTGAGGCACCACGTTCCCAGCACGTCGCCATAGCCGGTGGTCAAGGTCAGCGGCTGAAGCTGGGCGCCCAGCGTGCGCAGCGTGTCGAGCTGCTTTAAGCCGCCCTTGAAGCCCGGGAAGATCACCCCCTTGAGCGTGATTTTCTCGTCGCCCATGCCCACGCCCTGCTGCGCCGGCCGCCGCCCCAAGCGCTCTTGCGAGGCCCAACGAAACTCGGTGGATCGGCGCAGCTCGTCAAACGCAGCGGTGTCGAGGTTGAACGTGTACTGCGGCGCCTTCGGGTCCTGCGGCTGAATGATCAGCAAGTGCGGGAACGGCTTCACCGTTTCCGGCGCCGGCGTCTGATCCGTGGCAAAGGCACCGGTGGGCACGATGTTGGCCAGCGCCGGGCTGGACTTGCCGGCGATCTTGTTGATCGCCGTGGCGGCGCGGCCGGCCTGTTCCTTCAGCACCCCCAGTCGCTCGTCGATCTGCGCCACTGCGCGCGTGGCCGTGCCATACATCGACACCACCCGCCCGACTTGCGCCTGGGCGGCATTGATCCCGCGCATGGCGCGCTGAAGCTTGGCCCCGATCGCCGGACCGACAAAGGGCAAGCCCTCCAGCTCGGACGCGGCGCCGGTGATTTCCCCGATCGCGCCGTTAACCGGCGCCATCATGCCGTCAAGGCTGCGCCGGCCCGTCTCCCCGGCCGAGGCCAAGTATTTAATCCCCGACTGCAATTGCCCCAATGCTTCCATAAATCCCCCTGATCACACGTGCGGCGCATCAAACAGATTGCGGCTTTCCTGCTGCTTGGCCATGTCGCGGTAATACTGATCGAGCTGCGGTTTGATCTGCGCGAACAGTTGATTGCCGTCCTTGACGTCTCCGTTGACCGTCAGCGAGAACGGCGCATTGATCGCCACGTTGGACTCGACCTTTGGCGTCGCCGGCGCACTGGCCGGCGCTGCCTTGGCCAACGGCCCCAGCTTCGCGTCGGCACTGGCTTCGGGCAGCATCATCGAGCGGCCCACATCGCCGGGCTTTGCCGAGTCGCTGGCCACTGGCGCAGCGCCAGGCGCGGCCATCATCAATGGCGTAGAAGGCTTGGCGAAGGACTTGGCGATATCGCCCATCACCGGCGCAATGTCTTTGCCAGCGTTGGCCATCATCAATGGCCCGGCGTCTGGCATCTTCTTCGCGGCGTCATCGGCCCCGAACAGTGATTTGCCGACAAAGCCGCCCAGAGAGTCGCCGCCTATGTTGCCCAGCACGCCGCCGATCAAGGCACCGATCGCCGTACCAATCACAGGCACGACCGAGCCGATCGCAGCACCCGCCGCCGCACCAGCGAGGGTGCCCGCCAACCCGCCCGCCGCTGAGCCGTAGCCCTCGGCCTTCTCGTCCTGAGTCTCGGCGTTCTGATAGGTGTCATAGGCCTTGAAACCAGCGTCAGCCACCGCGAGAACCGCCGTGCCTTTGACCGCTGAGGCGACGCTGTCCAAGACCGTGATCGACACGTCACGCGATACCGGCATGGCGCGTAATCAGGTGGCCGAGGTGGTGAACGCCCTGGTGGGTGCCGGCATGGAGCTGGACAAGGCGCTGGCCTACGCACCGACGGCGGCCAAGTTCGCTGTGGGGCAGGGTTCGGACGGTACCGAAACCGCCCGTATGATCAATGCCCTCGGGCAGAACGCCAAAATCACCGACCCCGCAATGATGCAAAAGGCGCTTGAGGCGATCGCCTACCAAGGGCAGGCGGGCAGCTTTGAGGCGGCCGACATGGCGCGCTGGTTCCCTGAGCTGCTCGCGGGTATGGGCAAGCTGGGCATTACCGGCATGGACTCGGTGACGCAACTGGGTTCGATGCTTCAGGTGCAGATGAAGACGGCCGGCGGTTCCGACGAGGCGGCGAACAACCTCAAGAACTGGATGGAAAAAATCGGTTCCGGTGACACGGTCAAGGCCTACGAAAAGGCCGGCATCGATTATCAAGGCTCGATGAATACGGGGCTGCAAAACGGCAAGTCCACCTTGGAATCCAGCTTTGCGCTGGCCCAAAAATACATTGAGGCGACCGACCCCAAGAAGGCCGCCGAAATGGCCAAGGCGACGGCCGCGATCAGCAAGGAATCGGACCCCGAGAAAGCCAAGGCCATGATCGCCTCGCTGGAATCGCCGGAAAAGCTGACGCCGTCCACAAACAGGTTCATGTTCTTCAGAACTTGAGGAATCATCGGTAAGCCCCCTTAGGCTTCAAGCACTTCGGTCAGCCACTCGTTGGTGACCTCGATCAGGAAATTCGGGTTTTCAGCCGGCGGCACGTCGGTAAAACGGATGCGCCAATAAACCTTGCCCTGTTCGAGCTGGCTGGCCGTGTTCATTTCGGTGTCCGGGTAGACTTCAAAGTTGATGATCGCGCCGGCGTTCTTCTGGTCGCGCATGAACGCTTGCAGGCCTTCGGTCACGTCCTTGACGTAGGTTTTGGTGATCGAGCGGTCGACCGCCCATTTGTGCCCCGCCTGGATCGCATCCATCAGGATGTCGCAGGTACGAACGCGGGTGACAAACGACCATTTCGGATCACTCGACAGCGTGCGGTTGCCCCACAGGCGATAGCCGCCGTCACGAATGATCGTGCTGATATTGGCGTTATTGAGCAGGTTAGCCCGGCAGGTTTCGTCGCCGTCCAGGAACTCGATCGGGCGAGTAGTGCCGGTGATGCCGACAAACTCCTTGTTCGACGGCGAAGCCCAGTAGCCGTAAGTCGCATCGGTCCACGCGAACAGGCCCGCCACCCAGGCAGAACCCGGGGCATCGATCGTCGCGCTGGTCACCGTGTCCCAATACTGCACGCCCGGATCAACCAGATAGATGCGCTTGCTGCCGAACTCCTGGGCGTAGGCCAGCACCGCCTCGTCGGTCGTGTTCGGACCGTCGACAATCGCGATCGCGCGCAGCTTGGCGGCCAATGCATCCATGGCGGTTGCCACAGCCTGAGTGGCCGAGTGTTTCGGGGCGATCAGCAACTTGGGTTGCGCGTTGTGCTTGCTCTTGCCGTCCAACAGCGCTTGCAGGCCGGTACGCTGGCCACCGACCAGAACGCCACCGATGATCGCTGAGGTTTGCAGCGCTGCATCTTCCAGCTTGGGCACACCGACAGCGACGATCACCGCCTTGGCGCGCACATAGATTGCCTGGGCGGCCTTGGTGATCGCCGAGTCAGCACCGAATGCAGCGATCGCCTCGCGCTCGGACGTGAGCAGCACCAGCTCCCCGGCCTTGGCCGTGCCGCCGCCGACAACGCCCGGCTTGAAGGTGTCGCAAAGACCGATGATCGAGGACGACGGCAGCGAGATATTGCGCGCACCGGTATCAATCAGTGTGGTCGTCACACCGTGAAAAAAAGAACCAGCCATATGGGTCAATCTCCAGAAACGAAAAAGCCCCGCATAAGCGAGGCTGTGAGGGTGTTGGTGTTACGCGTAACGGAAAAGAAAACGCCCCGTCAGTGCAGGGCGTTTATTGCGGCTCTACTTCAGCATCCGGCGCTAGATCTGGGTCAGGCCCCGGCAGGGTCTGCGGCGCCGGGATCGGCCAACCTTTGTCCAGCATAGCCTCGGTGAATTCGCCGGCGGCGATCGACTCAAGCAACGCTTTCTCACGGTCAAAACAGGCTTGAACATGGGCGCGCACGGCCTTGGCGATCGCGATGATTTGCACCGCGCCGATCTCTACGAATCCGCCTACCGTCTTGAAGTTACAGCGATAGTCGGGATCAAAAAGGGCGGACAGTCCGGTACTGGCAATCAGCGCCTGGCTGTCACGCGTAGTCTCGATCGGCAGGCCGTTGACGATCACACCCGTGGCTTCGCGCTTGTAACGCTCATCGGCCACCATCTGTACAAAGTCCGGCAACAGCTCGGGCAATGGCTGCTTGATTAGCTCACCGTCTACCAGACGCCAAACGCCATCGGTGTCATTAAGCGTCGAATCCCACAGCGCCGCTGTTACTCGCATTGCCTCCTTGGGAATCACCGCGTGAAAGGCCGAGTCAAACCGCGCACTGACTTGCCCGGCATCATCAAACATTAGGTATTTCATGCTTACCTCATCGACCGATGGCCAGATAGACGAACGGAATTGCTAGACTCCCTTGGGACCGCACATGCGTGATCGTCCAGTTGAGGACATTCGCCGAAAAAAAATGATCGGTCGTAGTCGTGTTGCCGTTCTGCAGTTCCGAGCTTCGATAACCGATGATGCGAAAAACCTGATTCGGAAACGCCATTGGAAACGCATAGGTGTTCTGCCTGATGGTCGTCTCTACCTGCGCTGTCTGCTGGCCCCACTGGATAATCACCCCGCCCAGCCACGACGGCAGCGCCAACCAGCCGTTAGCGCCGAAGTTCCAAGAAACCCCCATGCGCAGCTTTCTCGGCGTGACGATCGCGGCGTCATCCTCACCCGTATCGGTCTGCGCCTGCGTCGCGATCTTGGCAGTGCCGAGTTTTATTTCGGTGGCCTGAGTCGCCAAAACAGCGAGCGCCGCGATATCAATATTTCCCTGATTGATTGGTGCGTTCCACGCCTTAATACACCACATTACCGCCAAGTTACGGCCGCGCGTTTCGTCAGCAGTTCGCGCCACCTTGGAGGCGTCAAAATTCATATTGATTACGCCGGAAGAGGCAGTTCCGTTCGGAAGCTGCGTCCCGCCACTCGCCGTCGCGGTGAAAGCGCCTAACACCGTTCCTGTAGCCGCGAGCTGTACGCCGTTGTTAGCAGCATATTGGCCGGTAATGTTCTGCAAGGCATCAAGCTGACTGCTTCCAATTGCACGGCCAACATCTACACCGCGGCCATGATCCCAGCCGCGCAAGAATTCGGCGCGCGACTCCGGCAGACGGAAATTCCCGGCACCCTCGCCTCCCTTGTTGAAGGCCGTACCGAGAAACGCAGCCAGATCGGGATAGACCGCAATGCTTTTGACACTGCCGTCCAGCTCAAGAAAACCGGGCGCGACCTTGTCCAGCGGAAACGCCACCGTTGCACCCACCGGCAGCGCCGAGGCCTGCGCAATCATCGCCTCGATTTCGGCCTTGGTGTAGCTGTCCTTGATACCCATCCCTGCGAGCGTGTCCGGGTTGTCTCCTGACACTACAATCCCGCGATCGCTGACCTTGACCCGGGTGAATTCGCCCGGCGTCTTGTTCTTCGGCAGCACTTCCAAAATGGCCGCGTCGACGTAGGCCCGCGAGGCCAGCACAATCGCCGGGTCAATCTTGAGTTGAATGTTGCCGGTGCTGGTGACAATGAAGTTCATCCGCACGATTTGCGTGCGACCCGATCCTTGCGACAGCATCGGCTTGAAGCTGGGCGCGCAGTTGGCCACCGCCACCAGATCGCCGTCCGCATCGTAGAGGCCGATTTCGCGAATCCACTTACCGCCCTCGTCGGCCGGAATGATCTGCTCGGCGATGATCACCGCCGGGTTGACCGGGTCAATCTTCAGTTGGTTGAGCGGCTTGCGGCGCCACTCGTTGAGCAGCTTGGTTTGACTGGCCGACGGCACCGGATTGGGAGGATCGGCCAGCCCGTTCGGGTTGGCATCCCCCACGCCCATTTGCGTGATCAGCCAGGGAATGCCGAGCGCGTCGGCGTTCGCCTGCTTGTTCATCCCCACATTCGTAAGGATCGCGAAAAACTGCGAATTCGCATCAATCATAATAAACGTCCAGGGTGTCTATGGTGTGTTCGCGGCCGACCACGCCAAAGCTGCCAGTGACCTCAATGTCACGCATGACGGGCGGGTATACCCCACAAAAAGCTGCGCGAGGCAGCCACACCCTATGCAACGCTAATCGCTCAGAATCGCCCGCCCGCGCAGCCTGTTGTGGGGTATAAGCAAGCTCAATTAGTCGCTGACAAGCTCCATACTCATCAAAGCGTCGGCCGCAATCCTGATCTTTTGAGAGCTATGAGCCAGCACCGTTGCGCACCTCATTCGATCCACCTGAGGTTCAGAGAGAAGTCTGGCCATCACTGTGGCCTTCTCCAAAGCGCCGCGAATAGCCATAAACGGCTCGACCATTTCCGGCAACGGGAGGTCAACCGGGCTGACAACTTTCATAGCCATCAAATGCTCTTCGGCCTCAGTCAAAACCTCGACTCGCTTGGCAGTATCAGACTCATGCAGCGAATCAAAGTTAACGAACAACACGTGGCTGACCTCAGCTGCTCGCTTGGCAATACCGCATACCAGTCGAAATATAACTTCATCGCGCTGCCGACGAGCGCGAGCCGTATCTCTTGCCTGTTTGTTCCCAATGTAGAAAGCCGCACCTACAGCTGCAATGCCTCCGATCGCCTGAACCCAAGCAGCTGCACTTTCACTAGACCAGCCTTTGAGAAGAAGCGTAATCACTACCCCAAGACACAGGCTACCAGGAGGAGAGAGGATTATTTTGTACAACGTGCTGGTGTTGATCTTGATCTCTGCGGACCACATAAATGGCTCCTAGCCATTACTCAAAAAAGCAGTTTGAACACTTCCACAAGCCTCGTCCATGAACTTGAAAACCCGACTGATTCACGCTTGAGCAAGCATCCCACCGCTCGCCCCCATATGCCAGTACATGGCTGGAGGGCGGCAGTATGAGTGCAGCTGAGAAGATTGATCTCCACATCACCCCGGGAGCTTGGTTCCGCCAAGACTTGCTTTACCCAGTGTTTGGACTCAGCACAGAAGCAGTCCGCAAGTATCGCTCTCGCGGACTTTGGCTTGAGGGTAAGCACTACCGAACAGACCCTGCAAATGTGCTGGTTTACAACAAGGACGCAATTGAAAAGTGGATGGCAGGTCAACCATGACTGACAAGATGCCCACTGGCGTCGAAATGAACGGCAAACAGCTACGCATCTGGTTCATCTTCAATGGCCAACGATGCCGGGAACCATTGGATGGGATTTCGAAGGTAAACAAAGCTGCGATTGCTTATGCAGACAACAAACGCCGCACAATCCTTGCAGAGATCAAAGAGGGCCGCTTCGATTATGCAGCCCACTTTCCCAAATCACCCAGGGCTGCCATGTTCACAGGCACTGGCGGCCCTTCGCTAAAGCGTACCGTGAAGGAAGGTATTGATCGCTGGCTAGAGGTTCAGCGCGCGCTCAAGGCTTCGAGCACGGTCGTCAACTACGTCAGCAAAGCCGTGCACGTTGAGAAAAAATTCGGCAAGCGTCGGATCGTAGACATCAGCAAGAGCGACATCGAGCTGTTTCAAGCGCAGTTGTTGAAGCAAGGCCTGGCCCCGAAGACAGTAAACGACATTTTTACCGTCGTTCGCGGGATCTGGGCCGACGCGTTCGGTGACGGAATACTGAAAGCCAACCCACTCGACCGGATCAGCAACGTCGGGGCGGATGTCGACCTCGAGCACGCTGACCCCTTCAGTCGGACCGAGATCGAGTTGATTGGTAAAGCGGACCCCGACCGCCGAGCTGATGCCCGAATGATTGAGTTCAACTGCTGGGCCGGGCTGTCTCTGTCCGAGCTTATCGGATTGGCCGCTGAAGACGTCGACCTCCAAGCCGGACTGGTACACGTTCGGCGGGCATTGGTCGTAGGAGAATTCAAAGTTCCCAAGGAACGCTCAAGAGTAAGAGTCGTTGAGCTGATAGACCCTGCCCTCGAACTTATGCGGGAGATTGTGGCTGCCGCCAAGGACGCACAAGCCGAAGAGATCAAAGTTATTCAGCGCGACAACATCACTTTTAAGAAAATGAAAGTGAGGTTCCTTTTCCGTAGCTCCACCAGCGGCTTGCTCTGGAGTGGCAAAACACTGAGCAACTGGTTCACCGCCCATCTGAAAAAGGCAGAAGTCCGCCACCGCGGGGCCAACCAATGTCGCCACACCTTTGCTAGTCAGATGCTGTCGAGTTACGTCCCAGTCGAGTGGGTAGCCCGACAACTCGGGCACGCCGATACAACGATGGTGAGAAAGCACTACGGGAGATGGATACCGAAGGACACCAAGAGTATGGCGGGAATCGTGTCTAAGATGCTGGGGTTTCGAGAAAATAGCGAGACATGAAACTTTAATCTTGATGATGCGGCCGGGCCGCATCTCAAACCGTTGCGATAGTCTTCAAGAGATTATTGTATCGGCGACTTCGTAGCCTTTCGCCGTGATTTCAAAAAACTCTCCTTTATGACCTCGTTCCACAATCAATTCCTCTTCTTGGAGGAGCTGCAACGCATTCTCCCACTTCGCCACCTCTCTTCGTTCCTTACTATCCAAAAAGCTTTTAGCGTTCGACTGCATAGCAGCACCACCTATGTAGCGGACGTACGTAAGCCGACCATGGGGATCCTGGCTCACCTCTTTAAGCAAAACTTTGGCCTCATGAGTTAACGAAGGAACCGTTAGGCGCATGAAATCGGACACCGGTTGGTTACTTGAAGATTCAGTCTGCGTAAGCTTGAACATTTCATGAGCGTTCAGCTTTTGCTGTAATTGTCTTGAAAATTTGTTTCGAAATTCAGCGAGACTATCGAATGACTCAAACAAGCCTCGGCTTCTGCAGCTAGCCTTGAAATCTCTAAGTGTCTGATATTGTTCATTATCGACGTCGTCAAGCACGGCGGGGGTTGTGGAGAAGTACAGCATTGCCAGGCGCCCAGCTGCTATGTGCTTTTCAATTTCCTCAATGGTACCGCTCGCATATTCTGTTGTAGGGGTTCCGGCCCTGGTCCAAAAGATGCCGACCAAAAGATCGCAACTATGAAGTACCTGCTGATTGATAATCTCTTGAGGCCCAGCTCCCATCTCTGGCGATGAGTGCGTTTCCCACCCGACAGGCATGAGTACAACCTTTCTCACTTCAGAGTTAACCGCATTCCACTCGTGGATGACTTCTCGAAAAAGCGCGCGCTCGGCTAGTACATCCCCGGGCGATGCAACCATCACGTTAAAGACCTTAGCGTCGTAGCTCATTCGTACTACCCCCTAGTGCCGTCCATTTTCGAACGCTTCGAGAGTAGCAGATCGAAGCTAGGCGACATGCCTACAGCGGTATAGAACGGTTTAGATGCTCAGATTCTTGCCCTAAATATGCCCTAAACAAAACTACGAAAACGAAAAAGCCCCCGTAATCAGCAATGATTACGGGGGCTTCGTCTTGTTCAATAATGGCGGAGAGATAGGGATTCGAACCCTAGGTACCGGTGAAGGTACAACGGATTTCGAATCCGTTTTCGCCCCCAATGATCGTTGGCAGCATTTCCCGAGACCCCCTTCCGGGCCTCACTTTCGCTGCATCACCGTTCCACATGATTAATCATGTTTTGGGGGAATCATTGCACCAGATTTCCCCCACCCCATCTCAGGCGTTCTGCCTACTGCACATTCCCCCTCGAAAGACACACATGCGTCACATATTCCTGAAGCGCCTTCAGGGCTGCTTGGTCGGCGATAATCCCGGCTCGGGCAGAGAGAACAGTTGATCCAGCAACTGAAGAGAGTTCGACGGTGCCTGCATTGTCCACGCTGGCGGCTCCGGCGGGGCTGGGCACGTCGACGCCACTGGCACGACAACTTCCCGCGATCCGCAGCCGGCGAGTGCCAGCAGCAACGTCAGCGCGCAGCTTTTCATTTTCAACGAGAGCATCGGTCTTTTCCTTCTGGGCTTTCTGGTCAAGTGCGGCGAGGGCTTGTTCGGCTGCCTGCTGTTTCTCCACCGCCTGCCGGGCCTGCGCAGCACCGGCTGCCGAGATCCTGGCCAAGTCAGCCTGCCGGCCTGCCTCATTCTTGGCGATGATCGCGTCGTAGCTGTTGGCCTGCCACATCCAGGCACCGGTGGCGCCGAGCAGGAGCGCAGCTATATAAGGAAGGATCCGCAGCAATAGCGGATTCATGCCAGCACCTCAATCCCGCGCTCGTAGAACTCCATCCGCTCCTCCAGCCCGTTGTAGCCGCCGTTGATGCGCCGGGTGATGCCGCGCATGTCGCCAGCGTCGGCCAGGGCATTCAGGTTGCGCGAGCTCCAGAACCACGCCGCCGACTTGCAGGCCCACTCTGCCTGTTCGAGCAGTTCTGGCGTGCGCAACAGGCGATCGTCACCGAATAGCGCCTTGCTGCAGGCGTAGTAGTTGTCTCGCCCAGTTACCTGAATCAGCCCTCTGCCTCGGTACTTCTGCCCGTCTCCATCAGCCTCCGGTGTGTTGCCCAGGCGCTTGGCCAGCGTCCCGGTGTCGTACTTGCTCAGGTACTGGTCGCCGCCCAACTCCCGGACGTACCGGAACTGGCCGGATTCATGCCCGACCTGCGCAATGAACGCCGCCATGCGCAGCGGCGTGTTGATCTGATACCGATCCATGGCCAAATTCAGCGCAGACGCAAAAACGCCGGCTTGCTTGCCGGCGTTCGGGAGGATCTGCAGCAGGTGCTGCTGGGTGATGGGCATCTATTTTCTCCAGACAATAAAAAGCCCGACCTAAGCCGGGCTTTTTGTGGAATGAGCCATTAAAGCGGCGCTGTCGCCACCCTACTATCAAGACTTGGCTTGCGTTTTAAGGAAAGCGCTGGCTTCTCGATATATCTCCACGAAAGCCATGCAAGTGACATCGCGATGATGGATGCTGAAATCGCCAGCCACCAACCGTTGATTGACTTACCTGAGACATAAACAAGAATTTGCTGGATCGGGAACGCGAACAAGTATGTGCCGTATGAAAGATCTCCGATCTTTTTCATCCCGGATACAAATATAGGCTTTCGGTAGGCTAGATACAAAAGCAGATACGGCAGCGCAAACAGAACAGCGTAATGGGCATACCCTAGATTGGTGCCCATCAGCATGACTACAATGCACGCCGCAGCAATCCCGCCCTTGAAGGGGATTTTATCTTTAAACACCCAAAGCATTGATCCCATCAAAAACGAAAATCCGAAACGCACGACTTGCGATGTTTCAGTGGTGCCGAACAATGCGACAGACTTTATCGGAGCAATAAAATAATCATATGCATAATAAATAACGAGTAGCAGCAGGGTTGGCACAACAAGCTTAAAGGATCTACTGCCGACAAAGAATATGGCCGCCAAGAATACATAGCAGAACGCTTCTATCGGGATAGTCCACAGCGAACCGTTCACAGCGCCTGCTGCGGGAAGGTTTTGAAATACTCCAGGGAGAATGAACGCCGTCTTGTAAGGTATGGCGTTGGCGAAATAGTTGTGCGTGTATGGGCTTGAGAAGTACTCAGACAGGGGCAGCGTCGTGAAGATCGGGCCTATGACCAGCGCAGTGACGAATGTGATGGCGGCGAGTGCCGGGATGATTCGTAGCGCACGCGCCTTGCCGTATTCCAATAGGCTTCTACGCTCAAGCGAGCCAGCGATAAGAAATCCGCTGATCACAAAAAACGCGCAGACTGCTATCGCAGAGGGGTCATACCCGAAGAAGAACTGCTTCCATGTTGCAGAGCTTTTCCCTGAAAGGACAAAACTGTGATTGAACAGCACTATTAATGCCGCTGCCAGCCGCAAAAGATCGAAATTATTTGCACGCTCGCGCGTCATATCCCCAAGCGTGATTCTTTCTGATGCCCGCCCTTCCATGTCCATTCTCTGCGCTGAAAATTGTGGCGCGGATCATACCGCGCCGCCACGGATTCAGCGAGCACCGCTTATGCCGGGCTGATTGGGCGACTGACAAGATCAGGGAATCCAACAGCGCCTTCCTTCCACGTGCTCACTTGCCCGCGATACTTCAGCCACTGCTTGCGGGTGCCTGGCATGAGGTCTGAAGGCGGCTCATCGGCCTCCGCTTCTTCGATCGCCTCAAGCTGCCGGGAAATGATGACCAGCTCTGACACTCGCCAGTCGTTCTCGATGGCAGAGTTTTTCACATAAAGCTGCGTCGCCAACTCCGCCTCAGTGAACTCAGGCTCTGGAACGTTTCCATCGGCAAGCCAAACCAAATAGGCTTGATGATCCCTGTTCTCAGGGTCGTTGGGGATGAAGGCGCCGTCTGAAAGTCGCGTAACTCCACCATAGCTGGTCAACTTGTACATGATCAAAGCTCCGCATCAAGACTTAGGGTGGTGTAGGAAACAACGTTGTTGCCTGCTGCAGCCGTATAATTGAGCGTGATCTGGTCCTGGGTTATTGAAGTCACGCTGATTGCGCTTGCTCCGGTGGAAGTGAGGCCCGACGCGGCAACCGATGGGAGCGTTCGCATCCTTGAGATTCCGCGATAGACGGCTACGCCGGCGGAACCGGAGAAATACTGAACTTCCCTTAAAAAGCTGGCGAGACGCTGGTAGTAGCGCATGCACATGGACATTTCCAGCCACGGCGACCGGGCTTCGTACAGCGTTGCCTGTGTGCCGGCCTCAAACTGCGCCTTGCTGACGGTGCCACCAGTGAACCGGATGGTCACCGCCGTGTTATCGGCCAGCGAGGAGGTATTGCCGCCGTTGGTGATTGCTACGCCATTCACTGTTGCCGTGGCGGTGCCGACCCAGCTCAGCGTGTAAACGCCGCCCTCGATGCTGCCGGCTTCAATGATTTGTTCAATACCGCCGGCCGGGGCGGTAACCACATACCCCGCACCACTTGCCGTGTAGGCAAGGTTCTGACCGCTCACAACAACAGTCCACCGATCGAGTGTGTACTGATTCGCTGCGGCTGTTGCTGCGCCAGAGGCATAGGCTCGCTGATTGACATTGAACCGACTGTTGATCAGCTTGTTCCGAAAGCCTGGCGACCCATCTGTGCCAACGCGCGCAACCACTGCCGAAATATTTGCGTTACCTCCGCTGGAGTAAATCAAGACCCAGGACCCGGCACCGATACTGGTGTTGTACTGCAGGCAGACATCGCCATTTGCCGCGATCTCGCCACCCCGGAGCGCTACATGCGCCATGTTGACGATCGGCGCAGCCGTCAATCCGTTAGGGCTGAATGTCACCGCCGCTGTGTTCGCAGACGCGGCCTTAATGAGCAATACGGTCCCGTTGCTGAGCGTGGTAATTGCTGGAGAATAGGTCGCGGTGATTGCGTTGGCCGATCCGCCGGCTGCCGCGAAGTTGAAAGCATTCCCCTGCATCCCATCGCGCAGTTGGGCGATGTATGATGCATGCGTGCGCAGATACATGAACCAGCGCTGGATTCTCGTAAAGGATTATTTCGGCGTAGGTTCTGGCGTTGCCTATGCGCTGTGCCGCGAGTTCGGACTTGACCCTGACGAAGAGCTCAAGCCATGACCAGCCACCAACGCGCCCGCCGCCTACTCCTCTGGCGCGGCAGCTTCCCTGTCCTCGCCATCTTCACCATCTGGATGCTGGCCAGCGCCTACGCCGGTCAGCTCACTCAATAACCCGAACGCACACGCCGCCTGCATGGCGGGGAGAACCGTCATGTCTGAATTTCAACATACGCCAGCACCATGGACGATACGCGAAGTGGTCGGCAACTCAATACCGGGGCAGCGAGCATTCGCTATCGACTTCAACGAAGACCAAGAGCAGGTCGTTGACTGGGTTTACGAAGAGGCTGACGCCCAGCTGATCGCTGCAGCTCCTGAGTTGCTGGCGGCGCTTACAAAATGCCTCAGCCTCAAAGGGACTCTTGAACTGCATGGAATTCTGCATGAAGTCGAGTCAGCCATCGCCAAGGCAAGAGGTGAGTCATGAGCAACGAATCGAAAACCCATTTCAGAAAGGCGTTCGACTCGCCCTACCTGAGCAGCGCCGATATCGTCGAGCCGACGATCCTCACCATTAACCGCGTATCGCTGGAGCCGGACAAGACCAAGAAGACGAAGGACGTCTTCAACACCGCGCACTTCGCCGAGCGTGAGCTGCGCCCGGGTGAGAAGCTGAAGCCGATGATCCTCAACGCGACCAACAGTAAGACGATGCGCTCGCTGACTGGCTCACCGTTCATTGAGGACTGGGCCGGCTTCAAAGTGACTGTCTACGTCGACAGCAACGTGAAGTTCGGCAAGGAGACCATGGAAGGCTTGCGGATCAGCCCGAAGGCTCCGGTCATTGCATGGCTGACTCCAGAAAATCAGAAAGGCTGGAACAACGCCAAAGCAGCCTACAAGCGCGACGGCAACCTCGACGCTGTACTGGCCCGCGTATCCTTCTCCGATGCCCACCAGCAGCAGCTCATGGAGGAATGCGCCAATGAATCGCGTGTGGCGTGATGTTCCCCAAAATTCTGAGGCGTGGCTGCAGTTGAGAATAGGCAAGGCCACTGGCTCAAACGCAGGCTGCTACATGGCAAACGGTGACGGCGCATTCGGTGATCCGGCCAAGAAATACGCCCTCCAGATCGCCCTGGAGATTGCTACCGGTCGAAAAGCCGAGTTCAGCTTTTCCAACGAACACACCGAGCGCGGGCATACGGATGAGCCAATCGCAAGAATGCACTACGAGGACGCCGAATTCGTCGATGTCACGAATGGCGGGTTCTTCGACTGCGGAGATCATGGCGACTCGCCAGACGGCCTCATAGGCAAACATGGGGTGCTGGAGATCAAGTGTGTGACCGCCGCAGTTCACTACGCCACGCTCCGGCGCGGCTCATTTGACCCGGCCTATCGCTGGCAGTTGGTGAGCCATCTCGACTGCACAGGCCGCGACTGGGTCGACTTCGTCAGCTTCTGCTCCGAATTTCCCGAGGCCAGCCAGCTCATCGTTTACCGCTCAACCCGCGATGACTTCAAAGACGAACTGAAACGCCTCGAAGACCGTCGCGCAAAATTTCTTGAGCTGGTGCAAACCACACTGGCAAGCATTCCACGGTGATGAACCATGAACGCCTACATCAGCAGCGATCTGAACATGGTCAGGGAGTTAGACCCGAAACGTCACGAACTGGCACTGCTCCAAGCGCAGTGGCTGGAAAAAGGAGGGACTATTGAGGTGCTCCCGTTCTGGGTTTCCCACGGAGAACCAGTCAAGCCCAGCACCATGACGCCGAACTTCCAGAGCCGATCCGTCAAAGACGAAACGGATCAGCAGGCCGCCCGCATCAGGAAAATGGCCCTGACCATGAACCAGCGGGAAATCTGCGAGGCAGAGGGAATCTTGCGCGGCGTACTGCGTGGGATCGGCAAGCGCTACAACATCAAGTTCCCCATCGGATGCCACGACATCATCCCAAGGAACAAGGCCACGCCAGAAACCGAGGCGGCGCTCGTTGTCAGCATCAAGGAATGCATTGCGGAGGGCATCAACCGCAACCAGTGCGCCAAGTTGCTGGACATCAGCACCACCCTGCTCCTCCGGCTGATCGACGACTACTCCATCGACTATCCGAAGCTGACGCCCGGTTTCAAGAAAAATCCCGCCAAGAAGTAACCCCTTCCACTTTTCAGAATTTCACCCATCCGGGAGGCCTTATGTCATCCAAAGGAAAGCTCAACGCCGGCTATTTGGAGCTCGGAGCGCGGTGCATCTACTGCGACAGACCGCGCAACAAAGGCAACCACGAACGCTGCTCGAAAGCCCGCCAACAAGAACACGCTCGGAGAAATAGCCATGACAGCGAAACTGTCGCCTGACTCGATCGGGCTGATTTTCACGATGAACGCGTCGAAGCATCCGGTGAATGAGATCGCTGATGCGGCGGGCTGCTCTTACTCCACGGTGATCCGCTACCTGAATGCAGCCGGGATCGTTCTCGGGAACAAGGGCAAGCCAAGGCAGTGCACGGATCAGTACATCGCCATGGCGCTGGATATGCGCTCACACGGCTCAACTTGGTATGACGCCGAGAAGAGTATCGGCTTCCACCGTTCAACGTTCCAGGCGCGGCTCAGGGCCGAGAGAGCCACGGCATGATCGCTTTCCTCGCCTGCTGGATAGCAACCTCACTCATCCTCGGCGGCGGCCTGGCTCGCCTTGCACACCTGGCCAAGCTTCGCGATCAGCGGGCAGCGGACGGGGTTAACTGGAGTATGACCGCATGAACCTTATTGAACTGATTCAAAGTCGCCGCATTGCGCTGACTCCTGAGTATGACGCCGGCTGGACTGCCGAAGTGTACGACGACTGTGAAAGCCCGGTTTATGTCGGCCACGGTTTCACCATTGACGAGGCGATCACTGATGCGCTCGGGCCAGTCGAGGGTGATCACGAATGATCTACCAGCCCGCCATCGCTGCCGCAGTCATCTGGCTTAACACTGGCCTCCCTCAACTTATTCAATGGTGCATGTCATGAGTGAAGTCCATCGGTATCAAGCAATCCAGATGGTCACTGAGCTGGGCAACAAACTCAGCTACTCGCCAGCCGGGCCCTGGGTTGTCATGGCATCTGAGTTTGACTCAATGAAGATCTGCTTCGACGCCCAACGCCTGCGCGCCGAGCCGCGACGCAATCGTAGAAGTTATGAGCAAGGAGGGTTGAGATGGTCAAATACAAGACGATCAGCCAGTTCGCCACCGAAAGTGGCTACATGGAGACGAGCCCATGAGCGATGAATCGGAGATCATTTACGTCGATGGGCTGGGGCGAATGCTCGGCCGTACTGAGTCATCGGTAAGGGAGGGAATTCGCCGGGGAGTCGACTGGCTGCCGAAGGGGTTCAAGATGGGTAGCCGGCATTGCTGGCTCAGGGAGGACGTGCGGGAGTTCTTGCGGGGGTGTAGGGATGGGCAGAACAAGGCGCCGAAAGTTGGCCGGAAGCGGCAGGCGCCGCCGACACTGCGCGGGGTGGCGTGATGCTACCCCAACTTCTCGGCGAGGTTGCTCGGGCAGAGGTGCGTGTATCGGCGAAGCATCGACAGAGTTTTGTGGCCGGTGATGCTCGCCACCTCCATCATGGAAAGCCCGCGCTCAAACATCCGGCTCGTTGCTTCGTGGCGCATGTCGTGAAGGCGGAGGCCTTTGATCTTCGCCGCCTCGCACGCCAGCGCGAAATAGTTGGTCACGCTGTCCAGCTTCAGATGAAAGAACCTGCCGCCGTCGATCGGCGTCGGCAATCCCTCCAAGAGCTCCACCGCCCGCTTCGATAGCGGGACGGACCGGCGCTCGCCGTTCTTCGTGTCTTCGAGGAAGGCAACCTTCCCCCGGATTTGATCCTTGCGCAGCATGACAAGTTCTGACCGGCGCATTGCCGTCTCCACGGCCAGTTCAATGATCACTGGCAGCTCGGCATTGATATCGCCCGCGTGCTTGCAGAGAGCTTTCAGCTCGGCGGAAGTTGGCCGGCGCTCACGCTGCTTGCTGCCCTTCGGCATGCGGATGGCAGTGCAAGGGTTCTTCAGCCCCTGGATGCCCCAGTCCTTCGCGGCGACTGTATAGAGGTGGCTGATCAGCGCGAGGTTCAGCCGAACAGTGGCCGTCGACTTGCCGGCTTTCAGCTCAGCATCACGGTACGCCGCCATGTCGCTGGAGCGGATCGCGGCCAGCGACTTGCCGCCCCACTCCGACTTCTGCCACTTCTTGGCCCGGACCTTCTCCTGCGCCGATCCCTTCTTCGCCTCGCTCACCTCGTTGACGTAGCGCTCCAGCGCTTCTTCAAGCGTGGTGCTCTCCGCCTCGCGGGTGTCGACGAATCGCTTGCGCGACATATCACCCTCGATCTCGGCAGCCCATCGCTGGGCTTCTGCCTTGGTGTCGAAGGTGGCGGAGAGTGTCGGGTATCCTTTGCGGCGGATCTGGGCGCGCCATGCATCGCCGCGTTTTTCGTAATAGGCCATTTGGGGATATTGGCGGGTGCTTGGGGGAATCGCAAGAGAAGCCATTCCCCCGGATTTCCCCCAAATACAAAAAAGCCCCGAGGCTGCTAAGCGCTCGGGGCCTTTAAATATGGCGGAGAGATAGGGATTCGAACCCTAGGTACCGGTGAAGGTACAACGGATTTCGAATCCGTCCCATTCGGCCACTCTGGCATCTCTCCAACGGCGCGCATCATAACAACACTTTCGTCGGTTGCGAACCCCCCAAACGAAATTTTTTCCGTGCTATCAGATGCTTGCGTCGATTAAAGCGGTACGCCCAGACGAGCGGCGACTTCTTCGTAGGCTTCGATGACGTCACCGAGGCCCTGGCGGAAGCGGTCCTTGTCCATCTTCTTCTTGGTGTCCTTGTCCCACAGGCGGCAGCCGTCCGGGCTGAACTCGTCGCCGAGGACGATGGAGCCGTCGCTGAACACGCCGAATTCAAGCTTGAAGTCGACCAGCAGCAGGCCGGCGTCGTCGAACAGTTTGCTCAGGACTTCGTTGACCTTGAGCGACAGTTCCTTCATGCGCGCCAGTTGCTCGGCGGTGCCCCAACCGAACGCCACAACGTGGGATTCGTTGATGAACGGGTCGCCCTTGGCGTCGTCCTTCAAGAACAGTTCGAAGGTGTACGGGTTGAGCTTCATGCCCTCCTCGACGCCCAGACGCTTGACCAGGCTGCCGGCGGCGTAGTTACGCACGACGCATTCCACCGGGATCATGTCGAGCTTCTTCACCAGGCATTCGTTGTCGCCCAGCAGTTTGTCGAACTGGGTCGGCACGCCGGCCGCTTCGAGTTTCTGCATGATGAAGGCGTTGAACTTGTTGTTCACCATACCTTTGCGATCAAGCTGTTCGATGCGCTTGCCGTCGAACGCCGAAGTGTCGTTGCGAAACAGCAGGATCAAGCGGTCAGCGTCGTCGGTCTTGTAAACCGATTTGGCTTTGCCGCGGTAGAGTTCTTCACGTTTTTCCATGATGGGCTCCGCTTGCTAAGTAGGTGGGCTAGGCGATGTGGCGCCAGTCGAGCCCTGAATCTTGATCGGCCAGTTGCAGCCAGTCCGGGTCGCACCCGAGGGTGTCGACAAAACATTGCCGGGCCAGCTGCGGCAGGTTGTTCTTGCTGCTCAGATGGGCCAGCACCAGGTGTTGCAAACCCTGCCAGCCCAACTCGGCCACCAGGAATGCCGCCTGATGGTTGTTCAGATGTCCGCGTTCGCCGCCCACCCGCTGCTTGAGAAAGTACGGGTAGTGACCACGGGCCAGCATGTCGCGGCAATGGTTGGACTCGATCATCAACGCATCGAGATCCCGATAGCCATCCAGCACCCGCTCGCAGAACGACCCCAGGTCGGTCAGCAGGCCGAAGCGCCGCTGTTCCTGATCGCTGAAGACGTACTGGGTCGGCTCCTGCGCGTCATGGGCCACGGCAATGACCCCGACGTTCAGTGCGCCGATCTGCAGTTGCTCGCCGCCGGCCAGAAAGCCTGCCGGTTCCAGCGGTTTGCGCATCCCGCGCAGTGTGCCGCGACTGAGGTAGACCGGCAGATTGTAGCGCCGAGACAGCAAACCCACGCCATGCACGTGGTCGGCATGTTCGTGGGTCACGAGTATCGCGCTCAGTTGCGCCGGGTGCACACCCAGGCGCAACAGACGTCTTTCGGTTTCCCGCAGGGAAAAACCACAATCAACCAGCACGTACGTATCAGCACTGGCGATCAGCGTGCCGTTCCCTTGGCTACCGCTGCCGAGAACGGCAAAACGCATATCGGATCAGCCCAGGTTGTCCTGAATCACGCTCAACACTTTACGCGCGACATCGGCCGGCGCGACGGTGTTGATGTTCTTTTCGACGGTGACCTGGATGTTCTCGCCCACCTTGCTCAGGCGAACCTGATAACGCTCGGCGCGGGCTTCGACTTCTTCCTTGCTCGGCGCACTGCCGAACAGGCTGCTGAAGAAGCCAGGCTTGTCGTCTTTCTTCTCGGCTTTTTCGGCCAGGTTGATGTAGTAAAGGCCCAGGCTGCGGTTGATGTCTTCAACGCGCCATTCGCCCTGTTCCAGCGCACGGCCGACGCTCGACCAGGCGCGGTCCAGATCGGTACCGACGTTCAACACCGGGTTGCCGCTGCCGTCTTCGTTCAGGCTGACACGGCTCGGGGCGTCGAAATCACGCGAGGCCAGCATCGACACCGAGCCGCCCTTCTCGGAGGTGCGACTCATGCTCGCGAGCATGTCGTCGACCAGCGCAGCGTCCAGGCCAGTGTTGACCGAACGGTTGGTGAAGGCCACGTCGGCCGTGCTGCCGGCAGGACGCTCGGCGCTGACTACGTAGATTTCACTGGTGTTGCGCTGCACGCCCGGCTCGATACGTACGCGCACACGGGTTTCGCTGTCGCTGGCGATACCGGCCGCACTCAGGCGCTTGGCCATCGAAGCGGACAGCTCGTCGGAGTGCTGCCAGGTAGTGGTGAACTCGCCGGTCTGCGGACGCTGTTCATCCAGACGGAAACCGTTGTCCTGGAAGAACTGCAGCGCCACTGGCCAGACTTCGGCCGGTGGGTGCTGGGCCACGACCCAACGCGAATCACCGCTCTTCTGCAGCGAGTAATCCGTGGCATCGGCAACCGCCGACAGCGGCTGAGGACGCGGCACGACGTATTCGCCCGTCGCGGTGTCATCGGCCACATTGCGCGGGATCGGCAACAGCGGATCGAGACGCTTGGCAGTGCTCACATCCGGTGGCAATTGCATCGGTGCAGTCTGTTGCGCTTGCAGGTAATCGCTTCCACGGTCGCGGAAATAACCTTCCGGCCCCCAGACCCATCCGCAGCCACTGGTGCTGGAGATAATCAAGGCAAGTGCGGAAAGTCCGGCCATTCGCTTCATGCGTTGTACTTCCTCAATTAAACCAGGACGTTGCACTGGCGCAGGGCCGAGCGCAGCGTTTCATGACAAGGTGTGCTCAGCCAGGTCAGTGGCAGGCGGATGCCTTCGTGCATCAGGCCCATTTCGACCAAAGCCCACTTCACCGGAATCGGGTTGGCTTCGATGAACAGGTCCTTGTGCAGCGGCATCAGTTTTTCGTTGATTGCGCGTGCGGTATCGGCGTCGCCCTTCAGCGCGGCCTCGCACAGGTCAGCCATTTCGCGCGGGGCGACATTGGCGGTGACCGAGATGTTGCCTTTGCCGCCCAGCAGGATCAGCTCGACAGCGGTCGGATCATCGCCGGACAGCACGATGAAATCCTTGCTCACGCCATCGATGATCGCTTTGGCGCGTTTGAGGTCGCCGGTGGCTTCCTTGATGCCGATGATGTTCGGCACGGTGGACAGGCGAATCACCGTCTCGGCCTGCATGTCGCAGGAGGTGCGGCCGGGAACGTTGTAGAGAATCTGCGGAATGTCGACCGCTTCAGCGATGTGCTTGAAGTGCTGGTACAGGCCTTCCTGGGTCGGCTTGTTGTAATAAGGAACCACCAGCAGGCAGGCATCGGCGCCGGCAGCCTTGGCGTTGCGGGTCAGCTCGACGGCTTCGCGGGTCGAATTGGCGCCGGTGCCGGCGATGACCGGAATGCGCCCGGCAACCTGTTTGACCACGGCTTTGATGACGGCGATGTGCTCTTCTACATCAAGGGTGGCCGACTCGCCGGTAGTACCGACGGCGACGATGGCATGGGTGCCGTTCTTGAGGTGGAAGTCCACGAGTTTGCTGAGGCTGTCCCAGTCAAGACGCCCTTGTGCATCCATGGGAGTGACCAGTGCCACCATACTGCCCGCAATCATGAAACCGCTCCTGCCGGAAAAAGAGAGCGGTAATGGTACTGGCGCCAAGATGCTTGCACAAGCGAAGTACTGCGCCGCTGCCATTCCCCTTGGCGCCGCTTTTCGCTACCCTTCAGACTTTGATCGGTACAGATCAGCTTGTACGCCGGGTTTCTGCATCCCCTTTCGGCCTCCCAGGCCCCGTTCCTGCGTCGCATCGACGCGCTCCCGCACAGTGGAGCGAGCCGCGAACGCTGGCCGGGGCTCTTTATACGGACCGCCAGAACAGGCACGCCCGGCCACCAATGCCCGTCAACCTACCGACCGCTCATCGCTTTAGGAATGCTGCATGTCCACCCCCACAGTTCGCGAACAATTCCTTGTCATCAGTGCCCTCGGCGCCAACCCCATGGAGCTGACCAACGTCCTGTGCCGCGCCAGCCATGAAAACCGCTGCGCCGTCGTCACCTCTCGCCTGACCCGCCACGGCGAGTGCAGCGCTCTGGTGCTGGAAGTTTCCGGTAGCTGGGACGCCCTCGCGCGCCTCGAAGGCAGCCTGCCATTGCTGGCCAAGCGTCACGCTTTCACCGTCAACGTGGTGCGCAGCGCCGCTCTGGAAAATCGTCCGCAAGCGCTGCCTTACGTGGCTTACGTCAGCTCGGCGTATCGCCCGGACATCATCAATGAGCTGTGCCAGTTCTTCATGGACCATAACGTCGAACTGGAAAACCTCACCTGCGACACTTACCAGGCTCCCCAGACCGGCGGCACCATGCTCAACGCCACGTTCACCGTGACCCTGCCGGCCAACACGCAGATCAGTTGGCTGCGCGATCAGTTCCTCGATTTCGCCGACGCGATGAACCTGGATGCCCTGATCGAGCCTTGGCGCCCACAAAACCCAATGTAAGGAAGCTTTCATGGCCGTTGTCATCGACCAACCGGTTGCGGATTTCACCGCGCCTGCGACCAGCGGGCAGACCTTCAGCCTGTCCGAACTCAAGGGCAAGCAAGTGGTGATCTATTTCTACCCGAAGGACAGCACCCCGGGCTGCACCACTCAAGGCCAGGGCTTTCGCGATCAATATGCGGCATTCAAGGCTGCCAACACCGAAGTCTTCGGCATTTCCCGCGACAGCTTGAAGTCGCACGAAAACTTCAAAGGCAAACAGGAATTCCCCTTCGAGCTGATCAGCGATAAGGACGAGGCGGTTTGCCAGCTGTTCGACGTGATCAAGCTGAAAAAGCTGTATGGCAAGGAATACCTGGGCGTTGATCGCAGCACTTTCCTGATTGATAAGGACGGTGTGCTGCGTCAGGAATGGCGTGGCGTGAAAGTGCCGGGGCATGTTGATGCCGTGCTGGCGGCGGCTGAGGCTCTGAATAAAGCCTGATGCTTTTGCTGCGTCGTCACCGACGCCATCGCTGGCAAGCCAGCTCCCACAGGGTTCAGCACATACAAAACCTGTGGGAGCTGGCTTGCCAGCGATGAGGCCAAAAGCCTCACCCCGATTTAAAGCAACGGCGCCACCACCGGCTCCTTGCGCGGCCACGCATCGAGCACAGCCTTGAACAGCGTCGCCAGCGGGATCGCAAAGAACACACCCCAGAATCCCCACAATCCGCCAAACAGCAGCACCGCGCAGATAATTGCCACCGGATGCAGGTTCACTGCTTCCGAAAACAGCAACGGCACCAGCACGTTGCCGTCCAGCGTCTGAATGATTCCGTAGACCGCCATCAGGTAGATGAACTGATCGCTCCAGCCCCACTGGAACAGCGCAATCAGCAGCACCGGCACGGTCACCACTACCGCACCGACATATGGCACCACCACCGACAAGCCGACCAGCAACGCCAGCAGCGCCGCGTAGTTCAGGCCCAGCGCGATGAAGGCGATGTAGGTCACGCCGCCGCAAATCACGATCTCGATGCCTTTGCCACGTATGTAATTGGCGATCTGCCGGTTCATTTCCTGCGCGACGCGGGTGATCAGCGCGCGCTCGCGAGGCAGATAGCCACGCACCCACTCGCCGATCATGGCCCGATCCTTGAGGAAGAAAAACACCAGAATCGGCACCAGCACAAGGTAGATCATGATGTTCACCAGCAGCGGCAAACTCGACAACGAGAAAGTCAGTGCCCACTGGCCAAACTTGCCAATCTCGCCCCGCGCCGCTTCGATCGCTTGCAAGACTTGCTCGTCAGACACCAGATGCGGATAGCGCTCTGGCAATAGAAGCAGCAGCGACTGCCACTTGGCGAGCATGCCCGGCAACTCGTTGAACAGCGTGATCAACTGATGCCACAGCAGCGGCAGCACCACGACAATAAACAGCATCAGCGCGCCCATGAACAGCGCAAACACCAGCCCCACCGCCACCCCGCCGGGCACACGCAGCCGCTCAAGCGTCACCACCAGGCCTTGCATCAGATACGCCAGCACCATGCCCGCCAATACGGGCGCGAGCATGCCGCCGAGGGTAAGCACGGCGGTGAAGGCGAGAACCAGCAGCACCGCCAGCACCACGGCTTCTTCATCGGAGAAGTAGCGCTGAATCCAGTCGCGTAACACTTTGAACATCAATAATCCCTTCGATCGTTAACGCGCTCGCGTCAGGCTTTTTTCAACCAGTAACGGTAGACGCCAGCCTCGTCTTCTTCGCGCAACAGCGCATGACCGGCCAGTTTGGCAAAGGTACGGAAGTCGCGTTGCGAGCCGGCATCGGTAGCGATCACCTTGAGCACAGCGCCGCTGTGCAGTTTGTTGAGTTCCATTTTTGCCTTGAGCAACGGCAACGGACAGTTCAGGCCACTGGCGTCCAGTTCCACGTCATGGGCTACAGCGTCAGTCATTGCGTCACTCCGGTTCGTTGTCGAGCTGCCTAGAATATCTGGTCGCGGCTTCGGTGTCCGGCTACAGTAAGGTCTTTGTCCTCCAAGGCTTTGTGCATGACTTTTCTGCGCCCTACCCTGCTGACGCTCGCTTGCCTGCTCGCCTCACCAGGCTTTGCCGACGATCTGCCGTCACTCGGCGACGCCAGCTCTGCCATTGTCTCGCCGCAACAGGAATACCAGCTCGGCCGCGCCTGGCTGGCCATGCTGCGCAGTCAGGTTTCCCAGCTCAACGATCCGCAGCTCAAGGACTACGTCGAATCCAGCGTGTACAAGCTGGTCGAGACCAGTCAGGTTTCCGACCGACGCCTGGAATTCATCCTGATCAATAGCCCACAACTCAACGCCTTTGCAGCGCCGGGCGGCGTGGTCGGGGTCAACGGCGGTCTTTTCCTCAACGCCCAGACCGAGGGTGAGTACGCCTCGGTGCTCGCTCACGAATTGGCGCACTTGTCGCAACGCCACTTTGCTCGCGGGGTGGAAGCCTCACAAAGAATGCAGGTGCCGATGATGGCCGCGTTGCTGGCCGGCATTGTCATTGCGGCGGCCGGCGGCGGTGATGCCGGCATCGCCACGATCGCTGGCACCCAGGCTGCGGCGTTGCAGGAACAGCGGCGCTTCTCGCGACAAAACGAACAGGAAGCGGATCGCATCGGCATCCTCAATCTGGAAAAGGCCGGTTACGATCCGCGCTCAATGCCGACCATGTTCGAACGCCTGATGCGCCAGTACCGCTTCGACGCCAAACCGCCGGAATTCCTCCTGACTCACCCGGTCACCGAATCGCGTATCGCCGATACCCGCAACCGCGCCGAGCAGGCGAAACCGGGCGGCATCGAAGACAGCATGCGCTACCAGTTGATCCGCGCGCGGGTGCAGTTGATCTACGAAGAAACCCCGGGGCTGGGCGCCAAGCGTTTCCGCGCCCTGCTCGATGAAAACCCGAAAAACGATGTCGCGCGATACGGCCTCGCCATCGCGCAAATCAAGGGCGGCCAGCTGAACGAAGCCCGCGAAAATCTCAAGCAATTGTTGGCCAAGTCGCCCAACGAGCTTATCTACAACCTCGCTCAGGTCGATCTGGACATCACCAACAATCGCCTGCCCGATGCACAATCACGGGTCGACCGCATGCTCACGCAGTTCCCGGGCAACTATCCGCTGAATCAGGTGCGTGTCGATCTGCTGTTGAAACAGAATCGCGCCGCCGATGCCGAGAAGGCGCTGGACAGCCTGCTCAAGTCCCGCCCGGATGATCCGGACGTCTGGTATCAGGTTGCTGAAACCCGTGGCTTGTCGGGCAACATCATCGGCCTGCATCAGGCGCGAGCCGAGTATTTTGCGCTGGTCGGCGATTACCGCCAGGCCATTCAGCAGTTGGACTTCGCCAAGCGCAAGGCTGGCAACAACTTCCCGCTGTCCTCGCGCATCGATGCCCGCCAGCGTGAGCTGATGGAGCAGGAACGCATGGTCAAGGACATGATGGGCTGAGTCTTTCCAGGCAAGACAAAAGCTGCAGACACAAAAAAACCGCCTCTTTCGAGGCGGTTTCCTTTTACCTTGTTGCTGGCTTATTCAGCCAGTTTGAAGGTGATGAAGCTGGCACGGCCCTGACGCAGCACGCGCATCGACACCGAACGGTTCTTCGGCAACGCCTTGGCGATGTCGGTGAACTCCTTGGCCGAGCCGATGGCCTGGTTGTTCAGGTGAGTAATCACATCACCCGGCTGCAGACCGATCAGGGCCGCAGGACCGTCCTGCACTTCCTTGATCACCACACCACCTTTGAGGTCGTAGGCTTTCTTCTGCTCGGAGGTCAATTCGCCGACCGCAACACCCAAGCGGTTGCTGCTGCTTTCCGCGCCGGATTTCGGCAGTGCGTCTAGCTCTTTATCCTCGTCCGGGATTGCGCCGACAGTCAGCTCGACGTTCTTGCGCTTGCCTTCTCGAATCACTTCCAGATTAGCTTTGGCGCCAGCCTTCAGCGCGCCGACCAGATGCGGCAGATCGGCAGACATGACGATCGGCTGACCGTTCATGCTCAGGATCACGTCGCCAACCTGCAGGCCGCCCTTGGCCGCAGGGCCGTCATCCTGGATCTGCGCTACCAGCGCGCCAGCTGGCTTGTCCAGACCAAATGACTCGGCGAGGTCCTTGTTCACTTCCTGAATGACCACGCCCAGCCAGCCGCGGCTGACTTTGCCACCGCTTTTGAGCTGATTGGAAACGTCCATAGCCACGTCGATCGGGATGGCAAACGAAACGCCCATGAAGCCACCGGAGCGGGTGTAGATCTGCGAGTTGATGCCGACCACTTCACCGTTCAGGTTGAACAGCGGGCCACCGGAGTTGCCCGGGTTGATCGGCACGTCGGTTTGAATGAACGGCACATAGTTTTCGTTTGGCAGGCTACGACCGACGGCGCTGACGATGCCTTGGGTCACGGTGTGGTCAAAGCCGAATGGCGAACCGATCGCGACGACCCACTGGCCAGCCTTCAGATCCTGGGATTTGCCGAGCTTGAGCACCGGCAGATCCTTGCCTTCGATTTTCAGCAACGCCACGTCGGAACGTGGATCGGTGCCGACCAGCTTGGCTTTCATCTCACTGCGGTCAGCCAGACGGACGAGGATTTCGTCAGCATCGGCGATCACGTGGTTGTTGGTGAGGATGTAGCCGTCCGGCGAAATGATGAACCCCGAACCCAGCGATTGCGCTTCACGCTGACGCCCGTCGCCACGCGGTGAGCGCTGCTGAGGCGGCATGCCGCGCTCGAAGAATTCGCGCAGCATCGGTGGCAGGCCTTCCAGATCCGGCATCTGCTGATTCACGCGACGGTCCGGCAGTTTCTGCGTGGTACTGATATTCACTACCGCTGGCGACGCTTGTTCGACCAACTGGGTGAAATCAGGCAGATCGGCCGCTTGCGCAGCAGGGACCGCCTGACCGAGCAACAGCACGGTGGCGAAGATGGAAAGATAAGATTTCAAACTAGGTATCGACATACAGCTCCCGTTACGACGAGCAGGGTTAAGCGATATGGAGCAAAGGAACACCGGAAACCACAGACCGGTATTTTTGTTCCGGGAACAACAAACAAGGCCAGAGCCGTGAGGCTCTGACCTATAAAAAATTTTCAGGGGTTTTGCAAATGAAAATGCTCAGCAAACATTTCGACGTCTCGACGACGAGGTGGAAATGACTGAAATCAGCTCACTGCTTGCTGGTCGCAGCGCCATCGTTGTTACGCATCGATAGAGCAATTCGTTCGGCGGTGCCAATCGGGATTTCGCCAACCACCGTGACCATCATTTCACCTTGCGGTGTAGTCAAACGACGGGATACCGCGACGGTCGGACCCAACTGAGTGCGGGTGTCGGTGACGGTGGCACCGTTCAATGGCTCAAGGAACACCGAGAAACGCGCCAGGCCATCGTCATACATCAAGCTGCTGACCTGGGTATTGGTCTGCGCATCCTTGTGCGAACTGCTGCTGGTCAGCTCGAAGCCGGGCGGCAGCCAGTCCGAACGCCAGTTTTGCACGGTCTTCGCCGCAGAAGCCTTGTCGCTTGCGATGTTGATCGGCTTGCAATCGGCGTCAGCCAGCAAATCCTTGTCCGACGGGACTTCATCGGTGTCGAGGCTGGTGAACTGAAAGCGCTCGAGCAATTGCCCTTTATCGTTCAACAGCAACGACTTGAGCGGCAGGCCGGTTTTCTTGTCCAGATGCAGCTCGAAACCGTATCGGTGCTGATCACGAGGGGTCAGCGACACGATCACTGCATCACGACCGGCCACGCGCGACTTGCCAATGACAGCAAGGTCATACCAATTCTTCAGCTTTTTGGGGTCCAGCGCACGGGCGGCAGCGTTGGGCGAGTCACCCAATCCCGCAATCAGTGTGCCGCTGACGCATTGAGTTCGTCCATCAATGCGCACGACTTCCTGAGCCGAACCGTCGAGCTGCAATAACCGCTCGCGGACCTGGCCATTCTGGACACGATGCCAGATGTTGTGCGTGGAAAAACTGCCGTTGCGCTCGTAAACGAAAGTACCGTGAAAGCTTTGCTGCTGCTCGGCCTGGCCCAGACGGGTCAACCAGTCCTGGGCCTCGTCAGCGTGGGCTGGAACGATGAACCAGCCACTGAGCAGAAGCGAAAGTAGAGGGATGGCGCGCATGATCCTCCTTAACGGTTTTCCAGGCTTGCGGCACGTGCGTATGGCAGCGCGCTTTCAGTTCCTTTGAGTGCAGCCTGCTGAGCGTGCTGACGCAGATAGCCTGGCAGACGCTGATCATGCCAGCCTGGCTGTCCTTGCAGAACGCCGTTAGCCATAGGACCAGTCGCTTCCGAGCTTTCGCTGTAACCAGCCAGAACTGCCGGACCTTTGACCTGTGGAGTGGCCAGAGTAGGCTGATTCGACTGCTGGGCCAGTTCAACACCAGCGATTTCGTCCTGGTTGTACAGGCGAACACCGGCCAGAACGGCCACGGTTACCGAAGCGGCAACAGCGAGGCGACCCAGGTTGCGCCATGGGCTGCGGGATACTTTGGCCGGAGCCGTTTCGTCTTCCAGCGCAGCGGACACTGCCGCAGCGATATCCAGACGCGGAAGCAGCAGATCCTTGTGCATGGCTGCCCGAGCGATCTGGTAACGAGCCCAGGTCTCACGGGTATCAACATCATCCAGTGCGCTAAGCACTCGACGCAATTCCAGTTCGTCCGCTTCGTTATCCATCACTGCGGACAGCGATTCCTGCAGGGCTTCACGACTCATGGCGTTCCTCTCTTGGCTGTCGCCGCTGTCTCAGTTTTCCTGCAACAACGGTTGCAGGGCTTTGTCGATGGCCTCCCGAGCGCGGAAAATCCGGGAGCGCACGGTACCCACCGGACACTGCATGACGCTCGCAATGTCCTCGTAACTCAGACCATCGAATTCACGTAAAGTTAAAGCCGTACGCAAATCCTCTGGCAGTTGCTGGATGGTCCGATGGACGGTGCCTTCGATCTCATCCCGCAGCAATGCACGTTCTGGTGATTCGAGATCCTTGAGGCCGTGATCGCCATCGTAGAACTCCGCATCCTCCGAACTTACATCGCTATCCGGCGGCCGACGGCCGCGGGAAACCAGGTAGTTCTTTGCCGTGTTAATGGCAATACGGTACAGCCACGTATAAAACGCACTGTCACCGCGGAAATTTCCAAGTGCCCGATACGCCTTGATAAAGGCTTCCTGAGCAACGTCCTGGGCTTCATGGGTGTCGTGCACAAAACGCACGATCAACCCGAGAATTTTGTGCTGATATTTCAGCACCAGCAGATCGAAAGCTCGCTTGTCGCCACGCTGTACGCGTTCGACCAGCTGCTGATCCTCTTCCTGGGTTAGCATGAACACTCCTCGATAAGCCCGGAGGAGACTTGCATTACTAAACGACCAGACTTGCAAACATAGACTCGGGCTTTTCGCAAAAGTTCTCCCCCTCCAAGCAAGTTTCCTGCGAGCTCTGATTTGGCACGCACGAAAAACGCAGCGCGGGATAAACCGGCTGCGCGAATAATCTTGTTATCGGTTTCGCCGGCAGGAATCCAAACGCAGATCCCGCACTGAAGCCGACACTGTCCCTGGTTTCTGGCACCGTCTATTGATCTTGGGCCTTTGGCAAAAGTTCCAATTATTTATAGCCGTACCCACCTGACATTGCGCAACCCTGCTCGGAAAAGTCTGTTTCAGCTCCGATACAGGTGTCTTTTTCCCAAACCGGCAAAAAAACTTCCGACGAAGCACAGCGCTTTTTACCGCGCAGTAGTCTCACAATGCCATCTGGGCCTGGCTATTGTGCCGCCCAACCCCTCTATATACTAGTGGGCTGTGTGGCTGTCTTGACTCGCCGATCCAGCTGTCTTGCGCCAACCCCGACCCGGGTCGCTTTGAGCGGAATCCTGAAATGAGCCAACAGTTCCAACACGATGTTCTGGTGATTGGCAGCGGTGCTGCCGGTTTGACTCTCGCTTTGACCTTGCCCGGTCATCTGCGCATTGCCGTATTGAGCAAAGGCGATCTCGCCAACGGTTCGACATTCTGGGCCCAGGGTGGCGTTGCCGCCGTGCTCGACGATACCGATACTGTCGAATCCCACGTCGACGACACCCTCAACGCCGGCGGCGGCTTGTGTCACGAAGACGCTGTGCGTTTCACCGTCGAGCACAGCCGCGAAGCCATCCAATGGCTGATTGACCAGGGTGTGCCGTTCACCCGCGACGAACAGTCCGGCACTGAAGATGGTGGTTTCGAATTTCACCTGACACGCGAAGGCGGCCACAGTCATCGGCGCATCATCCATGCTGCAGACGCCACCGGTGCCGCGATCTTCAAAACCTTGCTGGCCCAGGCCAAAGAGCGCGAGAACATCGAACTGCTGGAACAGCGGGTGGCCGTTGATCTCATCACCGAGCGCCGCTTGGGCATGGAAGGCGATCGCTGCCTGGGCGCTTACGTGCTGAACCGCGCCACGGGCGAAGTCGACACCTACGGCGCACGTTTCGTGATTCTGGCCTCGGGCGGCGCAGCCAAGGTCTACCTTTATACCAGCAACCCCGACGGCGCCTGCGGTGACGGCATCGCCATGGCCTGGCGCTCCGGTTGCCGGGTGGCGAACCTGGAATTCAACCAGTTCCACCCGACCTGCCTGTATCACCCGCAAGCCAAGAGTTTCCTGATCACTGAGGCGTTGCGTGGCGAAGGCGCGCATTTGAAGCTGCCCAACGGAGAGCGCTTCATGTATCGCTTCGACAAACGCGCCGAGCTGGCGCCTCGTGACATCGTCGCGCGGGCCATCGACCATGAGATGAAGCGTCTGGGTGTCGACTGCGTATATCTCGACATCAGCCACAAGCCTGAATCGTTCGTAAAAACTCACTTCCCGACTGTTTATGAACGCTGCCTGGGCTTCGGCATCGACATCACCAAACAACCGATCCCGGTGGTCCCCGCCGCGCACTACACCTGTGGCGGGGTGATGGTCGATCAGCACGGTCGCACCGACGTGCCCGGCCTCTACGCCATTGGCGAAACCAGCTTTACCGGCCTGCACGGCGCCAACCGCATGGCCAGCAATTCGCTTCTGGAATGCTTCGTTTATGCCCGTTCGGCAGCAGCGGACATTCTCGCGCAACTTGATGAGGTCGCGGCACCAAACGCCCTGCCCGTCTGGGATGCCAGTCAGGTGACCGACTCGGATGAAGACGTGATCATCGCGCACAACTGGGACGAGTTGCGCCGATTCATGTGGGACTACGTCGGCATCGTGCGCACCAACAAGCGCCTGCAACGGGCGCAGCACCGGGTGCGTCTCCTGCTGGATGAGATCGATGAGTTTTACAGCAACTATAAAGTCAGCCGCGACCTGATCGAGCTGCGCAATCTGGCACAGGTTGCCGAATTGATGATCAGCTCAGCCATGGAACGCAAGGAAAGTCGCGGGCTGCACTACACCCTCGACTATCCGGATATGCTGCCCGAAGCGCTCGACACTATTCTGGTGCCGCCCACCTACGCCGGCTGAACTTGAGCCGCACTCGCAGGCGTCGGTGCAGATCCGCCGCCTGCGAGTCACGTGGTACGCAGATCGACCTGACCCGCCACTCTCCGCGCAAACGAAAGCGCAACACCACAATCAATGGCAGCGCCAGACTGTCCGGGCGCAGTTGCACCGCTTGCCAGCCATCAGCCTGATTCCAGACCTGCCAGCCATCGCCATCGCGGCGCAAGCCGCAGAATGCTTTCGGGTGGTTCAGCAGAATCTGCCGTGGCAGCACCCAAAAACCATGCAGCGCACAGACGCAAGCGCCGAGCAGACTGGCCCAGAGTGGAATCGACAGAAGAAACAACGAGCCCATGGCGAACGCCTGGGCCAACAGATACGCCGCCAGCAACTGCCGTGAGGCATGCCAGCGGCATTCGAACGTATTACTTGGGCTGGACACGATCCAGAATCATCCGGACCATGCGTTGCAGCTCGGGATCTTCCGACTCGCTGCGCTCCATGAACCAGCCGAACATGTCCTGATCCTCACAGGTCAGCAAACGCACGTACAGATCGCGATCCACTTGATTCAACGTCGCGTAAACCTCCTGCACGAACGGCACCAGCAGCACGTCAAGCTCAAGCATGCCGCGACGGCTGTGCCAAAAGAGGCGATTCAGTTCAACTTGTTCGACCATGGAGCCCTCCTCGAATTTGCCGGGCAGTATACAGCCCCGGCGCGAGCCGCACAGTCGGCTTTGGTCGGGCACCCGTGATCCTTTATCAACTACCCATTTCAACCCTGCCCCCTTATGATGTGCCCCAGTCTATTTACCCTGCGATGACCCATGGCCGATTCTGCTTTTTTCTGCACCCTGTCTCATGAAGGCGTACTCGCGGTTCGCGGTGCGGACGCCGGAAAATTCCTGCAAGGCCAGTTGACCTGCAATATCAATTACCTGAGCGACACCCGCGCCAGCCTCGGCGCCCGCTGCACACAGAAAGGCCGGATGCAGTCGAGCTTCCGTATTCTGCTCGAAGGTGACGGTGTGGTGATGGCGATGGCCAGCGAGCTGCTCGAGCCGCAACTGGCCGACCTGAAAAAGTACGCAGTGTTCTCCAAATCGAAACTGACCGATGAAAGCGCCGCCTGGGTGCGCTTCGGTCTGGCGCATGGCGACGCAGCCCTGACCAGCCTCGGTCTGGCACTGCCCGCCGAAACCGACAGCGTTGTGCGCAACGAAGGCCTGATCGCAATTCGCGTTTCGCCCGAGCGCGCCGAACTCTGGGTGCCTGCCGCTCAGGCGCAAAGCGTGCAAAGCCAACTGTCGACTGCGCTGCCTGAGGCCGAACTGAATCAATGGCTGCTGGGCCAGATCCGCGCCGGTATCGGCCAGGTCATGCCTTCCACCCGCGAGCTGTTTATCCCGCAGATGCTCAATTTGCAGGCGGTCGGCGGCGTGAGTTTCAAGAAAGGCTGCTACACCGGCCAGGAAATCGTCGCGCGCATGCAGTACCTGGGCAAACTCAAGCGGCGCCTGTACCGCCTGCGCCTCGACGCGGCCGAGTTGCCGGAGCCCGGCACTCAGTTGTTCGCGCCCAGCCACAACAGCTCGATCGGCGAAGTGGTGCTGGCGGCCAATGCCGAAGGAAACATTGAACTCCTGGCCGTGTTGCAGGCCGAAGCTGCCGAAGCCGGTGACTTGCATCTGGGCGCCCTCGAAGGCCCCGCGTTGCACGTGCTCGACCTGCCTTACGAACTGGATCGCGACCGCGAAATCCAGCGTTGATCGCAGCATTGTTGCAACACCCTAGAGAGTCCAAATGAGCGAACTGGCGGAAAAGGTCCAACAGGATTTGGTTGCGGCCATCGATAACGATGACCTGGTTCTGCCAACGTTGCCGGAAGTGGCCCTGCAAATTCGCAAGGCCGCCGAGGATCCGGAAATCAGCGTCAGCGATCTGAGCAAAGTCATCGGCCGCGACACCGCGCTGTCGGCGCGCCTGATCAAAGTGGTCAACAGTCCGCTGCTGCGCGCTGCGCAGGAAGTCACCGACCTGCACACCGCCATCACCCGTTTGGGCATCAACTACAGCAGCAACCTGGCTATCGGTCTGGTGATGGAGCAGATCTTCAATGCCCGCTCCGAGGTGGTCGAACAGAAGATGCGCGAAGTCTGGCGCAGCAGTCTGGAAATCGCTGGCGTCAGCTATGCCCTGTGTCGTCGTCACACTCAGCTCAAACCCGATCAGGCGGCACTCGGCGGGCTGGTGCATCAGATTGGCGTGCTGCCGATTCTGACTTACGCCGAAGACCACAATGAACTGCTCTCCGATGCGGTCAGCCTGACCCATGTGATCGAGCAGATTCACCCATTGCTGGGCGAGAAATTGCTGCGGGTCTGGGAGTTTCCCGAGCGCCTGGTGCATTTGCCATTGCTGTATCAAGACTTCAGCCGCGACTCGACGCGCATCGATTACGTCGATGTCGTGCAGGTGGCCAATTTGTATTGCCGCAAGGACACCGATCATCCGTTTGCGCGGATTGACCCGTTTAGCGTGCCGGCCTTCAGAAAGCTGGGGATTGATCCGGAGAACAAGCAGTTCTGCGCGGATCTGGAAGAATCGCGGTCGATGTTCTACTGACCTGTAGTGAGGGGATTTATCCCCGTTGGGTTGCGCAGCGACCCTAGACTCTGCGATGCGAACCGCGACTGCTGCGCAGCCGAGCGGGGATAAATCCCCTCGTCACAAAAGCACTACCCGGCAATAAAACTGACCCGCACCTTCAACCCTGCCTGCTCGCCATCATGCAGGGTGATCTGCGCCAGATGCGCGCGACAGATCTCGCCGACAATCGCCAAGCCCAGACCTGAACCGGCGACCTGCTGATTACGCCGGTAAAACCGCTCGAACACCCGATCGCGCTCATGCAGCGGGATCCCGGGCCCGTCGTCCTCAACCTCAAGCACCGCCGGCGCCGTCACCCGCAAAATCACGTTGCCGCCCGGCGGCGTGTGCGCCAGCGCGTTGTCGACCAGATTGCTCAACAGTTCATTGAGCAGCGTCGGCTCACCGCGCAGCCACACCGGTTCATCCGCCTCCAGCGCCAACGCCACACCCCGTTTGTGCGCCAACGGCGCCATGGCCATGCCCAGCTCTCGGGCCAATTGACTCAGATCGAGCAACTGCGCGCCGCCCTCGGCAATCGCCCGCGCACCGTTTTCGACCCGGGCCAGCGACAGCAGCTGATTGGCCAGATGGGTCAGGCGATCGGTGCTTTGTGCGGATGACTCAAGGGTGGTGCGCCAGGTTTCCGGTTCGTTTGAGCGCAGGCCCAATTCCAGGCGTGCCTTGAGTGCCGCCAGCGGCGTGCGCAACTCGTGAGCGGCATCGGCGATGAACTGCGCCTGCCGCTCGAACTGGCCGCGTAGCCTTTCGGTGAAATGATTGAGCGCGCGGACCAAGGGTCCCAGTTCATGCTGCACTTCCACCAGCGGCAGCGGCCGCAAGTCGTCGGGCTGGCGTTCCTCAACAGCGGTTCTTAACCGCTCCAGCGGCCGCAACGCCGCACTCACCGCGAACCACACCAGCAGCAATGCACCCACGGCCAGCATGCCCAGGCGCAGCAACGTATCGGCCGCCAGACTGCGCGCCATGCTGACCCGCGCTTCGTCGGTTTCAGCCACGCGGATCTCCGCCATGCCGTTCATGTTCGGCTCGCTTACGGCCTTGAGCAGGCTGACCACACGCACGTTCTGGCCGTTGTACTTCGCGTTGTAAAAGCGCGCGAGCGCCGGATAGCTGTCGGTGCGCGGCGTGCCGGGCGGTGGCCCGGGAAGATTTTCGTAGCCGGAAATCAGCTTCTGGTGAATGTCGTTGACCTGGTAATAGATGCGCCCGGCGCTGTCGTAGGCGAAGGTGTCCAGCGCCACGTAAGGTACATCGGCGCTGAGGCTGCCATCGCGCTGCGACAACCCGGCAGCGATGGTGCGTGCCGAGGCCAGCAGCGTTCGGTCATACGCGGTGTCGGCGGCTTCGCGACCGTTCCAGTAAGCGCTCAAGCCGCTGGCGAGCATCAGCACCACCAGCAACCATCCAAGGTTCCACAGCAACCGCCAGCGCAGGCTGCTGGGCTTATGCATCGCGGCTTTCCAGCAGATAGCCGAGGCCACGGAAGGTGACGATGGCCACGGGCTGGCCATCGAGTTTCTTGCGCAAGCGGTGCACGTAGATTTCGATGGCGTCGGGGCTGGCTTCTTCGTCGAGGCCGAACACCTGCGCGGCCAGTTGCTCCTTGCTCATCACTCGCCCCGGCCGCGCGATCAACGCTTCGAGAACGGCTTGCTCGCGCGAGGTGAGGGTCAGCAGTTCGTCGCCGAGGGTGAAGCGCCGCGTATCGAGGTCGTAAGCCAGCACACCACAGCGCTGCTGACGCTCGCCGCCCAGCACACTGCGGCGCAGCAAGGCTTTGACCCGCGCTTCCAGTTCCGTCAGTTCGAACGGCTTGGCCAGGTAGTCGTCAGCACCGAGATTGAGGCCATGCACGCGATCCTTGACGTCGCTGCGCGCGGTCAGCATCAACACCGGCAGGTTTTTGCCGCGTGCACGCAGCCGCGCCAGCACCTCGAAACCGTCCATGCGCGGCAGGCCTACGTCGAGGATCGCTACGGCGTATTCCTCGCTGCCCAACGCCAGGTCGGCAGCTACGCCATCGTGCAACACATCCACCGTCAGACCGGTGCTCTTGAGCGCCTGAGCCACGCTTTCGGCCAGTTGCAAATGGTCTTCGACGAGCAGGACACGCATGGATTTTTACCTCGTTCAGGGTTGGCCGACGCCACGCTTTGTCGCGGAGTTTACAGCCGCAACCGCCGCTGTGAAGCCCGAAAAACCGTGAAAGACAATTGAAAGGTTGTTGAAAGGTTAGCCGGTTAGAGTCGGCCCACGGACAGTTTCGACTGTCGCCGCTGCCGCCACACAGCGCAACGAAAAACGCCATGAAGCGTTTTCGACTCATAAGAACAATAACGGAGTACCCCAGCATGCCCTCCATGCGCACCAAGGCTGTAATGCCTGCTCGCCTTGCTCGATTCCACCGTTGCACCGTCGGCTTCTCGCCGCAGTCCTGTTTCCCCTCCGTTGTTTCAGTCGTTGCGCGCGCGCCGCGAGAAAACTGCGCCTGCCGCTAGGTTTTCGCGTTGCCCTTTGGTCATTCGGTCCATCCATAACAACAACTCCTCTGGAGACTCAAATGAACGTATCACTGCGTAAAGTTGCTCTCGCCGCTGGCGCGATGCTGTTTGCCGGCCAACTCATGGCCGAGCCGAAACGTCCGGAATGCATCGCCCCCGCCTCCCCCGGCGGCGGTTTCGACCTGACCTGCAAACTGGTGCAGAGCGCACTGGTCAACCAGAAGTTGTTGAGCAAGCCGATGCGCGTGACCTACATGCCCGGCGGCGTCGGCGCGGTGGCGTACAACGCGGTGGTGGCACAACGTCCGGCGGATGCCGGCACGCTGGTGGCGTGGTCGAGCGGTTCGCTGTTGAACCTGGCCCAGGGCAAGTTCGGCCGCTTCGATGAAACCAACGTGCGCTGGCTCGCGGCCGTCGGCACCAGCTACGGCGCCATCGCAGTGAAAAGCGATTCGCCCTACAAGACCCTCGACGATCTCGTCCAGGCGTTGAAGAAAGATCCAGGCTCGGTGGTTATCGGCTCCGGCGGCACCGTCGGCAGCCAGGACTGGATGCAGACCGCACTGATCGCCAAGGCTGCCGGTATCAACCCGCGCGAACTGCGTTACGTGGCACTCGAAGGCGGTGGTGAAATCGCCACGGCCCTGCTCGGCGGCCACATTCAGGTCGGCAGTACCGACATCTCCGACTCCATGCCGCACATCCAGAGCGGTGACATGCGCCTGCTCGCGGTGTTCTCGGACAAGCGTCTCGACGAACCGGAAATGAAGGACATCCCGACCGCTCGCGAGCAAGGCTACGACATCGTCTGGCCAGTGGTGCGCGGCTTCTACCTCGGGCCAAAAGTCAGCGACGAAGACTACGCCTGGTGGAAAGACTCGTTCGACAAACTGCTGGCTTCCGACGAGTTCGCCAAGCTGCGCGATCAGCGTGAGCTGTTCCCGTTCGCCATGACCGGCCCGGAACTGGACACCTACGTGAAGAAGCAGGTCGCCGACTACAAAGTGCTGGCCAAAGAGTTCGGCCTGATCCAGTGATCGTCTCTGTCTAGTGGCTGCGTCTCCTACGCGGGGACGCAGCACAGGAGCTCCCATGCTTATTCAACGCATTTTCGCCTCGGTGTTGCTGCTGGTGTGTGCCGGCCTGGCACTGATGGCGTGGCCGTACCAAGCGGCTTTTTCCTATGAACCGGTCGGCCCACGCGCCTTTCCGCTGCTGATGCTCGGCCTGATGGGGCTGGCGCTGCTGTACATGGTGGTTCGCCCGGCACCCATCAAACACAACCCGGATGAGCCGCCGCTGGATCGCGAAACCCTGACCAAGATCGGTCTGTGCGTGGTGTTGCTGCTGGTGTTTGCCGGCACCTTCGAACCCCTTGGCTTCATCGTGGCCAGCATCATTACCGGCGTACCGATGGCCCGTCTCTATGGCGGCCGCTGGCTGCCGAGCGTGGTCATCATCAGCCTGATGGCGGTTGGTCTCTATCTGCTGTTCGATCGCTTGATGGATGTTCCGCTGCCCCTCGGCCTGCTCAGCGTCCTGGAGAACTGATATGGATACCCTTGGCTATTTGGGTCAGGGCTTCGGCGTCGCGCTGAGCCCGTACAACCTGGTGACCGCCCTGTGCGGCACCCTGATCGGCACCGTCGTCGGCCTGTTGCCGGGCCTCGGTCCGATCAACGGCGTGGCGTTGCTGATTCCGATCGCGTTCGCGCTCGGCCTGCCGCCGGAGTCGGCGTTGATCCTGCTCGCGGCGGTGTATCTGGGCTGCGAATACGGCGGCCGGATCAGCTCGATCCTGCTGAACATTCCGGGCGAAGCCTCGACTGTAATGACCACCCTCGACGGCTACCCTATGGCCCGCAAAGGCATGGCCGGTGTGGCACTGTCGCTGTCGGCGTGGAGTTCGTTCATCGGCGCGTTCATCGCCACCTGCGGCATGGTCCTGTTTGCGCCGCTGCTGGCGAAATGGGCGATTGCCTTCGGACCGGCGGAATACTTCGTGTTGATGGTGTTCGCAATTGTCTGTCTCGGCGGCATGGCCGGTGATCGACCGTTGAAGACCTTTATTGCGGCGCTGATCGGCCTGTTCCTTTCCACCGTCGGCATCGACGCCAACAGTGGCGTGTACCGTTTCACCGGCGACAACATTCACCTGACCGACGGCATCCAGTTCGTCGTGCTGGTGCTGGGTCTGTTCTCGATCAGCGAAATCCTCCTGCTGCTGGAAAAGACTCACCACGGCCAGGAAGCGGTGAAAGCCACCGGCCGGATGATGTTCAACTTCAAGGAAGCGGCGTCGGTTTTCGTCGTCAACGTGCGCTGCGGCGTGCTCGGTTTCATCATGGGCGTGTTGCCCGGTGCCGGCGCAACGCTCGCCAGTGCCGTGGCCTACATGACCGAGAAGCGCATCGCTGGCACCAGCGGCAAATTCGGTGAAGGTGATCCGCGTGGTCTGGCCGCGCCGGAGACCGCGATCGGCGGCGCGGCGTGCGGCGCTCTCGTTCCGATGCTGACCCTCGGCGTTCCGGGTTCGGGCACCACGGCGGTGATGATCGGCGCGCTGTCGCTGTACAACATCACCCCGGGTCCACTGCTGTTCCAACAGCAACCGGACATCGTCTGGGGTCTGATCGCGTCGTTGTTCATCGCCAACGTGATGCTGGTGATCCTCAACATCCCGATGATCCGCGTATTCACCCGCATCCTCGCCGTGCCGAACTGGGCGCTGGTGCCGATCATCGCGATCATCACCGGGATCGGCGTTTACGCGGTGCACGCGACCACCTTCGATCTGTTCCTGATGATCGGTATCGGCATCTTCGGTTACATCCTGCGCAAGCTGGATTTCCCGCTGTCGCCACTGCTGCTGGGCTTCATCCTCGGTGGCCTGATGGAGCAGAACCTGCGTCGCGCGCTGTCGATCTCCAATGGCGCGCTGGAGATTCTCTGGTCGAGTCCGATCACCTTCGGTTGCTGGATCCTCACCGCGATCATGCTGCTGATGCCGCTGATTCGCATCTGGCGTAAACGTTCGGCGGCACGGCGCGTCATTGCCGATGTTTGATCGCTTGTCCCTGAAAGCCTGGTGGGGCACCCCGCTGGTCGGTCTGCTTGGCGGTTTCATCGCCAGTCAGATCGGCTGGCCGCTACCGTGGATGGTCGGCTCGTTGCTGGCGATCATCCTGGTGCGCTGCCTGACGCCGTGGCAACTGGCGGAAATCCCTGGCGGGCGCAAGTGCGGCCAGTGGATCGTCGGCATCGGTATCGGCCTGCACTTCACCCCGCTGGTGATGGAACAGGTGCTCAGCCATTTCGGTTTGATTTTCTTCGGTGCATTGGTCACCAGCCTGTCGGCAGTGGTCGGCGTGTGGCTGATGCGCCGCACCGGCGAGGATCGCGCCACGGCTTTTTTCTCAAGCATGCCCGGTGGTTCCGGGGAGATGGTCAACCTCGGCGCGCGTAACGGTGCACTGCTCAGCCATGTCGCGGCCGGGCAGAGTCTGCGGGTGTTGGTGGTGGTGTTGTGCGTGCCGGCGGCGTTCAAGTATCTGCTCGGTGACGGCACGCCGATTTCTCACGCCGGCAGTGTCGATTGGCGCTGGCTGGCGATTCTGTTTCCGGCGGGCGCCCTGCTCGCCTGGCTCTGGCAGCGTCTGCGCCAACCCAATCCATGGCTGTTCGGGCCGTTACTGGTCAGTGCGGCGGTGAGCATTACGTGGGATCTGCACATCGGTTTGCCCAATGGCGGCAGTCAGATCGGCCAATGGCTGATTGGCAGCGGTCTGGGCTGTCACTTCAATCGGCAGTTCTTCCGCCGCGCGCCGTCGTTCATGGGCCGGACGTTGATCGGCACGGCGCTGACCATGTTGATCGCGTCGCTGGCGGCGCTGGGCTTGAGTGCATTGACCCATCTGGATCTGCGTTCGCTGACCCTGGGCATGATGCCCGGCGGGATCGCCGAGATGAGCCTGACGGCGGAGACCCTGCAACTGTCGGTGCCGCTGGTGACGGCGATGCAGGTGATGCGGCTGTTGTTTGTGCTGTTTCTGGCGGAGCCGTTGTTCAAGTACTGGAATCGTCATCCCGCCTAAGTCTGCGAGATCGGGTCGCTCTTTTCGCGAGCAGGCTCGCTCCCACAGGGGGTTTGTGGCTTGCACACAATTCCTGTGGGAGCGAGCCTGCTCGCGAAGGGGCCAACCCGGTCGACACATCAAATCGGTGGCAAGCGCCAGTCGATCGGCGTTTCGCCATTCTGTTCGAGAAACTTGTTGGTCCGGCTGAAATGCCCACAGCCCAAAAACCCGCGATAGGCCGACAACGGCGACGGATGCACCGAGGTCAGCACCAGGTGCTTGGTCGCGTCGATCAGCTTCTGCTTGCTCTGCGCATGGGCGCCCCAGAGCATGAACACCAGATGCGGCTGCCGCTCGCTGACCACCTCAATGATGCGGTCGGTGAAGTGTTGCCAGCCCTTGTCCTTGTGCGCGTTGGCGTTGGCGCGCTCAACCGTCATGGTGGTGTTGAGCAGCAGCACGCCCTGTTCGGCCCAGCTCTGCAGGTAGCCGTGGTTGGGAATGTCGATATTGAGGTCGCGTTTCAGCTCTTTATAGATGTTGACCAGCGACGGCGGCACCGGCACGCCCGGTTGCACCGAGAAACACAGACCGTGGGCCTGGCCCGGGCCGTGGTAAGGGTCCTGGCCGAGGATCACCACTTTCACCTTGTCCAGCGGCGTCGAATTCAGCGCATTGAAAATCAGCGGTCCCGGCGGATAGATCTCCTTGCCGGCTGCCCGCTCCTGCTGCAGAAAGTTGCGCAACTCTGCCATGTAAGGCTGGTCGAACTCAGCACGCAGTGCCTCCTTCCAGCTCGGTTCGAGTTTGATACGGTCGTCAGCAGTCATGGTCATTTCCGGCAAAAACAATGGGGCGAACCCTAGGAAAGCCGACCACGCTTGTCAATTGATCTGACGCAGATCCGGCACTTTCCCCCATAGCGATCATACTGATCGCTCAAATTCCCGATCGAGGTCACGATGAATCTGCACTTCGAAGAACTTACCGGCACCGACGGCGCCCGCATCGGCATCGCCAGCCTGGATGCCGAAAAATCGTTGAACGCGCTGTCACTGTCGATGATCAACGCCCTCAGCGACAAATTGAACGCCTGGGCTAATGACCCGCAAATCGTCTGCGTGCTGCTGCGCGGCAACGGCGCCAAAGCCTTCTGCGCCGGCGGTGAGGTGCGCAGCCTGGTCGAAGCCTGCCGCGCTCACCCCGGCGAAGTCCCGCCGTTGGCCGCGCAGTTTTTCAGCGCGGAATATCGCCTCGATTACAGCCTGCATACCTATCCCAAGCCGCTGATCTGCTGGGGTCACGGTTATGTGCTCGGTGGCGGCATGGGCCTGTTGCAGGGCGCCAGCACGCGGATCGTCACGCCGAGCAGCCGTCTGGCGATGCCGGAAATCACTATTGGACTGTATCCGGACGTCGGCGCCAGTTGGTTTCTCGCCCGATTGCCGGGCAAGCTCGGCTTGTTTCTCGGCCTGACCGGCGCGCACATCAACGGCCGTGATGCGCTGGATCTGGATCTGGCCGATCGCTTCCTGCTCGACGAACAGCAACCGCAATTGATCGAAGGCCTGCTGCAATTGAACTGGCAGGAACAGACCGCCATGCAGCTCAACAGCCTGCTCAAGGCTCTGCAGCAGGAGGCACTTGAGCAAATGCCCGAAGCGCAGTGGCTGCCGCGTCGCCAGCTGATCGACGAACTGCTCGACGTCAGCGACGTCACCTGTGCGTGGAAAGCCATCAGTCTGCACCGCGACAGCAGCGATCCATTGATCGCCCGAGCGGCGAAAACCATGACCGAGGGCTCGCCGCTGACCGCGCATCTGGTCTGGGAACAGATCAGCCGCGCGCGGCACATGTCGCTGGCCGAAGTATTCCAGATGGAATACACCCTGAGCCTCAATTGCTGCCGTCATCCGGAATTCAGCGAAGGCGTGCGGGCGCGTTTGATCGACAAGGATCAGAAGCCGCATTGGCACTGGCCGGACATCAATAACGTGCCGGATGCGGTGGTCGAGGCGCACTTTCATAAAGTCTGGGAGGGGCGGCATCCCTTGGCGGATCTGACCCAGTATTGAGGTGACGCGAGGCCCGCGATGGCGACTGGATTGCCATCGCGGGCCGGCTCAATCGGTCATCTTGTCAGACATTCAGTTCGTAGAACTCAATGATTTCCTTTATGGCCCGCTGCGCTTCATCGTCGCCCTTTATCAAAATATCCTCGACATCCCTCAGTGGCGGAAGCGGGTGCAGACGTTCAGCAATTTGCCTTGCGCTGTAGTCTTGAGTCGCTGTTCCTTCGCTGACTCTTATGAAGCCAATAGCGCTTTCACCTGCGGCAAAATGACTGGAAACCCGGATTTTCGGCGCCATGCCGTAATCCACCACAATCACCAGATCATCGCGCTCACGATGAAACCTCAGGTTGTCGATCGTCAGCCTGCGTTCGGAAAAATCGATTCCATCCTGTCCGCCTCCGTTGTTGATGATCACGTCTCTGCTGAGGCCATCGTATCGGTAGAGATCATTTCCAGCGCCGCCGGTTAGCGTGTCATTGCCCGGCCCACCCACCAGCAGGTCGTCACCGAGGCTGCCCGTGAGCACGTCATCCCCGTGCATGCCTCGGATCTCCCCCGCGCCGCTTATCGTGTCGTTGCCACGACCGCCTACGAGTGGCAGCGCTCGTCCGTCTCGCAGGGAGGTTGAACGGGTGGGATGGTTGACGATGACACCCGTATGAAAAGTCTCGGGCGCAGGTCCCAGCTGACTTGATTCCAGGAGCTGCTTCAAACTTGCGACCGACCCATCGGCGAACTTGACGAGCTCAATACCGGCGCCCTCAAGTTCACCGCTGTGGGGCCAGACGATGCGGACTTTCTGTGTCCCGCCCCATTGGATATCGAGTGTCGGATGAAGCATTTTCGCTCTCGGCGGGTTGCGGTAAGCCGCGCGATCCGGGTTGGGCTCCAGCTCGACATGGGTGGTCTCTATCAGCGCAGCACTCCAGCTCAATTGCAGTGCATCGCGCTGCGCATCTGCTGGAAGAACGACCGTGTCCTCATCGATCAGGCCGTACTCGTCTTTCCACTCCGCTGCGCCAACTTCTGCGCGGTGGAAAACAGGGTTCGGCACATCCGCAATCGTGGTGGTCGCTGCGGCGTGCGCTTGCACGATGTAGGTGTCGGCACCGCCTTCGCCGTAAAGCCAGTCATCCCCTGCCCCGCTGACCAGATAGTCGGCGCCCTCGGCGCCCAGCAAGGTATCGTCACCTGCACCTGCGGATAAAAACGCGCCCGGTGTTCTGTCGCCGACAGTGCCGTAGTCAAGTGGGGAGCCTGCATAAGCGACGATCAGATCATCACCCGCGCCGCCGTGGAAAACGTTTTCCACTTCGACGTTGACTCGCCCGCCGGCATCGTCGCCATGGACGATTTTGCGTTTGATCGTTTCAGTTGTGACATCCCAGCGAAACGCCTTGGGCACTGTTGCGCCCGAACTGAAGCTTGCCGCCGGATAGACGTACCAGCCTTCAAGCGCGCCGGATTCCTTTCGGTCCTCAACCAATACGTCGCCCGAATTGAATGAAAACCCGTTGGCCGAGCCGGATCGATAATAGCGAGGCGCCTGACTTGAAGAGGCTGTCGCTCCCTCGGATTTCACCTGTTTATTTTCGACACGGGTTGTGGTTGTCGACTGCCTTTCACTGACCACGGCGTGCCCTGCATCAACCTTCATCCATGGCGGCGTTTCAGACAGTGTCCCCGCTTCGACGCTGCCATCGATCAGCTCGGTGTGAGTGGTGTAACCGGTGTCGCTGGTAGTGATATGGCTGCGAACCCAGACGCCTTCCTCATTCAAGGTAAAACCTGTGGCGTGTCTGCGGGCGGAGCGTTTTGACTTGATTTGCGCGAGGAACTCATCGGTCCAGTTGACCGCTTGAACAGATGCCACCAGGCCTTGCGCCGCAGCGGTGACATCGTCTGGCTTAACCGGATCCGCAACTTTGCTTTCAGGGGTTGCCGGGGCGGTGACAGGTTCTGGTACGGGTGATTCGGCCGTCTCTATCGGTGGCAATGTTTTGCGCAGGACATCCTCATAACCCAGTACAACACCATCGCTGAAACTGAATGTGGAATCCTTCCACCGCTCGTGATTCTTGATGAGTATCGCGTCGCCCGTGCCATTGGCCAGTCGCAAAACCGTGCCGACGGTAACTTCGATAACGTCGGCCTTCAGGCTTTGCGCGCAAAACCCTGCACCGAACCTGATGATGTTGCGGCCGCCGGCATCGGTGACGATATCCAGGCCGTCGCCAGCGCCGAAATAGTAGATGTCGGCGCCATCCATGCCATCCAGCACGTCAGCACCTGGACCGCCATCAAACACGTTGTCGCCAGAATCGCCGCGAAGGTAGTCCGTCCCCTCTCCGCCCAGCAATGTGTCGTTGCCGACGCCACCGAGCAACGTGTCGTTACCTGAGCCACCGTGCAGATAATCGGCATTCTGCTCGGCCTCAGCGCTGTTTTCGTAATCGCCGGCAAGGATGTCGTCACCCGCGCCGCCGTACAGCGTGTCGGCACCGAAACCACCCTGTAACGTATCGTTTCCTTCGCCGCCCTGAAGCACGTCGTTGTTGCTCCCGCCCGGTTGCAGGTCAGACACATCGCCATCGAGGAAATCAGCCCCTGCACCACCCACCAGCGTATCCGCGCCACCCATGCCGCGCAGGGTGTCATTCCCCGCGCCGCCATCGAGAAAGTCGTTGCCGTGATAACGAACCGGATGGTCAGGGCTGTCGCCGATCAGATCGTCATGGCCTTCGCCGCCGAAGAGCAAATCATCGCCACCGCCGCCCCAGAGCGTGTCATCACCGGAGCCACCGTCCAGCAGATCATCGCCAAAAAAATGCGCGGCATCGCCTTCGACGCCGTCCAGTACGCCGTCATCACCCTGCAAAATGTCGTTGCCAGGGCCGCCATACAAAGCGTCGCTGCCACCGTTACCGCCGAGTGAATCATCACCACTGCCGCCGTCCAGCACATCGTTGCCATGGTGTCTGCTGGGCAGGCCACCGCCCCAATCGAGGTTGTCACCAAGCATCACGTCGTTGCCGCTGCCACCGGCCAGGGTGTCGTTACCTTGATTGCCTTTGAGAAAATCGTCGTCAGCTCCGCCGTCAAGCAGGTCCTCCCCCCAGCCGCCATCGATAAAGTCCTTGCCACCCTGACCGTACAGCACGTCGTCACCGCCCTCGGAGGCACTGTTTATCGAGGCCTTTGAAAAGACCGTTCGGTGACTGGTGACACCGCCAGCAATAGTGACGGTAGCGTGTTTGACCGCCCAACCCTGCTCCAGCGCACCGGTGGTTTCGTCTCCGGATAACACATCGTCGCCAGCACCGCCGATCAAGGTATCCCGATCATTGCCACCGAGCAGAACATCTCGGGATGCCGTACCGATAAGCAAATCGTCACCTTGCCCGCCGTCGAGCCAGTCTCCGCGATTCGCCTTGCCCCTGGCGTCACCGTCGGCCATAGCGTTTTCGAGCGTCGTCTGCTTGTCGCCGAATAACCGATCGTCTCCAGCCTTGCCAAACAATCGATCAGAACCACCCAGGCCGAGAATGACGTCGTCTGCGGCGGAACCGTAAAGTACGTCGGCCTTGTTGCGCTGTTTGACCTTGGGCAGCAGCACCACGTTGCCCAGTTCATCAAAGGAGGGCTGATCGCCGGGGACAGTGGGATCGGCGTCTTTGGCTTTCCAGTCGCCCTGAAGCGTCAAATCCGCAGCAGTGAGCGGCTGCCCCTCGTATTCAGGGAGGCGGATGCCAAGCATCCCGGGCTGGAAGTTTTTGATCACCACCAGATCGCCCTGGCCGTATTTGATGTTGAGGGTGTTTTCAACAAGCGCCAGGGTGATGGACCGATCCTCGGTAGACCAGATGTTGCTCAGAGGCGCGCGGCGTTTGAGTGCGGGAATCGGTGCGCCGTTGATCCACAGCTGCCCATCGGCGTTGGCATCAAGAATCTCGTCGAGGCCATCGCCGCTGGCGAACTCATAACGGTCGTTGCCTTCGCCCCCGATCAAAGAATCGTTACCCTTTCCTCCGATCAGAACATCGTCACCGGCCATCCCGTACAACTCATCATTGCCGTCACCTCCGGTTAGCAAGTCGTTACCGCGACCGCCTTCAATGACATCGTGACCGGCCATCCCATCGATGGAGTCATTGCCCACGCCGCCATACAGATGATCGGCATTGGCGCCACCAGCGAAAGACCGCCCGCCGTCATCACCGAACATGGCCAACGAGTTCAGCACTCCGGTGGTCATCGGCGCCTGTTTGCCGGAGGCGAGATCGGAGTAGGAAAACTGCTGCAGCGAGTGTTCTCCAAACGAGCCTTGGGTTCGGGCAATCAAACGGGCGAGCATCTGCGCACGGTCCGCCAGCCACTGCGCGGTGATAAAGCCTTCGCCAGTGTGCGGATCGTAAAGCTCGAGGTTGCGGTCGGGATAACCGTCGGCTCGCTCTATGACGACTTCACTGAGTTGCTGCAAAGAGTTGCGCAACGCCAGACCGAGCGGCGTCGCCTCGCCTGCCAGTTTCGCCCATGCATTGGCATTGCCGAACTCGCCTATTGTTCGGGTGACGATGCTTTGCGACTGCTCTGGGGAGAATGCCGAGAAGAAGGCGTAAGCGTTGCTGGCGAAGGTGTCGTTGGTAGTGGGTATGGCAGCAGAATCGCCGTCGTAAGTGCGCTTGAACATGTCGAGAAATTCGTTCTGGCCGTAGCGCAAGATCAGCTCGACCACGGCGGCAACAGGTGTGCCTTTGACTACATGCTGAATCAGCGGATTCACACTGCCACTGGCCAGCGCGATATTGATTTGCTCGGGTACGACCGAGAGCAGACTTTGCAGTGGATTGATGCCGAAACTGCTGATCGCCGCTCGCAGGCCGACGCTGTAGGCGTCGATGGCGAAGAGAATGTTTTTATAGTCGTCGAGCCGGTTGGGTTTTGCCTGAGTGGGTGGGCCGTCATCTTCCGCATTCGGGTCGCCAGCAGAGATCAGTCTCCACGTTTCATAGGGAGGTTTACCGCCCAGCAGGCTAAATCCGACTGTTCCAGACCAGCCGGCATTGCGTTTCACGGCGGTATCGTCCTCCCCGCAAACCTCCTTGAACAGCGCCTCGCCAATCGCGCTGGCGTCGATTTCTGCGATCTGGCTGATTGACGGAACCGTCCACGGTGCCAGTTGAGCGGCAAGGGATCCGTTGATCAGGGTATTGATGAAGTTGACGGCAACCTGGTTGGATGAAAGCTGCATCAGGTCTTCACTGAAAATAGTATTCAGTCTGAGTTCACCCTGGCGTGAGGTGTAACCACGAATCAGGGCAGAGTAGGCACCGTTTCCACCGTTGGCATCAATGGCCACGGCAAGCCAGAGTCTGGCGCTTTTCAGCACCTCTCCAGCCTCCTTATCGGCAGTTACAACGTCAGAAACTTTTTCACCAATAATGTCGAATAGCTTTTGGTACAGGGGGGCGCAGCTTGCCCCTGCTATTTTCAGCGCATCGTACTGAATTTGTTTTGAGCTCAGCCTCATTCCTTTGCAAATATTAGCCGCGTTGAAAATCTCTGATTTTTCCATGTCGCTAAAAACATAACTCATTGTTACTTCCTTGTAATAACAGCCCGTGAAAGATAACCACTGAGATACTTGAGCATCTCAGGTGCTTCGCGTAATGACGCTAATCCGAGTTTTACGCCACCGTGCCCACCAGCGAAGTCGAAGTTATCCAGATTGATAGCGCAGAAGAAATTCAGTTTGCCGAAATCAAGATTTTCCAATTCAGTTCTGCTGAACCTTGCCAGTTTCTCGTCAGTCAGCTTTTCCTCCGAAGCCGGGCGAATCAAGCCGTCACAGTTGATCAACCGAGGGGTTCCATCTCGCCGCGGCCAGCCAGTAATGACAAACGTTCTAACCGAATCTTGATTCTTGAAATGCGGTGGAGGTGCATCGAGCCAAATCTCCAGCCCCGGATAATTCTTTAGTTTCACAATCAACTCATCCGGCCAGTTGACGTGCCGATAACCCCGCTCATGGGGTTCGGTGGTTTCTTTCCTGGTAAAAAGTCCGGCGTTCAATTTATAGAGCCGCCAACTTTTGGGGATCGACTCTGCGCGCTGATCCTGGTACCGGTGCAGCCCCGTCCCGGTCCACCAGAAAAGCCCCTTCAGAGCAATCGCCAGACACGCTTTCTTGTTCACCATTTCAGGCATGCCTACATAAAACTCAGGGACTAGCGTCTTATCTATATAGGCGCCGCCTAATATCGGCACTTGCTGCATGCTCGCCAGCTTGTTCTGGCAAGCTTTCTCGTTTGCCTGGTGAATAGCCGCCGACTCGGCAGTTTGTTCTTTGCGAATATAAAATTCCGCTACGCAGTAACAGACATAAAAGAACAATCCATACTTCAACAACCTTTTAAACCACTTGATCGCCTGCTTACGCGACTTCCTGGACATTTCAAACCTCCCGCTCAAACTGCGGAACGGTTGGTATGTCGCTATGCCCGGATATCGCGCTTGCAAAAACCTCAAAATATTGGCTCACGCCCGATTCCACACTGAACCGACCTGCCGTCAACTTCGCGGCGCTGGCAAGACCATCGTACTCACCTGCCGACTTCAAAACCTTGCATACACTTCTGGCAATTTCTTGATGGTCGAAGAAATCCACCAATATGCCATTCGCCCCCTCGACAATGACTTCCCTTACCGGAGCCGTATCCGACGCAACAACCACACAACCGGACGCCATCGCCTCCAGTAACGACCACGACAAGACAAACGGATACGTCAAATAGACATGAACTTTCGAACACTGCAGTACCGCTCGATAAGTCTGGTAGGGAAGTTTCCCTGTGAAATGCACTCTGGAGTGATCGAAACTGACCTCCGCCTCCATCCTGCTGCGCCAATCCGGGTACCCGACCGGCTTACTCCCATAACTGACACCGTCACCGCCAACCACGATGATCTGCGCATCTGGACACTCGGCCTGAATAAGCGGGATCGCTCGCATGAAACTGTGAAAGCCGCGATAAGGCTCAAGGTTTCTGGCGACATAGGTAACGATCGGCTGTCCGGCTTTGAGCTCGATTCCATTGGGCAGTCTGACTGCCCCCACTTTCGCCAAGTCAGCACGTTGAATCACACCTTCGTGAATGACCCGAATCGCCGACCGGTAAACGGCCGGAAACAGGCTGCGCTGCCACTGCGTAGGCGCGATTGCGATATCGCATTGTTGAATATTCAACAGATGCAGCGAGTTGAGCACTCGCAGCCGTGACGACTCCCTTGCGGCTCGGCGGAGTTCAGGGTCGAACCCGCAATCGGCGCCCTGCGCTCGATAGTAATACTCGCAATAGTGAATCAGCGGCGTATCGGCATAGACGTCCTTGGCAAACAGCGTCTCTCCCCATCCGGGATGAGCAAGAATCACGTCTGGCTGATAGCCCGAACGTTTCAGCCTGCCCAGGATTTCAAAAACCTTCTGCCCGTCGATCACCGCTTGTTCGTAGCGGATCAGATACGGGTGAATATTGCCGGGCGCTCGGCTGGTCGCTCGATATCGATGGATTTCCACACCGGCGACGCCCGGTGCAGTGTCCCGACCTATCGCCACAACCTCATCACCGCGCTCCAGCGCCGCCAGCACCACATGACGGAACTGACCGGGAAAATTTTGGTGAATAACCAGAAGCTTCATAGCGCTGAACGTCCATTTTTCGCCGCTATCGAGCTGAGGATTGCTCGCCTCGTTCGGCATCCACGAACGCTAACAAACGCCACGAAATGAAACTGTAGGACGCTTCCGGGAATCTCCTAGGAGATGGCCAACGGAACAACTTTTCGCCGGGCAAAAAAAAGCGGCGCTTGATGCGCCGCTTGTTCATTGCAGAGATTTACCAGCGGTTGCCACGGCCGTTGTAGTCACGGCGACCGCTGTGACGATCATAGTTGCCGCGACCGCGGTGGTCATTATCCCAACCGCCGCGACGGTGGCCGTCCCAGCGTCCGCGATCATTGCCGTGCCAGCGCCGGCTTTCGTAGTAACGCGGGGCCGGTTGGTAGTGCCGTGGCGCCTGGTAATAACGCGGTTGCTGGTAGTAACGCGGCGCTGGCTGGTAGTAGCGCGGCTGGGTGTAATAGGTGCCGCCGCTGCGGTAATAGGAGCCGCCACCGCTGTAATAGGCCGGTGCGGGTGATGTGTAGACCTCTGACCTGTAGTAGCTGTCTCCATAGGAATAAGGAACGCATCCGCCAAGGGAAAAAAGCATCACGGCAAGCAGTACGATTCGGCGATACATGGCGGCCTCCTGGACCGCGGGTTGGCCACACCAGCGACGCTGGCAGGCGACCGTCAGCAATTGCGTGACTGTCGAAGAATCAGACAGCGGTTTCGGAATCTGGTGCGTTCCTGCAACAAGTTGAAACAAGTGATCATGAAATCTTGTTAATCCGCAAATCAACGCCCCGTGAACCCTGAACACGCTGCATGACGGTGCAACCACGCACCACCACGATGCGCTGTCGCTCGCCCCGCTCACCTCGGCAATCCAGCAGATCCCCGCCGCAGAGGCCTCGGCCCGACTTGGCACGTCTCTCGCTTTAGCAAACCCGTGCAGGAGTCATCACAGGTTCGCGGCACCACAATTTGCAATGGCTGACTAGGGTTCCGGCTCGCAATCGCGAGTGGCTGGTCCGAGAGTTGGCGACCTCCAGTTGAGGTTACACGGCGGGACAAAAGCCCGGGAGACAAGCCACCGTTCGCGGTGCCGCGTTGCCTTCCTGTCCGCCCTCGATCAACTGGAGAATCCGCAATGATCCGACTACGTTTCCCCGCCCTGCTCGCCGCCGCCTTCGCCGCGCTCATCAGCACGCAATCTTCCGCCGCCCAGAAAGACCACTTCAGCGTGTGCTGGACGATCTACGCCGGCTGGATGCCATGGGAATACGCCGGCAGCCAGGGCATCGTCGACAAATGGGCGAAGAAATACGGGATCAAGATCGACGTCGTGCAGCTCAACGACTACGTCGAATCGATCAACCAGTACACCGCCGGCCAGTTCGACGGCTGCACCATGACCAACATGGATGCGCTGACCATTCCGGCTGCCGGTGGTGTCGACAGCACCGCGCTGATCGTCAGCGATTTCTCCAACGGCAACGATGGCATCGTGCTCAAGGGTGAAGGCAAGAAAGTTGCCGACCTCAAGGGCATGGACGTCAATCTGGTCGAGCTGTCGGTCTCCCATTACCTGCTGGCCCGGGCACTGGACTCGGTGGACCTGACCGAGAAAGACCTGAAAGTGGTCAACACCTCCGACGCCGACATTGCCGCCGCGTTCAACACCGACGACGTCAACGCCGTGACCACCTGGAACCCGATGCTCTCGGATATCAAAGCCAAACCCGGCGTCACCGAAGTGTTCAATTCCAGCCAGATCCCCGGCGAGATCATGGACATGATGGTGGTCAACAGCGCCACCCTCAAAGACAACCCGGCGCTGGGCAAAGCGCTGACCGGGGCGTGGTTCGAAGTGGTCGCTTTGATGAACGCGAAAAGTGCCGCGAGCAAAGCTGCGCTGGAGCACATGGCCAAGGCCTCGGGAACTGATCTCGCCGGCTTCCAGGCGCAACTGGACACCACAAAACTGTTCGCCACGCCGAGCGAAGCGCTGAATTTCGCCACCAGCAAACAACTGCCGGACACCATGCGCAAGGTCGCCGAATTCTCCTTCGAGCATGGTCTGCTCGGCGAAGGCGCGAAGGACCCGAGCGCGGTCGGCATGTCCTTCGCCAACGGCGTGACCAGCGGCGACACCGCCAATCTCAAGCTGCGCTTCGATCCGACCTACGTGCAGATGGCCGCCGACGCCAAGCTGTAAGCCACGGAGGATTTGGCCATGCGCCTGATCAATCGCCACCCCGATCGCCCGAGTCGCCTGTTATTGGTGATCCTGCCGTTCGCGCTCGTGCTGTTCGCCTACTTCACAGGCTCGGCCGAGCGCCTGGCGGACAACCCCAACGACAAACTGCTGCCCAGCGCCGTGCAGATGAGCGACGCGGTAAAACGCCTGGCCTTCAACGCCGACAGCCGCACCGGCGAATATCTGTTGTGGCAAGACACCGCGTCGAGTCTGCGGCGCTTGGCTATCGGCCTCGGCATCGCAGCGCTGGCGGGTCTTTGCCTGGGTATTGCGGCGGGCACCCTGCCGCTGTTCGGCGCGCCGTTGTCGCCGCTGCTGACGGTGCTGTCGATGGTGCCGCCGCTGGCGATCCTGCCGATTTTGTTCATCGTCTTCGGGCTGGGCGAGTTGTCGAAAGTCATGCTGATCGTCATCGGCATCACCCCGGCGTTGGCCCGGGATCTGGAACAGCGTGCCCGCGACATTCCGGTCGAACTGCTGATCAAGGCGCAGACCCTCGGCGCCTCGACCTGGACGCTGATGCTGCGCGTGGTCTTGCCGCAGCTGTTGCCGCGCTTGCTGATCTCGCTGCGCTTGATGCTCGGTTCGGCGTGGCTGTTCCTGATTGCCGCCGAAGCGATCGCCTCCACCGACGGCCTCGGCTACCGGATCTTTCTGGTGCGGCGCTACCTCGCCATGGATGTGATCCTGCCCTATGTGGTGTGGATCACCCTGCTCGCCTGGCTGATGGACTGGGGCTTGAAGCAGCTGACCCAGCGCGCTTTCCCTTGGTATGAGGGAGCGGCGAAATGAGCTTCATCACAGTAAAAAACGTCTGGCAGCAGTACGCCGATCAAGTGGTGCTGGAAGGCTTGAACCTGAGCGTCAACGAGGGCGAGTTCTGCACCTTGGTCGGCGCCTCCGGTTGCGGCAAATCGACCTTCCTGCGCCTGCTGCTCGGCCAGGAAAGCGCCAGTCGCGGGGAGATTCTGCTCGACGGCCAGCCCTTGGCCAGCGAGCCGGATGCCAGCCGTGGCGTGGTCTTTCAGCGCTACTCGGTGTTCCCGCATCTGAGCGTGCTCGACAACGTCACCCTCGGTCTCGAATTGCCGCGCGCGCCCTTGCTTGGTCGGCTGTTCGGCAACGCCAAACGCGAGGCTCGCGAGCAGGCAGCAGCACTGCTGAGCAAAGTCGGCCTCGGCCATGCGCTGGACAAGTACCCGGCGCAGCTGTCCGGCGGCATGCAGCAACGCTTGGCCATCGCCCAGGCGCTGATCATGAAGCCGCGCGTGTTGCTGCTCGACGAGCCCTTCGGCGCACTCGACCCGGGCATTCGCAAAGACATGCACGCGCTGCTGCTGGAGCTGTGGCGCGAGACGCAACTGACGGTGTTCATGGTCACCCACGACCTGTCCGAAGGCTTCAGCCTCGGCACGCGTCTGCTGGTGTTCGACAAGGTGCGCCTCGACCCGCACGCCCCCGGCGCCTATGGCGCCCGCATCACTTACGACATCCCGTTGAACAGCGACCGCCGCGCCCAGCGCGCCGCCGTCGAGGCCCTGCCGCTGCCGCTGGCGGGCACCCTTCGCACTGCTTGAGAGGACTGCTGCAATGACTGATTCAATCCAACTTTTCCCACCCTTCGCTGAGGAAATGCTGCCGGGCGGCGGCCACCGTTCGTTCGTGCTCAAGCGCGGCCAATTGCTGCGCCTGACCGACCTGCGCGGTGGCGCCAATGTCAGCCTGACCTTGCTTAATGCCAATGAAAAAACCGAGCGGCTGAACCTGCCCGACAGCCTCAAATGCCAACACACCGCCAAGCTCACCGCCGGCCACTGCCTGTACTCGGACATGGGCCGCGTGCTCGCCGCGATCACCGCCGACACCTGCGGCTGGAGCGATAGCCTCGGCGGTGTGCTTTGCGCACAGGAAGTCGCCGAAAAGTACGGTCAGGGCCGCTACCAGGAATTGCGCAACGGCTTCTTTCGCAATGGCACCGACAACCTGCTGGTGGAACTCGGCAAGTGGGGCCTGGGCCTGTCCGACCTGCTGATGACCCTGAATCTGTTCAGCCGTGTGAACGTCGATGAGGCCGGGCGTTTCCACTTCGTCGAGGGCAATTCGAAGGCCGGTGACTACATCGAGTTGTACGCGCCGATGGACACCCTGGTGGTGCTCACCGCCCTGCAACATCCGATGGACCCGTCACCCGAATACGCCCCGAAACCTCTGAAGCTGAGCTGGATGAACGCCGACGCCAGCGTCGCCGAACACTGCCGCACTTCGCGCCCGGAAAACGAGCGCGGCTTTATCAACACCGACCGTTTGTTCGCCTGAGGATCGCTGCCATGTCACTCGCAATCGCCACTTCGCACAAGCAAGCCGACAGCGCGATCTACCGCGCGACCATTCCCGCCGGCGAGCCCTGGCTGATGGAGGTCAAGGCCGGGCAGACCCTGCGCATCCTCGATCTGGAAGGCAATCAGGCAGTCGACACTTTGTTCTACAGCCTCGCCAACCCGAAGGAACGCTACGACGTGCAACGCACCTTGCGCCGGCAGAACAGCGTCTACCTGAGCACCGGCAGCGTGCTGTATTCCAACCTCGGCCAGCCGATGCTGACCATCGTTGCCGACACCTGCGGGCGCCACGACACCCTCGGCGGCGCCTGCGCGCAAGAGAGCAACACCGTGCGCTACGCCCTGGAAAAACGCTACATGCACAGCTGCCGCGACAACTACCTGCGCGCCTGCGCCCACGACGGCCGATTGAGCAAGAGCGACATCGGGCCGAACATCAATTTCTTCATGAACGTGCCAGTGACGGCGGACGGCGGGCTGACTTTCGAGGACGGTATTTCGGCGCCGGGCAAGTATGTCGACTTGCGCGCCGAGATGGACGTGATCGTGCTGATTTCCAACTGCCCGCAGTTGAACAACCCGTGCAATGCCTACAACCCGACCCCGGCGGAGTTGCTCGTATGGAACTGACCATCAGCCGTTTACGCCGTTGGCTTTTTGCCCTGTGCCAGGCGCGTTCCGGGCAGTGCCTGAAACCTTCAAGGCACTGATAGTCCTGTGGGAGCTGGCTTGCCAGCGATTGCGGTGTTTCAGTCACCAACAATGTTGGATGTGCCGACCTCATCGCTGGCAAGCCAGCTCCCACAGGAGTTTGTGGTGGGTTTGAGTGAAGTGTGTTTTTTCCATCCGGGACGGCCCGGATGTCTGTCGAAAAACAGCGGGACGGCCCGCTCCCCCTTCAGGGGTTATGCCATGTTCGAAAAAATCCTGATCGCCAACCGTGGCGCGATTGCCTGTCGCATCCTGCGCACGATCAACGTGCTGAAGGCCCAAGGCGTCGCCGTGTATTCAGAAGCCGATGCTGCCAGCCTGCACATCTCCCAGGCCGCTGAAGCGCACAGCCTCGGCGAAGGCTCGGCGTCCGCGACGTATCTGGCGGTCGACAAAATCCTCGCGATCGCCAAACAAAGCGGTGCCACGGCGATTCATCCCGGCTACGGATTTCTCTCGGAAAACGCAGCGTTCGCCGAAGCCTGCGAAGCGCAGGGCATCGCCTTCATCGGGCCGACGCCGGAGCAATTGCGGATGTTCGGCCTCAAGCACACTGCTCGCGCATTAGCCAGACAGCACGGCGTACCCATGCTCGAAGGCACCGACCTGCTCGACAGCCTCGATTGCGCGCTGAGCGCCGCCGAACAGGTCGGCTACCCGGTAATGCTGAAAAGCACCGCTGGCGGTGGTGGCATCGGCATGCGCGTGTGCCGCAGCGCCAGTGAATTGAGCGAATCATTCGAAGCGGTGAAACGCCTCGGTCAGAACAACTTCAGCGACGCCGGGGTGTTCATCGAGAAGTACATCGAACGCGCGCGGCATCTGGAAGTGCAAGTGTTCGGCGACGGCTGCGGTGAAGTCATCGCTCTCGGTGTGCGCGACTGTTCGGTGCAGCGGCGCAACCAGAAAGTCCTCGAAGAAACCCCGGCGCCGAACTTGCCCGAAGGCATGGCCGATGAGCTGTGCGCGGCAGCGATCAAACTGGCGCAAGCGGTGAATTACCGCAGCGCCGGCACCGTCGAATTCGTCTTCGACAGCGAGGCCCAGCGCTTCTATTTTCTCGAAGTGAACACGCGCTTGCAGGTCGAGCACGGCGTCACCGAACAGGTGTGGGACGTAGATCTGGTGCGCTGGATGATCGAGTTGGCCGCCGGTGATCTGCCGCCGCTGAACGAGTTGTATCAAGGCCTGGAACCGCAGGGCCATGCGATTCAGGCACGTCTGTACGCGGAAGATCCGGGGCGTGATTTTCAGCCAAGCCCGGGCCTGCTGACCGCTGTGCAGTTTCCGCCAGCCAACGGCGTTGAGTTGCGCATCGACACCTGGGTCGAGGCCGGTGTGGAAATCCCGCCGTATTTCGACCCGATGATTGCCAAGCTCATCGCTTGGGCGCCGAGCCGCGAACAGGCTCGCGCCGAACTCCATCAGGCACTGGGCGATAGCCTGCTGTATGGCGTGGAAACCAACCGCGATTACCTGCGGCAGATTCTCCTCGATACTCCATTCGCCAGCGGCCAGCCGTGGACCCGTTGCCTGGAAAATCTGCTCTATCACGCCAACACCTTCGAAGTGCTCAGCGCCGGCACGCAAACCAGCGTGCAGGACTATCCCGGCCGCCTCGGTTACTGGGCCGTCGGCGTGCCACCCTCGGGGCCGATGGACAGCCGAGCGCTGCGTCTGGGCAATCGCCTGCTCGGCAATGAACAAGGCGCCGCCGCACTGGAAATCACCATGAGCGGGCCGATCCTGCGCTTCAATTGTGACGCGGTGGTCGCGGTGACCGGCGCGCCGATTGCCTTGACCCTTGACGCTGAACCGGTGCCGATGAACACCGCGCTGCTGGTCCCGGCCGGCGCGACATTGCAACTGGGCAGCATCAGCGGCGCCGGCGCGCGCAGTTATCTGTGCCTGCGCGGCGGCGTGCAGGTGCCGGATTATCTGGGCAGCAAAAGTACCTTCACTCTCGGCCAGTTCGGCGGGCATGGCGGACGGGCGTTAAGGGCCGGTGACGTGTTGCATGTGCCGGCATTGACCGAGCGCAGCGCCGGCCAGCAACTGGCCGAACAGCACATCACTGCGCTGCCGAGCGTGCGCCAGATCCGGGTGATCTACGGTCCGCACGGCGCGCCGGAATACTTCAGCGAAAACTACATCGCCACGTTCTTCGCGACCCAGTGGGAAGTGCACTTCAACTCCAGCCGCACCGGCGTGCGCCTGATCGGACCGAAGCCTGAGTGGGTGCGTGAGGATGGCGGTGAAGCGGGTCTGCACCCGTCGAACATCCATGACAATCCGTATGCGATTGGTGCGGTGGACTTCACTGGCGACATGCCGGTGATTCTCGGCCCGGATGGCCCGAGCCTGGGTGGGTTTGTCTGCCCGGTGACGGTGATTGAGGCGGACCTGTGGCAGCTGGGGCAGCTCAAGGCGGGCGATAAAATTCAGTTCATCCCCGTCGACCTCGGCACCGCCCGCGATCTCGCCCTGAAATGGGATGCACCCTGTGGGAGCTGGCTTGCCAGCGATGGTGCCCGATCTGACACCGCATCAACTTCATCGCTGGCAAGCCAGCTCCCACAAGGGATTGTGTCGCCTGTGGTTCTTGAGTTGGGTCAGGGGGATCGGCGGCTTGTCGGGAGGGTTTCTGGCGACACTCATTTACTGCTGGAGATCGGCGCGCCGGAGCTTGATCTGGTCCTGCGCTTTCGCGCCCACGCGCTGATGCAGGCGCTGGAAAGCCAAGCCCTGCATGGGGTGATCGACCTCACCCCGGGCATTCGCTCGCTGCAAGTGCACTACCAGCCCGAGCAACTGCCGCTGGCTGATCTGCTCGGCATCGTCGCTGGCGAATGGGACGCGGTGTGCGCCGCCAAGGACTTGCAGGTGCCTTCGCGCATCGTGCACTTGCCGCTGTCGTGGGACGACCCGGCCTGTCAGTTGGCGATCGAGAAATACATGACCACCGTGCGCAAGGACGCGCCGTGGTGCCCGAGCAATCTGGAGTTCATCCGGCGCATCAACGACCTGCCAAATCTCGACGAAGTGCAGCGCACGGTGTTCGATGCGAGCTATCTGGTGATGGGCCTTGGCGACGTCTATCTCGGCGCGCCGGTGGCCACGCCGCTCGACCCGCGTCATCGTCTGGTGACCACCAAGTACAACCCGGCACGTACCTGGACCGCCGAGAATTCGGTCGGCATCGGCGGCGCCTACATGTGCGTGTACGGCATGGAAGGCCCGGGCGGTTATCAGTTTGTCGGGCGCACCCTGCAGATGTGGAATCGCTATCGCGAAGTCGCCGCGTTCGACGGCAAACCGTGGCTGCTGCGCTTCTTCGATCAGATCCGTTTCTACCCGGTCAGCGCCGAAGAACTGCTGCGCATTCGCCGCGATTTCCCCCTTGGGCGCTTTGATCTGAACATCGAACACAGCCAACTCAACCTCGCCGACTATCAGGCATTTCTCAGTCAGGAAGCCGCGGGCATCAGCGCTTTCCGTGCGCAGCAACAGGGCGCGTTCAAAGCTGAACGCGAACGTTGGATCGCCAGCGGCCAGGCGCATTTCGACAGTGAAGAAGCCGTGCCTGACGCCAGCGAAGAAGCACCACTGGAAAACGGTGAACACAGCGTCGACAGCCACATCGCCGGCAATCTCTGGCAGGTGCAGGTCGAGGCCGGCCAGCGTGTCGCGGCGGGCGACGTGCTGGTGATTCTCGAGTCGATGAAGATGGAAATCCCTGTGCTCGCGCCGCTGGCCGGTGTGGTGCGAGAGATCCGCGTGCAACCCGGTTCGGCGGTGCGCGCCGGACAACGGGTGGTGGTGCTGGAACTCGACTGAAGCCATTTTTTATAAGGATCAACCGATGAATCTGCAACTCGATGCACTGCGCCAGGCCTATCGCAATGGCGACACCACACCGCGCCAACTGCTGCTGCAACTGCGCGAAAAAGCCGCTGCGCTGAATCCCGACTATCACCTGTTCATCCACCTGCTGAGCGTCGATGAACTGGAGCCGTATCTGGCCGCCCTCGACGGTCGTGACCTCGACAGTCTGCCGCTGTATGGCGTGCCATTCGCGATCAAGGACAACATCGATCTGGCCGGCATTTCCACCACAGCCGCGTGCCCGGCGTTCGCCTATGTGCCGCAGCAGTCGGCGACCATCGTCGAGCAACTGTTGGCGATGGGGGCGATTCCGCTGGGCAAGACCAATCTCGATCAGTTTGCCACCGGACTCAATGGCAGCCGCTCGCCCTACGGCGCGTGCCCGAACAGTGTGCTGGCGGAGTATCCGTCCGGCGGTTCCAGTGCGGGTTCATCGCTGGCGGTAGCGCTGGGTGTGGCGAGTTTTGCCTTGGGCACTGACACCGCCGGTTCCGGGCGGGTGCCGGCGGCGCTGAATAATCTGGTGGGATTGAAGGCGAGCAAAGGCCTGATTTCCACCGCTGGCGTGCTGCCGGCGTGCCGCACGCTGGACTGCGTAACCACCTTCACCGCCACTGCTCGCGAGGCCAGTCAGTTGCTGGCGTTGACGGCCAGACACGATCCTCGCGATGAGTACAGCCGACGCAATCCGGCCTGGAATGACGGCTCGGCATTTGGCGCGCCACGGCCGTTTCGCTTCGGCGTGCCACGGGCACAGGACCTTGAATTTTTCGGCTGCAACGAGGGGCCACAGTTGTTCGCAGCGGCCATCGAACGGCTCAAGGCTTTGGGCGGCGAGGCAGTCGAATTCGATCTGTCGCCGTTTCTCGAAGCGGCGCGTCTGCTCTACGACGGGCCGTGGGTCGCCGAGCGTTACAGCGTCGCCGGTGAGCTGCTGGAGCAGAACCCAGAAGCGGTGCTGCCGGTGATCCGTGCGGTGCTGGCCAAGGCTCCGGCAGTGACTGGCGTGCAGACCTTCCGCGCGCAATATCGATTGCAGGCGCTGAAGGCCCTCTGCGACGAGGCCCTGGAAAATCTCGACTGCGTGCTGACGCCGACCATCGGCCGTCCAGTGACCCTGGCCGAGCTTGAGGCGGAACCGGTGCTGCGCAACTCCGAACTCGGTTATTACACCAACTTCATGAACCTGCTCGACTACGCCGCCGTCGCCGTGCCGACCGCGTTCATGGACAATGGTTTGCCGTGGGGCGTGACGTTGTTCGGGCGGGTGTTTACGGATCAGTATCTGTTAAGCGTGGCCGATGCCTTGCAGCGCCAGCAGGACAGCGCCCTGCCAGCTCCGACGAACGCTGCGCGCAACGACCGCGCTCGATTGGTGGTGTGTGGCGCGCATCTGCAAGGGCTGGCGCTGAACTGGCAACTGACCCAGCGTGGCGGGCGTTTGCTGGAAACCACGTTCAGTTCGCCGGACTATCGACTGCACGCCCTCGCCGGCGGCCCGCCATTGCGGCCGGGCATGGTGCGGGTCAAGGACGGCGGCGTGGCGATTGCCGTGGAGGTCTGGGAGTTGCCGAGCAGCGAGCTGGGCTCGTTTCTCACCGGAATTCCGGCGCCGCTCGGGTTGGGCAAGGTGCAACTGGCGGATGGGCGCTGGGAGAGCGGGTTTATCTGCGAGCCGTATGGCCTGGAGGGTGCGGTGGATATCAGTCATTTGGGGGGATGGCGGGCATACCTCAAAACCCTGGCCTGAATCTGTCGCCCTGTGGGAGCGAGCCTGCTCGCGAATGCGGTATGTCATTCAACATTGATGTGGCTGACCCACCGCTTTCGCGAGCAGGCTCGCTCCCACAGGTTCTGGCGCACCACCCCCGAATAAAGGAACGACCATTCACGCCGCACAGGGAGCAGTTATTTGCGCGCAGTGCCACTAGAATGCATCCCATCGGGCCACTGCCAACGGATCTGCCATGCCGCTTCGTTCTCCCTTGTACTCGCAACGTTCACTGGTGCTCACGTTGGTCGCCCTGCTCGGCGCCGGCTTTCTCGCCACCTCGCTGTTGAGCTATTTCGCCTCCCGCGCGTCGATCCGCGACAACATCGTCAACACCGAACTGCCACTGACCTCCGATACGGTCTATTCGGAAATTCAGAAAGACCTGGTCCGGCCGATCCTGATTTCCTCAATGATGTCCCGTGACACGTTCATGCGCGACTGGGTGGTCAATGGCGAACAGAATCCCGAGCAGATGACCCGCTATCTCGACGAGGTCATGACCCATTACGGCGCCTACACGGCGTTCTTCGTTTCCAATGCCACGCTCACCTACTACCACGCCAAGGCGTGCTCAAGCAGGTCAAAGTCGATGAGCCGCGCGACACCTGGTACTTCCGCGTGCGCGACATGCAGGACCCGTACGAGATCAATGTCGACCCGGATCTGGCCAACAAGGACAACCTGACGTTCTTCATCAACTACAAGGTCTACGACTACCACAACCGCTTCATCGGCGCGGCGGGCGTGGGCCTGACGGTGGACGCGGTGATCAAGCTGATCGACAAGTATCAACAGCGCTATCAACGCAGCGTGTACTTCGTCGACACCTTCGGCCGCCTCGTATTGACCGGCGCAGAAGGTGGTCCGGAAGGCGCGCACATCGGCCAGAGTCTTGGCGAACTGGAGAGCATGAAAAGTCTGGTCAGCCAGTTGCCCAAGCCGCACAGCGGCAGCTACGAATACTCCACCCACGGCCAGGGACATTTTCTCAACGTGCGGTTTATCCCCGAGTTGAACTGGTACCTGTTCGTCGATAAACGCGAAGACGGCGCGCTGAGCGAGATCCGCCAGTCGCTGTATCTCAATCTGCTGATCTGCCTGTTGGTGACGTTGATCGTACTGGCGCTGCTCAATCGGGTGATCAAGCGCTTCCAGGCGAAGATCCAGGCGCACGCCACCCTCGACAGTCTGACCGAACTGCCGAACCGACGCGGCTTCGACATCCTCGCTGCGCAAGCGCTGCACGAGGCCCAGCGGGAAACCAAGCCGCTGACCGCGTTGCTGCTCGACCTCGACCACTTCAAAGCCTTGAACGACACCTACGGGCACATGGCTGGCGACCAGGTATTGATCGGTTTCGCCCGCGACCTGCAAAGTTGCCTGCGTCACGCCGATATCGTCTGCCGCTGGGGCGGTGAAGAGTTCATCGTTCTGTTGAAAGACACCGACGGCGAGACCGGGCAGAAAATCGCCGAGAAAATCCGCCAGCACGTCGAACAACACGAATACGCTTACGATGGCCACAGCCTGCATCTGACCGTGAGCATCGGCGCCACCACCGTGCAACACGATGACACCTTGCACACTCTGCTGTCGCGGGCCGATCATGCGATGTACCGCGCCAAGCAAACCGGGCGCAACCGCACCTGCATGGAAATGCCGCACTCGACCTATGCCTGATAACGACGTCAAACCCGACCAATGCCCGGCCTGCGGCGCCCGCAACGATTGCAGCCTCGCCGACCCGCGCACCGCCGACCGCGAATGCTGGTGCTACGGCGTGACCATCGACCCTGCAGTGCTCGAAGCGCTGCCGGCCGAGTTGCGCAATCAAGCCTGCCTGTGCCCGCGTTGCGCCCAGGTCGAAGCGCAGTTGCAAGCAGATCGGCGGCCGATCCCGTAAGATGCGCGGCCCTTTGTCCGTTGAATTCTGACCATGCGCGTCGACCGCTTCCTCAGCAATCTGCCCTGCTACAACCGTCAGCAGGTGCGCCTGTTGCTGGTGGAAAAGCGCGTGCGGATTGACGGAAAAGTCGTCAGCGACCCGCACAGTGACGTACTGGAATTCAGCCGGGTCGAAGTCGATGATGAGGTGCTGCAAAGCGGTAAACCGGCGCGCTATTTCATGCTGCACAAACCGCCGGGTTGCGTCAGCGCCACCCGCGATCCGCAGCATGCGACCGTGCTCGACCTGCTCGATGAACCGCACAAGGACGATCTGCACATCGCCGGACGTCTGGATTTCAACACCACCGGGCTGATGCTGATCACCAATGACGGCGCCTGGTCGCGGCGCCTGACGCAGCCGCAAACCAAACTGGCGAAGGTCTATTACGTCGAAACCGAACAGGACATCGACCCGAGCTACGCGCTGAAATTTGCCGAGGGCATCTACTTCGCTTTCGAAGATCTGACCACGCAACCGGCACAGCTTGAGCTGCTCGGCCCACGCTCGGCACGGTTGAGCATCGTTGAAGGCCGCTACCATCAGGTCAAGCGCATGTTCGGGTTCTTCAACAACAAAGTCCTGCGCCTGCACCGCGAATCCATGGGCAAACTGACCCTCGATCACGCGCTAAAACTGGGCGAGTACCGCGCTTTGCGCACCGAAGAGATTCATTTGTTCTAAGCCGGCGACCGCTCAGCCGAAGTTGTCGAACAATTCGCCGACGGCACTTGCGTGATCCTGAGTCCCCTGCTTGAATCAGGACGTCGGCCGAAATGTGACCGATGAGTCACCACATACTTCCAAGAAACTTTTTGTCGGTCGTCTGCCCTCAAGGGCTGCGCCTCAGCCGGCAATCTGCCCGCCAATAACAACACCCGTCGACCTGCCGTACCGGATCGACATGGGCCAGCAAATTTCAGGCGTATGCCTACCTGTCACAAAGCTCGTGCAATCTCGATTGCGCGCATACCCGCTTGCTTGCCAGGAGTCTTATGACATGAGGCCAGAAATCGCTGTGCTGGATATACAGGGTCAGTATCGGGTTTACACGGAGTTCTATCGCGCAGACGCCGCAGAAAAGACCATCATTCTGGTCAACGGCTCGATGGCCACGACTGCGTCGTTTGCACAGACCGTGAAAAACCTGCACCCGCAATTCAACGTGGTCTGCTATGACCAGCCCTACGCGGGCCGCTCAAAAGCCCACAACCGGCATGAGAAACATCTGACGAAGGAAGTCGAAGGGCAGATTCTGCTGGAGCTGATCGATCACTTCGCCGCCGAACACGTGCTGTCGTTCTCCTGGGGCGGCGCCGCCACTCTGGTCGCCCTCGCCCAGCAACCGCGGCGCATCGAAAAAGCCGTGATCAGCTCGTTCTCACCGGTGATCAATGCGCACATGCTCGATTACCTCGAGCGCGGCGTCGACTACCTCGGCAGCCGCGACGGCGATCGGGTCGGCCATCTGGTCAACAACACCATCGGCAAACACCTGCCGTCGCTGTTCAAGCGTTTCAACTACCGCCACGTCAGCAGTCTCGCCGAGCATGAATACGGACAGATGCATTTTCATATCAACGACGTGCTGCACAGCGATCGCCAGTGCTATCTGAATGCGGCGAAAAAGATCAACGTGCCGGTGCTGTTTCTCAACGGCGAATGGGACGAATACACCGCCGCCGAGGATGCGCGACTGTTCGGCAACCACGTTGCCCACAGCAGCTTCACCACCCTGCAAGCCACCGGACACTTTCTCGACATGGAGCACAAGGCCGCCTGCCGCGACAGCCAGAACGCCCTGCTCGGCTTTCTGAAACCTGCGCCGCAAGCCAGCCGAACGCGCTACTCGTTTGTGCAGGATCAACATGCTTTGGCCATTTGAAACAGCGTCATCGCGGGCAAGGCTGCAAGCTTGAAGTGCCTGTTGCACCGGCGCAGCCCTTGCTCGCGATCGACCGTTTTCTGCGTGGCAAAGCCCTCGCAGAGAAAAGAAAACTTCAAATCCGTGGCCGAGTCTGGTACAAAGTCAGCCGCTCTGAGCGGGTATAGTTTAGTGGTAGAACGAAAGCTTCCCAAGCTTTAGATGAGGGTTCGATTCCCTCTACCCGCTCCACCGAATATTGATCTCGCGTTGTGTTGTCCGACGGGGGATGCAGAAATGAAAAACCGGCCTTGATGGCCGGTTTTTTTGTGTCTGGAAGTTGAAGCGTGTTGGCGGTGAAGACTTCCAGAAGATCGCTGAGCCCTTCCTCCCCGGATTACTTCTCGAAATCCTGATGCAGCCTCGCCAGTACATTGAAGATCGGTTCCCCGGCTTTGTGCGGGACATTCAATCGAGTGAATACTTTCTTCCAGTCGGCGAGCGCTGCGAGAGTCTGCTCGATGTATTCCTCGGCCTTGAGGTATTTGTAATCCTTGCAGATCTCCATGATTCGCTTGCGCGTAGGCGTGCCGGGAGTGCGGCCACCGAAGTCAGTGGTGTGCTCGCCCATGGCGTTTGCGAAAGTCAGGTCGTATGCCGGGGACAGCGTCCAGGTTTCTTTCTCGCCTTTTTTTTCAGGATTGTGGCAGAGAAAGGCAAAGTTCTTCGCATGGTCGTCATGGTTGTGAGACAGCGCATTGAAGATCATTAACCTGGCCATCTTTTCCACTTCGACGGAGCTTCTGGTCAACACCTGAGTGAGCTTGAGCAGGTTCGGGTAGTCGATGGATGACAATGCGCGGTAGTCCGCGTACATGAGCGCCGAGACGGTCATCATGTGAATCTTGCGCTCGCCGTCGCGGTCGAAGCGCTTGGTTGCGAAGAAACGCTCAACCTCGCCGCCAGGCATCTGCACATCCAGAAGATCCGATTCAGCCATGGTCACTCCGGCGGCACGAGCCATCTCGGCATAGGCGAGTTCAATGCCGCCGGTTTCAATCGGTTCGTACAATGCCCTGAACTTCACGATCCAATGTGCATAGCCCTCGGGCAGGGCATCAAAGGCCGAAATTGCGTGTTTTTTGTCGGCAGACAGCGCCACGATTGCCTTCGGTCGTGCGCCCCCCGGTGAGCCACCGGCCAGTCGCAATTTGGTAAGCACAGCAGGGGTCTCACCCTCTTGAACTTCGATTGAAGCTTCGTAGAGTTGGCAAATATCCAAAGGGCCTGTGAGCTCTGTTTTTTCCGCCTTCGGCTGATATTCAAACGCCCCCATACTGCGCTCGCCCATATAAGCAAGGCGATCAAGCGCTGTGAGTGTAAGGTGGGTGCCGTCACCGAAGGTGCTGTCGAAATATCGATCCATCAGCAGCATGCCCCAGCCGTCAGGCAGTGAATCGGCGAACGGTCCGTGTAGCCCTTCGAAGAGGCTGGTGTTCCTGGCCAACTGGGGCTTTTCGTCCCAAGCCATTGTCAGCGGCGAAAGATTGTAGCCAGTGGCAAGCCAACCCGGATCGTAAGCGAAGTAAATCCCCCGGCCCGCGACTCTGACCAGCTCACCAACCTTGGCGCCCTCTTTCAAAACATCCAGCGCTTCTGTGTGTTTGAAAGGCTTGATCATCAGCGCATCCCTCTCTTTCGCCTGGCATTCTTCAGCTCATCCAGCGAGCTCGGTTGCTCTGGTTTGAACAGCCTGGTCACAGCGTTGAGTTCATCAAGCGCAGTGGCTATCAGGATCAAAGCCTCCAACGTCACGAGGCCGGTCGCTTCGAATCGCTTGATGGTGGATTCGGAAACCCCCGCCTTTTCTGCGAGCGTCTTGCGGGAAAGGTTTTTGGAGAGCCGCAGGATTTTGGCGTTTTCTCCGACATTTCTAGCGATCTCAGCCGGCGAGTGAAGCAAATGCATGAATGACATGGCAAACCCTTCCAATTCTTAAGGATCTTAATAGAGCCATTGTAGCCATCTAACCTCCCTTAAGGATCAGATATGACCATTTTTGAAAAATTTCACTAATTTCGTGGAGCAATAGAGATCTTCTGATTGCTACACAGCTGACATTGAGGATTACGCGGTTGGGTCACGCGTGGCCGCTTTTGTCACCGCGAATCTGACTCTCCGCAATGCAGTCATATTTGGCAACGTAATGATGAACACAGCGTTTGTTGTGCCGTTCAAGATCGCCGCTCATGTGGTTACCAAAGCGGACATCATTTATGGACATCAAACCCATTCGGAGCACTGAAGACTTGTCCGCAGCATTGCTGCGTATCGAGCAGATTTGGGGCGCTGAGATGAACTCGCCGGAAGGCGATGAATTGGAAATTCTCGCTCGGCGGGTGGGCGAGTATGAGGAGCAGCAATTCCCGATTCCCCCTTCCGAGCCCTTTCAAGAGGACAAACCTGGTATTGATCAGCGGTTTTGACGCTGCACTAGCCGAAAAACCGGTCGCAACGACCGGTTACTTTTTACTCGGAAATCAACGCCGGCTAACCCACCGGCACCACATTATCCAACACCTGATTCACCGCCAGCTCGCCCAGCATGACGACCTGGGCGATGCCGAGCAGGGTTTTGCGCTGGCTGCCGTCGAGCAAGGCGGCAAAGTCGCCGAGCATGACGCTGGCCGAGCCGAGGGACTCGCTGGCGTTGACCAATAGCGACTCGGTATCGGTGCCCGGATTAACCATGAACATGCTGCTGGCCTGGTACGGCGGTGAGCTTGTTTTTGGTGGGATGAGATAGTGGTCGAGGGCGCGTTCGGCGGCTTCGTGGAGTTTTTTCGAATCGAGGGATCGTAAGGAGAGGCCGGATCGGTTTCCGGCGGATTTGGCGTTACCTTGAACATGGAATCTTCCTGTAGTGGTAACTGCAACCATCCCGCTGCTATACGAAAGGGTGGCAGCTGTACGCAAGTTAGCAGACCGGTAGGAAGTCCAAAACCCGGCGCACCCGAGGGTGCCATGCGCACAGCCACCATCAAGTGCAGGCGAAGCCTGACTGGAAGGCACATGTGCAACCGTTGATCAATCCTGGCCGGGCTGCTAAACCCGATCACTGCCCCAGCGAGCCCCTCACCCTAACCCTCTCCCGAGGGAGAGGGGACCGATCGGGTTGTTCTTGCGAGTTACGCCGACCTGAACCAATGCGTCGAACTCGCGATAAAAAACGAGCTAGGCGAATGAATATTTTCAGCGGGTTGCAACAATAAACAAGCGTGGAAACGGCAACAGCACCGAGCCGTCAGCCAAGGCCGGATAAGCCTTGGCAACTTCCGCCAGATACCGCTGCAGATACTGAGCCCGCTCCTCCTCGGTCAATGGGCTCAGGAATGGAATCAACCCGCTACCCTTGAACCACTCCACCACCCCCGCTGCACCATCGCGAAGTTGGTGGTGATAGGTGGTGCGCCACACATCGACCCGCGCGCAGTGCGGCCGCAGCATTGAAAAATACTCACTGGCACTGGCCATGTCGGTGCGCTGCCCGGCAGCGTCTGCGAGCTTGCTCGCCCACGGCCCATTGGCGGCGACTTCACGCATCAAGCGGTGGGACGGTTCGTTGAGGTTGTCCGGCATTTGAATCGCCAGGCTGCCACCGTCTGAAAGCTTGCTCGCCAGGGCTGGCAGCAACGAAGCGTGATCAGGCACCCATTGCAGCACCGCATTGGCGAAGATCACATCGAACGGACCCTCGTCAGCCCATTTGTCGACCTCGGCCACCTGAAACTGCACGTCAGGCAAGCGCTTGCGCGCGGCGGCAATCATGTCCGCCGAACTGTCGAGGCCACTGACGCTCGCATCGGGAAAACGCTGCACCAGCAATTCGGTGGAATTGCCCGGTCCGCAACCAATGTCCACCACCGCCCGGGCCTGCGCGGTGGGTATCGCCGCCAACAGATCACGGGCCGGGCGGGTGCGTTCATCTTCGAAAGCGACGTATTGCTTGGCAGACCAACTCATTGCGTTCTCCTGTCGGGGCATGGCTTGAAACCGGGAAGTGCAGCTGCCCATACCATACAGCGATAAGGCCGATGAGCTCGCCCCGCCTCCGGCGTCCCGCCCGGTTATTTGTAATTAGAATTTTCAGCACAACACCGATGTCTGAATTTCAAGCTCCCAAAACAAGGACTTCCATCATGAAATTCGCAAAGATTGCCCAGAAACTTGCCCTGTGGGCCGGTAGCCCGAAAACGTTCATGGGGGCGTTGATTCTGATCGGGTTGTGGGGGTTGAGCGGGCCGATTTTTGGTTACAACGACACTTGGCAGCTGATCATCAATACCTCGACGACGATTATCACGTTCCTGATGGTATTCCTGATTCAGAACACGCAGAACCGCGATACCGACATTCTGCATTTGAAACTCGATGAGCTGTTGCGGGTGAACAAGGAAGCGCAAAACGCGATGCTCGGGCTGGAAGCGCTGGACTTGAAGCAACTTGAAGCGCTGCGCCGGCATTACCGCGCGCTGGGTGAGAATCAGGTGTTTGATCTTGAGGGGCTTGGCGACAAGAGCAAGCCAAAGCAGGATTTGAATGAGTGCTGAGCAAGTAAACACACCCTGTGGGAGCGAGCCTGCTCGCGAAGATGGCGGGTCAGTCAAAACATCATTGACTGACACACCGCTTTCGCGAGCAGGCTCGCTCCCACAGGGGAAGCATCGCATTTCAACTGAAGGTTTCGCTCGCGCTGCAACAACAAGGCGAAGTTAGCGACTGGCCTGCAACGCTCGAGCTTTCTCCAGATGGCTTTGCAGTTTCGGCAAAGTCTCATCGGCAAACGCTTTGATTTCCGGCACGTCGGTGGTCTGTGCCTGTTGCTCGATCTGAGTGATGGCCTCCTCGGTCGCCTTGACCTGACTGGCAGCGTAGGCCTGATCGAATGTGGTGCCGTCCTTCACTTCCGGCATCAGCTCTTTGGCCTTGTCGGCGAGTTCTTCGCGGGGGGCAACCGGCAGGTCGAGTTTCTTGGCGATTTTCGCAAGGTGCTGGTTGGCCGTGGTGCGGTCGTTGATCACAACGATGGTGTAATCCTTGACCTCTTTCGATTCGGTCTTGCCGTGGGCCAGACGACTGGCTTCGATGTCGGCCATGCCTTTGGCAGAGGCATCGTTGATGAATTCGGCAGGCGACTGGGCGAACGCACTGCTGGCGCACAGGCCCAGCAGGGTTGCAAAACTGACGTTACGTAAACGGGTGGCCATCCGGCTCATGGTCGCGCCCTCCTTCGTGGAAAATTCAAACGGGCCGTGATTCGCCCGCTGCTCAAATGTCGCGGCGGACAATTGTCCGCCTCAGTTAGGAATGCTTTAGCGGTCAAAGGTTTAGAAAATCTGCCTGAACCGCGACGAACGGCGCGCTCGCTTCAGCTGCCCAAGGCCCGATGATTCAGGCGTTTGGCCGCATACATGGCTTGATCGGCATGCCGAAACAGTTGCTGTTCTTCTTCGCCGTGTTCAGGAAAGCGCGCCACGCCGATGCTCGATTCGATCCACAGGTCATGCCCGTCGAGGCGCATGGGCTGCGCCAGCACCTGTCGGATTTTTCCGGCGACACTGTCGGGATCGCCGGCGGCATGCACGCTGTGCAGCAGCACGACGAACTCATCGCCACCGATACGCGCCACCGTGTCGGTTTCACGCACGCAGCCTTTCAGCCGGTTGGCCACGGTTTGCAGGAGCATGTCACCGACGGCATGGCCATGGGTGTCGTTGACCTGTTTGAAGCGATCCAGATCGACATACAGCAGCGCCATGTGTCCGTGCAGGGTTCGCGCATCGGCCAGCGCAGCCCTGAGCCGATCACGCAGCAGTTCGCGATTGGGCAGTTGCGTCAGTTGATCGTATTGCGCCATGCGCTTGAGCCGCGCGTGCAGTTGCTGGCGCTCGATGGCCGTGGCGACTTGTGCACAGACATATTGCAGCAGTTCTTTGTCCTGCTCGGTGTAGCGTTCACCACCAGCGAGGCTTTTGACGATCAAGGCGCCGATGGTGCCGTTTTTTGAATTCAGTGGTACGCCGAGCCAGCAAGGCGCGTTTTGTTCCGCCACCAGCTCAGCAAAATCGGGCGTGGCATCGGCGCTGTCCGGCGTCAGCAACATCGGCTGGCCGCTGCGGATCACTTGCGCGCAGAGCCGTCTGATGACGGTGCCGGGCTGCTCGGGCTGCAATTCGTGATCGTCGACGTGATAGGGAAAATTCAGCTGCGCGCAGTGTTCGTCGTACAGCGCCACGGAAAAATTCAGCGCCGGCAGCCACTCGCCAATCAGCAGATGGATGCGTTTGAACAGCGCCAGCAAATCTTCCGCCGCGTGCGCCGCTTCGGAAATCGCGTACAACGCCGCTTGCCGCGACTCGGCCTGCTTGCGCTCGGTGATATCGCGGGCGACGGCGATGCGCAGTTGATCGACTTCCGACCAGCGCGCCGACCAGGAAATGTGCGCGACGCTGCCGTCCTTGCGCAGATAGCGGTTCTCGAAATTGTGCTTCGGGTCGCCGCCCATGATTTCGCCAGCGGCCGCAAGGGTGCGCTGGCGATCGGCCGGGTGCACCAGCTCGATCATCGAGCGGCCGATCAGTTCGTCAGGCGTGTAGCCGAAAATCCGCTCGCAGGCAGCGCTGACGAAAACGAAACGGCCCTGTTTGTCGACCGCGCAAACGGCGTCCAGCAACAGGTCAATGTAGCTCGCCAGCGGCGCAGGGTTGGGGCTTTGCATGGTTCTACGGGGTGTCCGCGCAGTGCAGCGATTTCAATCATCCATGATCGTGATTGCGCGTCCCTGCCCATTCCATCAAGTCTTGTTCGGCAGCAGCCCCGGCAGCGCGTGCATCAACGCGTTGATGGCGAAGCCGATAAACATCACGCCGCATAAACGTGTGATGAGCAGCTCATGCCGCTGATACACCGTGCGCACTCGCTGCGCGCCGACCACGCCGATGAGGATAGCGTAGGCCAGCGCACCGCCGATGAAACTCAGAGCGATCAGCGCCGGCAACATCGACCAGTTGAGCAGTTCGGCGCGGCTCGACAACAGCGCCGTAAAGGTCGCCACCGCCACCGGATAGGCCTTGGGATTGGTCAGGCCGAAGACGATGCCGTGCCAGAACGGCTGCCGCGCCGCCCCTTGCGCCTCGTCGCCATTGCGGCGTTGGGCACGCACCGCACGCCAGCCGAGCCAGAACAGGTACAACGCGCTGAGCACGCCGAGCACATCGAACGCGGTGCTGCCGATTTCCCGCGCACCGACAATCGCCACCAGCGCGGTGCTGCACCAGATCACATCGCCGAGCAGATGCCCGCAGAGAAAACCCGCCCCGGCGCGCCGGCCATGGGCCGCGCCAATCCCGAACACCGCCAGCACGCCCGGCCCGGGCGTGATCCCGTAGATGAAACCCGAAGCCAGAACGGCCAACAGCAATGATGGAGTCATGAGAAACCTGCAAGCGCCAGAATACTTGGCGGCCAGTCTATATCAGAGGGTCACGGCGGATCACTGCGCGTCGTGAAAACGCATGCCGGGGTACGGTTTCTGCCGACACGTAGCCAGCCGCGATTGCAAATCGCCGACGTGGACTTCCAGCTCGTGCCCGTCGGGATCGAGGAAGTAGAACGACGCGCCTTCAATAGCCTCTCAGATTTTCGGGAACGAAATATTGCTGTCCGTCATAGCGCAACGTGGTCAGCACCGGCTTTTCGTGGGTAGTTTTCGATTCGCAGGTGTCGGGTGGCCCCTCACCGACCAGGCCCATGGTGACTGAGCGGACAATGATATCGGCGTAACCATGGGAACTGGTTTTGCCCATCTCAAGCGTACGCACCGTCTCCGAGCGCTCTCCGGCGCAATTGCCATCCCATTCGCCACTGAAGCTGTAGGCGACCAAGCGATCCAACACCGGGCGCAGTTTGTCGCCCTCTTTCACGTAGAGCGACAGCAGGGTTTCATCCAGCGGATTGACGCGTGACGAGCCTTTGAAATGGGCGCGAACGCCGAAGGCACGGAGGTCGGGCGTGAGTTTATAACGCGCCGTATCCAGCTCCAGACTCTCCAGCGCGATGGCATCGGAGAGAAACGCCGACGGCTGATGATAGGTTGCCAGCGGTTTGGGGCTGCCGGCCGTGATGACAGCCAGATCCAGATCGTACGAGCCCACGCTGCCGTCATGGCCATAGACCGGATCGGGCACGAACGTCGATAGCGCGGTAATCGTCAGCGACGGATAAGCCGGCCAGTCCTTGCACAAAGAAAAGTCCGCTTCGCCACTGACCGCAGGCGGCGTGCAATCTGCCCACGCCTGCCCAGCCATCAACCACCCGCAGAGCGCGGCAGCGCTGATCCACGTGGACTTCATTGTCACTTCCCGCTCCTTGAAGATATTTCCAGGCGCGCACTATCCCTTTCTGCATCGGAGGATTCAACAGATCTGGCCAGCGAATCTTCTCATGTGTCTGAAGTCGGAATTCGCGAGCAGGCACGCTCGCACAGGAAAGCGCATTCCAAAGTGGGAGCGAGCCTGCTCGCGAAGGCGTCATCACAGACGCCGCGAGTCTCAGAACTTATCCAGCGTGCGCAACTTCTGCGGCAAGCCGGGGTGGTGCTGCCGGTGAGGTCCTTGATGCGCGCCGACCAAAACCTGGCTGACGACCCCCCGAACTGGACAGGGTTCATCCGAGCCGGCAGGACAGTTCGGTTTACCTCTGGCGCTCAAAGGCCGATGCGGTCTCGCCGTTTTGTGACAGGCGCGGTCAGCAAGCGAACCAGCTGCGCGCTGTCGTCCCTGCGACCCAACACCAGGATCGAAGAGCCTTGCAGGCAGGCGTCGATGGCTGACCATGAAACGTCTCTCGCGCCCTCGACATCAAACGAATCATCCACTGCGCCATCGACCAGAAAGCCTGCCGTCAACAAGCCTCGTGCGCTGCCCGAGGTCTGTCCGACCGCCACAATCCGTTTACCGGCGATATCATCCAGCGCAAACCCTGCTTGCCAACCTCTCAGATCCCGCTCCTGCGCCGTCGGCGTGAGGACAGGATTTTTGAATGCATCATCCATTTGGCCGGCGTAGGTAATGCCACTGATGAACCCGTGTTGCAGTTTCGTGCCTTGCGTTGACTCGACCGCCGCACCGAGCAGAAGCAGGCGCTGCGCCGTTTGCACCGCGATGTCCGTCACGCTGCTTTCGAGCGGCTGGCCATCGCGCTGAATGTTCAACAGCAGTACCCCCTTGTCGCCGAACGCTTGCGCAACTTTCCCGCTGTGGTCGAACGCCATGACCAGTCCCTGATTGGTTACTTCCGTTTTGCCATGCAGCAGAATCAGCCCATCGTCGAGCTGGATGATCCCGGACAGCGAAATGGCCACCCCTGGCAGTGACAGGGGCAGCCAACCGTTGCTGGCGAACGATAAATCGTCCGAGCCATCGAGATGGAATCGCGTCAACAGGCCACTGCCCTTTTGCGCGGTCACGAACAGCAGCCGGTCCGGCTGCGCAAGCTGCGGATCGGATTTGGCCAGCAGCAGTTGCCCATGCGTGGCCCCAAAAAGTGCCGGAATCCGCATGGGCACAATCCGGTAGCCATTCCTGTCGCCGCCGAACTCGATGTCCGGCGAGCCGTCGGGCAGAAACCGGGCGATGACTTGCTGGTATTCAAGAGTCTGGTCTTTGACGACACCAATCACACCGCACATCCAGATCCGTCCGAGCGCATCAACGATCAATGGCCCGCCTTGCGTGAGCGAGCCTGTGCCGAACTGGCCGCTGAGATATCCGCCGGTGCCGAAAGCCGGATCCGGATTGCCATCGGCATCCAGGCGCGCAAGGCCGTAGTACGAATGGCCCGATTGCTCGACGGTAGCGCTGACCATGATCTGCTCCGAAGGAGTGATCGCCACGCCTTTGGCAATGGTCTTGCCCGCTCCGGGGAATTTCAGCGTTCGCAGACCAAAGAGCGCATCCAGCTCCCCGGCTGACTGCACGTTTGGGGACAATGGCGCGATAGATTCCGACATGCTCGTATGCTCCTCAAGAGATCGACGTCGACCCCCTCGTAGCGAGCATTCGACCCCAGGTCGCCACGCCGGACAACTGACAGAAATGACAGTTTTTTAGAAGAAAAAGAAATTACCTACTGTGTAAAAAAGACTGAATGACTGGTAGTTCTTACAGGTTCGAATTCAGGCATGTCATGCCAACCTCAGCGTTCAAATCAGCCATGGACGAGAAGCATGATGAGCACTCGCGACGAGCAAATTTCACAACCGGCCCCGACCATCACTTATCCCGAGGAGGCCAGCACGACGGGACCTGCGACATTGTTGCTCGGCAGCGGCATACCCAATGCTCTTGTGCACGTCTGGAACATTGAAAACACCCATTCGCTTGGCGAAGGGCTGGTCAGCGCAAATGGACGATGGGCGTTCAGCATCACCGGCGTTCAGGCCCAGGGCCAGCAGAAGATTCACGCCCACCAGACGTATGCAGGCATCACGTCCGAATGGAGCGAAGAGCGCGGATATGAGGTGCGACTGCGGCCCGAGATCGACGTCCCGGTCGTTGTCGAACCGATTGAGGGCGCGCAGGTCGATACGCCTCTGATCTTTTCGGGAGATGTCACGCGAGCCGAGGGTTTCGTCAGTATTTTCGATCTGGACACTGGCCTGGAGATTGCCAGAGCAGCGGTCGAAAGCGACCGGAAATGGCAAACCCCGGCAGCACCCTCCCTGGCGGTCGGGCAGTACCGTATCTCCGCCGTCCACAACATCGCCGGCCAGGTTTCAGATTGGGGCCGTGTGCGAACATTTGCCGTGGTCGCAGAAGCAAGCGAAGGACTGTTCGACTTCGCTCGCCTGCGCGCCTTCATTCAAAACGCATTGCGGAAAATTTCCTCGATCTGGCGCTGATCTGCCGCCCGTGGATTGGTCAGTCCGCATGCATCCTTCAAAGCATTGGTGGCGAGCACCGGGATGTCGCTGAGTTTCGCGCCCAGCTCACGCAGTCCGCCGGGAATCTCCACGTCTTTGGCAAGGTTGCGAATGGCATTGATCGCCGCTTGCGCGCCTTCTTCCGCGCTGAAACCACGAATATCCGCGCCCATGGCGTGGGCGACGTCCCTGAGTCGGTCAGCGCAGACCAGCGCATTGAAGCTCTGCACATGCGGCAACAGCACGGCATTGCAGACTCCGTGGGGCAAGTCGTAGTAGCCGCCCAGCTGATGCGCCATGGCGTGGACAAATCCGAGCGAGGCGTTGTTGAACGCCATGCCGGCGAGGAACTGCGCGTAAGCCATGTTCTCCCGCGCCGCCAGGTCGCTGCCGTCGCGCACCGCCAGACGCAGGTTGCTGCTGATCAGGCTCATCGCCTTCAACGCGCAAGCATCGGTGATCGGGTTGGCGGCGGTCGAGACGTAGGCTTCGATGGCGTGGGTCAGCGCGTCCATGCCAGTGGCGGCGGTCAGGCCTTTGGGCATCGCGACCATCAGTTCCGGATCGTTGACTGACAGCAGTGGCGTGACGTTGCGGTCGACGATGGCCATTTTCACGTGGCGCGATTCGTCGGTGATGATGCAGAAGCGGGTCATTTCGCTGGCAGTGCCGGCGGTGGTGTTGATGGCGATCAGCGGCAATTGCGGCTTGCTCGAACGGTCGACGCCTTCGTAATCGCCAATCTGCCCGCCATTGGTTGCGCACAGGGCGATGCCCTTGGCGCAATCGTGTGGCGAGCCGCCACCCAGCGACACGACGAAATCGCAACGGCTTTCCTTCAACAGCCCCAACCCGGATTCGACATTGGCCGTGGTCGGGTTCGGTCTGGCGCCATCGAAGATCACCGAATCGATGTCCTGCATCGCCAGTTTCTCGGCGATCATTGCGGCCACGCCAGCCTTGGCCAGCCCGGCGTCGGTGACAATCAGTGCCTTGCGAAACCCATAATTGCGGATCGCGACCATGGCTTCGTCGAGGCAGCCGCTGCCCATGATGTTGACCGCCGGAATGAAGAAGGTGCTGCTCATCGTGTGTCTCCTGACTGAAGCCGGATCGACTGCCTCGATTCGGCGGGTGCACACAGGATCGACCGATCGGTCACGAGCAATGTTGATCTGGCTCAATGTCCGCTCGTGATAAAGTCGCCGTCCATCTGCCCTTTGTTTTGAGACCGCCCACGCAATGACCGATTTTCTCGATGTCGACGCCACCCTCGAAGACTGGAACGCCCTGCGCGCCGCGAACGATTTCCAGGGTTTGCTGGTGGGCAATGGCGCCAGCCGCGCGGTGTGGGATGACTTCGGCTACGACTCGCTGTTCGAAAACGCCCGTACGGTCGAAGAGAAACCGCTGAGCCCATCGGAACTGGCGGTGTTCGACGCGCTGCAAACCCGCAGCTTCGAACAAGTGCTGGGCGCCCTGAAGACCACCAGCCGGGTCAACAAGGCGCTGGCGGTCAGCTCGGCGGCGCCGCGCAATCGCTATTACGCAATCAAGGAAGCGCTGATCAACACCGTGCACGCGGTGCACATCCCGTGGCGGCTGGTGCAGCCTTCGACACTGTCGGTGCTCAATGCAGAACTGGCGCGCTATCGCACGGTGTTCACCACCAACTACGACCTGCTCAATTACTGGGCGCTGCAACACCCCGGCGAGGCCATCGACGATCTGTTCAACGGCGCGGACGCAAGTTTCGATCTGAGCCAGAGCGCCACCGACAAACCGCGCCTGCTCTACCTGCACGGTGGTCTGCATCTGGTGCGCAATCAGGACGGCACCGCGCGCAAACTGACCTCGACCGAGGGCACCCTGCTCGGCAGTTTCGCCATCAACAACACGATCAAGACCCTGGACGACGTGCCCCTGTTCGTTACCGAAGGGCCGAGCGCTGACAAGCTCAAGACCATTCGCAGCTCGGATTATCTGTCGTTCTGCTACGAGCAGTTACTGGCCCATGGCGACAGCCTGTGCATCTTCGGCCATGCGCTGGGCGAGCAGGATGCACATCTGGTGCGGGCGCTGCGGTTGGCCAGACCGAAGTGCGTGGCGATCTCGATTTACCCGCGCAGCGCTGCGTTTATCCAGCATCAGAAGCGTCACTACGCCAAGGTGTTTGAAGGTACCGGGGTTGAGTTGCGGTTCTTTGATGCCAAGAGCCATGCCCTGGGCGATCCGCAGTTGTCGGTACCGGTTGAGGTTTGATATTGGCCGGGCTGACACCTTCGCGAGCAGGCTCGCTCCCACAATGGAATTCGGTCACCTGTGGGAGCGAGCCTGCTCGCGAAGACGGCATATCAGCCAACCCAAAAGGTGACTGGAACACCGCTTTCGCGAGCCGGCTCGCTCCCACAGGTTGATGTCGGATTTCAGAGGACAGGCAGGGTCTTGTCCTTGATGGTTTTCGTCGGGCCGTTGGCCTTCACGCTGGCGATGCCCTTGTCGCATGCGCCATCCGATGAATACGACTCGCTGCTGCCGATGATCTGGTGATTGGCCGCCTTCAGGTTGAAGTACGGGTGGCCGTCCTTCGTCGATTTTTTCTCGTAGCGCTCGTCCAGCGGGCTGTTGGCCTGCACCGAGGCGATCCCGCCGTCGGCGCCGGCGCGGGTGCTGTAGAGCTCGCTGGTCAGAATCGTTTCGGCGTTCGCCGCTTTCAACACGAACCTGAATTGGCCGTTGCTGCTTTTGCTCACTTCGTACCATCCGGACATGTCTGTTTCTCCTGGGGGCGATTGAGAGATTTCGCGCTTCAGAGTAAAGACCAGCAGCCGCGGTCTGTCGCCTGCCTCGACTACAAGGTGATTTTCGTACCGAGCAGACCGAGGAAACCGGCCAGCCATTTAGGATGCGCCGGCCAGGCCGGAGCGGTGGCGAAATTTCCCTGAACATGGCCGTCGGTCACCGGAATGTCGATATAGGTGCCACCGGCCAGACGCACTTCCGGGGCGCAGGCCGGATACGCGCTGCACTCGCGCCCCTCGAGCACACCCGCCGCCGCGAGCAGTTGCGCGCCATGGCAGACCGCGGCAATGGGCTTGCCGGCGGTATCGAAGGCGCGCACCAGTTCGAGGACTTTTTCGTTCAGTCGCAGGTATTCCGGAGCGCGACCGCCGGGAATCAGCAGCGCGTCGTAATCGGCTTCGCGGGCCTTGGCGAAGTCGAAATTGAGCGCGAACAGGTGACCGGGTTTTTCGCTGTAGGTCTGATCACCTTCAAAATCATGAATCGCCGTGCGCACGGTGCTGCCGGCGGACTTGTCCGGGCACACGGCGTGCACCGTGTGGCCGACCATCTGCAGGGCCTGGAACGGCACCATCACTTCGTAGTCTTCGACGTAATCGCCGACCAGCATCAGGATCTTTTTCGCGGCCATGGGAAAACTCCTCGGGGAAAGGTCTGGGGAGTATTCAAGGTAGACCTAAATTGAGCTGCAAGCTTCAAGCTTCAAGAACAAACAAGATCACCCATATCAGGCACACCAGCGTCATGCTTCAACTTGCAGCTTGCAGCTTGCAGCTTGAAGCTTGCAGCTGCCTGTTAAGGCATATAGCCGTCAGCGCGCAGCAGGGTTTCCAGGCAGTGTTCGCTGATGTGATAGAACGCTTTCAGCTCTGCGATCTTCGCCAACAGTTGCGTCGAATCGACCGGCTCGGCGCGTTTCACCGCGAGAATCATCTTGTTCTTGTTGGTATGTTCCAGCGAAATAAATTCGAAGACTTTGGTCTCGTAACCGCAGGCTTCGAGGAATAACGCGCGCAAGCTGTCGGTGACCATTTCCGCCTGCTGGCCGAGGTGCAAGCCGTATTGCAGCATCGGTTTGAGCAGCGCCGGGCTCTGGATCTGCAGGCGGATCTGTTTGTGGCAGCACGGCGAGCACATGATGATCGACGCGCCCGAGCGGATGCCGGTGTGGATCGCGTAATCGGTAGCGATATCGCAGGCATGCAGGGCGATCATCACGTCCAGTTCGCTCGGCGCCACCGTACGCACGTCACCGCACTTGAACACCAGCCCCGGATGCTCGAGCTTGCTCGCTGCGGCGTTGCACAGGCTGACCATTTCTTCGCGCAGCTCGACGCCAGTGACTTCGCCCTCGGCCTTGAGCGTGTTGCGCAGGTAGTCGTGAATGGCGAACGTCAGGTAGCCCTTGCCCGAACCGAAATCGGCGACCCGCACCGGTTTGTCCAGCGCCAGCGGCGACGAGGTCAGGGCATGGCTGAACACTTCGATGAACTTGTTGATCTGCTTCCACTTGCGCGACATCGCCGGGATCAGCTCGTGTTGTGCATTGGTCACGCCCAGGTCCTTGAGGAACGGACGGCTCAATTCGAGGAAGCGGTTTTTCTCGCGGTTGTGCTCGGCCGAAGGCGCTTCACGCAATTGCTGAGGTTTGCTCTTGAACAGCGAACTCTTGCCCTTTTTGCTGTATTCCAGCTGCGCTTCGTCGGTCAGCGCCAGTAAATGAGCATTTTTGAACGAGGCCGGCAGCAGCCCGGCGATCAGCGCCACGCCTTCGCTCAGCGGCAGGTTCTTGGTGATGTCGCGGGTCTTGTAGCGATAAACGAATGACAGGCACGGCTGCGCCTTGACCGTCACCGGTTTGATGATGACCCGTTGCAGATCCGCCTCTTCACCGACGTACTTGGCCAGCACCAGCTTGATGAAACCGCTGTCGTCGAGGCTGGCTTGCAGCAGCTCGATGAACTGGGCGTGGTGATCGGCGGCCGGTTTGGCGGACGGCGCGGAAGCAGCGGAAACGGACATGGACAAGCGGCCTCGGACGGGCGGAATCGGGAATGGCGGGTATTTTAGGGGGGATGGGGGTTGGGGACACCCTCTTATTTACCCAACGGCGAAAATCAAAAGATCGCAGCCTTCGGCAGCTCCTACAATTGGAATGCATTCTCCTTTAGGAGCTGCCGAAGGCTGCGAGCTTTTGATCTACCCCAACACCACCAACCGATTCGGCAACTCGTTCCGCACCTGCGTCACCGGCACGTGCACCTTCAACAACTCACCACACGCCTCCACGCACGTGACAAACCCTTCAAGCGTGCGGCCCTGGCGGACCTGTTCGGTGAACGCTGCGACAATCGCGTCCCAGTTGCTGTTATCCAGCCGTCTGGAAATCCCCTCGTCCACCAGAATCTCCACATAGCGCTCAGCCTCGCAGACAAAAATCAGCATGCCGGTGCTGCCCACGGTGTGGTGCAGGTTCTGTTCGAGAAACTGCCGCCGCGCCAGGTTGGAGGCGCGCCAGTGGCGCACGCGGCGCGGGACCAGATGCGTGGTGATTTTCGGCAGACGGAACAACAGGCAGAGGACGATGAACATGCCCCACTGCACCAGCAGCAGACTGCGCAGGGTCAGCCAGCCCGTGAGGTAGTGGACGATGCCCGGCAACACCAGCGCCAGCAGACTGGCCCAGAGCAGCGGGATGTACGCGTAGTCATCGGCGCGGGCAGCGAGCACCGTGACCAGTTCGGCGTCGGTGTCGCGTTCGACCCGGGCGATGGCCTCGGCGACTTTGCGTTGTTCGTGTTCAGTCAGTAATGCCATGTCGAAAAGTGCCTGCTCATTATTCTTTTGATCTCACCAGCCGCCGGACGAACCGCCGCCGCCGAAACTGCCCCCGCCACCGCTGAAGCCGCCACCGCCACCGCCGCCGAATCCGCCGCCTCCGCCAAAGCCGCCCCCTCCTCCGGAGCCACCCCGGCCGGCAGGCAGGATACCGAGCATCTGGCAGACAAACACCGTCAGGATGAACAACATCACCAGGAACACGAACAGCGCCGGGTGCCGCGAGATGAAATCATCCGCCGGGTCGCCGCTGGATTCGTACACGGTTGAGGGTTCGTCCAGCGGATTGCCACCGAGCACTACCAGCATCGCCGCAACGCCGTCGCTGATGCCTTTGCTGAAATTGCCGGCCTTGAACGCTGGCGTGATGACCTGATGAATGATCACCGACGACTGCGCATCGGTCAGGCGATCCTCCAGGCCATAGCCGACTTCGATGCGCAGTTTGCGCTCGTCACGCGCGACGATCAGCAAGGCGCCGTTGTTCTTGTCTTTCTGACCGATGCCCCAGTGCCGACCCAGTTGGACGCCGAAATCCTCGATGGTGGTGCCCTGCAGATCGGGCAGCGTGACCACCACCAATTGTTCGCCGGTGGCCTGCTCGTGCGCCTGCAATTGCTGGCTCAGTTGCGCGCGAATCGATGGCTCGAGCATTTGCGCCTGATCGACCACGCGCCCGCTCAGCGGCGGAAACGTCAATTCGGCCCGGGCGCTGACGGCGAACAGCCAGAGCATCAGCACCAGGCCCAGTTTCAACACACGCATGGGCAACCTCGAATCAGAATTTCACTTCCGGGGCCTTCTCCGCGCCGGGCGTGGTGGCTTCGAAGGTCTCGCGCATCGGCAGATCGCTGTACATCACGCTGTGCCACAGGCGACCGGGGAAGGTGCGGATCTCGGTGTTGTACTTCTGCACCGCCAGAATGAAATCGCGACGCGCCACGGCTATGCGGTTTTCCGTGCCTTCAAGTTGCGACTGCAAGGCGAGGAAGTTCTGGTTGGCCTTCAGATCCGGGTAGCGCTCGGAGACCACCATCAAACGGCTCAATGCGCCGGTCAGTTGATCCTGCGCCTGCTGGAACTGCTTGAGCTTCTCGGGGTTGTCGAGGGTGCTGGCATCGACCTGAATCGACGTCGCCTTGGCCCGCGCCTCAATCACGGCGGTCAGCGTTTCCTGCTCATGGGCGGCATAGCCCTTCACGGTTTCCACCAGATTGGGGATCAGGTCGGCGCGGCGCTGATACTGGTTCTGCACCTGGCCCCAGGCGGCTTTGACCTGTTCGTCGAGGGTCGGGATATTGTTGATGCCGCACGCGGTCAACAGCGTGGCGAACACCAGCAACGTGGCGATCTGTAGCCGTGAACGGGAGGTTGAGCTGATATTCATTGCAGTGATGCTCCATGACACATTTGATTTAAAAACCGAGCGCTGGGCATTCCCGGCCAGCGGTTGGGGCATAATCGGCGCCGCCACTGGCATGCGACGGGTTAATCGGCTAAAAAGTGCCCTTCGCGTTCACGTTGCCGCTGTCGGCTGCGGTTTTCCGGCTCAGGATTTTGCGCCGGCACCCGAACAACAATAGTCGCTCCCTACATTTTGGCTGGCCGGTGTTGCATCACCGTTTGGGCTCTAGAGAAAAAATTCATGAAGAAGCTGTGTTTGCTGGGTCTGTTCGTCAGCCTGGCCAGTCATCAGGTACTGGCCGCCACGACCCCGGTACCTTTGGAAAACAAGGACGCTTTCATCAGCAACCTGATGAAACAAATGACCCTCGACGAGAAGATCGGCCAGTTGCGCCTGATCAGCATCGGCCCGGAAATGCCCCGCGAGCTGATCCGCAAGGAAATTGCCGGCGGCAACATCGGTGGCACGTTCAACTCGATCACCCGCGCGGAAAACCGTCCGATGCAGGACGCGGCCATGCGCAGTCGCCTGAAGATTCCGATGTTTTTCGCGTACGACGTGATCCACGGTCACCGTACGATTTTCCCGATTCCGCTGGCCCTTGCGTCGAGTTGGGACATGGACGCCATCGGCCAGTCCGGTCGCGTTGCGGCTAAAGAGGCCGCCGCTGACAGCCTCGACATCACCTTCGCGCCGATGGTGGATATCTCCCGCGATCCACGCTGGGGCCGCAGCTCCGAAGGTTTCGGCGAAGACACTTACCTGACCTCGCGCATCGCCAAAGTCATGGTCAAGGCCTATCAGGGCGAGACCCCAAGCGCCGCCGACAGCATCATGGCCAGCGTCAAGCACTTCGCCCTGTACGGCGCGGTCGAGGGCGGTCGCGACTACAACACCGTCGACATGAGCCCGGTGAAGATGTACCAGGATTATCTGCCGCCCTACCGCGCCGCGATCGATGCCGGTGCTGGCGGTGTGATGGTGGCGTTGAACTCGATCAACGGCATTCCGGCCACGGCCAACACCTGGCTGATGAACGACCTGCTGCGCAAGGACTGGGGCTTCAAAGGTCTGGCGGTCAGCGACCACGGCGCGATCTTCGAACTGATCAAGCACGGCGTCGCCCGTGACGGTCGCGAAGCGGCGAAGCTGGCGATCAAGGCCGGCATCGACATGAGCATGAACGACACCCTCTACGGCAAAGAGCTGCCGGGGCTGCTCAAGTCCGGCGAGATCGAACAGAAAGACATCGACAATGCTGTGCGCGAAGTGCTCGCGGCCAAGTACGACATGGGCCTGTTCAAGGACCCGTACCTGCGCATCGGCAAGGCCGAGGATGACCCGGCCGATACCTACGCCGAGAGTCGCCTGCACCGCGCCGAGGCCCGCGAAGTCGCGCGGCGCAGTCTGGTGCTGCTGAAGAACCAGAACGAAACCCTGCCGCTGAAGAAAGACGCGAAAATCGCGCTGGTCGGCCCATTGGCGAAAGCGCCGATCGACATGATGGGCAGCTGGGCCGCCGCCGGGCGCCCGGCGCAATCGGTCACGCTGTTCGATGGCATGAGTTCGGTGATCGGCGACAAGGCCAACCTGATCTACGCCCGTGGCGCCAACATCACGGGCGACAAGAAGGTCCTCGACTACCTGAACTTCCTCAACTTCGATGCCCCGGAAGTGGTCGATGACCCGCGCCCGGCCAGCGTGCTGATCGACGAAGCGGTGAAAGCGGCGAAGGATGCTGACGTGATCGTCGCGGCTGTCGGCGAGTCCCGTGGCATGTCCCATGAATCCTCGAGTCGCACTGACCTGAACATCCCGGAAACCCAGCGCGAATTGATCCGCGCGCTGAAAGCCACTGGCAAACCGCTGGTGCTGGTGTTGATGAACGGCCGCCCGCTGACGATTCTCGAAGAGAACCAGTCGGCCGATGCGATTCTGGAAACCTGGTTCAGCGGCACCGAGGGCGGCAACGCCATCGCCGACGTGCTGTTCGGCGACTACAACCCGTCGGGCAAATTGCCGGTGACCTTCCCGCGTTCCGTGGGCCAGATCCCGACCTACTACAACCACCTGAGCATCGGCCGGCCGTTCACGCCGGGCAAACCGGGCAACTACACCTCGCAGTATTTCGATGACACCACCGGCCCGCTGTTTCCGTTCGGTTATGGCTTGAGCTACACCACCTTCGCCCTGAGCGATATGGCGCTGTCATCGACCACCCTGAACGCCAGCGGCAAGCTCGACGCCAGCGTCATGGTCAAGAACACCGGCAAGCGTGACGGCGAAACCGTGGTGCAGTTGTACATCCAGGACGTCACCGGTTCGATGATCCGCCCGGTGAAAGAGCTGAAGAACTTCCAGAAGATCATGCTCAAGGCCGGCGAACAGAAAGTCGTGCACTTCACCATCACCGAGGAAGACCTGAAGTTCTACAACGCCCAGCTCAAATACGCGGCCGAGCCTGGCAAGTTCAACGTACAGATCGGCCTGGATTCGCAGGCGGTGACGCAGCAGAGCTTTGAACTGCTGTAACAGCAAGCACACCGCCCCCCTGCACTGATCGTTCCCACGCTCTGCGTGGGAATGCAGCCCGTGACGCTCCGCGTCACTGGACGCGGAGCGTCCCTAGAGGCATTCCCACGCGGAGCGTGGGAACGATCAAATGACACACCGCTTTCGCGAGCAGGCTCGCTCCCACATTGGATTCAGGGTGTATTCAAAATCGTGGTTATCCGCGTCTATCGAGAATATTCACCACCAACCGATCCACCCAGCCCCACACCCGCTGCTTGACCCGCCGCCACAACGGTCGGCGCTGCCATTCCTCCAGGCTCACCAGCTGACTCAAGCCGAAGTCCTTCACAAAACTCGCCTCCACCGCTGCCGTCAACGCCGGGTCCAGTGCTTCCAGATTCGCCTCCAGATTGAAACGCAGATTCCAGTGATCGAAGTTGCACGAACCGATGCTTACCCATTCGTCGACCAGAACCATTTTCAGGTGCAGGAAGCACGGCTGGTATTCGAAGATCTGCACGCCGGCCTTGAGCAGGCGCGGGTAGTAGCGATGCCCGGCGTAGCGCACTGACGGGTGATCGGTGCGCGGGCCGGTCAGCAGCAACCGCACATCGACACCGCGTGCGGCGGCTTTGCGCAGCGAGCGGCGGATTTTCCAGGTCGGCAGAAAGTACGGCGTGGCCATCCAGATGCGTTTTTGCCCGCTGTTCAACGCACGGAACAACGACTGCAAAATGTCGCGATGTTGACGGGCATCGGCATACGCCACGCGGCCCATGCCTTCGCCCTTGTCCGGCACACGCGGCAGGCGCGGCAAACCAAAATGCGCGGCCGGGCGCCAGGCGCGGCGGTAACGGTTGGCGATCCACTGGCGATCAAACAGCAATTGCCAATCGATCACCAATGGGCCGCTGATCTCGACCATCACTTCGTGCCACTCGCTGACATCATGGCCCGGCGTCCAGAATTCATCGGTCACGCCGGTGCCGCCGACCACGGCCAGGCATTGGTCGACCAGCAGCAACTTGCGGTGGTCACGATAGAAATTGCCGACCCAGCGCCGCCAGCTCAGGCGATTGTAGAAACGCAGCTCGACCCCGGCCTGGGTCAGGCGCTGGCGCAGATGCAACGTGAACGCGAGGCTGCCGTAATCATCGAACAGGCAACGCACGCGCACTCCGCGCTCGGCCGCCGCGACCAGCGCCTGGACGATGGCTTCGGCGCAGGCGCCGGCCTCGACCAGGTACAGCTCCAGTTCGATCTGCTCGGTAGCTCCAGCGATGTGCTCGAGCATGCGCGGAAAGAACTGCGGGCCGTCGATCAACAGTTCGAAACGGTTGCCGTCACGCCAGGGGAACACCGCACCGCGCATGTCAGCGCGCCGTGAAAATCAGCACCGCACCCACCGGCACCGACAGACTGATCGCCGACAGATCGGCGAGTTTGCGCAGGTTTTCCAGGCCAGGCGCCAGATCGAAATCCTTGGCGTTGATCACCAGCGGTTCCAGCGTGACCACCTGAAAGCGCCGATCATCCAGACGCGTGGCGAGCAACTCGGCCGGGTATTCGTGCTGCTTGCCGTGCAGGCTGACGGTCAGCGGCAGGCGCAACTCCAGCTGCGCGCCGGGGGCCAGATCGTTGATCGGGCGCAGGTCGATCTGGGTAGTGATGGTGGCTGCGGGAAACTGCTCGATCTGGAACAGCTCCTTGCGCATGCGCTCATCGCGCAGCGGAATGCCGCTGTTGATCGATTCGAGCTCTACTTCGACCTCGGCGCGACCGTTGGGATCGACCTTGCCGTGCAGCACCAGAAAGCGCTGCACCTCCGACACGCTGGCATTTTTGGTGCTGACGAACGACAGCCGCGACGACTCGCCGTCCAGATACCAATTGGCCTGGGCCGGCAGCGCAGCGGCGGTCAACAGCAGACTGGCGAAGGTTGTATAGAGGGAGCGGTTGAACATTGAACACTCGTGGGGGCGATAAACCTGCACGAACCTTAACCGCCCGCCAAGTTATTGCAAGCCCTGTGGGAGCGAGCCTGCTCGCGAATGCAATGCTCGCCGCACAGCATGTATTGCGGCTTGCGACGATTTCGCGAGCAGGCTCGCTCCCACAGGGGAGACCAGATAATTCAGGGATTCAGGCGACAGCCCTGGCGTTCGCTCAGCCACTGCGCGCTGTTGCTGCGGCCCATGCCGCTGACGGTGATGGTTTTGCTCGAAGCGTCATCGGTAAAACCGCTGGTTGGCAGCCATTGCTTCACATAACCACGGCAATACCCGGCGTCGTTGTTCATCACATAACGACACGAGCAATATTCCTTGGCGGTGTAGGCGCTGATGATGTCCGGGAAAGCCCAGAGATTCTCCCGCTCATACCAACCCCAGCCGAGCAGCACGACCAACAGCAACAATAGAAACCGCTTCATCGCCGCACCGCCTGCAACACGCGTTTGAGCAGTTCGTTGTGCCGGTAGCTGCCATCGCGGTCATCGCCGTAACGCACGATCACCAGCTTCTGGCTGGGCATCACGTACAGCGCCTGGCCCCAGTGGCCGAGGGCGGCGAAGGTGTCGGGTGGGGCGTCGGGCCATGGTGATGTGGCGCCGTCGACAGGACGATTGAGCCACCAATGGCCGCCGGGTATGGCTTCGTCCTGATGCGCCTTGTAGCCGGCAAACGGTGTGAGGTTGAACGCGAGCCAATCCTCGGACAGCAACTGCCGATCGTTCCAGCGCCCGCCGCGCGCCATCAACAGACCGACCCGCGCCAGATCCCGCGCGGTGAGATAGGCATAGGACGAGGCGACAAAGGTGCCGCTGGCATCGCTTTCCCACACGGCGTGGCGAATGCCCAACGGCTCGAACAATGCTGTCCACGGATAATCGGCATAACGCTCTGCGCCGACCATGGTTTTCAGGGCAGCGGCGAGCAGATTGCTGTCACCGCTGGAATAACGGAAAGCCTGACCCGGCGCGGCGTAGGCGTCGTGGTCCGCAGTGAACGCGGCCATGTCGCGATGGCCGCGGGTGTAGAGCATCGCCACCACCGAAGATTTCAGCGGCGCGTATTCGTAGTCTTCCTGCCAATCCAGACCGGAGGCCCAGTTCAGCAGATGGCCGAGGGTGATCGCCGGGTGTTTTTCCAGCGCTGGGTAGAACTTCAGCGCCGGATCGTCGAGCTTGAACCGGCCTTCGCCGCAGGCCACACCGAGAACGGTTGCCAGCAGACTTTTGCTGATCGACCAGGTCAGATGCGGTGTCTGAGCAGTGGTCGGAGCGGCGTAGCGTTCGTAAATGATCTGGCCGTCGCGGATGATCAGCAAGGCGTCGGTGCGGATGCCTTCGCGGGTGGCGTCGTTACGGGGCGCGAAGGCGTAGTTTTCCAGCGCCTCGACGGCCGGGCCGGTGATCTGCGGGGCGATGGGCCATTGCTCGCCGGGCCATTGTTCGGCGCGGACGGTGAGGCTGATCAGCAGCAGGAACAGGGACAGGCCTTTGAACATGGTGGGCGCTCAGGGAATGAACCTGTCGAGACTAGTCGGGGTTTATGACAGATGTATGGTGATTTTGAGGCCGCCTTCGCGAGCAGGCTCGCTCCCACAGTTGATCGCATTTCAATTGAAGAATACCGTCCCTGTGGGAGCGAGCCTGCTCGCGAAGGGGCCGCTCAGGTCACCGCCAAAGCCTTGGCCAACCGCTTCGCCCTCGCCCCTGCCGCCAACTGCATCACGCCCTTGTCCCGCTGCCACATCTGCGCCCACTCCACCGGGCCATTGCCCAATGCCTGGTCCACCTCCCCCGCCAGCGCTTCAAACTGCGCAAACAACCCGCCCAACAGCACATGCCCGGGCGGATTGTTCGGCGCTTGCCGGCTGGCCTCGGCGCACCCGGCCAGCAGCGCCAGCAAACGCAATTGCAGGGCCTGCGGCCAGTCGCTGTCCTGGCCGACGCCGTACAACCACGCGGTCATGGCGCTGAGCACGTAGACATCTTCAAGGGTGCGAAACGGTTTGACGTAGGCGTCCCAGCCATCGCCAGCGAGCAATTCGCACAGGGCGCCGTCGAGGTACAGGCGACCGTGGCTGATGTCCGGCATCAACGGCAACGCCGGAAGTTTTTCCACCTTCACGCCGGGCTCGCCGGGATACACCACCGCCAGACTCAGGCGCGGTGTTTCGCCAGGCTCCTCACTGCGCGCAGCCACCAGTAACCAATCGGCGGCGTCGCCTGCGGTGACGAAATCCTTGCGCCCACTCAAGCGCAAATCGCGCAGCCGCGTTTGCATATCGGCCGGGCGCAGGCTGCGTTGCTCGGTCGCGCACAAGGCGCCGAGGCTCAGCGGCGCGCTCGGCCACAACATGCGCAGCGCCGCCTGATAACCCACCAGAAACGCCAGCCCCGGCGTCGCCATCCGCCGCCCGCCGGCCACCGCCAATTCGAACGGCGTGACGTTGCCCAGCGCCTGCAACAACGTTGCAAAGCCCTCGGCCAGATCAGCAGCGGCGGGCAAGCGTTCACGGCGGTGCAGCAGATCTGGCCAGGGCATGGGCGCCTCCTTGTGGGTTGTCATATAAGCATCACCGAACGTTCATGGCGATGACACCGGGGCTACATAGCCTGACTTTGCACAACACGGCTGCATAAAGAAAGTCGATCGGCTGCAACCCACGACGGGTTAAAGGCCCGTACGGAGATTCACATGACGCAAATCGCCCGCATCAGCGACACCGGCAATGAACGCCGCCTGCAAGCCGAACGCCTGATCGGCGCCGAAGCCTTGCAGCAAGCCCAGGCCCTGCGCTTCGCCGTCTTCAGTGGCGAGTTCAACGCCAAACTGAAAGGCGCCGAACTGGGTCTGGACATGGATGATTATGATGTTCACTGCAGCCACATCGGCGTGCGTGATCTGAACACCGGGCGCCTGGTGGCGACCACGCGTCTGCTCGATCACACCGCCGCCAGCAGCCTCGGCAAGTTCTACAGCGAAGAAGAATTCAGCCTGCACGGCCTCGCCCATCTGCAAGGCCCGATCCTGGAAATCGGCCGCACCTGCGTCGATCCGGCGTACCGCAACGGCGGCACCATCGCCGTGCTCTGGGGCGAATTGGCCGAAGTGCTCAATCAGGGCGGCTACAGCTACCTGATGGGTTGCGCGAGCATCCCGATGCAGGACGGCGGCATTCAGGCCCATGCGATCATGCAGCGTCTGCGCGAGCGTTATCTGTGCACCGAACACTTGCGCGCCGAACCGAAAAATCCGCTGCCGACGCTGGATATCCCGTCCAACGTCATCGCCGAAATGCCGCCGCTGCTCAAGGCTTACATGCGCCTCGGTGCGAAGATCTGCGGCGAGCCGTGCTGGGACGAAGACTTCCAGGTAGCCGACGTGTTCATCCTGCTCAAGCGCGACGAACTATGCCCGCGCTACGCCAAACACTTCAAGGCGGCGGTGTGATGAGCCGGTTGCGGGTGTACGCGCGAATCGCGCGAGTGCTGCTGGTGGTGACGCTGGGGCTGACCATGGCCAGCGTCTTCGGCGTGTTCGAGCGCATTGGTCTGGCGCACTCGATGGAGCGGCGTCAGCGCTGGTCGCGCTTCTTCATGGCGCGGCTGAGCAACGCCCTGCCGTTTCGCGTGAGCGTGCATGGCGAGCTGCCGAAACAGCCGATGCTTTGGGTCAGCAATCACGTGTCGTGGACCGACATTCCGCTGCTGGGCATGCTCACGCCGCTGTCGTTTCTGTCCAAGGCCGAAGTGCGCACCTGGCCGGTGGCCGGCTGGCTCGCGGCCAAGGCCGGCAGCCTGTTCATCCGCCGTGGGTCGGGCGACAGTCAGTTGATCCGCAAGCAGATGACCCGCCATCTGCAAACTGAACATGCACTGCTGATGTTCCCCGAAGGCACCACCACCGATGGCCGTTCGCTGCGCACCTTTCATGGTCGCCTGCTGTCGGCGGCGATCGATTCCGAGGTGATGCTGCAACCGGTGGCGATTCGTTATCTGCGTGACGGCGAAATCGATACGCTCGCACCGTTCATTGGTGACGATGATTTGCTCTCGCACCTGATGCGCCTGTTCAGCCATGACTGCGGCGATGTCGAGGTGCATCTGCTCAAGCCGATTGCCTGTCAGGGCCGCGAGCGCGCGGCGCTGGCGTTCGAAGCGCAGCAGGCGGTGCAGAGGGTGTTGTTTGGTGAGGTGGCGAAACCTGCCGAACCGCGTCGCGCAGGCGATTTGATCGCCGCCTGAAAATACAAATCCCCTGTGGGAGCGAGCCTGCTCGCGAATGCGACCTGTCAGTCGCCGAATATATTGACTGACAGGACGCCTTCGCGAGCAGGCTCGCTCCCACATTCAGATCTTCAGTGGATCAGAGTTTTGTGCGAAATCCTGCAATTGCGGGTAGAACAAGCTGAAGTCTTCACTCAACGGCTCATACAACCGCCGCAACTCCGCCATTGCCCCCGCCAATTCCTCCGGCCTGGTCAGCCGTCGCGAGATCCCGCGCAGCACCTGCTCCAGCACCTCAAACTCGCGATACGAGCCCAGCCAGTCGTTGGCGACCATGTGCGGGGCGATCTTTGCCAGCCGCTCCGGCAATTGCCGTTCGCGGGACAGCACCTGATAGACGTCTGCGGTGAACTGCTCCAGCGGTCGGTCGGCATACAGCGTCCAGTCCCGCGCCAGGCAATGATCGAAAAACACATCGAGGACGATTCCGGCATAACGCCGCCGCGTTTCGCTGAAGCGGCCCAGGGCAGTGTCCACCAGTGGATGCCGATCGGTGAACACGTCGATGCGCCGATGCAGCGCAATCGCCGCCTCTACCTCGGGGTCGAACTGGCCTTGCAGCCGACCTTTGACGAAGTCGCCATAGAGACTGCCGAGTAACTGACCGGGGCGCTGGCCGCCGAGATGCAAATGCGCGAGATAATTCATGAGCGCAGCTTAGCACTGGGTTCGGACATTCAGCACCCTCGTATCGTTATAACCCGATATAACGATTTATGCGCTCGTCAGACCGAATTCATATTGGTATATCGCGATCCAACGATTTAAAGTTCGTCCCATCGCGATATATCGCTACTGCCAACACGAGCCCAAGCCATGAACCTCGACCTCGACGAAATAATAAAAGCCCTGGCGCACCCAGTACGGCGAGACATCCTCAACTGGCTGAAGGACCCGAAAGGCGAATTCCCCGAGCAGTTGCACAACCACGAATACGGTATTTGCGCCGGGCAGATCGATCAGCGTTGCGGCCTGTCGCAATCGACCGTGTCGGCCCACCTGGCGACGTTGCAACGGGCCGGGCTGATCAGCAGCCAGAAGGCCGGGCAGTGGCATTTTTTCAAACGTAACGAGGACGTCATCCAGGCGTTTCTCAGCACCCTCAGTAAAGAGCTCTGACCCTTAACGTCAGCCAGCCGACAAGGAAACCTGCATGCCCCTTTCGCTTCTCATCCTCGCCCTGAGCGCCTTCGCCATCGGCACCACCGAATTCGTCATCATGGGCCTGCTGCCCGACGTGGCGGCGGATCTCGGTGTGTCGATTCCCGGCGCCGGCTGGCTGGTCACCGGTTACGCCCTGGGCGTGGCCATCGGTGCACCGTTCATGGCGCTGGCCACCGCCAAGTTGCCGCGCAAGGCAGCGCTGGTAGCGTTGATGGGCATCTTCATTGTCGGCAACCTGCTCTGCGCCATCGCCAGCGACTACAACGTGCTGATGTTTGCCCGGATAGTCACCGCGCTGTGTCACGGCGCGTTCTTCGGCATCGGCTCGGTGGTGGCGGCCAATCTGGTCGCGCCCAACAAACGTGCCTCGGCAGTAGCCTTGATGTTCACCGGCCTGACCCTGGCCAACGTACTTGGCGTACCGCTGGGCACCGCATTGGGTCAGGAAGCCGGCTGGCGTTCGACCTTCTGGGCGGTGACCGTCATCGGTGTGATCGCGCTGATCGGCCTGATCCGCTTTCTGCCGGCCAAGCGTGACGAAGAGAAACTCGACATGCGCGCCGAACTCGCCGCCCTCAAAGGCGCCGGCATCTGGCTGTCGCTGAGCATGACCGCGCTGTTCGCCGCCTCGGTCTTCACCCTGTTCACCTACGTTGCGCCACTGCTTGGCGAAGTCACTGGCGTGTCGCCGCGTGGCGTGACCTGGACACTGATGCTCATCGGCCTCGGTCTGACGGTCGGCAACATCATCGGCGGCAAACTCGCCGACAAAGGCATGGCCGCCACGCTGATCGGCGTGTTCATCGCCATGGCCGTGGTGTCCACGGTGTTGAGCTGGACCAGCGTCGCGCTGATCCCGACTGAAATCACCCTGTTCCTCTGGGCCACCGCGTGTTTCGCCGCTGTGCCCGCGCTGCAAGTCAACGTGGTGACCTTCGGCAAGGCTGCGCCGAACCTGGTTTCGACCCTGAACATCGGCGCTTTCAACGTCGGCAACGCGCTTGGCGCTTGGGTCGGCGGCAGCGTCATCGCCCACGGCTACGGCCTGACCAGCGTGCCACTGGCCGCCGCCGCGCTGGCCGTACTTGCCCTGCTGGTGACCCTGATTACCTTCCGCCAGAACGGCAGTGCCGAGCTGGCCCCTGCTTCCAACTGATCAACTTCCTTTATTAAAGAGAGGCTTTTAGACATGGCGACTATTTTCGACCCGATCAAACTCGGCGACATCGAGCTGAACAACCGCATTATCATGGCCCCGCTGACCCGCTGCCGCGCCGACGAAGGCCGTGTGCCGAACGCGCTGATGGCCGAATACTACGTACAACGCGCCTCGGCTGGCCTGATCCTCAGCGAAGCCACTTCGGTAACGCCGATGGGCGTCGGCTACCCGGACACCCCGGGCATCTGGTCCAACGATCAAGTGCGTGGCTGGGCCAACGTGACCAAAGCGATTCACGGCGCCGGCGGCAAGATCTTCCTGCAACTGTGGCACGTCGGCCGCATTTCTCACCCTTCGTACCTGAACGGTGAAGCACCGGTTGCGCCAAGCGCCATCCAGCCAAAGGGCCACGTCAGCCTGGTCCGCCCGCTGGCCGACTACCCAACGCCGCGCGCGCTGGAAACCGCTGAAATCGCCGACATCGTCGACGCCTATCGCACCGGTGCCGAGAACGCCAAGGCCGCCGGTTTCGACGGCGTGGAAATCCACGGCGCCAACGGCTACCTGCTCGACCAGTTCCTGCAAAGCAGCACCAACCAGCGCACCGACCAGTACGGCGGCTCGCTGGAAAACCGTGCGCGCCTGCTGCTGGAAGTGACCGACGCCGCGATCGAAGTCTGGGGCGCTGGCCGCGTTGGTGTGCACCTGGCACCGCGTGCCGATTCCCATGACATGGGCGATGACAATCTTGCCGAGACCTTCACCTACGTCGCCCGTGAACTGGGCAAGCGTGGCATCGCGTTCATCTGCTCGCGCGAAAAAGAAGGCGCCGACAGCCTCGGCCCGCAACTGAAAGAAGCTTTCGGTGGCCCGTACATCGCCAACGAGAAGTTCACCAAGGAAAGCGCCAACGAGTGGCTGGCCAGCGGTAAGGCAGACGCCGTAGCGTTCGGCGTGCCGTTCATTGCCAACCCGGACCTGCCGGCACGTTTGCAGGCTGATGCGCCGCTGAACGAGCCGCATCCGGAGACTTTCTACGGCAAGGGTCCGGTCGGTTATATCGACTATCCGACCTTGTAATCACGCTGTAGCGCAGAAATGAAAAAGCCCCTGACTTTTGAGAGTCAGGGGCTTTTTGTTGTTCGGCTTCAGACTTGTTGCGTGGCACCCGGCGTAGCCCCTCATCGGAACGCCGCCCGCCCAGCCCTCCCCCGAGGGAGAGGGAGCCGATTGCTGTGCTTTTCAAACTTTGAGTTCGGCGGGATATTTCAGATCGGCCCAGCTTGGGCAAACAACCCGGTCGGTCCCCTCTCCCTGTGGGAGAGGGCTAGGGTGAGGGAAAAGCGGCGAAACACGGATTCACAAGAGCTACACAATTTCCCTACAAAATCCACGGCTGGCTACGTTTAAACTCCCCGCCGCGATCATCGGCCATGGCGGCTGATTGACATCCTGCCGGGCAATTGCGCATTTTGTTTCATTTGCGCAGGCTTGGGCTCAGGCGCAGCATGTCCAGCCCGGTGTCGACCCAGCGTTCAGCCTCGGCGTGCAGTTCGAAGCTGTCCGGGGCCAGCAGCCAGCCGTACAGCAGGCCGTCGATGTAGGCATGAATGCTGATGGCCGCGCGGGCAGTGTCGAGGTCTTCCGGCAACTGGCCGCGATTCACCGCATTACGCAGGGTCAGGCCGATGCGCAGATTGCAATCGAGACTGGCCGTCCGGCGCTGCTGGCGCAGATCGCACATTTCATCGGTGAACTCGCACTTATGAAACAGAATTTCGTTGATGCGCCGGGTTTTCGGGTCCAGTGCAACTTGATGAAACAAATGAATCAGCAACTGCCGCATGCAGCCCAGCGGGTCCGGTTCGTCCTCGCTTTCGCTGGCCTTGGCCAGTTCATCCAGCGGTTCGTGCAGGCTGTCGAGCATGGCCTGGACCAGATCGGCCTTGTTGCTGAAATGCCAGTAGATGGCGCCACGCGTCACGCCGGCGAGGGTCGCGATGTCCGCCAGGGTGGTGCGGGCAACCCCCCTTTCATAAAAGGCTTTCTCGGCCGCTTCCAGGATCTGGCTGCGGGTTTCCTGAGCTTCCTCTTTGGTACGACGGACCATGGCAGTAAAACCTCAAACAGGATGTTTCAGGGATGGCTGAATATCCGCTGAATAAAGAGGGGGCGATCTCTCGTGAATCGACTCCCCGGCCTACAATTTCAAACCTTGCGACGACTTTTGTATCAGGGTGGGTACGCGGCGCAGGTGTTTACAAACAACCATGAACGTAAGTATATTACTTAGCAAGCTACTTATCCACCCGGTGCCCGATTTTTACTCTTTCACACTTCTTGTGCGCTTCATGCGCGCCTGACCCGAGGATCTTCATGCAATTCAAGCCAGCTGTTACCGCTCTGGTCACTGCCGTCGCCCTGGCATCGCTGCTCAGCGGATGTAAAAAGGAAGAAGCGGCCCCTGCCGCTCCGCCCCCTCAGGTCGGCGTCGTCACCCTGCAACCACAAGCCTTTACCCTGACCTCGGAACTTCCGGGCCGCACCAGTGCGTTCCGCATCGCTGAAGTTCGCCCGCAGGTCAACGGCATCATTCTCAAGCGTCTGTTCAAGGAAGGCGCCGACGTCAAAGCCGGTCAGCAGCTTTATCAGATCGATCCGTCGGTCTATGAAGCGACGCTGAAAAGTGCCGAAGCCAACCTGCGTTCGACCAAGTCGATCTCCGACCGCTACAAGCAACTGGTCGATGAGCAAGCCGTAAGCCGTCAGGAATACGACACCGCATTGGCCAACCGCCTGCAATCGGAAGCGTCGCTTCAGACTGCGCAGATCAACGTGCGTTACACCAAGGTCTATGCGCCGATCTCCGGCCGTATCGGCCGCTCTTCGGTCACCGAAGGCGCACTGGTGAGCAATGGCCAGGCCGATGCAATGGCAGTGATTCAGCAGCTCGATCCGATCTACGTCGACGTCACCCAGTCGTCGGTGGAACTGCTGGAACTGCGCCGCGAACTGGAAAGCGGCCGTCTGCAGAAGGCTGGCGACAACGCCGCTGCGGTCAAGCTGACCCTGGAAGACGGCAGCCAGTACAAGCTCGACGGCAAGCTGGAATTCTCCGAAGTCTCGGTTGACCAGACCACCGGCTCGGTGACCCTGCGCGCCGTGTTCCCCAACCCCGATCACACCCTGCTGCCAGGCATGTTCGTCCACGCCCAGTTGCAGGCCGGCGTCAACAGCGCAGCGATCCTCGCGCCACAGCAAGGCGTGACCCGCGACCTCAAAGGCACCCCGACCGCACTGGTCGTCGGCGCCGACAACAAGGTCGAACTGCGTCAGCTCAAGGCCAGCCGCACCGTCGGCAGCCAGTGGCTGATCGAAGACGGCCTGAAAGCCGGCGATCGTCTGATCACCGAAGGGCTGCAGTACGTCAAACCGGGCGTCGAGGTCAAAGCGACCGAGGCGACTAACGTCGGCACCAAGAACCCGGCCCCCGCACAGGCAGCTGACAAAGCCGCCGGCGGCAAAGGGGAGTAACCCATGTCAAAATTCTTCATCGACCGTCCGATTTTCGCCTGGGTAATCGCCCTGGTGATCATGCTGGTCGGGGCACTTTCGATCCTGAAATTGCCGATCAACCAATACCCGAGCATTGCGCCACCGGCCATTGCGATCCAGGTGACCTACCCGGGTGCGTCCGCACAAACCGTGCAGGACACCGTGGTCCAGGTCATCGAGCAACAGCTCAACGGTATCGACAACCTGCGTTATGTGTCGTCGGAAAGTAACTCCGACGGCAGCATGACCATCACCGCGACCTTCGAGCAAGGCACCAACTCCGACACCGCGCAGGTACAGGTCCAGAACAAGCTGAACCTGGCCACCCCGCTGCTGCCGCAGGAAGTGCAGCAACAGGGTATCCGCGTGACCAAGGCAGTGAAGAACTTCCTGCTGGTAATCGGCGTGGTGTCGCGTGACGGCAGCATGAGCAAGGACGACCTGTCCAACTACATCGTGTCGAACATGCAGGACCCGATCTCGCGCACCGCCGGTGTCGGTGACTTCCAAGTCTTCGGTGCGCAGTACGCGATGCGTATCTGGCTCGACCCGGCCAAGTTGAACAACTTCAACCTGACCCCGGTCGACGTGAAGAACGCCATTGCTGCGCAGAACGTCCAGGTGTCGTCCGGTCAGCTCGGTGGCTTGCCTGCCGTGCAGGGCCAGCAACTGAACGCGACGATCATCGGCAAGACCCGTCTGCAGACCGCCGAGCAGTTCAAGGAAATCCTGCTCAAGGTCAACAAGGACGGCTCGCAGGTTCGCCTCAAAGACGTGGCTGAAGTTGGTCTCGGCGGCGAGAACTACGCGATCAGCGCCCAGTTCAACGGCAGCCCGGCTTCCGGTCTGGCGGTGAAACTGGCCAACGGCGCCAACGCCCTCGATACCGCCAAAGCGCTGCGCAACACCATCGACAGCCTCAAGCCGTTCTTCCCGCAAGGCATGGAAGTGGTGTTCCCGTACGACACCACTCCGGTGGTGACCGAGTCGATCAAAGGCGTGGTGCACACGCTGGTCGAAGCGATCGCGCTGGTGTTCCTGGTGATGTTCCTGTTCCTGCAGAACTTCCGCGCCACCGTCATCACCACGATGACCGTGCCAGTGGTACTGCTCGGTACGTTCGGCATCCTCGCCGCCGCCGGTTTCAGCATCAACACCCTGACCATGTTCGGCATGGTGCTGGCCATCGGTCTGCTGGTGGACGATGCCATCGTCGTGGTGGAAAACGTCGAGCGGGTGATGAGCGAAGAAGGCTTGTCACCGAAGGAAGCGACGAAGAAATCCATGGGCCAGATCCAGGGCGCACTGGTCGGTATCGCCCTCGTACTCTCGGCGGTACTGCTGCCGATGGCATTCTTCAGCGGCTCCACTGGTGTGATCTACAAGCAGTTCTCGATCACCATCGTTTCGGCGATGGCCCTGTCGGTGCTGGTTGCCCTGATCTTCACCCCGGCGCTGTGCGCGACCATGCTCAAGCCGATTCCGAAAGGCGAGCACGGTACCCCGAAGAAAGGTTTCTTCGGCTGGTTCAACCGCAACTTCGACCGTGGCGTGCGCAGCTACGAGCGCGGCGTCGGCAACATGCTGACCCGCAAGGCGCCGTACCTGCTGGCGTATCTGCTGATCGTCGTCGGCATGATCTGGCTGTTCACCCGCATCCCGACCGCGTTCCTGCCGGAAGAAGACCAGGGCGTACTGTTCGCCCAGGTGCAGACCCCGGCCGGTTCCAGTGCCCAGCGCACGCAGGTGGTCGTGGATGAAATGCGTGAGTACCTGCTGCGTCCGAACAAGGACGGTGGTGAGGCGGACGCGGTGGCTTCGGTGTTCACCGTGACCGGCTTCAACTTCGCCGGCCGTGGGCAGAGCTCGGGTATGGCGTTCATCATGCTCAAACCGTGGGGCGAGCGTAACGCCGACAACAGCGTGTTCAAGCTCGCCGCGCGTGCCCAGCAACACTTCTTCAGCTTCCGCGACGCGATGGTGTTTGCCTTCGCCCCTCCAGCGGTTCTGGAATTGGGTAACGCCACCGGTTTCGACGTGTTCCTGCAAGACCGCGCCGGTATCGGTCACGAAAAACTGATGGAAGCGCGTAACCAGTTCCTCGGCATGGCGGCGCAAAGCAAGGTGCTGACCCAGGTGCGTCCGAACGGCCTGAACGATGAGCCGCAGTTCCAGCTGGAAATCGACGACGAGAAGGCCAGTGCCCTCGGCATCACCATCAGCGATATCAACAACACCCTGTCGATCGCGCTGGGCAGTAGCTACGTCAACGACTTCATCGACCGTGGTCGGGTGAAGAAAGTCTACGTGCAGGGCCAGCCGGATTCGCGCATGAGCCCCGAAGACCTGAAGAAGTGGTACGTGCGCAACGCCGAAGGCACCATGGTTCCGTTCTCGGCGTTCGCCAAGGGTGAGTGGGTCTACGGTTCGCCGAAACTGGCGCGTTACAACGGTGTGGAAGCGGTCGAGGTCCTCGGGGCTCCGGCGCCGGGCTACTCCACCGGTGAAGCGATGGCTGAAGTCGAAGCGATTGCCAAGAAGCTGCCGGCCGGTGTCGGTATCTCCTGGACCGGTCTGTCCTACGAGGAACGTCTGTCCGGCTCGCAAGCGCCAGCGCTGTACGCCCTGTCGCTGCTGATGGTGTTCCTGTGTCTGGCGGCGCTGTATGAGAGCTGGTCGATTCCGATCGCGGTCATGCTCGTGGTACCGCTGGGGATCATCGGTGCACTGATGGCTACCAGCCTGCGCGGTCTGTCCAACGACGTGTACTTCCAGGTGGGCTTGTTGACGACCATCGGTCTGGCGGCTAAAAACGCCATTCTGATCGTCGAATTCGCCAAGGAACTGCATGAACAGGGACGCAGCCTGCGCGAGGCGGCAATCGAAGCCTGCCGCATGCGTCTGCGCCCGATCATCATGACCTCGCTGGCCTTCGTTCTCGGTGTTGTGCCGCTGGCGATTTCCACCGGCGCCGGTTCAGGCAGTCAGCACGCGATCGGTACCGGCGTGATTGGCGGTATGGTCACGGCCACGATCCTGGCGATCTTCTGGGTCCCACTGTTCTTCGTTACTGTGTCGTCCATCGGTCAGCGTAAAAAGACCGACGCGGATGAGACTACTGAAACTCCTAAAGAGGCTGGCCAATGAGCAAGTCGCTACTCTCCATCGCAGTCGCCGCCTTCGTGCTGAGCGGTTGCTCGCTGATACCTGACTATCAGCAGCCTGAGGCTCCGGTCGCAGGTCAGTACCCGCAGGGGCCGGCATATTCGCCGGCCCAGGCTCCGGCGCAAGCCGCTGCCGAACAGGGCTGGAAGCAGTTTTTCCATGACCCTGCCCTGCAACAGCTGATCCAGGTCGCCTTGGAAAACAACCGCGACCTGCGTGTCGCGGCGCTGAACATCGACGCTTACGCGGCGCAGTACCGCATCCAGCGCGCCGACCTGTTCCCGGCAGTGTCGGCCAATGCCGCCGGCAGCCGCCAGCGTCTGCCGGCCCGTGCCTCGCAGACCGGCGAGTCGATGATCAGCAGCTCCTACTCGGCTACCGTCGGCGTCAGCGCCTACGAACTCGACCTGTTCGGTCGGGTGCGCAGCCTGAGCGAGCAAGCGTTGCAACAGTACTTCGCTACTGAAGAAGCACGCCGCAGTACGCAGATCAGTCTGGTCGCCAACGTCGCCAATGCTTACCTGACCTGGCAAGCGGACAAGGAACTGCTCAAGCTGACGCAGGACACCCTCGGTGCCTTCGAAGAAAGCTACAAGCTGACCAGCCGCAGCAACGAAGTCGGTGTGGCCTCGGCGCTGGATCTGGCACAGTCGCGCACTTCCGTGGAAAACGCCCGGGCACAATTGGCGCGTTATACCCGCCAGGTCGCGCAGAACGAAAACAGCCTGACCCTGCTGCTCGGCACCGGTATCCCGGCCAATCTGCAAGCCGCCAAACCGCTGTCTGATGATCTGCTCAGCGACGTACCGGCCGGTCTGCCTTCGGACCTGCTGCAACGTCGTCCGGACATCCTCCAGGCCGAGTACAACCTGAAGGCGGCCAACGCCAACATCGGTGCGGCCCGTGCAGCGTTCTTCCCGAGCATCAGCCTGACCGCCAACGCGGGCAGCCTGAGCCCGGATCTGTCCGGCCTGTTCAAGGGTGGTTCGGGGACGTGGCTGTTCCAGCCGCAGATCAACCTGCCGATCTTCAACGCCGGCAGCCTGCGCGCCAGCCTCGACTACGCCAAGATCCAGAAGGACATTGGCGTGGCGAACTACGAGAAGTCCATCCAGACCGCCTTCCAGGAAGTCGCCGACGGCCTCGCCGCCCGCCAGACCTACACCGAGCAGCTGCAAGCGCAGCGCGATTTCGTGCAGGCCAACCAGGATTACTACCGCTTGGCCGAACGTCGCTATCGCATCGGCGTCGACAGCAACCTGACCTTCCTCGATGCCCAGCGTCAGTTGTTCAGCGCACAACAAGCGCTGATCACCGACCGCCTCGCGCAGTTGACCAGTGCCGTCAACCTGTACAAGGCCCTGGGCGGTGGCTGGAATGCGCAGACCGCGCAGAACGAAGCGCTGAAAGAAGAAGCGCCGAAGATGAAGCTGTTCTGATCATCGGCTGACTACATCAAGCCCACCTTATTGGTGGGCTTTTTGTTGCCTGTCGCAAAGGTTTCGCGGCCGAACTGGCCTCTTCGCGAGCAGGCTCGCTCCCACAGGGAAACGCATTCCAGTTGTGGGAGCGAGCCTGCTCGCGAAGAGGACCTCACACTCACCACAAATCCGCATGAATCTTGCGTTCGATAACCGCCCAAAACCCGCTTTCAGCAATTGAACCCGAACACACAGGCCCTTCACCATTCGAACCAGAAAACCAATAACAACAAGGTTCGACACCATGCTCCAGCGCCCTGCCCCGCCCGGCTGACCGCCACCGCTGCATCTCAGACCTGCATCACGTTGCCTGCGCCGCATCCGCCGCGACAGCGCAGCCGTTCGCCCTAAAAAAACAAGAGAGACCCAAGTCCATGACAGTTTTCCCTGTGCCCTACGCATTGCCCGCTGTGATCGCCCTGGCCATCGCCGGTCTGGCCCTGCCGGCAAGCGCCGAAGAAGGCGGCTTCGTTGAAGGCGCCAAGGTCAACCTCAACCTGCGCAACTTCTATATCAACCGCAACTTCACCAACCCGACCAAAACCCAGGGCAAGGCTGAAGACTGGACGCAGAGTTTCATCCTCGACGCCAAATCCGGCTTTACCCAAGGCACGGTCGGTTTCGGCATGGACGTACTCGGGCTGTATTCGATCAAGCTCGATGGCGGTAAAGGCACGGGCGGCACGCAGTTGTTGCCGCTGGACCATGACGGCCGCCCGGCGGACAACTTCGGCCGCACCAACGTCGCGCTCAAGGCCAGACTTTCGCAGACCGAGGTCAAGGTCGGCGAGTGGATGCCGGTATTGCCGATTCTGCGTTCGGACGACGGTCGCTCGCTGCCGCAAACCTTCCGTGGCGGCCAGATCACCTCCAAGGAAATCGCCGGCCTGACCCTCTATGGCGGCCAGTTCCGCGCCAACAGCCCGCGCGACGACAGCAGCATGAGCGACATGTCGATGACCGGCAAAGCCGCGTTCACCTCTGATCGTTTCAACTTCCAGGGCGGCGAATACCTGTTCAACGACAAGCGCACACAGATCGGCCTGTGGAACGCGCAACTCAAGGACATCTACAGCCAGCAGTACCTCAATGTGCTGCACAGTCAGCCGCTCGGCGACTGGACGCTGGGCGCCAACCTCGGCTTTTTCTACGGCAAGGAAGATGGCAGCGCGCGTGCCGGCGACCTGGACAACAAGACCTGGTACGGCATGTTTTCGGCCAAGTACGGCGGCAACACGTTCTACCTCGGCCTGCAGAAACTGACCGGCGACAGCGCCTGGATGCGCGTCAACGGCACCAGCGGCGGCACCTTGGCCAACGACAGCTACAACGCCAGTTATGACAACGCTCAGGAACGCTCCTGGCAGCTGCGCCACGACTACAACTTCGCCGCCATGGGCATCCCCGGCCTGACCCTGATGAACCGCTACATCAGCGGCGACAACGTGCACACCGGGACGATCACCGACGGCAAGGAATGGGGCCGCGAATCGGAACTCGGTTACACGGTGCAGAGCGGCACGTTGAAGGATTTGAACGTCAGATGGCGCAACTCGACCATGCGCCGCGACTTCAGCAACAACGAGTTCGATGAGAACCGGTTGATCGTCAGCTACCCGATCAGCCTGCTTTAACCAAACATGCTCCACTGTGGGAGCGAGCCTGCTCGCGAAAGCGCTGCTTCAGTCGACATCTGTGTCGAATATGAAATGGCCTTCGCGAGCAGGCTCGCTCCCACATTTGATTCCCATCACAGATGCATGTCATTGGTCAGGCCATGTAGCGCTTTTGCGGGCGGCGGTTACAGTGAGCAAACCTGAAGGACTCAGGTGCTCCAACCCTTCACGCTTCCGTTTCGTAGTCGGTCTCCAGCTGTGCACCAGGTTGTCATCGGAAGACACCATTTGATCACCGGAGGATCACCTCATGATCACGCGCCGCACCACTGCACCCGATTGGGACGCCAAGGCGTACCAGCAGTTTTCGCGTCTCAGACAACGTCCGGTCAACGAATTGCTCGACCGCGTCGACCTGCACAACCCGCAACGCATTTACGACCTCGGCTGCGGCACCGGCATTGCCACGCAGTTGTTGGCCAAACGCTGGCCGCGCGCGCAGTTGCAGGGCGTCGACAGCTCCGCGCAGATGCTCGATGAGGCACGCTGCCTGCCGATCCGGGCGCTGTGGAAACATTGCGACCTGCTTGATTGGCAACCTGAGCAACCGGCGGATCTGCTGTTCGCAGCCGCCGTGCTGCACTTTATCGAAGGCCATGAAAAACTGCTGCCGCGCCTGCTCGGTTATCTGAATCCCGGCGGCTGTCTGGCGGCGCACATGCCGGACTGGCGCGATGCGCTGTGGTATCGGCTGATGCTCGACACCCTCGAAAACGGCGGCCCCGGTGGCACACCACTGGGCACACCTGAACTGCGCCAGCGCATGGCGGCGCGGCCGTTATTGGCACTGGAGGATTACTATCGGTTGCTCGCGCCCATGACTACGTCGCTGGATATCAGGGAGACCGAGCAGTTGCAGGTGGTTGACGGCAAGTCGCCGGTGTATGACTGGGTGAAGGTCTCGGCGCTGCGGCCGGTGATGCAGGCGTTGAGTTCAGCGGAACAGGCGCGGTTTATCTATCACTACCTGATGCGGGTGCATGAGCATTATCCGCAGGAGGGGGATGGGCATACGTTGTTTGCATTCAAGCGAATATTTATTGTCGCCAGGGTGTGATTCGTTACGGCCGCTACCGCTTTCGCGAGCAGGCTCGCTCCCACAGGGAAATGCATTCCAATGTGGGAGCGAGCCTGCTCGCGAAGGCGTCAGTGCAACAACCTCACTCGCGGGATTCAACCCCGAGTTCATCCCACACCGATTCCGCCAAATGAAACGTCGCGTTCGCCGCCGGTATGCCGCAGTAGATCGCGCTCTGCATGATCACTTCCTTGATCTCGCCACGGCTCACACCATTATTGGCCGCCGCGCGCAGGTGCAGTTTCAGTTCGCCCTCGCGGTTCATGCCGATCAGCATGGCGATGGTGATCAGGCTGCGGGTATGGCGGGGCAGGCCCGGACGCGTCCAGATGTCGCCCCAGGCGTGGCGGGTGATCATTTCCTGGAACTCCGAGTTGAACTCGGTCAGCGTGGTCAGGCTGCGATCGACGTGGGCATCGCCCAGCACCGCGCGGCGGACTTGCATGCCTTCGTCGTAACGTTGTTTCTCGTCCACAAAATCTTCCTCACTGAGCCTGCAAAAACGCCAGCACACGGTCGCTGAAATCGGCGCCGGCCTGCACGTTGGACAAATGCGCCGCATGGAACTCGGCGTACTCGGCGCCGCGCACATGGTCGCGAATGAAATGCCCGCCGGACGGCGGCGTCACCGCATCTTCGCTGCCGGCAATCACCAGCAACGGCACGTTGATCGAAGCCAGTTGTTCACGGAAATCGGCATCGCGCACGGCCGCGCAGTTGGCCGCATAGCCTTGTGGATTGGTCGCGGCGAGCATGTCAGTAATCTTCTTCGCCGCCTCGGGATGCGCTGCGGAAAAGTCTGGGGTGAACCAGCGCGCAATCGAGGCATCCCGCAGTGCGACCATCGCCGCCGGGCCGTCACGCAACACGGTTTCGATGCGTGGATTCCATACCGACGGATCGCCGATTTTCGCCGCCGTGTTGCACACGATCAATTTGTGCAGACGATGCCCGGCATTGATCCCCAGCCACTGACCGATCAGCCCGCCCATCGACAGTCCGCAAAAATGCGCGCGCTCGATATGCAGCGCATCGAGCAGACCGAGTACGTCATGGCCCAACTGCTCGATGCTGTACGGCCCTTCGGTGACCAGCGATTGCCCATGGCCGCGCGTGTCGAAACGCAGCACGCGGAAATGCTCGGTGAACGCCGGCATCTGCGCGTCCCACATGTGCAGGTCGGTGCCCAGCGAGTTGGACAGCACCAGCACCGGCGCAGCGGCCGGGCCTTCTATTTGATAGTGCAGTTCGCCATCGGCGAGTTGAACGAAAGCCACAGCCCTCTCCTTCAGACATTCAAAGCGTTGTGTTCAGCCACCGCGCGCTCGACCCAGGCTTGCGCCTGGCCAAGGTAATGCGCGGGGTTCAGAAGATCATCGAGTTCAGCGCCACTGAGTTCGGCGGTGACTTGCGGCTCGTCAGCCAGCACCGCACGCAAATGGCGTTGTTCGGCCACCGCGCGTTTGCAGCACTGTTCGAGCAGATGATGCGCGGTGTCGCGGCCGACGCGTTGGGCGAGGACGATGCTCACCGCTTCGGCCAGCACCAGGCCTTGGGTCAATTCGAGGTTGCGGGCCATGCGCGCCGCATCGACTTCCAGACCGTCGGCCAGCAAACGCGCCTGTTGCAGCGAACCGGACACCAGGCAGCAGATCTCCGGCAGGGTTTCCCATTCGGCGTGCCACAAACCGAGACTGCGTTCGTGTTCCTGCGGCATCGCGCTGAACAGCGTCGACACCAGCCCCGGCACCCGCGTGGCCGCGCCGATCAGCACCGCCGCGCCGACCGGGTTACGTTTGTGCGGCATAGTCGAAGAACCGCCCTTGCCCGGTGCGGCGGGCTCGAACACTTCCGCCGCTTCGGTCTGCATCAACAGGCTGATGTCGCGGCCGAATTTGCCGAGGCTGCCGGCGATCAGGCCAAGCACCGCGCCGAACTCGACGATGCGGTCACGCTGGGTATGCCACGGTTGCTCGGGCAGGGTCAGTTGCAGTTCCTCGGCCAAGGCTTCGGCAATCGGCAACGCCTGTGCCCCCAGCGCCGCGAGCGTGCCCGAGGCGCCACCGAATTGCAGCACCAGCAGACGTGGCTTGAGTTGTTGCAGACGCTGACGGCTGCGCGTGACGGCACCCAGCCATCCGGCGATTTTCATACCGAGGGTCACTGGCGTCGCGTGTTGCAGCCAGGTGCGACCGGCCAGTGGCGTGGCGGCGAAACGTTGTGCCTGAGTGGCGAGCGAGTCGGCCAGTTGTGCCAGTTGGTTTTCGATCAGCGCCAGCGCCTGGCGCAATTGCAAGACCAGCCCGGAATCCATCACGTCCTGACTGGTCGCGCCCAGATGCACATAGCGCTCGGCCTCGGCATCGCTCGAGGCGATCTGCTTGCCCAAGGCCTTGACCAGTGGAATCGCCGAATTGCCGGCCGTGGCAATCGCCTCGCCCAGCGCCGCGAAGTCATACAGACCGGCGTCGCACGCTGTGGCAATCGGTGCCACGGCCGATGAAGGAATCAGCCCGACCCGCGCCTCAGCCCGGGCCAGCGCCGCTTCGAAATCAAGCATCGCCTGCACCCGGCCCTGATCGCAGAACACTTCGCGCATATCGCGGGCGGTGAAGTAGGCATCGAACAATTGATTGCCCGGTCGCTGAGTCATAAACAGTCCTTGCCGGCGCGGGCCTCGCAGCCCGCGCACATGGGTTTACAGATCGTGGTGCAGATACTTCGCCTGCTTGGGCAAACGCAGGCTGAACAGGAAAGCCACCGCCATCATCGCCGTGACGTACCAGTAGAAGGCGTTTTCCATGCCGCCAGCCTTGAGGCTCAAGGCAACGAATTCCGCCGAACCGCCGAAGATTGCATTCGCCACCGCGTAAGCCAGGCCGACACCAAGCGCGCGGACTTCCGGCGGGAACATCTCGGCTTTTACCAGACCGCTGATCGAGGTGTAGAAGCTCACAATCGCCAGCGCCAGGGTGATCAGCACGAAGGCGAGGAACGGGCTGCTGATACTTTTCAGGCTGAGCAGAATCGGCACGGTGAACAGCGTGCCAAGCGCGCCGAACCAGAGCATCGAATTACGCCGGCCGATCTTGTCGGCGAGCATGCCGAACAACGGCTGCATGCACATATACAGGAACAGCGCGCCGGTCATGATGTAGCTGGCGGTCTTGGCGTGCATCCCGGCGGTGTTCACCAGGTATTTCTGCATGTAAGTGGTGAAGGTGTAGAAAATCAGCGAGCCGCCAGCGGTGTAGCCGAGCACGGTGATGAACGCCGCTTTGTGATCGCGGAACAGTGCAGTGATGCTGCCGGCGTCTTTATGCGCACGGGTTTCCTTATTGGTGGTTTCCTTCAGCGAACGACGCAGGAACAGCGAAATCAGCGCCGCCACCGCACCGACCACGAACGGGATCCGCCAGCCGTAGGCACGCAGGTCTTCTTCAGTGAGGAACTGTTGCAGCACCACCACCAGCGACACCGCCAGCAATTGGCCGCCAATCAGCGTCACGTACTGGAACGAGGCGAAGAATCCGCGCTGACCCTTGAGCGCGACTTCGCTCATGTAAGTCGCGGTGGTGCCGTACTCGCCGCCGACCGACAGACCTTGCAGCAAACGCGCGAACAGCAACAGCACCGGTGCCCAGACGCCGATGTCCTTGTAGGTCGGCAGGCAGGCAATCAGCAGCGAGCCGAAGCACATCATCAGAATCGAGATGAGCATCGAGTTCTTGCGCCCGTGCTTGTCAGCGACCCGGCCGAAAATCCAGCCACCAATCGGACGCATCAGGAACCCGGCAGCGAACACGCCAGCGGTGTTGACCAGTTGCACAGTCGGGTTATCGGAGGGGAAAAACGCCGGGGCGAAATAGATCGCGCAGAAGGCGTAGACGTAGAAGTCGAACCATTCGACGAGGTTGCCGGACGAAGCGCCGACGATGGCAAAGATGCGCTTGCTGCGCTCTTCGCCGGTGTAGTGGGAGGTGGTGGTTGTCATTGTTTTTCACTCGATAGGGACAGTCACAGTCTAGACATACTTTGCAACAGTCCCGTTCCGCATCGGATCATCACCCACGTATGGATCAGCCTTTGTGGCGAGGAGATTTATCCCCGCTCGAGTGCAAAGCACTCGCAAATCAGATACACGCGGTTCATCTGAATACCGCGCCGACTGGTTTTTGGGGCTGCTTCGCAGCCCAGCGGGGATAAATCCCCTCACCACAGGGACTCTGTCCTGCAGGGGATTTGGGGTGTTCTCTCAATAATCGAAGAACACCGTCTCGGCATCGGTGCCCTGCAGAACTACATTCCACTGGTACACACCCGACGCATCCGCCTTGGCCAGCAACGTCTGGCGACGCTCCGCCGGCACGCACTCGAGCAACGGGTCAGCAACGTTCGCCGGTTCGCCTTCAAAATAAATCCGCGTCAGCAAATGCTTGACCAGACCACGAGCAAACACCAGCACCACCAGATGCGGCGCCTGGGTCGAGCCTTTCAACCCCGGCACAGAGCCCGGTTTGATCGTGGTGAAACGGAAGCGCCCTTCGGCGTCGACCGGCACCCGACCGAAACCTTCAAAATTCGGGTCGAGCGGTTTGTCCTGCTGATCTTCCGGGTGGTCGTACTTGCCGGCGGCGTTGGCCTGCCAGACTTCGAGCATGGCGTCGTTGACGACATCGCCATTGCCATCCACCACTTGGCCGGTGATTGCCACGCGCTCGCCGAGGGTCAGCTCGTTGGCCAGGGTTTCGCGGTTCAGCCAGGTCAGGCCGATGTGGTAATACGGCCCGACGGTGTGGGACGTGGTCGCATAAAGCGTCATCTTATTTCTCCATCGGCGTGGCTTCACGGCCGCGCAGCACGATGTCCCAGCGGTAACCGAGGGCGTAGGACGGAATGGTTTTTTCCAGATCGAAACTGGCGATCAGGCGTTCCTTGGCCGAAGTGTCCGGCACGCAGTTGTAGATCGGGTCATACGCCAGCAGCGGATCACCGGGGAAGTACATCTGCGTGACCAGACGCGTAAGAATGCTCGGCCCAAACAGGGAAAAGTGGATGTGCGCCGGGCGCCAGGCGTTGTGGTGGTTGCCCCACGGATAGGCGCCGGGCTTGATGGTCTGGAACTGGTACCAGCCATCGGCATCGGTGACGGTGCGGCCGGTGCCGGTGAAGTTCGGGTCCAGCGGCGCGTCGTGCAGGTCGCGGGCATGGTTGTAGCGGCCGGCGGCGTTGGCCTGCCAGATCTCCACCAGAATCCCCGGCACCGGCAGGCCGTCTTCGTCGAGCACGCGGCCGTGAATGATGATGCGCTCGCCCAATGGCTCGCCGTCGTGCTGAGCGGTGAGGTCATTGTCCTTCTCGGCAACGTGTTCGGCGCCGATGGTCGGCCCGGTGATTTCCGAGAGTGAATGGGGCAGGTGCACCAACGGCTTGGACGGCGAGCGCAGGTTGGTGGATTGATACGTCGGGTGCAGGTAGTCAGGCTGAGTGCCTGCCTGTGGGCGACGGTAACCAGGCTTGTCAGTCATTTCGCTTTCCTCAGTTCTTGTAAGTGCCGCAGCGCGTCAGACACGTTCGATGGCCAGGGCCAGACCCTGGCCAACACCGACGCACATGGTCGCCAGACCTTTCTTGCCGCCAGTCTTTTCCAGATGATGCAGGGCGGTCAGCACCAGCCGCGCACCGCTCATGCCCAACGGGTGACCGAGAGCAATCGCGCCGCCATTCGGGTTGACCTGCGGCGCATCGTCGGCCAGGCCCAACTCGCGCAATACCGCCAGACCCTGGCTGGCAAACGCTTCGTTGAGTTCGATCACGTCGAAATCGCTGACCGCCACTCCAAGGCGCTCGGTCAGTTTGCGCACCGCCGGCACCGGGCCGATGCCCATCACCCGTGGTGCGACGCCGGCGCTGGCCATGCCGAGCACTTTTGCGCGAGCAGTCAGGCCGTGTTTTTTCACCGCTTCGGCTGACGCCAGAATCAGCGCAGCAGCACCATCATTGACCCCGGAGGCATTGCCGGCGGTGACGGTTTTGTCTGCGCCGTTGACCGGTTTCAACTTGGTCAACGCTTCAATCGTGGTATCGGCGCGCGGATGTTCGTCCTGGCTGACCACGGTTTCGCCCTTCTTGTGGGCAATACGTACTTCAACAATTTCTTCGGCGAAGTAACCGGCGGCCTGCGCGGCGGCGGTACGTTGCTGACTGCGCAAGGCAAAGGCGTCCTGATCTGCGCGCGAGACCTTATAGTCGTCGGCGACGTTGTCAGCGGTTTGCGGCATGGCATCGACGCCGTACTGCGCCTTCATCAGCGGGTTGATGAAACGCCAGCCGATGGTGGTGTCCTCCAGCTTCATGTTGCGCGAGAACGCCGCGTCGGCCTTGCCCATCACGAATGGCGCGCGGGACATCGACTCGACGCCACCGGCAATCGCCAACTCCATCTCGCCACTGGCGATAGCGCGGAATGCGGTGCCGATCGCGTCCATGCCCGAAGCGCAGAGGCGATTGAGCGTAACGCCGGGCACGCTGTCCGGCAGGCCGGCGAGCAGCAATGCCATGCGTGCGACGTTGCGGTTGTCTTCGCCGGCCTGATTGGCGCAGCCGAGGAACACCTCATCGACGGCATTCCAGTCCACCGATGGATTGCGCTCCATCAGGGCCTTGATCGGCACGGCGGCCAGGTCGTCGGCGCGCACGGCGGACAATGCGCCACCGAAGCGGCCAATGGGGGTGCGAATCGCGTCGCAGATATACACGTCACGCATCATGCTTCTCCCGGTGCCTGACCGTGGGCGGCAGCGGTGCGCGCTTCAAGATCACGCAGCGCCGTCAGCTCGACTTCGGTCGGCTCAGCGGTGGTTTCAACAGAGTCGGCAAAACGGATCGCCCAACCGGTGGCGGCGACCACTTGCTCGCGGGTCACGCCCGGATGCAGCGCGGTGACCACAAATTCGTGGGTGCCCTCCTCCGGTTCCATGATGCACAGGTCGGTGATGATCCCCACCGGCCCGGCGCCCGGCAGGCCGAGACGTTTACGCGAATCGCCGCCCTCGCCGTGACCGACCGAGGTGATGAAATCGAGTTTGTCGACAAACGAACGCGCCGACTGTTTAAGGATGATCAGCACGCTTTTCGCCGAACCGGCAATCTCCGGCGCGCCACCGGCACCCGGCAGGCGCACTTTCGGCGCGTGGTAGTCGCCGACCACGGTGGTGTTGATGTTGCCGAAACGGTCGACCTGCGCGGCGCCGAGGAAGCCAACGTCGATGCGCCCGCCCTGCAACCAATAGCGAAAAATCTCACCGGTCGGCACCACGGTGTCGGCGGTCTCGGCCAGCTCACCGTCACCGATGGACAGCGGCAGTACGCTCGGCTTAGCGCCAATCGGGCCGGATTCGTAAATCAGCACCACGTCCGGCGATGAAGTCAGGCGCGCGAGGTTGGCGGCTTTCGATGGCAGGCCGATGCCGACGAAGCATACCGAGCCGTTCTTCAGGCGCCGGGCCGCCGCGACGGTCATCATTTCATTGGTGGTGTAAGTCATTACTTGGCCTCCGAAGCAGCGGCCAATTTGGCCTGGAATTCGCTGAAGTCAGCGCAGCCATGGATGTATTCGTTGATCCACGCGGTAAACGTCTCACGGTCGCGAGCGATCGGGTCCCACGCCTGATAGAAACGATTGTCACGCTCGGTGTAACCGTGGGCGTAGGACGGATGCGCGCCGCCCGGCACGTGGCAGACCGCGCTCAAGGCCCAGGTCGGCAGTACGCAAGCGTTCATCGGTGCGTTGAGGTCATCGACGATCTCTTCCACCGTGACGATGCAGCGCTTGGCCGCCAGCGCGGCTTCTTTCTGCACACCGAGAATGCCCCAGAGCAGCACGTTGCCTTTGCGGTCGGCCTTTTGCGCGTGGATCACGGTGACGTCCGGGCGCACCGATGGCACTGCCGCCAGCACTTCGCTGGTGAACGGACAGGTCACGGTTTTGATCAGCGGATTGACCTTCGGCAGGTCGGAACCGGCGTAGGCACGCAGCACCGCGAACGGCAGCCCGGACGCGCCGGCGACGTAGGCGTTGGCGAGGTCGGCGTGGCTGTGTTCTTCGATTTCCAGCGCGTGTGGCCACTGCTTTTCGACCGCGTCACGCAGACGGTGCAGCGAACCCACACCCGGGTTGCCGCCCCAGGAGAAAATCAGTTTGCGCGCGCAACCGGCGCCGATCAGTTGGTCGTAGATCAGGTCAGGCGTCATCCGCACCAGCGTCAGATCTTTCTTGCCTTGACGAATGATTTCATGACCCGCTGCCGTAGGGATCAGGTGAGTGAAGCCTTCGAGGGCGACGGTATCGCCGTCGTTGACGAATTGCTTCACCGCGTCGTGCAGCGAAAGGATCTCAGCCATGGAGCGGGCTCCTGTTCTTGTAAGGAATCGCCAGTGATAAAAAGGCGCGAGGTTCAGCGCCGGAGTCACTGAAGATTAAGCTCGGGAAAATCGCCAAACAATCCGATAATCGACTGAGTGTTCGTTTATCGAACGGATTGTTGTTCAGCTAACAATCAGATCAAAAGCTTCGCGAGCAGGCTCGCTCCCACCTTGGAATGCATTCCAGAATGTGGGAGCGAGCCTGCTCGCGAAGGGGCCAGCCTGTTCAATAACGATCTGCGCCCGATTCAGGTCGCATCCGCATGACTGACCATGCCCTTGATCAACACCGCCGCCGTCGCCAACCCCGCCGGGATCACCAGCGCGGTCAGCACTTGCTCGAAATTCCAGCCCAGGCCGAGCAAGGTTGCGCCCATCCACGCCCCAAGAATCGCGCCGAAGCGGCCGATGCCGAGCATCCACGACACCCCGGTCGCGCGGCCTTGCGTCGGGTAGAAGCGTGCTGCCAATGACGGCATCGCCGATTGCGCGCCGTTAACGCACATGCCCGCCACCAGTACCAGCGTCGCCAGCAAAGTGATGTTGCCCAGGCTCTGCCCCACGGCGTAGGCAAACACCCCGGCCAGCAGGTAGAAAATACCGATGACCTTGTGCGGATTGAAGCGGTCCATCGCCCAGCCCACCCCGACCGCGCTCAACACCCCACCAAACTGGAACAACGCACCGATGAACGCGGCCTGTTCCATGCTCGCGCCGCTGTCGCGCATCAGCGTCGGCAGCCAACTGGTCAGCAGGTAGACGATCACCAGGCCCATGAAATAGGTCAGCCACAACAGCAGCGTGCCGGTGCTGTAAGTGCCGGAGAAGATCACCGCGAAGACATTGCGCGCCTTGACGGTTTTCTGTTCCGGCACGCTGAAGCTCGCAGCCTGGGCGACGGTAATTGGATCGATCGGTGCCAAGGTCTTGCGAACTTTGTCGGTGCCGCGGTTGCGTACCACCAGGTAGCGCGCCGACTCCGGCAGCCAGAACACCAATACCACCGCGAGGATCAGCGGCAGGATCCCGCCGATCATCAACAGCGCGTGCCAGCCGAACGCCGGGATCAGTTTTGCCGAGATGAAACCGCCGCCGGCCATGCCGAGGTTGAAGCCGCAGAACATGCTGGTCACCAGCAGCGACTTCTTGCGCTCCGGGGTGTATTCCGAGAGCAGCGTCGTCGCGTTGGGCATGCCCGCGCCGAGACCGAGGCCGGTAAGGAAGCGCAACACCAGCAGTTGTTCGACGTTGGTGCTGTACGCCGAGGCCAGGCTGAAGCCGCCGAACAGAATCACCGCACCGACGAGTACGACTTTGCGCCCGAAGCGGTCAGCCAAAGGGCCGGAGCCGAGGGCGCCGAAGACCATGCCGATCAGCGCAGCACTCATCACCGGGCCGAGGCTGGCGCGGTCGATGCCCCAGTCTTGCGACAGCGCCGGGGCGATGAAGCCCATGGCGGCGGTGTCGAGGCCGTCGAGAAATACGATCAGGAAACACAGGATCACCACTCGCCACTGATAGCGCGAGATCGGTTGGGCGTTGATAAAGGTCTGCACATCGAGGCAGTTACCCACAGCGGACTGAGGCTGGTTCATTATTTTTATTCCACGCAAAAAACGCAGTCGAACGGCGGCCGGCCAAAGGAAGGCACGGTCACAAGAATAGAAGGTTGTTATCAGGCGTTGCGGTGAACCCGGCAACAACGGGTGGGATACGGACAGTCGGGGAGCGAGCGCATGGTGAGTTGCCTCTTGTCATTATTATGGGGTCGACAGTCCGGCGAGCTCATTCACATCAGCGCCGGATGACGCTGCCGCGACATTAATGATCCGAGGGTTTTAGCGTCAATTCGATAAACGCAACACTGTGCGTTTATCGAACAGCTTCCTCAGGCGAACAACTGCGCACTGAGGTCGCGGCTGGCGCTGAGCAGGCCGGGCAGGAAGCGCTGCTCCAGCTCGGCGCGGCTGACTCGCCCGGCGTGGGTGCTGACATTCAGCGCGGCGACCACTTGCCCGGAGGCGTCGTACACCGGCACAGCGATCGAGCGCAGGCCCTGTTCCAGTTCCTGATCGACAATGCACCAGCCCTGCTGACGCACCTGCTGCAAACATTCGAGCAACGCGTCCGGGGTATGAATGGTGCGGCTGGTCTTGGCCACCAGTTCGGCGTGGTCGAGGTATTCGCCCAGGGAGGTGTCATCCAGTGCCGCTAGCAGAATCCGCCCCATCGACGTGCAATACGCCGGCAACCGCCCACCGACGGAAAGGTCGACCGAGATCAATCGCTGAGTGGTCGCCGAACGTGCGATATAGAGAATGTCATCGCCCTCCAGCGTCGCCATGTTGCAGGCTTCGTGCAGTTGCTCGCTCATACGGTCGAGATACGGCTGTGCGGAAACGGCCAGCGGGGTTGAGGACAGATAGGCGTGGCCGAGGGTCAGCACTTTCGGCAGCAGCGAATAGGTGCGCCCGTCGGTGGTGGCGTAGCCGAGCTTGATCAGCGTGTGCAGACAACGGCGCACGGCGGCGCGGGGAATTTCCGTGCGATGACTGATCTGCGCGATGGTCAGGTGGCGTTTACGTTCCTGAAACGCCTGCACCACCGCCAGACCACGGGCCAAGGACGTCATGAAATCCGGATCACCGGTCAGCGCCTGAATGCGCTTGGCCGGCGAAGCGACGATGGGCGGCGCCACCGACGTGAAGGAGTTGCGCATTTGATCGTTCATTTCTTGTCCTTGTCCGGCACGCATCGATGCCTAGTCAAACGGCTCGCCGCGCGATGCACAAGCATCGCGGCGCCAACATTGGGCGATTATCGAACCGCCGACCGATAATCGCAATCCAGCCGCCCGCCCTCCTCTTCATCCTTGAGGCAGCTTTAGCGATTCTGCTCGCAACTTAGTTGTTCCAGTTAATGGCGCCAAAAACAGAACGCCTGTTCTATAACGCGGTCTTTACACTTAACTAGCGGTAAAAGTTGCCGGTAACAAAACCCTCACACATTCAGAACCGTTTTTAACTTGGCAAAGATAGTCATTCCCGAATCGGCCGCTATAATGCACCCTAGTCGCGGCGCTTTAATCAAAAGCCCGCGACTTGCTGAAACGAGGTCCTTCGTCTCAGCTCCGGCCAGCGCCCGGCGCCCATCACACATGCAACGCCAGCGCTCGCTGAAACAGGAAACTGATGCTGCGTCAGTTTTTATCTGGTGCCGTAGCCGCCTGTAACACGGAAGTCTTGATCGCCTCTGCAATGTCTCCGCGCCTGATCGGGCTGTGGATGACTGGCGGGTTCGCTCAATTGACTCGTTGCAGTGTGTTTCACCGGATATTCAATTCAACTCATACAGGTAGCACCGTGACAAAAGACGAACTGCGCGCGGAACTAGAGCGCCAGGAACAACGTTACAAGGAAGTTTACGGCGGGGAAGTCACCACCTACGCCGCTCAGCCGGAACCGGAACGCAAGGCATGGCGCAAGCGCCCTACTGTTCAGGATCAGGTGTTCAAGCAGGAAATCGAAAAGATCGAAAAGGAACTCAAAGCCGAAGAGCCATGAGCCACGGCGGTTGAGCATTCGAAAGTCGGCGTCCGCCTGAGCCACAGCGCGGTGGAAGACGACATCTCGCGCGCCCGCTATCTGCGGGCAGCGGCTGCATCGCTGTTCTGGGGCTTATGAACGAGCGTCCCACAGGTTTCAGAGATATTTCAGACAAGCGTTTGAGCCTTTGCGATGTCTGAAAAAACGGCTCGAAAATATAGTTTATTCAATAAAATCAAGTAGTTGAAAAACCCTGCGTGCTGCTTGGTTTTCACGCCCTGCAACAAATTAAATCGAAGAAGGGTGTGACCAGTGAGCAGACGGGGCATCGATTTCCTGTCTTTTCTGGCATAATCGCGCCCCCTTACGACCGGGTCAGAAAACCTTCATGATCGATTTATTCAGCGGACTGGATGCTTGGGTGCTTGTGAGCCTCTTGCTCGCCCTGACGTTTGTCCTCGCCTTCGAGTTCATCAATGGATTTCATGACACCGCTAACGCGGTAGCCACTGTTATCTACACCAAAGCCATGCCGCCACACCTGGCGGTGTTCTTTTCCGGTGTGTTCAATTTCCTCGGCGTGCTGCTGGGCGGCGTTGGCGTGGCGTATGCCATCGTCCACCTGCTGCCGGTTGAGCTGCTGATCAATGTGAACACCGGCCATGGCCTGGCGATGGTGTTCTCGTTGCTCGCCGCGGCAATCGCCTGGAATTTGGGCACCTGGTACTTCGGTATCCCGGCTTCCAGCTCGCACACCCTGATCGGCTCGATCCTCGGCGTCGGTCTGGCCAACGCGCTGATCAACGACATTCCGTTGAGAGATGGCGTGAACTGGCAGAAAGCGATCGACATCGGCGCCTCGCTGGTGTTCTCGCCGATGGCCGGCTTCCTCATCGCCGCGCTGGTGCTGATCGGCCTGAAATGGTGGCGCCCGCTGTCGAAGATGCACAAGACGCCGGAACAGCGCCGCAAGATCGACGACAAAAAGCACCCGCCGTTCTGGAACCGTCTGGTCCTGGTGATCTCGGCCATGGCCGTGAGCTTCGTGCACGGTTCCAACGACGGCCAGAAAGGCATCGGCCTGATCATGCTGGTGCTGATCGGTATCGTCCCGGCGCAGTTCGTACTCGATCTGAACAGCACCACCTACCAGATCGAACGCACCCGCGACGCGACCCTGCACCTGAGCCAGTTCTACCAGCGCAACGCCGATTCGCTGGGTGAGTTCCTGGCCCTGGGCAAGAGCGTGGAAGGCGACCTGCCGGAGAAGTTCCGCTGCAACCCGCAGCAGACCGAACCGACCATCACCGCCCTGCTGCATACCCTCAAAGGTGTAGCGGACTACCATTCGCTGTCGTCGGACAGCCGCATCGAAGTGCGTCGCTACCTGCTCTGCCTGGACGACACGGCGAAGAAAGTCGGCAAATTGCCTGGCCTGGAAGCCCGTGAAAAGGCTGACCTCGACAAGCTGCGCAAAGACCTGACCACCACCACTGAATACGCCCCGTTCTGGGTGATTCTGGCGGTCGCCCTGGCACTGGGCCTGGGCACCATGGTCGGCTGGAAGCGTGTGGTGCTGACCATTGGCGAGAAGATCGGCAAGCAGGGCATGACCTATTCCCAGGGCATGTCGGCGCAGATCACCACCGCCAGTTTGATCGGCATGGCCAACATTTTCAGCCTGCCGGTGTCGACCACTCATGTGTTGTCTTCGGGTGTGGCCGGGACCATGGTTGCCAATAAAAGCGGCCTGCAGGGTGGCACGGTCAAGACTATTCTGCTGGCCTGGGTGTTGACCTTGCCAGCGACCGTGGCGCTGTCGGCCGGGTTGTTCTGGTTGGCTTCGAAGGCTTTGGGTAGTTGATCGATTGTTGCTTGTGAAGGAGGCGCGATTCTTTGGAATCGCGCCTTTTTTGTTTTTTGGATTGGGGGCATATCCGTTGCTGCGGGTGCTGCCGCTGGCGGTTTCGCTCTTACAGCGAGTCACCTTTTTCAGACGCCAAAAAGGTAACCCAAAAGGCTTTGCCCCGGCGTACGGCCCGCTCGCTGGAGCTCGGGGTACCTTCGTTACGGGACCGATCCGGGCGCAGCGGCTCCGGTTGGCTTCGCTGCACCTACACTCGCTGTGTACGACTGCGTCGTACAGTCGCTACGCTCCCACCCCCGGATCGATCCCGTAACGAAGCCTGCCGAAGGGGCAAAAGATCAAAAGCAAAAGCCAAAGCCAGATCAAGAGCCCCTCACCCTAGCCCTCTCCCAGAGGGAGAGGGGACTGACCGAGGTGTTTGGGCGAAACACGCCGACTTGCGATACCGAGTCGAATGCAGGTTTTGAACACCGCAAAAATCGGCTCCCTCTCCCTCGGGGAGGGCTGGGGTGAGGGGCGAATCCACCGAAAATCTCAAGCCATGCGACGCTTCTAACCACTCAACAATGAGCGCAAGCTCGAGTGCTTTTGATCTACGGGCGACGTCGGAAGGCTGAGCGGAGGGATTGATCCGGGCGTGGGAGCGCAGCGACCGTCTGGCGCAGCCAGACACAGCGGAAGGAGGTGCAGCGAAGCAAACCGGAGCCGCTGCGCCCGGATCAGTCCCGAAACGAAGGAACCCGAGCCTGCGAGGGCCGAACGCAGGAGCTAGCGTTTTTTGCTTACTTTTTTAGGCGCTTGTAAAAAAGTAAGTCGCCGTCAGGCGAAACCGCCAGCAGCCGCTACCGAAGCAACGGATATTCACCCACCCCCCCAACAGCCTGGTCGGCCCAAAGGCCGCCAAGGCACAAAAAAAAAGGGGCAACCGAAGTCGCCCCAAAATGCCTTGCGTGCCCATCAATCCAGAAGAACTCACTTGCGCCGCTTATGCGCATCCTTCCAGATAAAAAATCCAAACCCTGCAAAAAACAGCACCATGAGCCCCACCGTGAGAACCCCGGCAAACACCACGTTATCGAAAAACATGACTGACCTCCCGGCCCTGCTTTGCTTTGCTGCGATGGATTCAAATTAACAAACACACAGGCGCACATATTGACCAGGATCAATATCCGCAACGAAGGGAAATAAAGGAGGGGAAATAACTGATCTGCATCAACCAATGCAGCGGGAGATCAACGCTTTTTCGGCTTGTTCTTCGACTTTTTCTTGGCTTTTCCCAACGGCATCGCCTGCTCGAAAGCCTGGCGCACTTCGTTCAGGCGCTTTTCGTTGAGGTCATGCACTCGCTTGGCGCGTTCAGTGCTGAGGTCGATCAGTTTGTCGTCTTGGCTCATGGCGTCCGGCACATCGCAGAAGAGATCACAGCTGCCGTCACCGACAGGATTGCGCCAATCATGCCGCTTGGCGCAGGCGCTGACCAGTCGCTGCTCAAATCTCGATATCAACCCACAAGCCCTGACGCGGCTGATCGTCTATCAGCGGCACCACCGGCACGGTGTTGTCGGCGTTCAGCTCAGTGCCCGGCACGGCCAGATGCTCTTCCGGATCCTCATCCGCCTCGCGGCGCCGACGGTCACGTTCCTGTTGGCGGCGCTGTTCTTCGCGCGCGAGCAGACGATCCTCTTCCGGATCACGCTTCTGCAGATCGATCGTGCTTTCGTTGGAGCTTTCCTGCACCGGCACCACCGGCGGGATGTCCGGCCGCTGGCGGATCGGATCCTGCTGGGAAGTGATCGGCACGGCGCTCAAGGGGAGCATCGGTGGCAACATATAAAGGTCTCCTGTCTGCAGGCTATCGGCTGGGGTGCAGGCGCCTTGAGCCGCCTGTCGTAATTGTGTGATGCACCTCGCACCCGCAGGCTGCGATCTTTCATGGGACAACGCAAAACCCAAGTGTTCCCACAGATCAAAAGATCGCAGCCTTCGGCAGCTCCTACGCCAGTAATCTTTGGCCCTGAAGCCCTCATTCCGTTAAGATAGCCCGCTTTTTCAAGGTGGGAGTCAGGCAGCATGGCGCAGCAGTATCAACCGGGGCAACGCTGGATCAGTGACAGCGAAGCAGAGCTTGGTTTAGGCACCGTTCTGGCACAGGACGGCCGCTTGCTGACCGTGCTTTACCCGGCCACTGGCGAAACCCGCCAGTACGCGCTACGGAATGCGCCCCTGACCCGCGTGCGGTTCTCGCCGGGCGACTCCATCACCCATTTCGAAGGCTGGAAGATGACCGTGCAGCAGGTCGACGACGTCGACGGGCTGATGGTCTATCACGGCCTCAACGGGCAGAACGAAGTCGTCACCCTGCCGGAAACCCAGCTGTCGAACTTCATTCAGTTCCGTCTGGCCAGCGACCGCCTGTTCGCCGGACAGATCGACCCGCTGCCGTGGTTCTCCCTGCGCTACAACACCCTTGAACACACCAGCCGCCAGTTGCAGTCCTCGCTGTGGGGCCTGGGTGGCGTGCGTGCGCAACCGATCGCGCACCAGCTGCACATCGCCCGCGAAGTCGCCGACCGTATCGCCCCGCGCGTATTGCTGGCGGACGAAGTAGGTCTGGGTAAAACCATCGAAGCCGGTCTGGTCATCCATCGCCAACTGCTTTCGGGGCGCGCCAACCGCGTGCTGATCCTGGTCCCGGAAAACCTCCAGCATCAGTGGCTGGTGGAGATGCGCCGCCGCTTCAATCTGCAGGTCGCGCTGTTCGACGAAGAACGCTTTATCGAAAGCGATGCCACCAACCCGTTCGAAGACACGCAACTGGCGCTGGTCGCGCTGGAGTGGCTGGTCGACGACGAGAAGGCGCAGGACGCCTTGTTCGCTGCCGGTTGGGACCTGATGGTGGTGGACGAAGCGCATCACCTGGTCTGGCATGAAGACAAGGCCAGCGCGGAATATTCGCTGGTCGAGCAACTGGCCGAAGTGATTCCCGGCGTGCTGCTGCTCACCGCCACCCCGGAACAACTCGGTCAGGACAGCCACTTCGCCCGTCTGCGCCTGCTCGACCCGAATCGTTTCCACGACCTGGCCGCGTTCCGCGCCGAGAGCGACAACTATCGCCCGGTCGCCGAAGCCGTGCAGGAACTGCTCGACAAGGGCCGTCTCTCGGCCGAAGCGCACAAGACCATTCACGGTTTCCTCGGCAACGAAGGTGAAGCCCTGCTCACCGCCGTCAACGATGGCGACACTGAAGCCAGCGCCCGCCTCGTGCGTGAGCTGCTCGATCGCCACGGCACCGGTCGCGTGCTGTTCCGTAATACCCGCGCGGCCGTGCAGGGTTTCCCGGAGCGCAAACTGCATCCGTACCCGTTGCCGTGCCCGGACGAATACCTCGAACTGCCGCTGGGCGAACACGCCGAGCTGTACCCGGAAGTCAGCTTCCAGGCGCAGCCGGAAGCCAGTGAAGAAGAGCGCTGGTGGAAATTCGATCCGCGCGTCGAGTGGCTGATCGATCAGCTGAAAATGCTCAAGCGCACCAAGGTGCTGGTGATCTGCGCCCACGCCGAAACCGCGATGGACCTGGAAGACGCGTTGCGCGTGCGTTCCGGCATCCCGGCCACGGTGTTCCACGAAGGCATGAACATCCTCGAGCGTGACCGCGCCGCCGCCTACTTCGCTGATGAAGAGTTCGGCGCGCAAGTGCTGATCTGCTCGGAAATCGGCAGTGAGGGTCGCAACTTCCAGTTCGCTCATCATCTGGTGCTGTTCGATCTGCCGTCGCACCCGGACCTGCTCGAGCAGCGTATCGGTCGTCTTGACCGGATCGGCCAGAAACACATCATCGAACTGCACGTGCCGTACCTGGAAACCAGCCCGCAAGAGCGCCTGTTCCAGTGGTACCACGAAGCGCTCAACGCCTTCCTCAACACATGCCCGACCGGCAACGCCTTGCAGCATCAGTTCGGCCCACGCCTGCTGCCGCTGCTCGAAGAAGCCGATGACGGCGAGTGGCAAGCGCTGATCGACGAAGCACGCGCCGAGCGTGAGCGTCTCGAAGCCGAGCTGCACACCGGTCGCGACCGTCTGCTGGAACTGAACTCCGGCGGCGCTGGCGAAGGTGAAGCGCTGGTCGAGGCGATTCTCGAGCAGGACGATCAGTTCGCCCTGCCGATCTACATGGAAACCCTGTTCGACGCCTTCGGCATCGACAGCGAAGACCATTCGGAAAACGCCCTGATCCTCAAGCCGAGCGAGAAGATGCTCGACGCCAGTTTCCCGCTGGGCGACGACGAAGGCGTGACCATCACCTACGACCGCAACCAGGCGCTGTCGCGCGAAGACATGCAGTTCATCACCTGGGAACACCCGATGGTGCAGGGCGGCATGGATCTGGTGCTGTCCGGTTCGATGGGCAACACCGCCGTCGCGCTGATCAAGAACAAGGCGTTGAAGCCGGGCACTGTGTTGCTGGAATTGCTCTACGTCAGCGAAGTGGTCGCACCGCGCTCGCTGCAACTGGGTCGCTACCTGCCACCGGCGGCGCTGCGTTGCCTGCTCGATGCCAATGGCAACGACTTGTCGCCACGGGTGTCGTTCGAAACCCTCAACGATCAGCTGGAAAGCGTGCCCCGCGCCAGCGCCAACAAATTCATCCAGGCTCAACGCGATCAGTTGACGCCACGGATCAATGCCGGCGAAGAAAAGATCGCCCCGCGTCACGCCGAACGTGTGGCCGAAGCGCGCCGCCGTCTGGCCGCCGACACCGACGAAGAACTGGCGCGCCTGACCGCGTTGCAGGCGGTCAATCCGACCGTGCGCGACAGCGAACTGGAGGCGTTGCGCACTCAGCGTGAGCAAGGTCTGGCGATGCTCGACAAAGCGGCGCTGCGCCTGGAAGCGATTCGGGTGTTGGTGGCGGGTTAACCGCCCCGCTTCACCGCTGAAAACCAAGAGGCCCGCAGTGATGCGGGCCGATCATTCCCACGCTCTGCGTGGGAACGATCATGTGGGAGCGAGCCTGCTCGCGAAAACGGTCAGGCAGTCGCCGCAGAAATTTCAGGCTCAACCACAGCCACCAACCCCTCCTTCATCCGCTGTGCATCGCGAACAAAACACCGCGATGCCAGAAACAGAAAGACCATGGTCAGGAACAGCGCCACTGGGATCAGGTACATCGCGTCATGCAGGCCGACAGCCTTGAACGCTTCGGTCATCTGCTCAGCCCCTGCCGCCAGCATCGCCGTGTGCGCGAAGTGATCCGACAGACCACCCACGACCACCGGCCCCAACCCGCCGCCGAGCAGATACAGACCGGCGAAGAACAACGCCATCGCCGTGGCCCGCAGGCGCGGTTCGACGACGTCCTGAATCGCCGTGTACACGCAGGTATAGAAGTTGTAAGCGAACAGCCAGCCAACGCTGAACACCGCGACGAACACGCCGATCTCAATGCGCCCGGCATGCAGCGCCCAGGCTGTGCACAACGTTGAAATGATTAAGCTGAACGCGGCAAACAGCAGCCGCCCACTGGCGAAGCGCTGGTGGATCTTGTCGGCGATCCAGCCGCCAAGGGTCAGCCCGACCAATCCCGTCACGCCAACGATCAACCCGGTTGCCACCGCCGCCTCCTGCAACGGCATGAGAAAGTAGCGTTGCAGCATCGGCACCAGAAACGAGTTGCAGGCATAGGTCGCGAAGTTGAAGCACAGCCCGGCCATCACCAGCCACAGGAAGGTCGGCACAGCGAGAACGCGGCGGATAGGCCTGTCGACTTTCTCTTGCGAGACCTGCACGGTTTCAGCCGCGCCGCGTTTCGGCTCTTTGATGAAGAACATGAACACCGCGAGGATCAGCCCCGGCACGGCGGCGATGAAGAACGGCGCGCGCCAGCTGTCGAAGGCCTTGACCATCGCGCCGATGGTGAAGAACGCCAGCAGCAGCCCCAGCGGCAGGCCCAGCATGAAAATACCCATCGCCCTCGCCCGACGGTGCGCCGGAAACAGATCGCCGATCAGCGAGTTGGCCGCTGGTGCGTAACTGGCTTCGCCGATGCCGATGCCCATGCGCACGATCAAAAAGCTCCAGAAACTGCCGACCATACCGTTGACCGCAGTCAGCGCACTCCAGGTGGCCAGGCCCCAGCCCATCAGCTTGCTGCGTGAACCGGTGTCGGCCATGCGCCCGAGTGGCAGGCCGGCAATGGCGTAAACGATGGTGAACGCGGTGCCGATGATGCCCAGCTGAAAGTCGCTGAGGTGCCATTCCATGCGGATCGGTTCGATGATGATCGCCGGGATGGTGCGGTCGAAGAAATTGAACAGGTTGGCGAGGAACAGCAGGAACAGAATGCGCCAGGCATTCGCCGCTTGGGTCGAGTTCTGCATGGGTCCGTCTCTTTATTGTTATGAGGGCTTCACTGCCAGCGCGTCGAGCCCGGAACCTGCAATCTAGTCAGCCGCACGGGGGCTGTCTGTCATCATTCGTCAGCCTGATATCGACCCATCGCACTGTAACGAAACGTAAGCCCTTGATAAGTCTGGAATCCCCCGCCATACGGGGCTTTCGCGGCAAAATCCGGCGACAAAAAAATAGTTTCGCGCCCCCCTTCCCAACGCCATGGCAAAGTCTAGAATGGCCGCCGGATCCGTCCGGATCTTCCGATCAATCCCTTTGATACCCCCGCCCATGTCCGAAGCCAGTCCGTGTCTGAATTGCGGTGCCTGCTGTTCCCATTTTCGTGTGTCTTTTTTCTGGGGTGAGTGCTCATCCTCTGGCGGAACGGTGCCCGATGAACTGGTCGCGCAGATCACCCCGAGCCGGGTGGCAATGATCGGCACCGATCGCAAACCGGCGCGTTGCATGTCCCTGGCGGGTGAGGTCGGCAGTGCCGTGGCCTGCACGATCTATGACAAGCGCTCGAGTACGTGTCGTGAGTTCGAGGCGTCGTGGGAGAACGGCGAACACAATCCGGACTGCGACAAGGCCCGCGCTGCCCACGGCCTGCCGCCCTTGCCGCCACACTGGAATGATCTGCCGCTGGAGCGCATTGCCTGAGCCTTAGCGCAAATCGCTATGAGGCTAATGGCAAAATCATTACCACCAATGTGCCACTACGCCTTGCAGCGTGAAAACCGCCTCTATACTCCATCCATTCGCCTGCGTTGATTGACGCACGGGCCAGATGAATCCGAGACGGGGCATGCTATGGAGTGGCTTGGTTTGCAGTTTGTTGCCGAGCTGCCGGCGAGCGGGCAGATTCTCCTCGATTGCAGCCACAACCCTTTGTTGGTGATGGTGGCCTATCTGGTCGCCTGCGCGGCGAGTTTCGCCACCCTGGACATGGCAGAGCGCCTGGTGCATGCCGAAGATCCGGGGTCGCGGCGCATCTGGCGCTGGATCGGCGCGACCTGCCTGGCCGGCGGCATCTGGGCCATGCACTTCATCGGCATGCTGGCCTTCCAGACCCCCATCGATATTCAGTACGACCTCGGCATCACCCTCTTGTCGTTACTGATCGCTCTGCTCGCCTCGTGGCTGGCCATGCACACTCTCAGTGAGGTGCAGCCGAGCGCGCTGCATTGCCTGAAGACCGCGTGTGTCATCGGTTTGGGCATCGCTGGCATGCATTACGTCGGCATGGCCGCGATGAAGTCGAGCGCCACCGCCTACTATCAGCCAGGGCTGTTAGCGCTGTCGGTGCTGATTGCCATCGGCGCCAGTTTCACCGCGCTGTGGGTGGCGCGCTATCTCAGCGAAGGCAGCGGGGTCGCGCATCAATTGCTCAAGTACAGCGCGGCGCTGATTCTCGGCGCCGGCATCATCAGCATGCACTTCACCGGCATGGCCGCGTTGGATCTGGTTCTTCCCGAAGGTGCCCTGGCAGCGAGCGGCAGTGAAACCGGGCATTTGCAACTTGGCCTGACCGTGGCGCTGATCATCCTGTTGATTCTCGGCAGTGCGATCAGCGCCGCCCTCGCCGACAAGAAACTGCAGAACAAGGAAAACGACCTGCGCCGGGTCAACGCCCTGCTCAGCCAACTCGATCAGGCGCGCATGTCTTTGCAGCAAGCGGCCAATTACGACGCGCTGACCAACCTGATCAACCGCCGTGGTTTCAACCAGATGTTCGCCGAAAAACTCAGCCAGAAAACCAGCGAAGGCGGCATGCTCGCGGTGATGTTTCTCGACATCGACCACTTCAAGCGCATCAACGATAGCCTCGGCCATGATGCCGGTGACGCGCTGCTCAAAGTCATCGCCCAGCACATCAAGAGCTCGGTGCGCAGCCACGAAGACGTGGTCGCGCGGTTCGGCGGCGACGAGTTTTGCATCCTCATCAGCCTGCGCGACCGCGAAGAGGCGCGCGGTATGGCGCAGCGCATCATGCACAAGATGAAAGAGCCGATCGAACTGGCCGGCCGGCGCATGGTGATGACCACCAGCATCGGCATCAGCCTGTTTCCCGAAGACGGCACTACCTGCGAAGAGCTGCTCAAACACGCCGACCTGGCCCTGTACCAATCCAAAGGCGCCGGGCGCAACGGTCTGCACTTCTTCAATTCCAGCCTGAAGACCCGCGCCAGTTTCGAGCTGCAACTGGAAGAAGAACTGCGCAGTGCGCTACGGCAAGACAACGCGCTGATGCTCTACTACCAGCCGATCTTCGAAGTGAAAACCGGACGCGTGACCAAGCTCGAGGCGCTGATTCGCTGGCAGCATCCGGTTCACGGTTTGCTCACACCGGATCGCTTCATAGGTATCGCCGAGAACAACGGTTTGATCGCCGAACTGGACAATTGGGTGCTGCGCCGCGCCTGCAAGGATCTTGGCGAGCTGTCGCGGCATGGTTGTGCCGAATTGAAAATCGCCTGGAACTGCTCGCCGCTGAATCTGGCGCGCGAAGAGCTGGCCGAGGAGATCGAGCACGCCTTGCACACGGCGGGCGTTGCCCCGGAACGCCTGGAACTGGAGGTCACCGAAAACGCCTTGATGGGCAATATCGCCGACACTCTGGTGCTGCTGCGGCAGATCCGCGCCCTCGGTGTGTCGCTGTCGATCGATGATTTCGGCACCGGCTATTCGTCGCTGGCCTACCTCAAGCGTCTGCCGCTGAACACCCTGAAAATCGACCGCTCGTTCATCCTCGACATTCCCACCGCCACGGCGGACATAGAGATCGTGCAGGCGATCATCGTCATGGCCCACACCCTGCATCTGCAGGTGGTCACTGAGGGCGTCGAGAGCCTGGAGCAATATGAGTTTCTCGAGCGTTCGGGCTGCGACTTCATTCAGGGTTATCTGCTCAGCCGCCCGGTGCCGCTGGACGAATTGCGCGCGGTGCTCGATGAAATCAACCAGCGCAAACCCGTGCTCGGGGTCAATCCGTTGAGTCTGGCGCGCGATACATTTGCACCAGCGTCGCTGGATCCTTCGCTAAAAAGCCTTGCGCCCCATGCAGGCGCATCAACTGTGCGGCCAATCCGCTGATTGGCGTCGCCGAGCCCTGCTCGCGGGAAAATTTCACTGCTGTGTCGAGATCCTTGAGCAGCGTGCGCACGTGCCACTTGACCGGTTCGAAACGGCTTTCGGCCATTTGCGGGGCAAGGATCTGCAACGGCTTCGAATCAGCAAAGCCACCGGCCAGCGCCTCGGCGATCAGACTGGCATCGACCCCGGCCTGCTCGGCCAACGCCACCACTTCGGCAATCACCAGCGCATTGCACGCGACGATCATCTGGTTGCAGGCCTTGGTCACCTGGCCGGCGCCAACGCCGCCCATGTGCGTGACGCGCTGACCGAGGTTGAGCAGCACCGGGCGCACGCGCTCAAGATCTGCCGCTGCACCACCGACCATGATTGCCAGACTGCCGGCCTCGGCGCCCACCACGCCGCCGGACACTGGTGAATCGAGCCAGCCCATGGCGGTTTTCTCGGCCAGCGCTGCGGCCATCTCGCGAGTCGCGGTCGGTTCAAGACTGGAGAAATCCACCAATAGCTGGCCGTTTTTCGCACCTTCGGCAACACCGCCAGTGCCAAACACCACTTCACGCACCACGGCGGTATCGGCCAGGCACAGCATAACGATGTCGGCGTGTGCGCACAGTTCGGCGGGGCTCGATACCTGGCGGGCGCCGGTCGCAACCAGCGGTGCGCACTTGTCCGGGTTGCGGTTCCACACCGTCAACGGGTAACCCGCCGCCAGCAGACGCCGGCACATGGGCAGGCCCATCAGGCCGATTCCGGCAAACCCCAACGAAGGTAGCGTTGACATCATTTCGCCTCTTTTCGATTAAAGATCACCGAATCATGGCCGATTCATCAACGATCAGGAAAGGATTCCGCCCGGCGATCAGACCAGCCAGCACTACGACGCCCGGGCCGTATTCGCGCACACAAGACGCGAGATCTTATTCCGTGAGGTTCGCCGGCACTGTTCGGCGGGCCAACCCAGTCCAGGTAAATGGCGCACCATGACCTCTAAAAACAACCCCGCCAGTGCAACAGCCGATCTGACCCTGAGCCCCGCCGCGAACAGCGCGTCATTATCCAGACCGACGCCGCCCTCGCGCCCGCTGTCGACCCAGCAATACCTGTACTTCACCGAAACCAACACCGACCGCATCCTCGATAACCTCGACGGCCTGCGCGATTCGGTGTTCCCGCGCCCGGCGCATCAGGAAGGCGACAACGAGCAGCACAACGACCAGGAATTTCCCTCGGTGTGCCTGATCGGCCTCGGTCGCTGCGGCTCCAACATCGCCCTCGACGTGGCGGAACTGGTGTACAACGCGCGCAAGTTCTACCTCAACGAATTCAACAACGAAGACCGCCCGAGCGACCGACGCCTGGCCGACAAGGGCTACAGCCCAGCGCAGTGGATCAAGAACAATCTGCGCATCGGCACCAGCAAATCGACCAAACCGGTGTTTCTGGTCGAACCGCTGGTGATGCTTGGCGACCTCGACAAGGACATCGCCGGGCGCATCCGTTTCTCGCGCAAGGGCGAGAAAAGCGGCTTCCTGCGCGACTACAGCAAAATGAAGATCATGGACTTGTCCGAAGTCCACGCCGGTGGCGCCGGTAACGCGCCGATCCTCGGCCAGTACCTGGCGAAGATCATCCTCAACAAGGACACCCAGCGCTTCTCCAGCCCCGACTGGAAAATGATCCACTCGTACCTGATCGACAGCTGCGGGATCAAGGCCAACCAGTCGCGCCTGTATTTCTCGATCTTCAGTGCCGGCGGCGGTACCGGTTCGGGCATGGCCTCGGAGTTCGGTCTGGCGCAGCAGCACTCGTACATGAACAAGACCTTCGACACCAAGCCGATGGACGAGCATGACGGCAAGAGCGGCCATTCGTTTGTCTTTGAGCCGATCTTCACCAGCGGCATCTGCGTGCTGCCGAACATTTCCGACCACCGCAGCGAAATGTCCGAGGCGCTGCACATCAACGCCGGGCGCCTGCTGTGCAAATACCTGTCGGAGGAATGGGATTTCTCCTACAACTTCGCCAACGAAGACAGCAGCGAAGCCAGCGTGATGGGGCGTATCCGCCCGTGGAACGCGATGATGCTGATCTCCAACGACATCATGCGTTACGCCGAAGAAAGCGATGACGGCAACATCCAGAACATTGATGTCAATGCCATGGAGAAACACGCCAACCAGTACATCTCGCAGCAGATCTTCAACATTCTGACGGCGCAGGCAGTCACCACTGACTACGACCAGAACTACTTCCGCCGCGCCGGCATCGACATCGGCGAAACCATCCGCCTGGATGCCAACGACCTGTTCATGAGTCTGGCCGGGCCGGTGGCGATTGCCTACGCCGAATCGGTGGTACCGGAAACCCCGCCGCCGAGCAGCGACAAGTTCAAGGTCTTCGATAAAGAGCCACAGCGCCTGAACATCGACGACCTGTTCTTCCGTTCGATCGACCTGCCGCACTTCAACAAGGTCACTCAGGCCATCGAAGGCATCAGCCTGCTGCCGATCGAATCCAAGCGTTATCGCGCTTCGCTTGAGCAGTACAAGAATTCCGGCTACGACGCCGCCGCGCTGCACGATTTGCACTTCTTCAAGAATTGCTCGTCGGTGGTCTCGATCGTCTCGCTGCCGAAAGACTACAAACTGTCGTACATGGATCTGAACCGGTTGAAGACCCACCTCAACAGCCTGTTCCCCAACACCACGCTCAAGCGCTATGCGCTGGTGATCGGCGCTTCGGCCAACCTGTCGCTGACCACCCTGATCGCCAAGAGCCCGTGCCTGTCGGACGACTTCCTCACGCTGATCGTGGCGTTCATCAAGCGCTGCTTCGCGAAGAATCCGTACCGTTTCGACGAGACGCTGGATAACTCGATTCTCGACTTCATCATTCAGGAAGACTTCGACGAAGAGCGGATCGACGACCTGCTCAACGAATTCGAGAACCCGGCGAAGATCCTCGATACCAACTGGTACGCGATCAAACCGATGTACGAGAAGAAATACCGCGAGCTGATCAACGACAAGGACAAGTTCGTCTCGATCAATGACATTCGCCTGTCACGCGATTGCGTGAAGAAGTCGATCAAGTACCTGCGCGAGATCTACCGCCACCGGATTGGCAAGACCAAGGTCATTTCGCTGAATAACCATACCGGCAAGACTTACTCGGTCTGATCCAGCACCGAGTCGCCCCATTCGCGAGCAGGCTCGCTCCCACAGGAAAGTGCATTCCAGTGTGGGAGCGAGCCTGCTCGCGAAGGCGCCCTCGACTTCACCGACAAACTCCAACACTGCGAACATTCAGAAACAATTAAGCGACCCTCAGGCCGCTCCATAAACTGTTCCCGTTACGTTTACGTCACCGTGAGGCGTGGCATTTCTCCACGGCAAGGTGCCATCACGCTACTCCGCTACACACTTGCGGCGCGGCAATCGAGGCGCCAAAAGGGTGCAGGCAATTAAACGGCCGCCCTTTCCTGGATCAGAATCCACGGCGAAACCACCACGGCCCACAGCTGCGGATCACGTTCGAAAATATCCAGCGCCCGCGTTTCAGACAGCTTGGCGACCTTGTCGTCGGCCAGCCAGGCCGCGACTTTCTCGCCTTCATCCGAGGCCACGGCCTCGGCGGCGGCGATCAAATCCAGGTCAGGGTCGACCCACAATAGGGCACCCTTGGCGAAGAACGGCTCCAGCTCTTTCCAGGTAATAGATGCCGTTTCACCAAGCAGCTTGGCATAGAGGGTGCTAGGTTCTTGATTCATGGGAGCTGTCCGGAAAAGAAATCGACGCGAATGATAACGTCGGTGGTCCGGCAGAAAAACCCGGTTGCAAATCGCTGCACCGAACGAAAAGAGCAGGAACGCCAGGGAATGCTGCCTTTTGGGATATATGCCCCCGATTGCCCCGCCGCAATTCTGTCTCTTTCATTCAAAAATGCGACACCCCCAAGTTTTGCCCCGTGGCGCCCGCTTCCCAGTTGATCAAGCGGCGCTCTACACTGTACCGGTACAGTTGCCGGGGCATTTTCCGGAGGGTATCGCAAAGATATCTGACCCGGTTCTGCTGCTACGGCGCCAGAACTCTAAAAAATACAACAGTAAGAGTGGAGCACTATGACTAAGGCTACTAAGCAGATTTCCAAACTGTTTGCCGCTATGGTTCTGGCCGGGGTTGCCAGCCATTCGTTCGCAGCTGACACCATCAAAATCGGTATCGCCGGCCCTAAAACCGGTCCAGTAGCCCAGTACGGCGACATGCAGTTCAGTGGCGCGAAAATGGCCATCGAGCAGATCAACGCCAAGGGCGGCGTCGACGGCAAGAAACTCGAAGCCGTTGAATACGACGATGCCTGCGATCCGAAACAAGCGGTAGCGGTAGCGAACAAGGTCGTCAACGACGGCGTCAAGTTCGTGGTCGGTCACTTGTGCTCCAGCTCCACCCAGCCAGCTTCGGACATCTACGAAGACGAAGGCGTGATCATGATCACCCCGGCTGCCACCAGCCCGGACATCACCGCCCGTGGCTACAAAATGATCTTCCGCACCATCGGTCTCGACAGCGCTCAAGGCCCTGCCGCCGGCAACTACATCGCCGATCACGTGAAACCGAAAGTGGTTGGCGTGCTGCACGACAAACAGCAGTACGGTGAAGGCATCGCCACCGCCGTCAAATCGACCCTCGAGAAGAAAGGCACCAAGGTTGCCGTCTTCGAAGGCGTCAACGCTGGCGACAAGGACTTCTCCGCCATCATCGCCAAGCTCAAGCAAGCCGGCGTCGACTTCGTCTACTACGGCGGCTACCACCCGGAGTTGGGTCTGATCCTGCGCCAAGCTCAGGAAAAAGGCCTGAAAGCCCGCTTCATGGGTCCGGAAGGCGTGGGTAACGACTCGATCACCCAGATCGCCAAGGATGCGTCCGAAGGCCTGCTGGTGACCCTGCCGAAATCCTTCGACCAGGATCCGGCCAACGTTGCCCTGGCTGACGCGTTCAAGGCCAAGAAGGAAGATCCGAGCGGTCCGTTCGTGTTCCCGTCCTACTCGGCAGTGACCGTGATTGCCGAAGGCATCAAGGCGGCCAAGTCCGAAGACGCGACCAAAGTGGCTGAAGCCATCCACGCCGGTTCGTTCAAGACCCCGACCGGCGACCTGAGCTTCGACGACAAGGGCGACCTGAAGGACTTCAAATTTGTCGTGTACGAGTGGCACAACGGCAAACCTAAAACTGAAGTTTCGCCTCAGTAAGGCCTTGCCCGACTGACTGCCAATAAAGCCCACGGCGTGCCGTGGGCTTTGTTTTGCGAATGTATGGGCCGCGCTGGCGTGATCCGCCAGTCTGCCCACCTGAAAATCTCAAAACCGTCATCAGCGGTTCGCTGGCAAAACCCGGATTCGAAGTGGATAGAGATCCACGGGGCCGGGCGGGAAAATGACTCCACCAGTGAAATGCGTACAGGTTTTTAGGAGCGCTGTAATGCCTGACCTCTATCACTTCTTCCAACAGCTGGTTAACGGCCTCAACGTTGGCAGCATGTATGCCCTGATCGCCATCGGCTACACGATGGTCTACGGCATCATTGGAATGATCAACTTCGCCCACGGCGAGGTGTACATGATCGGTTCCTACGTGGCCTTCATCGCCATCGCCGGGCTGACCATGATGGGACTCGACAGTGTCCCGCTGTTGATGACTGCGGCGTTCATCGCCAGCATCGTCGTCACCAGTTCCTACGGTTACAGCATCGAACGGATCGCCTACCGCCCCCTGCGCGGCAGCAACCGTCTGATCCCGCTGATTTCTGCCATCGGTATGTCGATCTTCCTGCAGAACACCGTTCTGCTGGCGCAAGACTCCAAGGACAAAGCTATCCCCAACCTGATCCCGGGCAACTTCGCCTTCGGTCCGGGTGGCGCACAAGAAGTGCTGATTTCCTACATGCAGATCGTGGTGTTCGTGGTGACCCTGATCGCCATGCTCGGCCTGACCCTGTTCATCTCCCGTTCCCGCCTGGGCCGCGCCTGCCGCGCCTGTGCCGAGGACATCAAGATGGCCAACCTGCTCGGCATCAACACCAACAACATCATCGCCCTGACCTTCGTCATCGGTGCTGCGCTGGCCGCCGTTGCCGCGGTGCTGCTGAGCATGCAATACGGCGTGATCAACCCCAACGCCGGTTTCCTCGTCGGCCTCAAGGCCTTCACCGCTGCGGTACTGGGCGGCATCGGCAGCATCCCCGGGGCAATGCTCGGCGGCTTGGTGCTCGGTGTAGCGGAAGCGTTCGGTGCCGATATCTTCGGCGACCAGTACAAGGACGTCGTTGCGTTCGGCCTGCTGGTTCTGGTGCTGTTGTTCCGTCCGACCGGCATTCTGGGCCGTCCGGAGGTTGAGAAAGTATGACTAGGAATCTTAAACAGGCACTGTTCAGTGCCTTGCTGGTGTGGGCGGTGGCCTACCCGGTACTGGGTCTGAAACTGACCATCGTCGGCATCAATCTGGAAGTGCACAACACCAGCCCTGCGGTACTTGCGACCATCGCGATCTGCTCGGTGCTGATGTTCTTGCGCGTGCTGTTCAACCAGCAGATCAGCAAGGCCTGGCGCTCCTCGCCGGGCATGCCGCTGATCCCGGCCAAGGCCAGCAACTTCCTGACCCTGCCAACCACCCAGCGCTATTTCATCATTGCGCTGATTCTGATCGCCCTGGTCTGGCCGTTCTTCGGCTCCCGTGGCGCGGTGGATATCGCAACGCTGATCCTGATCTACGTGATGCTCGGCCTGGGCCTGAACATCGTCGTCGGTCTGGCCGGTCTGCTTGACCTGGGCTACGTCGGTTTCTACGCCGTCGGCGCCTACAGCTACGCGCTGCTGTCGCATTACTACGGCTTGAGCTTCTGGATCTGCCTGCCGATTGCCGGCCTGATGGCGGCGACGTTCGGCTTCCTGCTGGGCTTCCCGGTGTTGCGTCTGCGCGGCGACTATCTGGCGATCGTGACCTTGGGTTTCGGCGAAATCATCCGTCTGTTCCTGCGTAACCTGACCGACATCACCGGTGGCCCGAACGGCATCAGCAACATCGAAAAACCGACGTTCTTCGGCCTGACCTTCGAGCGCAAAGCCGCCGAAGGCCTGCAGACGTTCCACGAGTATTTCGGCCTGCAATACAACTCGATCAACAAGGTGATCTTCCTTTACCTGGTTGCGCTGTTGCTCGCACTGGCCGCGCTGTTCGTGATCAACCGTCTGCTGCGCATGCCGATCGGCCGTGCGTGGGAAGCGCTGCGTGAAGACGAAATCGCCTGCCGCGCGTTGGGCCTGAACCCGACCGTGATCAAGCTCTCCGCCTTCACCCTGGGTGCTGCGTTCGCCGGTTTCGCCGGCAGCTTCTTCGCTGCACGTCAGGGGCTGGTGACGCCCGAGTCGTTCACCTTCATCGAGTCGGCGATCATCCTCGCCATCGTCGTGTTGGGTGGCATGGGCTCGCAACTGGGCGTGATTCTGGCGGCGATCGTGATGATCCTGTTGCCGGAAATGATGCGTGAGTTCAGCGAGTACCGCATGTTGATGTTCGGTGCGCTGATGGTGCTGATGATGATCTGGCGTCCACAAGGTCTGCTGCCGATGCAACGCCCACACATGGAGTTGCGCAAATGAGCCGCGAGATCCTTAAAGTCGAAAATCTGAGCATGCGCTTCGGCGGTTTGCTGGCGGTCAACGGCGTGGCGCTGACCGTCAAGGAAAAGCAGGTGGTTGCCCTGATCGGCCCGAACGGCGCCGGCAAGACCACCGTGTTCAACTGCCTGACCGGTTTCTATCAGCCTACCGGCGGCAGCATCCTGCTCGACGGCGAGCCGATCCAGGGCCTGCCGGGCCACAAGATCGCCCTCAAAGGCGTGGTGCGTACCTTCCAGAACGTGCGTTTGTTCAAGGACATGACCGCGGTCGAGAACCTGTTGATCGCCCAGCACCGTCACTTGAACACCAACTTCCTGTCCGGCCTGTTCAAGACCCCGGCGTTCCGCAAAAGCGAGCGCGAGGCGATGGAATTTGCCGAATACTGGCTGGAAAAGGTCAACCTCAAAGAGTTCGCCAACCGCACCGCCGGCACCCTCGCCTACGGCCAGCAACGGCGTCTGGAAATCGCCCGCTGCATGATGACCCGTCCGCGGATTCTCATGCTCGACGAACCGGCCGCCGGCCTGAACCCGAAGGAAACCGAAGACCTCAAGGCGCTGATCGGTGTGTTGCGCGAAGAGCACAACGTTACCGTGCTGCTGATTGAACACGACATGAAACTGGTCATGAGCATTTCCGACCACATCGTCGTGATCAATCAGGGCACGCCGCTGGCCGACGGTACGCCGGAACAGATCCGCGACAATCCTGAAGTGATCAAAGCCTACCTGGGGGAAGCGTAAATGCTGCAGTTCGAAAACGTTTCCACCTTCTACGGCAAGATTCAGGCCCTGCACAGCGTCAACGTCGAAGTCCGTCAGGGCGAGATCGTGACACTGATCGGCGCCAACGGTGCCGGCAAATCCACGCTGCTGATGACACTCTGCGGTTCGCCGCAGGCGCACAGCGGCAGCATCCGCTACATGGGTGAGGAACTGGTCGGCCAGGACTCGTCGCAGATCATGCGCAAGAGCATCGCCGTGGTCCCGGAAGGTCGTCGAGTGTTTGCCCGTCTGACCGTGGAAGAAAACCTGTCGATGGGCGGATTTTTCACCGACAAGGGCGACTATCAGGAACAGATGGACAAGGTCCTCGGACTTTTCCCACGCCTGAAAGAGCGTTTCAACCAGCGCGGCGGCACCATGTCCGGCGGCGAACAGCAGATGCTCGCCATCGGCCGTGCACTGATGAGCAAGCCCAAGCTGCTGCTGCTCGACGAGCCGTCGCTGGGTCTGGCGCCGATCATCATCCAGCAGATCTTCGACATCATCGAACAGCTGCGCAAGGACGGTGTGACGGTGTTCCTGGTCGAGCAGAACGCCAACCAGGCGCTGAAAATCGCCGACCGCGCCTACGTTCTGGAGAACGGCCGCGTGGTCATGCAAGGCACCGGTGAAGCGCTGCTGACCGACCCGAAAGTGCGCGAGGCGTACCTCGGCGGTTGAGTGTTATCGCTGCACAGAAAAACGGCTTTCGGGCCGTTTTTTTATGCCCAAACGAAAAACACCGATCCTCTGTGGGAGCGAGCCTGCTCGCTCCCACAGGGATACTGCTGAATCCGAAATTTTTTATAAATTTCTCGCCCCACCTGTAACGCATCCCCCCACCCGTTCTCTAGAGGGACAAGCAAGCGCAACAGCACTTGCAGAAACCCTGATAAACCTGGAGAAACATCATGACTGCGACTACCCGTACCCTGTCCGCCACCGCTCTGGTTCTGGCTCTCGGTTCCGCTCTGAGCATCGCCACTGTCTCCACCGCTCAGGCCGCTGATGCCAACATGGAAAAATGCTTCGGCGTAGCCCTCAAAGGCAAGAACGATTGCGCCGCAGGTGCCGGCACCACCTGCGCCGGCACGGCGAAAATGGACTATCAGGCCAACGCCTGGAAGCTCGTTCCGAAGGGCACCTGCGCCACCACCGAGAGCAAAACCTCGCCGACCGGTTTCGGTCAGCTCGAAGCCTTCAAAGCCAAGTCCTGATCCACGGCCTGCCTGAGTGACGCCCATGTTCAGTCATCACGAACCGTCCCTGCCGCGCACTCAGGCAGCTCGCACCGAGCTCCCTGCCCGCGCCGGGCTGGGGCTCAAGACCGGGCACTTCCTTGATGTGCTCGGCTCCGTACCGGACCTCGGTTTCTTCGAGGTCCACGCCGAAAACTACATGGTGGCCGGCGGCCCGTTTCATCATTTTCTCGGTCTGATTCGCGAACAGTACCCGCTGTCACTGCATGGCGTGGGACTGTCGATCGGTGGCGAAGGCCCGCTGGACAGCCAGCACCTCAAACGCCTCGCCGAGCTGATCGAGCGCTATCAACCGCAAGCCTTTTCCGAACATCTGGCATGGTCGAGCCACGGCCCGGTGTTCCTCAATGACCTGCTGCCACTGGCTTACGACACGCCGACGCTGAACCGCGTCTGTGCGCACATCGACCAGGTGCAGAACACTCTGAAACGACCGATGCTGCTGGAGAACCCGGCGACCTATCTGGGATTTGAGCACTCGACGATCGACGAGGCCGAGTTCATCGCCGAAGTAATCCGCCGCAGCGGCTGCGGCTTGTTGCTCGACGTCAACAATGTCTACGTGTCGTGCATCAATCATCAGCGCGATCCGTCGGCCTACCTTGATGCGTTACCGCTGCACGCAGCCGGCGAGATTCATCTGGCCGGCTTCGCTGAAGATTGCGACAACCTCGGCGACCGCTTGCTGATCGACGATCACGGCGCGCCGATTGATCCGGCCGTCTGGGATCTGTACCGGCAAGTGCTGCAACGTATCGGCCCGGTGGCGACACTCATCGAACGCGATAATCACGTCCCGACTTTCAACGCATTGCTCGCCGAAGCGCAGCAAGCCGAGACGCTGTTGCGTCGCGCGGAGCGTGCGGCATGAGCACGCAGGCGGACTTCGCCGCCGCTTTGCTCAATGCGCAACTGCCGTATCCCAAGGGCCTGTGCAGCCGCAATGGCGCTGATCCGTCGCGGCGTTTCGCGGTCTATCGCAACAACGTGCAAAGCTCGCTGATCAATGCCCTGGCCGACAGTTATCCGGTGGTGCTGCAATTGGTCGGCGAGGAATTCTTCCGCGCCATGGCGGCGATTTTCGTCCAGAGTCAGCCGCCTCACAGTCCGTTGATGAGCCGCTATGGCGAGGACTTCGCCGACTTCATCGCACAATTCGAACCCATTGCCGGCGTGCCTTATGTCGCAGACGTCGCGCGACTGGAGCACTTGCGTACTGTTGCCTACCACGCCGCCGATGCGCAGCCGATCCGGCCTGAACAAGTCAGTGCCGCGCTGGCCGATCCGCAGTCGCTGAGTGAACTGTGTTTCGAACTGCATCCCTCGCTGCACCTGCTCGACTCTGCTTTCGCGGTGGTGGCGATCTGGGCCGCGCATCAGCAGGAGCCAAGTCTGGCGGGCATTGGCCTCCATCAAGGCCAGCATGCCCTGGTGCTGCGCAACGGTCTCGACGTTGAGGTGTTTGCTCTTGAGGCGGGTGCGAGCGTGTTCATTGGTCATCTGCTCCAGGACTCGCCACTGCTCGCGGCGGCAGAAAACAGCCCGCCGTTCGATCTCGCCCAAACCCTCGCCTTACTGATTGCGCATAACGCGATTACCCGTCTGAATTACAAGGAGTTGCCATGAACGCCTTTATCCTGCGCGTCATCGCGCTGTTGGAAAAAATCCCGCACAGCCTGATTGCCTTCATCGCGCGTTTTTCCATCGCTGCGGTGTTCTGGAAATCCGGGCAAACCAAGGTCGAAGGACTGGCCGTCGATTTGATTGACGGCACTTTTGAACTGGGCTGGCCACGTTTGGCCGATTCGACGATTCCGTTGTTTCAGAGCGAGTACAACCTGCCGCTGTTGTCGCCGGAAATTGCCGCGCATCTGGCGGCGTTTGCCGAGCATGTGTTTCCGCTGCTGATCCTGCTCGGCCTAGCGACGCGGTTTTCCGCGCTGGCATTGCTCGGCATGACCCTGACCATTCAACTGTTTGTCTACCCGGATGCCTACCCGACCCACGGCACCTGGGCGGCGGTGTTGCTGTACCTGATGGCGACCGGGCCGGGCAAATTGTCGATCGATCAGCTGATTGCCCGCCGATGCCAAGGCTGACCTGAAACTGTAGGAGCTGCCGAAGGCTGCGATCTTTTGATCTTGCTTCTAAAAATCCAAAGATCGCAGCCTTCGGCAGCTCCTACACAGGTTCGGTGTCAGCGCTGGAGTCGATCCAGCGCCTCGCCACTGCGCTTGAACCAGCCCATCAAATAATCCGCCAACACCTGCGTGCGCTTGGGCAATCCCCCCTGATACGGGTGCACCAGATACATCGGCATGCGTCGCGTCTGGTAATCGCGCAGCAACCAGCGCAAGCGGCCGTCCGCCAGTTCCGCTTGCAGTAGATACGACGGCAGACGGGCGATGCCGGCGCCGGACAGCGCTGCTTTCTTCAACAGGCTGTAGTGATTGCTGGCAAACGGACCCGAAACCCGCACCCGCAGCAACTCGTGCTGCTGGTGATACAGCCATTCTTCGCGACCGCTGTAATGGCTGTTGAGCAGACAACGATGCTCGGCCAAGGCATGGGGCGTCGCCGGCTCGCCGAAGCGCTCGAGGTAGGCCGGGCTGGCGCAGGTCATTTCGTGCCACGCCAACAACGGCTTGGCCACCAGCCGATCGTCATTGGCGACTTCGGCGCGAATCGCCAGATCAAAGCCATCGCGCGACAGATCGCGATAGCTGTTGTTCAGCTCCAGCTCGATTTGCACCTCGGGGTATTGCCCGGAAAACTCCAGCAGCAAGCCATCGAAGAAGGTCTCGCCGAGCGACACCGGAACCGTCATGCGCACGGGGCCGGCCATGTCGTCCTTCAACCGCGCCAAAGCCTGGCGTGCGCGTTCGACCTGGACCACCAGCGCCTGGGCCTGCGGCAGCAGCGCCGCCCCCGCCGCCGTCAGACTCAAGCGCCGGGTGGTGCGTTGCAGCAATACCACACCGAACTGCGCTTCGAGCTGGCTGATGCGCTTGGACAACTGGCCCTTGCTGCAGCCCAACTGCTGCGCCGCAAGGGTGAAACTGCCGGCCTCGATCAGCACAGCGAACGCGGCGAGATCATCCATTTCGCTCATGGATTGTTTCCAATTGAAAACCAAAGGTTGCCTATTAGTGCGCTTATCCGCTGAAAAAACCACCCTAGACTGAAACCTCATTCACACACATGGGGTACAGCACGATGAAAATTCTGTTGATAGGCGCAGGCGGCACCATCGGCTCAGCGGTGGACAAAGAATTGTCGCAACGTCACGAGGTCATTCGTATCGGTCGTAACAGCGGTGACTTGCAAGTGGATATCAGCGACAGCGCCTCGATCCGCAAGCTGTTCGAACAGACCGGCAAGTTCGATGCGCTGATCTGCGCGGCGGGCAACGTGACGTTTGCAGCGCTGGACGACATGACTGAGGACAGCTTCGCCCTCGGCCTGAAAGACAAACTGATGGGCCAGATCAACCTGCTGCTGATCGGCCGCGAGTACGCCAACGATGGCGCTTCGTTCACGTTTACCACCGGCGTGCTCAGCCACGACCCGATTCGCAGCGGTGCCTCGGCAGCGCTGGTCAACGGCGCCATCGACAGCTTCGTCCGCGCCGCCGCCATCGAACTGCCGCGTGGCCTGCGGGTGAACTCGGTGAGCCCGACCGTACTGACCGAAGCCCTGGGCAAATACGCGCCCTACTTCCGTGGCTTCAAGCCGGTTCCTGCCGCGGAAGTGGCATTGGCCTACGCGAAAAGTGTCGAAGGATTGCAAACAGGGCAGACGTTTCACGTGGCCTGAATGATTAATCGATCAAGGTAGGTAAAAGCCGTTTGGCGACAGACCGCGACATAGAGATCCTGAACTCCCCGCCCAGCTCGGATCGCACTGTCGCCGTGGAAATGTGCTGGCCGTTGATCGAAAGACTCAATGGCTGGCCCATCGCCTCATGACTGATTGCCTTAGCCCTCGCAGTGGCTACGGGTGTCAACACCAGGGATAGTTCGACAAGATCCGGATTAGGCCCCTGATCATCCTTGAGCAGCATTACCATCTTTGTGAAATCAACCCCTGAAGAGAAAGCCAAATCGGCTGCCTGGACGCTGACAGCGCTTGCAGATGCCAACAGCAACAGCGCAATTTTCCATTTCATTTAACACTCCCTGATCCATCAAAAAACGTGCATGAGACTATGCGGGGCTCCCACGCCCGACTCAATAGTGGCAGACCAGACCTTGTGATAGGCACTCAGCCTCAGTAACGTGGCAGCACTTGTCTGGAGAGCCAAAGATGCGTGTTGCCCGTTCGATCGTCCTCGTTACCCTGCTGCCGATGTTTGCCGCCTGCCAGTTGTTCGACGGCCAGCGTGAAAGTGTGTCCCATGCCGGGCAAACGCGAATGCAGGGGCAACTGACCGCCGCCGACGGCAAACTGGTGTTCCAGCCGTGCCAGGAGCAGCGGCAACTGGTGGTCAACGACATCGGCGGCACCAGCGTCCTGCAAGAGGCCGCCACCTTGGCCGACGAGCAAGGCAAGTTGTTTGCCGATGTGCGCGGCAAGGTTTCCGGCGACCGCCTCGACCTCGGCCAGTTGTATCGCGTCGAGCGCTCGGGCACGGCCTGCGACGACCCAAATTTCAAACTGCTGATCCTGCGCGCTGCCGGCCATGGCCCGGAGTGGAACGTCAAGGTCAGCGGCAAAGGCATGGTCATCGAGCGTGAGGGCCAGGCTCCACTGGCGGTGCCGTATGTGGAAGAGCAACTGGGCGACGGCCGCTTCAATCTCAGCAGCGAAGCCAACAACCAGCGCATCGAATTGTGGGTGGCGCCACAGCGCTGCGTCGACAGCAGCACCGGCAGCGTGCAGCACATGAGCGCCGAGTTGCGCATCGACGGTCAGGTCCAGCGCGGCTGCGGCTATTTCGGCGGCGCGCGTAACGACTGATCGTTTTTCCCCCACGGATCCGCTCGCGGCGGCTTATAATCGCCGCCTTCAAACGCCCTGGCGCAGTTGTGCGCCCCGCGAATCCGGATCCCCGCCATGTTACGAATCACTGAACTCAAGCTGCCAATCGACCATCCCGAAGAAGACCTGCGCGCCGCAATCGTGCAGCGTCTGGGCATCGCCAGCGATGATCTGCTCGATTTCACCTTGTTCAAGCGCAGCTATGACGCGCGCAAAAAGTCCTCCGAACTGTGCTTCATCTACACCATCGACCTCAACGTACGCGACGAGGCCAGAGTGTTGGGCAAGTTCGCCGACGACCGTAACGTCAACGTGGCGCCGGATGTCAGCTACAAATTCGTCGGCCAGGCACCGAACGATCCCGGCCAGCGGCCGATCGTCGTCGGTTTCGGCCCGTGCGGCATCTTCGCCGGTCTGCTGCTGGCACAGATGGGCTTCAAACCGATCATTCTCGAACGCGGCACCGAAGTCCGTCAGCGCACCAAGGACACTTGGGGTCTGTGGCGTAAAAGCGTGCTCAATCCCGAGTCCAACGTACAGTTTGGCGAAGGCGGCGCGGGCACGTTCTCCGACGGCAAGCTGTACAGCCAGATCAAGGACCCGAAATTCCTCGGCCGCAAAGTCCTGCACGAGTTCGTCAAGGCCGGCGCGCCGGAAGAAATCCTCTACGTCAGCAAGCCGCACATCGGTACGTTCCGCCTGACCGGTATGGTCGAAAACATGCGCGAGCAGATCCGCGAACTGGGCGGTGAGGTGCGCTTCCAGGAGCGCGTCAGCGACGTGCTGATCGAAGACGGCCAACTTGTCGGCGTGCAACTGGCCAGCGGCGAAACCCTGCATTCCAAACACGTGGTTCTGGCCCTCGGCCACAGCGCCCGCGACACCTTCCGCATGCTCCACAGCCGTGGCGTGTTCATGGAAGCCAAGCCGTTCTCGGTGGGTTTCCGCATCGAGCACCCGCAATCGCTGATCGACCGCGCGCGCTTGGGCAAGTACGCCGGCCACCCGAAACTTGGTGCTGCCGATTACAAGCTGGTGCACCACGCCAAGAACGGGCGTTCGGTCTACAGCTTCTGCATGTGCCCGGGCGGCACCGTGGTCGCGGCGACGTCCGAGCCCAATCGCGTGGTCACCAACGGCATGAGCCAGTACTCCCGTAACGAGCGCAATGCCAACTCCGGCATCGTCGTCGGCATTACCCCGGAAGTCGATTATCCGGGCGGCCCGCTCGCCGGTATCGAGTTGCAGGAGCGCCTGGAATCCCACGCGTTCATTCTGGGCGGCAGCGACTACAAGGCTCCGGCGCAACTGGTTGGCGACTTTATCAACGACATTCCATCGACCGAGCTGGGCGAAGTCGAGCCGTCGTACAAGCCGGGCGTGGCGCTGGGCGATCTGGCCTTGGCGCTGCCCGACTTTGCCATTGAGGCGATCCGTGAAGCCTTGCCGGCGTTCGAGAAGCAGATTCGCGGTTATTCGCTGCACGACGCCGTGCTGACCGGAATCGAGACGCGCACTTCATCGCCGCTGCGCATCACCCGCAACGAGTCGCTGCAGAGCATGAACGTCAAGGGCCTGTTCCCGGCCGGTGAAGGCGCGGGCTATGCCGGCGGAATTCTCTCGGCGGGTGTCGACGGGATTCGCATTGCCGAGGCAGTGGCTCGCGATATCCTCGGCCTGGAAGCCTGATCAGCATCAGCTGACCCAACACAAAACCCTGTGGGAGCGAGCCTGCTCGCGAAAGCGGTCTGTCACTCAACGAAGTTGTTGAATGTGATTCCGCCTTCGCGAGCAGGCTCGCTCCCACAGTGGTTTCTGCGTTGAGCTTTAGATATTCGCGCGCAGTACCGAGGTCGGCAGCGCCTCCCCGCGCTCGGCACTCGCCGCCACCGCTGCAATCAAATTACCCAGTTCATAGCCCTGCGCCTTCAGCCATTGCTGATCGTAATACGTGTCGGCATAACGCTCGCCGCCATCGCACAGGATCGCCACGATCGACCCCGACTGCCCCGCCGCTTTCATCTGTTGCGCCGCCATCAGCGCACCGATCAGATTGGTCCCGCTCGACCCGCCGACATACCGCCCCAAACGCTGCGCCAGATAATGCATGGCCGCCAGCGACAGGGCGTCCGGCACCTTGACCATCGCATCGATGACCTTGGGCAGGAACGACGCTTCCACCCGAGGCCGACCAATGCCTTCGATGCGTGAACCGCAATCCAGACGCAGGCTGGCATCTCCCGTCTGGTAAAAATCGAAGAACACCGAACGCTCGGCATCGGCACACAACACGCGGGTGCAGTGCTGGCGATAACGCACGTATCGACCAAGGGTCGCTGTAGTCCCGCCAGTGCCGGGGCTGGAAATCAGCCACGTCGGCTCAGGGTGTTTTTCGTAGCGCATCTGCTGGAAGATCGACTCGGCGATGTTGTTGTTCGCTCGCCAGTCGGTGGCACGTTCGGCGTAGGTGAACTGATCGATGAAGTGACCGCCATGCTCGCGGGCCAGGCGCTCGGATTCGGCGTAGATCTGCGTCGGGTCCTGCACCAGATGGCTCTGGCCACCGTAGAAGGCAATCTGGGCAATCTTCTCTTTCGAAGTCGTCGCCGGCATTACCGCGATAAACGGCAATCCGAGCATGCGCGCGAAATACGCTTCGGAAATCGCCGTCGAGCCGCTGGATGCCTCGATCACCGGCGCGCCGGGTTTCAGCCAGCCGTTACACAGCGCGTAAAGGAACAGCGAACGGGCCAGGCGATGCTTGAGGCTGCCGGTCGGGTGGCTGGATTCGTCCTTGAAATACAACTCGATGCCGGCAAAACCGGGCAGCGGCAAAGGGATCAGGTGGGTGTCGGCGCTGCGCTGGAAGTCCGCCTCGATGATGCGGATGGCTTCGCGTGCCCACTGTCGGTTGTCGCTCATGGTTTCGGTTCTCGTTGAATCAGCCAGAAGATCGGTCTTCTGAAAAAGGTCTGCCGCAAGCTTAGGAAAAATCCCGCAGGCGGCAAAGATACAGCTGAGTCTCAATGTGTCGGGCAACTGCTAGGCTCAGTGCTGCCCGAGCCAGACAGCCTGTAACGACATATAACAAAAAAGAATATAACTTTTGTTTTAACAACTAACGGTACGGGTTAGGGTGTTTCACCTTTTTCTTGATTCGATGGAGAGCGACCTTGCCTCTGCGTAGCACTTTCACGCGTTTCTTTCAGTTGGAAGCCGCCAGCGGTCTGCTATTGATCGCCGCAGCCGTTCTCGCGCTGATCATCAACAACTCACCGCTGTCGTGGCTGTACACCGGCCTGCTCGACACCCCGGTGGTGGCGCAGATCGGCGCGTTGAAAATCGCCAAACCCCTGCTGCTGTGGATCAATGACGGCCTGATGGCGATGTTCTTCCTGCTGATCGGTCTGGAAGTCAAACGCGAAGTGCTCGACGGCCAATTGTCCAAGCCTTCGCAGATCGTCCTGCCCGGCGCAGCGGCGATTGGCGGCATGCTGGTGCCGGCGCTGATCTACTGGTTCCTCAACCGCGACAACCCCGCCGCCCTGAGCGGCTGGGCCATTCCGACCGCCACCGACATCGCCTTCGCCCTCGGCGTATTGGCCCTGCTCGGCAAACGCGTGCCGGTGTCGCTGAAACTGTTCCTGATGACCCTGGCGATCATCGATGACCTGGGCGCCATCGTCATCATCGCAATCTTCTATTCCGGCGAACTCTCGACCCTGTCCCTTGGCCTGGCGGCTGCGTGCATTGCCGCGCTGGTGGCGATGAACCGGCTCGGCGTGGTCAAGCTCGGGCCGTACATGATCATCGGCCTGATCCTCTGGGTCTGCGTGCTCAAGAGCGGTGTCCACGCGACACTGGCCGGCGTGACCCTGGCTTTCTGCATTCCCCTGCGCACGAAAAACGCCGAGTCGTCGCCGCTGCTGACCCTCGAACACGCGCTGCACCCCTGGGTCGCCTACGGCATCCTGCCGCTGTTCGCCTTCGCCAACGCTGGCCTGTCACTGAGCGGCGTCACCGTCGAAAGCTTCACCCACGACGTACCGATGGGCATCGCCATCGGCCTGCTGCTGGGCAAGACCATCGGCGTGTTCGGCCTGACCTGGCTGGCGGTCAAGATTGGCATCGCCGCCCTGCCCCAAGGCGCCAACTGGGGCCAGGTCCTCGGCGTGGCAATCCTCTGCGGCATCGGCTTCACCATGAGCCTGTTCGTCGGCTCGCTGGCCTTCGAACCGGGCGTGAGTGATTACGCCGGCATGGATCGCATGGGCATCCTCACCGGCTCGATTCTCGCGGCGGTGATTGGTTATGCGGTGACGGCGGCGGCGAGTCGCAAGAATTCACAACTGCAATGACCCCTGTGGCGAGGGAGCTTGGCCCTCGCCACAGATTCTCCGCCTGACAGTTACGCAGCGAACAATCCCCACGTCATTAGCGACCCGTCCTACAGCCACACTTTCCCCGCTTCGATAACGTCGTGCAGCCCCTTTCCGAGGGGCTGTCGATGATGAACGAAGGGATGATCAGTGGCGCGGAACAAGGACATTCCCCGGGTGCAAAACCCACCGCAGGGCGACGGGCATCACGTTACCTGGCGGTATATGACGGCCGCAGAACTGGCCGAGCGCGAAGCCGGGCAAAACGCTTACGACGCGATGCTGGCGCGGCAGGAGGCGTTCGAGCGCAGTCGTGAAGTGGCTGCGAAAAAACCTGAAGCCGTGCGTGCCGGCTGTGTATTCGCCAAGTCCTGCAAGTTGCCGGATGCGATTATCGATTACAGCAATCCTTCCGGCATGGTGCCGACCGACAGCCTGAAGGATTACGGCGAGCTGATCCTGCTCGGCGCTCGCGAAGCCGACGCAAGCGGCGGCATTCCTCTCAAGAAAATCAGCGCCAACACCATCCCGGTCGGGTTCGGCAGTCTGGCCTTGGCAGGCTCGGCTTTTGAAGTGCTACCGGCGCTCGCCTCCCCTGCGGCGGCTGCGACTTTGGTGGGGCTGATTGCGCTTTTGATGCCATCCAGCCTGGGCGACAGCGCGCTCTACACCGATGAGCAACTGAGCACACTCAAACAAGCCCGAACCCGCGTGCGCCTGCGCGTCGAGCAACAGGCCGATGGCAGCCTCAAGGGTTACGGTTTCTACACCGGTAAGAACCGCGATTGGGAAATGGTCGATGTCGTGCAGTTCATTGCGCGTGGCGACCGGTTCGTTGCCGATCTGGGTGAAGGCGTCGAACTGCTCTGGACCCCGGCGGTGGATGGCTCGGACATTCTCGGCATTCCAGCACTGGAGGCCGCACCGCAGGCACCGCATATCTGGGTGTATCCACCGACGAAGGCGGCGGACGGGATACTGGTGAATCCGCTTTATCCGCCGGAGTACAAAGATTTCATTCTGGTGTTTCCCACAGACTCGGGTGTAAAACCGATTTACATCGTTGTCAGCTCTGCGAAAGGCACCGCTGAAGCGGGACATACCTATCACCCCGCTCCCGAAACGTCGGATATCACAGCCTTTCCCGATTTAAGAAGAGCAAAAAAGAAAACGCCGTTCAACGGTGGGCTCCGGGATCGCTGGATCAATGCAAAAGGCCGAATAATTTATGAATGGGACTATTTACACGGCGAGCTTGAAGGCTACCGCGCAAGTGATGGCAGCCATTTAGGCTCTTACGACCACAGAACTGGTGAACAGATAGATCCACCCAAAAAAAACCGTAGTATTAAAAAATATTTATGAGGATTACATGGGACTCAAAGCCAGACTCGAATGGTACGACCAACAAACCGAACTGGGTGAGGGGGAGGAACTGTCGAAAGACTTTGGCGAGGACGGCTCATTAATGGAAGCATTAGGCCTACCGTCGAAAAGCTTCAATAACGGCGGATTTGATGTAAAAGCCGATTGGATCAAGACTCTCCAGCCCCACTTCCAGCATTCCATTCAATTTTCTTCTTACGACTATCAGGTATCGTTCGTTTACCGGGATCAATGGTAGATGGGACTGGAACTGAGATTGGAATGGTACGACACAGCAACCTTGGAGTTTCAGGGGGAAGAGTCGTCAAAAGACCTGGGTGGTGACGAGTCAGTGTTAAACGCCTTGGGGATTCCCGCCGCGGACAACATCAACAATGGCAGTTTCAACGTCGCTCAAAATTGGCTCGCCACCATTCAGCCGTATTTTCAACATCAAATCGATTTGAGAGTTCACGACTATCAAATTTCGTTTGACTACGGCTAACAGCTCCGGAAGTATTAGCTCCGTGCACTTTCTTTTAATTACCGGTTTTTTCCCTGACGAAGCCCAAGACGACTCCTTGCAATTCGAGCTGGATATCACAGGCAGCGAGATGAATGAAAAAGTGGCTCAGCTCATTGAATCAAAGCCCTTGGATGAGGTGGAACCCGGGCGAGCTGTTGTTGACTCAGGATCAGGTAACCGCATTGGAAAACCTGCTCAACGTCAGTTTTCCAAAGGGCCTCGAATACTTCATGGGCACCTGCGCCACATACTGAATGAGCAATTCACAAACAAAGAAAAACCCCGACCAGTCACCTGATCGGGGTTTTCTTTTACCCGGCTTCCCGCTTAGTGCGAAACGCGGCTGGTTCCGCCAACGGTGGAAATCCGTACCCGCTCGCCAACGCGGAATACTTCATTCTCCTGAACCTGCTGCACATAGGCGCGCATGCTGCCGTCGTCTTCGCGGACGGTGATTTCCACGCCCTGGGTGCGGGTCAGGCCTTCTTCGGTGGCCGAGCCAAGCAGGCCGCCGGCCACTGCCCCGATGACCGCAGCCACAATGCTGCCCTTGCCGCCGCCGATAGCGCTGCCGCCGACGCCGCCGACCACTGCGCCTGCTGCGCCGCCGATCGGGGTCTTGGTGCCTTCGATTTTTACCGGTCGCAGGGATTCGATGGTGCCCATGCGAATCGTCTGCACACGACGCGCTTCGTCACGGGAGTAGGAGTCGCCAGTGAGGCTCGATTGGCAGCCGGTCAGCAACATCGCCATCGTCGAAAAGGAAGCAACCAGCAGAACAGACTTACGCATAGCATCAACTCCAAAAGAACATGTGTTCATTAAACCCCGTGGCCTGGCGCCTGTCACGACACCATCCGGATAAAATTGGCTTCCATTCAGGCCTGGTACAGATGCCCGCGAGCGTCCACTCAAGGTAGCGTCAAATCAACGATCCTGCGCCATCCGCGTTTATCTCGCTCGGTAGACTGCTCAGGGTGCCAGACGTTCCAGAATCCACTCGGCGCCCTGGAGGCGGTAGTTGAGGCGATCGTGCAGGCGGCTCGGACGGCCCTGCCAGAACTCGATGCGCTCGGGCAACAAGCGGTAACCGCCCCAATGTTCCGGGCAGTGCGGCTGGCTGTCGCTGAAGCGTTGCTCGGTGGCCTTGAGCAAATCTTCCAGTTCGCCACGACCGTTGATGACCCGGCTCTGCGGCGAGGCCCAGGCGCCGAGGCGGCTACCCAGCGGACGCACCTGATAATACGCGTCGGACTCTTGCGCCGTGACCTTGACCACCCGCCCTTCGATGCGCACCTGGCGCTCCAGGGTGGGCCAGAAGAAGGTCATGGCGGCAAACGGGTTTGCCGCCAGATGCTGGCCCTTGGCGCTGTCGTAGTTGGTGAAGAAGGTGAAGCCCTGCTCGTCTAGGCCCTTGAGCAACAAAATGCGGCAATGCGGACGACCGTCGGCATCGACCGTGGCCAGGGTCATGGCATTGGCTTCCACCGGCGCCTGCTCGGTTTTCACCGCATCGGCGAACCACTGGTGAAATAGCGCAAACGGCTCGGCCGGGGCTTGCGCCTCGGTCAAACCGTCACGGGTGTAGTCGCGACGCATATCGGCCAGAGCCTGGGTCATGGCGGATTCCTTTTCGTTAGCGGATCACTTCTTGGCGGCGTCGGCTGCGGCGACTTTCTTGTCGGTCGCGGCGGCTTTGGCTGGTGCAGTTTTTTTCGCTGGAGCCTTGGCCGGGGCCTTCTTCGCAGGAGCCTTGGCGGCGGTTTTCTTGGCTGGCGCCTTTTTCGCCGCCGGCACAGCGGCTTTTTTCGCCGCAGGCGCCGGGGTAACCGGTTTGGCAACTGGCTTGACGTCTTGCGCAGCAACCATCGTCACCGGCTTCGGTGCTGGCATGTTGTATTTGCTCAGCAGCGCAACCATGGTGTTTTGCGGAGTCACCAGCAGCTCGACACGACGGTTCAAGGCGCGGCCTTCAACGCTGTCGTTGGCCGCACGCGGCGCTTCGGAACCCATGCCGCGCAGCATCAGGCGATCACGCTGCAAGCCGCTGAGGCGGAAGATCGCTGCCACCGATTGCGCACGTTCCTGGCTCAGCTTGACGTTGGCCGGTGCGGCACCGCTGGTATCACTGTGACCGAGCACCAGCACTGCGGTTTTCGGATCGGCTTCAAGGATTTTCGCCACGCGAGTGAACGGGCCAAGGGTGACCGGCAGCAGCATCGCCGGGCGATCCGGGTTGAACGAGCCTTCGACAGGGGCTGTTACGACCAGCACGTTATCGCGACGCTCGAGTTGCAGATTGCTGTCTTTCACCGCTTCACGCAGACGCGGCTCGTAGTCGTCGAGCCAGGCCTGAGTCACCTTCGGATCGGGCATCGGCACGGCTTTGGCGGTTGGCTGGTCCTTGCCGCCGAACGGCCACCACCATTTGCCATTGGACTGCGCCTCGGCTTTGGCCACCTCGACCGGTTTGGCTTCAGGTTTGACCTCGGCTTTCAGATCAGCCTTGGCCGCTTCATCGCTGGAACCGAACGGCCAGTACCACGGGTTGCTGCTTTCGGCCTTGGCCACTGGCGCAGTCGCCGCAGGTTTCAAAGGAGCCGGAGCCGGGGCCGAATCTTTGGCCGCGACTTTGTCGGAAGAACCGAACGGCCACCAACTGCCGCCATCTGCATCGTTTTTCGGAGTCTGTGCGCAACCGGTGATCGCTACACACAGGGCCAGGGCGAGGGTCTTTTTAGATGACATTGAAAATCCACAAAATGAAGTAATGAAAAATCAGAGCACTTTCGCCCGGATAAACAGCCGTTTTGAAACGAAAATCCCTTCGAGGTTCCGACCCTGGAACCTCAGTTGAAGCTTTACAGACAAGTGGCAAGCACCCGCGCCAGCTTTTGTGCACGCGGATCCATCAAAACGTAAGGCCCCAGGGTATTTGTCACGAAACCGAAAGCCACATCGTGCTCCGGATCAGCAAAACCGATCGAGCCGCCCGCTCCCGGATGACCGAACGCGCGTGGTCCGAGGCCGTAGGTGGCGTTGGGCACGTCCGGTTGATCGAGCATGCAGCCGAGGCCGAAACGGGTGCGGGTGAGCAAGGTCTTGTCATCGCCAAGGCTGTGCTCGCGGGTCAGCTCTTCGAGCATCTCGCTTTCGAGCAGGCTGCCGTCCAGCAGGCCGGCGTAAAACCCGGCGAGGCTGCGCGCATTGCCGTGGCCGTTAGCCGCAGGCTGCTGCATGCGGCGCCATTCCGGCTTGTTGGTGCTGGTCAGCACTGACGGCGGATTGGTGAAGGCGCGGGTAGTCATGGCCGTCGGTTCGCGCATGGTGACTTGCAGCAGGCGCTGCGCCGCAGCGTCGCCGGCGTTGCCCTTGCCACGAGCGATGTGCGCCACGCGATGAAATTCTTCGTCGGCCAGGCCCACATGGAAATCCAGGCCCAACGGTTTGGCGACCCGAGCGACGATCGACTCGCCCGGCCCACGCCCGTCAGCGCGGCGCAGCAATTCGCCGACCAGCCAGCCGTAGGTAATCGCGGCATAACCGTGACCGGTGCCCGGCGTCCACCATGGTGCTTCGGCCGCAAGGGCGTCGACCATGGTTTGCCAGTCGTAAAGGGCTTCAGGGGCGAGCAGTTCGCGCAGCGCCGGCAGGCCGGCCTGATGGCAGAGCAATTGGCGCAGGGTGACGGATTCTTTGCCGGCGGCTGCGAATTCCGGCCAGTAGCGGGCAACCGGGGCATCGAGCTGCAACTTGCCTTCAGCGACCAGTTGCAGCGCGGTAACGGCGGTGAAGGTCTTGGTGCAGGAGAACAGGTTGGCGATGGTGTCGCTGTGCCAGGCTTCGGTGCCGTCCTTGTCGGCAGTACCGGACCAGAGGTCGAGGACGGTTTCTCCACCGACCTGGATGCACAGGGCTGCGCCGCGTTCCTGGGGATCGTCGAACAGTGCGGCGAAAGCCTCGCGCACCGCTTCGAATTGAAGCTCGTAATGTCCCTGAATCTGCACCCGCAACTCCCCCGCGAAAACGCTCTACAAAGTGGTCCGCATTGTTCCAGCCCTTGAGGGATTTGGGAACAGGCGCGGGCCAGACGGTTGATCGGCAATTTGTGGCGATCCCTTCGCGAGCAGGCTCGCTCCCACAGGGGATCTCCGCTGCTGTTGATATCCAGTGTGGGAGCGAGCCTGCTCGCGAAGAACGATAACGCGGTCTGAAACCTAGTGACCATTCCCCGAATGCCCACCCGCCTGTGCAGCCTCCGCAGCTTTGCCAGCCTCGGCCTTGCGCCCGCCTTCAACTTCCGCAGCCGGGGTTTTCTGCGCCTCCTTGCCCAGTTGCTCAAGCGCCTGCAGATTGCTTTTGCGCACCGCCTCGACAAATCCCTGATACGGCAGATCGGTCACACCGACCAGACCGAAATGGCCATTCTCGCCGTCGAGCAAACGCCCGGTCACCGGTTGGTCGAGATACTGGAACCAGTGCACGCCGACAATCGACGGTTCGCTCAGCGCCTGTTTTAGGAAGTTGGCATAGGCCGGGCCGCGATCTTCCTCCTTGGCCAGCTGCGTCACGCCGCCCCAGAACGGACCTCGGTCGGCCGAGCCGAAGTTGAATTCGGTGATCAGCACCGGTTTGTCCAGGGCTGCCAGCGCGGCGAAGTCGTAGCCGTCCTGCGGCTTGAGCGTGTACATGTTGAAGCTCAACACATCGCAATACTGTGCGCAGGACGCCACGGCTTCAGGGGTACTGATGGCGAAACGACCGCCAAGGAGCATCTGGTTCGGCGCGTGCCATTTCAGCGAATCGGAAATGGTCTTGAAATAGGTATCGGCGAAGACCTTCTGGAAGTATTTGAAATCCGCTTCGATCTCCGGATGCTCCGGGTTCGGCAGTGGCGGCACGAAGCCAGGGTCTTCCATCAATTCCCACGCCGGCAACTCGATGCCCCAGGCCTTGGACAGTCCGGCCTGATTGCGGTACTTGTCGCGCAATTGCTTGAGAAAGGCGCGTTTGGCCGGCACGTCGGTGGTCATTTTCAACGTGCCGTAGGCCAGCGCGTAGCGAGCTTTCGGATCGTCGCCAGGGCCGGCCCAGGCCAGTTCGTTGTCGGCGTAATAACCGATCAGCCACGGATCGTCACGGTGATCGCGGGCGGCAATGGCCACGGCACGCTCGGTGGCCATGGCGAAACGCGGATCGAACGGATCCGGCATGCCGCCCCACCAATCGCTGCCGGTGCTGATGCTGGTGTAATCGCCGACGATCGACAGCGGCAAGGTGTACGGTACGCGCTCAGCATCCGCCAGCGACGGCGCGCTCCAGTTGCCCACTGTGTTGAAGCCCCAGGCTTGCAGCCGATCGAGGGTGTGCCGGGTCCAGCGTTCTTCATCAATAGTGGCTTTGCACGGAGCGGTTTCCTCGCTGGACGCTTGCACCGCATCGGTCTGCGCCGCTTCGGCAATACCGGATTTTGGCTCGGCAGGCACCGCTGCGGTTTCAGCGGCCTGCACCGAACCGGCCTCAGCCGCCCCAGCCTTCGCCGCTTCGGCAATCCCGGCCTTGTTGTCGCTGTCTGCCTTGCACGGTTCGCCGTACAGGCGTTGCAGATTGGCGCCATAGAAGTCGTACCAGCGGCCGTTGCCGTAGCCACGCCCCTGGTCGGCGCCATTGCCGCCACGGTTGTCACCCTCGCCAAAATGCGCGGCCAGCGGGTCGTCGTTCTTAGGCAACGATTCAAACATGGATTCACGGCCGGCGACGTAGGTCTGGTTGACCTGCGCGCTGACGGTGTTGACGCCCAACGAATAGAACGGGTGGCCTTCGGGGGTCACCAGATACCAGCGGCCATCGCGTTTTTCCGTGCGAAAGAAACCGCTGGCCTTGAACGCCGGGCCTTTGTTCCAGCCCCCGAATGTGTCCAGCGAAGCCTTTTCACGCTCGGCCAGCCACGTATTCAGCTGTTGCTGCTCTTTGCTGGCGGCGCTTTTCAGTTGTTCGTCGCTGCTGACTTTTTCCGGCCACTTGCTGCGGGTTGACTGCCCGTAAGCATCGACCAGATTGCCGTACACCGCCCGCGTCACCGATTCGCCGTCCTGCACGCCGAACCGCTCGAGCAACAGACTCTGCGCAACTTTCGGCTGATCCATCGACAGACTCACCGAAACCACCTGGCTGCGGTCGATCTCGCCCGTGCTGCTGGCCAGCAGGATGCGTTGGCCATCGACGGTCATCGGCATCGGCGGCCCGGCTTTCATGCCCTGGCTCAGCGGCGTCGAAGCCACCAGCGGCACCAGCAAGGTCTGCGCGGGGCCGGCCGGCAGATCGACGCGGCTGACCAGAGTGCGGCCGTCGTTGCTCTGGATCTGCACATAGACTGTGACCGCCCAATTCATCGCACTTTGCAGACGCAGGGTCATCATGTCGGACTGCGACCAGTCCCAAGCGCCGGTCTGCGGGGTAAGGCGCAAGGTCGGGCGGGCGACCGGGTTGAACGTCACCCGGCGCAGCACTTCACCTTCCGCGGTCTGTTCGGCATTGGCCTGCGGCAGGTCGGCGTTTTCCGTGGCGACCTTGACCACGTCGGCCGGGCGTACGAAGTTGAACAGCGTCTGCTGACCGGCGGGCGCAGCCAGCAACGGCGCGGCAAAGATCAAGGCGAAAACAGCGGGCAACGAACGGCGGATCATAAGAGCGGAGTTCTCCCTAACGACCAGTCAAGGCCAGTGGAAAAGCGGTGGCAGAGAGATAGACAACGCGGCGGGCCAATCGGCCCACCCGTGTCTCAGGATATTTCACGACGGAAAGGAGGCAACGCATTGAGGATCGCCTTGCCGTAGCGCTGAGTGACCAGACGCCGGTCTAGCAAGGTGATGGTGCCGCGGTCTTCTTCGGTGCGCAGCAGACGGCCGCAGGCCTGAACCAGTTTCAGCGAGGCATCGGGCACGGAGATTTCCATGAACGGATTGCCACCGCGCGCCTCGATCCACTCCGATAACGCGGCCTCAACCGGATCATCGGGCACCGAGAACGGAATCTTGGCGATCACCACGTGCTCGCAGTAGGCCCCCGGCAAATCGACACCTTCGGCAAAACTGGCCAGCCCGAACAGCACGCTGGAATCACCGCCATCGACCCGCGCCTTGTGCTTGTTCAGGGTTTCCTGTTTCGACAGGTTGCCCTGAATGAACACTTGCTTGCGCCAGTCGCGGTCGAGACCGTCGAATACGTCCTGCATTTGCTTGCGCGAGGAGAACAGCACCAGTGTGCCTCGTGAACCTTCCACCAGATCGGGCAGCTCGCGAATGATCGCCGCCGTGTGGGCGGCGGCATCGCGCGGGTCGGCCTTGAGATCCGGCACGCGCAGCACGCCGGCATCGGCATGATGGAACGGGCTCGGCACCACCGCTGTGACAGCTTTTTTCGGCAGACCGGCGCGCATGCGGAAACGGTCGAAAGTGCCCAGCGCCGTCAGCGTCGCCGACGTCACCAAGCAGCCGTAAGCGACGTTCCACAAACTGCGACGCAAGGTTTCCGCCGCCAGAATCGGGCTGGCGTTGACCTCGATATCGAACAGCGAACCGCTTTCGGCCAGGGTCAGCCAGCGCGCCATCGGCGGGCTGTCTTCCGGGTCTTCGGCGGTGAACGCGGTCCACAATTCCCAGTTGCCGGAAGCGCGGGACAACAAGCTGCCGAACAACGGATACCATTCTTCGGCCTGATTGCTGGCGATGCCGATATTGACCTCACCGTCCATGCCTTCCTTGAGCAGGTCGGTCAGGCGCTGGAACAGATCGTTAAGGCGCGAATAGCCTTTTTTCAGCTCGATGCCCATCTCGCGCATGTCCTCGGGAATCACCCCGCCGACAAAGCGATGACGCGGTCGCTCGCGGCCTTCGACGTCTTCGCCGGGTTTGAAATCGGCGATCTGCTCGCAGGCGGTGAACATGAACTGCTGTTGGGTCTTGATCTCCCGCGCCAGCTCGGGCACCTGCTCGATCAGCTTGCCGAGATCGCCCGGCAACGGATGCTGGGCCAGCAGCTTGGTGAGGTTCTTGGCGGTGGTTTCCAGCCAGTCGGCGGTGGAGCGCAGGCGCGTGTAATGAGCGAAGTGGCCGATGGCCTTGTCCGGCAAATGGTGACCTTCGTCGAACACGTAAATGGTGTCGCGCGGGTCAGGCAACACGGCGCCGCCGCCCAGTGCCAGGTCAGCCAGGACCATGTCGTGGTTGGTAACGATCACGTCAACCTTGCCCATGCCTTCGCGAGCCTTGTAGAAAGCGCACTGGCCGAAGTTCGGGCAATGACGGTTGGTGCACTGGCTGTGATCGGTGGTCAGGCGCGCCCAGTCGGCGTCTTCCAGCGCGTTAGGCCAACTGTCGCGGTCGCCGTCCCATTTATTGCCGGCGAGCTTTTCGATCATGCTGGTGAACAGCTTCTGACTGGCCTCGTCGACTTCGATCTTGAAGCCTTCTTCTTCGAACAGCTGCGCGGTGGCGGTTTGTGCGTGGCCTTCCTGCAACAACATGTCGAGCTTGGACAGGCACATGTAGCGACCACGGCCCTTGGCCAGGGCAAAGCTGAAATTCAGCCCGCTGTTGCGCATCAGGTCGGGCAAATCCTTGTAGACAATCTGCTCTTGCAGGGCGACGGTCGCGGTGGCAATCACCAGACGCTTGCCGGCCAGTTTCGCCGTGGGGATCGCCGCCAGGCTGTAGGCCACCGTCTTGCCGGTACCGGTGCCGGCTTCCACCGCGACAATCGCGGGGTCGCCACTGCGCCGGCCTTCGTCGTCGGTGTCGATATCTCCGAGGACTTTGGCGATTTCAGCGATCATCAGGCGCTGGCCGTAACGCGGCTTGAGACTCTTGGCCTCTAGAAAACGCGAATAGGCGCCCTGGATCGTGGTTTTGAGTTCAGTGCTGATCATTGAGTGTCGGGCGCTGGAAACGCTGGATAAATTTTCAGTAGTTTAGGGGGCGTTCTCGATTAGTTTCCACGCCGCGTTGTCGCCTTAAACCGGGCCAGGCAAGGCGCAGGCCGCTGGGAATGGTGTTTTATTTCCAAGGCCTGCAACGCAGGCTGGCCCGGCTTAAGGCACAACCCGAAGGGCCGGGTCTGCTGTTGTGCAGGGCTGCGTTGCTCGAAGCTTATTTGGAATGACCAAACCACGCTTCTCGCGCCTTGCCCTGCACAACAGCAGGCCCGGCGCGGCGCGGAAACTAATCGAGAACGCCCCCAGCGGCGGCTATCATACCTGCCTAATCGATCCTGCGCAGAACGGAGTGCCCGAATGACACCTTTTAGCCTCGTTTACCCCCTGCATGTCCTTGCCGCTTTGGTGTGGGTCGGCGGTATGTTTTTCGCCTGGATGGTCTTGCGCCCTGCGGCCGTGAAGGCTCTGGACGGCCCCGCTCGCCTGACCCTGTGGGTGGAAGTGTTTCAAGGTTTTTTCCGTTGGGTCTGGGTCGCCGTGATCCTGTTGCCGATCAGCGGCGTGGGCATGTTGCATCTGCAGCAGGTCGGATTTGAAACCGCGCCGAAGTACGTGCAGGTGATGATCGGTTTGTATGTGGTGATGACGGCACTGTTCATCCGCATTCAGGGGTTGATGCTGCCAGAATTGCGCAAGGCGGTTGAGGCGAAGGATTGGCCGGCGGGTGCGGCAGTGCTGGGGCGGATTCGGCGGGTGGTGGGGCTTAATCTGCTGGTCGGGTTGGTGCTGGTGGCAGTAGCTGCGGCTCGGCCGTGATCGTTCCCACGCTCTGCGTGGGAATGCCGCAAGGGACGCTCTGCGTCCAGTGACGCGGAGCGTCACGGGCTGTATTCCCACGCAGAGCGTGGGAACAATCAGCGGGTTGGCCGTTAGAGGCGCTGCACGGTAACCGAACCCGTCGCTCCCACCGGCCCCGGCTGGCCATCCGCACCGGCCTTACCGTTCTTGCCGCCATCAGCGCGATAGACCAGGCAGCCCTTGGACTTGCCACCCTTGCCCGCCTTGCCGCCGACACCCGCCGGTCCGCCGGCACCGCCAGCCACGTTGACCTTGATCAGCTCGACTGGGAAATCCCGTGGTACGGCGAGGCGCACCAGCGCACCCGGCGCGCCTGGCTGACCATCGCTGCCGTCACTGCCATCGGCACCGTGGCCGGCCGAGCCATAGGTGCAGCCCGGATCTTCACCGTTGCCGCCGTCGAGGCCGACGAAACCCGGCGCGCCCCTGCCGCCACGGGCATCGACCGTCAGTTGCGGCGCGCTCAGGGCCTGAAATTGCAGGTTCAGATTGCGCCCGGCCCGGGCCGCTTTTTCATAAGTGCCGGGGGCGCCGCGCGCGGTGATCTGGCTGCCCTCGCTCAATTCAGCGCGCTTGACCTTCACTTCCAGCGCCTGTTCAGCCGGAACGATAGCAATACGTGCTTCGTGGCCCAGACGCAGTTCATCAATGTTCAATTCAGTCACGTTGGACGGGATCAGCAAGGTGCCGTAATCGGCGACTTCCAGTTTCTCCAGTTGCAGCGTGCTGGTGGTGTTGGGCAAGCGCATCAAAGAATTGCTTTGCACGTTGACCACCTGGGCGCAGGCCAGTGGACTGATGAATGCAGCGAGCAGGCAGAGTTTACGCATGGGAAGAAGCCTCCGGAGCGGCCGGGGCCGGGATGGTTTGCAGGTGGAAAACGCCGAACAACAGAATGCGGCCACGATCACGCCAAGGGTGCGGACGACCCTTGAGGCTGCGATTGCACAGCAGCACTTCGAGTAGATGAATCAGCAACAACAGAGCGCCGGCCAGATTGACCAGCAGATGCAGCGGATGAACAAACGGCACCAGTTGATTGGCCAGTACCACGCAGCAGAACAGCAGGGTCAGCAAACGCCCCAGCCCCCAGAACACCTTCATACGCTCCCCCGTGTTGCGAATTATTCTTTGCACGCACAGTACCGGCTTCTGCGGGGGATAAGCCAGAGGGAAAAATGAAATTTGTGCAAACGCGGATGAAATGGCTGCCGGGGCGACGATCTCGACCCGGCAGCTCTAGCCTGCGTACTACAGACGGTTGCTAACGATTGATGTGCAGCTCGACCCGGCGATTTTCCGCGCGGCCTTCATCGCTGGCGTTATCGGCGACCGGCTCACTCTCGCCTCGGCCCTCGCTGGTGAGCTTGTTCGGCGCCAGCCCCTGACTCAACAGATACGCTGCGACACTGCTCGCGCGCCGCTCGGACAAAGCCTGGTTATAGGCGTCGGAGCCTTTACTGTCGGTGTGCCCGATGACCTTGATGCTGACCACATCGGCATTGCGCAGCTTGTCCATCAAGGTATCGAGCTGGGCTTTAGCCGCCGGGGTCAGATCGGACTTGTCGAAATCGAACAGCACGTTGCCGGCATCGCTCAAGGTGATCACTTCGGTTTGCGGCGCCGGTTCGACCGGTTTGACTGCCACCGGATATTGCGGCAGCGGGCAGCCACGGTGATCGACTTCGGTGTTTTCCGGAGTGTCCGGGCAGCGGTCGCGGCGGTCGAAGACGCCGTCGCTGTCTTCGTCGCCATCCTGGGCGTAACAGATCAGCCCGCCGGTGACGATACCCAATGCCGCGCCGCCGCCGGCCCAGCCGGCGCTTTCAATGGCGCCAAGACCGCCGCCGACCAGACCGCCAAGCAGGCTGCAGATCGGCCACGTACGTTGATTGAGGGGGGCGGTGCCATCGCTGTGAGTGGCACAACCGGTGAGCAAGCTGCCAAGCAGCAGCACCGGCAAGACGGACCTTGAGAAAAGACGCATTTGTGAACGCTCCTGTGTACCGGCCCATACCGGTTACACAGGAGTAAAGACCCGCATCCGCGACTGCACAAGCCGCGGATGCGAGAGGGGCTAGCGGACGATTTTGATTTCGGTGCGACGGTTCTGTGCACGACCATCAGCCGACTTGTTGTCAGCCACAGGCTGGCTTTCACCAAGGCCCGACACCGAAACGAAGCTGGCACGCGGTACACCCTGCTGGATCAGGTATTCCACCACCGAGTGCGCACGACGATCCGACAGTTTCTTGTTGTAGGCATCGCTGCCGACACTGTCGGTGTGACCGGTCACGGTCAGTTGCGCGGTAGAGGATTCCTGTTTCAGGCGATCGGCGACCTTGTCCAGCACTTGCTTGTCAGGGCCGGTCAGCGTGGCTTTGTCGAACTCGAAATGCACATCACGAATGACGATGGTTTCTTCCTTGACCACAACCGCTTCTTCGACCACTGGCGCAGGCGTCGGTGGCGGGCAACCGTCAGCATCGACCTGCACGCCTTTTGGCGTGCCCGGGCACTTGTCGCGACTGTCCGGCACGCCATCGCCGTCTTCATCGCCATCGCCATGCACCCAGCAGTAAGCCGCTGCCGTACCGCCGACGATCAGTGCACCGTAGCCAGCCCACGATGCGCTTTCCGTCGCGCCGAGACCGGCACCGACCACACCGCCGACCGCCGCACAGGTCGGCCAGTCGGTTTTCTGCAAACCTGCACAACCAGTCAACACACTGGTTAGCAGAACCAAGGGTAATGCTGTCCGAACTATGCTCATCTAGTTTTCTCCTGAGGGATCGGCTTAAAACCGATTCAGGGAGTAAAGACCGGAGTTTTAATCTCCGCCAGCAATAGGCCACCGCTGTTTGCGACCGTGTTCACAGGGGTTTGCCTCTTTGGGCGAAAACCGCCGCCACCGGGCGCTTTGCCGACGCGGTCTGGCAGGCTAGTCTTGGCGGTCTGACTGAGGAGCTTCGATGAACGTCGCCATTTCTTCGCGCACGCCACAACAGGCGTTGGCCGCTTTGCTGGATCGCTACGCCCCGGCCCGACTGCTGCTGATCGGCGCCAGCGAATTTCCCGCCTTGAGCGCTTTCAAGGACGCGCATCCAGATACCGTGGTCGCCCATGCCGCACCCGGCGGTCTGCCCGCCGAACTGGCCGCGCAACGCTTCGATCTGGCGCTGGTAGTCGATTGCCTGGAACATTTGCCCAAACGCGATGGCCTGAACCTGTTGGGCGGCATCCGCAATCTCAACGCCAGTCGCATCGCGGTGCTGGCGGATCTGGCCGCCAGTGGCTGGCAGGAAACCGATTTCTATTCGCTGGCACTGCAGGCCAGCGAGCGTTTTCAGCGCGACGCGCAGGTGCTGACCCTGTTCACCTACGATCTGCTTGACTACAAACAAGTCCCCGACTGGCTCAATTCACGCTTCTGGGCCAATCCGGAAAACTTCGGGAAATACTGGTGGTAATGCAATGAGTACAGCCATTTGCCCTTGCGGCAGCGGCAATCTGCTGGATGCCTGCTGCGGCCCTTATCATGACGGCCACCCGGCGCCGTGTGCCGAAGCCTTGATGCGTTCGCGGTACAGCGCTTATGTGCTGGGGCTGATCGACTATCTGGTGGCGACCACCCTGCCCGCGCAGCAGGCGGGGCTGAACCGACAATCGATCAGCGACTGGAGTGCGCAAAGCACCTGGCTTGGTCTTGAGGTGGAAAGCTCGGAAGTGTTCGGCGGCCAGCCGGAACACGCTTTTGTGACCTTCACCGCACGCTGGCATGACAGCCAGGGCGAGCACAGCCATCGCGAGCGCTCATCCTTTGTACAAAACGCCGGGCGCTGGTACTTCATCGATCCCACGGTGCAGCTGAAGCTGGGGCGCAATGACGGCTGCCCTTGCGGCAGCGGGCAGAAGTTCAAGAAGTGTTGTTCGGGTTATTTCGGCGCTTGAAAGCCAAGATCAAAAGATCGCAGCCTTCGGCAGCTCCTACACGGGATTAGCCGAAGGCTGAAATCTTTTAAGGTCTAGACTGGGCACAAAGGGAGTCAATTTCATGCTCGGTCGTCGGCGCACACTACATTTTCTGCTGTTGATGCTGATCGTAAACCTCGGCGGCTGTGCCTCGTGGTTCAGCGACGAAAGCGTCGAGCCCGCCGTGCATCTGGTGAAAGTCGAGGTGGTGCGGGCCAAACTGCTCGAGCAAAAATTCATCCTGCACTTTCGCGTCGACAATCCCAACGACAGCGATCTGACCGTGCGCGGCCTCGAATACCGGATTCACCTGGCGGACATGCTGCTCACCGAGGGCGAGCATGAGCACTGGTTTACCGTGGGACCCAAGCGCAGCGCTTACTTCAAAGTGCCGATCCGCACCAACCTGTGGCCGAAGGTCAAACAGGTGGTGAAACTGCTGAAAAATCCGAACCAGCAGATTCCCTATCGATTGCAGGGGGAAATGGAAACCGGTTTATTCATCGCCCACTACGTGCACCTTGAGCGCAATGGCGTGATAATCCCCGCCGATCTAACTCCGGAGTGACCTCGATGAACCAGCAACCCCATGTCCATGGCCCTGACTGCAACCACGATCATGACCACCATCATGATCACGACCATGGCCATGTCCACGGCCCGAACTGCGGCCACGCCCACCAGGAACCGGTGCGCAACGCCCTGAAAGACGTCGGCCGCAACGACCCTTGCCCATGCGGCAACGGCAAGAAATTCAAGAAGTGCCACGGCGCTTGATGTCACGGGCGAAGATCTTCTTCGCCTGACACACCGCTTCGCGAGCAGGCTCGCTCCCACAGTTGATCTGCACTCAACACATTTTTGTGAACCTGCGCAGCCCTGTGGGAGCTGGCTTGCCAGCGATAGGGCGGCACATCCCTGCATTGATGTCGCCTGATTCACCGCAATCGCTGGCAAGCCAGCTCCCACAGGTCTATCAGTTGACTGTCAGAATCAGGGCAGCACTGACCACCGTCGCGTACTCCCCATGCAGATTGCCCAGCGACATCCCGTGCACCTCTTCAGCGGTACGCGGTGTGCCGAAATAATCGGCCTTGTCGAAGGTAAAACATGCATCCTCTGCCACCCATGCGTCGAACCCCAGATTGCCCGCAGTGCGCGCCGTCGACTCAACAGAGTTGTTGGTCGCCACACCAACGATGATCAGTTGCCCGATCCCGGCCTCACGCAACTGCGCCTCCAGCCCACTGGCACAAAACGCATCGGGCACCTGTTTCTGGATCAGCCATTCAGCGTCCTGCGGCATAAAGCGCGGCTGAAACTCCACTCCGTCCTGCTCCGGCCAGAACACCGAGTCAGGTGAGCGCGACAAATGCTGCACGTGAATCACCGGGCGCCCGCGCAGGCGCCACAGCGCCAATAACTCAAGCATTCGCTCTTCGGCCTGAGGATTATTCCGCCGCCCCAGACGCGGATGCAGAATGCCTTTCTGCTGGTCGATGATGATCAGCGCAGCGTTGCTTTGAAGCTCCATAGCGATCTTTCTCCTGACAGGTCTCGGGACTCATTCCGCAGTTCAACATCAGCGCTTTCCCACAAGCAACTGTCACAGCTCTGACCGATCAGCCGACAACAGCACAAATAACCGCTCGCCCCGCTTGCGCGGCCCTCGCGCCCTCACTAACGTAGCGGCTTTATTGCGCCCCCAGCCTTATACCCCCGCAGGAGCTTCGCCATGGCCTCGCCAGCCCTTACACATTTTCTTCCCCGGTTCGGCGTTGCCGCAGCAGTGGCCGGTGTTCTCGGCCTGTCCGGTTGCCAGACCTGGAACGCCCAGGACAGCCTGCCGCCGACCTCCGGCGTACAACCGCTCAAGGGCCTGGCGCAGAATGTGTCGGTGCGGCGCAATGCGATGGGCATGCCGCTGATCGAGAGCAACAGCTTCCATGACGCACTGTTCAGCCTCGGCTATGTCCACGCCAGCGACCGCATCAACCAGATGGTCACCCTGCGCCTGTTGGCCCAGGGCCGGCTGGCGGAAATGTCTGGCGCGTCGATGCTCGATGCCGACCGCTACATGCGCGCGGTCAATCTGAAGAAGAGCGCCGGCGAGCTGTACAAGGCCTCGTCGCCACGGCTCAAGCGCTTCTTCGAAGTCTACGCACGAGGCGTCAACGCTTATCTGTTCCGCTATGCCGACAAGTTGCCGGGCGACCTCGCCGCCAGCGGTTACAAGCCCGAATACTGGAAACCGGAAGATTCGGCGCTGATTTTCGCCCTGCTGAATTTCAGCCAGTCGGCCAACCTGCCGGAGGAAATCCAGTCGCTGGTGCTCGCGCAAACCGTGACCACTGACAAACTCGCCTGGCTGAGCCCGTCGGCGCCTGATGAAAACCTGCCGGTGGCTGAAGCCGACAAGCTGCAAGGCCTCAAGCTCAACGGACAGATTCCGGGGCTGACGGAATTGAGCAGCGCCAGCCAGCAACTGTCGGCGCTGAACCTGCTCGCCACACCGACTGCGAACAACTGGACAATCGCCCCGCAACGCAGCCGCAGCGGCAAGAGCCTGCTGGCCAGCGATGCGCACGGGCCGCTGGCCGCGCCGTCGTTGTGGAGTTTCGTGCAGATCCGCGCACCGAAATATCAGGCGGCCGGCGTCACGGTTGCCGGTCTGCCGATGGTGCTCGGCGGCTTCAACGGCAAAGTGGCGTGGAGCATGACCAGCGTGCTCGGCGACAATCAGGACCTGTTCCTCGAGAAAATCCGCCGTCAGGGCAGCAGCCTCACTTATGAAGTCAACGGCAAATGGCAGCCGTTGGGCGTGCGCAACGAAACCTATTTCGTCAAAGGCCAGCGGCCGATTCGCGAAGCCGTGTACGAAACCCGCCACGGCGCGCTGCTCAACAGTGCCCAGGCAGCGGCGCAAGGCAACGGTTTCGGCCTCGCCTTGCAGACGCCAAGCTTCACTGACGACAAAACCCTGGATGCCTTCTTCGACCTGACCCGCGCGCAGAACGTCGAGCGCGCCTCAGACGCCAGCCGTGAAATCCGCGCCATTACCCTGAATCTGGTCTTTGCCGATGCAAGCAATATCGGCTGGCAAGTCACCGGGCGCTTCCCCAACCGTCGCGAAGGTGAAGGCCTGCTGCCCTCGCCGGGTTGGGACGGTCGCTACGACTGGGACGGTTACGCCGACCCGATGCTGCACCCCTACGATCAGGACCCGGCACAAGGCTGGCTCGGCACCGCCAACCAGCGTGTAATTCCCGACGGCTACGGCATGCAGTTGTCGAAATCCTGGGCGGCACCGGAGCGCGGCGAGCGCCTGGCGGAAATGGCCGGCAGCGGCAAGCACGACAGCCGCAGCGTGATCGCCATGCAGTACGACCAGACCACCACGTTCGCCGCCAAGCTGAAAAAAGTCTTCGAAGCGCCGGGGATGAAGCAACCGCTGAAACAAGCGATCGACGCTTTGCCGGAAGCGGAGCGCAGCAAGGCCCGCGAAGCCTTCACGCGCTTGATGGCGTTCGACGGCAAGCTCAGCCCGACCTCGGCGGATGCGGCGATTTATGAACTGTTTCTGCAGGAAAGCATGAAGCAGATCTTCCTCGATGAACTGGGTCCTGAGTCGAGCCCGGCGTGGAAGGCCTTTGTCGCCAATGGCGATCTGTCCTACGCGGCGCAGGCCGATCATCTCTTGGGGCGTGAGGACAGTCCGTTCTGGGATGACCTGCGCACGCCGCAGAAGGAAGACAAATCCGTGATTCTCGCCCGCAGCCTCGCTGCGGCGATTACTGCCGGTGACAGCCAGTTGGGCGGCGATCATCGCGCCTGGCAGTGGGGCAAATTGCACAGCTATGCGTGGAAAAACAGCAACGGTCAGACTGTGCGCGGACCACTGGCAGCCGGTGGCGATCACACCACGCTGAACAACTCGGCGTTTGCCTGGGGCCAGGACTTCGTCACCACGCGCGCGCCGTCGATGCGTTTTATCGTCGACTTCGGCCAGAGCGAGCCACTGATGGCGCAGAACGGTACGGGGCAGTCGGGCAACCCGCTGAGTCCGAACTACCTGAACGGGATCGATGCGTGGCTGAAAGGTCAGTACATCGGCCTGCCGATGCAGCCGCAGAACTTTGATCGGGTGTATGGCAAGACCCGCTTGACCCTCACCCCCGGGAAATAGAGCAAAGATCAACAGCCCCTCACCCTAGCCCTCTCCCGGAGGGAGAGGGGACTGATTGGGGGATGCTTGGGTCTTGCGCCGACCTGAAAGAGAGATGGTGAATCCAACGTTGGATCAGGCTCAAGGCTGTGCCGGATCCATATTCAACTCGGTCCCCCAGGTCGATGTACCTCACCAGACACCTCGGTCGGCCCCTCTACAAAGCGAGGTGAATCCAACGTTGGATCAGGCTCAAGGCTGTGCCGGATCCATATTCAACTCGGTCCCCCAGGTCGATGTACCTCACCAGACACCTCGGTCGGCCCCCTCTCCCTCTGGGAGAGGGCTGGGGTGAGGGTAGCGCTTCAAAGCCGATCGAACTTCCAGCCTCACGCCCGCCTCATAGCTAACAAGCCCCCCATTCCGGTCACGACATGGATCTTGTTATTGCCCGACCTGAAGGTCTCTACTGCCCCGCCGGAGATTTCTATATCGATCCGTGGCGGCCGGTCGAGCGTTCGGTGATCACCCATGCCCATGGCGATCACGCGCGCACCGGTAATCAGCACTACCTGTCGAGCAGCGCCAGCGCCGGGATTCTGCGCGCGCGCCTGGGTCAGGACATCCAGTTGCAAACCCTTGATTACGGCCAACGCCTGACCCATCACGGCGTGACCCTGAGCTTTCACCCCGCCGGGCATGTCCTCGGTTCGGCGCAGGTGCGCCTGGAATACGGCGGCGAAGTCTGGGTCGCGTCGGGGGATTACAAGGTCGAGCCGGATGGCACGTGCGCCCCATTCGAACCGGTGCGCTGCCACACCTTCATCACCGAATCGACCTTCGGCCTGCCTATCTACCGCTGGCAGCCGCAGGCGCAGATCTTCGCCGAGATCAATCAGTGGTGGGCGGCCAATATCGCCGCCGGCAAGGCCAGCGTGCTGTTCTGCTACTCCTTCGGCAAGGCCCAACGCATCCTCCACGGCATCGACGAAACCCTCGGGCCGATCCTCAGCCACGGCGCAGTCGAACCGTTGAACCGCGTCTACCGCGATGCCGGCGTATACCTGCCGCCGACGATTTACGCAGGCGACGTGAAAAAAAGCGATCCGATCATGCGCCAGGCGCTGGTCATTGCTCCGCCATCGGCGGGCGGCAGCACGTGGATGCGCCGTTTTGGCGACTTCAGCGATGCCTTCGCCAGCGGCTGGATGCGCTTGCGCGGGACCCGGCGGCGGCGCGGCGTCGATCGCGGCTTCGTCCTCTCCGACCACGCCGACTGGCCCGGCCTGCTCTGGGCGATCAACCAGACCGGCGCGGAGCGGGTGATGGTCACTCATGGCTCGATCGGCGTGCTCGTACGTCATCTGCGCGAACAGGGTCTTGATGCACAAGGCTTCACCACTGAATACGGCGATGACGAAGACGACAACATCGCCACCGAACCCACCGTTGCCGAGACGTCCCCATGAAAGCGTTCGCCGAGTTATATGCCGAACTCGACGCCACCACGTCGAGCAACGCCAAGCTGGCGGCGATGCAGGTGTACTTCGCACAGGCCGCGCCAGCAGATGCCGCGTGGGCGGTGTATTTCCTCTCCGGTGGTCGGCCTCGGCAACTGGTACCGGTGCGCATACTCCGAGAGCTGGCGGTCGAAGTTTCGGGACTGGAGCCATGGCTGTTCGAAGAAAGCTACCAAGCCGTCGGCGATCTGGCCGAGACCATTTCTCTGGTGCTGCCGGAAAATCCTCACAGCTCCGAGGCCGGTCTAGCCGAATGGATCGAAGACAAGCTGCTGCCACTTCGCGGTGAAACCCCGGAATATCTGGCGCGCCAACTGCCGATGTTGTGGGCGCAACTGGATCGGCCGAGCCTGATGCTGTGCATCAAGCTGATCACCGGCAGTTTCCGCGTCGGCGTGTCGAAGTTGCTGGTCACTCGCGCCCTGGCGTCGATGGCCGGCCTCGACAGCAAACGCGTGGCCCAGCGCCTGGTCGGTTACACCGATCTGTCGAACCGGCCCAACGCCGCGAGTTACCTGAAACTCATCGCCCCGGAATCCGCAGACGAACATGCCCAGCGCGGCGGCCAGCCCTACCCGTTCTTTCTTGCCCACGCCTTGGCGCAACCGGTCGAGGAATTCGAAGCCCTGCTCGGCCCCGCCAGCGACTGGCAGGTGGAATGGAAGTGGGACGGTATCCGCGCGCAAGTTGTCAAGCGCGACGGCAAGCTGTGGGTGTGGTCGCGCGGCGAGGAATTGGTGACCGAGCGCTTCCCTGAATTCGATGTGCTGGTGCATGGCTTGCCTGACGGCACGGTGATCGACGGCGAAATCGTCGTGTGGAAGAGCACCCATCCGACTACTGAAGATGCCTTCGATCCGCAATCCGATGAACCGCCGGCCGTGCAACCGTTTGCCCTGCTGCAACAACGCATCGGTCGCAAGACGCTCGACAAGAAGATTCTCGAAGAAGTGCCGGTGGTAGTGCTGGCCTACGACCTGCTGGAATGGCAGGGCGAGGACTGGCGCAACCAGCCGCAGGTCAAGCGACGGGCGCAACTCGAGGAAGTCATCGCGCGCTGCAACAGCCCGGTACTGCTGCCCTCCCCCGTATTGACCGGCGAAGACTGGCTCGACCTCGGCCGCCAGCGCGAAGCGTCACGCAAACTCGGCGTCGAAGGCATGATGCTCAAGGCGCGCGATTCGCTGTATGGCGTCGGCCGGACCAAGGACATGGGCGTGTGGTGGAAGTGGAAGGTCGACCCGTTCAGCGTCGACGCGGTACTGATTTATGCCCAGCGCGGACACGGTCGTCGCGCCAGTCTGTACAGCGATTACACCTTCGCGGTGTGGGACGGCCCGCCGGAATCCAGTCAACGCTCGCTGGTACCGTTCGCCAAGGCGTATTCGGGGCTGACCGATGAAGAGATGCGCCAGGTCGACAGCATCGTGCGCAAGACTACCGTGGAGAAATTCGGCCCGGTCAGCAGCGTCAAGCCGAGCCTGGTGTTCGAACTCGGCTTCGAAGGCATCGCCCTGTCGCGCCGGCACAAGAGCGGCATCGCCGTGCGTTTCCCGCGCATGCTGCGCTGGCGCAAGGACAAGACCGTCGAAGAAGCGGACAGCCTCGCTACCCTGCAAGACTTATTGGCCTGATTCATTCTCGACACATCGCAGAACCCTGTGGCGAGGGGATTTATCCCCGCTGGGCTGCGCAGCGGCCCCCAGCAATTCCCACCTGAAATCGTGCACTCAGGTTTTTGCGACTGCTGCGCAGCCGATCGGGGACAAATCCCTCGCCACAGTTTTTCCCTGCTCTGAGCTACGCGTTTGAACCGAAACAGTGCATGCAAACAGCAATGCCCGTTTCCGTGCATTCAACTACCCTTGCCTCTCTGCACTCGACCTTTTAAAACACCTGTTCGGCACTCTGGTTCGGAAATTGCTACTTTCTATAGGTCGTAAGCGTTGCAGTAACAATAATTCTGCGCCACAAGCGCTCATATTGGTTCTTAGGGATTGAATAATGAAAAAAGCATTGCTGACCCTTTCTGCACTGGCGTTGTGCATGGCCGCCGGCTCCGCGCTGGCCAAGGAATACAAAGAGCTGCGCTTTGGCGTTGACCCTTCGTACGCACCGTTCGAGTCGAAAGCGGCCGATGGCAGCCTGGTCGGGTTCGATATCGATCTGGGCAACGCGATCTGCGCCGAACTGAAGGTCAAGTGCAAATGGGTCGAAAGCGATTTCGACGGCATGATTCCGGGCCTCAAGGCCAACAAGTTCGACGGTGTGATCTCGTCGATGACCGTGACCCCGGCTCGCGAGAAGGTCATCGACTTCTCCAGCGAACTGTTTTCCGGCCCGACCGCTTACGTGTTCAAGAAAGGCTCCGGCATCACCGCCGACGTCACTTCACTCAAGGGCAAAACCGTCGGTTACGAGCAAGGCACCATTCAGGAAGCCTACGCCAAAGCCGTGCTGGACAAGGCTGGCGTGAAAACCCAGGCCTATCAGAACCAGGATCAGGTGTATTCCGACCTGACCTCCGGTCGTCTCGACGCCGGTATCCAGGACATGCTGCAAGCCGAACTGGGCTTTCTGAAGTCGCCAAAAGGCGCTGATTATGAAATCAGCCAGCCGGTCGACAGCGAATTGCTGCCAGCCAAAACCGCTGTCGGTATCAAGAAAGGTAACACTGAGCTGAAAGCACTTTTGGATAAAGGTATCAAAGCGTTACACGACGACGGCAAATACGCCGAGATTCAAAAGAAACACTTTGGTGACCTGAATCTGTACAGCGGCAAATAATGCTCCGGCGCCCATCCTCGATGGGCGCCTTTTCCATCCGCTCAGGTTGCTGATTTATGTTTGAAACCCTCCTGCAAAATCTGGGGCTGGCCTCGTTCAGTCTGCAGGGCTTCGGCCCGTTGCTGCTGCAAGGCACCTGGATGACCATCAAATTATCGGCGATGTCGCTGCTGGTGGCCGTGTTGCTCGGCCTGCTCGGCGCCAGTGCCAAACTGTCGAAAGTCAAACTGGTGCGCCTGCCCGCGCAGCTCTACACCACGCTGATTCGCGGCGTGCCGGATCTCGTGCTGATGCTGTTGATCTTCTACAGCCTGCAAACCTGGCTGACGTCGCTGACCGACTATATGGAATGGGAATATATTGAAATCGACCCGTTCAGCGCCGGCGTGCTGACGCTGGGCTTCATTTATGGCGCGTATTTCACCGAGACCTTCCGTGGCGCCATCCTCGCGGTGCCGCGTGGCCAGGTCGAAGCCGCCACCGCGTATGGCCTCAAACGTGGCCAGCGTTTTCGCTTCGTGGTGTTTCCGCAAATGATGCGCTTCGCTTTGCCGGGCATCGGCAACAACTGGATGGTCATGCTCAAGGCCACCGCGCTGGTGTCGATCATTGGCCTCGCCGATCTGGTCAAGGCTGCCCAGGACGCCGGTAAAAGCACCTATCAACTGTTCTACTTTCTGGTCCTCGCCGCCTTGATTTATCTGCTGATCACCAGTGCTTCGAACTTCATCCTGCGCTGGCTCGAACGCCGCTACGCCGCCGGTGCCCGGGAGGCCGTACGATGATCGAACTTCTCCAGGAATATTGGCGCGCCTTCCTTTATACCGACGGCCAGAACATCACCGGGCTGGCGATGACGATGTGGCTGCTGACCGCGTCGATCTGCATCGGCTTCGTCGTCTCGATTCCGCTGTCGATTGCCCGCGTCTCGCCGCACTTCTACGTCCGTTGGCCGGTGCAGTTCTACACCTACCTGTTCCGGGGCACGCCGCTGTATATCCAGTTGCTGATCTGCTACACCGGCATCTACAGCCTCGCCGCCGTGCGCGAGCAGCCGATCCTCGACAGCTTCTTTCGCGACGCGATGAACTGCACGATCCTCGCCTTCGCTCTCAATACCTGCGCGTACACCACGGAGATTTTTGCCGGGGCGATTCGCAGCATGAACCATGGCGAAGTCGAAGCGGCCAAGGCTTATGGCCTGACCGGCTGGAAGCTGTATGCCTACGTGATCATGCCGTCGGCATTGCGCCGTTCGTTGCCCTACTACAGCAACGAAGTGATCCTGATGCTGCACTCGACCACCGTGGCGTTCACCGCGACCATTCCCGATATCCTGAAAGTCGCGCGGGATGCCAACTCGGCGACCTTCCTGACCTTCCAGTCATTCGGCATTGCCGCGCTGATCTACCTGACCATTACTTTTGCGCTGGTCGGTCTGTTCCGCCTCGCCGAACGCCGCTGGCTGGCCTTCCTCGGGCCGACTAACTAGCACTGGTTTCAAAAATAAAGAGATAACAATGCGCCACCAGATCCATGACTTGCTGGCCCCGCTGCCGGGGACCGCACGGCAGATTCACAGCTTCTACTTCGGCCCACCGCAGGCCAAGGGCAAGGTTTACATCCAGGCGTCGCTGCACGCTGACGAACTGCCGGGCATGCTGGTCGCCTGGCACCTGAAACAGCGTCTGGCCGAACTGGAAGCTGCCGGCCGCCTGCGCAGCGAAATCGTCCTGGTGCCGGTGGCCAACCCGGTCGGCCTCGAACAAGTGCTGATGGACGTGCCGCTGGGCCGTTACGACCTGGAGAGCGGGCAGAACTTCAATCGCTGGTTCGTCGACCTCAGCGAAGAAATCGGCAACGCCATCGAAGGCCAACTCAACGACGACGCGCAGCACAACCTCGAACTGATCCGCGCCAGCCTGCGCAACGCCCTCGACCGTCAGAAGCCGACCACACAACTGCAATCCCAGCGTCTGACCCTGCAACGCCTGGCCTGCGATGCCGACATGGTGCTGGACTTGCATTGTGACTTCGAATCGGTGGTGCACCTGTACACCACGCCCGAGGCGTGGCCACAGGTCGAGCCCTTGGCGCGCTACATGGAAGCGCAGGCCAGCCTGCTCGCTACCGATTCCGGCGGGCAATCGTTCGACGAGTGCTTCACCCTGCTCTGGTGGCAACTGCGCGAGCGCTTCGGTGAGCAGTTCGAGATTCCGCTGGGCAGCTTCTCGGTGACCGTCGAATTGCGCGGCCAGGGCGACGTCAATCACCCGCTGGCCAGCCGCGATTGTCAGGCGCTGATCGACTATCTGATCCAGTTCGATGCCATCGTCGGCGAGACCAAGCCGCAACCGCCACTGCCGTACCCGGCCACGCCGCTGGCCGGGGTCGAACCGGTGACCACGCCAGTTGGCGGCCTGCTGGTGTACTGCGCGACACCCGGCCAATACCTGGAAGCCGGGCAGCAGATCGCCGAAATCATTGACCCGGTCCACGACAAGGTCACCCCCATTCATTGCACCGCCGCCGGCCTGCTGTATGCGCGCTCGCTGCGGCGCATGGCCACTGCCGGCATGGTCATCGCCCACGTCGCGGGCGCCCAGGCCTATCGCAGCGGCTACCTACTTTCGCCTTGAGGATGCTCGTCCATGTACAAACTGACCGTTGAAGGCCTGCACAAAAGCTATGGCGATCATCAGGTGCTCAAAGGCGTTTCGCTCAAGGCCAAAACCGGCGACGTGATCAGCCTGATCGGCGCCAGCGGCTCGGGCAAAAGCACCTTTTTGCGCTGCATCAATTTCCTTGAACAACCGAATGACGGCGCCATGAGCCTCGATGGCCAGGCGATCCGCATGGTCACCGACCGCCACGGCATGCACGTTGCCGACGCCGATGAACTGCAACGCCTGCGCACGCGGCTGGCGATGGTGTTCCAGCATTTCAACCTGTGGAGCCACATGACCGTGCTGGAAAACATCACCATGGCCCCGCGCCGGGTGCTGGGCTGCAGCAAACAGGAAGCCGAGGATCGCGCCCGACGTTATCTGGACAAAGTCGGCTTGCCGGCGCGGGTCGCCGATCAATACCCGGCGTTTCTGTCCGGCGGCCAGCAACAGCGCGTGGCGATCGCCCGGGCACTGGCGATGGAGCCGGAAGTGATGCTGTTCGACGAACCGACCTCGGCACTCGACCCGGAACTGGTCGGCGAAGTGCTGAAAGTGATTCAGGGTCTGGCCGAGGAAGGCCGGACGATGATCATGGTCACCCACGAAATGAGTTTTGCGCGCAAGGTGTCGAATCAGGTGTTGTTTCTGCATCAGGGTCTGGTGGAAGAAGAAGGTGCGCCTGAAGACGTGCTGGGCAATCCCAAGAGTGAACGCCTGAAGCAGTTCCTCAGCGGCAATCTTAAATAAGGTTGGCAACCCACCCCTGTGTGGGAGCGAGCCTGCTCGCGAAAGCGGTTTATCAGTCAACATCAATGTTGAATGTGCAATCGCATTCGCGAGCAGGCTCGCTCCCACAGGGGGAATCCATCGACCGACAAAGTTAAACTTGTCGCCCCGCTTCGCTGTCTCTGAAACAACACCTCCAGAGCGCACGCAGCCGGCATGGCGAAATCCCCCGACTTTGCAAAAACCTGGTTCAGCGCCCGCGACTGGAAGCCGTTCGCCTTTCAGAAACAGGTGTGGGCGGCGGTGAAAAACGGCGAGTCCGGCTTGCTCCACGCCAGCACCGGCGCCGGCAAAACTTATGCGGTATGGTTTGCTGCGCTCAACCGCTTCGCCCGCCTGCAACCGCCCGCGGCTACACCGCGCAAACGCAAACCGCCGGCCGAGCCGTTGACAGTGCTGTGGATCACGCCCATGCGCGCCCTCGCCGCCGATACCGCCCGCGCGCTGCAAAGCCCGGTGGATGATTTACAGATTCCGTGGTCCATCGGCCTGCGCACCGGCGATACCAGCAGCAGCGAACGCGCCCGCCAGGGCCGACGTCTGCCGACCACGCTGATCACCACACCGGAAAGCCTGACTCTGTTGCTCGCCCGCGCCGATGCGCGCACCGCGTTGTCGACCCTGCGCATGATCGTCGTGGATGAATGGCACGAATTGCTTGGCAACAAGCGCGGCGTGCAACTGCAACTGGCCCTCGCCCGCCTGCGTCATTGGCAGCCGGAACTGATCGTTTGGGGCGTGTCCGCCACCCTCGGTAATCAATCCCACGCCGAGCAAGTGCTGATCCCACAGGGCGGCGGCGTCAGTGTTCAGGGCAAAAGCGAAAAAACCCTGCAAGTCGACACCCTGCTGCCTCCGGCCATCGAGCGTTTTCCCTGGGCCGGCCACATCGGTCTGAAGATGCTGCCGCAGGTGGTGGCCGAACTTGACGCCTGCGCCAGCAGCCTGGTGTTCACCAACACCCGCGCGCAATCGGAGATCTGGTATCAGGCGCTGCTGGAAGCGCGGCCGGACTGGGCCGGGTTGATCGCGCTGCACCACAGCTCACTGTCCCGCGATACCCGCGATTGGGTCGAGCAGGCGTTGAAGAATGGCCAGTTGAAAGCAGTGGTGTGCACCTCGAGCCTGGACTTGGGTGTGGATTTCCTCCCGGTCGAGCGCGTATTGCAAATCGGCTCGGCGAAAGGCGTCGCACGTTTGATGCAACGTGCCGGGCGCTCCGGCCACGCGCCGGGGCGCACCTCGCGGGTGACGCTGGTGCCGACCCACAGCCTTGAACTGATCGAAGCGGTTGCCGCACGCGACGCCGTCGAACAGCGGCGCATCGAGCCGCGTCTGTCACCGCACAAGCCGCTGGATGTGCTGGTCCAGCATTTGGTCAGCATGGCCCTTGGCGGTGGCTTTATTCCTGAAGACTTGTACGAAGAAGTCCGTGGTGCCTGGGCTTATCGTGACCTGACAGCGGCAGACTGGGCCTGGGCGCTGGCGTTCGTACGCCATGGCGGGATGTCTCTTACAGCGTATCCGGATTACCGCCGGGTCGAGCCGGACGAGCACGGCGTCTGGCGTGTGCCGGATGCGCGCCTGGCGCGGCGCCATCGCATGAGCATCGGCACCATCGTCAGCGACGCGAGCATCAATCTGAAATTCTGGAGCAAGGGCGGCGGCGGCAAACAACTGGGCAGCGTCGAGGAAGGCTTTATCGCGCGGCTGAAACCCGGCGATGGTTTCCTCTTCGCCGGGCGCCTGCTGGAACTGGTGCGGGTGGAAAACATGACCGCCTACGTCAAACGCAGCACCGCAAAAAAAGCCGCCGTGCCGCGCTGGAATGGCGGGCGCATGCCGTTATCCAACGAACTGGCCGAAGCAGTGGTGACGCGCTTCAGCGCCGCTGCTCAAGGTCAGTTCAACGGCCCGGAAATGCACGCGCTGCGGCCGCTGCTGGAGACGCAGATACGCTGGTCCGGCTTGCCCACCACGGAAAATCTGCTGGCCGAGGTACTGAAATCCCGCGAAGGCTGGCATCTTTTCCTCTATCCGTTCGCCGGGCGCCAAGTGCATCTGGGACTGGCGAGCCTGCTGGCGTGGCGCGTCAGTCAGCGCCAGCCGGTGACCTTCTCGATTGCCGTGAATGATTACGGCCTGGAACTGCTCAGCGCCACGCCGGTGGATTGGGCCACGCATCTCGACGCTCACCTGTTCAACGCCGATGACCTGTTGCTGGACGTGCTGGCCAGCCTCAATGCCGGTGAACTGGCGTTGCGCCGCTTCCGCGAAATCGCGCGGATCGCCGGGCTGGTGTTCGCCGGGTATCCGGGCGCACCAAAAAGCACTCGCCAGGTGCAGGCGTCGAGTGGCTTGTTCTTCCAGGTGTTCAAACAATATGACGCCGACAACCTGCTGCTAGCCCAGGCTGGGGAAGAAGTCCTACGCGAAGAGCTGGATATTCGCCGTCTGGAACAGACACTGGAGCGCATCAATCAGATGAAACTGGACGTGCATCAGGTTAAACGTCCTACACCGTTGGGCTTTCCGCTGCTGGTGGAGCGGATGCGCGAGAGCATGAGTTCGGAAAAACTGGCTGACAGGATCAGAAGAATGGTTGGTGACCTGGAAAAAACCGCTGATAACGGGAAATCGTCGTGAGTGCGTACCCGGTGCGTTTGGCCGGTGAGGAGTTGTGGCTGCTGCCGGAGAAAGCGCTGTACTGGCCAGCGCAGGAAGCATTGCTGATCGCCGACGTGCATTTCGGTAAGGCGGCGGCCTATCGCAGCCTCGGCCAGCCGGTACCGCATGGCACGACGGCGAGCAACATCGAGGTAATCGACGCGTTGCTGGCGCGGTTGCCGTGTCGCCAGTTGATCTTCCTCGGGGATTTTCTGCATGGGCCTGGTTCACATGTCCCGGCCACGCTGAATGCGCTGGCAGAGTGGCGCGCACGGCACGCTGACCTGCCGATGACACTGATTCGCGGCAACCACGATAAACGCGCAGGCGACCCACCAGCCTCGCTGAATATTCGCGTGGTACCAGAGCCGCTGTTACTAGGGCCATTCGCCCTGCAGCATGAGCCCGATCCGCATCCGGAACGGCACGTGCTCGCGGGCCATGTGCATCCGGTTTATCGATTGCACGGCAAAGGTCGGCAGAGCCTGCGCCTGGCCTGTTTCAGACTTGGTGAGCGCATCAGCCTGATGCCGGCATTCGGTGCGTTCACCGGCGGCTATCAGGTCGAGCGCGACGACAGCTGCAAAGTCTTCGTGATCGGCGACAACGAAATATGGCCCATCAGCTAGATCGCAAATCGATCAGACTGACGGGCCATATTCATGACAGTGGATCAGGCCACAGGCGCCGGAGGCGGCTCGTCCGGCAGCGTCGGTTCGCCTGGTTCGGTCGGTTGTTCGTTGGGAGTATCGGGATCGGGCTGGCCGGGCACGCCGCCGGACAGGCTCAAAGACGGATTCGCCAGTAACGACCAGGCCAGAACGCCTATCTGATTGGGCTCAAGCCTTGCCAGTTCAGCGCTGATTCGCGGGTCGATCTTCATAGGGCACTCCTCAGTGAAGGCCCGAATCTGTGTGTAACAAAAACGGGCAGTACACCCCATAGAGTGTCTGCCCGCCAAAGAATTCCCGACATCCGTCGGATGGTCGATCAGGTACGCGGCAAGGTCACGCCACGCTGGCCCTGGTATTTGCCGCCGCGATCCTTGTAGGAAACTTCACATTCTTCATCGGATTCGAGGAAGAGCATCTGCGCCACACCTTCGTTGGCGTAGATTTTCGCCGGCAGGTTGGTGGTATTGGAGAATTCCAGCGTCACATGACCTTCCCACTCAGGCTCGAGTGGAGTGACGTTGACGATGATGCCGCAGCGCGCGTAGGTGCTTTTACCCAGGCAGATGGTCAGCACGTTGCGCGGAATGCGGAAGTATTCGACGGTGCTGGCCAGGGCGAAGGAGTTCGGCGGAATGATGCAGACGTCGCTGTGGATGTCGACGAAGCTGCCGGCGTCGAAGTTCTTCGGGTCGACAATGGCCGAGTTGATGTTGGTGAACACCTTGAAGTGGTTGGTGCAACGCACGTCGTAGCCGTAGCTCGACACGCCGTAGGAAATCACCCGGCTGTCGTCGCTGCCGCGCATCTGGCGCTCGACGAACGGTTCGATCATGCCGTGTTCCTGCGCCATGCGGCGAATCCACTTGTCCGATTTGATGCTCATGGCGGGTTTGTCCTGAATAGCGAGGTGGAAAAATTCTGTCCGGCATCTTACCGGGCGCGTCGTCTCGTTCAAAGTGCGCAACGCAATTCTCGGCGAACACCCCGTATTTACGCGATGTGGCGACGAACCGTCGCACCGCCGATCCCTAAAACACAGAATCCTTTGCAAGAAACATTGGCACGTTCCGGAAAAAGGGTTAAGGTGGCGTCACTGTGTTGCTTGTGTCACTGAGAATCTCTACACGATATGTTGAATTTCGATCCAACCATCTACAAGAATTTTTCCTGCTCTTTGCACTCAGTCTCGGCCAGGGTTCTTCCTGAGTCGCAGTTATCTTTGTTCAAGGAGTTACACCATGTCTAATCGCCAAACCGGTACCGTTAAGTGGTTCAACGATGAAAAAGGCTTCGGCTTCATCACTCCACAATCCGGTGACGACCTGTTCGTTCACTTCAAAGCTATCCAATCCGACGGCTTCAAAAGCCTGAAAGAAGGCCAACAGGTTTCTTTCATCGCTACCCGCGGTCAGAAAGGCATGCAAGCTGAAGAAGTACAAGTTATCTAACTTGTAGCTTCTTTAGAAAAGAGCCCCGCCCTTAAAAGCGGGGCTTTTTTGTGGGCGCCTGTTTTGCGCTGGCAAAAAAAATCGCGACCCTTGAGGTCGCGATTTTTTTGTTTCTGCCCTTACCAGGCGACGCCAAACCCTGCGGTATAACGGGTCTTGTTCAGATCCGCATCGTTGGTGCCACTGATGATGTCGCGCTCGGCCTTGAGGTTGAGGGAGGCCCAGTCGGTGACCTTGTAGCGCAGGCCCAGCTCGGCATCCAGTGCGTAATCGGCAACACCCGACAGCGGCTTGCCTACTTCGCCATTGGTGAAGAACTCGACCTTCTTGCCGATCAGGTAGCGGTTGTAGTCCCACTTCATCGCGACGGAGTAGAAGTTGTCCTTGCTGCCATCGCGGTATTCATAGTCGGTGCGGTTGAGCAACGAGCCCAGCGAGAACGCACCCAGCTCATCGTCCCAGAACTGGTAACCCGGACCGGTACCGACCACACGCTGACGCGCCAGCTCTTCGATGTGATCACGCTTGTAGTTGATGCGCCCTTGCCAGAACCACTGATCGGTAAGGAAGCGGTCGAGGGAATATTCGGCGCGCCAGTTGTTGGTGGTGGTTTCCGTATCCTGCACTTCGCGGTTGTACTCGCCCTCGCCGGTATGGCGCCAGCGACCATGGCGAGCCGAAGTCTTGAAGGCTACGTCGTAATCGTCGGTGTCCTTTTCGGCGCGCTGATAGTCCAGCGCCAGATCGACGTTACCCTTCCATACCAGGTCGGTGACGATCGGCTTGGGCTTGAGGATCTGCTGAATGCTCGCCAATTCGACAGTCTTCGGCGCCTCGCCGTTAGCCAGGGTGACCTTGCCATCGTCGGCCGCGGTGAGCGACTTCGACACTTCGCCGGCATAGGCGTCCTGCTTCACCAACAGGTGCTGATCGCTGTCGAGGGTCTTGACCTCTTTCCAGTCAATCGCCACTGCGCCGGCGTATTTGGTCTGGATCAACAGCTTGCCGCCGTCGAAAACCGTGATAGTGCCACTCAGCTTGTCGCCGTTTTTCAACCAGACGGTGTCGGCAAGCAGGGGCGTGGACGCGCTGAAAACAGCGAGGCACAACAGGGTTCTGGGGAACATAAGCAGATCGGAGGCTCAGAGTTGGCGAAAAGGGTCGGCATTATCCGTAGGATTTTGCCCATGACAAGGACTGACCGGACTATTTCAATTGAGTTCATTTCTCAACTGCACCACGAGCGATTACCCTTGTCGCCATCATCACGCTAATACTCAGGAGCCGCGTACGTGAAAGACCCGCTCGACAGCGTCGAAAACGATGCGCAAATCCGACGCACGGCACTCTACTCAACACTCGCGCAAGTGCCTGAAGGCAAAGTCGTCAGTTATGGCCAGTTGGCCGAACTTGCCGGGCTGGGCCGCGCCGCGCGCTGGGTTGGGCGGACCTTGAGCCAGTTGCCCGGCGACACCAGGCTGCCCTGGCACCGCGTAATCGGCGCCGGCGGGCGCATCAGCCTGCCGGTCGGCAGCCCCTCCGGTGATGAACAACGTGCGCGATTGCGCATGGAAGGCATCACCGTCCAGAACAATCGTGTGGATATTCGGCGCCATGGCTGGCGTCCGGTAGAGCACAGCGGTTAGAGTGCGCGCTTTGTTTTCGCAATTTTGAGGCAGACTTCAGCCCATGCCCCGTAAAACCTGGCGCGCCGCGCTCGCCGCCTATGCCAGTCCTTCGACGCTCGTGCTGTTGTTGCTCGGTTTTGCCGCCGGCCTGCCGTACATGCTGGTGTTCTCGACGCTCTCCGTATGGCTGCGTGAAGCAGGCGTGGCCCGTGAAACCATTGGCTATGCCAGCCTGATCGGCCTGGCGTACGCGTTCAAATGGGTCTGGTCGCCGCTGCTCGATCAATGGCGCCTGCCCTTACTGGGCAAACTCGGCCGTCGCCGCTCCTGGCTGGTGCTCTCCCAGGCACTGGTGATTCTCGGCCTGATCGGCATGGGATTCTGTGATCCGCAGAAGCATTTGTCCTGGCTGATCGCCATTGCCGTCGTGGTTGCCTTCGCCTCCGCCACGCAAGATATCGCGGTCGACGCCTATCGCCTGGAAATCGCCGATGACAGCCGCCAGGCCGCTCTTGCCGCCAGCTACATGTCCGGTTACCGCGTTGCCGCCCTGCTCGCCACCGCCGGCGCGCTGTTCTTCGCCGAAGGTTTCGGCTCCACCGGCTTCAACTATAAGCACGCAGCTTGGACCGGCACCTATGTGCTGTTCGGCGCATTGATGGTGCCTGCGCTGCTGACCACGCTGTTCATGCGTGAACCACCCGTACCGCTGCGCACGCAGTTACAGGCCGGGCGCTATACGTTCATGCATCAACTGATGTCGGTGTTCGTGCTGATCGTTTTGCTGGTCTCCGTGCCGGCGATGTTCACCCAGCTGTACAACACCGATTTCGCTGGCGTGCTGTTCGGCGACATGAGCCCGCTCGATTTGCTGCTCGAAGACCGCGCCTTTCTGCGCGCCATCCTCTACATATTGCTGACGGGGATGTGCCTGTCGGCCATGGGCCGGCGCGGACTGGCGCCGGTACTGACGCCGATCAATGACTTCATCCTGCGTTATCGCTGGCAGGCGCTGTTGCTGCTGGGTCTGATCGCCACTTACCGGATGTCCGACACGGTAATGGGCGTCATGGCCAACGTGTTTTATATTGACCAGGGTTTCACCAAGGATCAGATCGCCAGTGTGAGCAAGATTTTCGGCCTGATCATGACCCTCGTCGGTGCCGGCATGGGTGGCCTGTTGATTGTGCGTTTCGGCATTCTGCCGATCCTGTTTATCGGTGGTGTATCTTCGGCAGCGACCAACCTGCTGTTCGTCATGCTCGCGGACATGGGCCCGAACCTGCAGATGCTGGTGGTGACCATTTCCCTCGACAACTTCAGCTCGGGCCTGGCGACATCGGCGTTCGTTGCCTACCTGTCGAGCCTGACCAACCTGAAGTTTTCCGCTACGCAATATGCCCTGCTCAGCTCGATCATGTTGCTGCTGCCGCGCCTGATGGGCGGCTATTCCGGCGTGCTGGTCGAGAAGTTCGGTTATCACAGCTTCTTCCTCATTACCGCCCTGCTCGGCGTGCCGACGCTGCTACTGATCGCGCTGCACTGGTTTCAGGAGCGCCGCCGCGAAGGACAAACACCGACGCCCGAGCCTGCACCGACGCCCGTCACCGAAGAATCGTAGGACGCTTCGCCAATGGCGGGAGGAATCCCGCCGCTGGCGCCTTCCGCCGGCCACACTTCTGTACGTCAGCAAAACTCGCCGGTACACTGCTCCGTCATTTCCAGTCATAGCAACCGACAACGGCCAACCATGCGCACCAGTCAATTTTTGCTCGCCACACAGAAAGAAACGCCTTCCGACGCGGTCGTGATCAGCCACCAGCTGATGCTGCGCGCCGGCATGATCCGCAAGCTTGCCTCGGGCCTGTACACCTGGCTGCCGATGGGCCTGCGAGTCATGCGCAAGGTCGAAGCCATCGTTCGCGAAGAGATGAACGCTGCCGGTTCTCTGGAAGTGTTGATGCCGAGCACCCAACCGGCCGAGCTGTGGCAGGAATCGGGGCGCTGGGAAGAATACGGCCCTGAGCTGCTGCGCATCAAAGACCGCCACGGTCGTGACTTCTGCGCGGGCCCGACCCACGAAGAAGTGATCACCGATCTGATGCGCAACGAGTTGAGCAGCTACAAACAGCTGCCAATCAACCTGTACCAGATCCAGACCAAATTCCGCGACGAAATACGCCCGCGCTTCGGTTTGATGCGCGGCCGCGAATTCATCATGAAGGACGCCTACTCCTTCCACGCCGATCAGGCGTCGCTGCAGATCACTTATGACCGCATGCATGAAGCCTACTGCAACATCTTCACGCGTCTGGGTCTGAAATTCCGTCCGGTAGAAGCCGACAACGGCTCCATCGGCGGCGCCGGCTCCCACGAATTCCACGTGCTGGCCGAGTCCGGCGAAGACGATATCGTCTTCAGCAACGGCTCCGACTACGCGGCGAACATCGAAAAAGCCGAAGCGGTGCCACGGGAAACCTCGCGCCCTGCGCCAACCGAAGAACTGCGTCTGGTCGACACGCCGGACACCAAAACCATCGCCGCCCTGGTGGAAAAATTCAATCTGCCGATTGAAAAGACCATCAAGACCCTGATCGTCCACGCCGAAGAAGAAGGCAAGCTGATCGCGCTGGTGATTCGTGGCGACCACGAACTGAACGAGATCAAGGCTGCCAACCAGCCTGGCGTAGCCAGCCCGCTGGTGATGGCCTCCGATGCCGAACTGCGTGACGCGATTGGCGCCGGCGCCGGCTCGCTCGGCCCGCTGAACCTGCCACTGCCGATCATCATCGACCGCTCGGTCGCGATGATGAGCGACTTCGGCATTGGCGCGAACATCGATGACAAGCACTACTTCGGCGTGAACTGGGAGCGCGATCTGCCAGTTCCGACCGTTGCCGACCTGCGCAACGTCGTCGCCGGCGACCCAAGCCCGGACGGCAAAGGCACGCTGGAAATCAAGCGCGGCATCGAAGTCGGCCACATCTTCCAGCTGGGCAACAAATACAGCAAGGCGATGAAGTGCGAAGTGCTGGGCGAAAACGGCAAGCCAGTGACCCTGGAAATGGGCTGCTACGGCATTGGCGTTTCCCGCGTGGTCGCCGCAGCGATTGAGCAGAACAACGACGCCAACGGCATTATCTGGAGCGACACCCTGGCGCCATTCCAGATCGCTCTGGTACCGCTGCGCTATGAAACCGAGCAGGTGCGCGAAGCCACCGACAAGCTGTACGCCGAACTGACGGCGGCCGGCTTCGAAGTGCTGCTGGACGATCGCGACAAGAAAACCAGCCCGGGCATCAAGTTTGCGGACATGGAGCTGATCGGCATTCCACACCGGATCGTGGTCAGCGACCGCGGCCTCGCCGAAGGCAACCTGGAATACAAGAGTCGTTCCGAAGCAGAGGCGCAAGCGCTGCCGGTGGCCGATGTTGTGTCCTTCCTTCAGGCCCGTATCCGCCGCTGAAACCAGATAGAGACGTCATGTTCAAGCGAAACACCTTAGGCCTCGGTGGCGCCGCCCTGTGCGGCGCCCTGCTGGTCAGCGGCTGCGCCAATCACATGTCGCAACGCAGCGAGCACGAAGAGCGGGTCGAGCGAAAGTTGCTCGATCACAGCCTGCAGATCGATGTCGGCGAGCCCAAGGTGCTCGAGCTGCCGCAGCGACGCGTGAAGATCAACGAGCAGAAGACTTTCGAAGTCACCGAGTTCGAGGTCACTCGTCGTTACGACCGCTACACGCCTTACCAACCCTGGCGCGAAGTCTACGAGATTCCGCTGGGCGCGGTGGCCGTGGTCGGTGGTGTCGGTGCCAACGTGGTCAACGTGTTTGCCCTCGGTAACCTGCCGGATAGCGTCACCCGGGATTGGCTGAGCTACGGTTTCGCCGGGCTCAACCCGTTCATGAACGTGCAGTCCAATGGTCGTGCGCAGCAGAACCTCGCGGGCATCGACGAAGTCCAGCGCGACAAGCGCACGGAGTATTCGAGCCTGCCGTGGAGCGAACGACCGGTGCAGGTCAAGGCCGGCAAGCAGACATTCGACATGACCACTGATCGCAACGGTGTGCTGCGCTTGAATCTGCTCGATAGCCCTTTCGCCGAACATGACCTCAACCATGTCGGCCGCTTGCAGATCAGTGTCGAAGACGCCAAGGACGATGTGCATTCCGACTCGACCCTGATGCTCAGCGGCCACCTGCGCGGCAAGTTGATTGAGGCGCACGGGCTGATTTATGACGATCTGGAAGATGACGAGGTGAGCCAGTGGGTACACCGGGTCAAACGCCTGTCGGAGCTGGGCCTGGAAGAAGAAGCCAGCGAACTGGAACAGAGCCTGATCGAACTGACGCGCAACGATCCGGAGTTGCAGGCTGAGTTTCTCAAGTCTTTGGCCAAGGATGCCGGGCGTTTAGTGGCTGATCCGGGACCGAATTAAAGCTTAGAAGCTTCGTCGGAACGCCGCCCGGAGCAGGCTCGCTCCCACAAGGGATTTGTGAACGACGCAGATCCAATGTGGGAGCGAGCCTGCTCGCGAAGAGGCCCTGCCAGGCACCGCGAATCTACCGCTCAAACAACTCCATCTGCTCAAACCCGCCGCGCAAATCCTCCAGCCTCACTCCCACCCCCAACAGCCGCACCGGCTTGCCGCCGCGATTGAACGCCTGCGTCAGCATCAACTGATAACTGCCAAGGTCGCGCCCTGCCCCAGCCTGCTCCAGCGTGGTCTGGGTGAAATCATGAAATTTGACTTTGACGAACGGCTTGCCCGGTCGATAACTGCCGTCGATCCGGGCCATGCGGGTTTTCAGGGTATCGAGCAGCTCGGGCAATTTGTCCAGGCAACTGCGCAGGTCAGGCAGATCTACGTCGTAGGTGTTTTCCACGCTGATCGACTGACGGCGGCTGTCGTTGTGCACCAGACGGTCATCGATCCCACGAGCCAGATTCCACAAGCGCTCGCCGAAACTGCCGAATTCGCGCACCAGCGCCAGCCTGCCCCACTCGCGCAGATGCTGGCAGTCAACGATGCCGAGCTTGCCGAGCTTGTCGGCGGTGACCTTGCCGACGCCGTGCAGCTTGCTCACCGGCAGACCACTGACGAACTCCTCGACCTGATCCGGGGTGATCACGAACAAACCGTTGGGTTTTTTCCAGTCGCTGGCGATCTTCGCCAGAAATTTGTTTGGCGCAACGCCAGCCGAGACGGTGATGTGCAATTGGTTGGAGACCCGGCGGCGAATGTCCTGGGCGATGCGCGTAGCGCTGCCGCCGAAATGCGCGCTGTCGGACACATCCAGATAGGCCTCGTCCAGCGACAGCGGCTCGATCAGATCGGTGTAGTCGGCAAAGATCGTATGAATTTCTTTCGAAGCTTCGCGATAAGCGTCCATGCGCGGCTTGACGATGGTCAGGTCCGGACACAGCTTTAATGCATGCCCGGAAGCCATGGCCGAGCGCACACCATAGGCGCGCGCTTCATAGTTGCAGGTGGCGATCACCCCGCGCCGATCCGCCGAACCACCCACCGCCAGTGGCTTGCCGGCCAGACGCGGGTCATCGCGCATCTCGATGGCAGCATAGAAACAGTCACAGTCGACGTGGATGATTTTTCGCTGGGTCATGTCGGAAAAAGACAACGTGGCAAGCCGGAGCGGCAGTATCTCATTGGCACCTGTATATAGCACCAGTGGTTGAATGTTCTTTTCCGACCGTAGGAGATTTCCGATGAATTTATTTTTTCAATCACAGATCAGCGCGCAATAGAGCTGAAAGCCTTGCGCCACTTGCCCTGCGCGCCGGCCGCCCGCCGTGAAAATACGCTAAGCGCTTGAACCTCAACAGATTTATCCGGATCGACGGTTGACACACTCGCGAACCTCTGTAGAATGCCGCCACACAGACGCGGGATGGAGCAGTCTGGTAGCTCGTCGGGCTCATAACCCGAAGGTCGTCGGTTCAAATCCGGCTCCCGCAACCAAACATCAGAAAAGGCTACTCGAAAGAGTGGCCTTTTTTGTGCGCGTCTGTTTTGCAAACGGGCGCCCTGCTCAATCGCCAGCGAAACGGCAATTCGTTGCATTTCCGAAACTTACGCATTACCTGCGACCGTTCGCCGCGATTTCGCAGTTATTTTGCCCATTCCAGGATTAGCGGTTGACACCTCGTCGTTCGCCTGTAGAATGCCGCCACACAGACGCGGGATGGAGCAGTCTGGTAGCTCGTCGGGCTCATAACCCGAAGGTCGTCGGTTCAAATCCGGCTCCCGCAACCAAACATCAAAAAAGGCTACTCGAAAGAGTGGCCTTTTTTGTATCTGTTGAAAAAATCCTTTCGCAACAATGATCTGTCACTGTGCAGTGAACCGCTGGGGATCATCAGAACCACTGACTTGCGACTATGCTTGAGTCGCAGACAGGGTTTCTGCAATCCAGGAACTGCCCTCGCCGATGCCCGACGAGAGGCGTAGTATTTTGTGATTATTTTTTTCTACAGGGATTGGTAACTTGGCTGGATACCTCCATCCTGTCGCGCACAATCCAAGAGGTGATTGATGCGCGCCAACTCGTCTGATCCACAAGACACCGTTACAGCAGAACAACCGATCAAACCCGAGCGTTTGCGCTGGCTGGATCGATTAAGCAAATACCGTCAGCCGATCGGTCTGGCCGTCACGTTGCTGCTGTTTGCCATTGCCCTGATTGCCTGCCGCCATCTGCTCGCCGAACTTGATCTCGACGCGCTGCATGACTCGATTCTGGACGTGCCCAAACCTGCCCTGCTCGGCGCCATCGGTGCGACCGTGGTCGGGTTCATCATTCTGCTCGGCTATGAATGGTCGGCCAGCCGCTACGCTGGTGTGAAACTGCCGCCGCGCACCCTCGCGCTCGGCGGTTTCACCGCATTTGCGATTGGCAATGCGATCGGCCTGTCGCTGCTGTCCGGCGGCTCGGTTCGTTATCGTTTATATGCGCGACTGGGCGTCGGTGCGTCGGAAGTCGCGCACATGACCTTGTTTGCCAGCCTCTCGCTGGGCTGCGCCTTGCCGCCACTGGCAGCGCTGGCCACCCTGAGCAACCTGCCCGCCGCCTCGCAAGCGCTGGGGCTGTCCGAATTCTTGCTGGGCACGGTCGCCGCTGCCGTATTGATCCTCGGTGCTGTGCTGGCAATCGGCATCTATCGCCGTCGTCTGCCGGAACAACCCTACCCCGACAATCTGCTGGTCCGTGCCGGGCGGCGGACATTGCGCCTGCCGGGTCGACGCCTGACCTTCCTGCAACTGGTGATCACCGCCCTCGATGTCGCGGCTGCCGCCACCGTTCTGTATCTGCTGCTGCCGGAAGCGCCGCCGTTTGCGCCGTTCCTGCTGGTGTATCTGCTGGCACTGGCTGCGGGCGTGCTCAGTCACGTTCCGGGCGGCGTTGGTGTGTTCGAGGCGATTCTGCTCGCCGCGTTTGCCGACAAGCTTGGCGCCGCACCGCTGGCCGCTGCCCTGCTGCTGTATCGCCTGATCTACGTGGTGCTGCCGCTGCTGGTCGCTTGCGTACTACTGCTGATCAACGAAGGCCAGCGCCTGTTTCAATCCCAGACCATGCGCGCGGCGTCCGGTCTGGCTGCGCCGGTTCTGGCGGTGCTGGTGTTTCTGTCTGGCGTGGTGCTGCTGTTTTCCGGCGCCACCCCGGAGATCGACACGCGCCTGGAGCACATCGGTTTTCTGATCCCGCATCGTCTGGTCGATGCCTCGCACTTCGGCGCCAGCCTGATTGGCGTTTTGTGTCTGTTGCTCGCCCAAGGTCTGCGCCGACGCCTGTCGGCGGCGTGGATGCTGACCACCATTCTGCTGCTGGTCGGCGCCCTGCTCTCGCTACTCAAAGGCTTCGACTGGGAAGAAGCCACGCTGATGACGTTTACGGCCGCGCTGCTCGGCGTGTTCCGCCGCTCCTTCTATCGCCCGAGCCGTTTGACCGAACTGCCGTTTTCGCCGCTGTATCTGGTCGCCAGTCTCTGCGTGCTGGGCGCTTCGGCCTGGTTGCTGCTGTTCGCCTACCAGGACGTACCCTACAGCCATCAGCTGTGGTGGCAGTTCACCCTCGACGCTGACGCGCCGCGCGGTCTGCGCTCGCTGCTCGGTGCGGCGGTGTTGCTGGTGATCATCTCGCTGACCTGGCTGCTGCGCACGGCGCGCCCGGTGATTCACTTGCCGACGCCGGACGAACTGGATCGCGCGGCAAAGATTCTCATGGCCTCGTCGCAACCCGACGGCGGCCTCGCGCTGACCGGTGACAAGGCGTTGCTGTTTCACCCCAACGATGAGGCGTTCCTGATGTACGCCCGCCGTGGCCGCAGTCTGGTGGCGCTGTACGACCCGATCGGGCCGAGCCAGCAACGCGCGGAAATGATCTGGCAGTTCCGCGATCTCTGCGACATCCATCACACCCGCCCCGTGTTCTATCAGGTGCGCGCGGAGAACCTGCCGTACTACATGGACATCGGCCTGACAGCGATCAAGCTCGGCGAAGAAGCCCGGGTCGATCTGCTGCGCTTCGATCTGGAAGCCAAGGGCAAGGAGATGAAGGACCTGCGCTACACCTGGAACCGTGGCACCCGCGATGGACTGTCGCTGGAAATCCATGAGCCGGGGCAGGCGCCGATGGACGAGCTGAAAGTGATCTCCGATGCCTGGCTGACCGGCAAGAACGTGCGCGAGAAAGGCTTCTCCCTCGGCCGTTTCAGCGACGATTACCTGAAGCATTTCCGCATTGCAGTGATTCGCTTCGAAGGCCGCCCGGTAGCGTTCGCCAATCTGCTCGAGACCTACAGCCACGATCTGGCCAGTCTCGACCTGATGCGCGCGCACCCGGAAGCGCCGAAGCTGACCATGGAATTCATGATGGTCGGCCTGATTCAACACTATAAGAGTCACGGATACGCGCGCTTCAGCCTGGGCATGGTGCCGTTGTCGGGGCTGCAACCCCGGCGCGGCGCACCGCTGACCCAGCGCCTGGGCTCGATGGTCTTCCGCCGTGGTGAGCAGCTGTACAACTTCCAAGGCTTGCGCCGCTTCAAAGACAAGTTCCAGCCCGACTGGGAACCCCGTTATATGGCCGTGCCCGCCGGACTCGATCCGCTCGTGGCGCTGGCCGATACTGCTGCCCTGATCGCGGGCGGCTTGACTGGATTGGTGAAACGCTGATGATTCAACGCTCCCTGAAGTACATCCTGGCCGCCCTGCTGGTATTGGCCGTGATTGCCGGCGGCGGTTACTGGTACCTCAAACGTCCGGCACCGGAACCGACCGTCGAACAACTGAAACCCGCCGATGGCACGGCCATGACCCGCGTGATCCCCGGCAACAAGCCGAAGGCTCAGGTGCTGGTGGCCGTCACCGACGACCAGAAGCTCTCCGAGAAACAACTGACCACCCTCAGCCGCAGCGCCTCGGCGCAGATCGTCCAGGTGATTCTGCCCAAGGACTGCCTGCTGCAAAGCCGCGCCCTGCAATCGGGCCTGCGCGAACTGAATGGCCCGGCCACCCTGGTCAGCGGCATCGGCCCGGGCGCTGTGCTGGCGTGGCGCTGGCTGGCGGAACAGAAAGACGACAAGGCCCAGGCCGTCTCCGTCGATCTGGCCCTGGAAAAACCCGGCTGCACCCACCTGCTGCCGAAATCCGCCGCCCACGGCCACTGGCTGGTGGCGTGGAACGACAACCCGGACGATGCCAGCGCAGGCTTCGTGCGCGATCAGCCGAACGCCGAAACCAGCATCAGCGACTACGACATCAACCTGTCGCAAGTGCTGAACAACGAACTGCGCAAAATCCTCGTCGGTGGCGACAAGGCCAACGGCGGCCTGGCGATCCCGGTAGTTGAAGTGCCGGCCGGTCAGGCCAACGACACCGTCACCCTGTTCCTCTCCGGCGACGGCGGCTGGCGCGACCTCGACCGCGACGTGGCGGGCGAAATGGCCAAGATCGGCTACCCGGTGGTCGGCATCGATACCCTGCGCTACTACTGGCAGCACAAGAGCCCGGAGCAAAGCGCACTGGACCTCACCGAACTGATGCAGCACTACCGGCAGAAATGGGGCACCAAACGCTTCATCCTCACCGGCTATTCGTTCGGCGCTGACGTACTCCCGGCGATCTACAACCGCCTGCCAGAGAACGAACAGCAGCGCGTCGACGCGATCATCCTGCTCGCCTTCGCCCGCACCGGCAGTTTCGAAATCGAAGTCGAAGGCTGGCTCGGCAACGCCGGCAAAGAAGCCGCGACCGGCCCGGAAATGGCCAAGCTGCCAGCGGCCAAGGTCGTGTGCATTTATGGCGAAGAAGAGACGGATGAGAGTGGCTGCACCGACAAGACTGCTGTTGGTGAAGCGGTGAAACTGCCTGGCGGGCATCACTTTGATGAAAACTATCCGGCGCTGGCCAAGCGCTTGGTGGAGCTGATCGAGAAACGCCAGGCGGCGAGCCAAGTCGCTGAAGAGTGATCTGAAACGCCCTAAAAAAAAGCCCCCGCAACTTCGCAGTTGCGGGGGCTTTTTTATGCGCGAGTAGTTAATTTTCAAGTGAAACCTCACGTGTGGCCGAGCGAAAAAGGCGCCAAGGCCATTATCTAGCCATTACACACTTCTCCAAGTAAACTCTTCCTATTTTTCAGGAAAGGAAGCCGAAATGATTGAGACGCCGCTGGTAATCAACCTATCCAAGAGCGAAAAGGAAAGGTTGGAAAAACCCGACGACATACTGCAGACAGTTGCTCTCACGCGTCTGGACAGACTCATCAGTGAACAGCTGGATGGCATTCCAACTAAACCCCACTCCGAGTTCAGCGAAACTTCATTGAGCTATCCACGCCCGCACAACGCGATTCTTGTTCAGGGTGGTCGAGGCAGCGGCAAAACCACTTTTCTGCTGAACGCGCTTCAACGTCTACAAGATGGAACAGATAAGGATATTGCCGGCAAAGCAAGCGATCTTCATGTACTGCCGATGATTGATCCAACCCTAATCGAAACCAAAGAACATATCGTGATCGTCATCCTTTCGATGATCGAGGCTGCAATCAAAGACGTTGCAGATAAAAACGGTCAAATGCAGACGGCCCGCCAATCGTTGTCTGAAGGATTAGGGTTGCTCGATGGAATTGGCTCGAGTTCGGCTTACGGCAGCGAGTGGGAAGACGCGGACTGGGTGATGAGCCGCGGGCTACATAAAGCAAAGAAAGGGCGCTTGTTCGAGCTCAAGTTTGGCGTGTATCTCGAGACAGCGCTGAACATGCTGAAAAAGAAAGCTTTTGTGTTGGCCTTTGACGATGTCGATACGAACTTCACCCATGGTCACACCATTCTCGAAACCATCCGCAAGTACCTGACCTCCCCGCGTCTTGTCCTCCTTCTGTCGGGCGACCCCGATCTGTACGGTCGACTGCTACGACGAAACATTTACAGCACGTTTGGCAAAGAAGTGCTGCGACACGATTCCGAAATCATTGGCGGAGACAAACAACATCTTGGCCACGCGGTACTCGAACTGGAAGAACAATATCTTCTGAAGATCGTACCTCCGCAGAACCGGATTGCGATGCTACCTCTGGGTGGCATCATGCTCGGATCGGAAGTACTTGTGGATTCAGGCAAGACTCCGGAGCCTGTGAACCTGGCTTTTTGGGCTAATAAACAGATCCGCAAGCTGTTGCTGGAAAAGGAAGGTCAGCCGCAGCGGTTCTTCGACTTCATCTCGATGGAGCACCTTCGCCTAGTAATCGGCTATCTGCGCGCACTTAATCAAGACGACATAAAAGCCAGTCGCCAAATGATTTTGCGAGTGTTTGAAACTCGGCTTCGAACCAGCCAGGTTCCAACCAACCTGCTTGAACGCGGTAATTTCGATCACGCCCTGAGATCTGCTTTCGAGTGGCTGTGCAAACAGGACGACGCAGCCGATTTGCTGTCGTTCGGGGTTCCGGTTGATCCGGTAAGAGCCGTTGTACTTCATTGCTTGGCGCTGGCACTTGCGCAAGGGATTGAGGCGCATAACGGAGGGGCTTTGAGGGCGCTGTTTGCACTCGCGCTGCCCGTCACGATGATGCGGCGCCCAGAGAATAGCGACAAAGAAACCCGCGTTTCGATCTTCCGCTTTCTCTGGACCACCGCATCCCCGTCACTACCGGAAATCGCCGCTCGTATCGGCACCATCGACAGGTCCCGCCGCAACGAAGTCGGGAGAATACCCGCCAGCTCATTCGGCTCCGTCGGGCTGACTAACAGACTTACTCAAAAAGAAAATCTACTTCGTGTGTATGGTTTAAGTGCCCCGGTGAAAGGTACTGATCGGCCGACAGTCACTGATCTCTACAATCTGACAGGATCAGAAATCAACGCTGCGACCGCGAACTGGATTTGCCACGTATATAACGCAGATTATGGCGACCTGCAGATTCGTCAAAATGTAAGTTGGTTTTCAATCGACGACCTCATACAGGATCGCACTGGAAAATTCAGCGATGTGCTGAAACTGATCTCATACAAACGCTTCAGCGCGCGAGGTGAAATATTCCGATCATTGTCAGCGCTCTCCCTGTTCGCCGTGATTGGGGATCTGTTGATGTCCAGCGACATTGGCGATCTGACTTCATGCGCAGTGTCGGCCACCATTCCTCCCTTCAAACGCGATAAAACTCAGGACGAGGCCAATTTTTCGCCCGAGATCGACGACGACCCGAGCGATGAAGAATTGAGGGTCGAGGAGGATGCGGCAGGCGTTTCGGAAGATCGAGATTTCGACATCTTTGCGAAAAACCTCAAGGATTGGCACGCCTTTGCTCGCGACATCCATCTTGATGCCGCTGTTTCTCCAGCGATGTTGGGCAGCATTGCGTCACGCATCCACGATGACCTAATGGACCTGGACGAAAAGGTCACATCCTCTTGGAAAAGTGGGCAAATCCTACATCGGCAGATCACCAACATCCTCCACGGTATCCTCGTACAGACCTCTGGCTTGCCGGGGCGTAAGGAAAGTCCAAAAACTTCTGACCGACCTTTGATCGAGGCTTTGGGACGTATCCAGGCAGCCGGGACGGAGGTATCACTTCATCCCTTAGCAATCATTGTCCTGTCTTGCCCGCTAATCTGGGCCTTCCTGAACCCTCACGACGACGACAATTTACTTGAATGGGCCCCCAACCCATTGAGTTTGGCAGCATCCGCAGCGCTGGAAGAATGGCAAGGTGGGAAAGGCAGTCAGGAAGCGGAAAATTTCAAGGTCAACGCAGACTTTGGGATCTGGCTGGTGCCGCCGGCAATCCCGATCAAAATCGGCCCGATCGTTCAATCTGGCAACCAGCGTTCAGTGACAGTTTCTGGCTTCTACGATGTCCTCAACGTCGTGCCACGCAATGTCACGAAATAAATCCAAGCAGTCCTCGCCCCTCGCCAACGAGCTGTTTGAGGCTCGTGAGTTGGTGGACTACGCCAAGTGCGTGCTGGGCAACCTCGATCTGTTGCGCGCCTTCGAGCGCATGGCGCAATCAGCGCCCGCCAAGGTCGAAGTAGCCAGGCATTTCACTCCGCAGCAACAGGCCATCCTCAACGATGCGCACAGCACCGGACGTTTCTTGGAAATGCGCCGACTGCATCCTGGGCTGACGGATGAAGGGGTAGAAAACCGGATTGCGCGGATCTTGAAGCGGATCAACGGCCGCGCCGCAGTGCCCGATCAGTATCCGGGCAGCCCGTGCCTGGGCCGCCCGCAAAAACCGCAGAAAGACACAGAAGATGATCTTAATGGCAACCTGCCGGAACTGTTGGAGTGCCTCGGTGACATGTTCCTGTGCGAGGGTAACGACGGTTCGATCCGGGTGCGCACCCGGCTGCTGGAGCCGTGGCAGGATCTGGTGCTGGTGGTTCCGCCGCTGCTGATCACCTCGGCCTGGATGGCGCAGCATCTGTACTTGTCCTGCGCCACGCCGTCAGCTGAGGAGTTGCAGCGCGCTGTCGTGCGGATTAACGCATGGCTGTGCGATTCCACCTTGCCGGTAGACGATGATCCATTCCTCGATCACCTGTGCCGGACCGAGGGGCTGGACGAAACGCATATGCACCTCAACGGCACCACCGAGGCGGAAAAGGTCTGGTTCGATGCGCTGGAACGGCCGGACCAGGTGGTCGGTGGCCTGACGGCCAAGACCATCAAACAAGATATCGGCATCAGGGTAGCGATCGGCAACGGTGTGAAACGCCTGCTGCAACAAGAAGACCCGGACCTTTCACCGGAGCGACTGATGCTGCGGACCCAAGCTGCCGCCGCGCTCAAAGCACGCTTGTTGAACCGGGCTACTTCAAGGGACGAGCCGAAGTTTGCCGAGCCGCCAGTCGCGGCCTATCGACGCGCCCAGGAACACTGTCTGCAACGGCTTTCTTCGCGCACGCCCAAAGTGGTCAAGGAAGCCTGGCAACTGATCGCGCTGTTCAAAGGCTTCGATCAGAACCGCATGGACCACACCAGCGGTCTGCTCCTATGGCACTACGCCCTGCTACGAGCGCAGTTCTGTCGTTTGCTTATCCAGCAAGCGGATCAGAAAGGCTTCGATCAGTTTCAAAGCATCACCCTCAACGAGTTGCGCGAAGCGACAGAAAAGGACTACGCCGAGCGGTTCCGCCAGATCGAACGCGGGCAGCAAAAAGGCGTGGACTTCTTGGAAGGTCGTTTCACCCCGAAAATGACGCCCGATGACAGCGCAAAATTGCTGGGATTAATCTTGCGCGGTTATCTGGAGTTTCTCGGCGAAGGAGTGGACCGACCGGCCGGGGTGATGCGCGAAGCACGCGAGTACCGCTCACTTTCGGACTTGCTTAGGCGGGTCCGTCGGCTGGAAAAAGGCGATGACCAATGGCCTGGCATTTCGCCAGAGCAACCAGGTCACAGCCACACCTCCCGCTCGTCCCGACGCTTACGCCTGGCGCTGGTACCGCACTTCGTCAAGCAGAGTGACAAGAAGGAGCGCGAAAGCTTCTTCACCGGGGACAAACTGCGCGCGATTTGCCGGGACGCGAAAGTGCGCCGCGAGTCCGACCAGCGTGCGCGAGCACTTGTGGCGTTGATTCAGCGCACCCCTGGACTCGAAACGCTGATTCGTGGCATCGATGCCGCCAGCAACGAACGTCACGCCGGCCCCGAAGTATTCGCCCCGGTGTTCCGACGCATGCGCCAAGCCGGGATCCGTCGCTTTACCTATCATGCCGGAGAAGACTTCGGGCACATTGCCTCCGGAATACGCGCAATCCACGAGGCGGTGGTCTTTCTCGACTTCGATGCGGGCTGCCGGATCGGCCATGGCACAGCTTCCGGACTGGATCCGAAAGCGTGGTGGCAAGCAGTCAGCGGCTACGTGGTCATGCCGGCCGAAGAGCGTCTGGACGACTTGGTATTCGCCAGAGAAATGCTGCTGTTGACCCGCACCCACGTTGATAGCCTGCCGTTGATTGAAGCGGAGATTCAGCGCCTGTCGATGAAAATCTGGAACGAGCCACGCATCACTCCGGACCTCCTCGCCGAATCGTGGAAGCTGCGCTCCCTCGATCCATTGGCGCAAAACGTGAGCGTGGACGATGTGGACCCCAATCGACGCTTCGAAGCTCGCTGCTTTGCCAACGCCCGTCAACGCAACGCCAACGCACTCAAGCACTTCCTGCGCAGACACGGCGTCGACGCGAGTACCGAGGAGCTGAAGGCCGGCCGCGAAGACGTGGTCGTTTCAAGGGAAAACGATGTGCTGCGCCCCAAAGTCATCCGCGCCATCCAGAACGCGGTGCTGCGTTTGCTGCGCGAGCGCTCGATTGCGATTGAAACGCTGCCGAGCAGCAACCTGCGGATCAGCATCCACAAGCGCTACAACGATCACCACGCCCGCAACTGGCTGGGTTTGGGCAAACATCCGGTCGACGGTCCCGTCAGCGTGGTCATCGGCTCGGACGATCCGGGGATTTTTGCCACGGGACTGCGCCTGGAATACGCGCACCTTTCGCGCATGCTGCACGCGCATGTGATGTCGCCCGAAAACGCCAAGGAATTACTGCGGCGGATGTGCGTGGAAGCCAAGCAATTCCGTTTCTGAATACCAGACAGAAACGCGAAAAACCAAAGCCCCTGCCAGCCGCAAGGCCGAAACGGGCTTATTGTTTAGAGGCGCTTTTCAGCAGCGCCATACACCTCTTCGTCACGTCGAGCCCCCACCGCAACGATCAACACTTGGATGGCCCGACCATCGACTCGATAAACGATTCGCGTGTCGCCCGTTCGAATTCGTCTGCACCCCGCAAGACTGGCCCTCAGAGGCTTGCCACTTTTGTCCGGCTCGCCATGGATGATCCGTTCATCGATCACATCCAGTATCCGGTTGGCAGCTGCTGATCCCAATTGATCCAGATCCCCTTGGACTTCCGGATGATAAACCACTCCCCAAACCATCCAGCACTCCTTTAGTCCTTCCTAGCATACCGAGCCCGCATATCGTCATGGCTGACCGCCTGGGCCGGATCAAAATTGATCAATCGCTCCCGGGCTGCCGCTTCGATGCGCAGGTTCTCGAGCTCATCCAGCATCTCTTGATAGGCCTGCACATTGATGATGACCGCTGCCGGTTGATTGTCTTTGAAGATGACCAAGCGCTCAGTCGCACGACTGGATATCTCCTTGAGCTTCGCACTGAAGCTCCTGACCATCGCAGTGACGGAAATTGCCTGGTCAGCGCGCTCTAATAATGCCGTCATAACTACCTCTCAATCGCTTGCTGCTGGGCACAATAATGCACAGAGTATTGCGTTGAATTAAACACAGTGCAACTGGTTGTTTCCAGCCACCGACCGAATATCCGGTAGACCAGACATCCACAAAAAAGCCCCCGTCAGCCACAAGGCTGACGGGGGCTTTTCAGTTGAGGCGCAGGCTACATCTCCACCTGCGTGCCGAGCTCAATCACCCGGTTCAGCGGCAAATTAAAGAACCGCAGATTGCCATTGGCATTCTTCAACATGAACGCAAACAGCGCCTCACGCCAACGCGCCATGCCCTCGAGTTTCGAGGCGATCACCGTCTCGCGACTGAGGAAGTAAGTGGTACGCATCGGGCTGAAGTCGAGGTCTTCGAGGTGGCACAGTTTCAACGCCTGCGGCACGTCCGGCTCGTCGGTGAAACCAAAGTGCAGGATCACCCGGAAGAAGCCCTCCCCGTGCGCTTCGACTTCGAAGCGACGGGATGGCGGCACACGCGGGATGTCTTCGTAGACCACCGTCAGCAACACCACTTGCTCATGCAGCACCTGATTATGCAGCAGGTTGTGCAACAGCGCGTGCGGCACGGCATCGGAGCGGGCAGTGAGGAACACCGCCGTGCCCTGTACGCGATGCGGGGGTTGTACGCGGATGCTGCTGATGAAGATCGGCAGCGGCAGCGCGCCTTCGTCGAGGCGTTCGACCAGCAGTTGTTTGCCGCGCTTCCAGGTGGTCATCAGCACGAACAGGGCGATACCGGCGATCACCGGGAAGGCGCCGCCCTGAACGATCTTCGGCACGTTGGCGGCGAAGTACAGGCCGTCCACCAGCAGGAAGCCAAGCAGCACCGGTACCGCAAGAATCGGTGGCCATTTCCACAGCAGCAGCATGACCGCCGACACCAGAATGGTGGTCATCAGCATGGTGCCGGTCACCGCCACGCCATAAGCCGAGGCCAGTGCGCCAGAGGATTCGAAGCCGATCACCAGCAGCACCACGCCGACCATCAGCGCCCAGTTCACCGCGCCGATGTAGATCTGGCCCTGCTCGTCGCTGGAGGTGTGCTGGATGTACATGCGCGGGATGTAGCCGAGCTGGATCGCCTGACGGGTCAGGGAGAATGCGCCGGAAATCACCGCTTGCGAGGCGATCACCGTGGCCAGTGTCGACAGGCCGACCAGCGGAATCAGCGCCCAGCTCGGTGCCAGCAGATAGAACGGGTTGCGCGCGGCGTCAGGATTTTCCAGCAGCAACGCACCCTGGCCAAAGTAATTCAGCACCAGCGCCGGCAGCACCAGCAAGAACCAGGCGCGAGCGATCGGCTTGCGGCCAAAGTGGCCCATGTCGGCGTACAGCGCTTCGGCGCCGGTCAGCGCCAGCACCACGGCGCCGAGAATCGCCACGCCCATGCCCGGATGCACGATGAAGAAATTCACCGCCCACATCGGATTGATCGCGTGCAGCACTTCCGGGGTATGGCTGATGCCATACACGCCGAGGGCGCCGAGGACGACAAACCAGGTGACCATGATCGGCCCGAACAGGATGCCGATCCGCGCGGTACCGTGGCGCTGGATCAGAAACAACGCGACCAGCACGACCAGGGACAGCGGCACCACCCAGTGATCAATGCCGTCGAACGCCAGGCCGAGGCCTTCGATCGCTGATAACACCGAGATAGCCGGAGTGATCATGCTGTCGCCGTAGAACAGCGCCGCGCCGATCAGCCCGCAGACTACCAGCAGCGTGCGCAGGCGCTTGCGCCCCGCCGCTGCCCGCCGTGCCAGTGCGGTGAGGGCCATGATGCCGCCCTCGCCCTGGTTGTCGGCGCGCAGCACGAACATCATGTACTTGATCGAGACCACCCAGATCAGCGACCAGAAAATCAACGACAGAATGCCGAGTACGCCGTCGTGATTGACCGGCACACCGTATCCGCCGGAAAACACTTCCTTGAGGGTGTACAACGGGCTCGTGCCGATGTCGCCATAAACCACCCCGACCGCCGCGACCAGCATGCTCAGCGGTCTGCTCGCCGAACCCTCGGCGCCCGCCGCATGACTACTTGCCTGACCCATCCAACACTCCTGATCTCGATACCGGCTTCTTTGAAGGAAGCACTATGCTTTGAGTTGCAGCATGCGCTGTTTTACCTGTTGTTACAGACCAATGATTGACTGCACGAAATCGGTAAAGCTCAACGGCGCGAAGCATAGCGCAGCACTCGTCGTATTTCCCCGTATAAAGCTGGTCAAGTGCGTTGCCCGCCGCTAGAATTGCGCACTTTTTGATCAGAGGCGCGCCCTAAGCGCCCATCCGTCGGCTTGCGCACCAAGCAAGCGACGTCACAAAACACCGAGGTTAGACATGTCCACCACTCCTGCGCCGGCCAATCCAAAGGTTGGCTTTGTATCTCTGGGTTGCCCGAAAGCACTGGTCGACTCCGAGCGCATCCTGACCCAGCTGCGCATGGAAGGCTATGACGTGGTGTCCACCTATCAGGACGCCGACGTCGTGGTGGTCAACACCTGCGGTTTCATCGATTCGGCCAAGGCCGAGTCGCTGGAAGTGATCGGCGAAGCGATCAAGGAAAACGGCAAGGTCATCGTTACCGGCTGCATGGGCGTGGAAGAAGGCAACATCCGCGACGTACACCCGAGCGTGCTGGCCGTGACCGGCCCGCAGCAGTACGAGCAAGTGGTCAACGCCGTGCACGAAGTGGTGCCGCCGCGTCAGGATCACAACCCGCTGATCGACCTGGTGCCGCCGCAAGGCATCAAACTGACCCCGCGCCACTACGCGTACCTGAAGATTTCCGAAGGCTGCAACCACAGCTGCTCGTTCTGCATCATCCCGTCGATGCGCGGCAAACTGGTCAGCCGTCCGGTCGGTGATGTGCTCGACGAGGCGCAGCGCCTGGTCAAATCCGGCGTCAAAGAGCTGCTGGTGATCTCGCAAGACACCAGCGCCTACGGCGTCGACGTGAAATACCGCACCGGCTTCTGGAACGGCGCGCCGGTGAAAACCCGCATGACCGAACTGTGCGAAGCGCTGAGCACGCTGGGCGTTTGGGTACGCTTGCACTACGTTTACCCGTACCCGCACGTCGACGAGCTGATCCCGCTGATGGCCGCCGGCAAGATCCTGCCGTACCTGGACATCCCGTTCCAGCACGCCAGCCCGAAAGTCCTGAAGTCGATGAAACGCCCGGCGTTCGAAGACAAGACCCTGGCGCGCATCAAGAACTGGCGCGAAATCTGCCCGGACCTGATCATCCGTTCGACCTTCATCGTCGGCTTCCCGGGCGAAACCGAAGAAGACTTCCAGTACTTGCTCAACTGGCTGACCGAAGCCCAGCTCGACCGCGTCGGCTGCTTCCAGTACTCGCCGGTCGATGGCGCTCCGGCCAACGATCTGGATCTGGAAGTGGTACCGGACGACGTCAAGCAGGATCGTTGGGAGCGCTTCATGGCGCACCAGCAGGCGATCAGCTCGGCACGTCTGCAGATGCGCATTGGTCGTGAGATCGAAGTGCTGGTGGACGAGGTGGACGAGCAAGGCGCGGTCGGCCGTTGCTTCTTCGACGCCCCGGAAATCGATGGCAACGTGTTTATCGACAACGGCAGCAATCTGAAGCCGGGCGACAAGGTCTGGTGCAAGGTGACTGACGCTGACGAATATGATCTGTGGGCTGAGCAGATCTGATCTGAAGATCAAAAGCCCCTCACCCCAGCCCTCTCCCAGAGGGAGAGGGAGCTGACCGTGTTGTTCTTTCTAGGTACATCGACCTGAGCTATCCGGTCGAACTCAGGTTTGAAAAGCACGAAGTTCAGCTCCCTTCCCCCTCGCCCTCTCTGGGGGAGAAGGGACTGATCGAGGTGCTCTTCAGAATGACGGCGACTTGAAATATCGAGTCGAACTCAGGCTTTGAACAGCACGAAGATCAGCTCCCTTCCCCCTCGCCCCCTCTGGGGGAGAGGGTTGGGGTGAGGGGGAGAGATCTTGCTGGCGACAGAAATAGCCAGCCAGACACCGCAACAAATCCAAAAAGCCCCGCTCTTTTCCGAGATACGGGGCTTTTTTGCGGCTATCGTTTAGCGGGGGACGGACTCCCTTGAACCGCACAAGAGGCACACGCACATGCGTCAGCATTCGGTCATCCACACACCGAAAATCAGCGATTACGAAGAACTGACCCGGGTCTGGGAGGCCTCGGTCCGTGCAACTCATCGGTTCCTGCCGGACAGCTATATCGAGCTGCTGCGCAATCTGGTGCTCACCCGCTATCTCGACGCGGTAATGCTGATCTGCACCAAGGACCGCCAGCAGCGCATCACCGGGTTTGCCGGTGTCGCGGCGGGCAAGATTGAAATGCTGTTCATCGATCCCGACCATCGTGGTCAGGGACTGGGCAAGCAATTGCTCCGCTATGCGATCGAACGGCTCAATGCCGATGAACTCGACGTCAACGAACAGAATCCGCAAGCCTTGGGCTTTTACGAGAAACAGGGCTTCGAGGTGATCGGCCGCTCCGAGGTCGATGGCATGGGCCAGCCGTATCCGCTACTGCATATGCGCTTGCGGCAGTCCCAACAGCGCGCGAACCATGCCTGACACAACCTGGAACCCTGTGGGAGCTGGCTTGCCAGCGATGCAGACGCCGCGGTGTACGAGAAATACCGAGTTGATACCATCGCAGGCAAGCCAGCTCCCACAGGGAATACCAACACCCTGCAAATGGAACCGGGCTTAACCGCTTCCACACAGGTACAATGCCCACCCCTTTTTTGTTACGGCCCCGTCATGACTGACCCGATCCGCCTCTCCAAACGCCTCATCGAACTGGTCGGTTGCTCCCGCCGGGAGGCCGAGCTGTTCATCGAGGGCGGCTGGGTCACCGTGGACGGCGAAGTCATCGATGAGCCGCAATTCAAGGTCGGCGAGCAAAAGGTCGAGCTCGACAAGGACGCCAAGGCCACCGCGCCGGAGCCGGTGACCATCCTGTTTAACGCGCCCGCCGGCATGGATGTCGACAGCGCCATGCAATCGCTCAGCGCCGAAACCCTCAGCGAAGAGCATCGCTACGGCAAGCGTCCGTTGCGCGGGCATTTCCTGCGCCTGACCGCCAGCGCCGACCTGCAGCCCAAGGCCAGCGGCCTGCTGGTGTTCACCCAGGACTGGAAAATCCTGCGCAAACTCACCGCCGACGCGGCGAAGATCGAGCAGGAATACATCGTCGAAGTCGAAGGTGAGATGGCTGCCCACGGCCTCAACCGCCTGCAACATGGCCTGACGCACAAGGGCAAGGAGCTGCCGCCGGTCAAGGCCAGCTGGCAGAACGAAAACCGCCTGCGCTTCGCCATGAAAAACCCGCAGCCGGGAATCATCGCGCAGTTCTGCGAAGCGGTCGGCCTGAAGGTCATCGGCATCCGCCGCATCCGCATCGGCGGCGTGTCGATCGGCAAGGTCCCGGTTGGCCAATGGCGCTACCTGTCCGGCAAAGAGAAGTTCTAGAACTTCCATTGCCGCCACACATTCCGGCAGCGCCCGCGAGCGCTGCCCACAACGCATCAGGAATACCGACATGGTTCATAACGACGTACTGCGCAGCGTGCGCTACATGCTCGACATCAGCGACAAGAAAGTTGTCGAGATCATCAAACTGGGCGGCATGGACGTCACGCTCGCCGATGTCATCACCTGGCTCGACAAGAAAGAAGAAGACGAAGAAGGCTTCGTACGCTGCCCGGACGAAGTCATCGCGCACTTCCTCGACGGCCTGGTGATCTTCAAACGCGGCAAGGACGAAAGCCGTCCGCCGCAGCCGATCGAAGTGCCGGTGACCAACAACATCATCCTGAAAAAACTGCGTGTGGCCTTCGAACTGAAAGAAGACGACATGCACGCGATCCTCAAGGCCGCCGAGTTTCCGGTATCCAAGCCTGAACTGAGCGCGCTGTTCCGCAAGGTCGGCCACACCAACTATCGGCCGTGTGGCGATCAGTTGCTGCGTAACTTCCTCAAGGGTCTGACCCTGCGCGTTCGCCCGGCCTGATGCCCTTCTGCGGTGGCGACTGATGGTCGCCACCGCAGCGCATGACCGTTCATTCCCTTCGAAAATAGTGGCTCCGTTTTTTGCGGCTGGCGACTAGGGTGTATTGACCCCTAGCCCTCAGGACTCGCCATGCATCCCTACTTTTCCCTGCAAGGCCGCACCGCTCTGGTGACCGGCGGCACCCGTGGTATCGGCAAAATGATCGCCAAGGCCTTTGTCGAGGCTGGCGCCCGAGTGTTCGTCTGCTCCCGCGACGCCGAAGCCTGTCATCAAACGGCGCAAGAACTCAGTGCCTTCGGCACTTGCCACGGCGTGGCGGCGAATCTGGCCACTGAAGAAGGCGTGCGGGAACTGGCCGCGCGCCTGGGCGAGCAGATCACTCATCTGGACATTCTGGTGAACAATGCCGGCACCACCTGGGGCGCGCCGCTGGAGAGTTATCCGGTCAAGGGCTGGGAAAAGGTCATGCAGCTCAACGTGACGTCGGTGTTCAGTTGCATCCAGCAGTTTCTGCCGTTGCTGCGCAAGGCTGGTTCGGCGGCGAATCCGGCGCGGATCATCAATATCGGTTCGGTGGCGGGGATTTCTTCGTTTGGCGAGCAGGCATATGCCTATGGGCCGAGCAAGGCCGCCCTGCATCAGTTATCGCGCATTCTGGCGCGAGAACTGGTGAGCCAGCACATCAACGTCAACGTGATTGCGCCGGGACGCTTTCCGAGCAAGATGACCCAGCATATTGGTAATGATGAGCAGGCATTGGCTGAGGATACTGCGCTGATTCCGATGAAGCGCTGGGGGCGTGAGGAAGAGATGGCGGCGCTGGCGATCAGCCTGGCGAGTACGGCGGGGGCTTATATGACCGGGAACATCATTCCTCTTGATGGTGGGTTCAGCCTCTGACATCGGCGGTGTGACTATCGCTGGCAAGCCAGCTCCCACAGGGTTCTTGGGTGTTTGAACAATCCAGGTTCACTCAAAAACCTGTGGGAGCTGGCTTGCCAGCGATGGCGTCCGCCCTGTCACCACCAGACTTGAAGCGAGCCGGGTTATCATGCCCGCCCTACCCGCTTCGATCCCAGACCATGACTTACAGCGTCTCCCCCATCGGCTTCGTGCGCTCCTGCTTCAAGGAGAAGTTCGCCATCCCCCGCCAGCCACAACTGGCCCCGGCCGCCCGTGGCGTGCTGGAACTGGTCGCGCCGTTCGACCAGGGTGACGCCGTGCAGGGGCTGGAGCAGGTCAGCCATGTGTGGCTGTTGTTTCTGTTCCATCAGGCCCTGGAAGACAAACCGCGACTGAAAGTGCGCCCGCCACGCCTGGGCGGCAACAAGTCGATGGGCGTGTTCGCCACCCGCGCCACGCACCGGCCGAACGGCATTGGCCAGTCGGTGGTGAAGCTGGACAGGGTCGAAGGTAATCGGCTGTTTATCTCCGGGATCGATCTGCTCGACGGCACGCCGGTGCTGGATATCAAACCGTATGTGCCGTATGCCGACATCATCCCTGGGGCAACCAATGACATCGCCAGCGCGGCGCCGCAGTTGATCGACGTCCAGTGGGTGGAGTCAGCCTTGAAACAAGCGCACACCCACGCTCAGCGGCTTGAAGAGCCATTGGTTGAGTTGATCGAGCAGTGCCTGGCGCAGGATCCGCGTCCGGCGTATCAGACACCGGCGCCGGAACGTGAATATGGTGCGCAGTTCTGGGATCTGGACGTGCGCTGGCATTACCCGACGCCCGAACAGATCCGCGTGCTGGAAGTCATCCCGGCCACAGCCTGAAACCACGCCCAGTGTAGGAGCTGCCGAAGGCTGCGATCTTTTGATCTTGATTTTAAAAAGCAAGATCAAAAGATCGCAGCCTTCGGCAGCTCCTTGGATCGTGGCAGGCATGAAGGAAATGCTTCGGGCATAAAAAAGCCCCCATTGCCTGCCAAGGCAATGGGGGCTTTTTGTGGCGCTTACTTCTCGACGAATGCACGCTCGATCAGGTAATCACCCGGCTCGCGCATCCGCGCCGAGATCTTCAGGCCGAAGCTGTCGAGCACTTCGCTGGTCTCGTCGAGCATGCTCGGGCTGCCGCAGATCATTGCGCGGTCGTCCTGCGGGTTGATCGGTGGCAGGCCGATGTCGCTGAACAGCTTGCCGCTGCGCATCAGGTCGGTCAGGCGGCCCTGATTCTCGAACGGCTCGCGGGTCACGGTCGGGTAGTAGATCAGCTTGTCACGCAGCGCCTCGCCGAAGAACTCGTTCTGCGGCAGGTGCTCGGTGATGAACTCGCGGTAGGCCACTTCGTTGACGTAACGCACACCGTGAACCAGGATCACTTTCTCAAAGCGCTCGTAGGTTTCCGGGTCCTGAATGACGCTCATGAACGGCGCCAGACCGGTGCCGGTGCTCAGCAGGTACAGGTGCTTGCCCGGGTTCAGGTCATCAAGAACCAGCGTGCCGGTAGGCTTCTTCGAGATGATGATCTCGTCGCCTTCCTTCAAGTGCTGCAGCTGGGAGGTCAGCGGACCGTCCTGCACTTTGATGCTGAAGAACTCGAGATGCTCTTCCCAGTTCGGGCTGGCGATCGAGTAAGCGCGCATAAGCGGGCGGCCGTTGGGCTGTTGCAGGCCGATCATCACGAACTGACCGTTCTCGAAGCGCAGGCCCGGATCGCGGGTGCACTTGAAGCTGAACAGAGTGTCGTTCCAGTGATGAACACTGAGGACACGCTCGTGGTTCATGTTGCTCATGTACGTTTGACTCCTGGAGATTGGTCTGCGCGGCTCAATGAGGCTCAACGTGCGCAATTGCATCGCATTCTAATAGCGACGACAATATCTGTTAACTGGATTATTAAGATAAGGGTTATCGGTTATATCGATATGCGATTTACTCTCCGTCAACTGCAAGTCTTCGTTGCCGTCGCCCAGCAGGAAAGCGTATCCCGTGCTGCGGGTCTGCTCAACCTCTCGCAATCGGCGGCCAGCACTTCGATCACCGAGCTCGAGCGCCAGTCCAGCTGCCAGCTGTTCGACCGCGCCGGCAAACGCCTGAGCCTCAACGCCCTCGGCAAACAGCTGTTGCCGCAAGCGGTGGCCCTGCTCGACCAGGCCAAGGAAATCGAAGACCTGCTTAATGGCAAATCCGGTTTCGGCTCGTTATCAGTGGGGGCGACGCTGACCATAGGCAACTATCTGGCCACCCTGCTGATCGGCAGCTTCATGCAGCGCCACCCGGAAAGTCAGGTCAAGCTGCACGTGCAGAACACTGCCAATATCGTGCAACAGGTCGCCCACTACGAAATTGATCTGGGTCTAATCGAAGGCGATTGCAGCCACCCGGACATCGAAGTGCAGAGTTGGGTCGAGGATGAGCTGGTGGTGTTTTGTGCGCCGCAACATCCGCTGGCCAAACGCGGCAGTGCGACAATGGAAGAGCTGACCCATGAGGCATGGATTCTGCGGGAACAGGGTTCCGGCACGCGGCTGACCTTCGACCAGGCCATGCGTCACCATCGCAGCGCGCTGAATATTCGTCTCGAGCTGGAACACACCGAAGCGATCAAACGTGCAGTGGAATCTGGCTTGGGGATTGGCTGCATTTCGCGGCTGGCGCTGCGCGATGCCTTCCGGCGCGGCAGTCTGGTGCCGGTGGAGACGCCGGATCTGGACCTGGCCCGGCAGTTCTATTTCATCTGGCACAAACAGAAGTACCAGACTTCAGCGATGCGCGAGTTTCTCGAGCTGTGCCGAGCATTCACCGCCGGGGTGCAGCGCAGCGACGAGATCGTTTTGCCGACGATTGCTTAAAGCAGAATCACTGCCCACACCAAAGCGATCATGCTCAGTGCGACAAATTGCGCGGCACTGCCCATGTCCTTGGCGTTTTTCGACAGCGGGTGCAATTCCAGCGAGATGCGGTCAATGGCCGCTTCCACCGCCGAATTCAGCAACTCGACAATCAGCGCCAGCAAACACACGGCAATCAACAGCGCCTGCTCGACCCGGCTGACATTGAGGAAGAATGTCAGCGGAATCAGCACCACGTTGAGCAGCACCAGTTGGCGGAATGCCGCTTCGCCAGTGAAGGCGGCGCGCAGGCCATCGAGCGAATAGCCGGACGCGTTGAGGATGCGTTTCAGGCCGGTCTGGCCCTTGAAAGGTGACATAAGAAAGAAACCAGCCAAAAAGGTGTGGGGAAGCTAGATCAACGAAAGTCAAAAAAGCGTGAAACCGCCAGCCATCACTGGCTCGGAATTGACTCAAGTTGTTGCAGCAGTAAAGCCGCTTGCGTGCGAGTGCGCACGTTCAATTTGCGAAAGATCGCCGTGACGTGGGCCTTGATGGTCGCTTCCGACACGCTCAGCTCATAAGCGATCTGCTTGTTCAGCAGACCTTCGCAGACCATGGTCAGCACGCGGAACTGTTGCGGCGTCAGGCTGGCGAGGCCATCACTGGCAGCTTTCGCCTCATCCGACACGCTGACTGCTTCGAACGCTTGCGGCGGCCAGAACACGTCGCCATCGAGCACCTTGCGCACCGCTTCCTGAATCACGCTCAGATCGCTGGATTTGGGAATGAAGCCACTGGCGCCGAACTCGCGGGATTTGACCATCACCGAAGCTTCTTCCTGGGCCGAGACCATCACCACCGGAATCTGCGGATACTGCCCGCGCAGCAGCACCAGCCCGGAAAAACCGTAGGCGCCGGGCATATTCAGATCCAGCAGGACCAGATCCCAGTCAGCCTTTTCAGTCAGGCGAGCTTCCAGTTCGGCAATGCTCGCCACCTCCACCAGTCGCACGTCCGGGCCAAGGCCCAGCGTCACCGCTTGGTGCAGGGCGCTGCGAAACAGGGGGTGATCATCGGCAATCAGGATGTCGTATGTGGCCATTTTTCAAATGATCCTGTTTTTGATGGCAGACGCGGTAGATTCCGGTCTGGCCAAAGCAACTCGAGACAACGCTTGGAAGCGATATCCACAGGGGCACGTTCGACGCCAATCAACAGCAAACACGGCGTCTCAAACCTTGGCCGCACCCTAATCGGCGCCAAGCATGCCCAGCGCAGCCGGGGTGGTCAAGCAAGATGGCCAGCGCTGTCGACAGTATGGGCCACTATGGGGCCAACTCCGGCTGCGGCTTTCGTATATAGGGCAGCAGCTCGGCATGGGCGGGCGTTGATTCATTCATGTCCAGTTGCTGCTTGGCACCGAGGTAATGCTGGCTGAACACATCGAAATAGGCGTCCAGCGCCGAAGCGGCATCGCTGTCACCGGCCAGCTCCAGGCACAACGCCGCAACTTCAGCGGTGCACAGGTGCTCGCTGCGGGTCGAACGGCGCAAGCGATAGCGCGAGAGTTTGTCGGGCAGCAGGCTGAGGATTGGCAAGCGGTCGAAATACGGACTCTTGCGAAAGATCTTGCGCGCCTCGGTCCAGGTCGCATCGAGCAAAATGAACAGCGGGCGCTTGCTGCTATCGACTGTCACCGTGTTGGTCACCCGCGACGGTTCGACATACTCACCCGGAAACACCAGGTACGGCTGCCATTGCGGATCGTTGAGCAGTGCAAGCATCTGCGGGTCGGGCTCGGTGCGTGACCAGATGAACGCATGGTTGTCGCGCACCACATCGGCAATCAGCCAACCGGTGTTGCTTGGCTTGAACACTTCCTTGCCGGTCATGATCAGGCACACGCCGGAGCGGGTGTCGACGCTTGGCCGCCACGCGCACAGGCAATGACTTATGATCACTCGGCAATCGCGGCAACGCTCGGAGCGAAAGCCGCGCGCCTGAATCGGCTTGATGCCTTCGTCCTCGCGCTGATCGCGCAGGCGGGCCACGGCGTTGGGGGCATGGTTCATCGCAGGCAACACCGGCAGACAGGGAAACTCGACACGAACGACACTCGGCAGGGCAATAAAGGCCGGCAGTTTACCAGAGCGACGGCCACAAGCCTGTACCGTCCAGACCGGCTCCCCTATAATTCGCCGCCACTGAACGCACCGCCCCGTGACGGGTCGAACCACCAGTCACCGAATCAGGAGAGTTTCATGCTGCGCCTTATCGTTCCCACCGCTGCCATTCTGCTGGCGTCGTCCTTTACCGCTCAGGCTGCGTCCCTGAGTGAGCAGAATCTGAACCGAGAGCTGCGCAACGTCGCCGCCCAAAGCAGCGTCGGCACGCCACGGGCGATCAATGAAGACATTCTTGATCAAGGCTACACCGTCGAAGGCACGCAGCTGATCAACCATCTGAGCGTGCAAAAGAGCCACGCCGACAAGATGCGCGCCGATCCCAAGGCTGTGTATTTCCAGTTGGGCGCGTCGGTGTGCAACAACCCGTCGTACCGCAAGCTGATGGCCAAGGGCGCGATCATGCGTTACGACTTCACCGAAGTGAAAACCAACAAAGCGATCGGCTCGGCCAGTTACCAGGAATCCGATTGCCCGAAAGCCGCGCCAGCGAAGAAGAAGTAATCAGCGCGAAGCCTTGGCGCGCCGCTGCTCATCCTCGGCGCGCAATTCCGCCACTAGCGCCTGCAGATAGCGCGAGCGACGCTCGCCGCCGGCCAATCGTCGGCAGCACTCTTCTTCGAGACTCAATTGATGCGTCTCGGCCGACTCCTGCAACATTCGATACAACTGCGTATCGATCTCCAGAACCACTCTGACCATGCATCCCGCCTCCTTGCCACCCACGAATCCTTGAATTGCTTTGCCTTGCGCAAACGCAAGGTTGTCTTGCGACGTCTGTATTTGAGTAAATCAGAGTGATGGCCCTTTGCGATACGTTCAGACGAGCGGCGGGGCTTTGGCGCAAATCAGTAAGCGGTTGCCAGACAAAACGTTACAGCGCACTGTTCAAGTCAGCGCGAATGCGTGCGAGGGTCTAGATTGAGAGTATTCCCGATCATTCGTTAACGGCAGAAATGGAACTGCCGGCCCTGCGTGTTTTTGCAGTGCGACCCGGACGCTGGTTGTCCGGGCTACCCGCCCTGTACAGAAGGAGACGTTGAATGCCTTATCAACCGAACGACCTCTTGAGCCGTCATTTTCAGGAAAGCGGCGACCTCATCAGCCAGGTCGAAGCCCAACTCAGTCATATTTCCACCAACAGCCCGAACATCCCCATCTACCGTGACATGATCCTGACCGTGCTGCGCATGGCTCAGGAAGACCACAACCGCTGGAACGCCAAGATCACCCTGCAAGCCCTGCGTGAGCTGGAACAAGCGTTCCGCGTGCTCGAACAATTCAAAGGCCGGCGCAAGGTTACCGTGTTCGGCTCGGCACGCACGCCAGTGGAACATCCGCTGTATGCAATGGCCCGCGAACTCGGCGCAGCGCTGACGCGTGCAGACATGATGGTCATCACCGGCGCCGGCGGCGGCATCATGGCCGCCGCCCACGAAGGAGCCGGGCGTGACCACAGTTTGGGTTTCAATATCACCCTGCCCTTCGAACAACATGCCAACCCTACTGTCGACGGCACCGACAATCTGTTGCCATTCCACTTTTTCTTCACCCGCAAACTGTTCTTCGTCAAAGAGGCCGATGCGCTGGTGCTGTGCCCGGGCGGGTTTGGCACCCTTGATGAAGCGCTGGAAGTGCTGACGCTGATTCAGACCGGCAAAAGCCCATTGGTGCCGGTGGTGTTGCTGGATGTTCCGGGCGGGACGTTCTGGCAAGGCGCGCTGGACTTCATCCGCAATCAGCTGGAAGAAAACCGCTACATCCTGCCGACCGATATGAAGCTGATGCGACTGGTCTACAGCGTTGAAGAAGCGGTGGAAGAGATCAATCAGTTCTACAGCAACTTCCACTCCAGCCGCTGGCTCAAGCGGCAATTTGTGATTCGCATGAACCACAAGCTCAGCGACCAGGCACTGGCGCGGATGCAGGAGGAGTTTGCTGATCTGTGCCTGAGCGACCAGTTCCACCAACATGCCTACAGCGGCGAAGAACACGACGATGCGCAGTTCAGCCATCTGGCACGGCTGGCCTTTGCCTTCAATGGCCGTACCCATGGTCGTCTGAGGGAGTTGGTGGACTTTATCAATCTGCCGGAAAACTGGGCCGATTCAAAACCGCCCACTGCACAACGCTCACTCGAGCCTTTCAACGTGATTTGAAGGCAAAAAAAAGGCCCGCTATTTTTTTAAAAAATAGCGGGCCTTTTTTGTTGAATCGGTCTAATCGTCCATCCCTCGACCGCTGAACAAGCGGTTGATCATCTCCATCGAGAACCCCCGATACGCCAGAAACCGGCCTTGCCTGGCCCGTTCTTTCGCATCAATCGGTAAATGTCCGGAGAACTTGCGTTGCCACGTATCCTGAAGCTGCGCCTGCCAATTGATACCACTTTCGCGCAGGGCGATTTCGATATCGGTACGTTGCAAACCCCGCTGGCTGAGCTCCTCGCGAATTCGCAGAGGGCCATAGCCGGAACGGGCGCGGTAGGAGACAAAACTTTCAAGGTAACGGGCTTCGGAAAGCAGACCCTCTTCCGTCAAACGGTCGAGGGCTGTTTCGATCAGCTCCGCCTCGGCGCCGCGCTGACGCAGCTTACGCGTCAACTCGACTCGACCATGCTCGCGACGTGCGAGCAGGTCCATGGCGGTTCGCCGCACCGCGACGAGGGTATCCAGTACGGCGGTGGTCATCGCTGGTATCAGAGATCAGCGTCGGCCAGGTCGTCTTCGGTCTCTTTGACCGCCGAGGCCTTGGAATCCGCGATCACCGCTGGCGACAGCAGCTTGTCACGCAGCTGCTTCTCGAGCTTCGCGGCGATTTCCGGGTTGTCCGCCAGGAACTTGGCCGAGTTGGCCTTGCCCTGACCGATCTTGGTGCCTTCGTAGGCGTACCAGGCGCCGGACTTCTCGACAAAACCGTGCAGCACACCCAGGTCGATCATCTCGCCGTTGAGGTAAATGCCTTTGCCGTAAAGAATCTGGAACTCGGCCTGACGGAACGGCGAAGCCACCTTGTTCTTCACAACCTTGACGCGGGTTTCGCTGCCGACCACTTCGTCGCCTTCCTTCACCGCGCCGGTACGGCGGATGTCGAGACGAACCGAGGCGTAGAACTTCAGCGCGTTACCACCGGTGGTGGTTTCCGGGCTGCCGAACATCACGCCGATTTTCATACGGATCTGGTTGATGAAAATGACCAGGCAGTTGGCGTTCTTGATGTTACCGGTGATTTTACGCAGCGCCTGAGACATCAGACGTGCTTGCAGGCCGACGTGCATGTCGCCCATTTCACCTTCGATTTCAGCCTTCGGCACCAGTGCGGCCACGGAGTCGACGATGATCACGTCAACGGCGTTGGAGCGCACCAGCATGTCGGTGATTTCCAGGGCCTGTTCGCCGGTGTCCGGCTGGGAAACCAGCAGGTCGTCAACGTTGACGCCCAGCTTGCCGGCGTACTCTGGATCGAGCGCGTGCTCGGCGTCGACGAATGCGCAGGTCGCGCCGGCTTTTTGCGCCTGGGCGATCACGGACAACGTCAGCGTGGTTTTACCGGAGGATTCAGGACCGTAGATTTCAACAATACGGCCTTTTGGCAGACCGCCGATGCCGAGTGCGATGTCCAGACCCAGAGAGCCAGTAGAGATGGCCGGGATCGCCTGACGGTCCTGATCGCCCATACGCATTACGGCACCCTTGCCGAATTGACGTTCGATCTGACCCAGGGCCGCAGCCAAGGCTTTCTTCTTGTTGTCGTCCATTAAAGTCCTCACGTAATCAATAAGGCCTGACGGCCAACACCTGTATAAGTAGCCAGTATTATTCCACAGCGTTCGAAGATCGCCTACCCCTGATTTTCGATTTCTCGTGCCGCTAGTCGCACAAGCCCCTCTAGCGCGGCCTTCACCGTTTGTCGGCGGACTTCATCACGACCGCCGGGGAAGTGCTGAACTTCAGTGTAAACCTCATCGCCCACACCCCAGGCCAGCCACACTGTGCCCACCGGTTTGTTCGGCGTGCCACCGTCCGGACCGGCGACACCGCTGACCGCCACGGCAAAATGCGCCAGGCTGTGATGCTGCGCACCGCGCACCATGGCCTCGACCACTTCACGACTGACCGCCCCTACCGTCTCGAACAAATCGCCTGGCACATCCAGCTGCCGGGTTTTCTGCCGATTGGAGTACGTCACGTACCCCGCTTCAAACCAGGCCGAACTGCCCGGAATCCGCGTAATCGCTTCGGCGATACCGCCACCGGTACAGGACTCGGCGGTAGTGACATGAGCATTGAGCACTTGCAGACGTCGGCCCAGTTCTGCGGCCAGTTGAGTGGTCTCTTTCACGGCGAGCTCCGAATCGTGTGGAATGCCTTCACCGTACACGAGCCGGCCATGCTTTCAATACACAAGATCATTCAAGATGTTCGGGCGCCAGCGCTCTGACATAGGCCTGACAGGCCTGCAACGCAATCAATCCACGGTCGCCGGTGTCGGTGATGGCGATAATTCGTTGAGCATGCGCCGGGTCAAGTCGGGCGCGTACGGTTGCAGGATCCACGCCGCCGGTGCCGGCGGCGGCTGGCACCGCACAGCCGTGGGCAACGTCGCCGGCATCGAGAAGGACTGACAGCCGCACATCGGCAGTAGCAAGGCGATCGCGCAAGCGATCCTGATCACGTTGGGCATCGCTCAGCGCTCGATAATGGGTTTGCTCACTGGCCGCGAGCCGCTGCTCCAGTGCCAGGCGTCTATCCTGCTCGGCCTGTTGCGCGGTGGCGGCGGTCTGCGTCAGTTGATTGAGGGTTTCGGCGTTTAACCGCGCCTGCTCGGCCAATTGCCGCCCGTAGCGCCAGTCCTGAAACTGCCATGCCGCTGCAAACGCCCCGGTCACCAGCAGCAACAGACCCATCACGCGCCAGGAGCCGGACATAGCACCGCCCTCGCCCGTGCCCAGATCTCGAGTCGATCCTGCAAGCCATTCAACCCGCCGTTGATCCGGCGGGTGATGGTGTTGAACTGGTCCGCGTCGGCCAGTTCGTTCAAGCCCTTCTGCGCCCAGAACCACGCCGCCGATTCGGCCGCCCATTGCGGTTGCTCGAGCAATTCGGGCAATGCCAACAGACGCTCATCGCCAAACAAGCCGAGACTGCACTGACGATAATTTGCCCGGCCGGTGATCTGAATCAGTCCACGCCCGCGATACTTTTGCCCGTCGCCATCCGCCTCGGGCGTATTGCCCAGACGCAGCGCCAGGGTGCCGGTGTCGTATTTGCTCAGGTACTGGTTGTTGCCCAGTTCGCGCACGTAACGCAATTGGCCCGACTCGTGACCGACCTGTGCCAGAAAAGCCGCGATACGTTTTGGCGTATCGATGCGATGCCTGGCCATCGCGGTGTTGAGTGGCGAAACAAAAACGCCCGCTTGGGAGCGGGCGTTGGGCATGATGTCGATAAGGTGTTTTTCAGTTAATTGCATGATGCTTGATCCTCCCTGGATGTTGCCCCGATTGAATCACGGCTGGCGGCTGATGCTTGCCAGCCATTTATTTGCCAGAGTTTTCAGGGTGCCGGTTGCACCAGTTTCAGCGAGTACCCCATCCGCCGGTAGCACCTGCCCGCCCGAGAGCTGCCACTGCTGGAACTCTAGCCAGTCGCGATTGTTGGAGTCCTGTGGAATAAATGCACAGTCAGCCAGGCGCAACACGCCGCAAGCGCTTAGTTGATAAGCCATGAGTGTCGCTCCTAGATTTCAGCGTCCGCTGTCCATTCCAGTTGTAAAGTCTGCCCCGGTGCGCTGCCGACTGGCGTGACAGTGGCAAAAGAAATACTACGATCCGTTACGCCTTGAAGTAGCGTGCCGGTGCAAGCTTTGCTGATCGTTTGATTCCAGACCTGATTACTGCTGTCTGCCGGGCTATAGGCAGTGACAGTCGGTTGAACCCTTTTCTGAACCAGAAAGCCGATCGTCATCCCGTATTGGCCGATATTTCCTGCCGGGACCTGAGTAAACGTCGAGATACACGTATTGGTGCCATTATTGGCTTTGACCGGCAACCCGGAAGCAAATGACTTTTCGTAATAGCGCTGACATAACGCCAGCTCCTGCGCTAAGGGACGAAGCTCAAAGGGAGTGGACACAGGCCCCTCCTCCAATTGGATCTGTGTCAGATCGACCGTTTGCAGAACGTTGAGAGGCAGATCGAACGCCAATGTCAGACAGTCGCCGCTGCCTTGCATTTTCCCCGCAATGGCGGGCACCTGAAACGTTGCGGTGTAGCGCGTCCACACTGTGTTCAGTTGAAACGTATCAATCAGTTTCCCAACGGCTGCCGATCCACCTACTCCGAATTGCTGCGCAATCGTTATTTGCAAAGGCCGCACGGCATCGGATCGAGCCCAAAACGTCAGCGTTGCCGTTTTTCCGGCGAGCGTTCTGACCGACTCTATATTCTGGGAGATTTTGTGAACGGTAGCTCCCGCCCCTGCGGACGTTTGCTGCCAGCGCAGGAAACAGGCCGGTTCATCAGAGACCTCGCCTTGCCCGAGCGCAAAATTTTGCCGCGTGATGCTCACTCCGGCGTTTCCGTTCCAGTCACAACGGAAACGATCAGCCACGTACCCGCCGACATTTGGCGCCTGATTGCTCGCACCACGCTGCCAGATTCTGAAATCGCCATTGATCAACAGATTCTTGCGATAGACCTGCACCGGAAACGCTTGCAGCGGATCAGGTCTGGACAACTCTCGAATGGCTTGAGCCAATTGATGGGTCTGATTTTCATCAGGTGTCAGGCCAGCGGCCGTGATTGCATTGAGTATTTCCTCGGTAACACTGTTCCCCCAACTCGCCGGGATCAGTGACCCCGGCGTCCCTGCAATCGGGTCTTCGTCGACAAACCTGCCGTTTTCCAGACCTGAGCCCGGAATGCTTTTCGGATAATCCATATCACGTCCCTAATGATTTAAAGCGCAGCAGGCAGCCAGCTCGGTGCCACCGGCCTATGCGCGCTGGACGGGAAGAATGAGCCTTGCGGCCACTCGCGCAACGCCCGTCGATAAGTTTGCAGTTCGGCATATTGTTCAGTGGTCAATGTTGTGCCGCCGCCGTCCTCCAGTTCATCACGGTCGCGTGCGACCAGGCCGTCAGTGGCGGCAAGCTGGGCGTTGCGCCAGGTGCGCTCGAAGCCTGCGGCCGCCTCTGCCGAAGGAGGCGGTGGATCGACCAGGACCGGATAACCGCTTTCAGCATGCACGCCAATAACTTTCGCGGTGACCGACAGTTGCTGCAGCAGCGAGATCCAATAGGCTTGGGGAATTTCGATGACATCGTCAGGAATGTCCGACGAATTGATACCCGGTACATACACGCCTCGCGTACCGGCGCTGAAAAGCACGTTGGTAGTATTCATTCAATAACCCTTGGCAAAATAAAACACGGTCCAGCCAGCGCCAGGCTGGTTGACCGCGTTGCGCACTTTCAAGCGAACGCCTTGCTTGGTGGCGGTGCCTCCGACAACAATCACGATGGCCGCTTCGCCACCGGCATGGTTGGCGACACATGAGAAAAAACCATTCGGGAAGGAAACCGGGAAATTGACCCACATTTCACCGTTGGCATCCGTAATGCCGGTCCCCCATTGATCTATGTTCCCACTGGCGTGCTTCTGATACCCGGGGTTAGCCGTCAACCCTGAAAACAGTGCGGCATATTTGAGACTCGCGGTGCCGTGGACTGCCCAGACTCCGTTTTCCCTGACGACGGTGGCGCTCTCACCACTGTTCATGACAATCGAGGTCAGTTCAGCTCCTTGCGGGCTTATTTTCGCAATGCCTGTACAGGCAATAGTGACCGGGGCGTTGCTACGGCAATGCAGCGTGAACGTTGCGCCATTGGGAACTGACTTGATGTCTGGCAAAGACACGGTATAGGCCGAGTTTCCGCCCAGGCCGATCGCCCATCCCACATCCGCAAGAGAAAGTTGCGCCGTGGCTGCGATGTCACGAGACCCTGCGTGATTGCCCAGTGCACGCTGCACGAACTCGGCCGTAGCCACTGAACGGCTGAAATCGAATTGCGCCGGGGTTTTGAAGAGCTGCGAGCTACGTAGCGCGTCGAGCATTTGTGTATTTGAAGTCTCGGTCGGTGTCATTCCAGCAGCCCGCACAACGCCGAGAATTTCCTGCGTCACGCCGTTGCCCCATCTCGCGGGAATCAACGAGCCGGGTGTGCCCGCGAGCGCGTCCTCATCAACAAACATGCCATTGACCAAGCCTGCGCTTGGCACACTGATTGGATAATCCATTGTCTTTTTCCTTAACGATGACTTCGATCCTTGCGGTCGCGCGGGGCGCCACAGGCCAAATGATGTACAAACTAAACAAGCCCATATCGCGTGGCGTCGGTGACGTAGAAGTGGACCTTGTTGCCTAGCTGGATATACCGTTGATCAGGGCACGAATCCCGATCAACGCATCGTCTGCGGCGCCACGCGCCAAATCGACCTTGCCCTTGCCCGCCTGTGCGCGAATCTGCGCCTTGGCCTTCAGGCGCAAAGTGCGCAGAGTGAGCAAATGGTCAGTCAACTGCTCCGCCTTACTCAGAATCTGCTCGGCGGCCTGTTTGGCGCTGCGGCCTTTGACAACCCACGCGGCGACCGACAGCGGCACTTCTTTTTTTGGGTAACCGGCGTCCTGATAAGCCTGCGCGTCGGCGGCGGCCTGGGCGTATTCCATGGCTTTGAGCGGGTCGCCGGCCAGCACCGAGCGGACGTTATCAGCAGCGGCGTCGATCATGCCGCAGAGGCGTTCGGCTTCCAGCAGTTCCAGTTCGGCGACCCTGCCCGTATTGAGCTGCCATGCTTCAGCGACCCACTCATGGGCAGGAGAAGGCTGTGCAGCACGCAAACCGTCCTCGAACTGATGCATTTCTTGAATGATGATCATCGGATCAACTCCCAGAAAAGATTGATATTCACCGCTGCTGTAAAGTTGATCGCAATACCGTTGGAGTAGTCGCTTGGAAGGATATTTTTGATACCCATGCTCAACAGCAATTCGTCACTTGTTCCGTTATCAGCACCGAAGGCGTGTTCGGCTTGATAGGTCTGCCACAGGGAACGCAAAATGCTGTGGTCGAAGCTGGCGGTCAATGTCGAAACGGTTGTGTCATTCACCTCGTTGTTGGTAATAACCCGCACCGTCTCACCCGCATTGGCCCAGCCGTCCCAGTTGCTCGACGTGGCAACCTTCGGGTTGAGAAAACAGTAGTTGGCGCCCAGCCATCCGGGTGTAGCGAAATTCACAGCTGTGACTTGTGTCGGATGCGGCGTCGCGTTGCCCACCACCAGACGAGCGGCACGAGCATGCGGGTCAAGTGGCAGGTACACCACGCCATTACCGCTGATTGTTTGCGTCCACGACAAGCGACTGCGGTTATAAATCGGCCGGACAATTGGTACCGAGCCGGGACCAGCCGTCACCACCCATGCCAGACAAAGATCCAGCGTCGTCGACTGGAAACCGCCTCCCGCCGTTCCATTGATCGTGCCCTTCAAACCCTCCGGTGTAGCGTCATAAATCGTGCCGCGCTGCATGTAGAAGGTCAGTAGGCCCGCAACCACTTGCGCACGCAGAAAGTAACCAGAGTTGGGCAAAAGATCGGCACTGCTCCAGGCTTGTGTCGTAAACGTGCGCGGACGACCCAACTGACCTGCCAGCACTTCTTGGCCCAGGCTGATCAGTACGCCGGGCAGAATAGATAACCGCCCGCCACTGGTAGCAAACGCGGTCAGTGTGATTGGCAATCGCCCGTCCGCCGTAGCGACGGTGGCGGTTGGCAAGGCGCCAATCGGCAACGCCGAATCCAAATTCCAGCCCTTGGCCGAAACGCTCTGAATCGCCTGCAACAACTGATCGTATTTCTTCTCGTCCGGCGTCAGGTCCGCCGCCTTGATCACGTTAAGAATTTCCTGGGTAACTCCGTTACCCCAATCCGCCGGAATCAACGATCCCGGCGTCCCCGTCATAGGGTTCTCATCAACAAACTTCCCATTCACCAAGCCGGCACTGGGCACACTCTTCGGATAATCCATCCCTCATCCCTCCCTAGTCATAATTGATGTGCACCTTGGTATGCGCCGGCGCGCTGCGGTGGATCAGGCATTCCAGCGCCGAGCCTGGGTTGACGCCGAAGCGCTCGCCCCAGTAGCTCGCGCCGTAACGGCGGCCGAGCAGCAGGCGGCCGCCGGTGTTGAGCGTCCACATGAACTGCGCTTCCCAGGTGCCCCAATGCGCCGAACCAAACCGGGCGCGGCCCATGCGTGGGGCTTCGTGTTCGGTGATGCTGGCGTTGGGGTAACCCTGGCTTTTGGCGATGTCGAGGTAGTAACCGACCGCCTGGCTGCCGACCGCGAGCAAGCGGCGGCGGACGGCGAGGCGGCGGTCGTCGAACAACGGCGTGGCGCCCAGGCACGGGTCGGGCAGGTTCATCACCCGCTCCCAGTCCGGCACCAGTTCGCTGACGCCGGCCGGGTCCATCTCGTTGAGCAGGTCGGCGGCGCGGGCGTCGAGGCGGGCCAGTTCGACGGCGACGCCTTGCAGCACTTCCTCAAGCTCGGGCACCCGCTCCGGATCCCATGCCGGGCCACTGGGCAGCAAGGCGCGCAACTGCGCCTGGTATTGCGCGGCGGTTCTTATGCCCCCCATACGCAGCCTCCGAAGGTGAGCAGTTCGCTCTGCCCGGCCGGCACGTCAGCGGCCGGAGCAGTGAGCGTGTGATCGTATTCGCCGCCGGCGCTGCTGATCGCTTCGCGGATATGGCTGATCAGCAGCGGCACACCGAGATCGGCCTCGCGGTTGTGCAGATCGCGCAACTGCGCTTCAACGGCGGCGCGCACGGCGGTGGTGTCCGGATTGACGCTCTTGAAGCGATACACTACCGGCACCTGAACCGGTCGCTGCACGTGCACTTCCGCGGTCACCGGACGCAGCGGTTCGATGTACTCCTGAACCTCCGCCAACTGCTCATCGTTCGGCACCGGTTGCGGGTCTTCATCACGCATGATGAACACCGTCACCGTGCCCGGCCCGAGCAGGCCGCCCCGGCACCACGCCCGCGTCACACCCGGCACTTCCAGCGCCCAGGTTTCGTAGTCGCTGGCCGCGCCACCGTGGGGAATCACGCGGTAGGAACGGATGACCCGCGAGCGCAGCGATTCGAGGCTTTCCCGCGCCACACCGCCGCTGAGGCCCGGCGCCAGCACCACGAAGCTGTTGCCGACAATCCCGGCAATCGGCTGCACCTGGGTCAGCGTCAAACCCGCATCAGCGTTGCCCAGACTGCCGGCCTCCAGCGCCGCAATCGTGGTGCTGTTGCTGCCATTGACCGTGGTGCGCGCCGTGGTGACTTTGTAGGTGCGGCCATCGTTCGCTTGCAGCAGAGTGTCGACGTCGAGCACGGCGCCGGGAGTGGCGGTAAAACTGACGCTGCCGGTAGCCACCTGCGCGGCTTTGCGCGGCTGATTCAGGCGCAGCGCGGCGATGCGTTCCAGGGTTGACTCATCGGCTTTGTCGGGCAGGATCTGCTCGGCAATCCAGTCGAGATAACCGTACAAGCCATAAGCGGCGCCGCCGAGGGTGCGGGCGAGCACTTGCGCATCGGACTGGCGCAGCGAATCGCCAGCCAGGTCGCTTTGGGTGCGCTTGATCAGCACCGGCAGCGAAGGGGTTTCAAACGGCATAGATCACCTGCCAACTGTTATCGGGGTTGATGTCCAGACGTTCGCCGTCGGCCAGCGTGAGGACCGTGCGCAGGTTCAGGCGCTGGGCATCGAGGCGTTCGCTGATGATGTCGATGGCGCTGCAGTGGCCGTCGTCGAGCAGCCATTGCAGGGCTTCGCGGGCATAGAACTCGGCGTCCATCTGCGTCTGCCGGGTCAGCTTGACCCGGCGCAGCAGCCACAGCCGCGAGCCGATGCGATCGTCGGCAACCGTGGGAAAACTGTCGCCCCACCAGCCGAAGCGTTCTTCGTCATCGAGGGCGTCGTCATCAGCGGCGCGACGCCAGGTGAACAGACTGATGAGCACGGCGCGGGTCAGTGCGGCGTGGAGGTTCTGGCTGATGAACATCACTGGCCTCCTGCCGGCGCGCCGGTCTGACCGTTGCCGGCCTGCACGCCTACATGCACGTGTTTGGTCTGGCTGATGCCGCCAGCCAGTTGATCACCGGTGGAAACGATCTTGCCGGTCTGGTTTATCACCGGCGTGTCGAAGTTCACCGCGCTGCTGGCGCGGATGTTCAGCGTGGCGGTTTCGATGTCGATGATCCGCCCGCGCTTGAAATGAATTTTGTCGCCCTCGTCGGTGTAGATCGCCACTTCACCGGCAGCGAGCGCTTGCAGGCGATAGCGACGGTCGGCGATGACCAGGGCGATGGCGTGGGAACGGTCGCCGCCGATGAAGGTGACGACCCCTTCAGCGCCAGCCAACGGATGGCTGGTGAAACCGTAGGGTTCGAAGTGTTCGAGGTCGTCGTTGACTTCACCGGCGGTGAGGCGCATTTGCAGCGATTGCAGCTTGGTTGCCGAATTGGCGAGCACGACAGTGCCGCGCGCCAGCAGGCGTGTCAGTAGGCTCATGGGTTTCCTTAGACTTTGTCGACACAAACCCTGTGGGAGCGGGCTTGCCCGCGATGGCGGTGTGTCAGGGAAAAAATGTATTTGTTGTCACGACCGCTATCGCGGGCAAGCCCGCTCCCACAAGGGCCATTGTCGCCAGCAGGATCCTGCGTCAGGCCTGGGATTGCTTCGGGGGCGTCGGATCAGGATCAAAGGTATGCGGCGGCGCCACTTGCAGCGTGGTCACCGAACCCTGCGCCGACAACGAATAAGTGACCTTGGAAATCAGCATGTCGCCATCGAAATCCAGCACCGGGTCCTTGACCTTGACCAGCGTGTTATGGCGCCACAAATCGCCATTGCTCTGCCGCCAGCCCTGCACCTGATAGGCGGTGGTCTGCGCGCGACCCATGCGAGTCGCGCTTTCCCATTGGGCACGCTGCTGCGCCAACTCAAAGGTCAGTTGCGTGCCTTCGTTGATCACCGTGGTGCGCCGCCGTTTGAAACTCAGGTCGGCCGCCGTCGACTCGACTTCGCTGACCGCCGCGCCGCTTTTCGCATCCGAGCCTTTCTGCTGGCCGATCACCCGATACTCGGAGAACACCTGGCTGAAATCCATTGGCGCACTGGCCGACAAGATATTCTTGCCCAGCTCCAGCGCATCGCTGGCGCGGCCGCCGCTGCCGGGTTTGGCCAACACCAACTGGCCCAGCTCGTTGTCGGTGGAAAACACCCGCAGCAGCGACAGCAATCGGTCGATCGACTGGAATGCCGTTTCACCCGGCACGATGGTGTGTTTGGTCAGGCGTGTGGTGTCGCTGATTTCATTGACGACCCACAGTCCATATTCGCTCGCCAGATCGCGGACGATAGTCAGCAAGGGTTGTTGCTGCCATTGGCTGGGCAGGTTACGGGCGGCGCAATCGACCAGATCCTGGGTTTTCGAACTGCCTTCGATGGTCAGGCTGATCTGCCGCCCGTCATAGCGGATCGGTGCCTTGAACACGTAACCGGTGAGCACCAGATCCTTGCCGATTTTCACCTCGCAGGGGTCGCCGGGTTTAATCGGTTTGCTCACCGCCTGCCCCGGCCATTGCCAGGTAATGTCGAGCTTGAAGGTGCGGAACTGACGCTCGAGATCGGCGGTGATTTCGACGCTTTTCCAGCCGCCGTATTCCATGCCGTTAACCGTCAGTGTGACGTGGTTATCCAACTCGTCCATGGTTCACTCCCTGGAGACTTTCACATCGCTTTGCGGGAGGTACAACGGATTGGTCACGCCGTTGCGCTGCACGACTTCGGTGACTCGCGTGGCGTCGCCAAACTGTTTGTACGCTATGACCAGTGCTGGAAGGCTTTCCTGAAAGGATTTGCTGACCAGTCGCACGCCCGAGGATGCCACGGCCTTGAGGTGCGCAACCAAGGCATCCTGCACATCACTGATAGCTTGATAGTGATCAGGATCGGCCTTGTTTTTCGCCCCTTGCAGCGCCTCCACCAAATCCTTTTGCAGCGCCTGCAAATCATCCGTGGCCGGGACTTCCGGGCGGGTGACTTGCTGATGGGCCTGCTGAGCAACGGTGGGCGTCGACGGCAGTTGCAGCGCTCGGGTGGCCACTGGCATCGATGCGACCCACTGCGCCACTTTGACGATCAGCGTGTCCTGCACCAGATCGGCCATCGCCTGCGCTGCGGCATTGGTGTCCTTGCCGGTGGTGATCTTCGGCGCATCAGCCTTGCGAATCGCTTCGAGTTGCTGCGACACGTCGGCGATCACGCCACGGTAGCCTTCCTTGGCGAACGCTTTCAGTTCCTGGATATCGCCGAGCAAACCGTTGAATTCCGCCGCCACTTCCTTGGGCAGCTCTTTCACGGCTTTGACCAGTTCAGTGATCTGGCGGTACTGCTCGATCAAAGGTTTCAATTGCTCCTTGATCACGTCATAGACGCCGGTAAGGCTGTTGCGCAGGTTGGTGATGCCGATCCGCGCAGCCTTGATCAAAGTCATCGCCTGTTCGAAACGCGCCACCGCTGAACCCAGCAGACCGTCGGCCTTGGCCAGGAGCACTTTCTGCGTGCTGACCGTGGCTGTCGGAAACGGCAGGGGTTGGTCGGGATAGAACTTCAATGCGAACGTCACCAGCCCACCGTCCTGGCGGGTGTGGGTCATGTCGCATTCGCCGACCTTGACTTGCAGGCGTCCAAGCCACGGATGCACCAGCTCGCCACGCCCCTGCTCCAGCGCCTTGAGCAGCTTGTCGCGCTGCTCAAGGCAATCGGGGCCGATGATGAACGCGGTCAGATCGTGAGTCTTGGCCTGCTGGCCGAGGTCCTCGAAAAACGGCAGGTCGCGTTGCGGGTACTCATGCAACTGTCCTTTGCGCCCGACCGGGGTTTTCGCCTGGTCGATCCAGAAACCGACACCGCGAAAGGATGCCGGCAATAAACGGTCACGCCAGTTCATTGGGAACCTCCCATCGACAGCGAGCGATAGCCGATGCGTGAAGACACGGCCAGGCCAGGTTGATTGGTTTGCGGTTGTTCGGTGCGCAGGCCGGCCGGCGCATTTTCGAAGCGCACGGTCAGACCGCCTTCGAGTTGCGTACGGTTGTTGGCGGCACTTTGCTGGATCAGCGCGCTGGAGGTTTGTGGCAACGAGCCGCTTTGCAGTGTGCCATTGCCAGCAGGCGCCGGGCTGGCAGCGAAAAACGCCGGCGCCAGCTCACCCTTGCCTTCGGCATTGGTCTCGCGTTGCGCTTGGGTCAGCGTTTCAACCTTGCCGGTGACCTTGGCGATCAGTCCGGCGAAGCCACCGTCGAACAACTCCTTGATCGGCGCAATGACGGTTTGCAGCTTTTGCCACAACTCGCCGAACCACTCGGTGATCGGCCCCCAACTCTCGATGATCTGATCCAGAGGCTTCCATTCGAACAGGCTGTGCAGAAAGTCCGCGACCGGCGCGGACAGCGCCAACACAACGCCCCAGATCGCCGAAAAGACTTCACCGATCGGCTGCCAATATTGGGCAATCTGCTCCAATGGCGACCACTCGAACAGGCTGGTGAAAAAGCCTCTGACCCGCTGCACAGACGTTTGCAGCGCCATCCAGATCGGTTCGAAAAACCCGACAATCCCACCCCAGGCGCTGGTGAGCATTTGCATCGGGAAAAAATCGAACAGTGCCCGCAAAGTATCCCGGGTGCTTTGCACAGCCGATTGCAGCGTCGTCAATATCGGCTGGAAATACGCAACAATGCCTCCCCAAGCGCTGGTGATCATCTGCATTGGCGAGAAGTCGAACAGCGACACGAGGAATTCTTTAGCCGGTAGCGCGACTTCTAGCAGGCCGCTGAACATCGGTTCGAAGAACCTCACGACACCACCCCACGCATCGGTAAGCATCTGCATCGGCGAGAAATCGAACAGGTTTCTGAGAAATGCCATCACCGGCACACTCAAGGCCTTGAGCAATTCCCAGATCGCCGAGAACAGGCCGGTCAGCGGCCCCCAGTTTTCAATGATCATCCCCGCAGGCGACCACGAGAAAACCGACTTGAAGAAGTCGATCACTGGCGCCGTCACGGCCATCACCTTGTCCCAGACTCCGGAGAAAAATGCCGTGACCGGTTCCCACAGCGCAGCCAGTGCCGCCAGCGGTCGCCAGTCGAGTACCGAGCGCAACGTCGCCATCGCACTCGCCCCGATGTTTTTCACGCCCTCCCACATCCCTGTGAAGAACGCGCTGATCGGCGTCCAGTTGGCCACGATCAAACCGGCCGCCACGGCAATGCCCATGGCGATCAGCATGATCGGGTTGGTCTTGAGCACCATGCTCATGACGTCCATCACCTGCGTCATACCGGTGACCGCGGTTTGCATAGCGGAGAAGGCAATTGCCCCCGCCGCCAGGCCTTCAACCAGTTTCGGGTTGTCGGCGAGCAGGCTGCCGACCTGCGTCAGCATCGGTTCCAGCCCGACCACCAAGGCCCCCACCGCCGGCACCAGCGCGGCGTCCACCGCCGCCGAAACCTTCTGCATCGACGCACTGAACACGTTCATGTTCTGCGTCGCTGCTGTCGGCGCGGCGGGCAGATCTACGGTTTTCGCCGTGTCGCTGACTTCGCTCAATTTGCCCTGGAACGCTGCGGCCGATTTGATGCCGTCTACAAACGGCGTGGTCACGCTGCCGCCATTGAACAGACCACTGATGTCCAGTTTGCCGAGGCCGGTCTGCTCGAGATTGTTTTTAAAACTCTCAACCTTCATGCGCAGGGCGCCCAGTTTGGGCGAGAGTTCATCGATGCCGGTGATCAGCACCGGTTTCGGGGTTTTCTTCTCTTCGTCTGCCATCACTGCACCTGCTGCATCGCATTGATCCGTTGCGCGTGCTCCAGCGATTCGCGGAGCACATCCAGTGGCCTGGCCATCATCTGTTCGGGATCAACCTTCCAGAACCAGGCCAGGTCATAGGCGACGGCGATCAGGTCGGTGATGGCGCCGACGCCGCACTCATGAAAAAACTCGCAACGGCCCAGCTCAGCGCGTTGAGGTCAGCCAGATCCAACTGGTTGACCGACGACGGCGGGATGCCCGCGCACACAGCGATGTATTTGGCCGCCACGTCCATGTCGAGGCTGACTTCTTCGCTCTTGTCGATCTTGTACGGCAGCGCCTTGATCGCTCGCACTTCCTGCACCGTCGGGCGGCGCAGAACGAGTTCGGTCAGAGGCTCGCCGTGGGCTTCGATCGCTACCTGAAGCTTCACGGCGCCGCTCATTGCCAGGTCCCCTTGATGCCTTCGAACTTCAGTTCGATGGTGGCGTCGTCGCCCTTGGAAACTGGCTCCTCGACCAGATAGGCGCCGGCCAGCACGTAAACTTTGCCGTTGCTGAATTCGCAGGTGACGGTGATATCGGTGCCTTCGATCAGCTTCTTCAGCGGGAAGTCGGCGGTGTGCAGCGCGGTCACTTTGAACGACGGCGCGATGTCGGTTTCCTTGTAGAAACCGGGCACGACGGTTTCACGTTTGACGGCCATCAGCGGGGCTTCGCAGCCGCCATTGATGGTCAGTTGTGCGCCGTCGACCTTGACGTAGCAGGTGCCTGCAATCAGTTGACCCATGGTGTTTCTCCCTTCAAATAAAAAGCCCACGCGAGGTGGGCTGAATGCTTAGCGCCGACTGCGCGGATCAGGCCGCGTCGTCGTACTGCAGACGGAACTGGTTGAGCAGTGCGAACACGCGCAAGCCATTGATGTAATCCGGCGGGAACAGCACGTTCACGCGGCTCGGGTCCTGCACGTCGCGCTCGACGATCAGGTGTTCGGCGAACAGCTCGGCGTTCTCCACATGGCCTTCCAGCTCTAGCTTGGCGTACTGCGCAATCAGCTCGCCGCGAATGGTCGCAGGCGTGACGATCGGCTGACCGGCGCCGAAACGGGTACCGTCGGAGGCCAGTTTGTGGCGGCCGTATTTGCTGGTGATCACGCTTTGCAGACGACGCACGATGAACGCCGACTGGTGCATGGTTTCGCTGTCCAGATAGGAGTTGTCGGCCTGGCCGTAGGCGTTCTTCTGGTAGGTGGTGATCGAGCGCTGGATGCGCACGTAACCGCCTTCGTAGTACGCAGTAGCGATGCCGTAGTTGAGCAGCGACTGACGCTCGGTCAGGGTGAAGCGCTCGCTGGCCGGCGCCGGGTCAACACCCGGCAGGCTGCCGCTTTGCGTCGGACGGCTGGCATCGGCGGAGATGAACACCGCCGTGCGCGCAGCCAGCGCCGCCGCTTGTACCCAGAACGGTTGCGGTACGCCCGGCTCCAGCGCCTGGATGGTCATGTGCTGATCGTTGCGCGCCTGGCCGGCAGCGACCAGCGTACCGACCGTGCCGCGTTTGGCGCTGTAGACGTGACCAAACAGTTGCTTGGCCCACGACCAGCGACCGGTGCTGTCATCCATCACCGCTTGCCAGGTGTTGAGGGTGGCCAAGTCGGACCACGGCAAGGCGATGAATTCGAATGGCTCATCGCCTAGAGCCGCGACGGCGGCGATCTGATCCGGCACACCGGCGCCGCCGGTCATGGCGGTGATTGCGCTGGTCAGACCGGCCGGAGTTTCTTCGCCGTTGCTCTTGCCCAGGCGATTGAATTGCAGGCTGATGTCGTTGCCGCTGTCGCCGGTCCATTTGGCGGTCAGGGTGACCACGCCTTCGGCAGCCGCCGCGCTGACCGGCAGGTCGGCAGTGGCGTTGATTTTCTGCGCCAGGGCAGTGGCCGCTTGAGCGGCGGTGGCGCCGTTGACCACGGTGGCCTGCACGCGCACGCCGCCGACGTACAGATTGAGCATGCCCGCCTGCGTCGCGGTGCCGGTCAGGGTCAACACCCCCTTGGCGATGGCGCCTTCGGTGTTGTGCAGCGGCAGGCACCAGATCTCGCCGATCGGGTCAGCCTTGCGGAAGGTCTCGTACATCGAAGCGAGCATCGAGCCCTGGCCGCCGATGCTTTTCGCCAGCGCCACGCTGGAAACCAGCACCAGTTTGCCGACCTCAGTCGGGGCAATATTGTCGTTGACCTGCGCGACGATCAAACTGCGCATGGCCGAGGTCGCGCTGTTGGCGGCCGAGTTGTCCATTTCGGCATAGAACAGCGGAACACGAATGTCCGCCGGGATGTTGCTGAATCCGATCGCCATTATTTGGCTCCCTGTGGTTTAGCCGCTTTTGCGGTTTTGAGTGTGATATCGCCGTCGGCCAGACGCCGGCGCCACCAGGCGCTGTCCAGCACTTCACGGCCTGCGGCCGGCAGCAAGTCGCCGGCCTCCGGGTCAGGTACGACACGGCCAGCGGCCGGCACTACGGTGATGCGGTTGCTCATGGGGTTACGTCTCCAGAGAAAGTCATTTCCACCCGGCCATCCGGACCCGGGCGTTGCAGATTGGGGTCGGCCGGATCGATCGCATCGACCCGCACCGTCATCCCGGTAAAGGACGACAAAGCGTCCAGTTCGCGCTCGTGCCAACTCTCCGCAGGCTGACTTGGCAGATTGCGGCCGAGCTGGAACTCGGCATAAAAACGCAGCCGATAGAAGGCGCGGCTGCTGTTGATCGAGACCATCTCGCCGCCGTCGTAGACGATGGCGCTGTAGTCGGAATCGGGTTTAAACCCCACCAGCGCGCGCCACAGTTCGGCGCGCAGGTCGTGCAACCCATCCAGCGCTTTTGTCGCGTCGGTAGCATCAAGCACCAGAACGATTTCGAAGCGCTCGCGGATCGGTTGGGTGGTGAGGTTTTGTGCGCTGCCAGGACTGGCCAGATCGGCCAGCGGCAGTACGTGAGCTGAGGGTGTCGGTAGATCGGGGTTGCCTTGCAGCAACGCCAGATCGACACCCACCGAACTATGATTGGCAAGCCCAGGGCATTGCCCACGCAGTTGCGTGAGGATCGGGGTGATCTTCATGGGGGTGTTCCGGAATAAGAGGAATTACAGAGGACGCCGCAGTCCTGTGGGAGTGAGCCTGCTCGCGAAAGCGGTCGATCAGTCACATCGATGCTGAAGCTGACGTCCCTTTCGCGAGCAGGCTCGCTCCCACAGGAATATGCACTCGGTTCAGGATTACTGTTCCGCCTTGGGATCCAGGCACGACGCATCAATCAGGCAGCGATAGCTGTTCTCGCGACTGCCGCTGGCGGTGACCTTGTCGATCGACCAGCGTCCGCGCATGAAGTCCGGCCAGCTCTCATCGAGCAATACCAGCCCTTCGGCCGCGAGCCGTGGATCCCCCGGGCAGGTGATTTGCACCTTGTACTTCTGCCGCAGCATCTTGCGCACTTCGCCCTCGCCTACTGCGATGGCATCAGCTTCGCTGGGCTGCTTCTGGCGCAGCGTCTTGAACGGCGCAACACCGGTTTCAACCCAGCGCAGCACCCCGGCCGCCGCATCCCAGAAACAGGTCTTGCAGCCCTTGGCCTGCTCGCGGGCAGATTCTTCCAGCGTGGCGCTGATGAAGGCGTGATCGCCGGGGCGATTGTTGTGGGTAACCGACAGCGTCACGTCCGGCAGAATCTGCCCCGACAACGACTTGGTCTGCCCGGGCCGCGCCAGCACATAAACATCGCCGTAAGGCTTGGCGACGACGTTGTATTTTTTCGCCAGACGCGTGACAAACCCCATGTCGGTCTCGTTGGACTGGTCGATGTGCTCGATGCGGATCAACGAAATCTCCGGCGCGACCCGTGGCGAAAAGCCGTGCAGCTCCACCAGCTTGCGAAATAATCCACCCAGCGTCGTTGGCCCATGACTGGCGGTGCGGCGCTGCTTGAAGCCGGTTTCATCATCCTTGCTGAATGGCGCCGCAGTGGCCACCAGGGTGAGGCGAAACGGAAACAGTGTTGGCGTCAGACGCGTCACTTTGAACAGGCCTTTATCGACCATCGCGGTTTCTCGATAGCCGACTTGCATGCCAATCTTGCCGCCCAGATTCGGCAACCCCTCAAGCCCCTCCAGATCGATAGTCAACGTCAGCTGATCGGACTCGAAACCGGCGGCATCGATGTGCTCCCAACTGATCAGGCGTTGATTGAGCAAGGCCGCGTTGGCCCCGTAGATATTCACTGCCGGCGTAAATCCCAGTGCCATTCAACCTCCTTAATCCCACGCCGTCGCTGCTTTGACCACGGCGGGTTTCACATCCAGTTCCGGTAGCACGATCCAGACGCCGGCGGGCAGAATCGGCCCGTGTTCGGCCAGGGTCGGGTTGAGCTTCCACAGCGCTTCTTCGGCAGCGTCATCACTGCGCCCGGTTTCGCGGTAGAGCAGCAGATTCACCGAATCACCGGCCACGCTTCGTGCTTTACGCATTGTTGAACTCCGCTAGTTCGATGACCCAATCGACTACCATCGCCGTACCGTCATCGATGATCTGGGTCTGGGTTTCCTGAACGCTGCTGATCCGCCACAGGCCCCAGTTTCGACCAATCCCGTCGATCAACGGCAGCGGGATACGCAGCGCCTGCAAAGCTCGCAATTCATCGAGCCGATCCATGGCTACGGCGTACATCGACTTGCCGGTAATGGTCAGGGTTTCCGGTTTCTGTCCGGTCTGGCTGGACTTGGGTTTGCTGGTGAGGATCTGTATCTCGGTCCAGCCGCCGTCAGACTTGCGCAGCAACTGGTGGTACGCAAAGTTGCGCGACAGGCCGAAGATGAAACTGCCCAATGCCATTTGCTGTTTCATCAGGCGACTCCATCGGTCAGGGCCGCGTCGCGGCGGGTGGCAAGGGGGTTGTTGGTGAGCAGCGGGGTCATTTGCATGAACTGGTTTTGCAGATGCTGCGCGACCAACATACCGATCTTGTCCGAGCTGCCGGGGTCGCTGCAGTAGACCTGGACCGAAGGTGCGTAGGTCACGTGCTGGTCAGACGCATGGGCGCTCGCCAGATCCTTGCTCACTTGGGCGGGCGCAGAAAGCGTGTCAGGCGCGGTGATAGCAAGTCTTTCACTCAAAGCAGTTTGCGCGTTTCTGCTCGATGCCGGAATCGCCTGCGAAATAGCCTCCAGAGAAACCGTCGATGGCCCGAGGTGCGGCGTATCGACCAATGATGCTCGTTCGCCAATTGCCATTTCCGCACCGGCCGCAGGAGCCAGACTGGCAATCCCTGTCACCGGCTTGTCCGCTGCGAGCCTCGATGCAGAATCTGCTGTTGACGAAAGATCGGGGGGATTCGCCAGGGCGCTACCAGGTATCCGTTTGCGCAACCGGTCTTTCGCCTCATCGACACCGGCGTCCAACACAAGATCGAATAGCTTTTTCAGGGCTGAACCCAAAACAATGACCCCCGCCGTGATCGTCGGATGGTCCTCAGCGAATTCACTCATCCTGTCGATGCCGGCACCGGCAACGCTCAGCACTTCAGGAGAGGGCGCCACCGCCTGGGCGCTGGCGATAGCCAAGCGCTCGTTTCGAGCAGTCTGAGCATTCCACTGTCCTTGCGGGGAATTGGAGCGTGCCAGTGCAGACTGGCGCACCGAACTCCGCTCACCGATCACCGAAGTCGCGTACTGACTTTTGTCCTTTACTTGCGAAAAGGCCTCGTTGACATCGCCCGGATTCTGCGCCAACAACTGCACCGCATTGGCGCTGTCAGCAAACAGGCTTCGCGCCAGCGTGGCGCGTTGTTCGACAGGTTTTGCGTGCAGCGCGGCAAGCACCGAGAGCAGCGCACCCTGGGCATTCTGCTTGTCGGGGTCATGCATTGCAGCGGTCACGGCAGCAGGATCAAGTCCCAACTGCTTCCAGGCGCCACGTTCTGCGGCGGAGACGCTGTCACCTTTGCCCAAGGCAGCTGAAAGGCTTTTCAACGCCTGCCCGGCATCGTCTTTGCCCGTTCCGCTGCGGAGCAAGGCTGCCGACAGCGCTGCGGCCTGCTGGGGCTGCAAGCCTGCTGTGAGCGCCGCCTCGCCTGATTGCTTGAGTACGGCGCCGATGTCGGCGGACTTGACGCCACCCGGCATTTTGCCGAGCAGGTGTGTCGCATCCGCGAGGTCAAACGCCTGATCGCGAGTGAGCTTCATCGAGGTGCGCCACACCGTCATCATCTCGGCGACTTCCATCGCTGGGATTTTGAGTGCCGACGCTACGACCGCAGCGTCGCTGGCGAAGTTGAGCAGCTCAAAAGACTTGTCCGACGCGTTGGTCAGCTCATTGCCAATTCCTGAGTCGGCGGCCAGCGTTGCAACCTTGATCAGTTCGATACCGCTGGTGCCTCCCGCCGCCACCATCGGCTTACTGGCCATGATCAAGCTCGACAGTGCGATTTCGTTGGCCTGCACTGGCGTCAATTGTGCCGCGCTACCCAGATCGGCCGCCGCCGAATAAAAGTCAATCGCCGGCCTCACACTTTCTGGTGCCTTGGTCCGCTCGGCGGCCTCATCCGGCGCTGCCGACGCGCTGGTGGCTTCACCGTTCGCGGTGGAACTCAACGAGAGCATCCGCAAGTTGGACAATGCCAATCGCAATGAATCGATCGCTGTCGTCAACGCATCGATCCTGATACTTGCGGTGACGAGCGCCTGACTCAGCTGGGGATATTGATCGCCGATGATCGGTCCGGGGCCGGGGTTTGCCGCAGCCATGTTCAAGCGGATATCACCGGTTGCTGCGCCCCCCCGCTCATCGGCATTCATTGGCGCAAATTTGCTTTCTGCCATGCCGCTCTACTCCTGTTTCACGCCAAGGCGAGTGATCGCTATGTCGTAGCGGCGCAACGCCTTTTCGGCGTCCCATTCCAGAATCTCCGCTTCACTTACCGGGTAAATGAGCGGGACGATATCGAGGATTACTTCGATGTCGCGTTCCGAAAGTAGGCCGCCGGCTGGTTTAAAAAATCGTCGATGCGCACCTGCAATTGCGTCCAGTCGGGGACGGTCAGGTGGGCCAGATCGGGGATCATCAGGCCGGTGCAGTGGGCGGTGATGAATTCGGCGCGTTCCTTGGCCGTCTTCAGTTTCTTCATCACTTTGGTGGCGCGCAGCACGGGCATTTCCAGGCTCAGCGAGTCGACGGTGCGGCCGGTGACGGCGAGCGGTTGCAGCAATTGCACCTGGTCGGGATCGTCGGATTTCTCCGCGTCATCGATCTGGTCAAGAAAGTACGCACTCGGCCGGGTCGACATCTCATGGACGTACTGGGCGATGCTCACGTAGTCCGGACGTTTGAGTTGATCGAGCTCTTTCACCGACAGGCCGGTGGCGAGCAGCGCCAGCTCGAAGAACTGATCGTCTTCGTCATCGCCGGCGCGTTCCAGCGCATCTTTTTGTGCGGCGTAGAACAGCGGTTTGAGCTGGATCGTTGCGATCTGCGAGCCATCGTCACCGGTGATCGGCGACAGCAGTTCGTGTTGGGGTGGCATCCACGGCATGTATGAATTCCTTGGTGATTCGTTTTGATCCACTGTGGGAGCGAGCCTGCTCGCGAAGGCTTTGGCACATTCGAAATTGATGTAACTGAACGACCGCTTTCGCGAGCAGGCTCGCTCCCACAGGGTTTTGTGATTTGCCGGTAAACCGGGGTTTACGGCATCAACACCGCACGCCGTGCATCACCGAGGATGTCGACGCCGTTGAGCACGAATTTCTGCGTGCGCACGTCGATGTCGATCACCGGCACGCCGTTTTCCAGGCGGTTGTAGGTGCGGCAGGACAGTTCCAGATTGGTCTTGGGCTTCTCGCCCATTTTCACTGCGGTTTCCTCAAGGGATTTCAACTGGCCGCCGACGGTGTGGTAGGTGAACCAGGTATTGCCGTCCTGATCCTGACCGGCTTCACGCACGTTCAGCAGAATGTCGTCGCCGAGCTTCACGCCCAGCGCCAGCAGTACTTCGGCGCCGAGGCCTTGCAGGGTCAGCTTGGCGCCGAGCGCTTTGCCGCCCTTGGCCATTTCTTCGACGATGAAGCGCCCGCCGCGCATCTCTTCCATGTCGAATTCGATTTTCGGCGGGGTGAATTCCTCAACGGTCGCCGACAACGGCAGGCCTTGCAGGGTGGCCGCGATGGCCTGTCTTACGCGGTTGGTAAACATTAGAGAACGTCCTCCAGGAACTGCTCGATGATTTCATCGCGGGCGTTGAGTTGATAAACCATGTGTTCGTTCGGCGCGTAGCGGCCGTAGTCGATGACCACGTACCAGGTGCCGTTCTTGTACTTCTCGACGCTGTTGAGTTCCGGGTGCAGATACACGCTGCCGCCAGGAATGGTTTCGTCGGCGACCAGGGTCTGCAGCCAGTCGTTGACGCGCTTGACCTCCTGATCCATGAAGGATTTGGTGAGGTTCTTGGCCATGGCTTTCTGGCCGGCCTTGACCAGCTTGCGGCTGATCGCATCTTCGAGGCCGACGTAGCTGATGAACTTGCCGGTGATCGAGCGGTTACCCAGCAGCGAGAAGCCGCCGAGCACGGTGCGGGCGTAGTAGCTGACGCCGTAACGATTGAGCAGATCGCCTTCGGTGGACGTGTCGAGGATGTTGTACTCGACGACCCGCGAAACGTCTTCGGCGAAGGTCACCTGGTTGCCCGGGCTCTCCCACTGCTTGACCTTGGCCAGCGCGGCAATCGCCAGACTGGAGGGCGACAGGAAGACGTTTTTCTTCGCCGCTTTCGAATACACGGCGGGCATGTTGTGCACCACCAGGCAACGGTCGAAACCGAGTTCGGCGCCGCCGAGTTCCTGGCTGTACAGCACCTGATCGGACACCGAGACATCCTTGCCGTCCAGCACTACACGGGCCTTGATGCGCTTGCCGAACGCGGCGAACTCGCCGGCCACCGCTTTAGTGCCGGTGAAGCCCGGCGCGCCGATGATGGTCAGGTCTTCCGGGACACTGCCCAGCGCCGCCAGACCGAGCTTGCGGCCAGTGGCCGGCTCGACACCGCCGATCACATTGTTGACCGTGTCGGCCGGCGTCGCGCCTGCTTCGACGATGACTACGTACACCGGCACCTTGACCACTTTGAGGATCTGGTAGACCGCGTGATACAGCGTGCCCTCTTCCGAACCGGTCGGATCGAGCAACGCGTGGGTGGTGAAGCTGTTGATGCGGAACGGCGCGTTACGCGGAATCAGCGGATCGGCTTTCGGCGCAGTGCCGACCAGACCGATGACGTTGTCACCCAGGCCACCCATGGCCTCGGGGGATTCGGTGGCATTGACGGTAATGCCGTTGTGCTCGAAGTTCAGAACCTCAGCCATGTTCAGTCAGCCTTCTTGGCAGCGGCCTTTTTGGCCTGGGTGATAGGGGTTTTCGGCTCAAGTCGCCCGGCAAAGTGCAAGGCACTGGCCTCGACATCGAGCAGATCGAGTTCTTGACCGACGCTCGACCAATGCCCACCGCCGGTGGGGAATGGGACGAGCACGGTGTAGGTTTGGCGGGTTGCCATTTTTCGTTTCTCCATAAACGGGAAAGCCCCTCGGGAGGGAGGGGCTTTGGCGGGTGTTTTGGTGTTAGTGAGAAAATGCAATTGAGCGCGATTATTATTTCAGCGCTTTCCTCTAACTCAGGTTTGGGCGGGAGCACGCATCCCTCTCAGCACCTCCTGACCCAGTGAGATCTGCGCGTCGTGGTAAGCCATGAAACGAGGATCCTCCCACTCGATTTCTGCTTGATTTGGATATAAACCAGGATCTTGCGCACATCCAAATACCGCGACGATCTTTCTCATGCTGTCATCTTCAAATTGGACAAACATTGATCACCTCTTAAAAATCATATGATGTGGCGGAAACGATAAACGTGGGCGAACCTTGAAGAGTTGAGGTTGCCCAGCGGATCGTTTGAGGAGTTTTCATGTGCAAGCGTTCGAAAGGCACTGTTTGTTGCCCTCCGGCTGGCACAGTACCGTTGTTTGTTTTCTGACCTACCGAAGCATCCGAAGCAAAGAGACTCAATGAAATAGATCCGGCAGTTGTGGATGTTACGGTCGATGAGCCGCCAATCATTCGCGCATTTTTGGGAAGGGCCGGCACTACCTGGGTTGTAGGGCCTGATAAAACAGTCGTGTTCAGTACCGAAATGCCACTCACATCGACATGCCGACCGTCTTGCTGGCAGGCAGCGAAGAGCCCTGCGGATTGCGTCGGCAAAATAGACACTAGCGCCGACGCAGTAAAACCGGCTGGGATATTTATCCCGCTATAAACATTCGGCAAAACGGAATTAACTGCATTGACTGCCATTAACGCACTTACCCCTGAAGCCGGATTGTAAATAGCGTAGAGACCGACATAACCGTTTGACGGAGCCACCCCAGCATCCATTCCTCCAACGCCCACAACTGACAGGTTGACTTGTTTGTTGAAGTTGTTGAGTCGATATGACCCAGCAAAATCTTCGACGATGACCTCATCCGCCGTAAACGTTGCGGTAAGGGAGGCAGTATTAACGATCAGGGCCGCATTTCTGCTGGCTCCAGCTAGTGGACCGTTTAGCCGAAGCCTTTGCGTCTCCAGCAACAATGCACCTATATCAATGTTTCCCTGATTGATCGGCGCGTTCCAGGCCTTGATGCACCACATCACAGCCAGGTTGCGCGGGCGGGTTTCAGCGCCTACGTTTCCCGTTATCGGGATATCCGAGTTGGCGCCAGTTCCTGCACCGCTGATTACAACGGCCAGGCCGGAACCGGCTCCTGCCGCCGTAGTGACTGTATGCCGGAGAGCATGCAAATGGGACTGGAACTGGTGGTTCTGCCAACTGCCAACGGTTCGATCAGCATCCACGCCGCGCCCATGATCCCAGCCACGCAGAAACTCGCCGCGAGATTCCGGCAAGCGGAATTTGCCCGCGCCCTCGTCACCCTTGTTGTAAGTTGTACCGAGAAAAGCGGCTAGATCAGGATAGGTCGCAATGCTCTGCGCACTGCCATCCAGTTCCAGATAACCGGGAGCGACGATACCCGTCGGGAATGCCAGAACAGCACCCACCGGAACGGCAGATTTCAGCCGTTCGACCTCCTTCGCCAGCGCGGCGACATCAATGGTTCCCTGATTGACCGGGGCATTCCAGGCTTTGATGCACCACATGACGGCGATGCTGCGAGGACGGGTTTCTGTTGAGGTGCGCGCAACTCTCGAAGCATCGAAGAGCATATTGATGACGCCGGTAGCGGCTCCACCTCCGGGGATCTGCGTCCCACCGGTCGCCGCCGAGCCAAAAGCGCCGCCGACCGTGCCCACAGCTGCAAGTTGAACACCATTGTTCGCGGCATATTGTCCCGTGATGTTTTGGAGCGAATCGAGCTGCGCACTGCCGATTTCCCGGCCGACGTCCACCCCACGCCCATGATCCCAACCCCGCAAAAACTCCCCACGCGCCTCCGGCAGCCGAAAGTTTCCAACCCCCTCATCGCCCCTGTTGAACTTGCCACCCAAATAGGCGCTCAAGTCCGGGTAAGTCGCGATGCTCTTGACGCTGTTATCCAGCTCCAGAAAACCCGGCGGTGGCGCATCAACCGGAAACGCCACAATCGATCCAACTGGCAACGCGGAAGCCTTGGCGATCAACGCCTCAACTTCAGCCTTGGTGTACGAGTCCTTGATGCCAAACCCTGCCAGCGTTTCCGGATTGGCACCGGCAGTCGCCCGGCCATATTCATCAACCGTCAGACTCTTATAAGTCCCGGCAGCAATCCCGGTGCGCCCCGCGAGCATCTTGAACGTCAGCGCAGTCGTGCCGAGGGTGATCGGCGCATTGGTGCTCAGATGCCACAGCGAATCACCGTTCGCCGTGCCCTCCTCCACCATGACCGTCAGACCCGGGGTGACCTTGGCGCTGGTGTTGGCATCGGTGGCCCGCACCCAGTCACCATTGGCAACGATCCACAGGCCGTTGTCCTTGGCCAGCGTCTGGCTCGACAACAGCACACGATCGCCGGCAACCACGGCAACACCATCAATCTGCTGTGCGCTGTTCATCACGACATTGCCAGTCGCCGCAACGCGCACCGACTGCTTGCCATCAAGTTTGCCGAGTTCTTCAGCCAGATAACTCATGACCCACGCACGAGTAGCCTTGACCACCGTGTCATCAATCAACAAGGTCACCAGCGAGGCATTGCTGGTCTCGAAAATCGAGCGGATATAAAACTCTTTACCTGAACCCGACGTCGCTAGCACCGGTTTGAACGACTCCGGATATTTGACGATGGCATAGAGAACACCAGTGTCAGTCCATAGCCCCGCTTCCCGTACATACCAGCCGCCAACATCCGGAGGAATGGTCACTTCGGCGAGCAGCCAGCTCGGGTTTTTCTCATCCTGGAACAGTGCGTTGAGCGGTCCGCGCCAGACTTCGCGTTTCAGAGCGGTCGCGGTGGCAGCCGGGTTGTAGACCGCGCCGCCGCCGTCGCCGACCGAAATCTGCGTCAACTTGATCGGCACACCCGCAGCCTTGCACGCCGTTTCGTGGGCAATCCCTGCGTTGGTGAGCAGGGTGTAATAGTCAGCCATTCAGGCCCCCTGAGGATAAATAGTGGATGTTTCGACGGTGTACATGCCGGCAGCCATGAACGCCTCGCCAGAGGTTTCAAGACCTTCGATGAACACCGGATAAACCGTGGTCAGTTCGCCGCAGAACGTCGCGGCGCCGATGACGTGATTGCCGAACGCGCTCAAGCCGACCGAGACCGTCAGCACATCGCGCTCGCTCTTGGCATCAGCCAGGCGTCGGTCGAGACGTGCATCGATTTCTTCGCTGTAGGGTTGGTCGCTGAAGGCACGCACGGAAAAGCTGTACGGCGCGCCGGGCGGTGTCTGTTCGTACCAGGCGCGGATCTCGGGTCTTAATTGCAAACCCTTGGCGGCGTTTTCCAGCGCCTTGCGTGTGCCGGCCTGGCGCGCGGTGGGCCAGGCGAGTTCGACGGTTACGCGCTTCTCCGCCACCGGCGCATCGGTGCTCCATTCGGCGACGCCGCGATCGGCAGCCAGATACGGCAGGAAGGCCACCGGCGTTTCACTGGGGTTCATCAGTTCCGGGAACGGCGGTGCGATGCGATCGAGCAAGGCGCCGAAACCCAGATCCAGTCCGCGTTCGAGGGCCGAGCTGTTGGCCGGCAGTAAGGTCGGGCGCTGAGTTTTTTCACTCATAGCGTCAGCACCTCGACTTCAACCGCGGTGCAATACGGCGCCTGAAACGCGGTCGTCACAATCGGCGCCAGCGGTTCGAGAATCTGCAGTTGCACGGCGCCGGCGCTGTGCAGCGTGTAGTCGATCCAGCTCGGATCGACCCGGCCTTCGAGGCGATGGCAACTGTCGGCATACGCTTGCAATTGTGCTTGCGCCGCGACCTTGGTCAGGCCCGAGTCGGGGCCGGAATTGATCTTGGCGACGACGCGGATTTTGTAGCGCTGGATCTCGGCAGCCTTGACGGTGACGAGGTCGGTTTCCGGGCGCACGTCTGGACGAGCAAAGTGCTGACGGACGCCCTCGAGCAATGCTTCGGAAGGCGTGCCATCGCCGTCTCGAGAAAGCACGGTGACTTGCACTTCGCCCGGCGCAGTGCGGCGCCCGTTGCCATCCTTGACCTGCGCGGCGAGGCCGTCGGGATCGAAGGTGTAGGTGACGTTTACCACGCCGGAATCAGTGGACTCAACCTGCACCGTGGGCCGCTCGCCGAGGGTGAACACCTCGCGGCGATACTGCATCCGCGAACCCGCCGCCGGCGCATGAGGTGCCAGGTAATAACGCAACCGAGCGTCGTCATCACTTTCATAGATCGCCGGCACTGGCGGGAATGCCGCCGGGTCGCCGGGATCGAGCAGTTGCCGCTCAAGCCCCATGTCGGCCAGCCGCGCATCGAGATTGCTGCCGGTCGCCCACCACGCCAGCATCTGTTTGATGCGTGCGTTGTATTTGCGCTCATGGGTTTGCAGACGCACGCAGAACGCTTCCAGCGCGAGGGTCAGCAATTCGCTTTCGTTTTCCAGGCTCACCTTGAGTTTCGCGGCGCTGGTCGGCGAGCGAGCACCCACGTATTCGACGACGAAGGCTTTGAACTCGTTGAGTAAGTCTTCGAACGCTTCAACCGTGATCAGCGCGGGTTCGGCCAGTTGATTCTGGCCGGGGATCAGCATGCTCATGTCACCACCTCGAAGGTTTGTTGGCGGTTTTTCCAGGTGCCGGCAAAACGCAGCAGCAGGCCGTCGTCGTGGCGACTGGCAACAATCACTTGCGGCTGAAAATCATCGATACCGTTATGCGGGTTGTAGAACGCTTGCGCGGCGTGGCTCTGTGCCAGAAGCAGAATGTCGTCACCGAGGTTCTGCCCGAGGAGAGTGGGAATCAGCGAACCGTACAAAGGTCGTTTCTGCCGAGTGCCCAGCGGTGTGGTCAGGGCTCGGGTCGCGCGCTGCACGAATTGCAGCCAGTCGTCGACCGTGGCCCCGCTGTCTCTATCGATTCCGATCATGGGAGGCTCTTGAATCAGGGGCTGATGACGCGGCCCTGGTGATCGACCAAGGGGCCGCTGAAGTGCACGCCCAAGGCGTCGATGCTCAGGCCGACGGCGCCCAGTTGCAGGGTGATCAGTTCTGGCGTCATGGCCAGACGTGCAGGGCCGATGCTCAGTTCGAGCGACTCGCGAGACCCGTTGAATTGCGCGGGTCCGTTCAGCCAGTGCAAGGCGTGGCTGGCGTCGTCGTAACCGCTTTCGCTGCCATCCTGATGCACCCGACGGGTCAGCGTCGGCACAGTCGAGGCCGGGGGGAAACGGTCACTGTTCAAGCCGAACAACGCGACACTCTGCGCACCGCTTTCACCGCTGCCATAGTTGAACAGCAGGCACTGCTCGCCCACCGTCGGGATGCGCGATTCACTTTGCGCACCAGCGCTGGGGTTGAAGAACTTGATCGCTGGGGTGAGCAATCCACCATGGCTGACCTGGCAGGTATTGCTCGCCGCATCAATTGACTGACAGATGCCAATGCGACAGAAACTCTCGGCGCGGCGGTGCAAGTCTTCGATTTCCGCTTCCATTTCCGCCAGACGCTCAATGATCGGGCCGAGTTGCATGCGCAGTAATGCATCGAACATCGGTCAGCCCTCCAGCGCGGTGTACTGGTCTGGATGGTCGATGTTGCTGACTTCCCAGGTGCGAGCGAATTTCGGCATGCCCAGTGGATCGTCGAGCAGGGTCGAGCCGAGGTAGAGCGTCTGCTCGAAGGTCAGGGTCCAGGCTCTATATTGTTGATCAGCACTGATAAGCAACGATGGCAAGCCATCGATATTCATCGGCAGATCGCATTGATCGCCGGGCAATCCCCAGCGGTTGTCGGTGATCAGGTTTTTCAGCACGGCGATCAGATCGCACGCTGCAAATGCACTGGCGGCAAGGGCCGGGATGACTTGCAGAGAGAGCGTCATGACATGAGCAATTCGCCCGTCAGCGGCGCGCACCCCGGGTCCATTGCGGTCGAAGTCGATCAGCACCCAGGCCTGATCGCCCGGTGCAGTGAAATCATCATGGTTGCCGACGGTGAGGTTGAGGCCGGCGGTGTTGCGCAGTGACGTCGCGATGGCTGTAAACAGTTGCGACGGCTGCTGGATCGGTGTGGGCATACATGACCTCCTTTTCAATCGTCCACGCGCAGTCCTGCCGCCAACATGGCGGCACGGAAAAATATTCAGGGTTAAGGGAGGTCGCGCGGCGGCACTTCGCAGACGCCGATACGCTTGGCCGCCCAGCGTTCGTAAAGGCCTATGGCGACATCAGCGCCGGCCATCGCCGTCAGGCAGCCAAAAGCGCCAGCGGCCCAGATCGACATGCCGGCGGCATACAGCAGCATGATCGCCGACACGCCGCAGATCATGCAGGCACCGGAACGTAAGGCCAGACGCCTTACCAACGACCAGCCACGGGCGCCCTCCTTGTCGGCGCGCCACATTTCGCCGGACACCCCGCCAACGACGGCAAGGAGGATGACCAGCCAGATCGGCATGTCCGCCAACGCTTGTTGCTCGTTTGTCATGTCACGCCTCCGTGGGTGATTGATGAGTGATGGGTTGGATTCAAACGGTTTCTCTTGAGGCAGGCATTCCAAAAAGCCCGGCGCTTGTACACCGGGCTTTTCAGTAATGCGCTCCTTCGCCTTCCTTCAAATCCTGTGTTCGAGAAGGAAGCTGACTTTTCGGCGCTACTGGCGCGGTACGAGTCCATTCAGATTGTTTTTCCGACCGCGGTCCCTGCCCGCCGGATAACTGCTTCTGGTGCTTTACGCTGCACACCCGGGTCAGTTGCCAACCCTCTGAACCGTTGAGGCCGGTTCATCGCTGCCTGTTCTTGTGGAACTAAAGAGCTTGTCTTGCCAGCCGCTTTGTCGAGCGGCTTGGTGGCAAGAATATGCATGGATGCATATACAGTCAATGCGTAAATGCATTTATTTATGCATTAAATTTGCGCATATGCATGAAACCCAAGCGGGCCAAGGGCTGGGGAGATTTCTGCAGGCGAAAAAAAACCTGCCGGGGGGCAGGTTTCAGTTGGATGAACAAGAGTCAGCGGGCGTACATGCCCCACCAGAAGACGTGACCGAGGATGACGATCTGCTCTTCCTGGATTTCCTGGAAGCTGTAGTCCTCATCCGGATGCTCATCGCGATTGAAGCTGCGCAGACGGATGCCGGTGGGCAGCCGATAGAGTTGCTTCACGCGCAGCTGGCCATTGTGATTGATCGCATACAGGTCGCCATCAATGATGTCGCCGATGCCGCACTTGCCGGCGTTGACGCCGACGGTGGCGCCATCGCGCAGAACCGGCAACATGCTGTTGCCGCGTACTGTCACACACTTGGCCTGGTCGAACTGCACACCGTTGTGGCGCAGGCTGCGCTTGCCGAAGCGCAGGCTTGAGCGCTCGCTCTCTTCGATGACGAATCTTCCTGATCCAGCAGCCAATTCAACCTCACGTAGAAAGGGCACCGACACCTCGTCGTCATCGACGGGGGTGTCGTCGTCCCACAGGCTTATGTCCTTGAGTTCCGCATGCACGTCAGCGCGCGTGCCGGCCGCCGTTGGTGCGACATCCGCGCGCCCGCGCAACTGATCGGTGCTGACGTTGAAATATTCAGCGATCTTCGAGATGTGTTTATCCGAAGGATCGACAATCTTCCCGCTGAGAATCCGCGAGAGCGTTGATTGAGGCACGCCGGTGCGACGGTGGAGCTCCGTGGGGGAGATCCCGTGCTGGTCGAGCAGTGCTCTTAAGACGGAGGAAACGTTGCGTTTTTGCATAACGCGCATAGTGCTTGAAGTTTTTCGCGAAGACAAATGCTGATTTGCATAAATCGTGCATAGATCAACTTTTCCCTGCCAATAAATGCTCACCCGACCGCAGCGCCTGCGTCGGGCAGACTGGCCATGGTAACCTTGCGCCCATCGCGGAAAAGCCCGGCCACTGCCCGCGCTTTGCCCTACATCTTTTAACGAGTTGCCCGACAATCCGATGAATAAAGCCGTCTCCGACCTGTCCTCCCACACTCCGATGATGCAGCAATACTGGCGCCTGAAGAATCAGCACCCGGACCAGCTGATGTTCTATCGCATGGGCGATTTCTACGAAATCTTCTACGAAGATGCGAAGAAAGCCGCCAAATTGCTGGACATCACCCTGACCGCGCGCGGGCAGTCGGCGGGTCAGGCGATTCCGATGTGTGGGATTCCTTACCACGCGGCGGAAGGGTACCTGGCGAAACTGGTCAAGCTCGGCGAATCGGTAGTGATTTGCGAGCAGGTCGGCGACCCGGCCACCAGCAAAGGCCCGGTGGAGCGCCAGGTCGTACGGATCATCACGCCGGGGACAGTCAGTGACGAGGCGCTGCTGGATGAACGCCGCGATAACCTGATCGCAGCGGTATTGGGCGACGAGCGTCTATTCGGTCTGGCGGTGCTGGACATCACCAGCGGCAACTTCACCGTGCTCGAGATCAAAGGCTGGGAAAACCTGCTGGCGGAACTGGAGCGGGTCAACCCGGTGGAATTGCTGATTCCGGATGACTGGCCAAAAGACCTGCCGGCGGAAAAACGCCGTGGCGTACGCCGTCGCGCGCCGTGGGATTTCGAGCGCGATTCGGCGCTGAAAAGTCTCTGCCAGCAGTTTTCCACCCAAGACCTGAAAGGCTTCGGCTGCGAGAACCTGACCCTGGCCATTGGCGCTGCCGGCTGCCTGTTGGCCTACGCCAAGGAAACCCAGCGCACTGCCCTGCCCCATTTGCGTAGCCTGCGTCACGAACGTCTCGATGACACCGTGGTGCTCGACGGCGCCAGCCGGCGCAATCTGGAACTCGACACCAACCTGGCCGGTGGCCGCGACAACACGCTGCAATCGGTGGTCGATCGCTGCCAGACCGCCATGGGCAGCCGCTTGCTGACTCGTTGGCTGAACCGGCCGTTGCGCGATCTCACCGTGTTGCTGGCGCGTCAGACCTCGATCCGCTGCCTGCTCGACGGCTACCGCTTCGAAAAGCTGCAACCGCAGCTCAAGGAAATCGGCGATATCGAGCGGATTCTGGCGCGTATCGGTCTGCGCAATGCACGACCACGTGACCTTGCGCGTCTGCGTGACGCACTCGGCGCACTGCCCGAACTGCAAGTGGCGATGACCGATCTGGAAGCGCCGCACCTGCAGCATCTGGCAGCCACCACGAGCACCTATCCGGAACTGGCGGCGCTGCTGGCAAAAGCCATTATCGACAACCCGCCTGCGGTGATCCGCGACGGCGGCGTGCTGAAAACCGGTTACGACAGCGAACTCGATGAACTGCAATCACTGAGCGAAAACGCCGGCCAGTTCCTCATTGATCTCGAAGCCCGGGAGAAAGCCCGTACTGGTCTGGCCAACCTCAAAGTCGGCTACAACCGTATCCACGGCTACTTCATCGAACTGCCGAGCAAGCAGGCTGAATCGGCGCCGGCCGACTATATCCGCCGGCAGACGCTCAAAGGCGCCGAGCGCTTCATCACGCCCGAGCTGAAAGAATTCGAAGACAAGGCACTTTCCGCCAAGAGCCGCGCGCTGGCTCGGGAAAAGATGCTTTACGAAGCGCTGCTCGAAGACTTGATCAGCCAGTTACCACCATTGCAGGACACCGCCGGCGCCTTGGCCGAGCTGGATGTGCTGAGCAACCTTGCCGAGCGTGCGCTGAATCTCGACCTCAATTGCCCGCGTTTCGTCAGCGAGCCGTGCATGCGCATCACCCAGGGTCGTCACCCTGTGGTCGAGCAAGTGCTGACCACGCCGTTCGTGGCCAACGATCTGAGCTTGGACGACAATACGCGCATGCTGGTCATCACTGGCCCGAACATGGGCGGTAAATCCACTTACATGCGGCAAACCGCGTTGATCGTGTTGCTAGCGCATATTGGCAGTTTCGTGCCGGCCGCCAGTTGCGAGCTGTCGCTGGTCGACCGCATCTTCACCCGTATCGGCTCAAGCGATGATCTGGCCGGCGGTCGCTCGACCTTCATGGTCGAGATGAGCGAAACCGCCAACATCCTGCATAACGCGACCGAGCGCAGTCTGGTCCTGATGGACGAAGTCGGGCGCGGTACCAGCACCTTTGACGGTCTGTCGCTGGCGTGGGCGGCGGCCGAGCGCTTGGCCCATTTGCGCGCCTACACCCTGTTTGCTACGCACTATTTTGAGCTGACCGTGCTGCCGGAAGCCGAACCTCTTGTCGCTAACGTGCATCTCAATGCCACCGAGCACAACGAACGGATCGTGTTCCTGCACCATGTTCTGCCTGGGCCTGCCAGCCAGAGCTATGGCTTGGCAGTCGCGCAACTGGCGGGTGTGCCGAGCGAAGTGATCTTGCGCGCGCGCGAGCATCTGAGTCGCCTGGAAGATACTGCCCTGCCCCACGAGGCGCCGAAACCGGCAGCCAAGGGCAAGCCGTCGACACCGCAGCAAAGCGACATGTTCGCCTCGCTGCCGCATCCGGTGCTGGACGAATTGGCGAAAGTGGATCTGGACGACATGACGCCACGTCGAGCGCTGGAAATGCTCTATGCACTGAAGAACCGGATATAAGCACTGAAGAAGCGGATATAACGCAATTCGCTTCAAGCTGTTAGAATCTCGCGCGGTTCGGGATGCTGCTGGCTCATAGCCTGGTCAGCAGGTATCGCTCCCGAACCTGGCGACCCCAACCGTGAAGGGGCAACGCTGCCGCCGCCTGAGGAGAAAATTAGAAATGACCTTCGTCGTCACCGACAACTGCATCAAGTGCAAGTACACCGACTGCGTAGAAGTCTGTCCGGTGGACTGCTTTTACGAAGGCCCGAACTTCCTGGTGATTCACCCGGACGAGTGCATCGACTGCGCGCTGTGTGAACCAGAATGCCCGGCTGTGGCGATCTTCTCGGAAGACGAGATCCCAAGCGGCATGGAAAACTTCATCGAGCTCAATGCCGAGCTGGCGGATATCTGGCCGAACATCACCGAGAAAAAAGAATCGCTGCCGGATGCCGAAGAGTGGGATGGCCAGCCGAACAAGATCAAACACCTCGAACGCTGATCTACCCCGCGCTCGACTGAAAGGCCCCTTGCGGGCCTTTTTGCTTTTGCAGATTCTGCTTTTCTGCAGACGAAAAAAGGGGCGGTATGACCCGCCCACATTTTTTCCCTATTCCCTGTATTCCTTTTCATCGTCCTGATGAATCGCCTCCTGCGATGTCCGTTCCCCCTCTTCCGTGAAGGGTGTGTCTGTCCGTCGACACAGTTGAGATATTAGAGAGTTTCTGGAGACGAGCAATTGGCCCTCGGCGTACGCGCGCTCTGTCACAAGGACATAACATTTACGAAATAATCAACAGAATCAAAAGGTTGCTCACTGTAAGTGAGCGCGATCGCCTTCCACCGAAGTGTAAAAATAACGAACACTTACGACACAGTAAGCAAAGGCTTACAGCGCGAGACTACAAATTCAGAAATTGACGACCGCTTGTCTGGTGGCTGCCGAAAGCCCGATTTGCTGCACGCGAAAAACAAAAAAGCCCCGACTGATTGAATCAGCCGGGGCTTTTTGCGGGCGGACGATCAGGCGCTTATTGAAACAGCGACTCGCTCGACAGGCCGTTCTTTTCAAGGATCTCGCGAAGGCGCTTGAGCCCTTCCACCTGAATCTGCCGTACCCGCTCGCGGGTCAGACCGATCTCCAGGCCGACATCTTCCAGCGTGCTGCTTTCGTGACCACGCAGCCCGAAGCGGCGAATCACCACCTCGCGCTGCTTGTCGGTCAGCTCCGACAGCCATTGATCGATGCTCTGCGACAGGTCATCGTCCTGCAGCAGTTCGCACGGATCGGTCGGACGATCGTCAGTGAGTGTGTCCAGCAGGGTTTTATCCGAATCCGGACCCAGCGAGACGTCGACCGAAGAAACTCTTTCGTTGAGGCCCAGCATGCGCTTGACCTCCCCCACCGGTTTCTCCAGCAGGTTGGCGATTTCTTCGGGTGAAGGTTCGTGGTCGAGTTTTTGCGTCAGCTCACGTGCGGCGCGCAGGTAGACGTTGAGCTCCTTGACCACATGTATCGGCAGCCGGATGGTCCGGGTCTGATTCATGATCGCGCGTTCGATGGTCTGACGGATCCACCAGGTCGCGTAGGTCGAGAAGCGGAAGCCGCGCTCGGGATCGAACTTTTCCACCGCGCGGATCAGGCCGAGGTTGCCCTCTTCGATCAGATCCAGCAGCGACAGCCCCCGATTGACGTAACGCCGGGCGATCTTGACGACCAGCCGCAGGTTACTTTCGATCATGCGCTTGCGCCCGGCAGGATCGCCACTTTGCGACAAGCGCGCAAAATGAACTTCTTCTTCCGGGGAGAGCAGAGGGGAAAAGCCGATTTCGTTGAGATACAGCTGCGTGGCATCAAGTGCCCGAGTGTAGTCGATGTATTTATGTTGTTTGAGTGTGGCGGAGTGTCTGGATTTGGAACGAACGGAAGGTGGAGCAGCCCCTTCATCATTCAACATCGAATCCGAATCGATGCCGGTCTCCATAAGGAGAACCTCATCGTCGATGTCAAACTCCGGCACTTCTTTACTGAGAGCCATTGTTATAGTCCTTTGGTGAGTTCGACCCCAAGCTCAAGCGACGCCTTTATCCTTGGCAACGCTGGAGCCTGTCCCCTCTACGCGACGGAACAGGCTGGCCTTCAAATCAACGTCTTGGCAGGAACTGCAGCGGATCCACAGGTTTACCTTGGCGGCGAATCTCAAAATGCAGTTTCACCCGGTCTGTACCCGTTGACCCCATTTCGGCAATTGTCTGTCCGACCTTGACCTGCTGCCCCTCCCGAACCAACAGCCTGCGGTTATGTCCGTAAGCACTGACGTAGGTTTCGCTGTGTTTGATGATGACCAATTCGCCGTAGCCCCTTAAGCCACTCCCGGCGTATACGACCGTCCCATCAGACGCAGCTAAAACAGGCTGTCCCAAATCTCCGGCGATATCAATTCCTTTATTCAAACTACCGTTTGAAGAGAATTTTCCAATCAGAACGCCATTAGATGGCCATCCCCAGCCGGTCGGGGCCGGGCCTGCCGGAGGCAGTGGAGCGGGTGCAGGTTTGCTCGCGACGGACGGTACAACCCCTTTGGAACCGGTGGTTGTAGTGGTTGTGGTGCCATTCGCCTGGCGCCGGATTACTGTGGTTTTACTCGACGAAGAAGGCGAGGAACTGGAGTTGCTCACCACCGCTGTCGGCGTTGAACCGCTGCGCCCGTCGAAGCGAATTGTCTGACCCGGATGGATCGTATACGGCGTAGGAATATTGTTCCGGGCGGCGAGGGTTTTGTAGTCCCAGCCGTAACGAAAGGCGATCGAAAACAAAGTATCGCCGGGACGGACTACATATTGCCCGGTAGTAACGGTAGGACGTTGCGCCACCGCATTGTTGCGATCAACAACGCGCACGTTGCTCGATTTGGTGCTGGAGCAACCGACCAGCAAGGTGCTCAAGACAAGGCCAGTCACCAGGCGCTGAAAGCTCGTGTTACCCATACGCTGCGCAATGACTGTGAGACTCACCCGCCGCTCCCTTTGTGGTGGCTGAAAAATTCTGAATGCCGCATTGCGGCATGAGGTGTCGCAAGTATAACGGGCCGAACCGGCTTTACCTTTAATGAAGCGAAATCACCGGACGCACACGTTTGCCAGGGGCAAGTACGCTGCGTTTAAACTCTGGCTGCCGGTGTAAGACCGGCGCCGTTGAAAGGAATTCAGCGCCTGCTCGCAAATGCTCAGGCCAGTGGCCCGTTGAGCAACGGCACGAAACGCACAGCGCCCAGAACGTGTCGGGAAAAACCATGTTCTTCGCGCACGATCAGCATCAGTTGTTGCACTTCACCGGAGCCGACCGGTATTACCATGCGCCCACCGGGGGCCAGTTGATCGAGCAAAGCTTGCGGTACATCGGTGGCAACGGCGGTGACGATGATGCCGTTGTATGGGGCCAGCGCCGGCCAGCCCTCCCAACCATCGCCCCAGCGAAACACCACGTTGCGCAGGTTCAACTCGACCAGACGCTCCTTGGCGCGGTCCTGCAGCACCTTGATGCGTTCGACCGAAAACACCCGTTCGACCAGCTGCGACAACACCGCCGTCTGGTAGCCGGAACCGGTGCCGATCTCCAACACCTTATCCAGCGGGCCGGCCTCCAGCAGCAGCTCGCTCATGCGCGCCACCATATAAGGCTGGGAAATGGTCTGGTTGTTGCCGATCGGCAGCGCGGTGTCTTCATAAGCGCGATGTGCCAGCGCCTCGTCGACAAACAGATGACGCGGCGTGCGGCGGATCACTTCCAGCACCTTGGCGTTCGACACGCCTTCTTCATATAGACGCTGGATCAGGCGCTCGCGCGTACGCTGTGAAGTCATGCCTATGCCGCTGCGCAGGCGGTCGTCGTGTTCGCGCATCAGCTCAGCCCTCCCAGCCAGCCATCCAGACTTCTGAAGGCATCATTGAAGGTGCGATCGAGCTGCAACGGTGTGATGGACACATAACCCTGCATCACGGCATGAAAATCGGTGCCCGGGCCGCCGTCTTCAGCGTCGCCGGCAGCGGCAATCCAGTAACCGGCCTTGCCGCGCGGATCGACCACTTTCATCGGCGCCGCCGCGCGGGCGCGATGACCGAGGCGGGTCAACTGAATGCCACGGATGTGATCGATGGGCAGATTGGGAATGTTCACGTTGAGCACCGTGCGCGGTGGCAGATCCAGCCCGGCGTGGGCCTCGACCAGTTTGCGCGCAAAGTAGGCCGCAGTCGGCAGATTGTCCACCTGACGCGAGACCAGGGAGAAGGCAAACGATGGGCGCTCGAGAAATCGTCCTTCCAGCGCTGCCGCCACGGTTCCGGAATACAGCACGTCGTCACCAAGATTGGCGCCCAGATTAATGCCGGATACCACCATGTCCGCTTCGCGCTCAAGCAAGCCGTTAAGGCCCAGGTGAATGCAATCGGTCGGTGTGCCGTTGAGGCTGATAAAGCCGTTGGCCAGGTATTGCGGGTGCAGCGGACGGTCGAGCGTCAGCGAACTGCTGGCGCCGCTTTTGTCCTGCTCCGGGGCGATAACCACGCATTCGGTGTAATCCGCCAGCGCAGCATAAAGCGCGGCGAGACCGGGCGCGGTTACCCCATCGTCGTTAGAAATCAGAATACGCATGGGCTGTCCGTCTGCCCCACCGGCACCAGATCAACGAGCTCGCGCACCAATACGGTGGCAAAGCATCCGGCCGGGAGGACGAATTCCAGTTGCAGAATGTCAGGTTGGGGATAATGCCACGTCAACCCGCCAATGGGCAGCCGCAGGATGCGACGTTCATGGCTCATGCCGGCGTGGATCAACCAGTCACGCAGATTCGCTTCGCGGGCGGCGATCGCCTGCTCCAGTTCATGGACTGCGCCAGCGGTGGGCGAGTCACCTTCGCCCCACTGCGGACCGGTCGGGTGCAGGTCGAGAATCGCCAGACGCGGGTCGCTGCATTCGGCTTCACCGGCCGGGAAAAAACTGCGGCTGTCGGTGAAGGCCAGCAGATCGCCAACCAGCGCGGTGTTCCAGGTGCCATCGGCGACGCGCGCCGCGAGCACCTGGTTGAACAGAAAGCTACGCGCCGTCGACAGCAACCGCGAACGCACATTGCGCTGTTCCGGCAAAGCCTTGCGCGCCGCCCACGCCCGGGCATCGACAACGTTGCCGCCGTCATGGCCGAAGCGCTGGGCGCCGAAATAATTGGGGATGCCTTGTTTGGCGATCAGTTGCAGCCGCTGTTCAATCGCATCTTTGTCGCCATTGAATTGCGTCAGGCGCAGGGTGAAGCCATTGGCCGAATGCGCACCGCGTTGCAGCTTGCGCTTGTGGCGCGTGGTCTTGAGGATCTTCAGCGTGTCGTTTTCCGCCGCCGACAAATCCGGATCAGCCTTGCCCGGCAACTGCACGCTGAACCACTGTCGGGTCAGGGCCTGACGGTCCTTCAGCCCGGCATAGCTGACGGTACGCAACGGCACGCCGGCTGCCTTGGCGATACGCCGCGCCGCTTCTTCGGTATTGAGGCCGCGCTTTTCCACCCAGATCCACAGGTGTTCGCCGTCACCGCTGAACGGAATATCCAGCACTTCATCGACCTGGAAATCTTCGGCGATGGCTTTCAGTACCGCTGTGCCGAGGGGTTCGCCATAGGCCCGTGGGCCGAGTAATTGCAGTTCATTCATGCGCGCAGCAACAAGGCAACGGAGTGCACGGCGATGCCTTCTTCGCGACCGACAAAGCCAAGCTTTTCGGTGGTGGTAGCTTTGACGTTCACTTGATCCAACTCAACTTGAAGATCCGCCGCGATCAGCGCGCGCATCGATTCGATATGCGGCGCCATTTTTGGCGCCTGGGCAACGATGGTGTTGTCGACGTTGCCGACTTTCCAGCCCTTGGCGTGAATCAGACTGACCACATGACGCAACAGCACACGGCTGTCGGCGCCCTTGAATTGCGGATCGGTGTCCGGGAAGTGTTTGCCGATATCACCCAGCGCCGCCGCGCCGAGCAAGGCATCGCTCAAGGCGTGCAGCAGGACGTCACCGTCGGAATGAGCGAGCAGCCCGAAGCTGTGTGCAATCTGCACGCCGCCCAGAGTAATGAAATCGCCTTCAGCGAAACGGTGCACATCGTAGCCGTGGCCAATACGCATAAAAAAACGCCCCGATTTTTGTCAGGGCGTGATTCTACCTGCATTAACCGCGCAGAGCGCGTGCGTGATGCTGCAAGTGGTCGTCAATGAAGCTTGAGATGAAGAAATAGCTGTGGTCGTAGCCCGGTTGCAGGCGCAGCTCCAGCGGATGCCCCGCTTGTTTTGCGGCGTGTTGCAGGGCCTCGGGTTTCAATTGCGTGGCGAGGAAATCGTCACGATCACCTTGATCGACCAGCAACGGCAACTTCTCCGTCGCCTCTGCGATCAGCACACAGGCGTCCCACTCCTTCCACTTCGAACGGTCTTCGCCCAAATAGTTGGAAAAGGCCTTCTGACCCCACGGGCAATCGATTGGATGGGTAATCGGCGAGAACGCCGACACTGACTGATAACGCCCGGGATTGCGCAGCGCGCAGACCAATGCGCCGTGGCCGCCCATGGAGTGACCGCTGATACTGCGTTTGTCGGAAGCGGGGAAATGCGCTTCGACCAGAGCAGGCAGTTCCTGCACGACATAGTCATGCATCTGATAGTGCCGCGCCCACGGTTCCTGCGTGGCGTTCAGATAAAACCCGGCGCCGAGACCGAAATCCCAAGCTTTGTCGGCATCATCCGGGACATCCGCGCCACGCGGACTGGTATCCGGGGCGACGATGATCAACCCGAGCTCGGCAGCCATGCGCATCGCACCGGCCTTCTGCATGAAGTTCTCATCGGTGCAGGTCAGGCCTGACAACCAGTACAACACCGGCAGCTTGCCGCCCTGCTCCGCTTGTGGCGGCAGGTACACGGCAAAGACCATGTCGCAATCAAGCACTTCGGAGCGATGGCGATAACGCTTGTGCCAGCCACCAAAACTCTTCTGACAGGAAATGTTTTCCAGATTCATAGCACTTCAGCCGCAAGATGCGAGCTTCAAGCTGCAAGAGGGAATTGCGCCTGCTTGCAGCTTGTGGCTTGTAGCTTGCCGCTGCTCCTTAGAAATGAATGACTGTGCGGATGCTCTTGCCTTCGTGCATCAGGTCGAACGCCTTGTTGATATCTTCCAGGCCCATGGTGTGGGTGATGAAGGTATCCAGCGGGATTTCGCCGCTCTGGGCCATGTCGACGTAGCTCGGCAATTCAGTACGGCCACGCACGCCGCCGAACGCCGAACCGCGCCAGACGCGACCGGTGACCAACTGGAACGGACGGGTAGCGATTTCCTGGCCGGCACCGGCGACACCGATGATGACCGACTCGCCCCAGCCTTTGTGGCAGCACTCAAGCGCGGCGCGCATCAGTTGCACATTGCCGATGCACTCGAAGGAGAAGTCGACGCCGCCATCGGTCATGTCGACGATTACTTCCTGGATCGGACGATCAAAGTCTTTCGGATTCACGCAATCGGTGGCACCGAGTTGTTTGGCGATTTCGAACTTGGCTGGATTGATGTCGATGGCGATGATCCGCGCAGCCTTGGCTTTCACCGCGCCGATCACGGCCGACAAGCCGATACCGCCGAGACCGAAGATGGCCACGGTGTCACCCGGCTTGACCTTGGCGGTGTTGAGCACGGCGCCGATACCGGTGGTGACGCCGCAACCGAGCAGGCAGACCTTTTCCAGCGGCGCGTCTTTGGAGATCTTCGCTACGGAAATTTCCGGCAGTACGGTGTACTCCGAAAACGTCGAAGTGCCCATGTAGTGGAAAATCGTTTCGCCCTTGTAGGAAAAGCGCGAAGTGCCATCCGGCATCAGGCCCTTGCCTTGGGTGGCGCGAATCGCCTGGCAGAGGTTGGTCTTGCCCGACTTGCAGAATTTGCACTGGCCGCATTCCGGGGTGTACAGCGGAATGACGTGATCGCCGACGGCGACCGAAGTCACGCCTTCGCCAATCGCTTCAACGATGGCGCCACCTTCGTGGCCAAGGATCGACGGGAAGATGCCTTCCGGGTCAGCACCGGACAACGTGTAGGCATCGGTGTGGCACACCCCGGAAGCGACGACGCGCAGCAATACTTCACCGGCTTTGGGCATGGCGACATCGACTTCTACGATTTCCAGCGGCTTCTTGGCCTCGAAGGCAACGGCGGCGCGCGACTTGATCATGCTGACTCTCCAATGAATCCAATAAATAAAAAAGCAGACAGACAGTGTAGTTCAGCGCTTCCTGAGGAATAATCCGGACCAAAGCAAAACATTATTGCCATACAGGGATAATCCAAGTGTCGGAAAACCGCTGGGAAGGCATCGATGAGTTCGTTGCCGTCGCCGAATGCAATCAATTCACCGCCGCTGCCGAGCGTCTTGGGGTTTCTTCCTCACACATCAGTCGACAAATCGTACGGCTCGAAGAGCGTTTGCAGACGCGGCTGCTCTACCGCAGCACCCGGCGGGTGACGCTGACAGAGGCCGGGCAGACTTTCCTGCAACATTGCCAGCGCCTGCAGGACGGCCGCGAAGAAGCGTTGCGCGCGGTGGGCGATCTGACCAGTGAACCGAAAGGCATGCTGCGCATGACCTGCGCGGTGGCCTATGGCGAACGCTTTATCGTGCCGCTGGTGACTCGTTTCATGGGGCTTTACCCGCAGCTGCGTATCGATATCGAGCTGAGCAATCGCCAACTGGATCTGGTGCATGAAGGGCTGGACCTGGCGATCCGTCTGGGTCGGTTACAGGATTCGCGCTTGGTCGCCACACGTCTGGCACCACGGAGAATGTACCTGTGCGGATCGCCGTCCTACCTGGAACGGTACGGGCGCCCACACAGCTTGTCGGAATTGAGTCGGCACAATTGCCTGATTGGCAGTTCGGATATCTGGCAACTGGAACAGAACGGGCGGGAATTTTCCCAACGGGTGCAGGGCAACTGGCGTTGCAACAGTGGGCAGGCGGTGCTGGACGCGGCGCTTCAGGGTGTCGGGTTGTGTCAGTTGCCGGACTATTACGTGCTCGAGCATCTGCACAGCGGCGCGCTGATTTCCTTGCTGGAGGCGCATCAGCCGCCGAATACGGCGGTGTGGGCGCTGTATCCGCAGCAGCGGCATCTGTCGCCGAAGGTGCGCAAGTTGGTGGATTATTTGAAGGTGGGACTGGCTGAAAGGCCGGAGTACAAACTTTGAGTTATTGGTCGCCTGTGCGACCGCTTTCGCGAGCAGGCTCGCTCCCACAATTGACCGAGCTCGACAGCTGAATGCATTCCCTCTGCGGGAGCGAGCCTGCTCGCGAAGGCAATGCCACAGCGACCCCAAATCTCAGCGGCGATTCGCCCAACGCTGGCGCAACCACTCCAGATCTTCCGGCCGGGTCACCTTGAGGTTATCCGCCCGCCCTTCGATCAGACGCGGTGCCAGACCGGCCCATTCCATCGCAGAAGCTTCATCGGTAATCACGGCATCCGCAACCAGGCTGTCGGCCAACGCCCGATGCAACGCGCCGAGGCGAAACATCTGCGGCGTATACGCCTGCCAGATCACACTGCGGTCCACCGTTTCAACCACACGACCGTTTTTATCAACGCGTTTGAGCGTGTCGCGAGCGGGCACCGCCAACAGACCACCGACCGGGTCATCCGCGAGTTCGGCAAGCAACTTGTCGAGATCATCGCGACTCAGATTCGGCCGGGCCGCATCGTGCACCAGCACCCAATCGTCATCGTCGGCACCTTGCGCATGCAGATGCAGCAAGGCGTTTAGCACCGAAGCAGAACGCTCCGCCCCGCCATCAACCCGCTGAATGCGCGGATCGTTGACGCATGCCAGATTCGGCCAATAGGGATCGTCAACAGCAAGACTGACCACCAGGCCCTTAAGGCTAGGGTGATCGAGGAAACAGCCGAGGCTGTGTTCGAGAATTGTGCGCCCGCCCAGTTGCAGATATTGCTTGGGACGGTCCGCGGCCATTCGGGCACCGACGCCCGCGGCAGGAATCACGGCCCAGAAGGCCGGCAGGGAATCGATCATTGGGCCAACTGGTAAAGGGTTTCGCCGTCCTTGACCATGCCCAGTTCGTGACGAGCCCGCTCTTCAACGGTCTCCATTCCTTTCTTCAGCTCGCTGACTTCAGCGTCCATCACCCGGTTGCGCTCCAGCAGGCCTTCGTTCTCGGCATGTTGCTCGGCGATCTGCTGTTTCAGTTCGGCGACCTGCGCCAGACTGCCATTGCCCACCCACAGGCGGTACTGCAGACCGGCCAGCAGCAAGAGCAAAACAAGAAACAACCAGTAAGGACTGCGCATCGAATATCAGGTATCCAGTGAAAAAAGACAGCCACGCATAATGTTGCAGCATCTGATAGCACGAAGCCTGGAAAGATCCAGGCTTGTGCTTAAGGCATCAGATTAGTGGCAAATCCATCGCTGTCACGACTTTTCCGACACAATCCGGTGTCCTTTGATCAGGTTGCGCTTAACCGCGGAACTCGGCACGGCCGTTGTACTGGGCCTTGCCGTTCAACTGCTCTTCGATACGCAGCAGTTGGTTGTACTTGGAAACGCGGTCGGAGCGGCACAGCGAACCGGTCTTGATCTGGCCAGCCGAGGTGCCCACAGCCAGGTCGGCAATGGTCGAATCTTCGGTTTCGCCGGAGCGGTGCGAGATCACTGCGGTGTAGCCGGCAGCCTTGGCCATCTGGATGGCTTCCAGGGTTTCGGTCAGGGTGCCGATCTGGTTGAACTTGATCAGGATCGAGTTGGCGATCTTTTTATCGATGCCTTCTTTGAGGATCTTGGTATTGGTCACGAACAGGTCGTCGCCTACCAGTTGGGTCTTCTCGCCGATCTTGTCGGTGAGGATTTTCCAGCCGGCCCAGTCGGACTCGTCCAGACCGTCTTCGATGGAGATGATCGGGTAACGCTCGGTCAGACCTTTGAGGTAGTCGGCGAAACCTTCAGCAGTGAACACCTGGCCTTCGCCGGACAGGTTGTACTTGCCGTCTTCGTAGAACTCGCTCGCGGCGCAGTCCAGCGCCAGGGTCACGTCGGTGCCCAGCTTGTAACCGGCGTTGGCCACGGCTTCGGAGATTACTTTCAGCGCGTCTTCGTTGGACGCCAGATTCGGCGCGAAACCGCCTTCGTCACCAACGGCGGTGCTCAGGCCACGGGCCTTCAGCACGGCTTTCAAGTGATGGAAAATCTCGGTGCCCATGCGCAGACCTTCCGAGAACGACTTGGCGCCGACCGGCTGCACCATGAATTCCTGGATGTCGACGTTGTTATCGGCGTGCTCGCCACCGTTGATGATGTTCATCATCGGCACCGGCATCGAGTACACACCCGGGGTGCCGTTGAGGTTGGCGATGTGTGCGTACAGCGGCAGATCCTGATCCTGCGCAGCCGCCTTGGCCGCAGCCAGGGACACGGCGAGGATGGCGTTGGCGCCCAGGGTCGCCTTGTTTTCGGTACCGTCGAGCTTGATCATCGCTTGGTCGAGGGCTTTCTGGTCGCTCGGGTCGGTGCCCAGCAGCAGATCGCGGATCGGACCGTTGATGTTGGCTACCGCCTTGAGCACGCCCTTGCCCAGGTAACGGCTCTTGTCGCCATCACGCAGCTCGAGCGCTTCACGCGAGCCAGTGGATGCACCGGACGGCGCGCAAGCGCTGCCGATGATGCCGTTGTCGAGAAGCACGTCCGCTTCCACGGTGGGATTGCCACGGGAGTCGAGAACTTCACGACCTTTGATGTCGACGATTTTTGCCATTGTTGTAAACACTCCAAAGTTGACGAAAACGACGCAGCTAGAGGAAATCTTTATCGTCGGCAAGCGAAGTACAGCGGGCAGACTTGCAGACGACAACGCTCACGCCCGAGGGCATGAGCGACAAATCGTGCGGTACTTTACCGGAGAATCGAGCGTTACGCGGTTTCTACCGTCGGAAAACTCTTCACCAGTTCGTCCAGAGCTTTGAGCTGGGCCAGGAATGGCTCCAGTTTGTCCAGACGCAAGGCGCAAGGGCCGTCGCATTTGGCGTTGTCCGGATCCGGATGCGCTTCGAGGAACAGACCCGCCAGCGACTGGCTCATGCCGGCCTTGGCCAGATCGGTGACCTGCGCGCGGCGACCGCCGGCGGAGTCGGAACGACCGCCAGGCATTTGCAACGAGTGGGTCACGTCGAAGAACACCGGGTATTCGAACTGCTTCATGATGCCGAAGCCGAGCATGTCGACCACGAGGTTGTTGTAGCCGAAGCTCGAACCACGCTCGCAGAGGATCAACTGATCGTTACCGGCTTCCACGCACTTGTTCAGGATGTGTTTCATTTCCTGAGGCGCGAGGAACTGGGCTTTCTTGATGTTGATCACGGCATTGGTCTTGGCCATCGCGACAACCAGATCGGTCTGGCGCGACAGGAAGGCCGGCAGCTGAATGATGTCGCAGACTTCAGCGACGACCGCAGCCTGATCCGGCTCGTGGACATCGGTGATGATCGGCACGCCGAACGCTTGCTTGATGTCCTGGAAGATGCGCATGCCCTCTTCCAGGCCAGGACCGCGATACGAGGTCACAGAAGAACGGTTGGCCTTGTCGAAGCTGGCCTTGAACACGTAAGGGATACCGAGTTTTTCGGTGACCTTCACGTACTCTTCGCAAACCTGCATGGCCATGTCACGGCTTTCCAGCACGTTCATGCCGCCGAACAGCACCATGGGTTTGTCGTTGGCAATCTCGATGTCGCCGACGCGGATGATCTTCTGTGCCATCGGGTTACGCCTTCTTCTGGTGTTGAGCCAACGCGGCTTTGACGAAACCGCTGAACAGCGGATGGCCGTCGCGTGGGGTCGAGGTGAACTCAGGGTGGAACTGGCAGGCGACGAACCATGGATGATCCGGCGCTTCAACCACTTCGACCAGCGCAGCATCGGCGGAGCGACCGGAAATCTTCAGGCCGGCTTCGATGATCTGCGGCAGCAGGTTGTTGTTCACTTCGTAACGGTGACGATGACGCTCGACAATCACGTCCTTGCCGTAGCAATCATGGACTTTGGAGCCCGGCTCAAGCAGGCAATCCTGTGCGCCGAGACGCATGGTGCCGCCCAGATCGGACGCTTCGGTACGTACTTCGACAGCGCCGGTGGCGTCTTCCCACTCGGTAATCAGACCGACCACCGGATGGCCGCTGGCACGATCGAACTCGGTGGAGTTGGCGTCTTTCCAGCCCAGTACGTTACGGGCGAATTCGATGACCGCCACTTGCATGCCGAGGCAGATGCCGAGGTACGGAACCTTGTTTTCGCGAGCGTACTGAACAGCGGTGATCTTGCCTTCAACGCCACGCAGACCGAAGCCGCCCGGCACCAGAATCGCATCAACACCTTCGAGCAGCGCAGTGCCCTGGTTCTCGATGTCTTCGGAATCGATGTAGCGCAGGTTGACCTTGGTGCGGTTGCTGATGCCAGCATGACTCATCGCTTCGATCAGCGACTTGTACGCGTCGAGCAGCTCCATGTACTTGCCGACCATGGCGATGGTCACTTCGTGTTCCGGGTTCAGCTTGGCATCGACCACTGCGTCCCACTCGGACAGATCGGCGCTGCCGCATTGCAGACCGAAACGCTCGACGACGAAATCGTCCAGGCCCTGCGAGTGCAGGATGCCCGGGATCTTGTAGATGGTATCGGCGTCTTCCAGCGCGATTACCGCACGCTCTTCAACGTTGGTGAATTGCGCGATCTTGCGACGCGAGGACACATCGATCGGGTGATCGGAGCGGCACACCAGCACGTCTGGCTGCAGACCGATCGAGCGCAGTTCCTTGACGGAGTGCTGGGTCGGTTTGGTCTTGGTTTCGCCAGCGGTGGCGATGTACGGCACCAGCGTCAGGTGCATCAGCATCGCGCGCTTGGCGCCGACTTCGAAACGCAACTGGCGGATGGCTTCGAGGAATGGTTGCGACTCGATGTCACCGACGGTGCCACCGATTTCAACCATCGCCACGTCAGCGTCACCGGCACCTTTGATGATGCGACGTTTGATTTCGTCGGTGATGTGCGGGATCACCTGGATGGTTGCACCCAGGTAGTCGCCACGGCGCTCTTTGCGCAGCACGTGCTCGTAGACACGGCCGGTGGTGAAGTTGTTGTTCTGGGTCATGGTCGTGCGGATGAACCGCTCGTAGTGCCCCAGATCCAGATCGGTCTCGGCGCCGTCGTGGGTGACGAACACTTCACCGTGCTGGAACGGACTCATTGTGCCTGGATCGACGTTGATGTACGGATCCAGCTTCAGCATGGTGACCTTAAGCCCCCGCGCCTCCAGGATAGCCGCCAATGAAGCCGAGGCAATGCCTTTCCCCAATGAAGAAACAACACCGCCCGTGACGAATATGTAGCGCGTCATGAAAAACCCTAGAAGTCTGCGTTAAAGCGGAACGAGCCGCCGGGGAAAGCGAAGGAAGGCCGAAGCCCCCGATCACCTGCATTAATCACAGTGCACCTTTCGAAAAAACCGCCGCGTTGTGACAGACCGGTAGATGAAACACCGGTACGTTGCTCGCTACACATTTTTTGGAATCGCCCAGCAAAGACTGCTTGGTAATCGGCAACTCCTGCAATTCAGGCGAATCCACAGAAGTTGTATCAAGAAGGGAGCGTAGTCTACCGGAATGCTCCTTTCAGCTCAAACCTTGATCTTCGTCTGTTGGCTGCCAGTGCAATGTCCAGCCTTCGTCCATCTGACCATCAAGACCCGGCAGGTTCGCCACGGCGAGCAATTCTTCGCCACGAAACAGCAGCGGCAATCTGCCACGCACGAAGGCCGGGACCGCGCGCTCGTTGAGCAGACGCTTGAGATCACGGCTGCCGCGCTCGGCCAGTTGCATGACCTCACCGCCTTGCCGATAGGCAATACGCAAAGGCCCGGATGGAGCTTGCCCGTGGAGCATGACGCGTCCGTTATCCGGCAAGCGTAGCGCTGAAGTCGGGGTCTGCCAGTCGGCGCCGATCACTGGCGTGCGCAACCAACTGTCGCTCAGCCACCAGACGCGACCGCCGCTGCGGTGCAGCTCTCCGTCGGCCAGACGCCAGATCGGTGAAGCGTCGGCGCCGGCATTACACAGCGTTGTCCAACCCGACCAATGGTCAGCATCCGGCAGCCGGGTCAACGGTTCGAGCCAGTGGCTGAGGACATTTCGCTGGCGCGCGTCAGACAACTCCGTCAATGGTGTCAGCTCCAGCGATGGCACACGCAGCCAAGCGAATTCATTGGGCGTTTCGGCTTGTGCGAGATCAATCTGCGCCAGCTCATCGAGCAAGCCCTGCGCCTCACGCAGATGCGCAGCCGTGCGCGCCATGCTGGCCTGCGCTTGCGGCCAGCGTTCGGTGAGGACCGGCATGACTTGATGGCGCAGATAGTTGCGCGAAAACTGCCGGTCCTGGTTCGACGGGTCTTCGATCCAGCGCAACTGATGCGCCTGTGCATAACCTTCCAGCTCAGCACGGCTGACATCCAGCAACGGTCGAACCAGCGTGCCCTGCCCCACTGGACGCTGCTGCGGCATCGCCCCGAGCCCGCGTACACCGGCACCGCGCAACAGCCGAAACAGCAGCGTTTCCGCTTGGTCATCGCGGTGCTGGCCAGTCAGCAACACGTCATTGCTCTGCGTCAGCGAACTGAACGCGGCGTAACGCGCATCCCGCGCCGCCCGCTCCAGGCTCGCCCCGCCCTTTACGGTCACCCGCTTCACTTGCAACGGCACGCCCAGCGCATTGCAAACGGCCTGGCAATGTTGCGGCCATGCATCGGCCGCAGCCTGAAGGCCGTGGTGGATATGAATGGCGCTGAGCGCAGGGAGGGATTCGGTGTTCGCCAGAGTGGCGAGCAGATGCAGGAGGACGGTGGAATCGAGGCCACCGGAGAAGGCGATGCGCCAGTGAGCGGCGTGGCGCCAAGGCTCAAGGTTCAGCAGAAGACGGGATGGCAAATCAATCGGGGACTGGCCCATATCTGCACCTTTGCCTAACCCTCTGTGGGAGCGAGCCTGCTCGCGAAAGCGATTTAACATTCAACAATTTCGTCGACTGTCATACCGGTTTCGCGAGCAGGCTCGCTCCCACAGTGATAGCACGCGTCTGATTAGAGACCGTAGCTCATCAGGCGATCGTAACGGCGCTTGAGCAGCGCTTCGTTATCGAACTGCTTGAGCATCGCCAGTTGCGAGCTCAGTTCGGCGCGGATCGAAGCGGCGGCAGCTGCCGGGTCACGGTGGGCGCCGCCCAGTGGCTCGCTGATCACCTTGTCGACGATACCTAGGCCTTTCAAACGCTCAGCGGTGATGCCCATTGCCTCAGCGGCATCCGGTGCTTTCTCGGCGGTCTTCCACAGGATCGATGCGCAACCTTCCGGCGAGATCACCGCGTAGGTCGAATATTGCAGCATGTTCAATTGATCGCAGACGCCGATGGCAAGTGCGCCGCCGGAACCACCTTCACCAATTACAGTGGCGATGATCGGAGTCTTCAGACGCGCCATCACGCGCAGGTTCCAGGCAATCGCTTCGCTCTGGTTGCGCTCTTCAGCGTCGATGCCAGGATAAGCACCCGGGGTATCGATGAAGGTCAGGATAGGCATCTTGAAGCGCTCGGCCATCTCCATCAGACGGCAGGCCTTGCGGTAGCCTTCCGGACGCGGCATACCGAAGTTGCGGCGAACTTTCTCACGCACTTCACGGCCCTTCTGGTGGCCGATGATCATCACTGGCTGGTCTTCCAGACGGGCGATACCGCCAACGATGGCAGCGTCGTCGGAGAAGTGACGGTCGCCGTGCAGTTCGTCGAACTCGGTGAAGATGTGCTCGATGTAATCGAGGGTGTACGGGCGTTTCGGGTGACGCGCCAGGCGTGCGATCTGCCAGCTGGTCAGCTTGCCGAAGATGTCTTCGGTCAGCGTCTTGCTCTTGTCCTGCAGGCGGGAGATCTCATCGCCGATATTCAGCGAATTGTCATTACCGACCAAGCGCAACTCTTCGATCTTGGCTTGCAGGTCGGCGATCGGCTGTTCGAAATCTAGAAAATTCGGGTTCATAGGCGTCCGTCTTGGGTCGTGTCCCAAGTGAGCTTGGGCCGGCCGGTTGTCTATTCGCGCCCTACCTTAAGGGAGAGGCGCGCTGAGGTCGAGATTAAAAATTCAGGTTGCGGGCAAGCGCCATGATGGCACTTGCCGGTCAACGGTATTGGAGGAAGACGTTGTCTCGCCCGAACTGGTCACGCAGGGCTTGAATCAAGGCATCCGCCGGGTCGATCCGCCAGGTCTCGCCGAACTGCAGCAAGGTCTTCGCATCCGGGCTGGTGTACTCCATGGTCACCGGGCACGCGCCGCGATGACGCTTGAGCAGTTCGCCCAACCAGCGTAGCTGATCGCCTTTCAGATCCTGGGTGTGCAGCTTCAGGCGCAGGCTCTCGGCCAGATTGGTGCGCGCATCTTCCATGCTCATCACGCGCTTGACCCGCAGGCGCAGACCGCCAGAGAAGTCGTCATTGCTGACTTCGCCTTCGACCACCACCATCGCGTCGGTCTGCAGCAGCGACTGCGCCGAATGGAACGCATCGGCAAACAGCGACGCTTCGATCCGTCCGGAGCGGTCGTCAAGGGTGATGAAGCCCATCTTGTCGCCCTTCTTGTTCTTCATCACCCGCAGGGCAATGATCATCCCCGCCACGGTCTGCGTGTCGCGCGCCGGTTTCAGGTCGATGATGCGCTGACGGGCGAAACGGCGGATTTCGCCTTCGTATTCGTCGATCGGGTGACCGGTCAGGTACAGGCCCAGGGTGTCTTTTTCACCCTTGAGGCGTTCCTTGAGGGTCAGTTCCTTGGCTTTGCGATGAGACGCGTAAACGTCAGCGTCTTCTTCGACGAACAAGCCGCCAAACAGGTCGGCGTGGCCACTGTCGTGGGTCCGCGCAGTCTGCTCGGCCGCCTTGATCGCCTCTTCCATCGCCGCCAGCAGTACCGCGCGGTTACGGTCGATGTTGGCTTGATAGGCCTTTTGTTCGTCGTGGAAATACGGGCCGAGGCGATCCAGCGCGCCGCTGCGAATCAAGCCATCAAGAGTTCGTTTGTTGATGCGCTTGAGGTCGACCCGCGCGCAGAAATCGAACAGATCCTTGAACGGACCGGCCTGACGCGCTTCGGTGATCGCTTCCACCGGACCTTCACCGACGCCTTTGATCGCGCCGAGGCCGTAAACGATGCGGCCGTCGTCGTTCACCGTGAACTTGAACTCCGAAGTGTTCACGTCCGGCGCGTCGAGGCGCAGCTTCATCGTCCGCACTTCCTCGATCAAGGTCACGACCTTGTCGGTGTTGTGCATATCCGCCGAAAGTACCGCGGCCATGAACGGCGCCGGGTAGTGAGCTTTCAGCCAAGCGGTCTGGTACGACACCAGGCCGTAAGCGGCGGAGTGGGACTTGTTGAAGCCGTAACCGGCGAATTTCTCCACCAGGTCGAAAATGTTACCCGCCAGATCCGCGTCGATGCCGTTGGTCGCGCAGCCCTCGATGAAGCCGCCGCGCTGCTTGGCCATTTCTTCGGGCTTTTTCTTACCCATCGCCCGACGCAGCATGTCCGCACCGCCGAGGGTGTAACCGGCCATGACCTGGGCAATCTGCATCACCTGTTCCTGATACAGGATGATGCCGTAAGTCGGCGCCAGTACCGGCTTGAGACCGTCGTACTGGTAGTCCGAGTGCGGATAGGCCAGTTCGGCGCGACCGTGCTTACGGTTGATGAAGTCGTCCACCATGCCCGATTGCAGCGGACCGGGACGGAACAGTGCAACGAGTGCGATCAAGTCTTCCAGGCAGTCGGGCTTGAGCTTTTTGATCAGCTCTTTCATGCCCCGGGATTCAAGCTGGAACACCGCCGTTGTTTCGGCTTTTTGCAGCAACTGATAGGTCGGCTTGTCGTCGAGCGGGATAAAGGCGATATCCAGCGGCGGCTCGTTGACCTTGGCGCGGTCGCGGTTGATGGTTTTCAGCGCCCAGTCGATGATCGTCAGGGTACGCAGGCCGAGGAAGTCGAACTTCACCAGACCGGCGGCCTCAACGTCGTCCTTGTCGAACTGGGTCACCAGACCGTCACCGGCCTCGTCGCAATAGATCGGCGAGAAGTCGGTGAGTTTGGTCGGCGCGATCACCACACCACCGGCGTGCTTACCGACGTTACGCACCACGCCCTCAAGCTTGCGCGCCATCTCCCAGATTTCCGCCGCTTCTTCATCGACCTTGATGAAGTCACGCAGGATCTCTTCCTGCTCGTAGGCTTTTTCCAGGGTCATGCCGACTTCGAACGGAATCATCTTCGACAGACGATCCGCCAGGCCATAGGACTTGCCCTGCACCCGCGCCACGTCACGGACCACAGCCTTGGCGGCCATGGAACCGAAGGTGATGATCTGGCTCACCGCGTTGCGGCCGTACTTTTCGGCCACGTAATCGATCACCCGGTCACGACCGTCCATGCAGAAGTCGACGTCGAAGTCGGGCATGGAAACCCGTTCCGGGTTGAGGAAACGTTCGAACAGCAGGTCATATTCCAGCGGGTCGAGGTCAGTGATCTTCTGTACGTAAGCCACCAGCGAACCGGCACCCGACCCACGGCCCGGACCTACCGGCACACCGTTGTTCTTGGCCCACTGGATAAAGTCCATCACGATCAGGAAGTAACCGGGGAAGCCCATCTGGATGATGATATCCAGCTCGAAATTCAAGCGGTCCACATAGACCTGGCGCTTGGCTTCGTAGTCTTCGGTGGTGTCCTTGGGCAGCAGCACCGCCAAGCGTTCTTCGAGCCCTTCGAAGGAGACCTTGCGGAAATATTCGTCGATGGTCATGCCATCGGGGATCGGGAAGTTGGGCAGGAAGTGTGTGCCCAGCTTGACTTCGATGTTGCAGCGCTTGGCGATCTCGACGGTGTTTTCGATGGCGTCGGGAATATCGCTGAACAGCTCGAGCATTTCCTCGGCGCTTTTCAGGTACTGCTGATCGCTGTAATTCTTCGAACGACGCGGGTCATCGAGGGCGCGGCCCTCACCGATGCACACGCGGGTTTCGTGGGCGGCGAAGTCTTCCTGCTTGATGAAGCGCACATCGTTGGTCGCCACCAGCGGCGCACCGAGCTTGTCGGCCAGCGCCACGGCGCCATGCAGCTGTTCTTCATCGTTGGGGCGGTTGGTGCGCTGGATTTCCAGATAGAAACGATCCGGGAACACCGCCATCCACTCGCGCGCCAGCGCTTCGGCTTCCGCCGGGTTGCCACCGATCATGGCCATGCCGATCTCGCCTTCTTTGGCGGCGGACAGCATGATCAAACCTTCGTTGGCCTCGGCCACCCACTCGCGCTCGACGATGACCATGCCGTTGCGCTGGCCTTCGATGAAGCCACGCGAGATCAGTTCGGTGAGATTGCGATAACCCTGAGCGTTCATCACCAGCAGGCTGAGGCGGCTCAGCGGTGCATCCGGGTCCTTGTTCGCCAGCCACAGGTCTGCGCCGCAGATCGGCTTGATGCCGGCGCCCATGGCGTTTTTATAGAACTTGACCAGGGAACACATGTTGTTCTGGTCGGTGACCGCGACCGCCGGCATGTTCATGGCGGTCAGCGCCTTGACCAGCGGCTTGATCCGCACCAGCCCGTCGACCAGGGAGTATTCAGTGTGCAGGCGTAGATGAACGAATGAAGCCGGCATAGTGATCCTGTCCAGTTACATAGAGACAACGAGGCCCGGATTGTACCGGGCCTCGAATAAAACATCAGCCTTGCGCCTAAACCTGCGTCAGGCTTTCCCGCGCCTCGTAAGCCAGGCGTACCGGGGCGAACGAGCGGCGGTGAATCGGCGTCGGGCCGAGCCGCGCCAGCGCTTCCAGATGAACGGGCGTCGGATAGCCTTTATGGCCACCGATGCCGTAGCCCGGGTAGATCAATTCGAATGCCGCCATTTCGCGGTCACGGCTGACCTTGGCCAGAATCGACGCCGCCGCGATGGCCGGTACCTTGCCGTCGCCCTGGATCACAGCCTCGGCACGCATCGGCAAATGCGGGCAGCGGTTGCCATCGATCATCGCCAGCTTCGGCTGAATATGCAGACCGGCGACCGCGCGCTGCATGGCCAGCATGGTTGCGTGGAGGATATTCAGATCGTCGATTTCTTCGACTTCGGCGCGGGCGATGCACCAGCTCAGGGCCTTTTCGCAGATCTCGTCGTAGAGCTTTTCGCGCTTGGCTTCGGTGAGTTTTTTCGAATCGTCGAGGCCGAGGATCGGCCGGTTCGGATCGAGAATCACTGCCGCCGTCACCACCGCACCGCACAACGGACCACGACCGACTTCATCAACACCGGCGACCAGTTCTTCGACTTCGGCGACCAAGGTGAAATCCAGGCCCATTTGCATGCTTGTCTTGCTCATTGTGGTTTGCCGATCAGGTCAAGGACGGCTTGCGCCGCCTGATTGGAAGCATCGCGCCGCAGCGTGCGGTGGATCTCGTCGAAACCGCGGGTCTGTTCATCACCGCCATCGATCAAGGGCGACAGCGTCTGCGCCAACGCCTCGACAGTCGCATCATCCTGCAACAACTCCGGCACCAGCAAGCGCTGGGCGAGCAAGTTGGGCAGCGACACGTACGGGCTCTTGACCATGCGTTTGAGAATCCAGAACGTCAGCGGCGCCAACCGATATGCCACCACCATCGGTCGCTTGTACAGCAGCGCTTCAAGGGTAGCAGTGCCGGAGGCGATCAACACGGCGTTGCACGCGGCGAGGGCCAGATGGGATTTACCGTCGAGCAATGTCACCGGCAAATCCCGGCCAGCAAGCAAGGCCTCAAGTTGCACCCGGCGTTCCGGGTTTGCACAAGGCATGACAAAGCACACGCCCGGACGCATGGCGCGCAGACGTTCGGCGGTGTCGAGGAACAGCGCACCGAGGCGACTGACTTCCCCGCCACGGCTGCCAGGCATCAGCGCTACCAGCGGACCGTCGGCCAAGCCCAGTTCGGCGCGTGCAGCGGCGCGGTCGGCTTGCAGCGGAATGGTATCGGCCAAGGTGTGACCGACGAAACGCACCGGCACGCCTTTCTCTTCGTAGAATTTCGCCTCGAACGGCAACAGGGTCAGCATCAGATCGCAGCCTTCGCGGATCTTCAGCACCCGCTTCTGCCGCCACGCCCATACCGACGGGCTGACGTAATGCACGGTCTTGATCCCGGCCTGACGCAGCTTGAGTTCGATATTGAGGTTGAAATCCGGCGCATCGATGCCGATGAACACGTCCGGCTTCGCGGCGATCAGTGTGGCAATCAGCTCTTTGCGGCGCTTGAGCAATTCACGCAGCCGACCGAGGACCTCTACCAGCCCCATGACCGACAAGCGCTCCATGGGAAAGTACGAGGTCAGGCCTTCGGCCTGCATCAGCGGACCGCCGACGCCAATGAACTCGACTGCCGGGTGCTGAGCCTTGAGCGCACGCATGAGGCCGGCGCCGAGAATGTCACCGGAAGCCTCACCCGCCACCAGCGCAATACGCAGATTGGCCATGATCAGCGGGTGATGCCGCGAGTCGATGCCTGGATCGAATCGCGGAACACGGCGACTTCAGGGAACTGCGCAGACGACTCGGCCAGTTCGGCCAACGCCTGCTCGACCGTCAGGCCCTGCCGATAGACCGTCTTGTAAGCACGACGCAAGGCGTGGATCGCGTCTTCGCTGAAACCGCGACGGCGCATGCCTTCGAAGTTCATGCTGCGCGCTTCGGCCGGGTTGCCGAATACGGTGACGAACGCCGGAACGTCCTTGCCGATCGCCGTGCCCATGCCGGAAAAGCTGTGGGCGCCGATGTGGCAGTACTGATGCACCAGGGTAAAACCGGAGAGGATCGCCCAGTCGTCAACGTGTACATGCCCGGCCAACGCAGTGTTGTTGACCAGAATGCAGTGATTGCCGATGACGCTGTCATGGCCGATGTGGGCATAGGCCATGATCAGGTTGTGATCACCCAGCGTGGTTTCCGAACGGTCCTGCACGGTGCCACGGTGAATGGTCACGCCTTCACGAATAACGTTGTGGTCGCCGATCACCAGGCGGGTTTCCTCGCCTTTGTACTTCAGATCCGGGGTGTCTTCGCCTACCGAAGAAAACTGGTAGATGCGATTGTGTTTACCAATGCGGGTCGGCCCCTTGAGGATCACATGCGGCCCGATCACGGTACCCTCGCCGATTTCCACACCTGCGCCGATGATCGACCACGGGCCGACCTCGACGCCGTCAGCCAGAACGGCGGACGGATCGATGATTGCGCGAGGGTCAATCAAACTCATACTTTCTGTTCCGCGCAGATGATTTCTGCCGAGCAGACCGGCTTGCCGTCCACCGAAGCCTGGCATTCGAACTTCCAGATCTTGCGCTTGCAGCTGATGAAAGTCGCTTCAAGGATCAACTGATCGCCCGGCTTGACTGGCTGGCGGAAGCGCAGCTTGTCGGAACCGACGAAGTAATACAGGGTGCCGTCGGCCGGTTTGACGTCGAGCATCTTGAAACCGAGGATCCCGGCAGCCTGAGCCATCGCCTCGATGATCAGCACGCCCGGCATGATTGGATGCGCAGGGAAGTGACCATTGAAGAACGGTTCATTGATGCTGACATTCTTGTAGGCGCGAATTCGCTTGCCTTCAGTGTCCAGTTCCACCACCCGGTCCACCAGCAGGAACGGGTAACGGTGAGGCAGGTATTCGCGAATCTCGTTGATGTCCATCATTTCAGGGGAAAGCCTATGTAAAGATTGGGAGCGCGACTGACGCGCACTCCTCTAGCAAATCAAGGAGGCAGTCCAGAGGCTGTGCACACTTGATATGGAAATGGTATCAGCCATCAGATGAAGCATTGCCGTCAGGGGTCACTTCCCCAACGCGCTTTTCCAGCTGTTTCAACCGTCGCGCGATGTCATCGAGCTGACGGATTCGGGCCGCGCTTTTGCGCCATTCGGCCGCCGGTTGCATGGCTGTGCCGGAAGAATAGGCGCCCGGCTCGGTAATCGAGTGAGTCACCATAGTCATCCCGGTCAGGAAAACGTTGTCGCAAATATCAATGTGGCCGACCAGACCTACACCGCCAGCGAGCATGCAGTGCTTGCCGATCTTGGTGCTGCCGGAAATGCCGACGCACGCAGCCATGGCGGTGTGATCACCGACCTGGACGTTGTGCGCGATCTGAATCTGGTTGTCGAGCTTCACACCGTTGCCAATCACCGTATCGGCCAGAGCGCCGCGGTCGATGGCGGTGTTCACGCCGATCTCGACATCGTCGCCGATGGTCACGCCACCGATCTGGGCGATTTTCTGCCAGACACCTTTCTCGTTGGCGAAGCCGAAGCCCTCACCGCCGATCACTGCACCGGACTGAATAACCACACGCTTGCCGATGCGCACATCGTGATAGAGCGTGACGCGCGGAGCCAGCCAGCCGCCTTCACCGATTTCGCTGCGCGCGCCGACTACGCAATGCGCGCCCAGCGTGACCTGTGCAGCGATGCGTGCACCGGCTTCGATCACCACGAACGGACCGATGCTGGCACTTGGATCAACCACTGCGTCCGCCGCGATCACCGCTGTCGGATGAATCCCGCCAGCCGCTTTTGGCTTTGGATCGAACAGATGCGAGATGCGTGCGTAGGCCAGGTAAGGATCCGGCACCACCAAGGCATTACCGGCGAAACCTTCGGCGTCGGCTTCCTTGAGCAGCAGTGCAGCTGCCTGAGAACCGGCCAGGTATTTGCGGTATTGGGGATTTGCCAGAAAGCTCAACTGAGCTGGGCCAGCCTCTTGCAAAGTGGCTAGCCCAGTAATTTGCGTCTCGGGGTCGCCACGCAGGGTGGCGCCGAGGTGCTCGGCCAACTGGCCGAGCCTGATAGTCACGGTCATGGGTTACTTCAGCTGATTCATGCGCTCGATAACCTGGCGCGTGATGTCGTACTGAGGTTTGACATCGATGACTGCGCCACGCTCGAACACCAGGTCAAAACCACCTTTCTTGATGACTTCTTCCACGGCACTGTCCAGTTTCGGCTTCAGTTGCTTGAGCATTTCACGGTCGGCAACAGCTTTGGCTTCATTCAGTTCCTTGGACTGGAACTGGAAGTCACGAGCCTTTTGCTTGAATTCCAGCTCCAGACGCTCACGCTCGCCCTGCTGCATTTTGTCGCCACCGGCCATCAGACGGTCCTGAATGCCTTTGGCGCTGCTTTCCAGGGTTTTCAGCTTGGTCAGTTGCGGACCGAACTTCTTCTCTGCATCCACCGCGTACTTCTTCGCCGCGTCGGATTCCAGCAGAGCCATCTGATAGTTCAGCACGGCAATTTTCATGTCGGCGAACGCCGGGCCTGCCACCAGTACGGAGGCCAGGAGAACCAATTGAGTCAACTTACGCACGATGCACTCCTACAAAATCCATTGTCGTTATCTTGGGTCAGACGCTTAGAACGTCTGGCCGAGGGAGAATTGGAACACTTGAGTTTCAGCGTCATCCGGTTTCTTGATCGGCATCGCCAGGGCGAAGCTCAACGGACCCAGTGCGGTGACCCAGGTCACGCCGACACCTACGGAACTGGCCATGTTGCTCAGGCTGATGTCGTTGCACTTGGTGTTGGACGAGGAACCATTGGCGTTCGTAGTGTCCTTGCACTGCGAGTCAAACACGTTACCGACATCCCAGAAGACCGAAGTACGCAGGGAACGCTGATCCTTGACGAATGGCAGCGGGAACAGAACTTCTACACCGCCCTGGATCAGGACGTTACCACCGAACGGCAGTGGATCCTGGTCCGGGTCAGCGATAGTGCCAGGGTTGTTACCACGGCTCGGCGTACTGCGCGGGCCGAGGGTGCTGTCCTTGAAGCCACGAACCGAGTTGAAACCACCGGCATAGTAGTTTTCATAGAACGGCAGACCATCGGTCGAACCGTAACCATCGCCATAACCGAGTTCGGAGTGCAGGCGCAGTGTGTAGTTTTCGGTGATCGGCTGGAACAGCTGACCACGGTAGTCAAGTTTGAAGAACGACAGGTCGCTGCCAGGAATGGTGGTTTCCAGGGTCAGGCTCTGGGAACGACCACGGGTCGGCAACACGCCTTTGTTCAGGGTCGACTCGGACCAACCGGCCGAGGCCTTGAAGTTCAGGTAGTTGTCGCCTTCCTTCTCGACGAAGTCGAAAATCTCGTCAACGGTATAGCGACCGGTGTTGATCTTGTCCTGCTGGGCAGACAGACCGAAGGTCAGACGCGATGTTTCGCTGATCGGGTAGCCGACGTTCACGCCCGCACCGAGGCTGTCTACCGCATAGCTGGAAATATCGGCATCGAGTTCATCGTAGTCGGTGGTGCGATAGAACGCGTTGTAACCCAGGCTCACGCCGTCGGCGGTCCAGTAGGGGTCAACGTAGCCGAAGTTGTAGCGGCTCTGGTATTCGCTGCGGGTCAGGCCGATGCTGACGCGGTTACCGGTACCCAAGAAGTTGTTCTGGGTGATCGAACCACCGAGGATCAGACCGGCGCTCTGGGCGAAACCAACGCTGGCGGTGATCGAACCGGAAGCCTGTTCTTCAACGGCGTAGTTCACATCAACCTGGTCGTCGACGCCAGGCACCGCCGGGGTTTCAACGTTGACTTCCTTGAAGAAGCCCAGGCGCTCCAGACGGGTCTTGGACTGGTCGATCAGGTAGGTCGAAGCCCAGCCACCTTCCATTTGACGCATTTCACGACGCAGCACTTCGTCCTCGGACTTGGTGTTGCCACGGAAATTGATGCGGTTTACGTAGGCACGCTTGCCCGGATCGACAGCGAAGAGGATGTCCACAGTGTGGTCATCATCGTGCGGCTGAGGCACGCCGTTGACGTTGGCGAATGTGTAGCCTTCGTTACCCAGACGACGGGTGATCAGCTCGGAGGTGGTGGTCATCAGCTTGCGCGAGAACACCTGGCCCTTCTGCACGAGCAACAGCGACTTGATCTGGTCTTCAGGGACTTTCAGGTCACCGCTGAGCTTGACGTCTCGAACGGTGTACTTCTCGCCTTCGGTGACGTTGACAGTAATGTAGACGTGCTTCTTGTCCGGGGTAATCGATACCTGGGTCGAAGCGATGTCCATGTTGATATAGCCGCGGTCCAGATAGTAGGAACGCAGACGCTCCAGGTCACCGGAAAGTTTTTCACGGGCATATTTGTCATCGTTCTTGAAGAACGACAGCCAGTTGGTGGTTTTCAGTTCGAACAGGTCGGTCAGGTCTTCCTCAGGGAAAACCGTATTGCCTACCACGTTGATGTGCTGAATGGCGGCAACGGTACCTTCGTTGATCTTCACCTTCAGACCCACGCGGTTACGCGGCTGCGAAACCACTTCGGTGTCAACGGTTGCCGAGTAGCGACCCTGGGCGACGTACTGACGTTGCAGTTCGTTACGCACACCCTCGAGGGTGGCGCGCTGGAAGATTTCGCCTTCGGCCAGACCGGATTGCTTGAGGCCTTTCATCAGGTCTTCAGTGGAAATCGCCTTGTTGCCTTCGATTTCGATACTGGCGACCGATGGACGCTCGACCACGGTGATGACCAGAACGTTGCCTTCGCGGCCCAGCTGGATATCTTGAAAGAAACCGGTTTTGAACAACGCACGAGTGGATTCCACCAGGCGACGATCATCCGCCTGCTCGCCGACGTTCAACGGCAAGGCACCAAAGACGCTACCCGCGGAGACCCGCTGGAGGCCATTGACGCGAATATCAGAGATAGTGAAGGACTCGGCGTGAACTTCGGCGATCATCAATACGGTGAGAACCGCAGTTAGCAGCAGACGTTTCATGAAGTCCTTTCTTATTCCAACTGGCAATAAACAAACTGCCGCAAAATGCGGCAGATTCGCAATTCAGCGAAGCGTTACAGTCGACCCAGATCGTTGACCAGAGCAAGCAACATCACCCCGACCACCAAACTGATACCGATCTGTATCCCCCAACCTTGCACCCGATCCGACAAGGGGCGACCACGCACCCACTCGATCAGATAAAACAACAAATGCCCCCCATCCAGTACAGGAATGGGCAGCAAATTCAGAACGCCCAGGCTAATACTCAGATAAGCAAGGAAATTCAGGAAATCAGCGACGCCCGACTGGGCAGAAGCGCCCGCCACTTTAGCAATGGTTATCGGTCCACTCAAGTTTTTTACCGAGAGCTCGCCGAACAGCATTTTCTTCAGTGAATCCAGCGTCAGAATGCTCATGGTCCAAGTGCGACGGGCACCCTCGCCAATCGCGGCCAGCGGGCCATAGCTGACTTCGCGGATCATTTCCGGTGGCCAGTCGATGGCTTTGACGCCAGCGCCCAGATAACCGCTTGGCGATTTGCTTTCACCGCGCGCCGCCAGGGTCACAGGGACGTCGATTTGAGCATTGTCGCGCTCGATGCGCAGCATGATTTTGGTATCAGGACGCGTACGAACGGTATCGACCACTTGCTGCCAGTCATCGAGCGGCTGGCCATCAAGCGCCAGCAAGCGATCGCCGGTTTTCAGCCCGGCGGCCTGGGCCGGACCTTTCGGGTCCAGCTCGGCAAGCACCGGCGGCAAGGCCGGACGCCAAGGACGAATGCCCAGCGAGCGGATCGGATCCGGCTCGTCGGCACCTTTTAGCCAGTTATCCAGTGCCAGCGTGCGCGGTGATTCTGCCGTCGAACCCTGCTCGCGCACCAGCAATTGAATCGCACCGCTTTCACCGAGACGACGCACCAGTTGCAAATTGACCGCAGCCCAACCGGACGTTGGCTCGCCATCGATCGAGACGATCTCCTGACCCGCGTTCAGACCCGCCTTGGCGGCAATGCTGCCAGACTCGACCGCGCCGATGACCGGACGCACCTGCTCGCTGCCGAGCATCGCCAGCACCCAGAAAAACACCAGCGCCAGCAGGAAGTTGGCAATCGGGCCGGCAGCAACAATGGCGATACGCTGACGTACCGATTTGCGATTGAACGACTGATCAAGTTGATCAACCGGCACTTCGCCTTCGCGCTCGTCGAGCATCTTGACGTAGCCGCCCAGCGGAATCGCGGCGACCACGAACTCAGTGCCCTGCTTGTCATGCCAGCGCAGCAACGGCATGCCAAAGCCCACGGAGAAACGCAGAACCTTGACGCCACAGCGACGCGCGACCCAGAAGTGGCCGAATTCGTGGAAGGTGACCAGCACACCCAAGGCGATCAGGGTGCCGGCAATCATATAGAGCGCGCTCATCTACTTTCTCCGCAATCCTGTTCAGTGTCGCGTGTCGCCGTTGTGTTGCAAAAACTATCGGCCGTGCCGACTCAACCATTGCTCGGCCAGCAATCGCGCTTTCGCGTCCGCCGTAAATACGGCATCCAGATCGTTCAGCGCCACCACCGGCTCCAGATTCAAGACTTCCTCGATGATACTCGCGATTTCCAGGTAGCGAACCCGTCCGTCGAGAAACGCTGCAACTGCCACTTCATTGGCCGCGTTAAGCATCGCCGGCGCGCTGTCGCCAGCTTCGGCCGCCTGACGGGCCAAACGCAGACAGGGGAAACGGCTTTCATCGGGCGCTTCGAAATCCAGTCGCGCAATGGCGAAGAGGTCCAGTGGCGGTACGCCGGAATCGATACGCTCCGGCCAGGCCAATGCGTTAGCGATCGGTGTGCGCATGTCCGGATTACCCAACTGCGCCAGGACCGAGCCATCGACGTAATCGACCAGAGAATGGATCACGCTTTGCGGATGAATTACCACTTCGACCTGAGACGGTTTGGCATCGAACAACCAGCAGGCTTCGATCAGTTCCAGGCCCTTGTTCATCATGCTCGCTGAATCCACGGAGATCTTGCGCCCCATGGACCAGTTCGGATGTGCACACGCCTGCTCAGGCGAAACATTCGCCAGCTCGGACATCGGTGTCTGCCGGAAAGGCCCGCCAGAGGCTGTCAGCAAAATCCGCCGCACACCCACCGAGCTCAAGCCGCGGGCGAAATCCGCTGGCATGCATTGAAAAATCGCATTGTGTTCGCTGTCGATCGGCAGCAGTACCGAACCGCTTTTGCGCACGGCCTGCATGAACAGAGCGCCGGACATCACCAGCGCTTCTTTATTGGCCAGCAGAATCTTCTTGCCCGCCTCGACCGCCGCCAGTGTCGGACGCAGCCCGGCCGCACCGACGATGGCCGCCATTACTGCATCGACTTCGGGCGCGGAGGCAACCTGACACAGGCCCTCCTCGCCTACCAGGACGCGAGTCGGCAAACCGGCTGCACGCAAGTCATCCTGCAAACCGCGCGCTGCGGCCACTTCAGGCACCACGGCAAACTGCGGCACATGACGCACGCACAACGCGAACAACTCAGTGAGGCGCGTGAAACCACTCAATGCGAAAACCTGATAACGCTCAGGATGACGCGCAATCACATCAAGGGTGCTCAGACCGATCGAACCGGTCGCACCCAACACCGTAATCTGCTGGGGACGACTCACGGTGCGGCCATCCAGAGCAATACGGCGAACACCGGAATGGCCGCGGTCAGGCTGTCGATGCGATCCAGCACGCCACCATGCCCGGGCAGCAGATTACTGCTGTCCTTGATGCCGGATTGGCGCTTGAACATGCTTTCGGTAAGGTCACCGACCACGGAAATAAAGACGATCACTGCAGCGCCGATCAGGCCTTTGAGCAGCTCGGCCACGGTCCAGTCGCGCACCAGCCCGACAATCGCGGTAATCACCAGACTCAGCGCCAGACCACCGTACACGCCTTCCCAGCTCTTGCCCGGGCTGACCTGCGGCGCGAGCTTGCGCTTGCCGAACTTGCGCCCGGAAAAGTAAGCGCCGATGTCCGCGCCCCAGACCAACACCATCACCGCCATGATCAACCAGTTACCCAGCGGGTACTGCTTGATCTGCACCAGACCCTGCCACGCAGGCAGCAGGATCAGCAGACCAATCAGCAGTTTGGTCGCCGCTGTGGACCAGTGCGCGCTCGAGCGTGGATACGTCAGCACCAGATAAGTCGCAATCGCCCACCAGATTACCGATGCACCGAGCACCCAAGGCGCAAGGCCCGGCAGCACATACATGACGAACAGCATCAGGGCGACCACAGCGGCAAAGCCGACGCGGAACGACTGTGCGGTGAAGCCGGCCAGACGCGCCCATTCCCACGCACCGAGACTGACTACCAGACCGATGAACAGCGCAAAGCCGGCACCTTTGAGCAGGAAAAACCCGCACAAGGCGATCGGCAGCAGGATCAGTGCAGTGATGATTCGTTGTTTAAGCATTAAACCCGGGCTCCAGCTTCGACCTGTTCGCTCGTTTTACCGAAACGACGCTGGCGCGAAGCGAAATCGGCCAGCGCAGTGCGCATGGCGTCGTGTTTGAAGTCCGGCCAGAACAGGTCGGAGAAGTACAGCTCGGCGTAGGCCAGCTGCCACAGCAGGAAGTTGCTGATGCGATGCTCGCCACCGGTACGGATGCACAGGTCAGGCAACGGCAGATCGCCGGTGGCCAGACAGGTCTGCAGCAGATCCGGGGTGATGTCCTCCGGGCGCAAGTGCCCGGCCTGGACTTCTCGCGCCAGACGCTGCGCGGCCTGAGCGATATCCCACTGACCGCCGTAGTTGGCGGCGATCTGCAGGACAAAGCGGTTGGCACCGACCGTCATGGCCTCGGCCTCGCGCATCGCCGCCTGAAGCTCAGGGTGGAAGCGCGAGCGATCGCCAATGATGCGCAGGCTGATGTTGTTGTCGTTGAGACGCTTGGCCTCACGACGCAGCGCCTTGAAGAACAGATCCATCAAGGCACTGACTTCATCGGCCGGGCGCTGCCAGTTTTCACTGGAGAAGGCGAACAGGGTCAGGACTTCGACCTTGGCCTCAGCGCACACCTCGATCACCGCCCGCACAGCATCCACGCCCGCTTTATGCCCGGCGACACCCGGCATAAAGCGTTTTTTCGCCCAGCGATTATTGCCATCCATGATGATCGCGACATGGCGCGGCACCGCGGACGGCGCAGTCTGCTTGGTCTTGTCCATTTAAAGCTCGACCCTTATACGGCCATCAGGTCTTTTTCTTTCTCGTCCGTGGCCTTGGTGATCTGGGCCTCGGATTCTTTGGTCAGCTTGTCGATATCAGCGATGGCACGACGCTCTTCGTCTTCGCTGATTTCCTTGTCCTTGACCAGTTTCTTCAGCTCGCCCAAGGCATCACGACGGATGTTGCGCACAGCAACGCGCGCGTCTTCCGCTGCGCTGCGCGCCTGCTTGGTGAAGCCTTTGCGCGTTTCTTCGGTAAGGGCAGGCATCGGGATCAACAGCAACTCGCCCAGGTTGGTCGGGTTGAGGTTCAGACCGGCGCTCTGGATTGCCTTGTCGACGGCAGCGAGCATGTTGCGCTCGAAGGCCACGACCTGCAGGGTGCGCGAGTCCTTTACGGTGACGTTGGCAACGCCGCTCAGCGGAGTGTCAGTGCCGTAGTAAGGCACCATCACGCTACCCAGAATGCTCGGGTGAGCCTTGCCGGTACGAATCTGGCCGAACGCGTGGTTCAGAGATTCCAGGGATTTCTGCATACGCGCTTGGGCGTCTTTCTTGATTTCGTTGATCATTGTTGGCCTTCCTCGATCAAAGTCCCTTCAGCGCCGCCGTGCACGATGTTCAGCAGGGCGCCGGGCTTGTTCATGTTGAATACGCGCAGCGGCATCTTGTGATCGCGGCACAGGCAGATGGCAGTCAGATCCATTACGCCCAGCTTGCGATCCAGTACTTCATCATAAGTCAGATGATCGAACTTCTCGGCATGCGGGTCTTTGAATGGGTCTGCGGTGTACACGCCATCAACCTTGGTGGCCTTGAGCACAACGTCGGCGTCGATTTCGATTGCACGCAGGCAGGCTGCCGAATCCGTGGTGAAGAACGGATTGCCGGTACCGGCCGCGAAGATCACGACGTCTTTGGAGTTCAGGTGACGCATGGCTTTGCGGCGATCGTAGTGATCGGTCACACCGACCATGGAGATGGCGGACATGACGATGGCCGAGATATTGGCACGTTCCAGCGCATCGCGCATGGCCAAGGCGTTCATCACAGTGGCCAGCATGCCCATGTGGTCGCCCGTGACCCGATCCATCCCGGCCTTGCTCAGGGCTTCGCCACGGAACAGGTTGCCACCGCCGATGACCAGACCGACCTGCACGCCGATGCCGACCAGTTGGCCGACTTCCAGCGCCATGCGATCCAGCACCTTCGGATCGATCCCGAACTCTTCCGAGCCCATCAGGGCCTCGCCGCTAAGCTTGAGTAGAATGCGTTTATAGCGAGCCTGATAACCACTGCCCTGCTGAGCCATTGCGAATCTCTCCTGCGGCGTATTTAAAATTCTTTGCGAGCTGTTTACAGCTGGCGTTCACTCTAGCTTGGCGCTGCTGCAGCGCCATCGGAACATGGCTTTGTAAGTCAGTTCCGGGTGGAAACCAAATAAAAAATTGGTACCCCATCTGAAAAGAGGCTGCGCGCGTTAGCGGGCAGCCTCTTTCGGGCGACAGTTGAAAAACTGTCTTATTGCTTGGCGGCAGCCAGCTGGGCAGCAACTTCTTCAGCGAAGTTGTCGACCGGCTTCTCGATGCCTTCGCCTACTTTGAAGTAAGTGAAGGAAACGATTTCAGCGCCGGCTTTCTTGGCCAGCTCGCCAACCTTGACTTCAGGGTTCTTGACGAACGCCTGCTCGACCAGGCTCGCTTCCGCCAGGAACTTGCTGATACGGCCTTTGACCATGTTCTCAACAATGTTTTCTGGCTTGCCTTTGATCTTTTCTTCGTTCAGCTGCAGGAACACAGCTTTCTCACGCTCGATCGCTTCGTCGGAGACTTGCGAAGGCAGCAGGAACTCAGGGTTGCTTGCAGCAACGTGCATCGCGATGTCTTTGGCCAGCTCGACGTCACCGCCTTTCAGGACAACAGCAACACCGATCTTGTTACCGTGCAGGTAGGTGCCGACAACGTCACCTTCTACGCGTACCAGACGACGGATGTTGACGTTCTCGCCGACTTTGGCAACCAGCGCTTCACGAGCCGTTTCCTGAGCGGCGATCAGCGGAGCTGCGTCGGTCAGTTTTTCGTCGAAAGCTTTTTCTACGCTGGCAGCAACGAAGTTCTTGAAATCGTCTTGCAGGGCCAGGAAGTCGGTCTGCGAGTTGACTTCCAGCAGCACGGCTGCCTTGTCATTCGATTTGATGGCGATTGCGCCTTCAGCGGCAACGTTGCCAGCTTTTTTCGCAGCCTTGATGGCGCCCGAAGCACGCATGTCATCAATGGCTTTTTCGATGTCGCCGTCAGCCTTTTCCAGGGCTTTCTTGCAATCCATCATGCCTTCGCCGGTACGCTCGCGCAGTTCTTTGACCAACGCTGCAGTAATTGCTGCCATTTTCAAATTCCTCTTGGATAGGTTTTCAACCATTCCACCCGATCGAACGGGCGTTCAATTCTTCCCGAACCACCCATGTTGGCTGCCGCACATGACAAATACAGACGTGGGCGCCGACAAATGGTTTTCGAGGTGGCAAAAAGGGGGCCAAGCCCCCTTTTTGCTTACTGAGTCAACGCCAGGGGCGTCGATTACTCAGCTGCAGCCTGAGTTTCTTCAGCTGCGAATTCAACAGTACCGCCAGCAACGTTGTTGCGACCGCGGATAACTGCGTCAGCCATCGAACCCATGTACAGCTGGATAGCGCGGATGGCGTCATCGTTGCCTGGGATGATGTAGTCAACGCCTTCCGGGCTGCTGTTGGTATCGACAACGCCGATGACCGGGATGCCCAGCTTGTTGGCTTCGGTGATCGCGATGCGCTCGTGGTCAACGTCGATCACGAACAGTGCGTCTGGCAGACCGCCCATGTCCTTGATGCCGCCCAGCGAACGATCCAGCTTCTCAAGATCACGGGAGCGCATCAGCGCTTCTTTCTTGGTCAGCTTGGCGAAAGTACCGTCTTCGGCTTGAACTTCAAGGTCACGCAGACGCTTGATGGAAGCACGAATGGTCTTGAAGTTGGTCAGCATGCCGCCCAACCAGCGGTGATCGACGTACGGCGAACCGCAACGTGCTGCTTCTTCAGCAACGATCTTGCCAGCGGAACGCTTGGTGCCGACGAACAGAATCTTGTTTTTGCCCTGGGCCAGACGCTCTACGAAAGTCAGAGCTTCGTTGAACATTGGCAGGGTTTTTTCAAGGTTGATGATGTGAATCTTGTTACGCGCGCCGAAAATGTACTTGCCCATTTTCGGATTCCAGTAACGGGTTTGGTGACCGAAGTGCACACCGGCCTTCAGCATATCGCGCATGTTGACTTGGGACATGATAGTTCCTTGATAAGTCGGGTTTGGCCTCCACGTATCCCAATGACCAACCAGAGGCATAAAGCCCAAGGCACCCAGGTCATCGTGTCGACACGTGTGTGGATTTAAGCTTTTCGGGGCATCCCCGGAAAGCGGCGCATTTTATACCACAGGGTGCGCAGAAACGGAACCCGGAATCTGTATTCGCACCAGTGACATGGGCGCAGCCCCCTTGGAATCGGCTCGATGGGCACCATTGTATAGACACAAGCCAGACATGCAGGCGCGGATTTGCGCCTCCCGTCTGGTAGAATCGCGTTTTTCAGGGTCGCAAAATGTACGCTTGCCACCCAACTCGTATCCGTAAGCGCCGCCGAGCGCAGAGAGAGCCTGTATGACCGTCAACCTCAAAACCCCCGAGGACATCGCTGGCATGCGTGTCGCCGGCAAACTGGCCGCCGATGTGCTGGAAATGATTGCCGAACATGTCAAACCGGGCGTGACCACTGATCAGCTCAACCAGATTTGCCACGACTACATCGTCAATGTGCAGCAGGCCATCCCCGCCCCGCTCAACTACAAGGGCTACCCGAAGTCGATCTGCACTTCGATCAACCATGTGGTCTGCCACGGCATCCCGAACGACAAACCGCTGAAAAACGGCGACACCCTGAACATCGACGTCACGGTGATCAAGGACGGCTACCACGGCGATACCAGCCGCATGTTCCACGTCGGCGAGGTACCGGTCTGGGCCGAGCGCCTGTCGCAGGTCACCCAGGAATGCATGTACAAGGCGATCGAGATCGTCAAGCCCGGCTGCCGCCTCGGCGACATCGGCGAAGTAATCCAGAAGCACGCGGAAAAGAACGGTTTCTCAGTGGTGCGCGAGTTCTGCGGCCACGGCATCGGCAAGGTCTTCCACGAAGAACCGCAGATCCTGCACTACGGTCGCGCCGGCACCGGCATGGAACTGAAGGCTGGCATGACCTTCACCATCGAGCCGATGATCAACCAGGGCAAGGCCGACACCAAGGTGCTCGGCGACGGCTGGACCGCGATCACCAAGGACCGCAAGCTGTCGGCACAGTGGGAACACACCCTGCTGGTCACCGACACCGGCTACGAGATTTTCACTTTGCGCAGCGATGACACCATCCCGCGTATCTCGGCCTGACACCCAGAACGCTCCCAGCCTATAGAAGGAAAGCCAATCGATGCCGCAGGTGGATCCCGAACTCTTCGACCGCGGCCAGTTCCAGGCTGAACTGGCCCTTAAAGCGAGTCCGATCGCGGCGTTCAAGAAGGCGATCCGCCAGGCCCGCGAGGTTCTCGACACGCGTTTTCGCAAGGGCCGCGATATCCGCCGCCTGATCGAAGACCGCGCCTGGTTTGTCGACAACATCCTGCAAAAGGCCTGGGAGCAGTTCAACTGGAGCGAAGACGCCGACATCGCTCTGGTGGCAGTGGGCGGCTACGGCCGCGGCGAGCTGCATCCCTATTCCGACATTGATCTGCTGATCCTGCTCGACAGCGCTGACCACGAAGTTTTCCGCGACTCCATCGAGCGTTTTCTGACGCTGTTGTGGGACATCGGTCTGGAAGTCGGCCAGAGCGTGCGCTCGGTCGATGAGTGTGCCGAAGAGGCCCGCGCCGACCTGACGGTGGTCACCAACCTGATGGAAAGCCGGACTATCTGCGGCCCCGAGCGTCTGCGCCAGCGCATGCTCGACGTCACCAGCACCGCGCACATGTGGCCGGCCAAGGAGTTCTTCCTGGCCAAGCGAGCCGAGCAGAAGGCTCGTCATCACAAATACAACGACACCGAATACAACCTCGAACCCAACGTCAAAGGCTCGCCCGGCGGTCTGCGTGACATTCAGACGATCCTCTGGGTGGCCCGCCGTCAGTACGGCACCCTGAACCTGCGCGCCCTCGCTGGAGAAGGCTTTCTGGTCGAAAGCGAAAACGCCCTGCTCGCCTCGTCCCAGGAATTTCTGTGGAAAGTGCGCTATGCCTTGCACATGCTCGCCGGCCGCTCCGAAGACCGCTTGCTGTTCGATCATCAACGCACCATTGCCGGCCTGCTTGGCTTTGAAGGAGACGACGCCAAACAGGCGGTCGAAAACTTCATGCAGCAGTATTTCCGCACCGTGATGAGCATCGCCCAACTGAGCGATCTGATCATCCAGCACTTCGAGGAAGTCATCCTCGCCCCGGAAGACGAGGCACCGCCGCAACCGATCAACTCGCGCTTCCAGTTGCATGACGGTTACATCGAAGCGCGCAATGACAACGTGTTCCGCCGCACGCCGTTCGCCATGCTGGAGATTTTCGTGCTGATGGCGCAGCAGCCGGAAATCAAAGGCGTGCGCGCCGACACCATTCGTCTGCTGCGCGAACATCGTCATCTGATCGATGACAGCTTCCGTAACGATATCCGCAACACCAGCCTGTTCATCGAGCTGTTCAAATGCAAGATCGGTATCCACCGCAATCTGCGGCGGATGAACCGTTACGGCATTCTCGGCCGTTATCTGCCGGAGTTCGGTTTTATCGTCGGGCAGATGCAGCACGACCTGTTCCACATCTATACGGTCGATGCGCACACGCTGAACCTGATCAAGCACCTGCGCAAACTGCAGTACACCCAGGTCTCGGAGAAATTTCCGCTGGCCGCCAAGCTCATGGCCAAGCTGCCCAAACCTGAGCTGATCTACATGGCCGGTCTGTATCACGACATCGGCAAGGGCCGGCATGGCGATCACTCGGAGATTGGCGCGGTCGATGCCGAGGCGTTCTGCCAGCGCCATCAGTTGCCGGTGTGGGACAGCCGCCTGATCGTCTGGCTGGTGCAGAACCACCTGGTGATGTCCACCACTGCGCAGCGCAAGGATCTGTCCGACCCGCAGGTGATCCACGATTTCGCCCAGGCGGTCGGCGACGAAACACGCCTCGACTATCTCTATGTGCTGACCGTGGCCGACATCAACGCGACCAATCCGACGCTGTGGAATTCATGGCGCGCCAGCCTGTTGCGCCAGCTCTACACCGAGACCAAACGAGCCCTGCGCCGGGGCCTGGAAAACCCGGTGGATCGCGAAGAGCAGATCCGCCAGACGCAGAGCGCCGCGCTGGACATTCTGGTGCGCGGCGGCACCGACCCGGACGACGTCGAGCAGCTGTGGGCGCAATTGGGCGATGACTATTTCCTGCGCCACACCGCCGGCGACGTCGCCTGGCACAGCGATGCGATCCTGCAGCAACCGGTCGATGGCGGGCCTCTGGTGCTGATCAAGGAAACCACCCAGCGCGAGTTCGAAGGCGGCACGCAGATCTTCATTTATGCGCCGGACCAGCACGACTTCTTCGCCGTGACCGTGGCGGCGATGGACCAGCTCAACCTGAACATTCACGACGCCCGGGTCATCACCTCTAGCAGCCAGTTCACCCTCGACACCTACATCGTGCTCGACAACGAAGGCGAATCGATCGGCGACAACCCGGCGCGGATCAAGCAGATCCGCGAAGGCCTGACCGAAGCGCTGCGCAACCCGGACGACTACCCAACGATCATCCAGCGCCGTGTGCCGCGCCAGCTCAAACACTTCGCCTTCGCCCCGCAAGTAACGATCCACAACGACGCCCAACGTCCAGTGACCGTGCTGGAGCTGACCGCGCCTGACCGGCCGGGCCTGCTGGCGCGGGTCGGAGGGATTTTCCTCGAGTTCGACCTGTCGCTGCAGAACGCCAAGATTGCGACCCTGGGCGAGCGCGTGGAAGACGTGTTCTTCATCACCGACGCGCACAACCAGCCGCTGTCCGATCCGCTGCTGTGCAGCCGTCTGCAAGATGCGATCGTCGAACAACTGAGCGTCAATCAGGAACCGGATATCAAACTTTCGCGGATCAGTATCTGAATCACCCGTTTATCCCTGTGAATGCAGCCCATGCTTTCCTCCGGTACATACAATCCCCTGTGGCGAGGGGATTTATCCCCGTTCGGCTGCGAAGCAGTCGTAAAACCTGTGTATGCGGACATTCAGTTGAACCGCAGTGATGGTTTTGGGGCCGCTGCGCAGCCCAACGGGGATAAAGCCCCTCGCCACAGAAAGCTCTTGAGCATTTAAAAGAGGCCCCAATGAACAACGCTCTGAACCAGCTCCAGCCGTACCCGTTCGAAAAGCTCCGCGCCCTGCTCGGCAGCGTTACGCCGAACCCGGACAAACGCCCGATCGCCCTGTCGATCGGCGAGCCGAAACACCGTTCGCCGAGTTTTGTCGCCGAAGCGCTGGCGAACAATCTGGATCAGATGGCGGTGTACCCGACTACCCTCGGCATTCCGGCCCTGCGCGAAGCCATCGCCGGCTGGTGCGAGCGTCGTTTTGGCGTGCCGAACGGCTGGATCGATCCGGCGCGAAATGTGCTGCCGGTCAACGGCACCCGTGAAGCGCTGTTCGCCTTCACCCAGACCGTGGTCAATCGTGGTGACGATGCGCTGGTGGTCAGCCCCAACCCGTTCTATCAGATCTACGAAGGCGCGGCGTTCCTCGCCGGGGCCAAGCCGCATTACCTGCCATGCCTGGATGAAAACGGCTTCAACCCGGACTTCGACGCCGTTTCGTCAGACATCTGGCAGCGCTGCCAGATCCTGTTCCTGTGCTCGCCGGGCAACCCGACCGGCGCGCTGATTCCGGTTGAGACCCTGAAGAAGCTGATCGCCCTGGCTGATCAATACGACTTCGTGATTGCCGCCGACGAGTGCTACAGCGAACTGTACTTCGACGAACAGACGCCGCCGCCGGGCCTGCTGAGTGCTTGCGTCGAACTCGGCCGGAATGACTTCAAGCGCTGCGTGGTCTTTCACAGCCTGTCCAAGCGCTCCAACCTGCCAGGCCTGCGTTCAGGCTTCGTTGCCGGCGATGCCGACATCCTCAAGGGTTTCCTGCTCTATCGCACTTACCACGGCTGTGCGATGCCAGTGCAAACCCAACTGGCCAGCGTTGCCGCGTGGAATGACGAAGTGCATGTGCGCGCCAACCGTGCGCTGTATCGCGAGAAGTTCGATGCGGTGCTGAACATCCTCAGCCCGGTGCTGGACGTACAGCGCCCGGACGGCAGCTTCTATCTGTGGCCGAATGTGCAGGGCGATGATGCGGCGTTCTGCCGCGATCTGTTCGAACAGGAACACGTGACCGTGGTGCCGGGCTCGTATCTGTCTCGCGATGTCGATGGCGTCAATCCTGGCGCCGGCCGTGTGCGTATGGCACTGGTTGCGCCACTGGCAGAATGCGTCGAAGCCGCCGAACGGATTCGTGACTTCATCACCCGCCAGAAGTGATCACGGAGCGCTTGCGGCAGTCCCCTGCTGCAAGCGCTCAACCGGCTATTTGACCTGGCCCAGATTGGCCTCGCTCAAATCCAGTTCGCCGAGCACTTCTCGCAACACGTCATCACCGATCTGGTGCTGACGGCTCAGGCTGTAAAGCTCAAGACGCTGCGCGCGCAGCGCTTTCAAACGCAGGCGACGCTCAAGCAGATCCATCTGAAACGCCAGCGCCTGGGCTTCGGCGGAATCGTTGAACACATCAAGTTGATGGCGATATTCGGACATGATCCGCGCCTTGAGCTCCGCTGCCAGCGCTGCTTGAGCGGCATCCTGTGGGACGACTTCTTCGGTTTCCAGCGAATGAATCGCCGCTTCGGCCGTCTTGCGCCAGGCGTCGCGCACTTCCTGACGACGCTTGTCGTCGGGACTTTTGTCGATGCCGCGCAGCAGCAAGGGCAGCGCGATACAGGCCGAGACCAGCGACAGCAGAATCACCCCGGCTGCAATGAAGATCAGTAAGTCGCGTTCAGGAAAAGCCTCGGCGCCGATCAGCATCGGCACCGACATCACGCCTGCCAGCGTCACCGCCCCGCGCACACCGCCCACCGTCAGCAACCAGCATGAACGCGCCGTCGGCACTTGCGTCAGCTCGCCCTTGCCGCGCAGTCGGCGCAGCAACACCGACAAGCGCCAGATGCTCTGCACCCAGATGAACCGCAGCAGCACCAGCGCGACGAAAATCGCCAATACATCGAGGCAGCGATAGAACAACGTCGGCCACAGCGTCGGCTCATGGCTGACCACGGCCTTGATGATGTCTGGCAATTGCAGGCCAAGCAGCAGGAAGATCAAGCCATTGAACGCAAATTCGAGCAGCGCCCAAACGCTGCGATTAAGCAATCGCGTGCTGGTCTGGCGCGGCAGCAGGTCGAGCCAGCTCTGCATCATCCCCGCTGCCACCGCCGAGAGAATCCCTGAAGCGCCCAAACGTTCGGCCAGTACATAAGCGGCGAATGGCAGCAGCAACATGAACACCACATGCGTGGCCGGATCGTCCCAGCCACGGGCGATCATCCACGCGCGCAGGCGTCCGACCAGCCAGCTCAACGCTACACCCACAGCCAGGCCACCGAGCGCCACCGCGACGAAGGTCAGACTGGCATTGGTCAGCGAAAACACGCCCGTGACCGCTGCAGCGAGGGCGAACTTGAAGGTCACCAGGCCTGAGGCGTCATTCATCAGCGCCTCGCCCTGAAGGATGTGCATCAGCGGCGTGGGGAGACGGTTCTGCGAAATCGCTGAAACCGCTACGGCGTCCGTCGGTGACAAAACCGCTGCAAGGGCGAAGGCCACCGGCAGCGGAATCGTCGGCAACAGCCAATGAATGAAATAGCCGGCACCGACCACGGTGAACAGAACAAGGCCGACGGCCAGGGTCAGGATCGGTCCACGCAATTGCCAGAAGGCGCGTTTGGGCATGCGCCAGCCATCGGAAAACAGCAGCGGCGGCAGGAACAGAAACAGGAACAATTCCGGGTCGAGGGCGACGTGCAGCCCCAGGGTCGGCCAGGCGAGCAAGGCACCGGCGGCGATTTGCACCAGCGGCAATGGCAGCGGGATAACCCGCCCGACCAGGCGCGAGACGCTGACCAGCATCAGCAGGATCAGGACGGTGTAAGCAGTTTGCATAAAACGAAAATCTCAGGCGATCGACAGCGTTGAACTGCCATATTAGCGCCTTAGGCTGTGGCTGACCGTTGCACCTATGTCGCACGACCGGAACGCGACCCCCTTGTGGGAGCGAGCCTGCTCGCGAAAGCGGTCGTTCAGCACACAGAGATATTGATTGATGTGGCCTCTTTGCGAGCAGGCTCGCTCCCACAGGTTTTACAGCGTTACGACAACCGTGGCCGACGAAACCGTCCGGTCATGGCATAATCCGTCACCATTTTTTTCCAGCACCTGTAAAGGGGGCGATTCCTTGGCCGTTTCAAGTAAAACGTTGCACCTTTTCGGCATCAAAGCCTGCGACACCATGAAAAAGGCGCGCACCTGGCTCGATGAACACGCTGTCAGTTATGACTTTCACGATTACAAGACCGCCGGCATTGACCGTGAGCACCTGACCCAATGGTGCGACGAGCACGGCTGGCAAACCGTGCTGAACCGCGCCGGCACGACCTTTCGCAAACTCGACGACGAACGCAAAGCCGATCTCGACCAAGCGAAAGCCATCGAACTGATGCTCGCACAACCCTCGATGATCAAGCGCCCGGTGCTCGATCTCGGTGACCGAACCCTGATTGGCTTCAAGCCAGATATCTACGCGGCCGCTCTGAAGTAAGCAGCCCGTCACTCTTTGTAGAGGTATTCACATGTCCAATTCCCTGTTCAGCATTGCCTTTGGTGTCGGCACCCAGAACCGTCAAGGCGCATGGCTGGAAGTGTTCTACGCCCAGCCACTGCTCAATCCTTCGGCCGAACTGGTCGCGGCTGTTGCGCCGATCCTCGGTTACACCGAAGGCAACCAGGCCATCACCTTCACCACCGCCCAGGCTGCGCAACTGGCTGAAGCCGTCAAAGGCATCGACGCCGTGCAAGGCAAGCTTCTGACTCGCCTGGCTGAAAGCCACAAGCCGTTGGTTGCCACGCTGCTGGCCGAAGACGCGCAACTGACCTCCACGCCCGAGGCCTACCTCAAACTGCATCTGCTATCGCACCGTCTGGTCAAGCCGCACGGCGTGAGCCTGGCCGGTATCTTCCCGCTGCTGCCGAACGTGGCGTGGACCAGCCAGGGCGCGATCGACCTGAGCGAACTGGCGGAAATGCAACTCGAAGCGCGTCTGCGCGGCGAACTGCTGGAAGTGTTCTCCGTGGACAAGTTCCCGAAGATGACCGACTACGTGGTACCGGCCGGCGTGCGTATCGCTGATGCCGCACGTCTGCGTCTGGGCGCCTACGTCGGCGAAGGCACCACCGTCATGCACGAGGGTTTCATCAACTTCAACGCCGGCACCGAAGGCCCGGGCATGATCGAAGGCCGCGTTTCCGCTGGCGTATTCGTCGGCAAGGGTTCGGACCTGGGCGGCGGTTGCTCGACCATGGGTACCCTGTCGGGCGGCGGCAACATCGTGATCAAGGTCGGTGAAGGCTGCCTGATCGGCGCCAACGCCGGTATCGGTATTCCGTTGGGCGACCGCAACACTGTGGAGTCGGGCCTGTACGTGACCGCTGGCACCAAGGTTGCGCTGCTCGACGAAAACAACAATCTGGTCAAGGTTGTGAAGGCGCGCGAGCTGGCTGGTCAGACTGATCTGCTGTTCCGTCGTAATTCGGAAACCGGTGCTGTGGAATGCAAGACCCACAAATCGGCGATCGAACTGAACGAAGCGCTGCACGCTCACAACTAAGCAGCACATCGACCTCCTGTGGGAGCGAGCCTGCTCGCGAAGCTTCTGGCGTCCTCAAGGACGCTGTCGCGAGCAGGCTCGCTCCCACAAGGTTTGGCGTACACCCCGCCCAATTTCACAGGGCTGAACCCATGATGATCCCCTCCCCGTGGCGCGCCGATTTCCCGGCCATCGCCGCGCTGCAACGGCAAGACCAGACCTATCTGGACAACGCCGCCACCACGCAAAAACCCCAGGCCCTGCTCGACGCACTGACGCATTACTACGCCAACGGCGCGGCCAATGTGCATCGTGCGCAACACCTGCCCGGTGCTCACGCGACACAAGCGTTCGAAGACAGCCGGCGCAAGGTTGGCCAGTGGCTGAATGCCGGTGACAGCGGGCAGATAATTTTCACGCACGGCGCCACCAGTGCCTTGAATCTGCTGGCTTACGGTCTTGAACATTTGTTCGAGCCGGGCGATGAGATTGTCATCAGCGCTCTGGAGCATCACGCCAACCTGTTGCCGTGGCAGCAACTGGCGCAACGCCGCAACCTGAAACTGGTGATCCTGCCGCTGGATGCCGACGGCCTGATCGACCTCGCCGCTGCCGTGCATCTGATCGGCCCGCGCACGCGCTTGCTGGCAGTCAGTCAGCTGTCCAACGTCCTCGGTGCCTGGCAACCGCTGACCGCTTTGCTCGGCATGGCCAAGGAGCAGAACGCGCTGACGGTAGTCGATGGCGCGCAAGGCGTGGTGCACGGCCGGCATGATGTGCAGGCGCTGGGTTGTGACTTCTATGTGTTTTCCAGCCACAAACTCTACGGCCCTGAGGGACTGGGCGTGCTGTTCGGACGCAACGCTGCGCTGGAGCAATTGCAGCCATGGCAGTTCGGCGGCGAGATGGTGCTGGACGCCAGCTATCAGGATTCGCGCTTCCGCCCGGCGCCGTTGGGGTTCGAGGCTGGCACACCGCCAATCGCCAGTGTCATCGGCCTCGGAGCGACCCTCGACTACTTGGCCGGTTTGGATCAGGACGCCGTATCTGCCCATGAAGCGGCACTGCACGACTATCTGTTGCGCGGCCTCGCCGCCCGCAATGGCATTCGCCTGCTGGGCAAGCCGCAACTGGCGCTGGCCAGTTTTGTCGTCGAAGGCGTGCACAACGCTGATCTGGCGCATCTGCTCACCGAACAAGGCATCGCCGTGCGCGCCGGGCATCACTGCGCCATGCCGCTGATGAAAAGCTTCGAACTGGCTGGCGCGATTCGCGTGTCGCTGGCGCTGTATAACGACTCGGAAGATCTGGAGCGCTTTTTCGAGGCGCTGGACCAGGCGCTGGAGATGTTGCGATGAGCCTGCCGGTGGAAGCGGCCGAAGCGCTGCAGACGTTTCAGACTGCGGCGGGCTGGGAACAGCGGGCGCGGCTGCTAATGCAGTTTGGCGATCGCTTGCCGGCGCTGGATGACGCGCAAAAGTGCGAGGCCAATCGGGTGCATGGCTGTGAGAGCCAGGTGTGGCTGGTCGGGGATTTGCGCGACGGGCACTGGCAGTTCAAGGCAAGCAGCGATGCGCGGATGATTCGCGGGTTGGTGGCGTTGCTGCTGTTGCGGGTCAACGGCTTGTCGGCAGTGGAGTTGCAGCAGGTGGATCTGCCGCAGTGGTTCAATCAGTTGGGACTGTCGCGGCAGTTGTCGCCTTCGCGCAGTAATGGTTTGAATGCGGTGCTCCAGCGGATGAATGAGTTGGCGCGCTAATCGCCTTCGCGAGCAGGCTCGCTCCCACAATGGAAATGCATTTCCCTGTGGGAGCGAGCCTGCTCGCGAAGAGGCCCTCATTAATACCTTCAGGCTTGAGGCTTGACCCGGTCCGAAGGGCGCCGCACCCCCGCCACAATCTTGTCCACAGCCTTGGTCGCTGCGACCATGCCAAATGTCGCGGTAACCATCATCACCGCGCCAAACCCGCCGGCGCAGTCGAGCTTCACGCCGTCGCCGACAAAACTCTTCTGCAGACAAATGCTGCCATCCGGTTTCGGGTAGCGCAGCTGTTCGGTGGAAAACACACACGGCACGCTGTAGTGACGGGTCACGGTGCGGGAGAAGCCGTAGTCCCGGCGCAACGTCGAACGGACTTTCGAGGCCAGCGGATCGTTGAAGGTGCGGTTCAAGTCGCAAACCTGAATCAGCGTCGGGTCGATCTGCCCGCCCGCGCCGCCGGTGGTGATGATCTGGATCTTGCGGCGTTTGCACCAGGCGATCAGCGCCGCTTTGGCGTTCACCGCATCGATGCAGTCGATCACGCAGTCGATGTTCGGCGTGATGTATTCGGCCATGGTGTCGCGGGTGACGAAATCGGCCACGGCGTGCACCGTGCAATCGGGGTTGATCCCGCGCAGGCGCTCGGCCATCACCTCGACCTTGGGTTTGCCGACAGTGCTGTCCAAGGCGTGCAACTGACGGTTGGCATTACTGACGCAGACGTCGTCGAGGTCGAACAACGAAATCTCGCCAACTCCGCAACGGGCCATGGCTTCCGCCGCCCAGGAACCGACGCCACCAACGCCGACGATCGCCACATGGGCGGCGCGCAAGCGTTCCAGGCCCTCGATGCCATACAACCGGGCGATGCCTGCAAACCGCGGATCTTCTGTACTCATGACCATTACCCCAAAAACCGGCGCGCATTATAGGGCTACGCAGCGACAAGTTTTAAGCTGCAAGCGACAAGTGTAAGAACTTAAGTCAGAGACGGCTGCCCAATGTCAGGCATTTTCCCGTCAGTTGTACGACTGGTTAACCGCCGGTGTAGGATGCGCGCCCCTCGGGCGTCTATCCGACCGATCCTTCGTTCCACAGCCTTTGGAACCCGAAACAGCTATGTCATCGCGTAAATTTGGACTCAACCTGGTGGTGGTGCTGGCCATCGCTGCCTTGTTCACCGGTTTCTGGGCGCTGGTCAATCGCCCGGTAACGGCGCCGAACTGGCCGCAGCAAATCTCCGGCTTCTCGTATTCGCCATTCCAGCAGGGGCAATTCCCACAGAAGGATCAGTATCCGTCTGACGATGAAATGCGCCGTGACCTGGAAATCATGAGCAAGCTGACCGACAACATCCGTATCTATTCGGTCGACGGTTCGCTGGCAGACATCCCGAAACTGGCGGAGGAATTCGGCCTGCGCGTCACCCTCGGTATCTGGATCAGCCCGGACCAGGAACGCAACGAACGGGAAATCACCAAAGCCATCGAACTGGCCAACACCTCGCGCAGCGTCGTGCGCGTGGTGGTCGGCAACGAAGCGCTGTTTCGTGAAGAAATCACCCCGGAAGCCCTGATCGTTCTGCTGGATCGGGTGCGCGCTGCGGTCAAAGTACCGGTGACCACTTCCGAGCAATGGCACATCTGGGAGAAATACCCGCAACTGGCCAAACATGTCGATTTGATCGCCGCCCACGTCTTGCCCTACTGGGAATTCATTCCGGTGGACAAGGCCGGCCAGTTCGTCTTCGACCGCGCCCGCGATCTGAAAAAACTCTTTCCGAAAAAACCGCTGCTGCTGTCCGAGGTAGGCTGGCCGAGCAACGGTCGCATGCGCGGTGGCGCCGATGCCTCGCCGGCAGATCAGGCGATTTACCTGCGCACACTGGTCAACAAGCTCAATCGCCAAGGCTTCAACTACTTCGTGATCGAAGCGTTCGATCAGCCGTGGAAGGCCAGCGACGAAGGTTCGGTCGGCGCCTACTGGGGCGTGTTCAACGCCGCGCGCCAGCAGAAATTCAATTTCGAAGGCCCGGTGGTGGCGATTCCGCAATGGCGCGTGCTGGCCATCGGTTCGGTGGTGCTGGCGCTGCTGTCGCTGACCCTGCTGATGATCGACGGCTCGGCCCTGCGCCAGCGCGGTCGCACCTTTCTGACGTTTATCGCGTTCCTCTGCGGTTCGGTGCTGGTGTACATCGGTTACGACTACAGCCAGCAATACAGCACGTGGTTCAGCCTCACGGTCGGATTCCTCCTCGCGCTCGGTGCGCTCGGGGTATTCATCGTCCTGCTCACCGAGGCCCATGAACTGGCCGAAGCGGTGTGGATTCACAAACGCCGTCGGGAATTCCTGCCGGTGCTGGGCGATTCCGACTACCGGCCGAAAGTGTCGATCCACGTGCCCTGCTACAACGAGCCGCCAGAGATGGTCAAACAGACCCTCGATGCCCTGGCCGCGCTCGATTATCCGGATTTCGAAGTCCTGATCATCGACAACAACACCAAGGATCCGGCGGTGTGGGAACCGGTGCGTGACTACTGCGTAACCCTCGGCCCGCGCTTCAAGTTCTTCCACGTTTCGCCGCTGGCCGGCTTCAAGGGCGGCGCGCTGAATTATCTGATTCCGCACACCGCCAAGGATGCCGAAGTCATTGCCGTGATCGACTCCGATTACTGCGTGCACCCGAACTGGCTCAAGCACATGGTGCCGCACTTTGCCGACCCGAAAATCGCCGTGGTGCAGTCGCCGCAGGATTATCGCGACCAGAACGAAAGCACCTTCAAAAAGCTCTGCTACGCCGAATACAAAGGCTTCTTCCATATCGGCATGGTCACCCGCAACGACCGTGACGCGATCATTCAGCACGGCACCATGACCATGACCCGCCGTTCCGTGCTGGAAGAATTGGGCTGGGCTGACTGGTGCATCTGTGAAGACGCCGAACTCGGTTTGCGCGTGTTCGAGAAAGGCCTGTCGGCGGCGTATTACCACGACAGCTACGGCAAGGGCCTGATGCCGGATACCTTCATCGACTTCAAGAAACAGCGTTTCCGCTGGGCCTATGGCGCGATCCAGATCATCAAGCGCCACACCCGCAGCCTGCTGCGCGGCAAGGACACCGAACTGACTCGCGGTCAGCGTTATCACTTCCTCGCCGGCTGGCTGCCGTGGGTTGCCGATGGCATGAACATCTTCTTCACCGTTGGCGCGCTGTTGTGGTCGGCGGCGATGATCATCGTGCCGCAACGGGTCGATCCACCGTTGCTGATTTTCGCAATCCCGCCGCTGGCGCTGTTCGTGTTCAAGGTCGGCAAGATCATCTTCCTCTACCGTCGCGCCGTCGGCGTGAATCTGAAAGATGCGTTCTGCGCGGCACTGGCCGGGCTGGCGTTGTCGCACACCATCGCCAAAGCGGTGCTGTACGGTTTCTTCACCAGCAGCATTCCGTTCTTCCGCACGCCGAAAAACGCTGACAACCACGGTTTCTGGGTGGCGATCAGCGAGGCTCGCGAGGAGCTGTTCATCATGCTGTTGCTGTGGGGCGCGGCGCTGGGGATTTTCCTGGTGCAGGGCATTCCGAGCAATGACATGCGCTTCTGGGTGACCATGCTGCTGGTGCAGTCGCTGCCGTACCTGGCGGCGCTGATCATGGCGTTCCTGTCGTCGCTGCCCAAACCTGTGGCCAAGGCTGAGCCGGCACCGGTCGTCTAAATCCGCAACGCAGCACTAAACGGCGGCCAATGGTCGCCGTTTTGCTTTAAGATAACCGCCATTTTGCGGGGCTTGGCGTGATAACTGGTCTGACTGACCACCCCTGTCCCTTGTGGGAGCGAGCCTGCTCGCGAAGGCGTTGTAACATTCAACCTTTAAGGTGCCTGGTAGACCGCTTTCGCGAGCAGGCTCGCTCCCACATTAGAAGCCCAAGCTCACACCCCATGATCCCGGAGTTTTCCATGACGGCCCACGCCGACCTATCGCCGACCCTTCAACTGGCCATCGACCTGATCCGCCGTCCTTCCGTGACCCCGGTCGATGCCGACTGCCAGAAGCAGATGATGCAGCGCCTGGGCGATGCCGGTTTCACCCTGGAGCCGATGCGCATCGAAGATGTGGATAACTTCTGGGCCACTCACGGCAACAACGACGGCCCGGTGCTGTGCTTCGCCGGCCACACCGACGTGGTGCCGACCGGTCCGGTTACCGCATGGCAGATCGATCCGTTCAATGCCGTGATCGACGAACATGGCATGCTTTGCGGTCGTGGCGCGGCAGACATGAAAGGCAGCCTGGCATCGATGACCGTCGCCGCTGAACGCTTTGTCGCCGATTACCCGAACCACAAAGGCAAAGTCGCTTTCCTGATCACCAGCGATGAAGAAGGCCCGGCGCATCACGGCACCAAGGCTGTGGTCGAACGTCTGGTCGCGCGCAACGAGCGTCTGGACTGGTGCATCGTTGGCGAGCCGTCGAGCACCACCCTGGTCGGCGATGTGGTGAAAAACGGTCGTCGCGGTTCCCTCGGCGCCAAGCTCACGGTCAAAGGTGTGCAGGGTCACGTGGCCTACCCGCACCTGGCGAAGAACCCGATCCATCTCGCCGCTCCGGCGCTGGCAGAGCTGGCCGCCGAGCACTGGGACCACGGCAACGACTTCTTCCCGCCGACCAGTTTCCAGATTTCCAACGTCAATTCCGGCACCGGCGCGACCAACGTGATCCCGGGTGATCTGGTGGCGGTGTTCAACTTCCGTTTCTCCACCGAATCGACCGTCGAAGGCCTGCAGAAGCGTGTGGCCGATATTCTCGACAAGCATGGTCTGGACTGGCACATCGACTGGGCGCTGTCCGGCCTGCCGTTCCTCACCGAACCGGGCGCGCTGCTCGATGCGGTGTCGTCGAGCATCAAGGACATCACCGGTCGCGAAACCAAGGCGTCGACCAGCGGCGGCACCTCCGATGGCCGCTTCATCGCGACCATGGGCACGCAAGTGGTTGAACTGGGCCCGGTCAACGCGACCATCCACCAGGTCAACGAGCGCGTGCTGGCAGCCGATCTCGACGTGCTGACGGAAATCTATTACCAGACCCTGATCAAGTTGCTCGCCTGATGCTCGCGTGCCCGATCTGCAGTGAGCCGCTCAATGCGGTAGAGAACGGCGTGGTCTGCCCCGCCGGGCATCGGTTTGACCGTGCGCGTCAGGGTTATCTGAACCTGTTGCCGGTGCAGCACAAGAACAGCCGCGACCCGGGCGACAATCAAGCGATGGTCGAGGCGCGGCGTGATTTCCTCAACGCCGGGCATTACGCGCCGGTGGCCAAGCGTCTGGCTGAATTGGCGGCGACTTACGCGCCGGAGCGCTGGGTCGACATCGGTTGTGGCGAGGGTTACTACACCGCGCAAATCGCCGAAGCTTTGCCGAACGCTGATGGCTACGCGCTGGACATCTCCCGCGAAGCGGTCAAACGCGCCTGCAAGCGCAACCCGGCAATTACCTGGTTGATCGCCAGCATGGCCCGCGTGCCATTGGCTTCAGGCAGTTGCCAGTTTCTCGCCAGCGTCTTCAGTCCGTTGGATTGGGAGGAAGCCAAGCGTCTGCTCAGCGTCGGCGGCGGCCTGATGAAAGTCGGCCCGACCCGTGGCCATCTGATGGAATTGCGCGAACGCCTGTACGACGAAGTGCGCGAGTACACCGACGACAAGCACCTGGCCCTGGTGCCGGAAGGCATGGCGCTGGCGCACAGCGAAACCCTGGAATTCAAGCTGACCCTGGACAAGTCCGAGGACCGCGCCAACCTGTTGGCGATGACGCCTCACGGCTGGCGTGCCAGTGCCGAGCGTCGTGCGGCGGTGATCGAACAGGCCGAGCCGTTCGAGACCACTGTGTCGATGCGCTACGATTATTTCGTTCTTCAATAACTTTTGGTCTCGGGCACAGGCCCGGGGCCGGCTAAATCCGCGAATGGATTTTTCAGACCCGCAGTGAGGACATCCATGCGCCAACCGGACATCGAGATTTACCTGAAAGACGCCGACGTCGACCACAAGGCCATCGCCGCCTGGCTCGGCCAGGCGCTAGGCCCGTGCAGCGACTGGGTACAGAAAGGCCAGACGTACAAGTGCAAGGCCGGCAACGTGCCGGTGACCTGGCTGCCGAAAGCCGTGGGCAAGTGGAACAGCCTGTTCCTGGAAAGCGACCAGACCCCTTGGGACGACGACATCGCCTGCGCCCGCGCAGCCTTTGCCGCACTGAACGTCGAAGTGCGTTGTGCACCGGGGACGTGGGTCGAAGAAGAAGGTGAAGAAACCGCCGATCGCTGGATTCGCATCAGCGAAGACGGAGAAGAAGAGATCACCTGGAAGACCGTGTAATCAGGGCAACGAGCCCATGTGGGAGCGAGCCTGCTCGCGAATGCGCAGTGTCAGTCGATATGAATGGTGACTGATACACCGCATTCGCGAGCAGGCTCGCTCCCACAGTGGTTTTGGCGTTCTGGAGGTTTGTGTTACAGACCTACAACATCCTCAGCCTGCAACCCCTTCTCGCCGGTGATCACCGCGTACTCGACCTGTTGACCTTCGGTCAGCGAGCGGTGCCCTTCGCCGCGTATCGCGCGGTAGTGCACGAACACGTCCACGCCGTCGTCGCGCTGGATAAAGCCATAGCCTTTGGCGTCGTTGAACCACTTCACGTTGCCGGTTTCGCGTGTTGCCATCTGTTCATACTCCTTTTTTATTATTGAACGGGCTTTTCGCAGGAAAGCCTTAGAGGAACGTCAGCCTGCGTCCGACGTCCATGACAGGGCACCGGCAACAGAGCGCCGAGTATATGACAGGTGCGGAAACTCTCAACAGGAGATTACTTCGGCGCTTTTTTGCCGATTTTCGCCTAATACGGCAAACTGTCCGCCCCGAGCGCCTGCTCGGTTTTATTCACTCACGCAGAAGCCGTATGACCCGTTCCCCGTTCCGCCGTCTTGTGTTTGGCACCCTGCGCCGCCTGTTGTATCTCTGGGTTCGCTCCGAGACCATCAATCAGTCGTCGTTCACTCTTAACCTCGACCGCAGTCGTCCGGTGTTCTACGTCCTGCAAAACCCTTCGCTGACCGATCTGGCGGTGGTCGACACCGAGTGCACCAAGGCCGGCCTGCCCCGCCCGGTGCTGGCGGTGTCGGTCGGTACGCTGATCGAACCTGCGGCGTTTTTTTATCTGACACCGGACCCGGACTGGCTCGGGCGCCAGGACAAGCGCGGCGCGCCGCCGACTCTCACCCGCCTGGTCAGCGCGCTGACGCAGAACGCTGCCGAAGACGCGCAGATCATTCCGGTCAGCGTGTTCTGGGGCCAGTCGCCAGACAGCGAAAACAGCCCGTGGAAACTGTTGTTCGCCGACAGCTGGGCAGTCACCGGACGCCTGCGCCGGCTGCTGAGCATCATCGTCCTCGGGCGTAAAACCCGCGTGCAGTTCTCCGCGCCGATTCACCTGCGCGAACTGATCGATCACAACAAGGGCCACGAGCGCACCGTGCGCATGGCCCAGCGCATCCTGCGCGTGCACTTCCGCAACCTCAAAGCTGCGGTGATCGGCCCGGACATTTCCCACCGGCGCAATCTGGTCAAAGGCCTGCTCAATCAGCCGCTGGTCAAACAGGCGATCCTCGACGAAGCCGAGCGCGAAAAAATCTCGCCGGAAAAGGCCAAGGCTCAGGCCCTGCGCTATGGCAACGAGATTGCTTCGGACTACACCTACACCGCGATCCGTTTTCTCGAAGTGGTGCTGAGCTGGTTCTGGAACAAGATCTACGACGGCATCAAGGTCAATCACATCGAAGGTGTGCAGAACGTCGCGCAGGGTCACGAAGTGATCTACGTGCCGTGCCACCGCAGCCACATCGATTACCTGCTGCTTTCCTATCTGCTGTTCCGCAATGGCCTGACCCCGCCGCACATCGCCGCCGGGATCAACCTGAACATGCCGGTGATCGGTAGCCTGCTGCGTCGCGGCGGTGCGTTCTTCATGCGCCGCACCTTCAAGGGCAATCCGCTGTACACCTCGGTGTTCAACGAATACCTGCACACGCTGTTCACCAAAGGTTTCCCGGTGGAGTATTTCGTCGAGGGCGGGCGCTCGCGCACCGGGCGCATGCTGCAACCGAAAACCGGCATGCTCGCGATCACTCTGCGCAGTTTCCTGCGTTCGTCGCGGATGCCGATCGTATTCGTGCCGGTGTACATCGGATACGAGCGCGTGCTCGAAGGCCGCACCTACCTCGGTGAGCTGCGCGGCGCGAGCAAAAAGAAAGAGTCGATCTTCGATATTTTCAAAGTGATCGGCGCGCTCAAGCAGCGCTTCGGTCAGGTCGCGGTCAACTTCGGCGAGCCGATCAAACTGGCGGAATTCCTTGACGCCGAGCAACCGGACTGGCGCCGGCAGGAACTCGGCCCGCAGTTCAAACCGGCGTGGCTCAACGAAACCACCAACCGCCTCGGCGAGAAAGTCGCCCGACATCTCAATGAAGCGGCGGCGATCAACCCGGTCAATCTGGTAGCGCTGGCACTGCTGTCGACCACGCGCCTGGCCCTGGATGATCGGGCCATGGCGCGGGTGCTGGACCTGTATCTGGCGCTGCTGCGCAAGGTCCCGTATTCGCCACACACCACCTTGCCGGAAGGCGATGGCCGTGCGCTGATTGAGCATGTGAAAGACATGGATCTGCTCGCCGAGCAGAACGATGCGCTGGGCAAGATTCTGTATCTGGACGAGCAGAACGCGGTCCTGATGACTTACTACCGCAACAACGTCCTGCACATCTTCGCCCTGCCTTCGTTGCTGGCGAGTTTCTTCCAGAGCACTTCGCGCATGAGCCGCGAGCAGATCCTGCGCTACACCCGCGCGCTGTATCCGTACCTGCAATCGGAGTTGTTCATCCGCTGGAGCCTGGAGGAACTCGACGCGGTGATCGATCAGTGGCTGGAAGCGTTCGTCGAGCAGGGCCTGCTACGTTTCGAGAAAGACCTGTACCTGCGTCCGGCACCGAGTTCGCGGCATTTCGTGCTGCTGACGCTGCTGTCGAAAAGCATCGCGCAGACCCTGCAGCGTTTCTACATGACGGTGTCCCTGCTGCTCAACAGCGGCCAGAACAGCATCAGCGCCGAAGAGCTGGAAGACCTCTGCACAGTGATGGCCCAGCGCCTGTCGATCCTCCATGGCCTGAATGCGCCGGAATTCTTCGACAAGAGTCTGTTCCGCCACTTCATCCAGACCCTGCTCGACCTCGACGTCCTGCGCCGCGACGAAGCCGGCAAGCTCAGCTACCACGAACTGCTCGGCGAGCTGGCCGAAGGCGCGGCCAAACGCGTGCTGCCGGCGGAGATTCGCCTGTCGATCCGCCAGGTCGCGCTGCACCGCAGTGAAGATGCGGCGGATCAGATCACGCCACAGCCTGAGGCTTGAAGCCTTACCCCTGTGGGAGCGAGCCTGCTCGCGAAGACGGAGTGTCAGTCGCCATTTATTTTGACTGATCCACCGCTTTCGCGAGCAGGCTCGCTCCCACATTGAAAGGAGATTCACCCATGAAAAAACTGTTGACCCTCGCCGCCGCCACCCTGCTCAGCGCCTGCCAATCAACCACACCCGCCGGCAAGGCCAGCCTCGACGGCGAAGTCTTCTACCTGCAACGCATCGCCCTGCCCCCGAGCGCGACCCTGAGCGTCAGCCTGCAAGACGTGTCGCTGGCCGATGCACCCGCCATCGTCCTCGCCGAACAGAACGGCCCGATCAAAGGCCAGGTGCCGCTGCCGTTTCATTTGAGCTACGATCCGGCGCAGGTCAAACCCGGCCATCGTTATTCGATCAGCGCACGCATTGAAGTCAACGGCGAGCTGATGTTCATCACCACCGAAAACCACGCCGTGCAACTCGACGGCAACGACCCGCAGCCGCTGAAAATCCGCGTCGACGCCGTTCGTTAATCCATTTTTCGCCACAAGGAAGCCGCCATGCGCCGCCCTACCCTTCGCTTCGCCGCCGCCTGCGCCGGCTTGCTGATCTCCGCCAACGCCCTGGCCCTGTCGCTCAGCGACCTGTCCCAGCAAGACGCCACCGGCGGCCTCAAGGACGCCCTGACCCAAGGCGCCCAGATCGCCGTGAAACAACTCGGCACCCCGGGCGGCTTCAGCAATAACCCCGAAGTGAAAATCGAACTGCCGGGCAAACTCGGCAAAGCCGCGAGCAAGATGAAAGCCTTCGGCATGGGCGCCCAGGTCGAAGAACTGGAAAACGCGATGAACAAAGCCGCCGAATCGGCCGTGACCCAGGCCCAGCCAATTCTCGTCGACGCGGTGAAGAAAATGAGCGTGGCCGACGCCAAAGGCATCCTCAGCGGCGGCAAGGACTCGGCCACGCAATACCTCGACAAATCCAGCCGCGAACAGATCCGCGCCAAGTTCCTGCCGATCGTCAAACAGGCGACCGACAAGGTTGGCGTAGCGCAGAAGTACAACTCGTTCGCCGGTCAGGCTGCTGCGTTTGGCGTTGTCGATGCGAAGAGCGCCAACGTTGAAAACTACGTCACCGAGCAAGCGCTGAATGGCCTGTTCGAGATGATCGGCAAACAGGAAGAAACCATCCGCCAGAACCCGGCCGCTGCGGCGACGAGTCTGGCGAAGAAAGTGTTTGGTACGCTTTAAGTCGTTACAACATGGGGGCGATTCAATTCGCTCCCATGCTTGCCTCCACGTAAAGAACTACGTAAAAAAAACACCCACTCCCGCCCCATCTTCCTTCTCTCAAAAAGCTGCAATTGGTCCAGCCCTTCCAGGATCGACGCCGCCTCGCTACCCGAGCAGGAAAAATTTTCCGCGACATTGCTCGCCGTAAACTCCTTCGCCTCCCCGCTTTTAGCCACCTGATACACCGCGCGCTGCCGTTCCGTCAGTTGAGCAATTACGCCAGAGCTCGTCAGCCAGCGCTGAAAGTCCTGAGTGTCTGCCAGGCTCTTGCGGTACACAGATGTAAAACCGACCACGGCTCGCAAAACAACCGCGCATTGAAACTCGATGAAATAAGTCAGATCCAGCTCATCTGCCTCGGTGTGCAGGTAGGAGCGTCCGTATTTCACCGGTGCATTGCGCAGCAGCAGACTGATCGCAATGTAGCGAAACACCGCGAACTCATGTTTGAACATGAACCAGTAAAACAAGGCTCTCGCGACCCGTCCGTTACCGTCGCGAAATGGATGTTCATAACCCATGGCGAAATGCAGCGTCACGGCCTTGGTCAGTGGATGCAGATAATTTTTGTCCAGAATCGAGGCAGCGGGCCGGTTGATCCAGGCGGACAGCCTCGCCAACCGCGCAACCAATCCTGCAGCAGGAGGTGGTCGGTGCACGGTGTTGCCTGAACCATCCTGAACAACCACCTCATCATTGGTCCGGAACAATCCGGGGGAATACTGCCCGTCATCAATCCCCTCCACACCCACTCGATGGATCTCTGCAATCAGCTCAATGCTCAGAGGTTCATAACGCTTTTCCCAAGCGAAATTCATCATTCGATAATTCCCCATGACCATGCGCTCATCTGGCGTCCGCGGCTGGCGCTGATGCTTGAGCATGTCCTTGGCTACGCGCGTGGTAGTCGCCGCGCCCTCCAACTGGCTACTGGCGATGGCTTCGTCTTCGATCAGGTCATTGAGCAGACAAGAGAAATGCGCCCGCTCGCCGAGCTGACTGGTCATGTAATCCAGCGCGGCCGTACTGGCGTAACGATCCACCACAGCCAAGGTTTTCTGCGCCAACGGCGTTGGCACGTATTTGCCCCACTGCACCGGCTCGCCCAAGGGCAACAAATGAATGTACTGGGCCGCCCGCGCCTTCTTCACCAACGCCCAACAAAGGTTCGCGTCCAACCCTGCCGCCCAGCGAAAGCGCAACGCCTCGAATGGCAAGTAGCGCCCATGATCATCGAGCGGCTTGAGCAGCGCCAGATAATCCGCAAGTCGTTGCTTGTGTGGCGAGCGGGCCAACAGGTCGAAAACAGGATCCGTTCTGCCGGCTAATGTCGGTGGTTTCTTCATCAGACAGACTCAAGGACTCGGAAAAGCAGAACCCGGAGTACAGCATTGGACGGCCAGCGCCTCAAGATCGGAGGATTCTGAAAAAGCTGTAGGAAGGCAGCGTGAATTGGCGATTCGAAATGAATTGGCTGTCAGACCGCCTTCGCGAGCAGGCTCGCTCCCACAAAAGCAAAGCAGCGTAGCTGCCCGCGGCAAAGCCGCCCCACTCAACAATGAGCGCAAGCTCGAGTACCGCTTTTGATTTTGATCCACCGGCGACGTCGGAAGGCTGAGTGGAGGGATTGATCCGGGCGTGGGAGCGCAGCGACCGTACGACGCAGTCGTACACAGCGAGTGTAGGTGCAGCGAAGCAAACCGGAGCCGCTGCGCCCGGATCGATCCCGCAGCGAAGGAACCCGAGCCTGCGAGGGCCGAACGCAGGAGCAAGCGTTTTGGGTTACCTTTTTGGCGTTTGAAAAAGGTGACCCGCCGTAAGGGCGGAACCGTAATCAGCAACACCCACAGCAACGGATATACACCCAAAACCCCACGTCATGGTCGGCCCGAAGGCCGCCACGACACAAAAACCTCAAGCCTCCTTACGCACCCGAAACCACGCCGCATACAACGCCGGCAAAAACAACAGCGTCAGCGCAGTCGCAACAATCAACCCACCCATGATCGCCACCGCCATCGGCCCGAAAAACACACTGCGCGACAGCGGAATCATCGCCAGCACCGCCGCCAGCGCCGTCAACACAATCGGCCTGAAGCGCCGAACCGTAGCCTCGATAATCGCCTGCCAGGGCTTGAGCCCCGAAGCAATATCCTGCTCGATCTGATCCACCAGAATCACCGAATTGCGCATGATCATCCCGGACAACGCGATGGTCCCGAGCATCGCCACAAACCCGAACGGCTGCCTGAACACCATCAGAAACAACGTCACCCCGATCAGACCCAGTGGCGCGGTGAGAAACACCATCGCCGTGCGCGAGAAACTGCGCAACTGCACCATCAGCAAGGTCAACACCACGACAATGAACATCGGCACCCCGGCATTCACCGACTTCTGCCCGCGCTCGGAATCCTCCACCGTGCCGCCGACATCCAGCAGATAACCATCGGGCAATTCGGCGCGAATCGGGTCCAGCGTCGGCATGATCTGCTTGACCAGCGTCGCCGGTTGCTCCTTGCCGTAAATGTCGGCGCGCACCGTCACGTTCGGCAGCCGATTGCGGTGCCAGATGATGCCTTCCTCGAAGCCGTATTCCAGCGTGGCAATCTGCGACAACGCCACACTGCGACCGTTATCCGTCGGCACCGCGAGGCTCGGCAACAACGACAATTCAGTGCGCTCGTGCACGGTGCCGCGCAGCAGAATCTCGATCAATTCGTTGTCTTCGCGGTACTGGCTGACCGTCGAGCCGACCAGCGAACTCTGCAGGAATTTCGCCAGATTGGCCGTGCTCACACCGAGGGCGCGGGCGCGATCCTGGTCGATATTCAGGTAGACGACTTTGCTCGGCTCCTCCCAGTCCAGATGCACGTTGACCACGTGCGGATTCTCGCGAACCTTTGCCGCCACTTTGCGCGCCAACGCACGGACTTCTTCGATGTGCTCGCCAGTGACGCGGAACTGCACCGGATAGCCAACCGGCGGTCCGTTTTCCAAACGGGTGACCCGCGAACGCAGGGCCGGGAACTGTTCGTTGAGGGTTTCGATCAACCAGCTGCGCAGCGCTTCACGCTCTTCGATGGTTTTTGCCAACACCACGAACTGGGCAAAACTCGCCGCCGGCAGTTGCTGATCCAGCGGCAGGTAAAAACGCGGCGAGCCGGTACCGACGTAGGCCACGTAATTGTCGATGCCGGCGTGCTCCTTGAGCAGCGCTTCGAGGCGTTTGACTTCGCTGGTGGTATTGGCCAGCGAAACGCCTTCGGCCAGTTTCAGATCGACCATCAACTCCAGCCGGTTCGAAGCCGGGAAGAACTGCTGCGGCACAAAGCGGAACAACATCACCGAGGCAATAAACAGGCCCACGGTGAGCACGATTACCGTCTTTCGGTGCGCCACACACCACTCCACCAGACGCCGGACGCGCTGATAGAACGGCGTCGCATACGGATCCGGTTGACCATCGCCAGTGCCGTGTTTTGCCGCGTGAATTTTCGCCAGATCCGGCAGGAGCTTTTCCCCCAGATACGGTACGAACATCACCGCCGCGACCCACGACGCGAGCAAGGCAATGGTCACCACCTGGAAAATCGAGCGGGTGTATTCACCGGTGCCGGACTGCGCAGTGGCAATCGGCAGGAAGCCGGCGGCGGTGATCAGCGTGCCGGTAAGCATCGGGAATGCGGTGCTGGTCCAGGCATAACTCGCCGCGCGAATGCGATCGAAGCCCTGCTCCATTTTGATCGCCATCATTTCCACGGCGATGATCGCATCGTCCACCAGCAGACCCAGCGCCAGCACCAGCGCACCGAGGGAAATCTTGTGCAGGCCGATCCCGAGGTAATACATGCAGGCGAAGGTCATCGCCAGCACCAGCGGAATGGTCAGCGCGACGACCATGCCGGTGCGCACGCCGAGGGAGAAGAAGCTCACCAGCAAGACGATCGCCAGCGCTTCGACCAACACCTGGACGAACTCGCCGACGCCGGTTTTTACCGCTGCCGGCTGATCGGACACCTTGCGCAACTGCATGCCGGCCGGGAGGTTTTTCTGGATCCGCGAGAACTCGCCCTCCAGCGCCCTGCCCAGCACCAGAATGTCGCCGCCGTCCTTCATCGCCACGGCCAGACCGATCGCATCGTCGCCCATGAAACGCATGCGCGGCGCCGGTGGGTCGCTGAAACCGCGACGCACATCGGCGATATCGGAGATACGGAACGTACGATCGGCGACGCGGATCGGAAAGTTCTTTATCTCTTCGACTGTCTGAAAATTCCCCGAGACGCGTAGCTGCAAGCGCTCGCTGCCGGTTTCAAAGAACCCCGCCGTGGACACCGCGTTCTGCTCTTCCAGCGCCTGCTGCACTGCCGCCAGCGGCAAGCCGAGGGTGGCGAGTTTGACGTTGGACAGCTCGACCCAGATTTTCTCGTCCTGTAACCCAAGCAGTTCGACCTTGCCAACGTCCTTGACCCGTTGCAGTTGAATCTGGATGCGGTCGGCGTAATCCTTGAGCACGGCGTAGTCGAAACCGTCACCGGTCAACGCATAGATATTGCCGAAGGTGGTGCCGAACTCATCGTTGAAAAACGGCCCCTGAATTCCCGGCGGCAAGGTCTGGCGGATATCGCCGACCTTCTTGCGCAACTGATACCAGAGATCGGGGATTTGCTTGGAGTGCATCGAGTCGCGGGCGATGAAGGTCACCTGGGATTCACCGGGGCGGGAGAACGACATGATGCGTTCGTACTCGCCGGTTTCCATCAGTTTCTTTTCGATCCGTTCAGTAACCTGGCGCGAGACCTCCTGCGCGGTCGCGCCGGGCCAGCGGGTCTGAATGACCATCGCCTTGAAAGTGAACGGCGGGTCTTCACTCTGGCCGAGTTTGGTGTAGGACAACGCGCCGACAACGGCGAGCAAAAGCATCAGGAACAGTACGATCTGGCGATTACGCAACGCCCATTCGGAGAGGTTGAAGCGCATCGGGGCTTACTCCTTGTTCGCCAGATTGACCACACGGTTGGAGCGATCCACCGGCCGCACCTGCTGGCCGTCGAGCAGCACATGAACGCCGGCAGCCACTACCCAGTCGCTGGCATTGAGCCCCTCGAGCACCGCCACGCTTTTCTCGCCGAACGGACCGACCCGCACCGGGGTTTTCTTCAACGTGTTGTTGCCGTTGACCACCCAGACGTAGGTCGCGCCGTTTTCAGCGGTCAGCGCGGAAAGCGGTATCGACAGCGAGACACTGTCAGCCGATTGCACGAACACCCGGGCGCTCTGCCCCAGTTCAGCCGGCACTTTGCCGCTGGTGAACGAGATACGCGCGGCAAAAGTGCGCGAGCGCGGATCGGCGGACGGTGACAACTCGCGGATCTGCCCGGCGAAGCGTTGATTTTGCTGTGCCCACAATTCCACGGTAACCGGCTGACCAACCTTGAAGCGGCCGAAGCTTTGCTCCGGCAGGCTGATCAACACTTCGCGCTCACCATCGGTGGCGAGGGTGAACACGGTTTGCCCGGCAGCGACCACCTGCCCGACTTCCACCGAACGCTTGGCCACCACGCCATCCTGTGGCGCACGCAGTACCGCGTAACTGGCCTGGTTGGTCGAAACGTTGAATTCAGCTTTGATTTGTTTAAGGCGGGCTTCGCCGGAGCGATATAGATTTTCGGCATTGTCGTAGGCCGAGCGGCTGACCATCTGCCGATCCATCAGGGTTTTATAGCGATCGCGCTCGGCGCGCACCAGGTTCAGATTGGCCTCGGCGGCGGCGACCTGCGCGCGGGTGGCTTCCAGTTGCAGGCGCACATCCTGCGGATCGAGTTCGGCCAAGGGCTGATCGGCTTTGACGCGCTGGCCTTCGTCGACCAGTCGTCGGCTGACTTTGCCGCCAATGCGGAATGCCAGATCAGGCTCATAACGGGCACGCACCTCGCCCGGATAACTTTCCATCGCCTGCGCCGAAGGCTCGGGCTGTACCACCATGGCCGGGCGTACGGTGACCTTGGTCACCTCTTCCTGACCGCACGCCGATAACAGGAACGCCAGACTGACTGGCACGGCAAAGGACAACGCATGGCGGTACATGGTGACGGACCTTTCGCGAATGAGGCTTGGAATATTTATACTGGCGGGTATGGTATTAATAGCAAACTCACCAGTCCAGTATTAAAAGCGAAGAATGTCGAACAATCTTTCAGCTCCAAACGGCCCGGGCCGCCCCAAGGATCTGGCCAAGCGCCAGGCGATCCTGGATGCGGCGAAAACCCTGTTTCTCTGCCATGGCTACGCCAACACCAGCATGGACGCGGTGGCCAGCGAGGCGGGCGTGTCGAAGCTGACGGTCTACAGCCATTTCAACGACAAGGAGACGCTGTTCTCCGCTGCCGTCGTCGCGAAATGCGAGGAACAATTGCCGCCGCTGTTCTTCGAATTGCCGGACGGCATCGCGGTGGAAAATGTATTGCTGAACATTGCCCGGGGCTTTCACCAACTGATCAACAGCGATGAATCAGTGAACCTGCACCGCCTGATCATGGCGCTGGGCAGTCAGGACCCGAAGCTGTCGCTGATCTTCTTCGAGGCCGGCCCAGAGCGCGTGGTCAACGGCATGGAAGGTTTGCTGACGAAAATCCATGCAACCGGCGCGCTGAGCATCGACCAGCCACGCAACGCCGCCGAGCACTTCTTCTGCCTGATCAAAGGGGCGGGAAATTTTCGTTTGTTGTACGGCTGCGGCGAGCCGCTGACTGGAGAAGCAGCGGAACGGCATGTGCGGGAGGTGGTGGGGTTGTTTATGAGGGCTTACAAACCCTGACAGTTTTGCGGTGCTTGTGCAGACCGCTTCGCGAGAAGGCTCGCTCCCACACTGGAATGCATTTCCTACTGTGGGAGCGAGCCTGCTCGCGAATGGGGCGACGCGGTCTCAGGGCTTCAGCGCTTTCTTCGGATAAATGTCATACCGGCTCGATTTGCCATCCAGCGCATGGCTCGGTTTCGGCCCTTCGATGCACGGCGCCTTGCGCGGGCGTTTAACCACCACCCGATGCGTGGCCAGGGCCAGCGCCGCTTCAAGCAGGGCCGGTGCATCCGGATCATCACCGACCAGCGGGCGGAACAGGCGCATTTCCTTTTTCACCAAGGCGGTTTTCTCGCGATGCGGGAACATCGGGTCGAGATAGATCACCTGCGGCGGCTCCCCTTCCCAACTGCGCATCACTTCGATGGAGTTGCCCTTAAGCAATTTCATCCGCGCCACGATCGGCGCCACGTCGAAATCTTCCGCCGCCCGCGCCAAGCCGTCCTCAAGCAGTGCGCCGATCAGCGGCTGACGCTCGATCAGGCTCATTTCACAACCGAGACTGGCCAGCACAAATGCATCCTTGCCCAAGCCCGCCGTGGCATCCAGCACACGCGGGCGAACGCCTTGGGCGATGCCGACAGCCTTGGCAATCATCTGGCCGCTGCCGCCGCCATACAAACGACGATGCGCCGCGCCGCCTTCGACGAAGTCGACCCGCACCGGTCCAGGCGCATCCGGGCCAAGCTGCTGCAACTGCAAACCCTGCTCGCCGACCTGCAAGACGAACTCGCCGTCCGCCTCGCCGAGCGGCAGGCCGAGACGTTCGGCCCAGTGTGCGGCTTGTGCTTGAAACGTCGGGGCGAGGGCCTGGACATGGATGCGGCAGGCCGCAGGTGACTCGATCATGAAAAAACGCTCAAAAAAGTTAAGGATTGACAAAAACCGCCGATAAACCATTCAACGCGCATTTTGCCAGAGCTGAGCGTCAACCGAAAAAAATGTCAGGCATTCTTCCCACATCGATTGGCTACGTTTCGCCCCATGGCGACTTTAGCCGTCATAACACTCAAGCACTGAGCGGCGTCAGTCACCTGTGGCAGGATTTCTTTGCCCAGGCCCTGGCCGAACAGACGAGTGAAGTGGTGCCTGCCTGTGGCACGTTTCCACCGGTTGACCTGAACAGCCCGGAAGAACCGACCGTTGGCAGCGAGCTGCACGCGCACATCGTCAGCCAGCGTGAGTGCGACGTGGTTGAAACCCAGGTTCGCCCGCCGGAGCCACTGTTCCTGCCGATCGCCGAGTTCGAAATGGAGCTGCTGGACAAGCCGTTCCCACCGTTCCCGCCGGAAGAGCTCAAAGCCCAGCAAGAGCAACAGGATTTCGACAGCAGCTGGGTACGCCCGATTGTGATCAACAATGGCCAGCCAGTGCCGGAGCCAGGCCCTGCTCCGCAGAAACGTCCGCTGTACCTGCCGATTGCCGAGTTCGATCTGGACTTGCTGCAGAAGCCTTACCCGCCGTTCCCGCCGGAAGAAATCGTCGAGCAGCAGAAAGCTCTGGACTTCGATAATGGCTGGGCTCGCCCGATCGTTCTGCAGAACCTGCGCCTCGCTGCCTGATTCTCAGCGACACACGCTCCAGCGCCCGACATCGACATGAAAGTGATTGCGATGGGCGGCGTTGTAATCCGGGCTCAACACCACACTGAATGACTCGCAGGCGCCGTCGCGCAGTTGGCGGAGAAACTCTGCGTCCTGGTGTTGCTTGGGCCAATCCCTGAGCACGCTGATCGTGCGTCCGCCAGCCAAACGGAAACCGGCAATGTCCAGCGCGTCGGCACTGGCATGTCGACTGAGGGCACCGCTCTCACGGTTGTAGACATTGCGACAGGCAAAGCTGCCGAGGTGATCGACACGCGCGATCTTCTGGCCATAAGCCGATTGCGCGGCCGGTTGCAGGGTGTGGTGTTCGAACATCGCGTACGCCACCGCCAGCGGGCAACTGGCAATGAAACTGCTGCTCAGCGCCACTCCACCGCCATGCACCCGCAGAGCACCGACCAGCGGACACTTGGCGCCGGGGCTGTCGGCCTGGGGGCTGACGCGCAGATCCGAGCTGCTCAGCGCCTGTGCGCAAAGCTCAGGATCGCTGCGCAGGCGCATGAGTTTGTAACCGGTCAGCCAGTTGGGCGCGGCTTTTATGTCCAATGGCGCCCACGGGTTCCACTGCGGCGGCACCTCCAGCCAGCCACGCCAGACACTCACCGCGCCACCAGCGATCGCGAGCAACACCCCCCAGAACAGCCAACGTCCCATGCTCAGCCCTTGAAGAATTGGTTGGCCCTGGCGTACGGCATCGACTGCGACGTAAAGCCAAACGTGCCGCACTGGTGGATTTCTTCAGCCGCGCGGAAGAACTCGCCGAACGCCGCCAGCGCCAGTGCCGACCCGGTGCTGATCCGCCGGACGCCCAGTTCCTCGAGCTGTTGCACGGTCAGTTTCAAACCGCCAGACATCAACACATTGACCGGTTTCGGCGCCACCGCTTGCACCACTGCGCGCACTTCTTCGGCGCTGCGCAAACCCGGCGCATAGAGCACGTCGGCACCCGCTTCGGCGAATGCCTGCAAGCGGCGAATGGTGTCGTCAAGATCGGGGTTGCCGTGCAGGTAATTTTCCGCGCGAGCGGTGAGGACGAAAGGAAACGGCAGGGTGCGCACCGCCGCGACAGCGGCTTCAATCCGTGCAACGGCGTGTTCGAAGCAATAGATCGGCGCGTCCGGACGTCCCGTAGCGTCTTCGATCGACCCGCCCACCGCGCCCGCTTCGGCGGCGCGCAACAGACTCTGCGCAGACTCGACCGGATCATCGGCAAAGCCGTTTTCCAGGTCCACCGCCACCGGCAGATCCGTCGCCGCGACAATCGCGCGGACATTGGCCAGGGTCTCGTCGAGACTCAACGCGCCATCAGGCTTGCCTTGGGAAAACGCGTAACCGGCACTGGTGGTTGCCAAGGCCTGATAGCCAAGACCGGCGAGCATCTTCGCCGAGCCGGCATCCCACGGATTAGGGATGACGAAGATCCCCTGGCGATCATGCAGGGCCTTGAAGGCTTGGGCTTTGAGTCGTTGCTGTTGACTGACTTGGACGTTCATCGACGGCCTCCCGGACAGAAAAAACCCGCCTCAGAGCAAGCCAAGCTGCTCGGCGGCGGGTTCCCTGTATAGCTCAGGCAGAGCGGGCAAGCCAGGCAAACGTTGCATCAGTTGGACGTGAAAACGCTGCGCCAGTTTCGCTGCCAACAGGTTGTCAGCGGTGTGCAGAAAGACGTAGGGCGTGCGCCCCTCTTCTATCCATTCAGCAATCTTCGCCACCCACGGCACGAGAAACGCATCGTTGGCCTCAAGCTCGGGATGGCCAATGAAGCGCACCTGCGGAAACTGCGTGAACGCCGCCGGACGGGTCGGCACTCGCGGCTTTTTCGACTGCGCGTGGATCACCGAGGACTCGGTCGACAAGCAGCTGAACAGCGCGCGCGGGTCGAGACAGATGCGCTCGACACCGCGATCCAGCAACAGACGATTGAGCAGACGCTCGCTCTCGCCCTTGGCGAAGAACTGTTCATTGCGCACCTCGACCGCAAGCGGGCAATCCAGTGCATCGATAAACGCCGCGAGCTCCGGCAGACGCTGCGGCGTGAAGCTTTTCGACAGTTGCAGCCACAGCGGCGAAACACGTTCGCCTAACGGCTTGAGTAATTGCAGGAAGGTTTCGGCAGCGGTCAGTTGCTCGCGCAAGTCGCCGCTGTGGCTGATGTCGCCGGGGAATTTGGCAGTGAAGCGAAAGTGCGCCGGCATGATCTCGGCCCAGCGTTGCACAGTGGCTGGCGACGGGCTGGCGTAGAAGGTGGTGTTGCCTTCAACGGCGTTGAACACCTGGCAGTAGAGAGCGAGAAAGTCGGAGGTTTTTGCGTCTACCGGATACAGATACTCGCGCCAGGCATTTTCGCTCCAGGACGGGCAACCGAGGTAGTAAGGCAGATCCATCAGATATACAGATCGAGGCCCAGCACGTCTGCGTCCCAATCGACAAAACCGGCGGTGCTCAGGTAGCTGGCCAGAGCCATGGCTACGCTTTTCTTCATCGCGCGGTGGTAGATCATGTCTTGTTGACGGGCAGGCAGGTTGCTCAGGCGTTGCGCAGTGGCTTGGGCTGCACGGGCGGCCATCTGCTCTTCGCTCGGGAATTCCAGCTCGCCGTCGATGATGTCGACGGATTCATCCAGCGCCGCATTGCCTTTACGCGGCTTGCGCTTGATGGGGTAGGACTGAGTGGAAACGCCGTCTATACGCATAATGTCATGCTCGGTATCAATGATGGCAATTTAGCGGCACTTGACCGACTTAGCAAACCGCCGAGTGATAACTAGAACACATAAAGCGCAAAAGGTTTTAAGCGAGGGGGCAGAAACTGACGATTGGCGATATTTGTATGTGACCGCGAACCTGTGGGAGCGAGCCTGCTCGCGAAGGGTCCAGCACATTCAACACATGCATTGACTGACCAGAAGCCTTCGCGAGCAGGCTCGCTCCCACAGGAGAAAGTGTCGTATCAGCGGGCTTTGGGGGTGGCAACTTTATCGCGCAAGTAAACCGGCTGCGCGTCATCTGCCGGGATCGCCTCACCGCGCTCCCAGGCGAAACGCGCCAGGGTCAGCAGGTCTTCGGCGTGGGGCAGCATGCCCGCGTCGGAGCCGCTCAGATTGACCGCGATGCGCTCGCCGTAACCCCAACCGGTACCGGCACCGAACCAATCGCCACTGGCATCAGCGGGCAACGCGGCGACTTCCGGCGGCAACACGGCTTCGGCGCCAACCAGACGCATCTCCCCCGCCGTCTCGCGGTAGCAGCCCCAATACACTTCATCCATCCGCGCATCAATCGCAGCCGCGACCTGGCTTACGCCATGTTCACGAAAGGCTCGCTGGGCCAGCACGGCAAGGTTGGATACCGGCAACACCGGACGATCCAGAGCAAAGGCCAAACCCTGCACCACACCAATGGCAATGCGCACACCGGTAAACGCGCCCGGGCCACGGCCGAAAGCAATCGCGTCGACCGCTTGCAGCGTGGTGCCGGCATCGGCGAGCAATTGCTGAATCATCGGCAGCAGCTTCTGCGCATGCAGGCGCGGGATCACCTCGTAATGGCTCGTGACCTTGCCGTCATGCAGCAAGGCAACGGAGCAAGCTTCAGTCGCGGTGTCCAGGGCCAGCAAGGTGCTCATCGATGTTTCCAAAACAGGGGTGGGAAAAAGTGCGTCAGTATAAACAACAACGGCCCGCAAGCGGGCCGTGGATGATGCAGCCGATCAGACTTTTCAGCTCAGCGCGGCCAGCACCTTGGTGGTGATTGCATCAACCGAACCCACGCCTTCGATGTGGCTGTACTTTGGCTTGCCGCCGTTCTTGGCGGAAAGGTTCTGGTAGAACTCCACCAGCGGTTTGGTCTGCGAGTGGTAGACCGACAGGCGATGACGCACGGTTTCTTCGGTGTCGTCCTTGCGCTGTACCAGCTCTTCGCCGGTGATGTCGTCCTTGCCAGCCAGTTTCGGCGGGTTGTAGAAGATGTGGTAAACACGGCCACTGGCTTCGTGGACACGGCGACCGGCGATGCGCTGAACGATTTCATCGTCTTCGACAGCGATCTCGACCACGGCATCCAGCTCGACGCCGGCAGTGACCAGCGCTTCAGCCTGCGGAATGGTGCGCGGGAAGCCGTCGAACAGGAAACCGTTGGCGCAATCAGGTTGAGCGATGCGGTCCTTGACCAGCGCGATGATCAGGTCATCCGACACCAGGCCGCCGGCATCCATGATGCTCTTGGCTTGCACGCCCAGTGGAGTGCCAGCCTTGACCGCAGCACGCAGCATGTCGCCGGTGGAGATTTGCGGAATGCCGAATTTCTCGGTGATGAACTTTGCCTGAGTACCTTTACCGGCCCCGGGAGCTCCCAGCAGAATGACGCGCATCGATGTGCTCCTCAATTTTTTATATAAAAGCTTTACAAAACAAAGGATTCGCTCGTAACCGGCGGATCCTGAAAATACGGGTCGTGGCCGCACAAACGGCCAAAGGCTGATCAAGATACACAGCAGGCTGCGCCCACACAAGACGCCAAAAGTCGGAGAAACCGACGCCCGCCGTGACCTTGCGACGCGGTAACCCAAGTCGCAACCCCATCAATAACTGTCGCTTCGCGGCACTTTCCTACGGCAGGAGAAGCGGCATCCGACCCTTGTCGCGAATGCCGCCTGAGGTGCTCAGCAACCTTAGCCGGTATTGCGCAATCCGGCGGCAATCCCCGCCACAGACACCAGCAGCGCCTGTTCTACCGGGCTGCCCTGCTCGACATCCTGTCGCCGCGAACGCGCCAACAGTTCCGCCTGCAATAGATGCAGCGGGTCGAGGTAGGTGTTGCGCAAGCGGATGAATTCGAGGGTGTCCGGGCTATGCGCCAGCAGCTGCGACTGCCCGGTCAGACCGAGCACGACGGTGCATGCCTGCGACAATAGGTCGCGTAACTGCGCGCCCAATGGCAGCAGATCAGCTTCAACCAGACGCTCGTCGTAGGACTGCGCAATATCCGCATCAGCCTTGGCCAGAACCATTTCCAGCATATCGATACGGGTGCGGAAGAACGGCCATTGTTCGCGCATCTGCCCCAGCAACTCACCTTCGCCGCGCTCCAGCGCCTTGCTCAGCGCCGTCTCCCAGCCCAGCCAGGCCGGCAACATCAATCGGGTTTGGGTCCAACCGAAAATCCACGGGATCGCCCGCAGGCTTTCGATACCGCCGGCGCGACGTTTGGCCGGGCGACTGCCGAGCGGCAAACGTCCCAATTCCTGCTCCGGCGTCGACTGACGGAAGTACTCGACGAATTGCGGATTTTCCCGCACCACCTGGCGGTAAGCGCTGACACCGTCCGCCGCCAATTCGTCCATCAGATGGCGCCATTCCGGAGTCGGCGGCGGCGGTGGCAGCAAGGTCGCTTCGAGCACGGCGGCCAGATACAGATTGAGGTTTTGCTCGGCGATGTCCGGCAGGCCGAATTTGAAACGAATCATTTCTCCCTGCTCGGTAGTGCGGAAACGTCCCGCCACCGAACCCGGTGGTTGCGACAGAATCGCCGCGTGCGCCGGACCGCCGCCACGCCCCACGGTGCCGCCGCGACCGTGGAACAACAGCAGTTCGACTTGCTGTTCGCGGCAGATTTCCACCAGGCGCTCCTGCGCGCGATATTGCGCCCATGCCGCAGCGGTGGTGCCGGCATCCTTGGCCGAGTCGGAATAGCCGATCATCACTTCCTGCGGGCCGTGCAAACGCGCGCGATAGCCCGGCAACAGCAGCAGACGTTCCATCACCGGCCCGGCGTTGTCGAGGTCGGCGAGGGTCTCGAACAGCGGCACCACGCGCATCGGCCGCAGTACGCCGGATTCCTTGAGCAGAAGTTGCACCGCGAGCACATCGGAAGCGGCGCCGGCCATGGAGATCACGTAGGAGCCCAGCGAAGCAGCAGGCGCGGCAGCGATTTCCTTGCAGGTGTTGAGCACTTCAGCGGTGTCCGCCGACGGTTTGAAATGCGCGGGCAGCAAAGGGCGACGGTTGCTCAATTCTTCGGTGAGGAAGTTGATGCGCTGTTCTTCGTCCCATTCCTCATAGCGGCCGAGGCCGAGGTAATCGGTGATTTCCGTCATCGCCGAGCTGTGCCGGGTCGAATCCTGACGCACATCGAGGCGCACCAGAAACAGGCCGAACGTCACCGCCCGACGCAGGCAATCGAGCAACGGCCCGTCGGCGATGACGCCCATGCCGCACTCGTGCAGCGAGTTGAAACACAACTGCAAAGGCTCGAGCAGATCGCGATTGTCGTGCAGCACATCGGCGGTTGCCGGGGTCGGCGCGGTCAACGCGGCATGCGCCCAGTTGCGTGTGGCGCGCAGGCGTTCGCGCAATTGCTTGAGCACCGCGCGATAGGGTTCGGCGCTGTCGCCGGCCTTGGCCTTCAGCGCATCGCTGGCCTGCTGCATCGACAGTTCGGCAGCGAGATGATCGACATCGCGCAGGTACAAATCAGCGGCCATCCAGCGCGCCAGCAGCAAGACTTCGCGAGTGACAGCGGCGGTGACATTGGGGTTGCCGTCACGGTCGCCGCCCATCCACGAAGCGAAGCGGATCGGCGCGGCTTCCAGCGGCAAGCGCAGACCCGTCGCGGCGAACAGCGCCTGATCGGCCTTGCGCATATGGTTGGGGATCGCTTGCCACAACGAATGCTCGATCACCGCGAAGCCCCACTTGGCTTCATCGACCGGGGTTGGTCGGGTGCGGCGGATTTCTTCGGTGTGCCAGGCTTCGGCGATCAGCCGTTGCAGTTTGCTCTGGATCTGCTCGCGCTCGGCGCTGGTCAGGTCGCGATGATCCTGAGCGGCCAGTTGCGCGGCGATCGCGTCGTACTTCTGGATCAACGTGCGTCGCGCCACTTCGGTCGGATGCGCGGTCAGCACCAGTTCGATTTCCAGCCGCGCCAGTTGCCGGGCCAGGGACTCGGCGCTGTGGCCTTCGCTGCGCAGGCGCGCGAGCAGTTCCGGCAACACCCTCGACTCGAACGGCGCCGGTTGCGACTCCTCGCGGCGATGGATCAGCTGGTACTGCTCGGCAATGTTCGCCAGGTTGAGAAACTGATTGAAGGCCCGCGCGACCGGGAGCAATTCGTCTTCGCTCAATTGATTGAGGCTGGCGCTCAGTTCAGCGTCCATCGAGCCGCGCCGGTCGGCCTTGGCGCCTTTGCGAATCTGCTCGATCTTGTCGAGGAACGCCTCGCCGTACTGGTCTCGAATGGTGTTGCCCAACAGCTCTCCGAGCAGGTGAACATCTTCGCGCAAGCGTGCATCAATATCGGTCATCAGCAGTTCTCCAGCGGTAATCGGGGACAGCGCAGAAACGAATGCTTTGCCAGAGAGTGCCGCTCTGCGCCGCTTCTTACAAGCAGGCGACGAATTGACTTTAAACCTTGCCGGCGAAAGCTAGTCTCAACAGTAAGCCGTACGACGGCCCGCCGCCGGCGCTGCCGGACACTCACCCAGGCCTGCCATCAGCAGGCGCTAAATGAGGTCATCATGAAAATTCGTGAACTCGCCCAGCATTGGGAAGAAAACGCCAAAGGTCGCCTGACCGACACCGGCTACACGATTCATCTGGACGTCGAAGCCGCCGCAAGGCTGGCGGCGATTGCCGAAATGTACCCCAAGCGTCACCCCGAGGAACTGCTCGGCGAGCTGATCGGCGCCGCGCTTGAGGAGTTCGAAGCGAGCCTGCCGTATGTGAAGGGTTCAACAGTGGTGGCAACCGATGAGGAAGGCGATCCGTTGTATGAAGATGTCGGCCCGACGCCGCGTTTTCTGGCGTTATCGCGGCGGCATTTGCATGATTTGTCCTCGGCTGAGAACAAGCAGAAGCACTGATTCGACACACATCAAAACCGTGGGAGCGAGCCTGCTCGCGAATGCGGATTTTCATTCAGCATTTGCGCCGACTGACACATCTCATTCGCGAGCAGGCTCGCTCCCACATAGGCTGTATTCCAGTTCGCAAATTGGTTTATCAACAGACAAAATACACCCGCGCGTACCGCTCCAAAGCCCTAAAGTTCCCGCCCCAGAGCCTTGTCCAAACGGTCAATTAAATTTTTGGCGATAGGCCATCTTTTCTGAACTTTTCAAAAATGCCGCCGGTCGGAACAGGTAACCACGCCTGGAACGAGCGTTTCAATTCGCGTCTACAAGCGATGCTTTCGCCTCCTCTGCCAGGATGGATTCAGTTGTATTTTCAGGAGATGCCTAATGGAGTTGAAGACCATGAAAACCCAAACCTCGTTTTCCCACCTGCGCGGTCTGAAACTGGCCGCTCTGGCCATCGGCACCAGCTTCGTACTGGCCGGTTGCGCCGGTAACCCACCGACCGAGCAGTACGCCGTGACCCAATCGGCCGTCAACAGCGCCGTCAGCGCTGGCGGTACCGAATTCGCTGCGGTGGAAATGAAGCAGGCTCAGGACAAACTGAAACAAGCTGAAATCGCCATGCACGACAAGAAGTATGACGAGGCCCGTCGCCTGTCCGAACAGGCTGAATGGGACGCTCGCGTCGCTGAACGCAAGGCTCAGGCCGCCAAGGCCGAACAGGCTGTGAAGGATTCCCAGAAAGGTGTTCAGGAACTGCGTCAGGAAAGCCAGCGCACTGTGCAGTAAGCGCGCATCCCGACCGCAAAGCTGAAACTCTTACCGATAGAAAGGACGAAAAATTATGCGTAAGCAACTGATGATTCCCGCTCTTCTGGCCGCAAGCGTTGCACTGGCTGCCTGCTCCACCCCGCCTAACCCGAACCTGGAACAGGCGCGCACCAACTACGCCGGCCTGCAGGCCAACCCACAGGCGAGCAAAGTCGCGGCACTGGAAACCAAAGACGCCAGCGATTACCTGGACAAGGCTGACAAGGCCTATCTGGACAAAGAAGACGCAGCCAAGGTTGACCAACTGGCTTACCTGACCGACCAGCGCGTGGAAGTGGCCAAGCAGACCATCGCTCTGCGCACCGCTGAAAACAACCTGAAAAACGCCGCTGCGCAACGTGCCCAGGCCCGTCTGGATGCCCGTGACCAGCAGATCAAACAGCTGCAGGACAGCCTCAACGCCAAGCAGACTGATCGCGGTACGCTGGTGACTTTCGGTGACGTGCTGTTCGCCACCAACAAGGCTGATCTGAAATCCAGCGGCCTGGTGAACATCAACAAACTGGCGCAATTCCTCCAGGAAAACCCGGATCGCAAAGTGATCGTCGAGGGTTACACCGACAGCACTGGCACCGCGAGCTACAACCAGTCGCTGTCCGAGCGTCGCGCGACTTCCGTGCAGATGGCCCTGATCAAGATGGGCGTCGACCCTTCGCGCATCGTCGCTCAGGGTTATGGCAAGGAATATCCGGTAGCGGATAACGGCAGCGTCTCGGGCCGTGCGATGAACCGTCGTGTGGAAGTGACCATTTCCAACGACAACCAGCCGGTAGCACCGCGTTCTTCGGTGAGCTCGAACTAAGCTCCACCCGGTAACGCAAAAGCCCCGCCTGAGCGATCAGGCGGGGCTTTTTTGTGGAAGTGTGAAAGTCGGTTGACTCAATTCCCATGACCGTTTCGTCTTCCGAAAGCGAAGTCCACTGTCAACTATGACAGTGGACGAGAATCGGTACATGGAAGAGGCTGTTACCTGTCAGCCTGATCCTCACAAGGATTCCCCGATGAAACGATCAATCATCGCAGTCGGATTTTTGTCGACACTTCTCCATACAGCGATGAGCTGGAGCAACGCGGCAATCCCACCACAGCCTTTGTATGATCCCGATGACATGGTCATCAGCACCGATCCCGAACTACTGACTCCCTCGATAAAACGCCCGATCACAGGCGTTCAAAAGGTATTGCTGGTGGCCGGGCACTGATCAGGCGAACCGGGCCTGGACTCCGGAAAAATTGCTGAGCAAACTTTCTCAACGCACTGGAATTCATTGCGCTCCTACATCCTCGCTGCCTCCGGCAATAAACTGAAACTGGAAGGCACACAGATCGAGGCAGATTTCGGTCCAAAACCTGCTACATGCTCCGCTTCAGGCAGTCTCGACGCAGGACGCAAAGCGGCCCGTGCACAAAACATTGATCCCGCAGGTTTTCCATTCCTCTTTGTGGCGGTCCCCTGTGGCGGCGGCGCAATCGCTACGGTGCCGGGAAACTGGATTTGGGTTAAAGGTATGCCGGGCTCACCGCATACATGGAAGCACGAATTCGGCCACAATCTGGGATACCCACATGGCGGCACTTATACCAAATGTCCGGTGAGTAACGACGTTGTTCAGGCTCCTGAAGAGTGCAGCCCGGTCGGGTATGGTGATACTGGAGACTCGGTATCGGGTGGCGGAACACTCTATCCGGCAATCAACCGGTGGTTTTCCGGCTGGCTAGATGACTCGCAAGCCGCCGTGATCAGTAAGACAGGTCTGTACCGCCTGGGGGTATTGGGTAAGGAAGGGCCTCAACTTTACATGATCAATCGGCCCACAGAACCTCAGTTGATAGCGCTTGAGTACCGCCAGCCCACACCATTCGACGAATTTTCTCCCACCGATAATCGCGTGACCGGCGTCTGGATCAGGTACTCGTCACTGAACGGGACGGTGCGCAATGTGCAATTGGATGCCTCGCCAGAAACTGCCACAACGAACGATCCTACCCTGCAGCCAGGACGGACGCTGGAAGACGCGACGGCAAAAATCAAAATCAAAGTCTGTGCGACGGATAAGGCTGGTGCATCGCTCGCAATTGCAATAAACGGACAAGGCCTCCCATATTGCACAACGACAGTCGTGCCACCGCTGGTCATGACACCCGAGCAGAACGCTACAACAACGCTGAAACCTTTGATCACTGGAACGGCGCGACCGGGAGCAACGATCAAGGTAGCAGAAGCCGCAACCCCGGAGACTTTCTTCGCAACAGCTATCGCGGATGTACAAGGCAGGTGGTCAATAACCCCTCCTACCGATAGGCCATCAGGCCCCAATGCGCTTGTGCTTCGGCAGTACTTTGGCGACAGAGTCTCGGGGCCGTCCGAGCAGCGTTTTTTCAACGTTGTTGATATCGTGGATGTGCCTCCCCCGGTTATCTCCAGGCCAGTGGAAAACGCTGACTCCGGTTACAACCCTTTGCTTTCAGGCACAGCATTGCCTGGCGCTCATATTCGCGTAACCCGCGTTTACGGCCCTTACGAAATACTGGCGGAAACAGACGCTGATGCCTATGGCAAATGGTCAGTGCGAAGTGTCTGGACATTACCCTCAGGGCCTTTTTCCATGACAGCCTGGCAAAGCATTGATGGTAAGCGCTCGCCGTGGAGTGCCAATAGAACAATCAAGGTAATTGATACGCTCGAGGCGCCAGTCATAGAAACCCCACTAGAGGGTAGTGACAGTGGTCAAAACCCTCTGCTCTCCGGCAAAGCTGTTCCGCGCGCACATATCCGTGTGTCCAAGGTCTACGGCCCTTACGAGGTACTGGCGGAAACAGACGCCGATGACTATGGCAACTGGTCGGTGCGAAGTGTCTGGACTTTACCCGTCGGCCCGTTTTCCATGACTGCATGGCAAAGTATCGATGGCCATCGCTCACCCTGGAGCGCCAATCGAAAAATCACGGTAACTGACGCACCCGCAGCGCCTGTTATCGACACACCGGTGGAGGGCAGTAAAAGCGGCCAAAATCCGCTGCTCTCGGGAAAAGCGCTGCCGGGTGCCCATATCCGGGTCACCAAGGTTAACGGCCCTTACAACATACTGGCGGAAACAGATGCCGATGCTTACGGCAACTGGTCGGTGCAAAGTGTCTGGAGCTTACCCGTCGGCCCGTTTTCCATGACTGCATGGCAAAGCATTGACGGTAAGCGCTCGCCGTGGAGTGCCAATCGAAAAATCACGGTGACAGCCAGCCCTTAGCTGTAAAAGCTCCTTCGTTCAAATGGAGGGGCTCTTTGTTAAGTTTCATACTGTAGCCCCTCACCCCAACCCTTCCCCGAGGGAGAGGGAGCCGATTGGGGGATGCTCTAAAGATACATCGATCTGAAAGTGCTTTATTGAATCCATAATCGACACGGTCTCTCAGGTCGATGTATGGCGGAATACACCTCGGTCAGTCCCCTCTCCCAATGGGAGAGGGGGAAAGTGATCCAGCAGAATCACTGCTCCAGCTTCTGCGGCGTCTCCTCCCCCATGCAGCGCACAGCCTTTTTCTGGCCATTGATCAACACACCGGTCAACCCTTTCTGCTCGGTATCAAACAACACCAGCACACCATCAATGCACTGCGCCACTTGCGGCGCGGGGGTCAGCGAGACTTTGTAGTCCTCGCCCGGCACCGTCTTGAGCATGGTGAATTCGCTGAGCAGCAATGCATCCTCCGGCTTGGCAAAGTGCAGGTAGCCGTAGTACCACAGCGCCCCGACGGTGCCGAGGATGCTGCAGATACCGGTGATGATCAGCGGGATGGCATTACGTTCTTCACTCATTGCGGGCTCTCATCTTCAGAATTCGGGGGCGGCGGATAGTTGGGGATTTCGCCGAGGCGGCGCAGGCCGTCGAAGTGTTCGGGATCATCAAGGTAGCGCAGCATGACCTGACGCCACACCGGGTCGCCGAAGGTTTGCACATGACCGCCACGGGTCAGCTGCAACACGCGCGGCGGCGGCGCCGCTTGATACAGGCGAATGCCGTTGGCCATCGGCACCAGCGGATCGTCGATGCTGTGGAAGATCAGCTTGGGCACGCCGGTCAGCTGCGCCATCGAGTTGATCGCGCTGTCGCCATCCGGCACCAGCCACGACAGCGGCACCTGCAACGGCCAGGTCAGCCACGAAGTGCTGAGGGCATATTGGCCGACGCTGCGATAGCTGGCGGGCACACCGTCTAGCACCAGCGCTTTCAGCTGTTTTTGCCGCTCCGGGTGCTGCGCCAGCCAATGCACCGACATCGCGCCGCCGAGGCTCTGCCCGAGCAGCACCAGCGGTTTGCCTTTGACCTCGGGCGCTTTGTCGAGCCAGGCGAACGCGGCGTCGATGTCCTGATAGATCGCCGGCAGGCTCGGCTTGCCCTCGGACAAACCGTAGCCGCGATAGTCGACCAGCAGCACCTGATAGCCGTTCTTCGGCAACCACCAGCTGCCGCCCAGATGCATCGGCAGATTGCCGCCGTTTCCGTGCAGATGCAGGACCGTGCCTTTGACCTCGACGCCAGGTTTGGCCGGCAGCCACCAGGCGTTGAGCTTCAAGCCATCAGCGGTGATCAGAGTGACAGTGCGGTATTCGAGTTTGGCTTTGTCCGGAGTAAATATCTGGCCCGGTTCAGGGTAGAACAGCAGCGAACTGCAACCGCCGAGGGTCAAGAGCAGGCAAAGGATGCCGAGGATTCTCATCCGGTGAAACCTCGCAAAGAAGAGAACTGAACACAAATCAAACCTGTGGGAGCGAGCCTGCTCGCGAAAGCGGTGTATCAGCCGACATCAATGTTGAAGGTGAAATCGCATTCGCGAGCAGGCTCGCTCCCACAAGGGGTTCGGTGGTGGGTCTAGAGGATATTGGAGTAATCCGCCTCAATCCGGTCCAGGCTCAAATGGTTGAGGAAGTTGGAGAAACACATCCACGCCGACAACGCATTCAAGTCACGGAACTGATCCGGTAGATATTTCGGCGGCACCACCAGCCCTTCATCCACCAGTTGCCGCAAGGTTCGCATGTCTTCCAGTGTGGTCTTGCCACAGAACAACAGCGGAATCTGCTCGAGCTTGCCCTTGCGCACGGCCAACTGAATGTAGTTGTAAACCATGATGAAGCCCTTGAGGTAGGACAAGTCTTTGGTGAATGGCAGACCGGTCGGCGTCGAGCCACGGAAAACCCGGCTGGCGTTGCCGTAGCTTTCGGCCATCTCGAAACCTTGCTCGCGGAAGAATTCGTAGATCTGCAAGAAGTCCGCGCCCTCCTCGACCATATGAATCGCACGGGTGCGGTTGGTCAGTTTGCGCAGGCGACTCGGGTAAGAAGCAAAGGTGATGATTTCCATCAGGATCGCCAGGCCTTCCTGGGTCACCGTCGACGAGGGCGGGCCTTTGGACAGGAAAGTGCAGATCGGCTGGTTCAAGCCATTGAGCGTAGTGCCGACGTGCACCAGACCTTCGTGGACTTCCAGTGCGCGCACGTCGCGGTCGTTGAACAGCGCATCCGTGCGGATCTTGATGTAGTCGGCGCCCGCCGCGGCGTCGGCGACGATGCCGTCGGACTCGAACACGCGAATGGTTTCTTCGGCCTCACCGAATACCTTGTTCAGTCGGGTTTGCAGCAGGTGCACCGCGTCTTTGGCGGTGAGGATTTTCGGCTCGTCCTTCAGATCGCCGCGCCCGTCGATGTTATTCAGGTAGTCGGACATCATCAGGCCGAGGTCGGCCAATGTCGGGTCACCGGCGTGGAAGGCATCGGACGCCGCGCCGTACAGTTCTTGCGAGATCAGACCGAAGTCCTCGGTGCCGCGCGCTTCGAGCATGCGCACCACCATGCGGTATTCCTTGCACATGCGCCGCATGATCTGCCCGACCGGGTTGAACTGGCCGAGCTGGCGGGTGATGTCGCGCTCGATGTTCTGGAATTCCAGTTTGACCTGGCTCGAATCGAACGACAGCGGGCGGTTGAGGTAGTAGTCGCGATCCACCGCCGGCATTTCCTTGCCTTTGGCCTTGAGGAAGCCCTTGCGCACGTTGTCGTCCCACTTGACCGCATCGAGCACGCGGATCGGCGTCTGCGCCAGCACAATGCGATCGGACAACATGCGTATCGTCTGCTGGTAATCGTCCACCCGAAACTCCTGTAGAAAACGTGACGTGCTGAAACTCAGACTTTAAGCCTTTGCGGGAGCGGGCCTGCTCGCGAATGCACTGTGTCAGACAACGCAGATGTTGAATATCAGAGTGCTTTCGCGAGCAGGCTCGCTCCCACGGGGTGTAGCGTGAAACGCTAGACCGACGCCAGCACCAGGTGCATATACCGCGTCAGAATCCCGAGCATGTCCTCTTCGGCCAATGGCTCGGCGTCATTGAGCAGGCCCTGATATTCCATCCGCCCGATAATCGCCGTCAACACCTTGGCATCCTGTTGCGGTTCGCGCGAGCCCAGTACCTGGAACAACTGGCAGGTGCCCTGCAACAGAATCTGCTGATGCGAGCGCACCAGAATGGCCAGACGCGGATTGAGCAGCGCTTCCTGACGGAACGCCTGCTCGGCCATCAGATGCTCGCGGCGGTTGATCAGTTGCCGGTGCACGTAATCGGCCATCAGCCGCGCGATGTCATCGGCCAGTTGCGAGCGCGACTCCGGGCTGCCGTCGGCGCTGACCACCATTTCGCGCAGCAGACCTTCGTTATTGATCCACAACTTGGCCATGTACGCCGCGCTGCGTTCAACGTATTGGGCGAAGGTATCGGTGAGCAGGTCATCGATGTCCTTGAAATAATACGTGGTCGCCGACAGCGGCACACCGGCCTCCGCCGCGACCGCACGATGGCGCACGGCACGCACGCCGTCGCGCACGACAATGCGCATCGCGGCGTCGAGAATGTCCTGGCGACGCTGCTCACTGCCCTGTCGGCTGGCCTTGCGGCCCTGGTACTGAACACTTTCAGCGACCGCAGTGGCGATACCCGCTGCACCTTCTTGAGCTATTGCACCCATCACGACAGCACTTCCTCTGCTATTTGCAAATTAACCAATTGATACATTTGTACCAGACAGGCAATAAAAAGCCGCCTGTTTTAGGCGGCTTTTCAACTGAAACGTTTACGCTTGCGGTCGCATGTGCGGGAACAGGATCACATCGCGGATCGACGGCGAGTTGGTCAGCAACATCACCAGACGATCGATGCCGATACCTTCACCGGCTGTTGGCGGCATGCCGTACTCCAGCGCACGGACGAAGTCGGCGTCGTAGTGCATGGCTTCGTCGTCACCGGCGTCCTTGTCGGCCACCTGCGCCATGAAGCGCTCGGCCTGGTCTTCGGCGTCGTTCAGCTCGGAGTAGGCGTTGGCGATTTCACGACCACCGATGAACAGCTCGAAGCGGTCGGTGACGTTCGGGTTCTCGTCATTGCGACGGGCCAGCGGCGACACTTCGAACGGGTACTGAGTGATGAAGTGCGGCTGCTCCAGCTTGTGCTCGACCAGTTCTTCGAAAATCATCACCTGCAATTTGCCCAGACCTTCGAAGCCCAGCACCTTGGCGCCGGCCTTCTTGGCGATGGCGCGAGCCTTGTCGATGTCGTTCAGATCATCGGCAGTCAGCTCAGGGTTGTACTTGAGGATCGAGTCGAACACCGACAGACGCACGAACGGCTCGCCGAAGTGGAACACCTTGTCGCCGTACGGCACGTCGGTGCTGCCCAGCACCAGCTGCGCCAGCTCGCGGAACAGTTCTTCGGTCAGGTCCATGTTGTCTTCGTAATCGGCGTACGCCTGATAGAACTCCAGCATGGTGAATTCAGGGTTGTGACGAGTCGAAACGCCTTCGTTACGGAAGTTGCGGTTGATCTCGAAGACTTTCTCGAAACCACCGACCACCAGACGCTTCAGATACAGCTCAGGCGCGATACGCAGGAACATTTCCATGTCCAGCGCGTTGTGGTGAGTTTCGAACGGCTTGGCTGCGGCGCCGCCGGGAATGGTCTGCAGCATCGGCGTTTCGACTTCGAGGAAGTCGCGCTTCATCAGGAAGCTGCGGATGTGCGCGATCACTTGCGAACGCACGCGGAAGGTCTGGCGCACGTCTTCGTTGACGATCAGGTCGACGTAACGCTGACGGTAGCGCTGTTCGGTGTCGGTCAGGCCGTGGTGCTTGTCCGGCAGCGGACGCAGCGACTTGGTCAGCAGGCGCACGTGGGTCATTTCCACGTACAGGTCGCCCTTGCCGGAACGCGCCAGGGTGCCTTCGGCGGCAATGATGTCGCCCATGTCCCAGGTTTTCACCGCGGCCAGGGTTTCTTCGGACAGCGTCTTGCGGTTGACGTAGACCTGAATGCGCCCGGTCATGTCCTGGATCACCATGAACGAGCCACGGTTGAGCATGATGCGACCGGCAACCTTGACCGGGATTGCAGCCTCTGCCAGCTCTTCCTTGGTCTTGTCCGCGTACTGTTTCTGCAAGGCATCGCAGTAGTTTTCGCGGCGGAAGTCGTTCGGGAAGGCATTGCCCTTGGCGCGCTCGGCAGCAAGCTTTTCCTTGCGCAGGGCGATCAGGGAGTTTTCTTCCTGTTGCAGGGCTTGCGGGTCGAGTTGTAGGTCGCTCATGTCTTTAAGTATTCCATCAGGTTCGTTGCCCCCAGCCTTCGGCTGGGGATCGCGGGCGAGCCCGCTCCCACAGAGGGTGTTACAGGCCGGATTTCAGGCTCGCTTCCAGGTATTCGTCGATGTCGCCGTCGAGCACCTTGTCGCAATCGCTGCGTTCGATGTTGGTACGCAGATCCTTGATCCGCGAGGCATCGAGCACGTAAGAGCGAATCTGGTGACCCCAGCCGATATCGGACTTGGTGTCTTCCAGCGCCTGCGAGGCCGCATTGCGCTTCTGCATTTCCTGCTCGTACAACTTGGCCCGCAGCATTTTCATCGCGGTGTCCTTGTTGGCGTGCTGGGAACGCTCGTTCTGGCAGCTGACCACGGTGTTGGTCGGTACGTGGGTGATACGTACGGCCGAGTCGGTGGTGTTTACGTGCTGACCACCGGCACCGGAGGAACGATAGGTGTCGATCCGCAGGTCTGCCGGGTTGATTTCGATTTCCACCTTGTCATCGATCTCTGGCGAGACGAAAACAGCGGAGAACGAGGTATGGCGACGGTTGCCGGAGTCGAACGGGCTCTTGCGCACCAGACGGTGCACGCCGATCTCGGTACGCAGCCAGCCAAAGGCGTATTCGCCCTTGATGTGCACGGTCGCGCCCTTGATCCCGGCGACTTCACCGGCGGACAGTTCCATGATGGTTGCGTCGAAACCGCGTTTGTCAGCCCAGCGCAGGTACATGCGCAACAGGATGTTGGCCCAGTCCTGCGCTTCGGTACCGCCGGAACCGGCCTGGATGTCCAGGTAGGCGTTGTTCGGGTCCATTTCATGGCTGAACATGCGGCGGAATTCCAGCTTGGCCAGATTTTCCTCGAGACGGGCCAGCTCGGCGACGACATCGCCCACTGCGCCTTCGTCGTTCTCTTCGACGGCCATGTCCAGCAGGTCGCGGCAATCGGCCAGACCGCCGTTCAGTTCGTCGAGCGTGTCGACGATCTGCGCCAGCGCGGCACGCTCGCGGCCCAGCTCCTGGGCGTATTCAGGTTTGTTCCAGACACTCGGATCTTCAAGCTCGCGATTGACCTCGGTCAGACGCTCATGCTTTTGATCGTAGTCAAAGATACCCCCGAATAGTTTCGGAGCGCTCGGACAGGTCCTTGATGGTGTTCAGGATCGGGTTGATTTCCATGACGGGCAGCACTCGTTGGCGAACTTTTGAAAGCCGGCGAGTATAACGTAAACAGGCTGTCGCGGCAGCCCGTCTGGCGGTGAATGGGCCGAGATTGCTGCCCTCACCCTAACCCTCTCCCGGAGGGAGAGGGGACCGATCGGGGGATATTTGAAACATACGCAGAATAGAATGGCTTCACCGAATCCGTGATCGCCAAGCCTGAAGATCCATAATCGCTGCGATCTCTCAGGTCGATGTCTGGCCCGAGACACCTCGGTCGGCCCCCTCTCCCTCCGGGAGAGGGCTGGGGTGAGGGCAACGGCCGTTACTCGATCCCGACCTGATTGCGCCCATTGTTCTTGGCCAGATACAAGCCGCGATCCGCCGCCGAAATCAGCAGCCGGCAATCACTGCCCGCCTGCGGCACCATGGTCGCCAGACCAATGCTGATGGTCAGACTGGAGCCCTCGGCCGGCGTGTTATGCGGAATTTTCAGCGCCGCCACGGTCTGGCGCAGTTTCTCGGCCAACAGCCGCGCGCCGCCCGGCGAAGTGTTCGGCAGCACCAGCACAAACTCCTCGCCGCCGTAACGCGCCGGCAGGTCCGACGGTCGCGCACTGGCCTCGCGGATCGCCGTGGCGACCTTGCGCAAGGCTTCGTCGCCTTCAACGTGGCCAAAACTGTCGTTGTACGACTTGAAGTAATCGACGTCGATCATCAGCAATGACAGCTGCGTCTGATCACGCAGCGAACGGCGCCACTCCAGTTCCAGGTACTCGTCGAAGTGCCGTCGGTTGGACAGCCCGGTCAGGCCATCGGAGTTCATCAGCCGTTGCAGCACCAGATTGGTGTCGAGCAATTGCTGCTGGCTGACCCGCAACGCTCGGTACGCGGCGTCGCGTTGCAGCAATGTCATGTAGGACCGCGAGTGGTAGCGAATGCGCGCGACCAGTTCGATGGTATCCGGCAGTTTCACCAGATAGTCGTTGGCGCCAGCGGAGAACGCCGCGCTTTTGATCAGCGGGTCTTCCTTGGTCGAGAGAACGATGATCGGGATGTCCTTGGTCGCCGGATGATTGCGGTATTCGCGCACCAGGCTCAGGCCATCGAGGCCGGGCATCACCAGGTCCTGGAGGATCACCGTCGGCTTGATCCGCACCGCCTGGGCGATGGCCTGCTGCGGGTCGGAGCAGAAGTGGAAGTCGATGTTTTCCTGATTCGACAGCCCACGGCGCACCGCTTCGCCGATCATCGCCTGATCATCCACCAACAACACCATGGCGGCGTTTTCGTCGGTTTTAATGTCGTCGATCTGTAAATCATTCATGAGCGGTCACCTGAGTACTGCGGGGGCCTGGATTGCGGATCAACCTGTTCATTTGGGGAAAATCTCCAGCAATCGTGGCGCTATCTTTTCCAGCGGACGGATTTCCACCGCGGCATCGATCGCCGCGGCAGCCTTGGGCATGCCGTACACCGCACTGCTGTGCTGATCCTGCGCAATGGTCAAATAACCCTGCTGGCGCATGAGCTTAAGCCCTTGCGCGCCATCGCGCCCCATCCCGGTCAATAAAACCCCGACCGCGTCACCGTTCCAGTAACTGGCAACGCTCTCGAAAAACACGTCGATCGAGGGGCGATAGATCTCGTTGACCGGTTCGGCGGTGTAGGCCAGCGTGCCGTTTTTCAACAGGCGAATATGGTGATTGGTCCCGGCCAGCAGCACCGCGCCACTCTGCGGCGGCTCGCCTTCACGGGCCAGACGCACATCGAGGCCGCTGGCGCTGGCCAGCCATTCGGCCATGCCGGCGGCGAACACCTGATCGACATGCTGCACCAGCACGATCGCGGCGGAAAAATCCTTCGGCAGGCCTTTGAGCAGCACTTCCAGCGCCGCCGGCCCACCGGCAGACGAACCGATCGCCACCAGCCGCTGACGTGACGGCGAACTGCGCGGCGAACTCGGCGCCGGGCGCGAACGCGGCGCCTTGTCGCCGATCAGCCAGCCGATGTTGAGGATCTTGCGCAACAACGGCGCCGCCGCTTCCTGGGCATTGCCGGCGCCAATGGCCGGCGTGTCGACCACGTCCAGCGCGCCGTGGCCCATGGCCTCGAACACGCGGTGCACGTTCTGCTGGCGGTCGACGGTGACGATGACGATCGCGCATGGGGTCTCGGCCATGATCCGCCGCGTGGCTTCGACACCGTCCATGATCGGCATGATCAGGTCCATCAGAATCAGGTCTGGCGTGCACTCGGCGCAGCGTTGCACCGCCTCGGCGCCGTTGCTGGCGACCCAGATCACCTGATGCGCCGGCTCGAACGCCAGCGCTCGGCGCAGGGCCTCCACCGCCAGGGGCATGTCGTTGACGATTGCGATCCTCATGCCCGCGCTCCCCCGATGAGCTCGACCACTGCATCGAGCAGGGCGTCGTCATGAAAACTGGCTTTGGCCAGATAATAGTCGGCGCCGGCGTCCAGTCCACGGCGGCGGTCTTCTTCGCGATCCTTGTACGACACGACCATCACCGGCAACGATTGCAAACGGTTGTCGCGGCGCAGCAGCGTAACCAGCTCGATGCCGTCCATGCGTGGCATGTCGATGTCGGTGATCAGCAGATCGAAGCTCTCCGAACGCAGCGCATTCCAGCCATCCATGCCGTCCACCGCCACCGCGACGTCATAGCCGCGATTGAGCAGCAGTTTGCGTTGCAGCTCGCGCACGGTCAGCGAATCGTCGACCACCAGCACCCGCTTGCGCGCCACTTCGGCAGCTTGATTGCCGTGTCGGGCAATGCGCTCCAGACGCCCGGTGTTGAGCAGCTTGTCTACCGAACGCAGCATGTCTTCGACATCGACGATCAGCACCACCGAACCATCATCGAGCAAGGCCCCGGCGGAAATATCCTGAACCTTGCCCAGACGCTCGTCCAGCGGCAACACCACCAGCGTGCGCTCACCCACGAAGCGCTCGACAGCCACCCCATAAATCGCCTCGCGCTCGCGGATCACCACGACTTTCAGGGTAGCGCCATCGTTCTGACTGGCCGGGCGATTGAGCAACTGGCTGGCCGCAACCAGCCCGACATGCTGGCCTTCGTGCCAGAAATGCTGGCGTCCTTCGACCTGCACGATGTCTTCGGGGGCCAGATCGCACATGCGTTCGATGTGCGCCAAGGGGAATGCGTAAGCCTCTTCGCCGACTTCCACCACGAGGCTGCGTACCACCGAAAGCGTCAACGGCACCTCCAGATGGAAACGGCTGCCCTCGCCCGCCGTCTGCTCCAGCACCACGGCCCCACGCAATTGGCGGACCATATGCTGAACAGCGTCCAGGCCGACGCCACGCCCGGACACCTCGGTGACCTTGTCGCGCAGGCTGAACCCCGGCAGAAACAGGAAGGTCAGCAGTTCTTCTTCGCTCAGTTGCGCTGCGGTTTCGGCTGGGGATAACTGCCGTTCGACGATACTGCGGCGGACTTTCTCCAGATCGACGCCACCGCCGTCATCGCTGAGTTCCAGCACCAGCAAACCGGCTTGGTGGGAGGCGCGCAGGCGAATCAGGCCTTCTTCGGGCTTGCCCTTGAGCAGGCGCTGCTCCGGGGATTCGATGCCGTGATCGACGGCGTTGCGCAGCAAATGAGTCAGCGGCGCTTCGAGCTTTTCCAGCACATCGCGATCGACCTGGGTTTTCTCGCCTTCGATCTCCAGGCGCACCTGCTTGCCGAGGCTGCGACCGAGATCGCGAACCATGCGCGCCTGCCCGCTCAACACGTCGGCGAACGGGCGCATGCGACAGGCCAGCGCGGTGTCATAGAGCACTTGTGCACGCTGGCTGGCCTGCCAGGCGAATTCGTCGAGTTCGGCGTTTTTCTCGCTGAGCAATTGCTGCGACTCGGCGAGCAAGCGCCGCGCATCTTCCAGTGACTCGAGCGCTTCCAGGCTCAGTGCGTGGTCCTTCAGGTGCACATTGAGATTTTCCAGTGCGCGCAGGCCATTGTTCTGCATGCGCTTGAGACGCTGCATGGTCGCCAGATGCGGCTTGAGACGCTGGGTTTCCACCAGCGATTTGCTCGACAGATCGAGCAGGCTGTTCAGGCGTTCGGCAGTGACGCGCAAAACGCGCTCGCCGCCTTCGGTGGTGCGTTTGTTTTTGCGCGGGGTCGGTTCGGCGGGCTCGTCGACAATCGGCGCCGACACTATCGGCACTGGCTCGATCTGCAACTCGGCCATCGGTGGCGTGGCAACCACAGCGGCTGGCGCCGAAGGATCGAGCAGACGCCCCATCAGCGTCACGTAGGCTTCAATGTCCGTGGGTTGCGGCGCATTGGCCGGCGTGGCGATGCGCATCAGCAGGTCGGTGCCCTGCAACAACGCGTCGATGTGTTCGGGACGCAGCAACAAACGCCCTTCCTGCGCGCTGACCAGGCAATCCTCCATGACGTGGGCGACGCTGACGCCGCTGTCGATGCCAACAATGCGCGCCGCACCTTTGAGCGAGTGCGCCGCACGCATGCACGACTCCAGCTGATCGGCCTGGGTCGGATTGCGCTCCAGCGCCAACAGCCCGGCGCTGAGCACTTGGGTCTGGGCTTCGGCTTCGAGACTGAACAGCTCGAGCAGAGAGGCGTCGCGCATTTGCTCGGGGGTCATGTCAGGCTCCGGGTCACGGCGGACAACAGCTGTTCTTCATCCAGCCAGCGCAGGCTGCGACCGCGATATTGCAGAACGCCACGGGTGTACTTGGCACTGTTCTGCGCACCGGACTGCGACGCGGCGTCGAGGATGCGCTCGTCGATGGCATGGATGCCGTCCACCTCATCCACCGGCACCACCACCGGCCCGCCGTGCGCGGCGATGATCAGCATGCGCGGCATGATTCGCCCGCCGCTGACCGGCGCAACGCTGGCGCCGAGGTCGAGCAGTTCCACCAGCGACAGGCACGCGACCAGTGCGCCACGGACATTGGCCACACCGAGCAAGGCCCGCGAGCGCTGGTGCGGCAGCGAATGTATCGCCTGCAACGGCGCAACTTCGACAAGCGTGCGCGTGGCCAGTCCGAGCCATTCCTCGCCGAGGCGGAACATCAGCAGCGAGCGGGTCTTGACGTCGGTTTCGACCTTGCTGACCACCGCTTCGCGCTGGTCCTGCTGCAACGAATAACGGTCGAGCAGGCGCGTGGCGGCGGCGGAATACACCGAACAGTTGCGGCAGTGAATATGCTCTTCCAGCAACGGGCAGGACTTGTCGCCATGAGTGCCGATGCGGTTCCAGCAATCGTCGATGGCGCGGGCGTCTTCGTGGGTAACGTTCAAAGTGTCGGGCGCGCTCATCGTTTACGCTCACTGTCGGCGGTGCGCCCGCTGCGGGCGGCGCGCTCCTGCAATCGTCGGGCACCCGCCGTATCGCCCTGAGCCTGCAGCAACGCGGCCAGGTGCATCAGCGCTTCGGGGTGTTGCGGTTCGAGGTACAAGGCCTTGCGATAAAAACCCTGGGCCTCAAGGCTCAGGCCGGCGACATCGCTGAGCAGGCCCAGCCAATAGAACACCTGCGCCACGGGTTCATGGCTGCGCAGATAGTGTTCGCACGCGGCACGGGCCTCGGCGCTTTTGCCTTCGTTGGCCAGTGCAGCAATCTGCGCCAGCAGCGTTGCGGCGTCCGGGTCGGCAGTTTTTTTCGTCACCGGCAAAGCCGTCACGGCAGCGAACGGCCGATTGCGCACTGGCGCTGGCGGCGGCGCGCTGCGCAGTGGTTGGCTGACCGGCACGGCGACCGGTTTGGGCATCGGCAGCGGTTCCGGGTGCGGCTCGCTATGGCGGCTGAAGGCGAAGGATTGCGGGATGCCGATCGAACGCATGCCCAAACGCCCGAGCAGACTGCCCTCCGCCGGGCCGATAAACAGCACGCCGTCGACGTGGGTCAGGCGCTTGAGCACTTCGAACACCTGCTTTTGCGTCGGCTGGTCGAAGTAGATCAGCAGGTTGCGGCAGAACACGAAATCGAAGGCCGGCTCGGTCGCCAACAGCGTCGGATCGAGCACATTGCCGACTTGCCAGCGCACTTGTTCGCGAACGTATTCGTTGACCCGGTGGCCGTCCTGCTCGGCAAAAAAATGTCGCTCGCGGTATTCCAGATCCTGACCGCGAAAGGAGTTCTTGCCATAAACCGCACGCCGCGCCTTTTCCACCGAGAGCGGGCTGATGTCCATGCCGTCGACCTTGAATTGATGCGGCTGCAATCCGGCATCAAGCAAGGCCATGGCAATCGAGTAGGGTTCTTCGCCGGTCGAGCACGGCAGGCTCAGAATTCGCAGCGCGCGCATATTATTGAGTTCTTTAAGCCGACCTCGCGCCAGTTTGCCCAGCGTCGCGAAAGATTCCGGATAACGGAAAAACCACGTTTCCGGAACGATCACCGCTTCGATCAGCGCCTGCTGCTCGTCCCGCGAGCCTTGCAACAGCTGCCAATATTCGTCGGCGTGGGCGGCCTGGGACAGGGTCGTGCGCTGGCGCACGGCACGCTCGATGATCGCCGCGCCCACCGACGCAACATCAAGGCCGATGCGTTCCTTGAGGAAATCGAAAAAGCGCTGCTCACTGCTCATGGCCGCGCCTCAAGCTGCGCCGGATCACGCGGCGGATCGGGGAACAGCAAACCGCGCACGGCATCATCGAGCAAGTCATTGACCCGCACCCATTGCAGCAATCCCTGTGCATCTTCGCGCACCGGTCCGAGGTACGGCGCCTCGCGGTTGTCGAGGCCGTAGGGCTGGAAATCTTGCGGATGACAGCGCAGCGTGTCGGTGGCCTGCTCGAGAATCAGCCCGAGCCATTGCGCTGCTTGCGATTGATCCGGCTGATAATTGACCAGCACCAGCCGCGTGCTGGTGCGCGCCTCGGCGGGCTCACCGAAAGTGAGCGCGCTGAGGTCGATCACCGGCACCACCGCCCCGCGATAGGCGAACACCCCGGCCACCCACTGCGGCGCCCGGGCAATCGGTTTCAGCGGCAGGCGCGGCAGCACTTCGGCCACTTCCGTGGCGCGCAGGGCGTAGCGTTCGCTGCCGATGCGAAACAGCAGGAACAGCGCCGGCTTCGCCACTGGCGCACTGCCTCGTTTGGCGATGATTTCGCTCATCAGACTTTGAATCGCGAAACGCCGCTGCGCAGGCCGACGGCCACCTGGCTCAGTTCGTCGATAGCGAAACTGGCCTGACGCAGCGATTCGACGGTCTGGCTGCTGGCATCGCCCAACTGCACCAGCGCATGGTTGATCTGCTCGGCGCCAGTGGCCTGGGCCTGCATCCCTTCGTTGACCATCAGCACGCGCGGCGCCAGTGCCTGCACCTGATGGATGATCTGCGACAGCTGCTCGCCGACCTGCTGCACTTCCGACATGCCGCGGCGCACTTCTTCGGAAAACTTGTCCATGCCCATCACCCCGGCCGACACCGCCGACTGGATCTCGCGGACCATCTGTTCGATGTCGTAGGTGGCCACGGCGGTCTGATCGGCCAGACGCCGGACTTCGGTGGCGACTACGGCAAAACCGCGGCCGTACTCGCCAGCCTTCTCGGCTTCGATCGCTGCGTTGAGCGACAGCAGGTTGGTCTGGTCAGCCACTTTGACGATGGTCACCACCACCTGATTGATGTTGCCGGCCTTCTCGTTGAGGATCGCCAGTTTGGCGTTGACCAGATCCGCCGCGCCCATGACCGAGTGCATGGTGTCTTCCATGCGCGCCAGGCCTTGCTGGCCGGAGCCGGCGAGCACCGAGGCCTGATCGGCAGCGGTGGACACTTCGGTCATGGTGCGCACCAGATCCCGCGAAGTCGCGGCGATCTCACGGGAGGTTGCGCCGATTTCGGTGGTGGTCGCTGCGGTTTCGGTGGCGGTGGCCTGTTGCTGCTTGGAAGTGGCGGCGATCTCGGTGACCGAGGTGGTCACCTGCACCGAGGAGCGCTGGGCCTGGGACACCAGCGACGTCAGCTCGGTCATCATGTCGTTGAAGCCGGTTTCGACCGCGCCGAACTCGTCCTTGCGATCAAGGTTCAGGCGCGAACTCAGATCGCCGGTGCGCATGATGTCGAGGATGGTCACGATGCGGTTCATCGGCGCCATGATCGCGCGCATCAGCAGCAGACCACAGAGGCCGGCGGCCAGCACCGCGACCAGCAGAGAAATGACCATGCTGACTTTGGCCGTTGCCACCGCGTCGTCGATGTTGGCCATGGCGTTATCAGCGACGACTTTGTTCTCGCCAATGATGTCGTTGAGTTTCATCCGACCGGTGTACCACGCCGGGGTCAGCTTCTCGTTGAACAGCTTAATGGCATCGGCTTCCAGATTGCGCTTGTGCAGGTCCAGCACGGCATCCTGAATCTGCATGTAGGTATCGTGGTACTTCTCGAACAGGGCGAATTCGGAACGGTCTTCATCGGTGGCCATGGTCTTGCGATAGTTGGCCATCTGCTCTTGCAGACGCGCCTCGAATGCCTTGTAGTCGGCAGCGTCTTCGCTGGAAACGCCCTGGCCTTCCTTGAGGCCGAGCAGCTCTTGCGTCTGCAAATAACTGTCGACCCATGCACCACGAATCATCGAGCTGTAATAGACGCCGGGGATGGCATCGTCGCGCACGCTGTTTTCACTGGCCTCGATTTTCAACAACCGCGAGTAGGACAGCACCACCATCAACAGCATGATGGCGATAATCACCGCAAAGCTCGCCAAAATGCGTTGGCGCAACGTCCAGTTCTTCACAGTGAATCCTCGTGCCTGATCGAAATGCGGGGAGTATAGCCGAGGGCGGTGTTTCATTTATAAGACGCTTTCGCTGGCAGCACTGTCCTTGTGGGAGCAAGCCTGCTCGCGAAGGCCACACCGCAGTCCCGGCAAATACCCAACTGCGCAAGAAGTTGCGCAGTTGGTCGTAATATTTCAGGGCCTAAATCCTCTGCAGCTCAAGCGGCGCAAGGCCTGCAGCCAAGTGCGCAACTTCTTGCGCACTTTCTCCCGACTTTCCCGCTGAAAATCGCCCCGAATGATCACCGACTACCGTGGCGCCCCCGCCATCCGGGCACCGCGCAAAACCTGGCACGCTCCTTGATAACTCTCAGCCACCCACCGGGCGATTTCGCCTCCGGGCACCCTAACTTTATCCGCAAGGAGAGCACCCCATGGCAACACCAGCGTACATGTCGGTTACCGGCGAAAAACAAGGCCTGATCACTGCCGGCGCTTTCACCGCCGACTCCGTTGGCAACACCTACCAGGAAGGCCACGAAGACCAGGTCATGGTTCAGGCTTTCACCCACGACGTGATCATCCCGCGTGACCCGCAATCCGGTCAGCCAACCGGTCAGCGCGTACACAAGCCAGTTGTGATCACCAAGGTCTACGACAAGGCTTCGCCACTGCTGCAAGCAGCTCTGACTTCCGGCGAGCGCATGAGCGAAATCGTTATCCAGTGGTACCGCACTTCGGCTCAAGGCACCCAAGAGCACTACTACACCACCAAACTGGAAGACGCGATCATCGTCGCCATCAACAACAAAATGCACAACTGCCAGGATCCAGGCAACGCGCACTTCACCCACCTGGAAGAAGTGCAGTTCACCTACCGCAAAATCACCTGGACCCACGAAGTATCCGGTACTTCGGGTTCCGATGACTGGCGTGCTCCAGTCGTTTAATTACGGCTGACCGTTACACGCATCGGCCAGCTCTGCTGGTCGATGTTGTTTACGCCCCTCCAGAATTTCGCGTACGTTGAGCCGCTTTTTTGCGGTCGTCGACGAGCGCCGCTGTACAGCACGAGGAACAAGGGATGTTCGCGCCGGCCAATGAAACCCACTTTGCCCTGACCATCGAAGGGCTTTCCGCCGACTTTCAGGTGTTTACCCTCACCGGCCGGGAAGCCATCAGCCAGCCTTTTGTCTTTGAGGTGGAGCTGGTCAGTGAGCAGCCGTCGCTGGAGCTCGAAACCCTGCTGCACAAACCCGCCTTCCTGCAGCTGTCGCCTGACGGCAGCGGCATCCATGGCCAGATCTACCGCGCCGCGCAAGGTGACTCGGGCAAACGCCTGACCCGTTATTCGGTGACGCTGCGCCCGCAACTGGCGTATCTGGCGCACCGCATCAACCAGCGCATCTTCCAGAACCTCAGCGTGCCGAAGATCATCGGTCAGGTGCTGGAAGAGCACGGCATTCAAGGCAACGCCTACGAATTCAAGACCGGCTCGATCTATCCCGAACGCATCTACTGCGTGCAATACGACGAGTCGGACCTGCACTTCATCCAGCGCCTGTGCGAAGAGGAAGGCATTCACTTCCACTTCCAGCACAGCGCCAACGCGCACAAGTTGGTGTTCGGCGACGACCAGACGGTGTTCCCGAAGCTCAAGCCGGTGCCCTATCAGCAAGACTCCGGCATGGTCGCCAGCAACCCGGTGATCAAGCGTTTCGACCTGCGCCTGGAAACCCGCACCAGCCGCACCACCCGCCGCGACTACGACTTCGAAAAACCGCGTCTGACCCTGGAAAGCGAAAACCGTGGCGACGCCCTGCCCGACCTTGAAGACTACGATTACCCGGGGCGCTTCATCGACCGCGAGCGCGGCAAACATTTGGCCAAACGCGCCCTCGAACGCCACCGCAGCGACTTCCAGCTCGCCGAAGGCAAGAGTGATCAGCCACTGCTGGTCAGCGGCCATTTCCTCGCCCTGACCGAACACCCGAAAGCCAAATGGAACGACCTGTGGCTGCTCACCGAAGTCCTGCACGAAGGCAAACAGCCGCAAGTGCTCGAAGAATCGGTGACCAGCGACACCACCGCGCTGAAAGACGATTTCCATCAGGGCTACCGCAACCGCTTTCAGGCGACTCCGTGGGACGTGCCCAATCGTCCGCCGCTACGCCATCCAAAACCGCGCATCCTCGGCAGCCAGAGCGCGGTGGTCACCGGCCCGAAAGGTGAAGAAATCCACTGCGACGAGTACGGCCGGGTCAAAGTCCAGTTTCACTGGGACCGCGAAGGCCAGGCCGACGACAAGACCAGTTGCTGGCTGCGCGTCTCCAGCGCCTGGGCCGGCGCCCAGTATGGCGGCATCGCCATCCCGCGCATTGGCATGGAAGTGCTGGTCACGTTCCTTGAAGGTGACCCCGATCAACCGCTGATCAGCGGCTGCCTGTACCACAAGGAAAACACCGTCCCCTATCCACTGCCGGCGAACAAGACCCGCAGCACCTTCAAGACCCTGAGCTCCATGGGCGGTGGCGGCTACAACGAACTGCGCATCGAAGACAAAAAAGGCCAGGAACAAATCTACCTGCACGCCCAGCGCGACTGGGACGAGAACATCGAACACGACCAGAAAATCCGCGTCGGCAACGAACGCCACGACACCGTCGAAAAGAACAGCTACACGGAATTCAAAGCCGAAGAACACCACACCGTCTACGCCGACCGCAAAGTCGAAACCCGCGCCAACGACCACCTCACCGTCGGCGTCAACCAGCACATCAAGATCGGCACCGGCCAGTTCATCGACGCAGGGCAGGAAATCCACCTGAGCAGCGGCATGAAAGTGGTGATGGAAGCTGGCGCCGAACTCACGCTGATCGGCGGCGGCAGCTTCATCAAGATTGACGCTGGTGGCGTGACCATGAGCGGGCCAGTGATCAACATGAATTCTGGTGGTAGTCCGGGCAGTGGGACTGGTGCTGCGCCGTTGATGCCCGGCGTGTTGAAACAGGCGGATGCAGACAAGGCTGGCCAAGTCCTGACCCCGGCGCAGATCAACACCCTCAAACGTAACGCGCCGTTCTGTGAAGAATGCGAAAAATGCAAGGCAGGTGCCTGTGCCATCTGAACGAATTTCCCCCAAGGACTGGCTGGCGCAACAGCCGCTGCAAAGCGGCGAGCGCCTGTACCTGATCATCAGCGCCGCCAGCGACGCAGACGCCCTGAAAACCCTGTACCTCACCGAACCCACCGCCCAGCTCATCCCGATCTGGGGCGGCACGCCCTACTCCACCTGGCAACCGGTGATGCCCTACCTCACCGAACTCAAAGCCAACTCCGCCTTCCTGCCATGGATCGCCGAAACCGACGCCCTCGACTGGGGCTGGCTGGCGGTGTCGCGTTCAGAACCGAACGAAGTGTTCGAACACCTGCGCAGCCTGACGCAGGTGAAAATGCCGGACGGCACCGAGGTGTTTTTCCGGTTTTGGGATGGGCGGCATATTTATCCGATTTTGCGAGGGCTTGGGGAGAAGGCTGGAGAAGTGCTGCCGGTGTTTGAGCGGTATCTGATCAATGGGCAGGCGCTGGAAGTGGGCACGCGGGTGGTGCCGAAGGTGCGGGACTGGCCGTGGTGGGAGGTGCCGAAGGGGTTGTTGGAAGGGTTGAGCAAGGACAATCCGGCGACGCTGGTCAGCAACCTGATGCAGTGGCTGGAAGAAGACCGCCCGGACCTCTACACCGCATGGCCCGAGAACAATCTGAAGCTGAAAATCACCCGCTTCGTGCGCCGCCCGGATGCGCCGCAAAATCTTAAAGAAGCATTGATAAACCACCTGATTCTGGAGCAAGGCTGATGGATCGCGTTGCCTTTGTTGACAACCAACTGAACACCTTCAAGGACAGTCTGAAGCTGTATCAGGAACAAACAAAAACCTGGTACGCACAGGCTCTCGACAAGGGTAGCCGTGCCGCGGACATGCCGTCCTTGTTGGGCATGGAGCGTGTCATCAAGGCGGGCAACACCAGTAAAACGGTGAGCATGACCGACGGTAACTTCACCTCGAACGTGGCTCAATGTCCGCTCAAGGGTCCGTTGCTGATCGAGAGCAAATTCGAATCGGTTTACGACATTCCCGTCGGCGATATCGAAGTCGAAATCGTGGCCGTGGACGGTGGTGCTGTCAGCAAGGTCAAACTCGACGCCCAAGGCAAAGCCGCATGGACCGGTGGTGTGCCCGGCAAGTTCTACACGATTCGCGTCCATAACGAAGTGACCCCCGCGCAGATCGACGCCCTCTTCAGTTCTTACAGCGGCGTGACTGCGGACCTTGAAGGTTTCCTGCGCAAGGAATGGGCCGGCTTCAAACCGCAATGGTCGAATCTTTCGACCTCCGGCACAGCCATGGCCATCGGCAACGGCATTCTTGAAGGTGGCTGGGAAGCGATCAAGGGCGTATGGGACGGCATCAGTCTCGTGCTCGACATCCTTCAGGACCCAGGAAAGTTTGCGAAGGATCTCGGCGCTGGCGCAGACGAGCTGATCAAAGTCGCCAAGAGCTCGCCGGACATCATGAAAAAGGCCATGTTGCTGGCCAGCGACGAGGCGGCTTTGTTTTTGCTGGTGCGCAGTGCGGTGATCTGGCTCGCGGGCTTGCCGCCGATGAAGATGGCGGGCGACGTAGCGAAGATGACCACGGCCATTGTCGTAGGCATTGCGATCGACATCGTGATCGGCGTGGTATTGACCATCGCGGCCGAAGGTACCGGCGTAATCTACCTTGCGGCCCGACTGAAGAAGTACGGAGAGCTTGTCATCAAGGCTGTGATCGGCTTCGTGAAGTCGGTGTTCAAGATCATCAACGGCTTTATGGAGTATGTCGCCAAGTACACCGCAGTGGCGGCCCGAGGGGTGACGGCGAAGGTCAGGAACGGGATTTCCGAGTTGCGTTTTGATGGCAAGAAAAACGCCAGACTTGCTGACGGTAAAGTCGCTGATGACGTATCGAACCAGGCGACGAATCCCGCCGAAAAGAGCGCAGAACCTGCTGCAAAGACTTGCACTAACGGGTGCCCTGTTTCGATGGTCACTGGCGAAGAGTTATTGACGTTAACTGACGGCCAACTCGACGGCCTGCTGCCATTCGAATGGACCCGTCTCTATCGCACCAGCGCTGTGGAAGTCGACTGCGGTCTCGGCTATGGCTGGAGCCACGCGCTCGCCCACCGCATCGAGATCAATGGCGATGAAGTCATCTGGACCGATCAGGAAAACCGCTCCACCGTTTTCCCACTTCCGAGCGAGCAGCGTCCCGCCATCACCAACAGCCTATCGCACGCGGCCATTTTTCTAGGTGACGATCCATCCGAGCTGATTCTCGCGCAGGCTGGCAAGCGACCATCGTTCTATCACTTCCGCTTCGACAGCAAAGGCGCGACCCTGATCGCCATCAGCGATAGCTATGGCAACCGCTTGCACGTTACTCGCGACATCCATGGGCGCATCAAACGTCTCGACAACGGTGCCGGCCGCGCCCTGCTTCTGCGCTACGACCGCAAGCACATCATCGCCGTCGATTATCAGCAGTTTCTGCCCGCCGATAATCTGGAAGACGTCTGGAATACCGTGCAGACGTTGGTCACCTATAGCTACGACGCGCAACATCGCCTGATCGAGGCGAAAAACGCGGCGGGCGAAGCCGAGCGTTATCGCTACAACGAGCAGCACGTCATTCTCGAGCGGCAATTGGCAGGCGGCGCAGCGTTCTATTGGGAATGGGAAAACGAAGGCAAACTGTCTCGCTGCACTCGTCACTGGGCCAACTTTTCGCAGATGGAAGCGCAGTACGTCTGGGATGACAAAGGCAGCGTCACCGTAACCAACGCCGATGGCAGCGAAGAGGTCTATACCCACGACGATCAGGCCCGATTGATCAGCAAGATCGATCCGGATGGTGCCGAGCATCTCAAGGCCTACAACGACAAAGGCCAATTGATCGCCGAAAAGGATCCGCTGGGCGCCGTTACCGAATATCGCTATGACGATAACGGATTGATGACCGCGGTCATCCCGCCGGAAGACGAAGCCACCACTTACGAATACATCAATGGTTTCGTCAGCGACGTTCGGCGCGGCAAAGCCAGTTGGAAGTACCAACGCAACCGGCAGGGCGATATTACTGCGCAGATCGACCCGGATGGCAATGCCACCCACTACAGCTATGACCCTCAGGGTCGTCTGCTGGAAATCCGTCATTCGGACGGCAGCCGCCATCAGTTGGGCTGGAACAATCTCGGCCAGCTATTGGAAGAGCGCCTGCCTGATGGCGGTCAACGCAAGTACCGCTACGACGCACTGGGTAGGCAGATCACCCGCCAGGAAGAGTCAGGCGCGATTACGCATTACCAATGGGATACCGCCAATCGCCTCGCTCAAGTCACGCTTCCAGGCGGTGCAACCCGAGCCTTTACTTATAACGCCTATGGCAATGTCACCGCCGAACGCGATGAACTGGGTCGCATCACCCGCTACGAATACGCCGACAATCTGCACCTCGTCAGCCGCCGCATCAATCCCGACGGCAGCCAACTGCGCTATCGCTACGACAACTCGCGCCTGCTGCTCACTGAAATCGAAAACGAGCGCGGCGAGCACTACCACATCGATTACTACGCCAACGGCCTGATCCAACAGGAAACAGGCTTCGATGGTCGTCGGACTGCCTACGAGTACGACCTCAACGGCCAACTGCTGAAGAAAACCGAGTTCGGTGATGACGGTAGCGAACTGGTCACCGAATACCAGCGTGATGCCGCAGGCCGCTTGCTGGTAAAAACGCTACCCGATGGTGAGGAGATTCACTACAGCTACGACGCTCTGGGTCGCCTCGTTAACGTCGACGACGGCCACTGGCCGCTCGCCTATAAATACGATCTGCAAGACCGACTCATCGAGGAGCACCAAGGCTGGGGCACTCTGCGCTACGAATACGATAGCGTCGGCCAGCTCAAGCACTGCCGCTTGCCCGATGGCAGCAAACTCGATTACCGCCACCAGCCTGGCGGGCAACTCACCAGCATCGACCTCAACGGTTCTCGCCTGACCTCTCATCAGTTCAACGCTGGTCGAGAGCAACAGCGCCAACAAGGTCTGCTGCTTAGCCAATACCAATACGATGAACAGGGACGTCTGCAAGCGCACAGCGTTAGCCAACGGGACAAGCACCTGTTCCAGCGTCGCTACAACTACGATGCCAACGGCAACCTCGCCGGCATTAACGACAGCCGCAAAGGCAACCGCAGCTATCACTACGATCCACTGGATCGCCTGATCAGCGTACGCGGCGCCATACCAGAGAGCTTCGCCCATGACCCGGCAGGCAACCTCCTCGGCCAGAATGACCTGCCCGCAGCCAACCTCGCCAACGTCAAAGGCAACCGCCTGCTGATACAAGGCGACCGCCATTACGATTACGACGCCTACGGCAACCTGATCCGCGAACGTCGCGGCACCGGCCAAAAGCTCGTCACCGAATACCGCTACGACTGCCAGCATCGCCTGATCGGCGTCAGCCTGCCGGGTGGCAGCACCGCAAGCTACAAATACGACGCTTTTGGCCGCCGCATCGAGAAAACCGTCGACGGCCATACCACTGAATTTCTATGGCAAGGCGAACGATTGATCGCCGAAAGCGCAGAAAACCGTTACCGCAGCTACATCTACGAACCGGGCAGCTCCCGCCCGTTGGCAATGCTCGACGGCGAAGGCCCGCTAAAAGCGGCCCCCTTCTACTACCAACTCGACCATCTCGGCACGCCACAGGAACTGACCGACTACAGCGGCGAGATCATGTGGTCAGCGAAGTACCGCGCCTACGGCAATCTCGCAGCGCTGGATATCAGCGAAATCGATAACCCGCTGCGTTTTCAGGGTCAGTACTTCGACGCCGAGACAGGCTTACATTACAACCGCCACCGCTACTACAATCCGGGGACTGGCCGGTTCTTGACGCCGGATCCGATCAAGCTTGCGGGCGGGTTGAATAGCTACCAGTACGTGCCTAACCCTACTGGGTGGGTGGATCCTTTGGGGTTGAGTAGCGAATGTCCACAGAAGAAAGCTAAATCTAAGGGCGATATCGGTAACCCTTCCGAAAAAGCCAAGGTCAACGAAGGCGAACCAGCGGCACCTTCCCCCGTCCCTCGCGGAGAAAGTACTACTCGTGTCCGGCACTACACCAACAGAAAAGGCTCTACTGGTATCGAAAGCGATGGTGTAATCCAAGCTCAGGATAACAATCGTGTTTACGTCGAACCCGCCAACAAGAAGCCGCTGAGCCAGCTTGATGCTGAAGAAAAATACCAAATTGGCAGAGGCCGCGGCCGGGATTACATTGAGACAGACGTACCTGACTCGCAGCTCGAATGGGTTAAAAACCCTAGGTATGGAACTATGGAGCTGACCATTAAAGGAAACTTAAAATTAGAGAACCCAACTTTTACTCGGAGAAAATAATGTTAGAAAAAAACAAGAAAATCATACTGACTGGCGAAGATGCTCTGGAAGCACTCGCAAATATTGAATTCATCATGATTTCCCTACATAAAATGGGAAGTTACTATAGCGACAAACCGGTTGAAGAATATCGAAAAGCTACAACCGAGTTCATTGACAATGAAAACGTAACTCAGCGACTAGCAAAAATCAGAACAATTATCAGCAAAAACTTTGACTCAACTCTTGGCGAGGATGACATGGATGACATAGAGCGTCATGTGGAGGGAATTGAATTCTGGAAGCCTTGAATGCTTAGCTGTACGAAGAAATCTGCTGAGCCGCCTGATATGCGTGAAAAACACGTCACTGAAACCTTCAAGGCGACTGTCAACTTAAACCCCCCATTCAAGAATAATGAAAAACAGAAAACTTATGCTCAACGCATAATCACCAGATCAAATCTCTGCGACCACTCTCACGGATTAAATAATCAAAGGACTGTTATCTTGAAACACTTAAGCCGCACTCTCACCTTGCTTCTAGCCCTTACCTTCTCCCTAAGCGCAATCGCGCTGTCACTACGATCCGAACAACGTCCCGACGGCACAACTGTCTTGTTGCTTACAAACGAAGCCAGTCCAGAACGGGCTCACAAGCTCAACCAAGACCCGGCGGTTCGTTCTGCACTCGTTGATTTTTTTGGCTACCAAACCGGAAGTTACACCAATGACAATACGATGATCGTGCAGCAGGTTCTTGAAGCGCTCGACTCAGAAATGTCGACTTTTGTTGATGGTGTCCCTCCCGGCAGAAAAATGATCACTGCCATGGACGACGGTAACAACGGGTTCGAGCGCGCCGCATTGCTGCTGGACGACAAGGGGCAGTTGCTCGCCGTAGGACTGGTCAATGGCCACTGCACCGTCAAGTCTCGCGAGGAACCATTGACTTGTAACGATGCGCCGGAAACCGTGCTGACTATTTTCCAGCCAGAAGGCGCCGGCAAGTCTGACGCCGATGCTTTGATCCCCTGGAGTAAGCAACTGCCTCCTATGATGGCGCTGTGGGCGGAGAGTGACGATCCAGAACGCCGAGCCGCTGCGCAGAAGATTGCCCACGTTGAGTACATCGTGACTCAGCCGAAACAGGGAGCCTGGACTGCGGCTCAATTACCTTCTGATTTTCCAAAAGCGATGCTGCCGTTGCTTCCGCAGCGAGCTCACTTGATTGGCGCCGGCGCTCACGGTGTCTTTACGACACCGGGTATGGAGGGCACGTCAATTGACGGTGACTGGGACAAAATAGCCGGACGCCCTCAGCATGAATATGAGGTCATTCTCAGGACTTTTACCGAATACGCGGATGTTATCGACTTCTATCAGCAACATGCAAAGGACGCCGAAGTCAGCGGCAACGAGCGCAAAGCGCTCGTTGAAGGCCGCATCAATGGTGGTACCTATAAAGTAGAAATCACCAATAGAAAAGAAGCCGGCACAGTGATCACGTTTTCCGCTTGGCGGCAGGAGGTCTAATTCATCTCTGAAGAAAGAGCGATCATGTGGTCGCTTTGTCTTCTGAGCAAAAGGGACTGAGTAAAAGAGGACAGATTTTTTTCTTCAAACTGAATATAAATCTGTCCCCTTTTCTTAAGGCAGGCTGCTCAGAGCGGATGGGCGCTGTCAGCCCAATAGGAAAGTGGAAATAACCTGAATGATAATTGAACTTGACGGCCTATCCATTTCTTCCGAGCAGGATTTCCACAAGCGGATAGCTTCAGCATTTTCTTGGGCTCAGTACTATGGAAACAACCTAAATTCTCTGTGGATTTGCTCAGTACGGACGTGGAGCGTCCGATTGAAATAGTATGGAAAAATTCGAAAGAATCTGAACAAAGCATGGGCGAAACTTTTAAAAAAATGATATTTATATTCGAGGGAACAGAAAATCAGGACATATCCCTGGGCTTAGATGAAAAATTCGAATACAAATTAAAGTAAAAAAAATTGATACTTGCCAGCGCATTTATTCAACGCTGCAGTAAGCACGATTATCGTTTGAATGATCAGAGCAAAGTATTCACGAATGCAAAGATTCGGAGAGACCCAATGAGATCAAAACTCGAATACAAACTCCAACCCATCCGAGTACCAAGCGGCTGGACAATAACAATCAACAATCTGTTTGAGGTGGAGCTGACACCGGAGACTTGCAACTGGTTCTCTAGTTCGGTACTGATCGGAGGAGTCCGCCAGAGTACCGGCCATTGCTTTGACACGAGAGTCGAGCCCGAAGGGGATCCCGACGGAGAATTTGTGATTGATATGCTAACGATCGAATACGATAGAAGAGGTGAGCCAATCAAAAACTCCGAAAAGTTTCTAGGTGAATTCAGAACCAAAAGCAAAATCGAATTCATTGAAAGAATTGAAGATTTTATGATTGAGGCTTGATTACATCATTGTTCACGAATCAAAAAGATTAAAAACGGCTTTCCGAGCTAAATCTGTATTGACGCCTCAATAAGCGACACAGGAAAAATCGCAGCACAACACTGCGATTTCTCACACCATAGAATCAATCTGCCGCCAACCGCACCTGCCTCTCCAACTCCACCTTCAACCCCGGCTCCAGCTTCAACTGCCGTGCCAGTTCATCCAGATAGCTCTTCTCCATAAAATTCTCCTCATCCACCAGCATCACACTGGCGATGTACATCTCCGCCGCCATTTCCGGCGTGCTTGCCGCGCGGGCGACGTCGGTGGGGTCGAGGGGTTTGTTGAGTTCGGCGTGGAGCCAGTGTTGCAGCTCCTGGTCGTTGTCGAGTTTGGTGAATTCGCCTTCGATCAGTTCGCGCTCGCGCTCGTCGATGTGGCCGTCGGCCTTGGCGGCGGCGACCAGGGCTTTGAGGATGGCCTGGCTGTGTTCTTCGACTTGCGCGGGTGGCAGGCGGTCGAGGGTTTGTGGTTCGCGTTGGGGTGCGCTGCCTTTTTGGGCGTTGTAGTTGCCGTAGGCCTTGTAAGCCAGTACGCCCAGCGCGGCGAGGCCGCCGTAGATGGCGACTTTGCCGCCGACCTTGCGGACTTTTTTGTTGCCGAGCAGCAGGCCCATCGCGCCCGCGGCCAATGCGCCGCCGCCCGCGCCGGACAGCAGGCCGCCGAGGCCGCTGGAGCCAGACGAGCCACCGAGCAAACCGCCCAGTCCGCTGGCAGCCGACTTGTTGGAAGCGCCACCAGTCTTGTTCTGCAGCATTTCCTGCCCGGACTTGAGCAGTTGATCGAGCAATCCACGGGTGTTCATGTTCCGTCTCCAAACAAGGGTTATCCGGATCTAAGGCCCTCAGCCTAGTTCGAAAGTGCCCGACCCCGACCTGCGAGTGTGCTTCGAGATGTTGCTCGCCACTCAGAAGGGCATGTTTCGAGCGTTACGCAAATGAAAAAGGGGCAGGCTTCTCGGCCGGCCCCCTTCTCCCCTCCCCCTTAGAATCGCGAAACACTCCGCATCGCATCCACCAGATAGCGCATGGCAATCCGGTCGCTTTCCGATAGTTCTCGATAACGCTCCACAAGTTTCAATTCTTCGGTATTGAGGCGGCGTCTTCTGCGCCCGCCGCCCAAGCAAGGGAAGATGCCCAACATTTCGGTGATGCTCTGTATTTTTGCCATGGACGATGTCCTTCTCTATTGAGTCAAGAAACTGCTGAACCTCACATCGCCCTGCCTCTTCGAGCAGCGTCGTGTGCCCCGCCGGCACGAAGGCTTGTATCCGGTCTTGCCCATAGAATAGGAATTAAATCGGCGTTGAAAAGCGGTTTTTAGAGTAATTAATCGAAAAAAGCAGATATGCCCTCTAAATCAGAGAGCCCTGTCAGAAAAATTACAGACATGTCTTGTTTCATTGCCAGGTGACGCAACGCAAACAAGCCTTTTTGCCCGACAATCGAACCGATTAAGCTAGCGGGCATCTGTTTATAGTCCGTTGCGTTTGGCCGAAGGCATGACCGAACCGTAATTTCCGATCCGACAGGTGCCAGGAACGGCGCTGGATTGCACACGACAGGTTGTATTTATGCACCGCAGGAATTTGCTCAAAGCGTCCATGGCCATTGCGGCCTATACCGGTCTTTCCGCGTCGGGCCTGTTGGCCGCCCGCGCTTGGGCAGCCAATGGCGGCGCCGCCGATGGCGAGGCCCAGGCCTTCGATTTCGAGGCGTTGAAGCGTCAGGCCAAGCAGCTCGCCGGCAGTGCCTATCAGGATACGAAACAGGTGTTGCCGCCAACCCTGGCGACCATGACTCCGCAGAACTTTAACGCGATCCGCTACGACGGCGAGCATTCCTTGTGGAAGGAAAACAAAGGTCAGCTGGACGTGCAGTTTTTCCACGTCGGCATGGGTTTCCGTCAGCCGGTGCGCATGTACAGCGTTGATCCGAAGACGCGCATGGCGCGCGAGGTGCATTTCCGTCCGGCGCTGTTCAATTACGAGAACACTTCGGTCGACACCCAGCAGCTCAAGGGCGACCTGGGTTTTGCCGGCTTCAAACTGTTCAAGGCGCCGGAGCTGGATCGGCATGACGTGGTGTCGTTTCTCGGCGCCAGCTATTTCCGTGCGGTCGATGCCACTGGCCAATATGGCCTCTCGGCGCGCGGCCTGGCCATCGACACTTACGCGAAGAAACGCGAAGAGTTTCCCGACTTCACCAAGTTCTGGTTCGAGACGCCTGACAAGAACGCCACACGTTTTGTGGTCTACGCCCTGCTCGACTCGCCGAGCGCGACCGGCGCCTATCGCTTTGACATTGATTGCCAGGCCGAGCGCGTGGTCATGGAAATCGACGCGCACATCAATGCTCGTACCACCATCGAACAACTCGGCGTGGCGCCAATGACGAGCATGTTCAGCTGCGGCACCCACGAACGGCGCATGTGCGACACCATTCATCCGCAGATTCACGACTCCGATCGCCTGGCAATGTGGCGCGGCAATGGCGAGTGGATCTGCCGGCCGTTGAACAACCCGGCGACGCTGCAATTCAATGCATTTGCCGACAAGGACCCGAAGGGTTTCGGCCTGGTGCAGACCGACCACGAATTCGCCAACTATCAGGACACTGTCGACTGGTACAGCAAGCGCCCGAGCCTGTGGGTAGAACCTACAACCGCCTGGGGCGAAGGCTCTATCGATCTGCTGGAAATTCCTACGACCGGCGAGACGCTGGATAACATCGTCGCCTTCTGGACGCCGAAGAAACCCGTGGCTGCCGGTGATTCGCTGAACTACGGGTACAAGCTCTACTGGAGCGCGCTGCCACCGGTCGGCACGCCACTGGCCCGGGTGCACGCGACGCGTTCGGGCATGGGCGGCTTCACCGAGGGCTGGGCGCCGGGTGAGCATTACCCGCCAGTGTGGGCGCGGCGCTTTGCCGTAGACTTCACCGGTGGCGGCCTTGAGCGCCTGCCACAGGGCACCGGGATCGAGCCGGTGATTACCTGTTCCAACGGCAAGGTGCAGGACTTCAGCGTGTTGGTGCTGGATGACATCAAGGGTTACCGGATCCTGTTCGACTGGTACCCGACCAATGACAGCGTCGAGCCAGTGGAACTGCGCTTGTTCATTCGCACCAATGACCGCACGTTGAGCGAGACCTGGTTGTACCAGTATTTCCCGCCGGCGCCGGACAAGCGTAAATACCCTTGAGGTTTTGTAGCGCCTGAACGGGCCTAATCGCCGGCAAGCCAGCTCCCACAGTGGTGGGTTGATCACAAGACCTGTAGTCGACTCGAATCTGTGGGAGCGGGCTTGCCCGCGATGACGGCAGCGCAGACAGCGAGGCCGCATCAGACAAACCAAAGCCCCGACCCTCACCGGCTCGGGGCTTTTGCTTTCCAGCCTTCAATCAATCACGCAAATCCGACTCATGAATCGGCTGGTCGCGATGGGTAGCACGTTGATACTGCGCCGGCCACACCGCTTTGCGCCCACCCAGATCATCGTCGGCATGCAGCGGCCAGTACGGATCGCGCAGCAGCTCTCGGGCGAGGAAAATGATATCGGCCTGACAGGTACGCAGAATGTGCTCGGCCTGGGCCGGCTCGGTAATCATTCCGACAGTACCGGTGGCGATGCCTGACTCTTTGCGTACCCGCTCGGCAAAGCGCGTCTGATAACCGGGTCCGACCGGAATTTCCGCGTTTGCAGCTGTCCCTCCTGAAGACACGTCGATGAGATCGGCGCCCAGCGTGTGAAGGCGACGCGCCAGCTCCACGGTTTCGTCCGGGTTCCAGCCGTCTTCGACCCAGTCGGTCGCCGAGACGCGGACAAACACTGGCAATTCCTCCGGCCATACCGCCCTCACCGCTTCAGTGACTTGCAGCACCAGACGGATACGATTCTCGAACGAACCACCGTACTGATCGCGACGTTGGTTGCTCAGCGGCGAAAGAAACTGATGCAGCAGATAGCCGTGCGCGGCATGCACCTCGACCACGCTGAAACCCGCCGTCAGCGCGCGTTTGGCCGCGTCGACAAAGGCCTGGATCACTTCGGCGATCTGCCCCTCATCCAGCTGCTTCGGTTGAGTGTGCTGCGGGTCGAAAGCAATCGGCGATGGCCCGACCGGGGTCCAGCCGCCGTCCTCGGGCTTGACACTGCCATGCTTGCCGATCCACGGCCGGTGGGTGCTGGCCTTGCGCCCGGCGTGGGCCAGTTGAATACCGGCGACCGCGCCCTGGGCGGTGATGAAGCGAGTGATGCGTTGCAGCGGTTCGATCTGTTCGTCGTTCCACAGGCCAAGGTCTTCGGCGGTGATGCGTCCGTCGGCGGTAACCGCCGTGGCTTCGGTAAAAACCAGACCGGCACCGCCCACCGCGCGGCTGCCCAGGTGCACCAGATGCCAGTCGTTGGCCAGGCCGTCGACGCTGGAGTACTGGCACATCGGCGACACGGCGATGCGGTTGGGCAGGGTCAGTTGGCGAAGAGTAAAGGGTTCAAGCAGCAGACTCATGGGGCACCTCTCGAATCAGTGGGCAGGCTCCAGGGTTCTGTTTGAAAAGTCGACGAGTGACAGAAAAAGGGTGCAGCACCCGCCCCCGCGGGCAAAAATCCGACAAGACGTCACAAGGCCAATCAAGCAGTGCTTAGAGCCTAGTCGACAACCGGGAATGACGGAGGGTTCAGAGTAATTCAGTGTGTGAAAGGATGCTTTCGCGAGCAGGCTCGCTCCCACAAGACTGCACCGTACCTGTGGGAGCGAGCCTGCTCGCGAATGGCTTAACGCGGTTCGATATGAGCAATCATCAGCTGCACAGTCTCGTTGCCACGAAACTCGTTAACGTCGAGCTTGTAAGCCAGTTCAACCCATTGAATCGTCGGGTTCGGCCACACATCGCGATCAATGCCAAACGCGATGCCATCGAGCTTCACCGAACCGCATTCGCTTTTCAGCACCACTTTCAAATGCCGTTCGCCGACCACGCGCTGCTCGACCAGTTGAAACACACCGTGAAACAGCGGCTCGGGAAAATGCTGCCCCCACGGCCCGGCGTGGCGCAAGGCGCGAGCCAGTTCGAGATGAAACTCTTCAACGGCCAGCGTGCCGTCCGACAACATGCGCCCAGTGAGGTCTTCTTCGCGAAGTTGCCTACGTACTTCAGCGTCAAATGCCTCGGCGAACAGCGGAAAATTCTCCTGCGGCAAGGTCAGACCAGCGGCCATCGCGTGGCCACCGTACTTGGCGATCAGGTTCGGATGCTGCGCCGCCACCACACTCAGCGCATCGCGAATATGGAAGCCCTGCACCGAGCGACCGGAGCCCTTGAGCAGACCATCACCGGCATCGGCGAAAGCAATGGTCGGGCGGAAATAGCGCTCTTTCATGCGCGAGGCGAGAATGCCGATCACGCCCTGATGCCACTCCGGGTCGAACAGGCACAGACCAAACGGCATCGACTCGACCGGCAGATCCTTGAGCTGCGCCAGCGCTTCACGCTGCATGCCCTGCTCGATGGATTTGCGATCCTGGTTCATGCCGTCCAGTTGCGCAGCCATCTCCCGCGCCAGATTGGCGTCGGCAGTGAGCAGGCATTCGATGCCCAGGCTCATGTCGTCCAGACGTCCGGCGGCGTTCAGGCGCGGGCCGACGATGAAACCCAGGTCGGTGGAAGTGATCCGCGCAGCCTCTCGCTTGGCGACTTCGAGAATCGCCTTGATCCCCGGCCGCGCCCGGCCGGCACGAATCCGCTCCAGCCCTTGGTGCACGAGAATGCGGTTGTTGGCATCCAGCGGCACCACGTCGGCGACGCTGCCCAGCGCCACCAGATCGAGCAGTTCGCCGATGTTCGGTTGTGGCTTGCTCTCGTACCAGCCGAGGCTGCGCAGACGCGCGCGCAACGCCATGAGTACGTAGAAGATCACCCCGACGCCGGCCAGCGCTTTGCTCGGAAATTCGCAGCCCGGCTGATTCGGATTGACCAGCGCATCGGCCTGCGGCAGTTCATCGCCGGGTAAGTGGTGGTCGGTGATCAACACCTTCAGTCCGGCGCGCTTGGCCGCCGCGACGCCTTCGACACTGGAAATACCATTGTCGACGGTGATCAATAATTGCGGTTCACGGGTCAGCGCGACTTCGACGATTTCCGGCGTCAGGCCGTAGCCGTATTCGAAGCGGTTCGGCACCAGGTAATCGACATGCGCCGCGCCCAACAGGCGCAGACCGAGCACACCGACAGTGCTGGCGGTGGCGCCGTCCGCATCGAAGTCGCCAACAATGAGAATGCGCTGACGCTGCTCCAGAGCCGTCACCAGCAGGTCGACCGCCGCATCGATGCCTTTGAGCTGCTGGAACGGGATCAAGCGCGCCAGACTCTTGTCCAGCTCCGCCTCCGACTGCACGCCCCGCGCCGCGTACAGGCGGGTCAGCAGTGGCGGCAGATCACCGAGGAAAGGCAGCGTGGCAGGCAATTGACGAGGTTCGATACGCATGGGGCGACGGAGGCTTCTCTTTGATTCGTGGGAAATATCAGCGGTGTCGCGACCTCAGCCGCGCTCACCTTGCAGCCATTGCAACTGGACTTCGTGCTGACCGCGATCGTCGGTGACGAAGATCGTGCCTTCGCTGATCATCACGTCCCACTTGATGACGCGCGGCATGTCCTTGGCCAGGGTCTCCAGCACTTCTTGCGGGACGGCGGCGATGTTGACGTTTTTCAGGTTCTTGATCGCCGGGATCACCTTGGTTTCCCACACACGCAGGCTGCCGTAGGCCAGCAGGCTGGTGCGTTCGGTGCGGCGCGAGCACCAGGTCAGGCGATCGGCATCCGGCTGGCCGACTTCGATCCAGTGCAGGACACGGTCGTCCAGGCTCTTTTCCCACAAGGCCGGTTCATCCACGTCTGACAGACCACGGCCGAACGACAGCTGCTCGTTGTACCAGAGCGCGTAGGCCAGCAGCCGCACAGTCATGCGTTCTTCGGTCTCCGAAGGATGACGGGCGATAGTCTGCTTGACGCTTTCGTAGACGCTGCGGTCGAGGTCGGTGAGGTTCAGTTCGAATTTGTAGGTAGTGGACGGCTGGGCCATGAACGGGCTTCTTGATACGAGGAAAGTCGGCAAGTCTAACCGATGCCACAGGCAATCATCGAATTGATGGCAATCAAGCTGCGGCGTCTGACAGTCGGCTATGTTAAAACCCTGTATCCGCTCAGCCTTGTCCTACAGGATTTCGCATGCCGTTCACCAGCAAACCGCTCTCGGGTCTGAAAGTCATTGAATTGGGTACGTTGATTGCCGGGCCGTTTGCCACGCGCATTTGCGGCGAATTCGGCGCCGAAGTGATCAAGATCGAATCGCCGGACGGCGGCGATCCCCTGCGCAAATGGCGCAAGTTGTACGAAGGCACCTCGTTGTGGTGGTTTGTCCAGGCGCGCAACAAGAAGTCGCTGACCCTCAATCTGAAACACCCCGACGGTTTGGCGATCCTGAAACAACTGCTGGGCGAAGCCGACATCCTCATCGAGAATTTCCGCCCCGGCGTCCTGGAAAAACTCGGTCTGAGCTGGGAAACCCTGCACGCACTGAACCCGAAACTGGTGATGGTGCGCCTCTCCGGTTTCGGTCAGACCGGGCCGATGAAGGACCAGCCAGGTTTCGGTGCGGTCGGCGAATCCATGGGTGGCCTGCGGTACATCACCGGTTTCGAAGATCAGCCACCGGTGCGCACCGGGATTTCCATCGGTGATTCGATTGCCGCGCTGTGGGGCGTGATCGGTGCGTTGATGGCGCTGCGTCATCGCGAGGTCAACGGCGGGCTGGGCCAAGTGGTCGACGTTGCGCTGTATGAAGCTATCTTCGCGATGATGGAAAGCATGGTGCCGGAGTTCGACGTGTTCGGTTTCATCCGCGAGCGCAGCGGCAACATCATGCCGGGCATCACGCCCTCTTCGATCCACACCAGCGCCGACGGCAAGCATGTGCAAATCGGCGCCAATGGTGATGCAATCTTCAAACGCTTCATGCTCGTGATTGGCCGCGCAGATCTTGCCAACGACCCGGTGCTGGCCAGTAACGACGGGCGTGACAGTCGCCGGGACGAGTTGTATGGCGTGATTGATCGCTGGGTCAATTCCTTACCGCTGCAGACCGTTCTCGACTTGCTCAATCAGGCCGACGTACCGGTCAGCCGGATCTTCAGCGCCGAGGACATGTTCAACGATCCGCAATACCTGGCGCGGGAGATGTTCCTGCATGCCAAGCTGCCGGACGGCAAGGACTTCAAGATGCCCGGCATCGTGCCGAAGCTGTCGGAAACGCCGGGCTCGTCCGAATGGGTCGGACCGCAGCTTGGCGAACACAATGCGCAGGTGCTTGGCGATCTGGGCTACGACGCGGCGCAAATCGCTCGGCTGCGCGAAGACGGGGCCATTTGAGCAACGCTGGAGGTTTGGTTTTCGAGCAAAAAGCTGTGCACAGGGCAAACGCCGGGCAAAAGAAACCCCGAGAAGTGGGGAGACAACTCGGGGTTAAACGGGGTCTGCTTCGAGACCCGTAGCAGCAAGCGACAAGCACCGGAGCACAATGCTTGATCCTGCTGTTATGGGGTCTGACTGACAGGTATGCAGGAAGGTTCCCACAAAAAATATTTCATCTTTACAGGGCCGGACGCTTGTCCAGAGCTGCATTGCGCAACGCCGCAATGACGCAGGGTTCCAGCCGCCCTTCGGCGATCATCACGTCACGGTGCAGGCCGTCCACCACGTCGGTCAGCAAGCGCTTGTCGCTCAACTGGGCCTGATTGAATTCGCGTTCCACCACAATGGCGCCGCTGCTGTTCTTCAGCGTCACCAGACATTCACCATGGCTGCCGCGAGGGGTCAGCGTCACCTGATACGGGCTCAGAGCCTCACCGAGCAATAGACTGATACTTTCCATCTCGATCTCCACTCAATAGTCCGAAAACACAGTGCCTGGGGCGTGTTCACATTAAATGACCACCGGCCCGAGAAGAAAGTTCTGCCTGTCACGTTCCGACCTTGCAGGACCGTGTCTGACAGAGCATGCATGGCGAAGATGACAGAAAAATATTCGCCGGTATCAGGCCTCGATGAGTGCCTGCGCAGTGATCAGATAACTGTCCAGCAGACCTCGCATCAACACCGCCGAAACCGGTGTCTGCAGACGCCCCAGCAGGCGCAGGCGTTGTTGACGAAGCACCGGCTCCAGGTCACTCAACAAACTCTGCGCGACCGAGCCCAGCAGAATCAGGGCACGCGCCTCATGGTGCGCCGCCAGGTGATGAATCAATGCCAACCCATCGCCACCTTTGAGCTGCGGATCGCAAATGGCGATATCGACCGCACCGCGATGCCCCAGTGAAGACAGGGCTGACGCCAGCGAAGGCGCGGTCAATACGTCGTAGATGCCGATGGCATTGAGCATTTGATGCAATGCCATCAGCTGGAACGGGTTGGGTTCAAGAATCAGGACTTTAAGCGAGCGCATGGGCGACCTCTGGAGCGATCATCGCGGACTCTCACCGCAGGTGTCGTTCACTCTAGGGCAGGCGTCTTAAGCCTCCCATCAGAAAAGTAGCCGCGTCTTGCAGGACATTTCCCTTCTTTACTGCAGACAGCGACACCCGCTCTCGGTCCGACGCTGGGTGATGTCGGTCCAGCCGCCCAACAAGCCGCGCAATTTGCCGTCGCCGCTGTAAAACGGCACGGTCCACTGATAAACCTCGCGAGGCCCGCCCTTGAACAGCAGTTGGCGTTTGCTGAAGCGCGACTTGCGGGTTTGCAACTGGGCGATGAATTCGTCGTGGAGCATCCGCGCGGTGGTTTCCGGAAACGCATCGACTTCGATCAGCAAGCGTCCCTGCATCTGGTCCTGGCGCACCGACAGCGCCTCTTCGTAACTGCGATTGCAGATGATCAAACGCCCGTGCAGATCACGGACAAACACCGGATCCGGCATCGAATCGATCAGGGCGTGCTGAAAGGCCAGTTGATCGCCCAACTCCTTTTCCGCAGCGCAGCGCAGCTTGATCACGGCCGCCAGGCGCCGGTTCCACACCAGCGACAGCATTCCGAAAACGCCGATTCCCCCCATCGCCCAGCATGCCCACTCGACCAGGCGCTTCCACACGGAGGGCACGGGCGGCGGCGAAACGCCTGCCAGCCACTTGAGACGAATCGCCCGCAACTCCGCAGCAGGAAAAGCTTCCAGCGCCTTGTTAAGAATACTCAGTAGTTGCGGCATGCCTTTTCGTACAGCCAGATGATCGGCTTCCCACTTGCCCTCTACCAGAGCACCGACCTTGAGCATGCCCAACGGATAGAGCTGCGCGCCGATTTCGTTTTCGATGGTTGCGTAGGCTTCCCCACTCTCGACCAGCGCCCGCGCTTCGGCGTAGGTTTTCACCGAGCGTATTTCAATCGACGGATAATCGCGCCGAATCGCATCCTCCAGGGCATGACGGGCGGGCAGCACCAGAACGCGCTTCGCCAGTTGCTCGAAAGACTCCACCCTCGGGGCATTGGCATGTCCGACAAACACCCAGCCAGCCCCTCCGAAAGCATGACTGAAATCGAGAAACGCCTTGCGTTCATCGCTCATGGCCAACGTCGTACTGATGTCCGCGACCCCGCTTTGCAGGCGATCAAGCATATGGTCGGTAGAGAACGATTCCTGGTGCTCGAATTGCAGTCCGGTCATTGCGCTGACCCGCTTGAGCACATCGTTGTTCAGACCGCTCCACTGGCCGTGTTCGTCCTGAAACAGGTACAGCGGATATTGCACCGATGCCACCGTTACTCTGGGGTTGTCACGGATCCATTGCCGCTCGTGCGCATCCAGCTCGACAGCCGGCACATTGCCCGACGCATTGGCCTGATCGAGTGCCATCTGCGCTGCCACGCCGCTGTGCATCCATCCCAGCACCGCCAACAAAAACAACCAGCCCAGTGCCGGTTTCAAACCTCTGTAAAACAGCATTGCCATTTCCTTCGTGATCGACTCACCCGTCCTTCGTGGGTGAAAACCCGAGCAGTGTGGCAGCAGAAACAAAAAAGCCCGTCAGGAGACGGGCTTCAAAATGTGACAGCTTTTACTGGCTTAGAGTGGCTTGCCGCGGTTGCCATGCTGGCTGACAAAGGCTTGCACGGCTTTCAGGTCGTTTGGCAGAACCGTGCAACGCTCGTTTCGCTCAAACAAATCAGAAAGATGTGCAGGTAGTTCGAGCGCTTTTCCTACACCCGCTTTCTCCACTGCCTCAGGAAACTTGACCGGATGGGCAGTGCCCAGAATCACCATCGGGATATCCAGACTGCGACGGCATTCGCGCGCAGCTTTCACACCGATGGCAGTGTGCGGGTCGAGGACTTCACCGGTTTGCTCGTAGACGTCGGCGATGGTTTCGCAGGTCTGCGCATCGTCCACCGCCAGCGAATCGAACAGCTTGCGTGCTTCGGTCCAGCGTTCTTGTTCGACGCTGAAACTGCCGTCCTTTTTGAACGAGTCCATCAGGCCGGCAATCGCCGCACCGTTACGCCCGTGCAGGTCGAACAGCAGGCGCTCGAAGTTCGACGACACCATGATGTCCATCGACGGCGACAGCGTTGCGTGCAGGGTTTCCTTGACGTACTGGTTGCCGCTCATGAAGCGGTGCAGGATGTCGTTGCGGTTGGTCGCCACGATCAACTGATTGATCGGCAGGCCCATGTTGCGCGCCAGGTAGCCGGCGAAGATGTCGCCGAAGTTGCCGGTCGGTACCGAGAACGACACCGAACGCGCCGGACCGCCCAACTGCAGGGACGCATGGAAGTAGTAAACGATCTGGGCCATGATCCGCGCCCAGTTGATCGAGTTCACCGCCACCAGACGCGTGCCTTTGAGGAAGCTCTGGTCGGCGAAGCTGTTCTTGACCATTTCCTGGCAGTCATCGAAGTTGCCTTCGATGGCGATGTTGTGGATGTTCTCGCCGAAGATTGTCGTCATCTGCCGACGCTGCACTTCAGACACTCGTTGGTGCGGATGCAGGATGAAGATATCGACGTTTTCACAGTGCTTGCAGCCTTCGATGGCCGCAGAACCGGTATCACCAGAGGTGGCACCGACAATCACCACGCGCTCGCCGCGCTTTTCCAGCACGTAATCGAGCAGACGACCGAGCAGTTGCAGGGCGAAGTCCTTGAACGCCAGGGTCGGGCCATGGAACAGCTCCAGCACCCATTCATTACCGTTCAGCTGACGCAATGGCGCCACGGCGCTGTGCGCGAACACGCCGTAGGTTTCTTCGAGGATCTTCTTGAAATCGGCATCCGGGATGCTGCCGGTGACAAACGGGCGCATCACCCGGAAGGCCAGTTCGTGATAAGGCAGGCCAGCCCAGGAAGCGATCTCTTCCTGAGTGAAACGTGGCAGGTTTTCCGGGACGTACAGACCGCCATCGGTCGCCAGACCGGCCAGCAGGACCTCTTCGAAATTCAGGGCCGGGGCCTGGCCGCGAGTACTGATATATCGCATTTTTTTCAAACCTTCGGTTTGAGCTGCAAGCTGCAAGCTGCAAGTCGCAAGTAAAAGCCAGACTGCTTCTCTCTTGCCGCTTGCAGCTCGAAGCTTGCCGCTGCTTTTAGTTCAAATGTTCGACACGGATCCGTACAACCGGGCCGTCGACGCCAGCCAGTGCTTCCAGCGCGGTGATCGCATCATTGATGCGTTGCTCGACCACGCGGTGGGTCAGCAGGATCATCGGCACCAGGCCGTCATGCTCTTCGACTTCCTTCTGCATGATCGATTCGATATTGATGCCGCGCTCCGACAGGATGCTCGCCACCTGAGCCAGTACGCCCGGATGATCCTTGGCGTGGATTCGCAGGTAGTAAGCGCTTTCGCAGGCTTCGATCGGCAGGATCGGATGCGCCGACAGCGAGTCCGGCTGGAAGGCCAGGTGCGGCACACGGTTTTCCGGGTCGGAAGTCATCGCGCGAACCACGTCGACCAGATCGGCGATCACCGACGAAGCGGTCGGCTCCATGCCAGCGCCGGCGCCATAGAACAGCGTCGAACCGGCGGCGTCGCCGTTGACCATAACTGCGTTCATCACGCCGTTGACGTTGGCGATCAGGCGATCGGCCGGAATCAGCGTCGGGTGCACGCGCAACTCGATGCCGGCGTCAGTGCTGCGCGCCACACCCAAGTGCTTGATGCGATAGCCCAGCGCTTCGGCGTAGTTGACGTCGGCAGTGGTCAGTTTGGTGATGCCTTCGGTGTACGCCTTGTCGAATTGCAGCGGAATACCGAAGGCGATAGACGCCAGAATGGTCAGCTTGTGCGCAGCATCGATGCCTTCGACGTCGAAGGTCGGATCGGCTTCGGCGTAACCCAGCGCTTGCGCTTCGGCGAGCACGTCTTCGAACGTACGACCTTTTTCGCGCATTTCGGTGAGGATGAAGTTGCCGGTGCCGTTGATGATCCCGGCAACCCAGTTGATGCGGTTGGCGGACAGGCCTTCGCGGATCGCCTTGATCACCGGAATGCCACCGGCCACCGCCGCTTCGAATGCCACGATCACGCCTTTCTCGCGTGCCTTGGCGAAAATCTCATTACCGTGAACGGCTATCAGCGCCTTGTTCGCGGTGACCACATGCTTGCCATTCTCGATGGCCTTGAGTACCAGCTCGCGGGCAACGGTGTAGCCGCCCATCAGCTCTATGACGATGTCGATCTCAGGGTTCGTGGCCACTTCGAAGACATCGTTGGTAATCGCAATACCGGTCGTCTGGAACTGAGGCTTTGGCGTGCGCGTGGCAATTTGCGCCACTTCGATTCCACGCCCGGCACGACGAGCAATTTCCTCGGCGTTGCGCTGAAGTACGTTGAAGGTACCGCCACCGACGGTCCCTAACCCACAGATGCCTACTTTGACCGGATTCACTGTGAACTCCCCATGAAACGGCCGACACAGGGTCGGCCGGAAAACAACCGCGTGCTCGCGGCTCTCTGTTGATGGCCCGGCGCTGCTGCTGCCGGACCACGATCGTCAACGGTTACCCGTGACGATGCGAATTACTTCGCGCCCAGTGCCAGTTTGGCGACTTGTGGCGCCGGCTGGTAGCCCGGAATGACCTGGCCGTCGGCCAAAACGATGGCCGGTGTACCGTTCACGCCGATCGACTGACCTAGCGCGAATTGCTTGGAAACCGGGTTATCGCACTTGGCGGCTTTGATTTCCTTGCCATCGACCATTTTGTCCATGGCGGCTTTCTTGTCTTTCGAACACCACACTGCTTGCAGCTGCTCGTCACCCGGCGAATTCAGGCCCTGGCGCGGGAACGCCACGTAGCGCACTTCGATGCCGCGCTTGTTCAGCTCGGGCACTTCGGCATGCAGTTTGTGGCAGTACGGACAGGTGGTGTCGGTGAACACGGTGATGTGCGATTTGGTCTCGCCCACGGCCGGGTAGACCACGGTTTCGGCCACCGGGATGGCATTGATCAGTTTGGAAATGCCCAGGCGTTCGGTCTTCTCGGTCAGGTTGACCGGTTTGCCATTCGCGAGCTGGTACAGATTGCCCTGCACGATGTACTGGCCATCGGCACTGGCGTACAGCACGCGGCTGCCTTTGAGTTTGACTTCGTACATGCCAGGCAACGGGCTGGCACTGATGCTTTCGACTGGAACCTCGAGTTCGAGTTTTTCCAGGCTTTGACGAATGGCTTTGTCGGCCGCGTCGTCGGCGACGGCAAAGGTGCTCACCAGCGCGACAGCGGCGGCGGCGAAAATCTGGGTCAGACGCATGAGTACTCCTGAGGGCGGGCCAATGAAACGATCAGAACGCCCGTGCGAAACACCGGGTCATAACCGTCCATCGTGCAAACCGGCAAAGCCTAACACATAAGGCCGCGAGGGCCGAATGCGCCTGTCGCCACACACTCATGTGCAACTGACACACCTTCATGCTTGTACAGTTGACCCACAACCACATGTGGCTGACACACATTATTGTGGCGAGGGGATTTATCCCCGCCGGCTTGCGAAGCAGCCCTAAACCATCCACCGCGATCTTTCAGTCAAAATCGAGCCAGCCGGGTTTGCGACTGCTGCGCAGCCGAACGGGGATAAATCCCCTCGCCACAGGTCAGTATTTCAACATTATGGGATGTGTCAGCCGCGTGGGTGGTGTTTGGCGTGCAGATCCTGCAATCGGGCGCGGGCGACATGGGTATAGATCTGCGTCGTAGAGAGGTCGCTGTGCCCGAGCAGCATCTGCACCACGCGCAAGTCCGCGCCATGGTTGAGCAGGTGCGTGGCAAATGCGTGGCGCAAGGTATGCGGCGACAGCGACTTGCTGATCCCGGCGACCTTGGCCTGATGCTTGATCCGATGCCAGAACGTCTGCCGGGTCATCTGCTCGCCGCGCTGGCTGGGGAACAGCACATCGCTGGGACGGCCACCGAGCAACTCGCCACGACCATCACGCATATAGCGCTCGACCCAGACAATCGCCTCCTCGCCCATCGGCACCAGACGCTCCTTGCTGCCCTTGCCCATCACCCGCAATACGCCTTGGCGCAGGTTGACCTGCTCCAGTGTCAGGCTGATCAGTTCGGTCACGCGCAGGCCACAGGCATACAGCACTTCCAGCATCGCGCGGTCACGCTGACCGATGGCTTCACTCAGGTCCGGTGCCTTGAGCAGCGCTTCGACATCGGCTTCCGATAGCGATTTGGGCAACGGCCGGCCCAGTTGCGGCATGTCGACGCGCAACGTCGGGTCGACGCTGATCAGTTTTTCCCGCAACAGATAGCGATAAAAGCCACGCACCCCGGAGAGAAATCTCGCGGTGGAGCGCGGCTTGTAGTTTTGCTCCAGCCGCCACGCCAGGTGATCGAGGATCAATTCGCGACCGGCATTGATCAGCTCGAGATTTTTCTCCTGCAACCAGCCGTTGAACAGCGCGAGGTCGCTGCGATAGGCGTCGCGGGTGTTGTCGGACAGGCCTTTCTCCAGCCATAAAGCGTCGAGGAATTGATCAATCAGCGGATGGTCGATGGCAGGCATGGGTGCTCGGGGCAGGCAGTTTTTAACACTGCGCGCAAATAGACAGTGAACGACGGGAATGGCCGCTAGTCTTTCATAGCCAGCCAGATCAAGGAACAGGGAGCATCAATGAACGAGCAGCAAATTCTCTTGGCATTTGGCGGGATCGGCGCGGCGGCGCTGGGTTGTCAGTGGCTGGCATGGCGCCTGAAGCTGCCGGCCATTCTGTTTCTGCTGCTGACCGGCATTCTGGCCGGCCCGGTGCTGGGTTGGCTCGACCCGCAGGAAATGTTCGGCCCGCTACTGATGCCACTGGTGTCGCTGGCAGTGGCGCTGATCCTGTTCGAAGGCAGCCTGACCCTGCACCTGTCGGAATGGAAAGAGATCGGCAGCGTCGTTCATCGACTGGTGACCCTCGGTGCGATTTCGACCTGGATCGTCATCGCGGTGGCCACGCACTTTCTGCTGGGCTTCGACTGGATGCTGGCGATTCTGTTTGGCAGCCTGACGCTGGTAACCGGTCCGACCGTAATCGTGCCGATGCTGCGGGTGATGCGGCCAAAAGCCTCGATCGCCAACATCCTGCGCTGGGAAGGCATCGTCATCGATCCGATCGGCGCTCTGCTCGCCGTCGTGGTGTACAGCTTCATCATCGCCAGCGCTGAAGGGCATGGCCTCAAGCAAAGTCTTCTCACCTTCGGCGGGGTGATCCTCTGCGGCGCCGTGTTTGGTGTCGTCGGTGGCTGGCTGCTGGGGACGGTGATCCGGCGTCAGTGGCTGCCGGAATACTTGCATAACCTGGCCTCGCTGGCAGCGGTGCTGGCAATCTTCATCGGTGCCAACCAAGTGATGCATGAGTCCGGCCTGCTGGCGGTGACGCTGATGGGCATGTGGCTGGCCAACATGAAAGGCGTGGACGTGCGGCACATCTTGCACTTCAAGGAAAACCTCAGCGTGTTGCTGATTTCCGGACTGTTCATCCTGCTCGCGGCGCGCCTGGACCTGAACGCGTTAATCGGTCTGGGACCGCTGGTGTTGATTCTGCTGCTGGTGATCCAGTTGATCGCTCGCCCATTGAATGTTTTGCTCAGCACCGCCGGTTCCAGTCTCAGCTGGCGTGAACGGGCGCTGCTGTGCTGGATCGCGCCGCGGGGGATCGTCGCTGCGGCTGTCTCGGCGATTTTCGCGATTCGCCTGGATGAATCCGGACATGAAGGCGCCCTGCTCCTGGTGCCGCTGACCTTTGCGGTAATCATCGGCACCGTGGTTTTGCAAAGCGCAACGGCTCGACCGCTGGCACGGCTGTTAAAGGTCGCCGAACCGGCGCCGAGCGGTTTTCTGATCGTTGGTGCCAATGGCCCGGCCCGCGCATTGGGCAAGTCGCTGCAGCAACTGGGCAGTCGCGTACTGCTGACCGATTCGAGCTGGGAGAATATCCGCGCGGCACGCATGGAAGGCTTGCCGACCTATTTCGGCAACCCGGCGTCGCAGCATGCTGACGCGCATCTGGACCTGGTGGGGTTGGGGCATTTGCTGGCGCTGTCACCGTCGGGCGAGCTGAACACATTGGCGGCGATGCGCTTTCGTCATGACTTCGGTCATCAGCGCCTGTTCGGTCTGGCCAGCGGCCATGAAAGCCGCCGCAGCGATAAACATCGGGCGAGCCTGGAACACCGGGGCAATCAGTTGGGCAGTGAGGCACTGACCTATTCGAAACTGGCCGGCCAGATGGGCCAGGGTGCCGAGCTGTACAGCACAACCTTGACGGATGGGTTTGGCTGGGATGATTACCGGGCGCTGCACGGCAATCGCGCAACTTTACTGTTCATGCGTGATGACAGCGGCTGGGTGCATGTGGTGACGCCGGAAACGGCGTTGAAGCCGGGGGCTGGGTGGACGTTGCTGGCGTTGATTCAACCAGAAGGTTCCAGCGCCTGATGGATCGATTCGCTAGCAGGCTCGCTCCCACTGTATTCCTGTGGGAGCGAGCCTGCTCGCGAAGGCCGCGACTGGGTCACAGACAGACTGAAGATCTTTGCAGCACAAATCCCGGGCAACAAAAAAGCAGCCCGTAGGCTGCTTTTTTCTGCATCGGAAGCTGGGCTTAAGCCAGTTTTTCCTTGATGCGTGCTGCTTTACCCGACAGGTCGCGCAGGTAGTACAGCTTGGCTTTACGTACGTCACCGCGACGTTTAACAGCCATGCTGTCGATCTGCGGGGAGTAGGTCTGGAAAGTACGTTCTACGCCAACACCGTTGGAGATTTTACGAACGGTGAACGCACTGTTCACGCCGCGGTTACGCTTGGCGATTACAACGCCTTCGAACGCTTGCAGACGGGAACGATCACCTTCCTTCACTTTCACCTGAACGACAATAGTGTCGCCTGGGGCGAAGGTAGGGATTTCTTTGGTCATCTGCTCTGCTTCGAGTGCAAGGATGATTTTGTTGGTCATGCTGTGCTCCTAAGGTAAATCGTTCGATCTACCATCGATACGTTGTTAACTATCGTCCCGCTCGCGGATGTATTCCTCGAGCAGCTTCTTCTCTTCTCCAGAAAGCGAGCGGCTTTCCAGAAGATCGGCGCGTCGTTCATAGGTCCGACCAAGGGACTGCTGTAAACGCCAACGCCGGATATGCGCGTGATTGCCACTCAGCAACACGTCGGGAACACGCTGATCCGCATACACCTCCGGTCGGGTGTAGTGCGGGCAATCCAGCAGACCATCCGTAAAGGAATCCTCCTCAGCGGAATCCGCATGCCCTAAAGCTCCAGGCAGCAGTCGTGTAACCGCATCGATCAGGACCATGGCCGGCAGCTCGCCGCCAGACAGTACATAGTCGCCAATCGACCACTCTTCATCGACATGAGCCTCAATAAAGCGCTCGTCAATGCCTTCGTAGCGGCCGGCAATCAGGATCAATGCATCCGATTGTGCCAGCTCGCGTACCGCCGACTGAGTCAGTTGACGGCCTTGGGGGGACAGGTAAATCACCTTCGCCGCCTCCCCGGCTGCTGCCTTGGCCTGAGCCAGCGCATCTTCCAGGGGCTTGATCTTCATCACCATGCCCGGACCACCGCCAAACGGGCGATCGTCCACAGTGTGATGCCGATCCGTCGTGTAATCTCGCGGATTCCAACAGGTCAGCTGCAAGAGCCCCTGTTTGACCGCACGACTGGTGATGCCGTAATCGCCAATGGCGGAAAACATCTCGGGAAACAAACTGATCACTTCTACGCGCAAGTTAGCCACGTTCAGAAGTCCGCGTCCCAATCCACCTTCATCTCGCCCGCTTCCAGGTCGACGGCCAACACGCATTGCTCCGTATAGGGCAACAGGCGTTCGCGATCATCCAGGCTGCCAGCGCAAGGCTTGACGACCATTACATCATTGGCGCCGGTTTCCAGAAGATGATCGATTTTCCCGAGCAGTTGCCCGAGGGTGTCGATGACCTTCAGACCTTCCAGCTGGTACCAGTAGTACTCGCCTTCGATCAATTCAGCGAACAGGTTGCGCGGCACGCAGATCTCATAACCGGCCAGAAGACGAGCTTCTTCACGATCATCGAGACCCTTGAGCTTGGCGACCAGGAACTTGTCGCTCCCGCGTCCACTGACCAGCTCGACCTGTTTGACATTGCCTTCGCGCTTTAGCGTCCAGGTTTTGTACTGCAACAGGTTTTCAGTCGGATCAGTAAAGGAATAAACCTTCACTTCGCCGCGAACGCCATGAACAGAATAAATTTTGCCAATAACGATCAAATCATCGGCAGGGGCTGGCGTCGCGTTCATATTGCTCAGGCCGCAGCCTTGGCAGATTCCTTCAACAACTGAGCAACGCGCTCAGAAGGTTGTGCACCAACGCTCAGCCAGTAGGCAACGCGCTCTTGGTTCACGGACAGACGGATTTCCTGACCACGGGCAACAGGGTTGAAGAAACCAACCTGTTCTTTGTGGGAGCCGTCACGCGGGTTACGCGAGTCGGTTACGGTCAGGTGGTAAAACGGGCGCTTTTTGGAGCCGCCAAGGGCAAGACGGATTGTTAGCATGTGAACATCGTTCCTGTAGTCGGTGCTGCAAATCTAAATGCACAGCGGGCATGGGTGCCCGAAAGGCCGCATATTCTAAGGAATATCCGGACTTTTGCAAATGACTTTTTCCGGCGCCCATGGCATGCCGTGCAGATTTGCATAGAGAGCCGTCGTTAAAAACGGCCAGTCAGCTCCCGCCGAGTGCGGGTTTGCTGTTGATCCTGCGTCCTTGCAGGGTCTGCGCCGGTGCGACGACCGGCGAAGTCTTTACATTTTCGGCATGCCGCCGCCGGGCAACATACCGCCCATGCCGCGCATCATTTTCGCCATACCGCCCTTGGCGGTGAATTTCTTCATCATCTTCTGCATCTGCTTGTGCTGCTTGATCAAGCGGCCGATGTCCTGCACCTGCGTGCCGGAACCCATGGCGATCCGACGCTTGCGCGAACCGCTGATCAGCTCAGGGTCGCGGCGCTCGGCCGGGGTCATGGAATTGATGATGGCTTCCATCTGTTTGAATTGCTTTTCTGCGGCGTTCTGGGCATTGCCCATCTGCGACAGGTTGACGCCGCCGATGCTCGGCAGTTTGTCCATGAGGCCGCCGAGGCCGCCCATGTTCTTCATCTGTTGCAGCTGATCGCGGAAGTCTTCGAGGTCGAAGCCCTTGCCCTTTTTCAGCTTCTTGGCCAGTTTGTCGGCCTTGTCCTTGTCGAGGGTCGCTTCGGCCTGTTCGATCAGGCTGAGCACGTCGCCCATGCCAAGGATCCGCGAGGCGATACGCTCAGGGTGGAACGGATCGAGCGCTTCGCTCTTCTCGCCCATACCGATGAACTTGATCGGCTTGCCGGTGATGGCGCGCACCGACAGCGCGGCACCGCCACGGGCGTCGCCGTCGACCTTGGTCAGGATCACACCGGTCAGCGGCAGCGCATCGCCGAACGCCTTGGCGGTGTTGGCGGCGTCCTGACCGGTCATCGCGTCGACCACGAACAGGGTTTCAACCGGGTTGATCGCGGCGTGCAGCGCTTTGATCTCGCCCATCATCTCTTCGTCGATGTGCAGACGACCGGCGGTGTCGACGATGACCACGTCGATGAATTTCAGTTTGGCTTCTTTAATAGCCGCATTGGCGATGTCGACCGGCTTCTGGCTCAGGTCGGACGGGAAGAATGTCACGCCAATGTCGTTGGCCAGGGTTTCCAGCTGCTTGATCGCGGCCGGACGGTAAATGTCCGCAGACACGACCATGACCGACTTCTTCTTGCGCTCTTTAAGGAAGCGCGCCAGCTTACCGGCAGTGGTGGTTTTACCCGCGCCCTGCAGACCGGCCATCAGAATCACGGCTGGCGGAACGGCACTCAGGTTGAGGTCTTCGTTGGCCGCGCCCATCAGGCTTTCGAGTTCGGCCTGGACGATCTTCACGAACGCTTGGCCCGGCGTCAGGCTGCGCGACACCTCGGTGCCGACAGCGCGCTCCTTGACCGAATTGACGAAGTCCTTGACCACCGGCAATGCGACGTCAGCTTCGAGCAACGCCATGCGCACTTCACGCAGGGTGTCTTTGATATTGTCCTCGGTCAGCTTGGCCTTGCCGGTGACATGGCGCAGCGTCTGCGAGAGACGGTCGGTTAAGTTTTCAAACATTGCGCGATCCTTTCAGGCCCTGTACGAACCGGGATAATGGCGGCCCAGACCGGAATCAACATGTGCTCGGCGAGCCTGCGGCGTGGGCAGGTCGCGGATTATAGCGAAGACTGCGGCCGGCGGACACCTCGCCGTCAGCTTGCGGAGTCTTTCGTGCTGTGGCGGTTCTATGCCAAACTCAGCGCCTTTCGGGCTCGCCTAACAGGATTTATGCTCCCCTTGTCACCCAGTTTGCTGACCACCCTCGCCGCCGCCCTGCTCTATGCCGCTGCGACCGTCTATCAAAGTACCCGCCTGGCCACCGGCGCCAAGGCGAACAAGCGCCTGCTGGTCAGCCTCGGCGTATTCGCCGTGCTCGCCCACGGCGCCAGCCTGCTTACACATCTATTGACCCCGATCGGCCTCGGTCTGGACTTCTTCAGCGCGTCCAGCCTGATTGCCGCTGCGGTGATTGCCCTGACTCTGCTGGCCTGTTCGCGGATCCCGGTGGAAAACCTGCTGGTGCTCCTGTTCCCGCTCGGTGCGATCACGGTATTGCTGGCGCAGTTCGCGCCGACCGGCACAGTGCAGATCATCGACGAAGAGCCGGGCATTCTCGCGCACATTCTATTGTCGATCCTCGCCTACGGCATGTTCACCATCGCCGTGTTCCAGGCGTTGCTGCTGCTGGTTCAGGACCATCAGCTCAAACACAAGCACCCGTCCGGGCTGATCAAGAACTTCCCGCCCCTGCAAACCATGGAAAGCCTGCTGTTCGGCTTTCTCTGGGCCGGCTGGACGCTGCTGTCGCTGTCGCTGATTTCCGGTTGGCTGTTCGTTGAGAATCTGTTCGCCCAGCATCTGGTGCACAAGACCCTGCTGGCCTGTCTGGCATGGATCGTCTTCAGCGTGCTGCTGTGGGGTCGCAACCGACTGGGCTGGCGCGGCCACAAGGCGATTCGCTGGACCCTCGCTGGTTTCTGCCTGCTGATGCTGGCGTACTTCGGCAGCAAACTGGTTCGTGAATACATACTGCACATCTGACGGGCGGCATAAATGGACGGTTTGCCCATAGGGCCGATGCTCGCGGTATTTGTCCTGCTGATCTTATGGTCAGGGCTGTTTACCGCCGTCGAAATCGCGCAGCAGCACCTGCTCGCGCAACGGATCGCCTCGCGCGCCAGCGACAAGCCGCTGGCGAAGCTGAGCTTCCCGCTCGACAGCCTGATCCTCTGCAACACCCTGTGCCGCGCCCTCGCGGTGATCCTCGCGACGCTGCTGGCGATTTTTCTCTGCGAAGAAAATGGCCCGTGGGCGGCCTGCCTGGGCGCCGGTGGCATCCTGTTGGTGTTCGCCGATTATTTCCCGCGCACCGTGGCCAGGCGCTATCCCGACGCCGTGCTGGCGTTCGGCAATGCCCTGCTGGCGGTGCCGATGAAAATCGTCTACCCGTTCGCGTGGCTGTTCAGCCGGGTCAGCGCTTTGCTGCTGAGCCCGTTCACGCGCAAGGCTCAGGTGGTGCAACAGAGCGAGGACGAGTTGCCGGCCGATCACGATGATGATCCCGAACATCCGGTCCGCGCCCACCCGGTGTCGGGCATTCATGCGCTGGACAACATCACGGTCAACGACATTCTGGTGCCGCGCAGTGACGTCGACGGCATCAACCTCGACGATTCGATCGAAGAGATCATCGAGCAACTGCGCGAGAACAAGCGCACGCGTCTGCCGGTGTTTCACAGTGACATCAATCAGGTCGAAGCGGTGCTCAACACCCGCCAGATCGGCCATTTGCTGAGCAACGGCGGATTGACCCGCGAGGCGCTGCTGGCCGCCAGCTACGAGCCCTACTTCGTCCCGGAAAGCACGCCGCTGCAACTGCAACTGCTGAACTTCCACAAGCAGCAACGCCGTCTCGGCATGGTCGTCGATGAGTACGGCGAAGTGCTGGGCATCGTCACGCTTGAAGACATTCTCGAAGAAATCGTCGGCGAATTCGAAAGCGAGCACAGCCTCGACAACCCGCACATCCATCCCCAGGCCGACGGGCGTATGGTGATCGATGGTGCCGCGTCGATCCGCGACCTGAACAAGTGCCTGGGCTGGCATCTGCCGAGCGACGGGCCGAAGACCCTGAACGGTCTGGTCACCGAAGCGCTGGAAACCATTCCGGAAAGCGCGGTGTGCCTGAAGATCGGGCGTTATCGACTGGAAATCCTCGAGACCGAGGAGAACCGGGTGAGCAAGGTGTTGATCTGGCTGACCTCATCGGTGCCTGCTCTGGTGCCTGCCCGATAGAAGATCAAAAGATCGCAGCCTTCGGCAGCTCCTACCCTGCGATCTTTTGCGCTTGTTTGATCGTTAGCCCCCTTCCTATAATCGAGGCGCTTACCCAAGCGCCGTCGATCCCTGTGCCTACCCGGCACTGCCCGGATCCTGACTGTTTCCGCTGCAAACCGACGACTGTTCCTACTCGAAACAGCGCTCGCGCCCTACCCCACATCCCTGGGTGTTCGACCATAATAATTCGCTCCACTGGAGCTCATGACTGTCAGGGATCACCGCATGACGACCCATACCGCTTACAGCGAAACCGCGCCTGCCCAGCCGACCAATTCCGCCACCCGCGTGGCCACGGCAAGCTTCATCGGCACCGCCATCGAGTTCTACGACTTCTACGTTTATGCCACTGCTGCGGCGCTGGTGATCGGGCCGGTGTTCTTTCCGCAGACCTCCGGCACGGCGCAGATGCTTTCGGCGTTTCTCACTTTCGGCATTGCCTTCCTCGCCCGACCACTGGGTTCGGCACTGTTTGGCCACTTCGGCGACCGCATCGGGCGCAAGTCGACGCTGGTCGCCTCGCTGCTATTGATGGGCGTGTGCACCACCTTGATTGGCGTGTTGCCGGGCTACGACAGCATTGGTGCCTGGGCGCCGATTCTGCTGTGCGTGCTGCGTTTCGGTCAGGGCCTGGGCCTTGGCGGCGAATGGGGCGGCGCGGCGCTGCTGGCCACGGAAAACGCGCCGAAGGGCAAACGCGCCTGGTTCGGCATGTTCCCGCAGCTCGGCCCATCGATTGGTTTTCTTGCGGCCAACGGCCTGTTCCTGACCTTGGCCATGACCTTGGATGACGAACAGTTCCGCAGCTGGGGCTGGCGCATTCCGTTTCTGCTCAGCGCGGCGCTGGTGATGGTCGGCCTGTATGTGCGCCTGAAATTGCATGAAACGCCAGTGTTCGCCAATGCGATCGCCCGTCAGGAGCGAGTGAAAGTGCCGCTGGTCGAGTTGTTCAGCCAATACTGGGCGCCGACCCTGCTCGGTGCGGCGGCGATGGTGGTGTGCTATGCGCTGTTCTACATTTCGACGGTGTTTTCCCTGAGCTACGGCGTGGCCACGCTGGGTTATAGCCGCGAAACGTTCCTGGGCCTGCTGTGCTTTGCCGTGTTGTTCATGGCCGCAGCGACGCCATTATCCGCTTGGGCCAGCGACCGTTACGGGCGCAAACCGGTGCTGATTATCGGTGGCGTGCTGGCGATTCTGTCCGGATTCCTGATGGAACCGTTGCTGACGCAGGGCTCGACCTGGGGCGTGGCGCTGTTTCTGTGCATCGAGTTGTTTTTGATGGGCGTGACATTCGCACCGATGGGCGCGCTCTTGCCTGAGCTGTTTCCGACCCACGTGCGTTATACCGGCGCTTCAGCGGCGTACAACCTGGGCGGCATCGTCGGGGCCTCGGCGGCGCCGTTCTTTGCGCAGAAACTGGTAGCGATGGGCGGGTTGAGCTATGTCGGCGGGTATGTGTCGGCGGCAGCGGTGTTGAGCCTGATTGCGGTGTTGTGCTTGAAGGAGACGCGCAATAACGATCTGAATCAGGTTGCCTGACAGAAGATCAAGAGCTTCGCGAGCAGGCTCGCTCCCACAGGTTTTTGGGGCTGGTCACAGATTCTGTGTTCACCCAATCCCATGTGGGAGCGAGCCTGCTCGCGAATGGATGCCGCGACCTGGTTTACAGCTCGACAACAACCGCCTGCGACGCACGGGTCGCCTTGGCGCGAGCAGCCTCGATCGACTCATCCCGCGCCAGCGCCACGCCCATGCGGCGCTGACCGTTCACTTCCGGCTTGCCGAACAGACGCAGCGCGGTATCCGGCTCGCTCAACGCAGCGCCCAGATTGGCGAATGCGGTCTGGGTCGACTGGCCTTCAACCAGAATCACTGCCGACGCCGATGGGCCGAACTGACGGATCAGTGGTACCGGCAGGCCGAGAATGGCGCGGGCATGCAGGGCAAACTGCGACAGGTCCTGAGAAATCAGCGTCACCAGCCCGGTGTCATGCGGCCGTGGCGAGACTTCGCTGAACCACACCTGGTCGCCCTTGATGAACAGCTCGACGCCGAACAGACCACGACCTCCCAGCGCCTCAGTCACAGCTTTGGCAACACGCTCGGATTCAGCCAGAGCAATCGGGCTCATGGCCTGTGGCTGCCAGGATTCCTGATAGTCGCCCTTCTCCTGACGGTGACCGACCGGTGCACAGAACGTGGTGCCGCCAATGTGGCGCACGGTCAGCAGGGTGATTTCGTAATCGAAATCGATGAAGCCTTCGATGATCACCCGACCTTTGCCGGCGCGACCGCCCTCTTGCGCGTAATCCCAGGCTTTTTGCACATCATCGGCGCTGCGCAGCAGGCTCTGACCCTTGCCCGACGAACTCATTACCGGCTTGACCACGCAGGGGAAACCCAGGTCCTGAACGGCTTTGCTGTAGTCCTCGAAGGTGTCGGCAAAGTGGTACGGCGAGGTCGGCAGGTCCAGCTCTTCGGCAGCCAGACGACGAATACCTTCGCGGTTCATGGTCAGTTGCGCCGCACGCGCGGTCGGAATCACGGTGAAGCCTTCGGCTTCCAGCTCGACCAGCGTGGCGGTGGCGATGGCTTCGATTTCCGGCACGATGAAGTGCGGCTTCTCGGCTTCGATGACTGCACGCAGGGCGGCGCCGTCGAGCATGTTGATCACGTGGCTGCGATGGGCGACTTGCATGGCCGGCGCGTTGGCGTAGCGGTCGACGGCAATCACTTCAACGCCCAGGCGCTGCAGTTCGATTACCACTTCCTTGCCCAACTCACCACAGCCACACAGCAATACGCGGGTCGCGGTTGGCGACAATGGAGTTCCGATACGGGTCATCTCAGGTCCTCAAAGGAAGCGGATCATCGAGGAAAGCCACGCAAGTGCGCTTTCCATGGGGAGAAAGCGCGGCATTTTACATGAACCCGAGGGTTTGGCTTCAGCTGGCGACAGCCTGTTTGCGATCACGCCAGGCCATGATCAGCCAGACGGCGGTAACGCCGGCGAACTTCGAGGCCAGCGCGGTGATGATCACCGGCGGCGTCAAGGCGTCGATCATGCCGAAAAAGATGAAGGTATCCAGCGGAATGCTCAGCGCCGAACTGATCCATAAACGGTCGCGCAATGGCCGCTTGGTGATGCTGAACACCAGCCAGTCGATGCACTCGGAGACCGCGAACGCCGTGGCGCTGGCCAGCGCGATGGAAGGGTCGGACGTGATGTAGGAAAGCACCAGCGCCGCCAGCATCGCCACGATCGCGCCGTGACCGAAGCGCGTTTGCACCATGTCGCGCAGCACGAACACCAGCCCGCCCCAGGCCGACCAGATGATGTCCAGGTGCGGAGCGGTGGAAAAGGCGAAGTTGATCAGCACGACGCTGCTGATGTAGGCGATGAGGAAGATCATGGGGGCGGCCTGTCAATTTGGCGCACAGGTTACTTGAGCGCTGGTATTGCGCCAATAGGTGCGGTGACAGGACCGACGTCTTCGCGAGCAGGCTCGCTCCCACATTTGAATGCATTTCAAAGTGGGAGCGAGCCTGCTCGCGAAAGCGGTGGTTCAGACGCCTGACTTCGCGGGAATCATCCAGACCAATCCACTCGCTTTCGCCCGTTCATGACACAACCCCAGCACCACGCGGCGCTCGTCATTGTTCATGCGGCCCCAGCGGGTGATCTCCGCGACCGTGCGCTGGCACCCGGTACAAACGTCATCTTCATCCAGCGCGCAGATATTCACACACGGAGACGCGACTGGTCGTTCAACAGTCGTCATTGTTCCTGCTCGACCAGATCGCGGGCGTAACGCTGCGAGTTATGCACATAGTGCGCGGCGCTGGCTTCGAGCATCTTCTTTTGCGCCTCGGTCAGTTCACGCACGACCTTGCCCGGCGAGCCCATCACCAGCGAACCGTCGGGAATTTCCTTGCCTTCGCCGATCAGGGAATTGGCGCCGATGATGCAGTTCTTGCCGATCTTCGCGCCGTTGAGAATCACCGCGTTGATACCGATCAGGCTGTAATCGCCGACCGTGCAGCCGTGGAGCATGGCGTTGTGGCCGATGGTCACGCCGGTACCGATGGTCAGTGGATAGCCCATGTCGGTGTGCATCACCGTGCCATCCTGCACGTTGCTGTTCTTGCCGATGAGGATCAGTTCGTTGTCGCCGCGCAATACGGCGTTGAACCAGACGTTGGCGCCCTCTTCCAGGCGGACCTTGCCCACCAGTACGGCATTGGGCGCGACCCAGCTCTGTGGATGGGTTTCGACACGGGCGTCGCCCAGGCGGTATTTCATTTTGTTTTCCTCGGGCTCACGGCCGTTCGAACGACGGCTCAGGTATCGATAAAACTTTTCGGCGGTCGGTGCAGGCTGATTTTGGCGTCATAGAGCAGGTTGATCAACTCGACGATCATGATCGCCGTCAGGCCCCAGATCTTGTACTCGCCGAAACGATAGCTCGGCACGTACCAGCTGCGGCCCTGATAGTCGATGCGATGGGTATGCTCGCGCGGGTCCTTGCGGAAGAATTCCAGCGGTACGCTGAAGACGGCGGCGATCTCGGCATCGTTGGGCTGGTATTCGACAAAGTCGGGAATCACCCCGACATACGGCGTTACCTTGATGCCGTGCAGGGAAATCAGCGGACTCAGCGGGCCGATGACTTCGACCAGACCCGGCGGCAGGCCGATTTCTTCTTCGGCTTCGCGCAGCGCGGTGAAGATCAGGTCCGGGTCTTCCGGGTCGCGGCGTCCACCAGGGAAGGCGACCTCGCCGCCGTGGGTCGAAAGCCCGCTGGCGCGCAGGGTCAGGACCAGTTCCGGTTCGTCACTGCGGGTGATCGGCACCAGCACGGCGGCTTCGGGAAAACGTGCGTCGGTCTCCAGCGTGCGCGGTGTGTGGTTGCTTACCCTATGCAGTAGCTCGTCCAGCATGAGTGTTCTCGATCGGTGCCTTGCTCCGCATCATGCACCAATCAAAGCGAGCGCCCAAGCCCCCGAAACCCGTCGTGTCGCGAAACGACAACTTGCCGACCGGCCCCGCTGCACGCCAAGATAGGCGCAGCATTCAGGAACCCGAGCATGAAATTTTGCAGCCACTGCGGTAACCCGGTCACCCAGCGCATTCCCGAAGGCGACTCGCGGCTGCGATTTGTCTGCGACAGCTGTCAGACCATTCACTACCAGAATCCCAATATCGTCGCCGGGTGCGTACCGACCTGGGGGACGAAAGTGCTGCTCTGCCGCCGCGCCATCGAGCCGCGTCTCGGTTACTGGACGCTGCCCGCCGGTTTCATGGAAAACGGCGAGACCATCGAGCAGGCCGCCATCCGCGAAACCGCCGAGGAAGCCTGCGCCCGGGTACGCAACCTGAGCATCTACACGCTGATCGATGTGCCGCACATCAGCCAGGTGCATGTGTTCTTCCGCGCCGAACTGGCCGATCTGCAATACGCGGCCGGGCCGGAAAGCCTTGAAGTGCAGCTGTTCGAAGAAGCCGACATTCCCTGGGACGAGCTGGCTTTCCGCACGGTCGGGCGTACCTTAGAATGCTTCTTCGCTGATCGGCGCGTCGAGAAGTATCCGGTTCGTTCGGAATCGATTCCGCCATTGGTTCAGCCGGTGATTGTTGGCTAGAAGATCAAAAGATCGCAGCCTTCGGCAACTCCTACCTAAAACCTGATTGCGTCACTCCCTGGGGAATCGTTTCAATGCGTTGGTTGCTTGCCCTGTTGTGCCTGTCGTTCGTCAGCGTTTCGCAAGCGTCATTCGTGACCACCGTGACGCCCTCGAACACTCCACTGATCGAAAAAGTCCTGGTACTGAAATCGGCCCACCAACTGCAGTTGATTGCCGACGGCAAGCCCCTGAAGACCTATCGCATTTCCTTGGGCAAGGGCGCGAAGAAAGGCCCGAAACTGATCGAGGGCGACAAACGCACACCTGAAGGTTTCTATTGGATCGACTGGCGCAAGACCAGCGACAAATTCAACCTGTCGATGCACATTTCCTACCCGAACATCAGCGATGCCGCCCGCGCGCGTCGTGAAGGCGTTGAGCCTGGCGGGATGATCATGATCCACGGCACCCCGGACTCGGCAGACAATCCGGAACAGCTGTTCCATACCCTCGACTGGACCGACGGCTGCATCGCCATGCGCAACGTCGACATGCGTGAAGTTTGGAATCTGGTACCGGACGGCACGATGATCGAGATTCGTCCGTAACCTCGACCGCTGGTCACCGCAAAAAAAATAAATCAAAAGATCGCAGCCTGCGACGGCGCCTACAGGGGTGATACCACTCTCAACTGTAGAAGCTGTCGCAGGCTGCGATCTTTTGCTTTTTATAGGCCATCACTAATACCACTTTAAACACTGCCCCCTGAAAACCGCCACTCCAATGGGTCAGACGCCAGTTCATCGCGTTGACATGGTATTCAAGTGGTATTAGCTTCCGTCGCACAAGCGAGCCACAACAATCCTATACTCGCGGCGGAAACGACCTACATGAACGACCTCCAGTCCCTACGTCCTGACGATTCCCAGCCGACGCCGCTGTACTTGCAACTGGCGCGCAATCTGGAAGCGGCGATTCATGCCGGGCAGTGGAAGGCCGAACAGGCGATGCCGTCCGAGCGCAATCTCAGCGACCAGCTCGGCATCTCCCGGGTCACCGCACGCAAGGCGCTGGAAGTCTTGCTCGAGCAAGGCCTGATCCGCCGCCTGCAAGGCTCGGGCACGTTCATCACCCCACGCCTGGAACAACCACTGTCGCGTCTTTCCGGCTTCAGCGAGATGCTGCGCCTGAAAGGTTTCGTGCCGAGTTCGAAATGGCTGGAGCGGGAGATCACCCTCCCAACCCACGAAGAACTGATCCGCCTCAGCCTGTCGCCGAATGACAAGGTGGCGCGCATGAAGCGCCTGCGCAAAGCCGATGACACGGTCATGGCGATCGAGATGAGCACCCTGCCCGCGTCGATCATGCCCAGGCCGCAAGCGGTGGGCGATTCGCTGTACGAATACCTCGACGGCATCGGCAAACCGATCGTCCGCGCCCTTCAGCACATCCAGGCAATCAACGCCTCGGACGAATTCGCCGCACTGGTCGGTATCGCCCCCGGCACCGCCATGCTGCTGATGACCCGGGTCGGCTATCTGGAAGACAACACACCGATCGAAGTCACCGACACCTATTGCCGCAACGACTACTACGACTTTGTTGCAGAGCTTCGTAGATAAAGAGCCGCGTCGCTGAGCGCGGCCCCAAGCGAGAACGAAAATGTCCGAAGACAACATCCTCACCGCCAGCGGCTGGGTTCGCGGCCGGCTGATTCACGAACACGGCAAGATCATGTCGATCGAAGGCGTGCCCTGCGATCCGGCAGCTAACGATCTGCCCTATCTGCTGCCGGGTTTCATCGACCTGCATGTGCACGGCGGCGGCGGCAAAGACATCATGGAAGGCGCCGACGCCTTCGAAACCATCAGCAAAACCCACGTGCGTTTCGGCACCACCTCGCTGTTGGCCACCACCATGACCGCGCCGAGTGCGGAAATCTCAAATGTCCTGAAAGAGGTAGGACAATTCTGCGAACAGCGTCCGAAAGGCGCCGCGCGTGTTCTCGGAGTGCACCTTGAAGGCCCGTACATCAACCCGGGAAAACTCGGCGCTCAACCGAACTTCGCCCACACCGCGTTGATGGCAGAAGTCGAAGAATATCTGGCGCTGGCGCCGATCCGCGTCATCACCATTGCCCCGGAAATCGCCGGTCACGACGGGTTGATTCGCGAACTCAGCAGCCGTGGCATCCGCATGCAGATCGGCCACACCCTCGGCAGCTACGAGGAAGGCGTCGCCGCATTGGCTGCCGGTGCCAGCAGTTTCACCCACCTCTACAACGCGATGAGCCCGCTGCATCACCGCGAGCCGGGCATCGTCGGCGCCGCACTGGCGCACGCCAAATACGCCGAGCTGATTCCCGATCTGCTGCACGTACACCCCGGCGCCATTCGCGTGGCCCTGCGTTCGATCCCGTGCCTGTACTGCGTCACCGATTCGACCGCCGCCGCCGGCATGCCCGACGGTGAATACAAGCTCGGCAGCCACACCGTGACCAAATGCCTGGGCGGCGTGCGTCTGCCCGACGGCACGCTGGCCGGCAGCACCCTGACCATGGATCAGGCCCTGCGCAATCTGGTGAAGATCGGTTTGCCGATCGCCGAAGCCTCGCAGCGTCTGTCGCAATTTCCCGCCGACTACCTCGGCATCACCGAACGCGGGCGCCTTGCCCCCGGCGCCTGGGCCGACTGCGTGCGGCTCGATCGCTCACTCACACTGACCGCCGTCATGGTCGAAGGAGAAGACATTGACTTCAAAAATGCTTGAAGAGGCGCTGTCCTCGTTCGAGGCCGTGCAAGCCCAACTGCAACAACTCGACGCGCCGATGATCGAGATCGCCGGGCGCCTGCGCCGCCAGCCACCGCAAGTGGCGATGACCGTCGCCCGTGGCAGCTCCGACCACGCGGCGAGCTACTTCGCCTACCTGACCATGCAGCAACTGGGCGTGCCGGTGGCCTCGTTGCCGATGTCGGTGGTGACCATGCAGCAGGCGCCACTGAAAGTCAGCGGTCAGGTCGCCTTTGCGTTTTCGCAGTCGGGGCAGAGCCCGGATCTGGTCAACAGCCTGCGCCTGTTGCGCAAGCGTGGCGCGCTAAGTGTGTCGATGGTTAACGCTGCCGATTCGCCCCTGGAGGCAGCTTGTGAATTCAGCCTGCCGCTGCTTGCCGGGACTGAAAGCAGCGTCGCTGCGACCAAAAGCTTTATCGCCACCCTCAGCGCCAGCGCGCGTTTGATCGCGCACTGGAAAGAGGACAGCGAATTGCTGCAAGCCCACGATGCGCTGCCAGAAGGCCTGCGCGAAGCGGCGAAACAGGACTGGAGCGTGGCCATCGAAGCCCTGCGCGATTGCGAGCGCCTGATGGTGATCGGCCGTGGCGCCGGTTTCGCGATTGCTCAGGAAGCGGCGCTGAAATTCAAGGAAACCTCGGCGATTCAGGCCGAAGCGTTCAGCAGTGCCGAAGTCCGTCACGGCCCGATGGCACTGATCGACGAACACTATCCGCTGCTGGTTTTCGCCCCGCGCGGCGCCGAGCAGGCCGGCCTGCTGAGCCTCGCGGCAGAGATGCGTCAACGCGGCGCCCGGGTCTTGCTCGCCGCGCCAGATGACGTGAACGAGCGCGACCTGACCTTGACACGCGCCGAACACCCGGCCCTCGACCCGATTCTGGCGATCCAGAGCTTTTACGTGATGGCCGCAGGCCTGGCCGTGGCGCGGGGCATGGACCCGGATCAGCCGCGCCATTTGAGCAAAGTGACCCGCACGCACTGATAGCCGTTGACGGATGTACTCCGTGTAGGAGCTGCCGAAGGCTGCGATCTTTTGTTTTTTTCACGTAGCGAAAAAACAAGATCAAAAGATCGCAGCCTTCGGCAGCTCCTACAGGGGGCATCGAACCGAGATTCAACTGATGAGACCCAGCCATGCCCGACAACAATAAAGAGCTGACCCTCAGCGCCCCGCTCAGCGGCCCGGTACTGACGCTCGCCAACGTCCCGGACGCGGTGTTCGCCAGTGGCGCGATGGGCGACGGCATCGCCATCGACCCGCTCAACGACACGCTGTATTCGCCCTGCGCCGGCGTGGTCATCCACGTTGCGCGCAGCAGCCATGCGGTAACCGTTCGCGCCGACAACGGTGCGGAAATCCTCCTGCATCTGGGTCTCGACACCGTTGAATTGAACGGTGAAGGTTTCGCCATGCTGGTCAAGGAAAGCGATCGCGTCAGCCTCGGTCAGCCGCTGCTGCGCTATGACCTGGACAAGGTCGGCCAGCAGTGCAAAAGCCTGGTCAGCCTGTTGATCCTGACCAACAGCGCGGATTTTCAGGTGCGGCCGATCACCCTCAAAGCGGTGAAAGTTGGCGAGCCTTTGCTGCACATCATCGCGCGCAATGTGGTGGCGGCGAATACCGATACAAGCGGCGGGCCAGAGGTTCGTGGTCAAGTGCGGGTCGCTCATCGCGGCGGCTTGCATGCGCGCCCGGCTGCGCTGATCCGCCAGACCGCCCAAGGTTTCAGCAGCCACTCACAGCTGCACTTCAACGGCAAATCGGCGCCGTGCAACAGCCTGATCGGTTTGATGGGGCTGGCGATTGGTGAGCAGGATGAGGTGCAGGTCAGTTGTCAGGGACCGGACGCCGATGCCGCATTGCAAGCTCTGCTCAGCGCATTGGCCACGGCGCTGCCGGACGATCATCACGCGCAAGCGCCGACCACCACAGCCGCGCTGAAACGCCCGGCCGAGGCTGGCGTGTTGCACGGTGTCTGCGCGGCGCCGGGGCTGGTCGCCGGGCCGCTGTTTCGCTTGAACGCGATCACCTTGCCGGCGGATGCGGGCAACCACGATCCGGTGCAACAGCAGCCGATTCTTGAAGCGGCATTGAACGCGGTGCGCAGCGAAATCGCTGCCACCCTCGCCCAAGCGAAAAAGCACAGGAACGCCGACGAAGAAGCGATCTTCGCCGCACACATGGCGCTGCTCGAAGACCCGGCCCTGCTCGACGCCGCGCAGCAATTCATCGCGCAAGGCACCGCAGCGACGCACGCCTGGAGTCAGTCGATCGACACCCAGTGCGACATGCTGCAAGGCACCGGCAGTCCGCTGCTGGCCGAACGTGCCAACGATTTGCGCGACCTCAAGCAACGCGTCCTGCGCGCTCTGCTTGGCGAGGCCTGGGGATACCAGGTGCAGGCCGGCGCCATCGTTGCCGCCCATGAACTGACGCCGTCGGATCTGCTGCAACTCAGCGCGCAAGGTGTCGCCGGGTTGTGCATGGCCGAAGGTGGCGCGACCTCGCACGTCGCGATACTGGCACGCGGCAAAGGTCTGCCGTGCCTCGTCGCTTTGGGCGCGCAATTACTTGAGCAGCCGCAGGATCAGGCCGTGGTGCTCGACGCCGACGGCGGGCGCCTCGAATTGACGCCAAACGCCGAGCGCCTGAGCGAAGTGCAACAGGCACAAATCGAGCGCCGGCAGCGTCGCGACAGCCAACAGGCCAAAGCCCATTTGCCCGCTGAAACGCGCAATGGCGTGCACATCGAAGTGGTCGCCAACGTCGCCTCAAGCAGCGAAGCGGCAGACGCATTTGCCAACGGTGCTGATGGTGTAGGCCTGTTGCGCACCGAGTTTCTCTTCGTCGATCGCCAGACGGCACCCGACGTCGAAGAACAGCGCAGCGCCTATCAAGCGGTGATTGATGCCATGGGCGACAAGTCGGTGATCATCCGCACCATCGACGTCGGTGGCGACAAGCAACTCGACTACCTGCCACTGCCCGCCGAGGCCAACCCGGTGCTCGGATTGCGCGGCATTCGTCTGGCGCAGGCGCGCCCGGAAATTCTCGATCAGCAACTGCGCGCGCTGTTGCAGGTCAAGCCGTTGCCGCGTTGCCGGATTCTGTTGCCGATGGTCACCGAGGTCGACGAGCTGCTGCACATCCGCCAGCGCGTCGATGCCTTGTGTCTTGAGCTGGGGATTACCGAGCGCCCGGAAATCGGCGTGATGATCGAAGTCCCCGCCGCCGCGCTGCAAGCCGAACAACTGGCCGAACACGCCGACTTCCTCTCGATCGGCACCAACGATCTGTCGCAATACACCCTGGCCATGGACCGCGACCACGCCGGGCTGGCGGCGCGGGTCGATGCCCTGCACCCGGCGTTGCTGCGCCTGATCGCCATGACCTGCGAGGGTGCGGCGGTACACAAGCGCTGGGTCGGCGTCTGCGGCGCCCTCGCCTCCGACCCGCTGGCGACGCCGGTGCTGATCGGCCTGGGCGTCACTGAACTGTCGGTGAGCCCGGTGCAGATCGGTGAAATCAAGGAACGCGTGCGTCAGCTGCATGAAGCCGAATGTCAGCGCCTGAGCCGCGACTTGCTCAAGCTGTCCAGCGCCGCCGCCGTTCGCCACGCCTGTCATCAACATTGGCCTCTGCGCTAACAAAAACAAAAAGGACAAACGCCATGTACCAACTCTTCATCGAAGGCCTGCAACGCCTGGGCCGCGCGCTGATGCTGCCGATCGCGATCCTGCCGATTGCCGGCCTGCTGCTGCGCCTGGGCGACACGGATCTGTTGAACATCGCGATCATTCACGATGCCGGGCAAGTGATCTTCGCCAACCTGGCGATGATCTTTGCCATCGGCATCGCCGTCGGTTTCGCCAAAGACAACAACGGCACCGCCGGCCTGGCCGGGGTGATCGGTTATCTGGTGATGATCTCCACGCTCAAGGTGCTCGATGCGAGCATCAACATGGGCATGCTCGCCGGGATCGTCAGCGGCCTGATGGCCGGTGCGCTGTACAACCGCTTCAAGGACATCAAGCTGCCGGAGTACCTGGCGTTCTTCGGTGGCCGCCGTTTCGTGCCGATTGTCACCGGTTTTGCAGCGGTGGGGCTGGGCGTGCTGTTCGGCTATATCTGGCCGCCGATCCAGCAGGGCATCAACGCGTTCGGCGCGCTGATGATGGAAAGCGGCAGCATCGGCGCCTTCGTCTTCGGCGTGTTCAACCGCCTGCTGATCGTCACTGGCCTGCACCACATCCTTAACAACATGGCGTGGTTCGTCTTCGGCAACTTCACCGACCCGACCACTGGGGCATTGGTGACCGGCGATCTGTCGCGTTATTTCGCCGGCGATCCGAAGGGTGGGCAGTTCATGACCGGCATGTTCCCGATGATGATCTTCGGCCTGCCCGCCGCGTGCCTGGCGATGTATCGCAACGCGTTGCCGGAGCGGCGCAAGGTGATGGGCGGGATCTTCCTGTCGATGGCGCTGACCTCGTTTCTGACCGGTGTGACCGAGCCGATCGAATTCGCCTTCATGTTTCTCGCGCCGTTGCTGTTCCTTCTGCACGCGCTGCTGACCGGGCTGTCGATGGCGATCACCAACGCCCTGAACATTCATCTGGGCTTCACCTTTTCCGGTGGTTTCATCGACATGATTCTCGGCTGGGGCAAGTCGACCAATGGCTGGCTGGTGGTGCCGGTCGGGCTGGCTTACGCGGTTATTTATTATCTGGTTTTCGACTTCTGTATTCGCCGCTTCAACCTGAAGACGCCGGGGCGCGAAGACGTCGCCAGCGCCGAAAAAGCCGTGCTCTCGGAAACCGAACGCGCCAGTGCGTATATCAAAGCCTTGGGCGGCGCCGAGAATCTGCTCACCGTCGGCGCCTGCACGACCCGACTGCGCCTGGAGATGGTCGATCGCAACAAGGCCTCGGATGCCGAGCTGAAAGCGCTGGGCGCGATGGCGGTGGTGCGCCCGGGCAAGGGCGGCAGCTTGCAGGTCGTGGTCGGGCCGTTGGCTGACAGCATTGCCGATGAGATTCGCTTGGCCATGCCTGCGCTGGGCCGTACAACTTTGGCAGAAACCGTAGTAGTTGCCGATGTGCCGACGACTGTTGCGCTTACCCGCAACGAGGCGCAGCAATGGCTGAATGCACTGGGCGGTCGCGACAATGTGCTGCAACTCGATTGCATCGCCATGACCCGTATTCGCCTGCAACTGGCCGATGCCAAGGCGCCGTCCGAGGCGCAGCTCAAAGCGCTCGGCTGCCTGGGTGTCAGCCGGTTGGACGGTGGCGTCTGGCATTTGCTGGTGGGGGACAAGGCCGCGAGTTTGAGTGGCGCGATCGAGGCGTTGCTGAGTCGCGGGGAGGTCAGCGCGCAGGTTTGATCTGCGCGGGTGGCGGGAGGGCTGGAGCGGGCGCCGAAAATACGGCACGCGCACGATACATGAATACCACCCTCCTCCACGCCCTGCTCGCCATGCTGGCCCTTCATCCCCAGCATGGAAATCGTGCCCATGAGCACCCCCAACGCACCCACACCCGATGAGCTCAAAAACGATCTCAACCAGATCGGTCGTCTTCTCTTCAACACCGAAACCCCGCTGTTGCCCGAGCACAAACCGAGTACCGAGCAGGCTCATCTCAAACGCCTCGAAGAGCAGCTGAAAACCTATCGCGACGGCTATCTGCAACGCAGCCGCGCGCTCTATCAGGCGCTGGCAACCACCGACCTGCAGAGCGAGGCAGGCAAGCAACTGATCGCCATGCTGAAGGTGCGCCTCAACACGCAACTGATCAACATGGATCTGCGTGATCAGATCGACGGCAAATCGGCAAAAACCTTCCTCAAATACGACGCCGGTTTCACTGCGCTTGAGTACGAGGCGAAACAGGCCGTCACCGATCGCCTGCTGCACCCACAGGCCGGCGAGCTGATGCAGAAACTGGCCCTCGGCCCGCTGTTGCGTCCGGCGATGTATGCGTTGCAGTTCACTTATCAGCAAACCACTGTCGAGCTGGCCGGGGCCTTTGTTGTGACGCAAAAAGACACCCCGAAAGTCAGCGATCTGTTGACCGACCAGAGCGCGGGCTTCGTCGTGTTGTTCACACCGGCCAGGGGCCTGGAGCTGTTCAGTTCCCTGGCTGATCTCGATGCCCATCTGCTCAAGACCATGCAGCACAGCATCAGCCGTGGCGAATTGATGCAGCTGCTGCCCAGCCGCTACCACGATGTCGGTACAGCGGGAATCTGGCCATTGCAGCTGGCGCCCATCGACAGCAAACCGCTGTTCGAACACATCTACGATGCCTTGATCGAAAAGCGCACCCTGGATATCGAACATGCATTGAGTTTCGCCGCCAATCCGCAGCAGGATGGCGCTGTACTGATCGCCGAGCTGGGGCGCGCCATCGACGCTGCGCTGCCGGATCTCACCCCGCGCCTGGCACTTCAGGCACAAACCCTGTTCGAGCGGCATTTGCGCAACAGCGCCCCGGACTGGTACCGCAGCGCCGACGCCGCCAAGCGGGCCGAACTGGCGTTGCACCTGGGCAACTACAACCATGCCCGGCAAAACCTGCTTGACCTGATGGGTCCGGCGGTCAGCCTGATGGCCGTCGCCCGCCACCAATGGCTGGAACGGCTGAGTGATGATTTGCAAATCGACGACCTGGAACCGGACAAGCTGCAGATCACGACGAATCGGCAGGTCCCCGGATTCGGCGCTTATGTGCACAAGAGCAATCTGCTCGAGCTGACCTTGCGCGGCCCGCACACTGGCGATGAGTTGCCGGGCTCGGCGTTTCTCAGTAACACCCGGCTGACTTACAACGACCTGCCGTTATCCGACGAGTACGCGGACGTAACGCCCGCCTGGGTGATCAAGCAGGCACTGGAGCTGGAACCGCGCGTCGACTTCGCACGCTTGCAAACGCAGATGCAGGCGAGATCCGCGATCAAACCTGCGATCGAGCAGATGCTCGATCAGCGCATCGTCGCGCTCGCCCATGCCGCAGCGCTGCAAGGGCACCTGCTCGACGGCGATCTGCAAATGCTCCAGCGCCTGCGTAACGGCAGCGATCCACAGCTGCGCGCCGCCACCCTGTCTTTGCACGGCGCCCAGCTGCAGGATCTGTGGGTGCTGCGTCAGACCGACGAATCCGGTGCGGTCCGCCGCCTGCTGCTTTGCACACCGCAGGCGCCCCGTGAACGCCAGTTCGAGGCGTTCGACAGCGAGCGCCAATTGCAGACCCATCTACTGGGTTGGGCCAAGCAGAATGACGCCGTCGAAAGCATGGCCGGCTATCTGATCAGCCGCGCACCGATGCGCTTTCGTTCGACCCTGCGCAAGGTATTGTCGGGGCTGAGCCTCAAGCCGGAAGCAGCAGAGCACCAGAAAGTCGCCTTCGACCACCTGGGCAACCATCTCGATTGCCTCAAAGCGATGGCTGAACACATGCTCGCCACACGCATCGACGACTACGATTTCAGCACCCCGGTGTGGTATCGCTCGACCACTGCGGCCAATCGCCGAAAACTCTCGACCCTGAGCGACGACGCCGAGGGGGCTTTGCGCGCGTTCAATCAGCATCCGCTGTCGGGCGGACGTTTTCAGGCGTTTGACGATTACGTGCATGCGCAAGCGAAGATCAGCCTGAACCGCTTGCTCAGGCGCCCTGCCAATGACGTCGATCCCGACACCGTCTGGGCCTATTCGCCAAAGTCGATCGTGCCCTCATGGACGCCGAAACCGCTGACCTATACCCGGCTGTATCGCGACGGCTATGCCGACGGCGTCGGTTTTCTCGACCAGAAATTCTCACGCTCGGCGCGCTTCAAAGGTCCGCAAGGCGTCGATATCAGTAGCCTGACCGCGCAGAACGTAGCCCGCTCGGTCACGGGTGTCTGGATCGGCAAACGCTATACCGACAAAGTCAAAAACGAGCTGCAGGACTCTAAAAGCGAAGGCTACGCGTTCCGACGCAACGCGACGCTGGCCATCACTCAGCGCCAGATGCAAAGCGCCGCGCTGGAATGCCAGCTGCAAGGACATATCGCCAGCAGCGACCTGCAATGGCTGCAGCAAAGCATCAGCAGCATGGATCAAACGTCGGGGCAGACCCGGACGAAATACCCGATCCACCGGTTGATGATCGACGGCGAATGGGTGATCGATGCCTGGTTGTTCAGCCATGGCGGCGATCCGGTCCTGCTGTATACGCCGGACGCACCGGACGGCGTGCGTTTTCGCGAAGCGCGCCTGTTCAATTACCTGCTGCTGCAGTCCGGCATGATCGAGTACCTGACCCAGCGGGTGGGTGTCAGTGCCCAGACCCGAGTGCGCACGTACCTGGAAAACATCCGCAAGAAACTGCCCAAAGATCTCAACAGAACCAGCCCCAGCCCCGCCCGTTATGACTCGATGCGCCCGGCCGACGCCGTCAGCGACCTGCGTACCGCGCTCTACGACATGAAGTTGCAACGGCGGATCGACAACGTCCATGCCACGACCACCAGTCGCGCCGAAATGATTGCCGGCCTGATCTGGACGAGCGTCGAATGGGTCGCTGCCATCGCCACCGCGCCGTTCCCGCTGTTGAGCCTGAGCACCGGCCTGTTGCTGGCCTTCAAGGACGCGATGCTCGCTCTGCATGCCTATCGTCAGGGAAATAACAACGAAGCGTTCCGGCACTTGCTCGGTTATCTGTTCAACAGTGCTGGCGCGGTGCTGACGGATCTGCGTCCGGCGCTGCGTTCACTCAAGCCCGTCCGGCGCCCGTTGCATCGGGCTGTCACCACCGTTGGCGACGAGCAAGAGGATCTTCTGCCATTGATCGACCAAATGGCGACCGAACCGGTCCGCGACGATATGCATGCCGTCGTTTTCAGAGGGCAGTCGTATTACGCCAGCACGACTCCGGACGCACTCGGCCGTTATTTGCTCTACCGCCCGGATCCGAATGGCTCCGGACTGCTTTCGACCGGCATTCTGACCGTGCGCAACTCCGACGGAGTGATGGTGCGCAGCGGCCTGTCCGGCGGTGCACCAAAATACGAAGCCGTGCCCGAGACACCCGGCCCGCATAAAGATTATGGAGTGGCGATCAAGTACCGGGATCTCGTTGAAGAGTTGCTGGACCCGCAATCGCGACGACGAATGCTCCAGGAGGGCGAGCATTACATGGGCTTCTCACCCCAGGTCATCCTGGTCAACGTGGTCGACAAAATGGCCAGCATGCGCCAAGCCTATCTGCAACAGGTGGAAAAACTCACCACGGACGCCACGCGCCATTTTGCCCAACTCGCACCGCTGCCCGCTCGCGCCGAAGTGCCGGCGGTTGCCGCCAACACCTCATTCGCACAGTTGATTGCCAGCGATGCATTCGCCGCAAAGAATCTGGTCATCGGTGCACAGCCGGGCTCTATCGCCAGCAAACAGGCACTGATCGAAAATCTCGACGTGCTTTTGGAGAACGGCTACAAGCACCTCTTCCTCGAATACCTGCCGGGAGACGTATTTCATCTCAAACTGGAAAAATTCAACAGGGGAGAATCCTGGCGCCATATCAAGAAACATCTGAAAGCGCTCGATAAAGCCATGGGCCATGAGCCAGACGCGCCTTTCTCTTACCTGGCGCTGGTGCGCAAGGCACGGGAAAAAGGCATGAGCATTCATGCGCTGGACGGCTCGACCAGTTATCAACTCGAAGGGATCATGGTGATGTCCAGGCTCTCGCCTTTGACCCCGCGAAACAACCGCATCAGAAACTTTTATTCGCACAAGGCGCTTGCCACCGATATGGCCGAGATCGGCGAAGAGCGCTGGATTGCCCTGACCGAGCAGTCGCGCATGACCACGTTCGACAACACCCCGGGCCTGGCCGACCTCCACGAGGCCGTTGCCGTGCGTATTGAAGACATCGACTTGTACCAACCCGCACGCATAAGCAGGGACGCGCCCGGTGCCATCGCGGGAGACGCGACAGCGCAAGGTGATTACCTCGTACAGATGCCGAGTGCCTACAAGGCACCTCTACCTGTCTCCAAGCCGCCCGCCGCAGCTAGCGCGGTTGAACATTTCAGCGAGTTCGATATTGCTTCGCCACTGCGCGACGATATTGCTGAAATGTTGCATCATCCCAACTCCATGCACTCGAGTTACACCCCGACAATACCCAGTGAAAGAACGGCCTACGAGGCTTTCATAGCCCAGCGCAACCGCCTGGAAAAAACCGCCAGGGACGCTTTTACCGACTACGTCCCACCCGATGCGCCGATCCTGCCGGTGCTCGCCTCCGACTGCACATTCGAAGCTTTTTTACGGCAATTGACCGACGGACGTCTGAATCTGCTGATCGGCGAAGCCCACGTCGATGTAGCGAGCAAAGCGCTGCTGAAAAAGCACATGAAAGCCCTTAAGCAAGCCGGTTATGACACGTTGTACGTCGAGCACCTGCTCACCGACCTGCACCAGGCCGATCTCGACATTTTTCTGCGTACCCAGCGCATGCCCGACAGGCTCAAGGCTTATCTGCATCGTCAGGATCAAGGGCAGATGCCGAATTACACAGGGAACGATACGTACACTGCGGTCTGTCAGGCGGCGGCCAAATACAACATTCGCATCAGAGCCCTAGATTGCACGGCGTCCTATCACCTCAAGGGCGTGTATGACGAACACGTCTCGCGAAACGAGATGTTCAGCTATTTTGCAACCCAAGTGATCGAGGCTGATCAATTGGCCAACGGGCCGCATAAATGGGTGGCCTTCATCGGCAGTGCGCATACCAATTACAACCTCGGTGTGCCAGGTCTGGCCGATACACTGTCCGCCGTCAGCCTGCACGTGCGCGACACAGCCCCTGAACTGGCCCGGGATATTCACCGTGGGTCGTGGGAATTTGTCAGCGGCAAGCACGAGGCCAACGTCAGGGCTTTGAGCAGCGATTTTGTGATGGAGGTGGCCGTCCCCGGAACGAAAAAGCCTGCTGCGACGCCTTCTGTCAGTCGCAGCAAACTGACCGAACCCGGAAACTTCCTTATAGAAAATGCAGACACCCGCAACGCCAGCGTGGTGCATAAATCCAGGTCCGGCGAGATCGTTGAGACGCCGATTCAGATCAATGACAAGGGTCTGTTCTTCGTTGATCGCTGGGAGAAAAAAGATCAGACCTTCACCTACCTGCGCACGTTGATCGACATGCTCGTCACAGACGTGAAGCTGACACAGGTGACGTGACGCCCGGGCGATTGCACGTTGTGGAAAACCACTGGGCTTGACGGCCCAGTGGTTTTTTCATGCCTGAGGATCCACCCGATCCAGCGCACGGTTCACCGCCAGCTCAGCGAGCATGATGATCTGCTGAATCGCCAGCGCCGTATTGCGCTGCGGTCGCCCCAACTGATCAGCGAAATCACTGGCCAGAGTGTTGGCTGAAGCGAGCGATTCACAGGCCGGGCGAGCAGGGTTTCGGTGTCGATTTCCGGCTGGATGAGGAACATGGTGCTGGGCGAGTGCGCCTTGCCAGGTTGCGGGCACAGGTAAAAATCCAGAGCCCGCTTGATCGCTTCGCGGTTTTTCGCGAGGTCGTCGGCGCGGATGGTTTGTTCGAGGGGGGTGGGTTCGTATGGTGGATCAGGCACAGGTTTTGACATTGATACGTTCCTAATCAATAGCCAATCACTTGCCGTTTCTCACGCGGCGGAGTGGTGGCAGCAGTGTGCGGGGTGAGAAACCGGTAGGAACAAGCCCGGCCGGACCGAAGTCCGCCCGCACACAGCCGCCATAACAATGCAGACAGCAGGAATGCCGGCGGCGATTATGGTGGTACTGATTGTGGATTAACAGTTCCTAAGGGTTCTCACACCCGATCGCCGAAGTTTCGGCGACACCAAAAGACTAGAGATCGCACGTCCGACGGACAACCTGAAAACCTTGTGGGAAGGTTCTGCGAACTCAGATACCGCTTTAAACACACTCCAGATCGCCACCCTCACCCTAGCCCTCTCCCAGAGGGAGAGGGGACTGATCGAGTTGTTCAGGCGAGGTACGCCGACGTGAAAGTCCGAGTTGAACTCAGGATTTGCAAACCACACAAAATCGGCCCCCTCTCCCTCGGGAGAGGGCTGGGGTGAGGGGCAGCAACAACACAAATCAAAAGCCGGACACACACGCTTTTCACCACTCAATAGGCCGAGTGTCAGCTCGCCTGCTCTTGATCTTGATCCACCGGCGACGTCGGAAGGCTGAGTGGAGGGATTGATCCGGGCGTGGGAGCGTAGCGACCGTCTGGCGCAGCCAGACACAGCGGAAGGAGGTGCAGCGAAGCAAACCGGAGCCGCTGCGCCCGGATCGATCCCGCAGCGAAGGAACCCGAGCCTGCGAGGGCCGAACGCAGGAGCAAGCGTTTTTTTGCTTACTTTTTTTAGGCGTTTGTAAAAAAAGTGAGTCGCCGTAAGGGCGAAACCGCCAGCCGCCACACCCGAAGCAACGGATATTCACCCAAATCAAAACAAAACCAAGGTCAACAAAAAACCCGCAGACAATCACTCATCTGCGGGTCTCCCGTTCCAGCAGCAAAGAAGATCAGAAATCCTCCAGCCGCCACACCTCATAAGCCGGCGTCTCATACGGATGACTGAGTTTCAACGCCGCCACAACAGCCACAATCAACTCATCCGCAACGACAAGCTCAACCTTCCATTCCTCAACCCGCTCAACCTGCCCCGCCTGACCGACAAACGGCTGACTGCCGTCCAACGGTCGAAACTGACCAGAGCCAAGCACCTGCCACGCACAGTGGTCATAGTCACCGATCCGCCCACCACCGGCAGCGAACACAGCCCCTTTGACCACCTCGACATGACTGTCAGGAACAAAAAACGCCAGCTTGTACACAGGCCTTAGTTCACCCAGACGCGCGCATTACGGAACATGCGCATCCAAGGAGCATCCTCGGTCCAGTCTTCCGAACGCCACGAGTTCTGCACCGCGCGGAACACACGCTCCGGGTGCGGCATCATGATCGTCACGCGACCGTCACGGCTGGTCAGACCGGTGATCCCGCGCGGCGAGCCGTTCGGGTTGGCCGGGTAGGCTTCGGTGACCTTGCCGTGGTTGTCGACAAAACGCATCGCCACGCAACCGGACAGATCGGCTTCCAGCAGCGCCTCTTCGCTGGCGAACTCGGCATGACCTTCACCGTGGGCGATAGCGATCGGCATACGCGAACCGGCCATGCCCTGCAGGAAGATCGAGTTCGACTCCTGGATCTGCACCATCGCCACCCGCGCTTCGAACTGCTCGGAGCGGTTGCGCACGAAGTGCGGCCAGAACTCGCTGCCCGGGATCAGCTCGTGCAGGTTGGACATCATCTGGCAACCGTTGCACACGCCCAGCGTGAAGCTGTCGTTACGTTCGAAGAAGCCCTGGAACGCATCGCGGGCGCGGCTGTTGAACAGCGCCGACTTGGCCCAGCCTTCACCGGCGCCGAGCACGTCGCCGTAGGAGAAACCGCCGCAGGCCACCAGGCCTTTGAACTCGTTGAGGTCGACACGACCGGCGAGGATGTCACTCATGTGCACGTCGATCGCGCTGAAACCGGCGCGGTCGAACGCGGCGGCCATTTCCACCTGACCGTTGACGCCCTGCTCACGCAGTACGGCAACCTGTGGGCGGATGCCTTTCTTGATGTAAGGCGCGGCGATGTCCTGATTGACGTCGTAGCTGAGCTTGACGCTCAGGCCCGGGTTGTCTTCTTCCAGCAGCGCGTCGAATTCCTGCTCGGCGCAGTCGGCGTTGTCGCGCAGACGCTGGATCTGGTAGCTGGTTTCGGCCCACTGACGTTGCAGTAGACGACGCTGGCCTTCGAACACGGTGTCACCGTTGAAGGTGATGTTGATCTGGCCATTGTTGATCGGCTGACCGATCACCGACACGCAGTCGCCCAGACCGGCGGCGCTGAACTGCGCGAGGATGTCCGGGGTGGCGTCCTGGCGAACCTGGATCACTGCGCCGAGTTCTTCGTTGAACAGGATCGCGGCGATTTCCGAAGCGGATTCGGCAACGCTGTCCAGGTTCAGGCTCAGACCGCAGTGGCCGGCGAAGGCCATTTCCACCACGGAGGTCAGCAGACCACCGTCGGAACGGTCGTGGTAGGCCAGCAGATGACCGTCGGCGTTGAGGCCCTGGATCACTGCGAAGAAGGCTTTCAGGTCTTCAGCGTCATCGACGTCCGGCGCATGCTTGCCGAGTTTGCCGTGGACCTGCGCGAGGATCGATGCACCCATGCGGTTCTGGCCGCGACCGAGGTCGATCAGGATCAGGTCGGTGGTGCCCTTGTCCATGCGCAGTTCCGGGGTCAGGGTCTGACGGATGTCAGCCACTGGCGCGAAACCGGTGACGATCAGCGACATCGGCGAAGTGACGGTCTTGTCTTCGCCGTTGTCATTCCAGCGCGTGGCCATGGACATCGAGTCCTTGCCCACCGGAATGGTGATGCCCAGCTCAGGGCACAGCTCCATGCCGACCGCTTTCACGGTGTCGTACAAACGCGCGTCTTCGCCCGGGTGACCGGCCGCCGACATCCAGTTCGCCGACAGTTTGATGTCGGAGAGCTTGTTGATGCGCGAGGCAGCAATGTTGGTGATGGTTTCGCCGATGGCCATGCGGCCCGATGCCGGCGCGTCCAGCAGAGCCAGCGGAGTACGCTCGCCCATCGCCATGGCTTCACCGGTGTAGACGTCGAAACTGGTGGCGGTGACGGCAACGTCGGCCACCGGCACTTGCCATGGGCCGACCATCTGGTCACGGGCGACGAGGCCAGTGATGGTGCGGTCGCCGATGGTGATCAGGAAGCTTTTGCTGGCCACGGCCGGATGATGCAGAACGCGTTCGATGGACTCGCTGATGTCGAGGTTCGACGGATCGAAGTCATCGCCCAGCTCGGCTTCACGAACCACCGAACGGTGCATGCGCGGCGCCTTGCCCAGCAACACTTCCAGCGGCATGTCCACCGGGTTGTTGCCGAAGTGGCTATCCGTGACAGTAAGCTGCGGTTCGGCAGTGGCTTCCCCGACCACGGCAAACGGGCAACGCTCGCGTTCGCAGATCGCCTGGAAGCGCTCGAAGTCTTCCGGGCCGACTGCCAGCACGTAACGTTCCTGGGATTCGTTGGACCAGATTTCGTGCGGGGCCATACCCGGCTCGTCGTTTGGAATGTTGCGCAGTTCGAAACGGCCACCGCGATCGCCGTCGTTGACCAGTTCCGGGAAGGCGTTGGACAGACCGCCCGCGCCAACGTCATGGATGAAGCTGATCGGGTTCTTGTCGCCGAGCTGCCAGCAACGGTCGATGACTTCCTGGCAGCGACGCTCCATTTCAGGGTTTTCACGCTGCACGGAAGCAAAATCCAGATCCGCCGAGCTGGTGCCGGTGGCCATCGACGAAGCCGCGCCGCCACCGAGACCGATCAACATCGCCGGGCCGCCGAGCACGATCAGCTTGGAGCCGACCACGATCTCGCCTTTCTTGACGTGCTCTTCACGGATGTTGCCCATGCCGCCAGCGAGCATGATCGGCTTGTGGTAACCGCGCACTTCGTCGCCGTGCGGGGTGGTGATCGACTGCTCGAAGGTACGGAAGTAGCCGGTCAGCGCCGGACGGCCGAATTCGTTGTTGAACGCAGCGCCGCCGAGCGGGCCTTCGATCATGATGTCCAGCGCGGTGACGATGCGCTCAGGCTTGCCGTACGGCACTTCCCACGGCTGTTCGAAGCCCGGGATCTGCAAGTTCGATACGGTGAAACCGGTGAGGCCGGCCTTGGGCTTGGCGCCACGACCGGTTGCACCTTCGTCACGGATCTCGCCACCGGAACCGGTGGATGCGCCCGGGAATGGCGCAATCGCGGTCGGGTGGTTATGGGTTTCAACCTTCATCAGGATGTGCACCGGCTCCTGCACCGCGCCGTACTGGCGGGTTTCAGGGTTCGGGAAGAAGCGGCCGGCAACGTTGCCGACAATCACCGAAGCGTTGTCCTTGTAAGCGGACAGCACGCCTTCGCTGTGCATCTGATAGGTGTTCTTGATCATACCGAACAGGCTTTTTTCCTGGCTCTGGCCGTCAATGTCCCAACTGGCGTTGAAGATCTTGTGGCGGCAGTGCTCGGAGTTGGCCTGGGCAAACATCATCAGTTCGATGTCGTGCGGGTTGCGCTTCAGACCGTTGAAGGCGTTGACCAGATAGTCGATCTCGTCTTCGGCCAGGGCCAGGCCCAGCTCGGTGTTGGCCTTCTCCAGCGCGGCACGGCCGCCACCGAGGATGTCGATGGCGGTCAGCGGCTTCGGCTCGGCGTGGCTGAACAGTCCGGCGGCCTGCTCGAGGTTGGCCAGCACGATCTGGGTCATGCGGTCATGCAGCGCGTCCGAAATCAGCTGGGCTTCGGCTTCGCTGAACTGCCCTGCAACATAGAAGGCGATACCGCGTTCCAGGCGCTGGATCTTGCTCAGGCCGCAGTTGCGGGCGATGTCGCTGGCCTTGCTCGACCACGGCGAGATGGTGCCGAAACGCGGCAACACCAGAAACAGACGACCGGTCGGCTCTTGAACCGGAACACTTGGGCCGTACTTCAGAAGGCGCGCTAGCACCTGCTGTTCGTCGCCGGTCAGGACGCCGGTGACTTCGGCGAAGTGAGCGAATTCAGCATACAGGCCACTGACAGCTGGAACCTTCTGGCTCAGTTGCTCAAGGAGTTTGCTGTGGCGAAAGGCAGAAAGGGCAGGAGCGCCGCGCAGGATCAACATCTTCGGGACAGCCTCGGGAAGGGGTGTGCTTTGAGGCCGTGCATTCTAGCCTAAACCGACCTCAACATCACCCGAAACGCTACGCACGGTTGCACTCGGGTAGCAATCTGTGTTTCTGCCTTCGGGGTCAGGTAAATCGAGCGTTTCAGCATGGCTTATTTTTACTGTAACAAAATGCCCTGAAGGCCCGTATTCAAGGGATTTCGTTCGATTTTGTGATCGCTAGCAGACTAGTCCTACGCTGTCGAGATATGGCGCCCGTGGCCGTTTGCGTATACTGCGCAGATGTTTTTCCCAACGGCTTTGCGTCCGCGATACGCCAAATGGCTGATCGCAACCGGACTCTTCCTGATGCTCGGTGGCTGTGTTGATAAACCCAACACACTCGAGCGCGTAAAGGAGGATGGTGTGCTGCGCGTGGTTACCCGCAACAGCCCCGCCACCTACTTTCAGGATCGCAGCGGTGAAACCGGCTTCGAATACGAGCTGGTGAAGCGCTTCGCCGACGATTTGGGCGTCGAGCTGAAGATCGAGACTGCCGACAATCTCGATGACCTGTTCAACCAGGTCGGCAAGCCGAACGGCCCGGTACTCGCGGCCGCCGGTCTGGTCAGCAGCGACGAGCGCAAGAAGCAGGTGCGGTTCTCCCACTCCTACCTCGAAGTCACCCCGCAGATCATCTACCGCAACGGTCAGTCGCGCCCCACCGATCCGGCGGATCTGGTCGGCAAGAAGATCACCGTGCTCAAGGGCAGCACCCACGCCGAACAACTGGCCGCGCTGAAACAGAAATATCCCGGTATCGAATACGAAGAATCCGACGCCGTTGAAGTGGTCGATCTGCTGCGCATGGTCGATGAAGGCCAGATTGACCTGACCCTGGTCGACTCCAACGAAGTGGCGATGAATCAGGTGTACTTCACCAACATCCGCGTGGCCTTCGACCTCGGCGACGCGCGCAGCCAGAGCTGGGCGGTGGGCCCGGGCGAAGACAACAGCCTGCTCAATGAAATCAATGCGTATCTGGACAAGGTGCAAAAGAACGGCACCCTGCAACGCCTGAAAGACCGCTACTACGGCCATGTCGATGTGCTTGGCTACATGGGCGCCACCACCTTCGCCCAGCACTTGCAGCAGCGTCTGCCGAAATACGAACAGCACTTCAAGAACTACGCGAAGAAAGAGAAAGTCGACTGGCGCCTGCTGGCCGCCATCGGTTATCAGGAGTCCCTGTGGCAGCCGACGGTGACCTCGAAAACCGGCGTGCGCGGTCTGATGATGCTGACCCAGAACACCGCGCAGGCGATGGGCGTTTCGAACCGCCTCGATCCCAAGCAGAGCATCATGGGCGGTGCCAAGTACCTGGCTTATATGAAAGATCAGCTCGACGATTCGATCCAGGAACCGGATCGCACCTGGTTCGCCCTGGCGGCGTACAACGTCGGCAGCGGCCACCTGGATGACGCGCGCAAACTGGCGGCGAAGGAAGGCTTGAATCCGGACAAGTGGCTGGACGTGAAAAAGATCCTGCCGCGCCTCTCGCAGAAGCAGTGGTACAGCAAGACCCGCTACGGTTACGCCCGGGGTGGCGAGCCGGTGCACTTCGTGGCGAACATCCGTCGCTACTACGACATCCTGACCTGGGTGACCCAGCCGCAGCTTGAGGGCGATCAGGTGGCCGAGGGCAACCTGCATGTGCCGGCGATCGACAAGTCGAAACCGGCGCAAGAGCCCGCCCCTCTTTAAAGCAAAAGATCGCAGCCTTCGGCAGCTCCTACAGGGTTATGTGTACACCTGTAGGAGCTGCAAGGCTGCGATCTTTTGATCTTAGCCCTTGAGAGCAGCAGCCAGGATCAGCGCTTTCATTTCCGATACGGCGGACTTGAAGCCCACGAACAACGCATGCGCCACCAGCGCGTGGCCGATGTTCAGTTCGTTGATGCCTTTGATCGCCGCCACGGCCTCGACGTTGTGGTAATGCAGGCCGTGCCCGGCATTGACGATCAGGCCCTGCGCCAGTCCAAACGCCACGCCATCAGCGACGCGTTTGAGCTCTTCAGCCACTTCGGTGGGAGTTTCGGCATCGGCGTAGCGCCCGGTGTGCAGCTCGATGGCCGGTGCACCGATGCGCTTGGAGGCGGCGATCTGGCGCTCGTCGGCGTCGATGAACAGCGACACTTCGCTGCCGATCTTCGACAAACGCTCGACCGCAGCCCTGATGCGCTCCTCCTGCCCCGCTACATCCAGACCACCTTCGGTAGTCAGTTCCTGACGGGTTTCCGGGACCAGGCAGATGTGCGCCGGGCGAATACGCTCGGCGAACGCCATCATTTCTTCGGTGACGCCCATTTCGAAATTCATGCGCGTTTGCAGCACATCCTTGAGCAGCAACACGTCGCGCTCCTGGATGTGACGGCGATCTTCGCGCAGGTGCACGGTGATGCCATCGGCGCCCGCCTCTTCTGCATCCAGCGCCGCCTTGACCGGATCCGGGTAGCGCGTGCCACGGGCCTGACGCAAGGTGGCGACGTGGTCGATGTTCACGCCGAGAAGAATGCGATTGCTGCTGGTCACGGATGCGCTCCTGAATTGAGAGATTCGGCGCACAGCATATCAGGGCTTGCGAAACAGCTCGCGACTGACAAGCGGACGCCCGCCCAAATGCACTGCCAGCGCCTGGCGCATCAGACGCTTGGCCGCCGACAGCGCACCGGGCGCCGACCAGTCGGCTTCGGCCATGGCCAGCAGCTCGGTACCGTTGAACAGGCCGGGTTGCAGCAGATACACCCTTTCGAGACCGGCATCGACTTGCAGGCGATAGAGACCGTCAGGCGCGACAGGCTCGCCGTGCATATCGGTGTTCATGGAGAAGCCGTAGCCGAGATCATCCAGCAATCGCCATTCGAAGGAGCGCAACAATGGCTCCAGCGGTCGACCTTCGGCCAGCGCCAGCAAGGTCGCGGCGTAATGATCAAATACTGCAGGATGCGGATCTTCGGCAGGCAACAGCCGAATCAACAGCTCGTTGAGATAGAGGCCGCTGAACAGCGCCTCGCCATTGAGCCAGGCGGAGGTGCCGGAGCTTTCCATGCGCCCGACATTCTTCAGCTCGCCCTTGCCACGGAACTCGACCTCCAGCGCCACGAACGGCCGCGCCAGCGTCCCGGCCTTGCCCCGCGCACTGCGCAACACCGCCCGCAGCCGACCTTGCGGCGTGAGGAAATCGACCAATGCGCTGGTTTCGCGATAGGCGCGCGAATGCAGGACATAGGCGGGTTGGGCGGGAGGCGGGTTTTGCGACATTGAGTTCTCGATGAAGAAACGCGGTTTTACATACAACCCAAAACCACTGTGGGAGCGAGCCTGCTCGCGAAAGCGGAGTGACAGTCAACATCAATGCTGAGTGTTACATCCTCTTCGCGAGCAGGCTCGCTCCCACAGTGAGTAGCGGTGTTTTCGAGATCGCTTCTTACAGATCGCCATAACCCAGCGAACGCAGCGCGCGCTCGTCATCGGACCAGCCGCCCTTCACCTTGACCCACAGGTTGAGCATGATCTTGGAGTCGAACAGCAGCTCCATGTCCTTGCGCGCTTCGGTGCCGATGCGCTTGATGCGCTCGCCCTTGTCGCCAATGATGATTTTCTTCTGGCCGTCACGCTCGACGAGAATCAGCGCGTGGATGTGCAAGGTCTTGCCCTGCTGCTTGAATTCTTCGATTTCAACCGTGATCTGGTACGGCAGCTCGGCGCCCATCTGGCGCATGATTTTCTCGCGCACCAGTTCGGCGGCAAGGAAACGGCTGCTGCGGTCGGTGATCTGGTCTTCCGGGAAGAAGTGATCATTCTCCGGCAAGTGATCGGCGATGACCTTTTCCAGCGCTTCGAGGTTGTGCCCGTGCTGCGCGGAAATCGGGATGATCTGCGCGTTCGGCAGCTGTTCCTGCAACCAGCTCAGGTGCGGCATCAGCTCGGCTTTGTCTTCGATGCGATCGGTCTTGTTCAGCGCGACGATCAGCGGGCCGGTCACGTATTGCACACGCTCGAGCACCATCTGGTCTTCGTCGGTCCACTTGGTGCGGTCGACGACGAAGATCACCACATCGACGTCTTTCAACGCCGCCGAAGCGGTTTTGTTCATGTAACGGTTCAGGGCCTTTTCGCCACCCTTGTGCATGCCCGGAGTGTCGACGTAGATCGCCTGGACGTCGCCCTCGGTCTTGATCCCGAGCATGTTGTGGCGGGTAGTCTGCGGCTTGCGCGAGGTGATCGCGAGCTTCTGCCCGAGGATGTGGTTGAGCAGCGTCGACTTGCCGACGTTGGGACGGCCGACGATGGCAACGTAGCCACAGCGAGTTGCGTTTGTATCAGTCATTGCCATTCTCCACGCCCAGGGCAATCAGTGCTGCGGCGGCCGCTACCTGTTCGGCAATACGACGGCTCACACCCTGACCTCGGCTTTTTTCATTCAGTAAGACCACTTCGCATTCGACGAAGAAGGTACGGCAGTGCGGTTCGCCCTGAATATCCACCACTTCGTAGCGTGGCAGTTCGCAACCGCGCGATTGCAGGTGTTCCTGCAAGCGGGTTTTCGGATCCTTGTTGGTGTCGACCAGCGTCAGGCCTTCGAATTCGCCGGCCAGCCACGCCAGTACGCGCTCGCGGGCGACGTCCATGCCGGCATCGAGGTAGATCGCACCGATCAGAGCTTCGAGGGCATCGGCGAGAATCGATTCACGGCGGAAACCACCGCTCTTCAGTTCACCTGAACCCAAGCGCAGATAATCACCGAGGTCGAAACCGCGAGCCAGTACGGCCAGCGTCTCACCTTTTACCAGCCGTGCGCGCAAACGCGACAACTGGCCTTCGCGAGCCAGCGGGAAGCGATCGAACAGCGCCTCGCCAGCGACGAAGTTGAGGATGGCATCACCGAGGAATTCCAGACGCTCGTTGTTGCGCCCGGCAAAACTGCGGTGCGTGAGGGCCAGCAGCATCAGCTCCTGATCCTTGAAGGTGTAACCGAGCTGGCGCTCGAGACGGCTTAGAGAAACGCTCACGGTTTACCCACGCTGAGTTCGTGGCTGGTTTCCACTGCCATCGCCGGGGTACGGCGCAGGCCTGGGACAATTAACGCTGTGTTCAAAAAATAGATCCTGGCGATTGCGAAGCCGATTGTGCCGGCTCCAGAAATGCATTCGGCGCTGTGGTCAACAGCGCCGTGTTTGATTACTTGATCAGGCCGACCCGCGAGAAATTCGGCAGGTGGCTGAGTTTCGGCTCTGGCCAGCTCATCCAGACCGCGAAGGCCTTGCCGACAATATTCTTGTCGGGAACCATGCCCAGCAGATCCTTGGGAATGTTCGGATCATCCCAGTAGCGGCTGTCGTTCGAATTGTCGCGGTTGTCGCCCATCATGAAATAGTGCCCGGCAGGCACCGTCCACGAACGATCCGGAGTGGCGCGGTAACGGCTCATTTCCTTGCGGATCAGGTGCTCGGCTGCGCCGAGTTTTTCCTGATAGAGCTCCGCGCTGCCCAGCGAACCTGCTTCGGCGCCGGCCATCTTCTCGGCGATCGACTCACCGTTGACGAACAGACGCTTGTCGGCGGTGTAACGCACCGTGTCACCCGGCAGGCCCACCACACGCTTGATGTAGTTGACGTTCGGGTCGCTCGGGTAGCGGAACACCATCACATCGCCGCGCTGCGGGTCACCGACTTCGATGATCTTCTTGTCGATCACCGGCAGACGGATGCCGTAGGAAAACTTGTTCACCAGAATGAAGTCGCCGACGTCCAGCGTCGGTTTCATCGAGCCGGACGGAATCTGGAACGGCTCCACCAGGAACGAACGCAGCACCAGAACGATGAACAGCACCGGAAAGAACGACTTGCCGTATTCAACCAGCAGCGGCTCTTTGTTCAGCTTCTCGACCACCACAGGCTCGGGTTGGCTGACACTGCCTTGATAAGAGGCAATGGCAGCCCGCCGACGCGGTGCCAGGAACAGCAGATCAATCAACGCCAACAGGCCGCAGACGAACACGGCGATGACCAGCAACAGCGGGAAATTTAGCGACATAGGACCTGATTATTCCAACCTGAGCACGGCGAGGAAGGCTTCCTGTGGAATTTCCACGTTGCCGACCTGTTTCATGCGTTTCTTACCGGCCTTCTGCTTCTCGAGCAGTTTCTTCTTACGACTGACGTCACCGCCGTAGCATTTGGCCAATACGTTCTTTCTGAGTGCCTTGACGGTTGTCCGGGCCACGATCTGACCACCGATGGCGGCCTGGATCGCCACGTCGAACATCTGACGAGGAATCAGTTCTTTCATCTTCTCGGTCAACTGGCGACCTTTGAAGTGCGAATTGTCACGGTGCACGATCAATGCCAGGGCATCGACCTTGTCGCCGTTGATCAGCACGTCCAGTTTCACCAGATTAGCCGATTGGTAACGATCGAAATGGTAGTCCAGCGAAGCATAGCCGCGGCTGGTGGATTTGAGACGGTCGAAGAAGTCCAGGACCACTTCGTTCATCGGCAGGTCGTAGGTCACTTGCACCTGATTGCCGAGGAACAGCATGTCGACCTGAACGCCGCGTTTCTCGATGCACAGGGTGATGACGTTGCCCAAATGTTCCTGCGGCACGAGGATATTGGCGCGCACGATTGGCTCGCGCATGTCCTCGATCGCCGACACATCCGGAAGCTTCGACGGGTTGTCGACGTAAATCGTTTCACCGGTTTTCAGCACCAGCTCGAAAATTACCGTCGGCGCGGTGGTGATCAGGTCCAGGTCGTATTCGCGCTCGAGGCGCTCCTGAATGATCTCCATGTGCAGCATGCCGAGGAAGCCGCAACGGAAGCCGAAGCCCAGGGCGTCGGAGCTTTCCGGGGTGTACTGCAGCGACGAGTCGTTCAGGGTCAGCTTCTGCAGCGCTTCGCGGAAATCCTCGAAGTCGTCGGAACTGACCGGGAACAGACCGGCGTAAACCTGTGGCTGAATGCGTTTGAAGCCCGGCAGCACCGGCACATCAGGGGTGGAGCTCAGGGTCAGGGTGTCACCGACCGGTGCACCGTGAATGTCCTTGATGCTGGCGATGATGAAGCCCACTTCGCCGGCCTTCAGATCAACGGTGGCGGTGTGTTTCGGGTTGAACACGCCGACGCTGTCGACCAGGTGCACCTTGCCGGTGGACTTGACCAGAATCTTGTCGCCCTTCTTCACACGGCCGTGGCGCACGCGTACCAGGGAAACAACGCCCAGGTAGTTGTCGAACCAGGAGTCGATGATCAACGCTTGCAGCGGATCTTCGATGTTGCCGGTCGGCGCAGGAATGGTGTGCACCAGACGCTCGAGCACTTCGTCGACACCCAGGCCGGTCTTGGCGCTGCAAGTAACGGCGTCGGTTGCGTCGATGCCGATGATCTTCTCGATCTCGTCCTTGACGCGATCCGGCTCGGCCTGTGGCAGGTCGATCTTGTTCAGTACCGGCATGACCTCCAGGCCCTGCTCGATGGCGGTGTAGCAGTTGGCCACGGACTGGGCTTCTACGCCCTGCCCCGCATCGACCACCAGCAAGGCACCTTCGCACGCGGCCAGGGAACGGCTGACTTCGTAGGTGAAGTCGACGTGGCCCGGGGTGTCAATGAAGTTCAGCTGGTAGGTGATGCCGTCTTTGGCTTTGTAATAGAGGGTAACGCTGTGGGCCTTGATGGTGATCCCGCGTTCACGCTCAAGATCCATGGAATCCAGTACCTGGGCTTCCATTTCACGCTCGGCCAGGCCGCCGCACATCTGGATGAAACGGTCAGCCAGCGTCGACTTGCCATGGTCAATGTGGGCGATGATGGAGAAATTGCGGATATGACTCAAATCACTCACGGATCAACACTCAAAAAGGCTGCAGGCTTGGCCCGCCGAAAAATAGCCGGGAATTGTACCTGATACACGGCGCAAGCGTCACGTTCGCCTGTCACCCGGATCGCATGCAAAAACGCCCCGGTCTGGCGACCGAGGCGTTTTCAGGGTTCAAGCGCTGAATGAAAGCTTGTTCATCAGCCCGCTCGCCTGAGCAGCCAGACACCCGCCAGCGCACACACGCCGGCCGGCACCAGCACCGCAAACAGCGGCGAGAAACCGAACACCAGACTCGATGGCCCCAGCAGATCCTGGACGATGCGGAAGGTGAAGCCCACCAGCACGCCAGTGAAGACCCGCTGACCAAGGGTCACCGAGCGCAGTGGGCCGAAGATGAACGAGATCGCCATCAGCACCAGCGCGGCGGTCACCAGCGGCTGCAACACCTTGACCCAAAATGCCAGCCAGTAGCGACCATTGCTCAGGCCCTGCTCCGCCAGATAGTGGATGTAGCCCCACAGACCGCTGATCGACAGCGATTCCGGCGCCATCACCACGGTGCTGAGCAGCTGCGGGCTCAACGCCACGTCCCACTCCTCGCTCGGACTGTTGACCACTTCAGTACTGCGCTCATGGAACAGCGTGGTGGCAACGTCGGTGAGCTGCCACTTGGTGCCGTCGAACTCGGCCTTCTTGGCGAAGCTGGAGCTGAGCAGATGGCGCTCCTTGTCGAAGTGATAGCGCGTCACGCCGTACAACAGACCGTTCGGCTGAACCGCGTTGATGTGGATGAATTCCTCACCCTGACGGTGCCACATACCGTGCTTGGCGCTTTGCGCGTCGCCGCTGCCCTGGGCCAGCGAGCGATTGGCCTGGGCCATGCTTTCGGTGGCCGGGGCGACGTATTCGCCGATCAGCACGCCGGCGAGCATCAGCACCAGCATCGGCTTCATGACAGCCCAGACGATACGGCCGATCGACACGCCAGCAGCGCGCATGACCGTCAGCTCACTGCTGCTGGCCAGACTGCCGAGACCGATCAGGCAGCCGATCAATGCGGCCATCGGCAACATTTCATACAGCCGGCGCGGTGCGGTCAGCAATACAAAGCCGAGCACGTCGACCAGCGTGTAGGTGTCGCTGACGTCGCCCATTTCATCGATGAAGGCAAACAGCGTCGCCAGGCCGAGGATGATCGCCAGCACAGCGATGATCGCCATGAACACGCTGCTGCCGATGTAGCGGTCGAGTTTAACCACGGGCCACCTCCAGCGCAGCGCTGCGACGGCTGGCCAGTTTCAGACGCAGCGGCTCCCAATACAGCAGGCCGAGGCCGATCACCAGGAAGATCGCGTGCACCCACCACAGGCCAAGGGCCGGCGGGATCTTGCCTTTTTCAAGGGCGCCGCGAGCGGCAATCAGGATGGTCAGGTAAGCCATATAAAGAAGAATCGCCGGCAGCAGCTTGAGAAAACGCCCTTGGCGCGGATTCACCCGCGACAGCGGCACCGCCATCAGGGTCACGATGAACACCAGCAACGGCAGCGACATGCGCCATTGCAGCTCGGTTTTCGAACGAATGTCGTCGCTGCCCCACAGGGACGACGTCGGCATCGCATCGCGATCGGTGACTTCTTCGCTGACGTCCGGCTTGGGCAGCAGCACGCCGTAGGTTTCGTAATGGATGGCGCGGTAATCGGCCTGCCCGGGGCTGCCGTCATAACGATAGCCGTTGTCGAGAATCAGGTAGCGATTGCCATCGGGGCGGATTTCCTGACGGCCCGACTCGGCCACCAGTACGGAAATCCCGCGGTCCTTCTTATCGGCACCGAGGTTCTTCTGCGAGATGAACACGCTGCCGAGATTGACGCGATCGTCGCTCAGGGTTTCGGTGTAGGTCACCCGAGTGCCATCACGCAGGGCCTGGAAGCGGCCCGGCTCGAGGGTATCGAACTCGGTCAGCGCGTCCTGCTTGTTCAGCAGCAGCTGAAACTGGTTGGCGCCCTGCGGAGCCAGGCCGAGGCTCAGCCACGCGACCACCAGTGCCACCAGCGTCGCCGGAAACAGGGTCATGCGAAACAGCTTCTGCTGGCTCATGCCGGTGGCCGAGAGCACGGTCATTTCGCTTTCAAGGTACAGGCGACCGTAGGCCAGCAGGATCCCGAGGAACAGGCCCAGCGGCAGAATCAGTTGCAGAAAGCCCGGCAGACGAAAGCCCATGATCAGGAACAGCGAGCCCGGATCGAGCTGACCGGCCGCAGCCTGCGCCAGGTATTTGATGAAGCGACCGCTCATGATGATGACCAGCAGCACGGCACTTACGGCGCTAAGGGTCAACAGGACTTCGCGGGACAGATAACGGAAGACGATCAAACCAGACACTCCAGGGTTGTCAGGCTAAGGCGGCCAAACAAGCAAACACATCGACCGGCCCGCCATGCAGAGCGGTCGAAAAAAGATGCGGCATTATCCTGTGATTGGGTGCGCCTGTCACTGCGCACACTCATCCATCGCTGTAATCCTTTGCTGAGGGTTGTCAGGCGCGGGGAGCGAGGTTCAAACTGCGGCCCTTGTCGCAGGCTTTGGCCTGCGCCTCTTCTATCTATAAGCAGGCGACTGCGGACAGCGTCGAACGCCTGCGTGTTGACCATTCATTCAGGGATCCGGACATGGAACTGGTTGTAAAAAGCGTTAGCCCAGAAACGTTGAAAACCGCCACCCTGGTGGTTGCCATCGGCGAAGGCCGCAAACTCGGTGTCGCCGCCAGACTGGTCGACGAGTCGAGCGGTGGTGCCATCAGCGCCGTGCTCAAGCGTGGCGACCTGGCCGGCAAGGTCGGTCAAAGCCTGCTGCTGCACAGCCTGCCGAATCTCAAAGCCGAGCGCGTGTTGCTGGTCGGCGTGGGCAAGGACGAGGAACTGGGCGACCGTCCGTTCCGCAAAATCGTTGCCGGCATCCTCAACACCCTCAAAGGCCTGGGCGGCGGTGATGCCGTGCTGGCGCTGGATGAAGTCATCGTCAAAGGTCGCGACAGCTACGGCAAGACCCGCCTGCTGGCGGAAACCCTGGTCGACGGCGGCTACACCTTCGACCAGTTCAAGAGCCAGAAAGCCGAACCGCGCGCGCTGAAGAAAATCACCCTGCTGACCATCAAGGCTGCGCAAGCCGAAGTGCAGCGCGCCGTGAACCACGCCACCGCCATCGCCAACGGCATGGCCTTCACCCGCGATCTGGGCAACCTGCCGCCGAACATCTGCCACCCGACGTTCATGGGCGAACAGGCCAAGAATCTGGGCAAAGAGTTCAAGGATCTGAAAGTCGAAGTCCTCGACGAGAAGAAGATCAAATCCCTCGGCATGGGCTCGTTCTACGCAGTGGGCCAGGGCAGCGCCCAGCCGCCGCGCCTGATCGTCATGCAATACAACGGTGGCAAGAAATCCGAGAAGCCATACGCGCTGGTCGGCAAGGGCATCACCTTCGACACCGGCGGCATCAGCCTGAAGCCGGGCGCCGGCATGGACGAGATGAAGTACGACATGGGCGGCGCTGCCTCCGTGTTCGGCACATTGCGCGCCGTGCTTGAGCTGAAACTGCCGATCAATCTGGTGTGCATCCTCGCCTGCGCCGAAAACATGCCGAGCGGCAATGCGACCCGTCCGGGCGACATCGTCACCACCATGAGCGGCCAGACCGTGGAAATCCTCAACACCGACGCCGAAGGCCGTCTGGTGCTGTGCGATGCGCTGACCTACGCCGAGCGCTTCAAGCCACAAGCGGTGATCGACATCGCCACCCTGACCGGTGCTTGCGTGGTGGCCCTGGGCGCACACACGTCCGGCCTGCTGGGCAACAACGACGAACTGATCGACCAACTGCTCAGCGCCGGCAAGGCTGCCGACGACCGCGCCTGGCAACTGCCGCTGTTCGACGAGTATCAAGAGCAGCTGGACAGCCCGTTCGCCGACATCGCCAACATTGGCGGGCCGAAGGCCGGCACCATCACTGCCGCCTGCTTCCTGTCGCGCTTCACCAAGAACCTCAACTGGGCGCACCTGGACATCGCCGGCACGGCATGGACCAGCGGCGGCAAGGACAAGGGCGCCACTGGCCGTCCGGTTCCGCTGCTGACCCAGTACCTGCTCGATCGCGCCAAAGCCTGACACCGCTGATGGGCGGCGGCGCCACTTTCGGGTGACGCCGCTTGCCGCTCTGGAACCGCAATGACCAAAGTCGACTTCTATATCCTGCCCAGCGCCGATCCTTCAGCGCGTCTGGATTTCGCCTGCAAGCTCACCGAGAAAGCCTGGCGCATGGGCCATCGCATCTACCTGCATTGCAGCGATGCGGCCCAACGTGACGATCTCGATGCGCGTCTGTGGGCATTCAAGGGCGAAAGTTTCGTGCCTCACGGCCCTGCCGACAGTGAGCCCGACGGTTTGATCGTGCTGGGACACGGGGCAGACTGCGGTGAGCACCAGGATCTGCTGGTCAATCTCGATCTGAAAGTCCCGGCCTTCGCCAGCAAATTCGCCCGCGTGGCGGAAGTGGTGGTGGAAGATCCGACCATCCGCGCAGCGGCGCGGGAGAGTTTCCGTTTCTACCGCGAACAGGGCTATTCTCTGCAAGACCACCGTTTACAGCGACTCTGAGCATTCCAATGGACACTCCGAAACCGCAACAGAAATCCGCACACCTGCTGGACGATCTCGAATCGATCCGCCAGTTGCTCGGCGATGACAACCTGCAACCGCCGCTGTTGACCGATACGGTCGATGACGGCGAACAGGAACAGATTCCGATGCTGTTCGATTCCGTCGGCAATCAGCCGGCGGCCGTCGAGCCGCCACCAGCGCCGCCGGCTGCCCCGGCTGCCGCACCGGTCGATAAAGGCCCGGATGCCTTGCTGCACCTGGACAGCGAACTGCGCGCCGCCGCGCAATTGATCATGCAAGACGTGATCGACGACTTCGCCCCGCACATCGAAACCGAAATCAAACGTCGCCTGGATGCGCGGATGGAGCGGCTGCTCAGCCAGTACGAATAAGCCCCAATCCTCTGTAGGAGCCAGCCTGCTGGCGATGGCATCACCTCGGTTTTCCTGAAAAACCGCAGTGCCTGCATCGCGAGCAGGCTCACTCCTACATTTAGATCTCCGCCAGACCTCCCCCGCTCGCCCTCGGCACCATGCCCCGCTATACTTCCCGGCTTTTCCTGAATAAATGCCAATAGGGTCCCGCCGCGCATGGATAAGACCTACCAGCCGCACGCCATTGAAACTTCCTGGTACAAGACCTGGGAGTCCGAGAACTACTTCGCCCCGCAAGGCGCGGGCGAGTCCTACACCATCATGATCCCGCCGCCGAACGTCACCGGCAGCCTGCACATGGGTCACGGTTTCAACAACGCGATCATGGACGCGTTGATCCGTTTCCGCCGCATGCAGGGTCGCGACACCCTGTGGCAGCCGGGCACCGACCACGCCGGTATCGCCACGCAGATGCTGGTGGAGCGCCAACTCGAAGCCCAGGGCCAGAATCGTCACGATCTGGGCCGGGAAAAATTCCTCGAGAAAGTCTGGGAATGGAAAGATCAGTCCGGCGGCAACATCAGCCGGCAGATCCGCCGCCTCGGCTCGTCCGTCGACTGGAGCCGCGAGCGCTTTACCATGGACGACGGCCTCTCGGAAGCGGTCAAGGAAGCCTTCGTGCGTCTGCATGAAGACGGCCTGATCTATCGCGGCAAGCGTCTGGTCAACTGGGACACCAAACTGCACACGGCGATTTCCGACCTCGAAGTGGAAAACCACGAAGAGAAAGGTTTCCTGTGGAACCTGAAATACCCATTGGCCGACGGTGTAAAAACCGCCGAGGGCGATGACTTCCTGATCGTCGCCACCACCCGTCCGGAAACCATGCTCGGCGACTCCGCCGTCGCGGTTAACCCCAACGACGAGCGCTACAAAGCGCTGATCGGCAAATTCGTCGAGCTGCCACTGGTTGGCCGCCGCATCCCGATCATCGCCGACGATTACTGCGATCCTGAATTCGGCACCGGCTGCGTGAAAATCACCCCGGCCCACGATTTCAACGACTACGAAGTCGGCAAGCGCCACAACCTGCCGCTGCTGAACATCTTCGACAAGAACGCCAACGTGCTGCCTGCCGCTCAGGTGTTCAACCTCGACGGCACGCTGAACGAGAGCATCGACGGCAAGATTCCGGCCGAGTTCGCCGGCCTTGAGCGTTTCGAAGCGCGCAAGCAGATCGTTGCCGCGTTCGACGCTGCCGGCCTGCTGGTGAGTGTCAACGATCACAACCTGAAAACGCCGAAAGGCGATCGTTCCGGCACGGTCATCGAGCCGTGGCTGACCGACCAGTGGTACGTATCGACCAAGCCTCTGGCCGAGCCGGCGATTGCTGCCGTTGAAGACGGTCGCATCCAGTTCGTGCCCAAACAGTACGAAAACATGTACTTCTCGTGGATGCGCGACATCCAGGACTGGTGCATCAGCCGTCAGCTGTGGTGGGGCCACCGGATTCCGGCCTGGTACGACGAGTCGGGCAAGGTCTACGTCGGTCGCGACGAAGCCGAAGTGCGTGCCAAGCACAACCTCGGCCCGGACGTTGCGCTGCAACAGGACAATGACGTACTCGACACCTGGTTCAGTTCCGGCCTGTGGACCTTCTCCACGCTGGGCTGGCCTGAGCAGACCGAGTTCCTGAAGAAATTCCACTCCACCGACGTGCTGGTCACCGGTTTCGACATCATCTTCTTCTGGGTTGCCCGGATGATCATGATGACCATGCACCTGATGAAGAACGAAGACGGCACGCCGCAGGTTCCGTTCAAGACTGTGTACGTACACGGTCTGGTACGCGACGGCCAAGGCCAGAAGATGTCCAAGTCCAAGGGCAACGTCCTTGACCCGCTGGACATCATCGACGGCATCGACCTGGAAACCCTGGTGCAGAAGCGCACTTCGGGCCTGATGCAACCGAAACTGGCGAAGAAGATCGAGAAAGCCACCCGCGAAGAATTCGCCAATGGCATCGAAAGCTACGGCACCGACGCCCTGCGCTTCACGTTCTGCTCGCTGGCCTCGACCGGTCGCGACATCAAGTTCGACATGGGTCGCGTCGAAGGCTATCGCAACTTCTGCAACAAGATCTGGAACGCCGCGCGTTACGTTCTGGACAAGGGCGAAGACTGCGGCCAGAACGGCGAAGCCTACGAGCTGTCGCTGGCTGATCGCTGGATCATCTCGCAGCTGCAACGCACCGAAGCCGAAGTGACCCGCCAACTGGATCAGTTCCGTTTCGACCTCGCCGCGCAAGCGTTGTACGAGTTCATCTGGAACCAGTACTGCGACTGGTATCTGGAACTGTCCAAGCCTGTGCTGTGGGACGAGAACGCACCGGTCGAACGTCAGCGCGGCACTCGCCGGACGCTGGTACGCGTGCTGGAAGTGGCGCTGCGTCTGGCGCATCCGTTCATGCCGTTCATCACTGAAGAAATCTGGCAGCGCATCGCGCCGCTGGCCGGCATCCAGGGCAAGACGATCATGCTGCAGCCTTGGCCGGTGGCCAACGAAGAGCGCATCGATCCGGCGGCGGAAAACGACATCGAATGGCTCAAGGAACTGATGCTCGGCACGCGCAACATTCGTGGCGAGATGAACATCGGCCCGGGCAAGCCACTGCCGATCTTCCTGAAGAACGTCAGCGCTGACGACCAGCGCCGCCTGACCGAGAACGAAGCGCTGCTGAAGAAGCTGGCGCGTCTGGAATCGATCACCGTACTCGCCGCTGGCGAAGAAGCACCGCTGTCCGCTACCGCACTGGTCGGCGAGATGGAAGTGCTGGTGCCGATGGCCGGTCTGATCGACAAGGGCGCCGAACTGGCGCGTCTGGACAAGGAAATCCTGCGTCTGCAGGGCGAAGTCCAGCGCGTTGGCGGCAAGCTGTCCAACGCAGGTTTCGTCGACAAGGCCCCGGCCGAAGTCATCGAAAAGGAACGCGCCAAACTGGCCGAGGCCGAACAGGCCTTGGGCAAGCTGGCCGAGCAGCATGCGCGGATTGCCAGCCTGTAACGGCAAATCGCACTGAAAAAGGGAGGCCCAAGTGGCCTCCCTTTTTTATTCCTGAAAAACCTTGAGTCCCCTGTGGGAGCGAGCCTGCTCGCGAAAGCGCTGTGTCAGCCGACAAATCTGCCGGATGTGAAACCGCCTTCGCGAGCAGGCTCGCTCCCACAGTTTGAACGGTGTTGCCTTCAGATGTGGGACAATGCCCGCCACTTTCAGCCATACCCGAATCGACCACGCCCATGACCGCCCCCCGCACACCCAAACCTGCGCGCAAGAAGCCTGACGCCGCGTCCCCTAGCAAAGCCGTCGAGCCGCGCGAGAAGGCCAGCCTGCATCCGCGCAATCGCCATCAGGGTCGTTACGACTTTCCGGCACTGATCAAGACCACGCCGGAACTGGCCAAGTACGTGATCACCAACCCGTACGGCAAGGAAAGCATCGACTTCGCCAGCCCCGACGCGGTACGTGTGTTCAATCGGGCGCTGCTCAAGGCGTTCTACGGCATCCAGCATTGGGACATTCCGGCGGACTATCTTTGCCCTCCGGTTCCGGGGCGTGCCGACTATGTGCACTTTCTCGCTGACCTGCTGGCGAGCATGAACGACGGCAAGGTCCCGCGCGGCGCGATCGTCAATGTGCTGGATATCGGCATGGGCGCCAACTGCGTTTATCCGTTGATCGGCAACAGCGAATACCGTTGGCACTTCCTCGGCTCGGAGATCGACCCAACAGCCGTGGCGGCGGCGCGAGCCATCGTGCAGTCCAACGATCTGAGCAAGGTGATCCAGCTGCGCCAGCAGGAAAACCGCAAGCACATCCTCATTGGCTTGCTGGAGCCGGGCGAGCGTTTCGACCTGACCATGTGCAACCCGCCGTTCCACGCTTCGATGGAAGAAGCGACCAAGGGCAGCGAGCGCAAGTGGCGCGCCTTGGGCAAGGCCGACCCGAAACGCAAGCTACCGGTGCTGAACTTCGGCGGGCAATCGGCGGAGCTGTGGTGTGAAGGCGGTGAAGCGCGCTTTGTGACGCAGTTGATTGCCGAAAGTGCGAACTTCCAGCACAAGGTGTTGTGGTTCAGCACACTGGTGTCGAAGGCCTCGAACCTGCCGGCCATCGAGACGGCACTGAAGAAGGCCGGCGTGCTGGAGAGCCAGGTCGTGGAGATGTCGCAGGGCCAGAAGCAGAGCCGCTTTGTCGCCTGGACCTTCCAGACCAAGTCCGAGCAGCAGATCTGGCGGCGTGAGCGCTGGGTTCGCTAACACACAGCAGATCCCCTGTGGGAGCGAGCCTGCTCGCGAAAGCGGCGTGTCAGTCAGCTTCAATATCGACTGACCTACCGCTTTCGCGAGCAGGCTCGCTCCCACATTGGCCCTGCGATTCAGTCGCTAAATCACAGACACAAAAAAACCGTGCCCCGGATCACTCCGAAGCACGGTTTTTTTATCGCTGCGTCTTACTTGTTCACAGCGTCGGTCAGGCCTTTGGCCACAACCAGCTTGATCACTTTCTTTGCAGGGATTTCGATGGCAGCGCCAGTCGAAGGGTTACGGCCAGTGCGGGCAGGACGCTCGGTCACTTTCAGCTTGCCGATACCTGGCAAGGTGATTTCGCCGCCGTTTTCCAGCTGATCGGCAACGATTTGGCCCAGTTGGTCCAGAGCGTTACGCGCGGTGGTTTTCGGCGCGTCGATAGCTTCAGCGATGTCGGCGATCAGTTGGTCTTTAGTAAGAGCCATGTAGTGTTCCTTCCCTATCAAATTCATATGGATTGCAGAGTGCAGTGTCAGCCATCGAGCCCGATCTTCTGGATCTGGCACCCTCGGCGATAACCACGACGAGTCGGGTTATAGATGCCGAAATCAGGGTTTGGTTCGACCTGACAAATGCTGAATGCACGCTTAACGCAGTGACTTCGCGTAAGACCGGGCAAAACTAGCACAGCGACAAGGAAATATCCGCCTCTAGCTACCCATTTGGTCAGCTTTATTGCGCTAAATCGGTAAAAAACCGCTTAAGGCCGGCCGCTTGCGCCGATTTAAGCCTTGGCCCCCCTGTAGGAGCTGCCGAAGGCTGCGATCTTTGGACTTTGCTTTTTCAAAAACAAGATCAAAAGATCGCAGCCTTCGGCAGCTCCTACGCAGAGCCTCGGCCGGAGATTCGGTTACACTGAGCGCTTTTTCGGGGGAGCCTGCCCTCCTCCCTTCCAACAGCCGAGAAGCCCATGCCGATCCGTCATTGCATCGTCCACCTGATCGACAAAAAACCCGACGGCACGCCCGCAGTTCTGCACGCCCGTGACTCTGAACTGGCCGAGTCCGCAGCCATCGAAAACATGCTCGCCGACCTCAACGAAAGCTACAACGCCAAACAGGGCAAAGCCTGGGGCCTGTTCCATCCGGAATCCGGCGCATTCCCGTTCAGCGGCTGGCTGAAGGAGTATATGGAAGGCGGCCGTGACTTCACCGCGTTCAGTAAAGTGGCGGTCGAGCATCTGCAGAAACTGATGGAAGAATCCAACCTGTCGGTGGGTGGCCACGTGCTGTTCGCCCACTATCAGCAAGGCATGACTGACTACCTGGCGATCGCCCTGCTGCACCACAGCGAAGGCGTGGCGGTGACCGACGAGCTCGACGTGACGCCCTCGCGCCATCTCGACCTTGGCCAGTTGCATCTGGCCGCGCGGATCAACGTTTCCGAGTGGCAGAACAACAAGCAGTCCAAGCAGTACATCTCGTTCATCAAGGGCAAGAATGGCAAGAAGGTCTCGGAGTATTTCCGCGACTTCATCGGTTGCCAGGAAGGCGTCGACGGCCCCGGCGAGACGCGCACGCTGCTCAAGGCCTTCAGTGACTTTGTCGAGAGCGAAGACCTGCCGGAAGACTCGGCCCGCGAGAAAACCAAGACCCTGGTTGACTATGCCAGCAGCCAGGCCAAGCTCGGCGAACCGATGGGTCTTGAGGAGCTGTCGGAGCTGATCGACGAAGAACGCCCGAAAGCCTTCTACGATCACATCCGCAACAAGGACTATGGCCTGTCGCCAGAGATTCCGGCAGACAAGCGCACCCTCAATCAATTCCGTCGTTTCACCGGCCGCGCCGAAGGTTTGTCGATCAGCTTCGAAGCGCACCTGCTGGGCTCGAAGATCGAGTACGACGAAGAGAACGGCACCCTGATCATCAAAGGCCTGCCGACTTCGCTGACCGATCAGTTGAAGCGGCGTAACTGATGCTCGGCAATGTGCTGAAAAAGGTCGCCCTGGTATTGCTGGTGGTCGTGGTCTATCAGAACTGGGGCAAGATCGAGCGGGTGTTCAATCCCGCGCAAATGGTCTCGCCGCAGACCCGGGCGCAAGCCAATGTCGTGCTTTATGCCACCGACTGGTGCGGCTACTGCAAACAGACCAAACGCTTTCTCGACAGCAAGGGCATACCGTTCAAGGAGTTCGACATCGAGAAAGATGTTGAAGCGCGCAAGGCGTATGAAGCATTGGGTGGACGCGGGATTCCGCTGATCGATGTGAACGGCACGTTGATTCGCGGGTTCGATCCGGACGAAATCCTCGCTGCCCTGAAATAAAATCAAGATCAAAAGATCGCAGCCTTCGGCAGCTCCTACATGAGATCGGTGTAGGAGCTGCCGAAGGCTGCGATCTTTTGCTTTTAGCGCGCTTCGATACGGAAACCAAAACGCGGAAAGTGCACATGCACCACGCCGCCACGTTCGTCTTCACGGCGAATGATCAGCTCTTCACTGCCAGCAAACAACAACTCGCCTGCCACCGGATCAACGCCGTAATCGACAGCGGCAATTGCCACTTGCTGTCCCGTCTTGAAGCCGTTCGGATCAACGAACCGCTCATCCGGCAATGCCGCTGGCGTCGCGTTACGCGCGACCTCCAATGCCTCGGCAGAGGACATCTCGCTCGCTGCGCCATGGCCGAACCCCAGCACCCGACCCAGCCACGCCGCAACCGCCGGATATTCATCCACCAGCGGCGCCGTGACGTGGGTCGCCTTGAGGAACCACATCGGATGCGCCAGGGCGAAGTCGGCAATCGATGGCTCGCCGAAGAGGAAGTCGCCCTGCTCGCGCTGCAACTGTTGCTCCAGCCGCGCCATGATCGTCGGCCACTGATGCTTGGCCTGCTCGGCGGACAGACGCGTGGCGCTGCCACCGCTGAACAACCCGGCGCGGTCGGCCAGGAAGGCCTTTATCGCTTCCGGCGGCAATTTGCCAAAACGCACGGCTACCGATTCTGGCTGGAACACCAGGCTCACCGCGTGCTGAAACACCATCGAGTCGGCCCACGCCGCAAAACTGGCGCTGGTCATTTCCTGGCCTTCGGGAAAGAACGCCGGCAGGGCTTTTTCCTGTTCCAGGCGTCGAGCGATCAGTGCGGTGTCGCAATAGATGTCGGCACCGATCTGCAACACTGGAGTCTTGCGGTAGCCACCGGTCAATGCCGTCAGATCAGGCTTGGGCATCACCGGGGAAATATGCACCGAACGCCAGGACAGGCCTTTGAAGCCCAGCAGCAGGCGCGCCTTCTCGGCAAATGGAGAGGTCGGGTAATGGTGCAGAATCAACTCGGACATGCTCGGCTCCGCCGCTGGAAAAGTGAATCCGCAGCTTAGCGCGCATTGCCTGACAGGCCTACCGATCTGCCTGATGGGAACCAATCAGTCAGATTGATAAGACGCGACCAGGCATTCCTTGGCGCTCTTCTTGAGTTTCTTGATCAGCCGTTCCTGTCGCAGGGCATCGCTTTTGTCACGGCACAGTTCGGTGTAGACCAACGCCATCGCCGGGCTGGAAAGAAAGAACCGCGCTCCCTTGCCGCTCTGGTGCTTGGCGAAACGGCGTACGGGGTCGTCGCTGATTCCGCAATACAACGAGCCATTGGCGGCACGCACGAGGTAGACGAACCAGGATTTACTCACTGGTTCGGCAGCATCGACGGATTTTTCGCTAAGGCTGGTCACTTCGGGATCTGAACGTGTAGGAAAACAGGCGGCGATCTTATCAGCGCCCGGCCTGAAATGCCTTCAGTCCCTTGCGCGCCTGGGCACGTACCGCGTTGCGCACCAGCGGCGTCCAGCCCAGCAGCAGGCCTTTGAAACCCAACGCCTGCCGCGACCAGCGCCACAGATCGAAGTGGTCGTGGTGCTCACAGATCTTGCCGTCCCGGAAGACGAAGCGCGCCTGGATGTCGTTGACCACGACGTTGCCGGTCTGACTGAACAGGTAAGTCGCCACCCAATGCGCGCCGCCGGTGCGCTCGTCGGCGCGGACATTGTCAAAAGTCAGGGAAAAATCCCTGGCGCGGGTAGTCAGCATGCGCCACATGTCGCCGGCATCGCGCCCGCGCAACTCGCCGAAGGCCGGATCGCTGAAGACCACATCGTCGGTGTAGCAGGCCGCCATGGCTTCTGCGTCAAGGCGCTGAAAGGCTTGGTAGAAGCGGGTGATCAGGGCGCTATGGGCTTCGCTCAAGGCAATCTCCAAAGAAATAGGTACAGATTGCCAGCACCATAATCTGCCGCGCGCAGAAACACTATCGGCAATACGCAAAACCCTTGTGGGAGCGAGCCTGCTCGCGAAGGCAATTCAACATTCAACATCCATGTTGACCGAAACACCGCTTTCGCGAGCAGGCTCGCTCCCACATTTGCACCCAGTGCATTCAGATCTTTTCGCTTTGCACCTGCACATACAACGCGCGCCCCGCACCCAGCCCGGCGAGGATCGCACCGGCACCGATAATGCCGAAGATCCAGCCCAAAGCATTCCAGCCACCGGTCCAGTCATGCACCACGCCCACGGCAAACGGCCCCATGGACGCCAGGGTGTAGCCAAAACCCTGCGACATGCTCGACAGGTTCGCCGCGACATGGGAATCGCGCGAGCGCAGGACGATCAGGGTCAGGGCGAGACTGAACGTGCCGCCCTGCCCCAGCCCGAGCAGAATCGCCCAGCCCCACAGACCTTCGATAGGTGCGTACAGGCAGCCGAACAGGCCGGCCAGGGTCAGCGCCATGACCACGACGATCGCCAGGCGCTGATCCTTGCCCCGGGTCGCCAGCCACGGCGCGGCCAGCGAACTGGCCAGTTGAATGATCACCGAACCGGACAGCACCAATCCGGCCTGAGTCGGTGTCAGCCCGCGCCCGATGAGGATCGATGGCAACCAGCCAAACACAATGTAGGCCAGCGACGATTGCAGGCCCATGTACAAGGTCACCTGCCAGGCCAGCGGATCACGCAGCAACCCGCGCACGCGATAAGCGACGTTGTGCGCGCCATGCTTCGAGCCAACTTGCGGCAACCAGAAAACCGCCGCCACCAATGCCGGAATCACCCAGAAGCCCAGGCCCATCGCCCAGCTGTTGCCGAAGTGTTCACTCAGCGGCACGGTCGAACCCGCCGCCATCGCCGCACCCAGGCACAGCGCCATGGTGTAGACGCCGGTCATGGTCCCGGCATGTTTGGCGAAATCGCGTTTGACAATGCCCGGTAACAGCACGCCGACGATGCCGATGCTGGCGCCCCCAAGCACGCTGCCGGCGAACAGGCCGATCTCGCCGAAATTACTGCGCAGGATAATCCCGCCGGCCAGCGTCAGCAGAATCCCCAGCACCACGCGCTCGGCACCGAAACGCCGCGCCAGAATCGGCGCCAGCGGTGCGAACAAGCCCAGGCACAGCACTGGCAACGTGGTCAGCAATCCCGCCTGCGCCGCAGACAGCCCGAGGCTTCTGGAGACCTCGCTGAGCAATGGCGCCATGCTCGACAACGCCGGGCGCAGGTTCAGCGCCACCAGAATCAACCCGAGCAGCAACAGCCACGGGCGTTTTACCAATGGGTGGCTTTGCTGGACCTGCTCGTCATCAGCCTCGGCATCGATCAGCAGCTCTTCAAGTTCGGGGGTGCGTTTCGACGCTGTGGATAACTCACTGCGGGGCATGGATTTCTCGGTTTCAAGGTTCATTGATCAACTGCCTCGACAAGGCTTTGGCCCGTTCCGGGTCGCGTTGCTCGACCGCATCGAGCAAGTCGATGTGCAGATCGAACACTTCCTGACGGCGCGGGGAGATATTCAAGGTCTGGCGCAATTGCGCGCCGACGATGCTGGAGAAATATCGATACAGCTCGCTGAGGGTCGGGTTGTGCGCGGCGTCGACCAGTCGGCGATGGAACACCAGATCGCAGGCGATGTAAGTGTCGAGATCACCATGGTAGTGGCTGCCGCTGGTGCCGAGCGCTTCGCGCAGGGCCGCCAGATCGTCATCGGTACGACGCAACGCCGCCAGGCCGATGGCCTCGACTTCAAGGATGTGTCGGGTCTCCCGAGCCTGCTCCAGGGAACAGCGGGACAACGCCTTCAGCGTATCCAGCGGATCGACCACGGCGCGCAGATAACTGCCGTCGCCTTGGCGAATTTCGATCAGACCGGAAAATGCCAGAACACGCATGGCTTCGCGCACGGTGTTGCGGCTGATGCCCAGCTCGGCGCACAGCTCAGGCTCGGTCGGCAGACGCTCGCCGACTTGCCACGCACCGCTGTTGATGCGCTGACGCAGTTGATCCAAAGCCTGATCGACTAGGGACCGCTTGATCAAAGGGGAAATGTCGGACATGAAACCCACCTTTTCATCCAATCATAGGATGAATTTTCCGACATGTTAGTCAGACCCATGTAGGACGGCAACCACCTAGGGTCAATCGGAGACACATGGAGCGGCATTTTCGATTGGTCAAAATTACCCTTTAAGGGTAATTTCAGGGACAGGGTTTTGGCTTCTTATGGAAAAGAACACACCCCATTACGACTTGGCAGTCGTGAAGGCCGAAGTAATTAGACGAGGCAAAGAAGCCTTTACACGTTATGCACTTGAGACAGGCCGGGACATGGGCATGTCATGGAAAGTGATGATGCAGGTTGTGGCAACGCTTGAGCGGCGGATGCTCTACAAATCCATGACCTCTTATTCCAACCATCGTAACTGGCACGACGTCTATCACGTATCGTTTCGAAATCGGGAGATCTATATCAAAGTGACCTACTGCACGAGCGGTGGTTCTCCGGTGATCTCCTTCAAGGAGAAAAACACATGAGCAAGAGGCAATGCCTGAGTTGCGGCACCGAACACGCAATGCACCACTTTCAAGATCGCAGTCTCGACGTCAATTACAAACAGTTTTCGCGGCCCGTACACCTTCTCGCCGGCTGGGAGTGCAGGATCTGTGGCGAAATCATTTTTGACAGTGGTACCGACAGTGCCGAGCGCTACGTAGATGCCGGCGATCAATTACTCGAAGACGTACTTCGGCTGATCGGCACCGAAATGAAGCGTATTCGCCGAAAGCTCCATCTCACTCAAAGAAGTGCGGTGAAGTGGCTGTCAGGAGGTGGGCATAATGCGTTTTCACGATATGAACGCGGCGAACTGGCTCCGCCGCAGCCGTTGTTCACACTGATGCGGCTTCTGGATCGTCATCCCGATCTGCTAGAGGAAATTCAGGCACTTCACGCAGCCGACGGTCTCAAACAACTTCTGGAAACTCGTTACCCGGAGCGGGAACCTGTTCTGGCCAGATGAGCCCAGATAAAACAACCCCGGAACTGAGTCCGGGTTTGTTTCAGCGCCTGACGGGCATCAATGCAAAATCTGACTCAAGAACAACTTGGTCCGATCATTCTGCGGATTGTCGAAGAAGTCGTTCGGCGCCGCCTGTTCAACGATTTCGCCCTTGTCCATGAAGATCACGCGGTTGGCCACGGTGCGGGCGAAGCCCATTTCGTGGGTCACGCAGAGCATGGTCATGCCGTCTTCGGCCAGACCGATCATGGTGTCCAGAACTTCTTTCACCATTTCCGGATCAAGCGCTGAAGTCGGCTCGTCGAACAGCATGATTTTCGGCTTCATGCACAAGGCGCGGGCGATCGCCACACGCTGTTGCTGACCGCCGGAAAGCTGCCCCGGATATTTGTGCGCCTGCTCCGGAATGCGTACGCGCTCCAGGTAATGCATGGCGATTTCTTCGGCCTTGCGCTTGGGCATCTTGCGCACCCACATCGGCGCCAGGGTGCAGTTCTGCAGGATGGTCAGGTGCGGGAACAGGTTGAAGTGCTGGAACACCATGCCGACTTCGCGACGGATCGCTTCGATCTGCTTGAGGTCGTTGGTCAGTTCCACGCCATCGACGACGATGCGCCCCTGCTGGTGTTCTTCCAGACGATTGAGGCAACGGATCGTGGTGGATTTACCGGAGCCCGACGGGCCACACAGAACGATGCGTTCGCCCTGTTTGACGTTGAGGTTGATGTCCTTGAGTACGTGAAACTGGCCGTACCACTTGTTCACGCCCTGCATCTGGATAATGCCTTCCGGACCCACAGGCTTTTTGATTGCTTCGCTCATTTACAGAGAACTCCTAACGCTTGTGGCCAGTGTCGAGCTTGCGTTCCAGATGCATGGAATAGCGCGACATACCAAAACAGAAAATCCAGAACACCAGGGCGGCGAACACGTAGCCTTCGGTGGCCATGCCCAGCCATTTCGGGTCGGCGGCGGCTTGCTTGACGCTGTTGAGCAGGTCGAACAGGCCGATAATGATCACCAGGCTGGTGTCCTTGAACAGCGCAATGAACGTATTGACGATGCCCGGGATCACCAGCTTCAGGGCTTGCGGCAGGATCACCAGGCCCATCGAACGCCAGTAACCGAGGCCCATCGCCGCAGCCGCTTCGTACTGCCCTTTGGGAATCGCTTGCAGACCGCCACGCACCACCTCGGCGACGTACGCCGACTGGAACAGGATCACGCCGATCAGCGCCCGCAACAGCTTGTCGAAGTTCATGCCTTCAGGCAGGAACAGCGGCAGCATTACCGAGGACATGAACAGCACCGTGATCAACGGCACGCCGCGCCAGAACTCGATGAAGGTCACGCAGACCACACGAATCGCCGGCATGTTCGAACGCCGTCCCAGCGCCAGCACGATGCCCAGCGGCAATGCTCCGGCGATGCCGACGGTGGCGATCACCAGGGTCAGCATCAGGCCGCCCCACTGGCTGGTCGGCACGGTGGTCATTCCGAAACCGCCATGCAGCAAAGTGAAGGCAATGATCGGGTACAGCACCAGGAAGCTCAGGCCGTACACCGCTTTACGCGGCACGCGCGAGATGAACAGCGGTGCTGCGCCAATGACCGCCAGCCACACGGTCAGATCAACGCGCCAGCGCAGCTCGGTCGGGTAGTAGCCGTACATGAACTGGCCGAAACGCTGCTGAATGAACACCCAGCAGGCGCCTTCCTTGGTGCAGTCGGCGCGGGTGGTGCCGACCCAGTTGGCGTCGACGATCGCCCAGCTGAGGATCGGTGGCACGACCAGGTAGATCAGATAGAACGCAAACAGCGTCAGCAGGGTGTTGAGCCAGCTGGAGAACATGTTCGCGCGCATCCACGCCACCACGCCGATACTGCTGTTCGGTGGAGGCATGTCGGGTTTGAAAGTATGAGTACTCATGCGCTTTTCCTTACCGCTCGATCAGCGCAATGCGCTTGTTGTACCAGTTCATCAGCAGGGAAATGCTGATACTGATCGCCAGGTACACGCTCATGGTGATGGCAATCACTTCGATGGCCTGCCCGGTCTGGTTGAGCACGGTGCCAGCGAACAGCGAAACCATTTCCGGGTAACCGATGCCGGCGGCCAGCGAGGAGTTCTTCGCAAGGTTCAGGTATTGGCTGGTCAGCGGCGGAATGATCACGCGCAGGGCCTGCGGGATGATCACCTTGCGCAGGGTCGGGCCGTTGCGCAGGCCAAGCGAACGCGCCGCTTCGGTCTGACCGTGGCTGACCGACTTGATCCCGGAACGCACGATCTCGGCGATAAACGCTGCGGTGTACACAGTGAGCGCCAGGGTCAACGCCAGCAGTTCCGGGATCAGCACCCAGCCACCGACAAAGTTGAAGCCCTTGAGCTCGGGCATTTCCCAGTGCAACGGAGCGCCGAAGATCAGCGCGCACAAGGTCGGGATCACCAGCGCAATTGCCAGGCCGGTCCAGAACTTGTGGAACGGTACGCCGGTTTCTTCGAAACGCTTGTTGGCCCAGCGGCACATCAGCACGATGCCGACGATGGCCAGCACGATGCTGATCACGAACGCCCAGAAGCCGTCAGCGGCGAGTGCGGCCGGCATGTTCAGGCCACGGCTGCTGACGAAGAAGGTGTCGCCGAAGTTGTGGCTGTTGCGCGGCCCCGGCATGGTCAGGAACACCGCGAAGTACCAGAACAGGATCTGCAGCAGTGGCGGAATGTTGCGGAACACTTCCACATACACCGTCGCCAGTTTGGCGATGATCCAGTTCTGCGACAGCCGCGCCACGCCGACGATGAAACCGAGGATCGTCGCCAGGATCACGCCGATAAAGGTCACCAACAGGGTGTTGAGCAGGCCGATGACAAACACCCGCGCGTAGCTGTCCGCTTCGGTGTAGTCGATCAGGGTTTGAGCGATGCCGAACCCGGCACTGCGCTCCAGAAAGCTGAAACCGGAAGTGATACCCCGGTGCTGAAGGTTGGTTTGCGTGTTGTCGAACAGGTACCAGCCAAGCGAGATCACCGCCACAACGGTGATGATCTGGAATAGCCACGCACGCACTCGTGGATCGCTGAGGCTGAGCCTCTGCTTTGGTGCGCCGATAGAATTTTGCATGAAGTGCCCCGGAAGAAATGGAACAAGAACATCACCCGGCGGTTGGCCCGCCGGGCGATAGAACCATTAGCGCACTGGTGGTGCGTACTGAATGCCGCCGTTGTTCCACAGGGCGTTCAGGCCACGGTCGATTTCCAGCGGAGTGCTCTTGCCGAGGTTTTTCTCGAAGATTTCGCCGTAGTTGCCGACCTGCTTGACGATCTGCACAACCCAGTCTTTGGGCAGCTTCAGGTCTTTGCCGTATTCGCCGTCAGCACCGAGCATACGGGCCACGTCCGGGTTCTTGGTGGACTTGGCTTCAGCTTCGACGTTCTTCGAAGTGATGCCGGCTTCTTCGGCATTGAGCAGCGCGTAGCCGACCCAACGCACGATGGCCAGCCACTCGTCGTCGCCGTTACGTACGACCGGGCCCAATGGTTCTTTGGAAATGGTTTCCGGCAGAACCACGTAGTCCTTCGGCGAGGCCAGCTTGCTGCGCTGGGCGAACAGCTGGGACTTGTCGGAGGTCAGCACGTCGCAACGACCGGATTCCAGCGACTTGGCGCTTTCATCGGAGGTGTCGAAGGTGATCGGGGTGTATTTCAGACCGTTGCCACGGAAGTAGTCGGAAACGTTCAGTTCGGTGGTGGTACCGGCCTGGATGCAGATGGTCGCGCCGTCGAGCTCTTTGGCACTTTTCACGCCCAGCTTGTTGTTTACCAGGAAGCCGATGCCGTCGTAGTAGGTGATGAAGCCCGGGAATTTCAGGCCCATGCCCGCGTCACGGGAGCTGGTCATGGTGGTGTTGCGCGACAGGATGTCGATCTCGCCGGACTGCAGCGCGGTGAAGCGCTCCTTGGCGTTCAACTGGCTGAACTTGACCTTGTTGGCGTCGCCGAAAACGGCTGCGGCCACAGCGCGGCAGACGTCGGCGTCGATGCCGAGAATCTTGCCGGTCGCATCCGGTACCGAGAAGCCCGGCAGACCGTCGCTCACGCCACACTGCACGAAACCTTTTTTCTGTACCGCATCCAGGGTTGCACCCGCCTGAGCGAACCCGCTGACGCCGAGTACTGCTGCAGCAGTCACGACCGCCAGAGTGGATTTCAACATCTTCATTCAAACCTCCAGTTTTGCTCTTGTTGTGTCGGAGCTTGAGTCCAGTCGCACCCTTTTGAGGCGTTGTTGACCCGTGTTGGCTTTTTTTGGGGTCAACCGACGTAAGACCTTCGCTATGAGTCTAGTAGGAGAAAATCCACATCATGGATCACTCACTTCTCACCAATCGGCCGAACGGGCTGTAGCCCTTTCACGTTCGCTAAGCCCGTAGCGGCCATTGGCGAACATCCATCACCGGATTCGTTGCTATCCCATCACGCGACTGACACTGATAGTGTTACCGCCACGCGTAGGACGCTTCGTACGCAAACCTCCATAGCAAACGCCGTACCACACCGCTTGCGAAAGTGATTGCGCGACACGTCAATAGCTAAACTTGTAACCTTGCGACATCTTGTTAACGGATCAACCGGGCGCGCACTTCAATCACGCACTCAATGAGAGCGCCCGCACATTTTTGGAGCAGACATGACCGAGCCCTTGATTCTTCAGCCTGTTAAGCCCGCAGACGCCTGCGTGATCTGGCTGCACGGCCTCGGCGCCGACCGTTACGACTTCCTGCCGGTGGCCGAGGCGTTGCAGGAAAGCCTGCTGAGCACGCGTTTTGTGCTGCCGCAGGCGCCGACGCGTCCAGTGACGATAAATGGCGGATATGCCATGCCCAGCTGGTACGACATCAAGGCCATGAGCCCGGCCCGGGCGATCGACCGTGACCAGTTGGAAGCTTCGGCAGAGCGCATCATCGAACTGATCGAAGCCGAGCGCGCCAGCGGAATAGACGCCTCGCGGATTTTTCTCGCCGGTTTTTCCCAGGGCGGCGCGGTGGTTCTGCACACCGCATTTCTGAAGTGGCAGGGGCCGTTGGGTGGGGTGCTGGCGTTGTCTACTTACGCACCGACATTCAGCGACGAACTGGAGTTATCCGCCAGCCAGCAGCGCATTCCGGTGCTATCGCTGCACGGCCAGTTCGATAACGTGGTGCAGAACTCGATGGGCCGCAGTGCTTACGAGCATTTGAAGAAGCATGGTGTCACCGTGACATGGCAGGAATACCCAATGGAGCACGAAGTGTTACCTGAAGAGATTCGCGACATTGGTGTCTGGTTGAGCGAACGACTGCGCTGATTGTCGACCAATCCCTGCCCATTGATCCCTCCTACTACGCCGCGCCCGATTCTTGCATTACACTGGCCGGCGTACATTCCTTAACCAATTGATGAGATGACCGTGCTCAAAGCACTCAAGAAAATGTTCGGTAAAAGCGAGGCTGAGCAGCTCGCGCCAGTTCCCAGTGCGCCGTCGCACGCCCCCGGTCATCGCGCCGATGCCCCGCAGGCCGACCGCCCCGCTCCCGCAGCCGCACCGAAGCCCGAAGAAAAACCCGCTGCGGCCGCGCCAATGGCCCTAGAGCCTGCACCCGGCGAAGCGCCGAAACCGGCCAGACCGCGTCGCGAACCGAAGCCCAAGGCACCGGTCATTCCATGGAAACTCGAAGACTTCGTCGTCGAGCCACAGGAAGGCAAAACCCGCTTTCACGATTTCAAGCTTGCCCCGGAACTGATGCACGCCATCCAGGACCTGGGCTTTCCGTACTGCACGCCGATCCAGGCGCAGGTGCTGGGCTTCACCCTCGCCGGCAAAGACGCCATTGGCCGCGCGCAGACCGGCACCGGCAAGACCGCCGCGTTCCTGATCTCGATCATCACCCAGTTGCTGCAGACGCCGCCGCCGAAAGAGCGCTATATGGGCGAGCCGCGTGCGCTGATCATCGCGCCGACCCGCGAACTGGTGGTGCAGATCGCCAAGGACGCCGCTGACCTGACCAAATACACCGGCCTCAATGTCATGACGTTCGTCGGCGGCATGGACTTCGACAAACAGCTCAAGCACCTCGAAGCGCGGCATTGCGACATCCTCGTCGCCACGCCGGGCCGCTTGCTCGACTTCAACCAGCGCGGCGACGTGCACCTGGACATGGTCGAAGTGATGGTCCTGGACGAAGCCGACCGCATGCTCGACATGGGTTTCATCCCGCAGGTACGGCAGATCATTCGCCAGACCCCGCCGAAGTCCGAGCGCCAGACCCTGCTGTTCTCCGCGACCTTCACCGAAGACGTGATGAATCTGGCCAAGCAATGGACCACCGACCCGGCGATTGTCGAAATCGAAATCACCAACGTCGCCAACGAGAACGTCGAGCAGCACATCTACGCCGTGGCCGCTGCCGACAAATACAAGCTGCTCTACAACCTGGTCAACGATAACGGTTGGGAGCGAGTCATCGTGTTTGCCAACCGCAAGGACGAAGTACGCCGCATCGAAGAGCGTCTGGTGCGTGATGGCATCAACGCCGCGCAGCTGTCCGGCGACGTGCCGCAACACAAGCGCATCAAGACTCTGGAAGGCTTCCGCGAAGGCAAGATTCGCGTGCTGGTGGCCACCGATGTCGCCGGTCGCGGCATCCACATCGACGGCATCAGCCACGTGATCAACTTCACCCTGCCGGAAGTCCCGGACGATTACGTGCACCGCATTGGCCGTACCGGTCGTGCCGGCGCCGATGGCGTGTCGATCAGCTTTGCCGGCGAGGACGACTCTTACCAGTTGCCGTCGATCGAAGAAAAGCTTGGTCGCAAGATCAGCTGTGAAACCCCGCCGACGCATCTGCTGCGTGCGGTTGAGCGCAAGCGTCCGCAGTAAGCGCCACGAAATGAAAAAGCGCAGCCGGCAACGGACTGCGCTTTTTTTATGCCCGATGGTTGCTCGCCAGAACTAAAAGTCCATAATGGAAAAATAAGTTTAGTTTCGGAGCGCGAAATGTCCAGTACGCCCTATGTGATCGATCAAGCCCAGGCCCATGAGCTATTGGCGCGTATCGATGTTCCGCAAATCCTGCGCAAGCTGTTCCGCGATCTGGCGGCCGGGAACGCCGTGCAGCCGGCGCAGCAATGGGTCGAGTTTCCGCAGGGTGCCGGCGACTTCATCAACTACTTGGGTGTACTGGCCGAGGACGGCGTGTACGGAGTGAAGACTTCGCCGTACATCGTCCGTGAGCAGGGAGCGCTGGTGACGGCATGGACCCTGCTGATGTCGATGAAAACCGGCCAGCCGCTGCTGCTCTGTGATGCCGGTGAACTGACCACCGCGCGCACCGCCGCGACCACGGCCGTGGCGGTCGACGTCCTCGCCCCGTTGAATGCACAGCGACTGGCGATCATCGGCAGCGGCAAGGTCGCTCAAGCGCATCTGCACTACGCCAAAGCGCTGCGCGACTGGCAGAGCATCAGCCTGTATTCGCCATCGCTGCTGGAAGATGCGCAAACACAGGCCGAGTTGAAGTGCATTGTGCCGTCAGTGAAGATTGCCGACAGCCTTGAGACCGTCACCGCCGATGCGGATGTGATCATGCTCTGCACCTCGTCGGCCGGGCCGGTGATTGATCCTGCAACGTTAAGCAAACCGGCGCTGATCACCTCGATCAGCACCAACGCCCCCCGCGCCCATGAGGTACCGCCGCAAAGTCTCAACGACATGCAGGTGTTCTGCGACTATCGTCTGACCACGCCGGGTTCGGCAGGTGAGATGCTGATTGCCGCCGAACAGCATGGCTGGAACAAGGATTCGATTGTCGGCGACCTCGCCGACTTGCTCAGCGAAAAAGTGCAGCGCCCGGGTTACGACCGTCACGTGTTCTTCCGTTCAATCGGCTTGGGCCTGGAAGACATTGCCCTCGCCAATGCGGTTTATCACTTAACCCACTAACGCCAAAAATCCCCTGTGGGAGCGAGCCTGCTCGCGAATGCGGTCTGACATTCAGCGAAGATGTCGACTGATACACCGCTTTCGCGAGCAGGCTCGCTCCCACAAGGGACTAGCGAACGCCTTGATATTGCGTACCCACTGGAGACCTACATGAACCACGCAGATTTCATCATCATCGGCGGCGGGATTGCCGGCGCTTCCACCGGGTTCTGGCTGGCGCCGCACGGCAAAGTGATCGTGCTCGAGCGTGAAACCCATCCCGGCTATCACTCCACCGGTCGCTCCGCCGCGCTGTACACCGCCGCCTACGGCACCGCACAGGTCCGCGCACTGACTCAGGCGAGCCGCGCGTTTTTCGACAGTCCTCCGAGCGGCTTTTGCGAGCACCCGCTGCTGACCCCGCGCGGCGAAATGACCGTCGACTTCATCGGTGATCCCGCCGAACTGAACAACCAATACCTCAGCGCCAAAGCCACCGTGCCGCAGATGCAACTGCTCAGCGCCGACGAAGCCTGCGCGCGTCTGCCGATCCTGCGCCGGGAAAAAGTCCACGGCGCGATCTACGATCCATCGGCCTGCGACATCGACACCGACGCGCTGCATCAAGGCTACCTGCGCGGCATCCGGCGCAACCACGGCGAAGTGCGCACCGATTGCGAAGTGCTCGGCTTGAGCCGCGATGCCGATGGCCTGTGGATCGTGCAGACCAACGGCGAGACATTCACCGCACCGGTGCTTATCAATGCCGCCGGTGCCTGGGCCGACAAGATCGCTGCCCTGGCCGGTGCGCAGCCGCTGGGTCTGCAAGCGAAACGCCGCGCCGCATTTATCTTTGCCGGCCCGGAAGGCGTTGACACTCATCATTGGCCAATGCTGGTCAGCCTCGACGAATCCTTCTACATGAAGCCCGACGCCGGCATGTTCCTCGGCTCGCCGGCCAACGCCGATCCGGTCGAACCGCACGATGTGCAGCCGGAAGAACTCGACATCGCCATGGGCATTTATCAGATCGAAGAGGCCACCACGCTGACCATTCGCCGTCCGACCCGCACCTGGGCCGGTCTGCGCAGTTTCGTTGCCGACGGTGATTTGCTCAGCGGCTTTGATCCGCAGGTGCCAGGGCTGTTCTGGGTCGCCGCGCAGGGCGGTTACGGCATTCAGACGTCGCCGGCGATGGGCCAGGCCAGTGCGGCGCTGGTGCGCGGCGAGCCATTCCCCGAGCACCTGCATCAATTCGGTCTGGACAGCGCCATGCTCTCCCCGGCCCGACTGGCTTGATCGCATCGACTCGTCCAAAGGATTGCGGCACACTCGCAGCGCCCCGGCACAAGGGGCGCTGACGCTGCCTGGAGCTCCACTGTCATGACTGCCCCCGAATTCGACCCAGCGCTGGATAACTTCCGCGCCATCGCCGACGCCATCGCCACGCTGTTCTTTCCCCACGCCGAGGTGGTGCTGCACGACCTGCGCACGCAGAAGGTCGACTACATCGCCAACAACCTGTCCAAGCGCGAGATCGGCGACGACTCGTCACTCGAAGACATGCTCAGCGAGGATGTCAGCGACAGGAACATCGGCCCGTACGAAAAGCTCAACTGGGACGGTCAGAAAATTCGCAGCCTGAGCACCGTGCTGCGTGACAGCGAAAGTCGGCCGCTGGCGGTGCTGTGCATCAATCTGAATATTTCCCTGTTCGAGAACGCCAAAGCGGCGCTGGACCTGTTTCTCTCGCCGAGCAAGCTGATTCCGCAGCCGGACTCGCTGTTCCGTGATGACTGGCAGGAACGCATCAACACCTTCCTCCACGCCTGGTTGCGCGAGCGGCAGTTGAGCCTGAACCTGCTGACCCGCGATCACAAACGCGAACTGGTGCTGGCGCTGCACGCCGAGGGCGCGTTCAAGGGCAAGAGCGCCTCGAACTACGTGGCCAATGTGCTGAACATGGGGCGGGCGACGGTGTACAAACATTTGAAGGAATTGAAGGGCTGAAGATTTGCATCGCTAGCGCTGGCCTCTTCGCGAGCAGGCTCGCTCCCACATTTGGAATGCGTTACCCCTGTGGGAGCGAGCCTGCTCGCGAAAGCGCTTGATCAATCGCCGTAGATATCGGTCTTGAAATACTTCTCGGAAATCTTCTGATACTCGCCATTCGCGCGAATCCCGTCGATGGCGCTGTTCAACTGGCTGACCAGTTCACCGTTGCCCTTGCGCACGGCAATCCCGGCACCCTCGCCGACGTACTTCGGATCCTTCAGCTCCGGCCCGACAAACTCATAACCCTTGCCACGCGGCATCGACAGAAAGTCATTGAGCGGGATGGTGTCGGCGAAAATCGCATCGAGGCGCCCCGCCGCCAGGTCCATGTAGATTTCTTCGTTGTTGCTGTAGCGCTTGACGTTGATGCCCTTGGGTTCGAACACCTCGGTGGCGTAACGATCAGTGGTGGTCGCGCGCTGCACGCCGACGTTCTTGCCTTTGAGGCTGGCGTACTGATCATCGACCGTAGCGCCTTCCTTCATGACCAGACGCGAAGAAGTGAAATAGTACTTGTGGCTGAAATCCACCGACTTCTTGCGATCTTCGTTGATGGTCATCGACGACAGCGCCATGTCGATCTTCTTCACTTTCAGCGAAGGAATCAGCCCGTCGAACTCACCTTCGACCCACACGCACTTGACCTTCATCTGCGCACAAAGGGCATTGCCGATGTCGTAGTCGAAGCCGACGATTTCACCTTTGTCGGTTTTCGACGCGAATGGCGGATAGGCCGCTTCGATGCCTATACGCAGGGTTTTCTCGGCGGCGAAGACGCTGGAGCAAGCCAGCAGACTGAGAGCCAGACCGGTGATGAGGGGAAGTTTCTTCATGTTCGTTCTCTCGCGGGTTGTTGTTGGTTTGGCGAAGAAGAGCAGCTACAAGCGGCAAGCTGATAGCTGCAAGACAGAAGCTTTTTTGTACTTGGAAATCCATACTGGACTCTCAGGTACAAATCGTCAATCGGGTAGAGAGGGAAGGATTTTCGGTGTCACAGATGACGCCTTCGCGAGCAGGCTCGCTCCCACAGGGGAACGCTTTCCAATTGTGGGAGCGAGCCTGCTCGCGAAGACTGACCGGAGGGCGCTACAGAAACTACTTCTTCCAGCGATCCGCAGCCGCATGATCACTGTCACGCCCTTCGACCCAACGCGGGCCGTCACTGGTGTTTTCTTTTTTCCAGAACGGCGCGCGGGTTTTCAGGTAGTCCATGACGAAGGCGCAGGCATCGAACGCGGCCTGGCGGTGGGCGCTGGCGGCGCCGACGAAGACGATCGGTTCGCCCGGCTCCAGCGCGCCGATGCGGTGCAGCACTTCCAGTTTCAACAGCGGCCAGCGCTGCTCGGCTTCGACAGTGATCTTGCCCAGAGCCTTTTCGGTCATGCCCGGATAGTGTTCGAGGAACATCCCGGCCACGTCGAGCCCGTCGTTGAAGTCGCGCACATAACCGACAAAACTCACCACTGCGCCAACGCCGACATTGGCCGCGTGCATCGCATTGACTTCAGCGCCCGGATCAAACGGCTTGGCCTGCACGCGAATCGTCATGTTCAGCCTCCGGTGACGGTGGGAAAAAACGCCACTTCGTCGCCATCAACTACTGGCTCGTCGAGCTGGCAGAGGTCTTCGTTGCGTGCGCACATCAGGTTCTGCTCGCTCAGCACTTCGGCGCCATCACGTTGCGCCAACAGTGCGCGAACGTCATCGACGGTGGCGAAATCGCCTTCAACCGCAACCGAATCCACGCCCAGCGCTTCACGGTAGCGGGCAAAAAATTTCACGGTCAGTTTCATGGCTGCTCCGCCTGGAAGTGGCCGCTCTTGCCGCCGACTTTCTCCAGCAGACGCACGCTTTCGATGGTCATGCCCCGGTCGACGGCTTTGCACATGTCGTAAATGGTCAGGGCGGCGACGCTGGCGGCGGTCAGCGCTTCCATTTCGACGCCGGTCTGCCCGGACAACTTGCAGCGAGCGACGATGCGCACGCTGTCATCACCCTCAGCGCTGAGTTCGACTTTGACGCCGGTGAGCAGCAGCGGGTGGCACAGGGGAATCAGATCGCTGGTCTTCTTCGCCGCCTGAATTCCGGCAATGCGCGCCACGGCGAACACATCACCCTTGGGATGGCCGCCGCTGACGATCATCTGCAGGGTTTCAGGGAGCATGCGCACCAGCGCTTGAGCGGTCGCTTCACGGAACGTCACGGCTTTTTCAGTGACGTCGACCATGTTGGCGCGACCTTGGGAATCGAGATGAGTCAGCACGGGATTACTCCTGATCAGGAGCGTGGATTGTAAACCTGTGGGTCAGATATCCGCATCACTGATTATGAAATCACCGTTGCCCCCTGTGGGAGCGAGCCTGCTCGCGAAAGCGGATTCAGATTCACTATAGATGTCGACTGATACACCGCATTCGCGAGCAGGCTCGCTCCCACAGGAGATATGCATTTATCCATAAAAAAACCGGGCGGCTTTAAGGGCCGCCCGGTTCTGGGTGAAGGGTTACAAATGCGATTCGGCGTATTCGGCCAGGATCGAGCGAGGCACCCCTTGCAGGGTGATGTGCACACCGTTGGGGAAATCCTTGAAGCGTTCGGTCAGGTAGGTCAGCCCGGAGCTGGTCGCGGACAGGTATGGGGTGTCGATCTGCGCCAGGTTGCCCAGGCACACCACTTTGGAACCGGCGCCGGCACGGGTGATGATGGTTTTCATCTGATGCGGCGTGAGGTTCTGGCATTCGTCGATCAGGATCAGGCTCTGCTGGAAGCTGCGACCACGAATATAGTTGAGCGATTTGAACTGCAACGGCACTTTGCTGAGGATGTAGTCGACGCTGCCATGGGTGTTTTCGTCATCCATGTGCAAGGCTTCGAGGTTGTCGGTGATGGCGCCCAGCCAAGGCTCCATTTTTTCCGCTTCGGTGCCGGGCAGGAAGCCGATTTCCTGGTCCAGACCCTGCACGCTGCGGGTGGCGATGATGCGGCGATAACGTTTGCTGACCATGGTCTGCTCGATCGCAGCGGCCAGCGCCAGAATGGTTTTACCGGACCCGGCGGCGCCGGACAGGTTGACCAGATGAATGTCCGGGTCAAGCAACGCGTACAGCGCCAGACTCTGATAGATGTCGCGCGGCTTCAGCCCCCAGGCCTCTTGATGCAGCAGTGGCTCCTGGTGCAGGTCGAGGATCAGCAGGCGGTCTTCCTGGATTTCCTTGATCCAGCCAACAAAGCCCTGCTCGTCGATGATGAACTCGTTGATGTGCACGGCCGGCAGGTTATCGATCAGTTGCACCTGATGCCAGGTGCGGCCGTGGTCCTGACGGGTTTCGACCTTGCTCACGCGGTCCCAGAAGGAGCCGGTCATGTTGTGGTAGCCGTTGGGCAGCAGGGACACGTCATCGACCAATTGGTCGGTGCTGTAGTCCTCGGCGTCGATCCCACAGGCGCGCGCCTTGAGGCGCATGTTGATGTCTTTGGTGACCAGCACCACCGGTTTTTGCGGATCGCGGGTATGCAGATCAATCAGTTGGTTGATGATTTTGTTGTCGTTCAGATGTTCGGGCAGAATCAGGTTCGACTCGGCCTGCTTGCTCATCAGAATTGACAGCAAGCCCTTCGGCCCGCCCTTGCCACGCTGGATCGGCACGCCCAGTTCAACGTCTTCAGGGGACGCATCGCCCAGGGTCTTGTCGATCAGGCGGATCGCCTGGCGGCATTCGGCGGCCACGCTGTGATGGCCGCTCTTGAGCTTGTCCAGCTCTTCCAGCACGGTCATCGGGATGGCGACGTGGTGTTCTTCGAAATTCAGCAGGGCATTTGGATCGTGAATCAATACGTTGGTATCGAGTACATACAGGATTGGCTGGTTGGAGGAAGGGCTGCGTCCGTGATCATCCATACTCGGTCACCTTTGTGGGAGCCATTCGACGCAATACCGTGACAGTGCTGCGCCTCGAGGTGACTGCCGAATTCATCCACGAGGGCTTGGATGAACTGCACACAATAGGAGTCTGGGAAGACGCCACCTGTGTTGCAGGTTTCGGCGGTCTGTCTTCGTAATACTCCAAAACCGATGACATAAAAAAGCTCTTTGACGGTTTTTTTAAGTTTATTTTTCAGAGTGACGAAAAGCCCTTGGCGGACTCCCCGTACCCCGCTAAAGTCGGAAGTCCGCCTGCATCGAATTCCTCCTGAAAATCACCCCAAGCCCAATGTTTCCGGGCTTTTTGTCGTTTCTCAACGAAACGCGTCCTGACAGTCTTCCCAGCCGATGCCGCTCTGCGCAGTCTGGGTGATCAGCCACGGCAGGGACGTCTTCACCGCATCCTGTTTCATGTTGAAATTGATCACCCCGTGCCGCCACAGCAGCATCAGGGTCAGCACCCGCTGCGCGCTTGCAGGGCCTTTGAGTTTGCCGGCACCGTCCTGGGCATCGATGTCCCACAGCGCCACTTGCAGGCCCTGGCTATTGAAGAAACCTTGTGCGTCACTGCGGCGCTGGCCATCCGGCGGACGGAACAGCGGCACGTAGTTTTCCGGCAGTTTGTTCTTCACCAGATCGGCGCTGCGCCGCACCGAATCCTGCCAGTCCTGCCAATGGCTGTGAGAGCGGAACTCCCAGCCCTGCACGCCAACGCACTGCCGGGAGAAACTCGCCTGCAGGCTGCTGACCGAACGGCCAGCGAGTCGCGCCTGAATATCCTTGCCCAGTACAAAGAATGTCCCGCTCAGATTAGATTTTCGCAGGTATTCGGTCAGCCAGTCGGTGTTGTCCGGTTGCACGTTGGCGGCGCTGTCGAAGGTCAGCAGAAACAGCCGGTCGTGCATGTCGTCGCCGTTGCGCTCGTAGTCGCCGAAACGATCGAATTCGTTACTGGTTTGCGGTGACAGCGCGGCCTTGCGCATCAGCTCGTCGAGGTACTGCAAATGGAAGATCCGGCTCGGCTCGGCCCACTTGGTGTAATAGCTGTCGTCGCTGACGACGAACTTGGCCGCCTGCTCGCGCAGGGTCGGCAGGTCTTCGACGAGGAAGCAGAACGAGGCGTCCTGATCGCAGCTTTGCTGGGCGTGGTTGTAGTTGGCGAGCAAGCGCTGCCAGAGGCGCTGGCGCAGCTGATTGACCGCATCGATATTGACCGTGCGCAGGCCCAGGCGCTGGGCCAGTGCCGCCTCGTCGATGGACTCGGTGCCGAGCAGGCCGCGAGCGAACATGAGGATTTCCGCCCGCGACGCGACGTCGAACAGGGTCGGATTGCTGAGCTGCTCCGGCCAGGTCGTGCGATCCAGCGTCGCCGCATCGCCGGGCGCCGCCATGGCGCCGAAGCTCAGCAGCCACGCGGTGAATAAAAGAACAATGCGCAAAGGGATGTCTCCATAACAAAACCCGCGCGGCACTATAGCTGATCCTGTCCTATTCCCCTCAGCCACGGATGATCGTTCCCACGCTCTGCGTGGTAACGCCTCCCCGGACGCTCCGCGTCCGACGACTGTGACGCAGAGCGTCACGGGCTGCATTCCCACGCGGAGCGTGGGAACGATCATGTGAATCCGCTTTCGCGAGCAGGCTCGCTCCCACAAGGGGTTTGAGTTAAGCCGTCGATCACCTATGGGCTTGATAGCTGGAGTCAACCCGGACAACCCCCTAGAATCGCCCCCACGATTAAAGGAGACGACTTCATGCTGATGGTGATTTCCCCCGCCAAGACCCTCGACTACGAAACACCGCCGGCGACCCAGCGCTTCACCCAGCCGCAGTACCTCGACCATTCCCAGGAATTGATCCAGCAGTTGCGCGAGCTGAGTCCGGCGCAGATCAGCGAGTTGATGCACGTGTCCGACAAGATCGGTGGCCTCAACGCCGCGCGTTTCGGCAGCTGGACACCCGCCTTCACCCCGGAAAACGCCAAGCAGGCCCTGCTCGCCTTCAAGGGTGACGTGTATACCGGCCTCGACGCTCAGTCCTTCAGCGAGGCGCAATTCGATTACGCGCAAAAGCACTTGCGCATGCTCTCCGGCCTTTATGGCCTGCTGCGGCCGCTGGACCTGATGCAACCCTATCGCCTGGAAATGGGCACCAAACTGGCCAACGGCCGTGGCAAGGATCTGTATGCGTTCTGGGGTACGCGCATCAGCGAGTGGCTGAATGAAGCGCTGGCCGATCAGGGCGATGACGTACTGCTCAACCTTGCATCCAACGAATACTTTTCTGCGGTCAAGCGCAGCGCCCTGAATGCGCGGATCATCAACACCGAGTTCAAGGATCAGAAGAACGGCCAGTACAAGATCATCAGTTTCTACGCGAAAAAAGCGCGCGGCCTGATGAGCCGTTTTGTGATCCAGGAACGGATCAACGACCCGGCTCAGCTCAAGCAATTCGATGTCCAGGGTTATCGCTACAGCGCCGAACAATCGAAACCCGACAATCTGGTGTTTTTGCGCGACCACGCCCCGGAATAAAGCATGCCCTTTGCACGACTCTTTTTCTCAAGAGTCGTGCAGTCCGCCCGAAGTCAAAATTCCCCCGCCGCATATCGCCAAATTCATGGCGCCAATAAAACCACACTCTATTTTCTAATTTTAGTTTCACTCGACACTGAAGTTTTTTTTCAGTAGTGGCACCTAAATTTTTTACCCGTAGTGGCACAAAACTATCGGCCCCGGTTTCGCCCCGATAACTAAAGGGCGAAATCGTTAGTGCTATCAATTTGCACCCAGTGCCATCTTCATCAATATTTCAAAAAATTTCGACTGGCACGATGAGCGGGCTGGAACTATGTCCAAATGCATTGCTCATACCACCGGTAACGATTCTCGCCGAGTTTGTACGAGATAACTTACGCAGAGCTGATAGCCATGTAACCAAGTTGTCACAGCAACTTGCCTGAGTGACTAACTAGTCTCAAAACAATCGAAGGACAGGAGATACGCACCATTAATATCCCCTACAAAGGCCAAGGCCGCGCCCCTATAAACGTGCTCGCCTGAGCACCTAACTGCTTGATTTACCGGCCCCCTACCGGACGTCGAGCAGGCTACACGACTGCACTAGAGTCTTCCCGCACGGAAGATCGGCTGCATAACAGGGCAAGTCATAACAACAAGGCCTAGTTGCGCACATCTTGAGTGCACTTATTAGACACTCGGAACTTTGTATGCCTGCACACGGCATTGTGGCGCCTGTAAGCCGCACTTCCGAGTGCACTAGTGACCGCTGAACACCATTAACTCCGGCCTTCTAAGGCCTGATATATACAGAGGTAATTGCGATGCGCATCAGCATATTTGGTTTGGGTTACGTTGGCGCAGTATGTGCCGGTTGCCTGTCTGCACGGGGCCATGACGTAGTTGGCGTCGATGTTGCCAAAGACAAGATCGACATGATTAACGCCGGCAAATCGCCGATTGTAGAACCAGGCCTGGGCGAACTGCTGCAGCAGGGTATCCAGACCGGTCGTCTGCGCGGCACGACCAACTTCGCCGAGGCGATTCGTGATACCGACCTGTCGATGATCTGCGTCGGCACGCCAAGCAAAAAGAACGGCGACCTGGAACTGAACTACATCGAGGCCGTGTGCCGCGAGATCGGTTTTGTCCTGCGTGAAAAAACCACCCGCCACACCATCGTCGTGCGCAGCACCGTGTTGCCAGGCACCGTGGCCAACGTGGTCATCCCGATTCTGGAAGACTGCTCGGGCAAGAAAGCCGGCGTCGATTTCGGCGTTGCGGTCAACCCGGAATTCCTCCGCGAATCCACCGCCATCGCTGACTACGATCAGCCACCGATGACCGTTATCGGCGAGTTCGATACCGCCTCGGGCGACGTTCTGCAATCGCTGTACGAAGAACTCGACGCACCGATCATCCGCAAGGACATCGCCGTTGCCGAGATGATCAAGTACACCTGCAACGTCTGGCACGCGACCAAAGTGACCTTCGCCAACGAGATCGGCAACATCGCCAAAGCCGTCGGCGTCGATGGTCGTGAAGTGATGGAAGTGGTCTGCCAGGACAAGACCCTGAACCTGTCCCAGTACTACATGCGTCCGGGCTTCGCCTTCGGCGGTTCGTGCTTGCCGAAAGACGTACGTGCGCTGACCTACCGCGCCGGTTCCCTGGACGTCGAAGCACCGCTGCTCAACTCGCTGATGCGCAGTAACGAATCGCAAGTGCAGAACGCTTTCGACATCGTTGAAAGCCATGAAAAACGCAAAGTCGCCCTGCTCGGTCTGAGCTTCAAGGCCGGCACCGACGACCTGCGCGAAAGCCCGCTGGTCGAACTGGCGGAAATGCTGATCGGCAAGGGTTACGACCTGAGCATCTACGACAGCAACGTCGAATACGCCCGTGTCCACGGTGCGAACAAGGACTACATCGAATCGAAGATTCCGCACGTATCGTCCCTGCTCAACTCCGACTTCGACTCGGTGATCGATAACTCCGACGTGATCATCCTCGGCAACCGCGACGAGAAATTCCGTTCGCTGGCCCAGGAAGCGCCGCAGGGCAAGCAAGTCATCGACCTGGTGGGCTTCATGTCCAAGGCCACCAGCGCCGGTAGCCGCACCGAAGGCATTTGCTGGTAAGGCAAGCCTCAAGCTTCAAGCCGCAAGCAAAAGCAACACGCTTGCGGCTTGAAGCCTCCATCACCTTCGGATGACGGTTATGACCAAGCTCAAACATTTTTTTCTGCAATCAGCCGGCTGGCTTTTTTATCTCAGTCTGCTGATGGGCCTGGCCTTGATGCTGCCCACGTCCACATTCGACTCCGAGTCGAAGGACTTCATTTTCCTGATTGGCGCCGTGGGTATCTGGCGCTACTCGATGGGTGCAACGCACTTTGTGCGCGGCATGATTTTTCTCTACATCGTTTACCCGCACCTGCGTCGCAAAGTACGCAAGCTGGGTAAAGCGGCCGATCCGTCGCATGTGTTTCTGATGGTCACCAGCTTTCGTATCGACGCGCTGACAACCGCGCAGGTCTACAGCTCGGTGATCCGCGAAGCCATCGACTGCGAACTGCCGACCACCATTGTCTGCTCGATCGTGGAAATGTCCGACGAGCTGCTGGTCAAGGCGCTGTGGGCACGGATGAATCCGCCGGAGCGGGTCAAGCTCGACTTCGTGCGCATTCCCGGCACCGGCAAGCGCGATGGTCTGGCCTTCGGTTTCCGTGCGATCTCCCGTCACCTGCCGGACGACCGTGCCGTGGTGGCCGTGATCGACGGCGACACCGTGCTCGGCGAAGGCGTCGTGCGCAAGACCGTGCCGTGGTTCCAGCTGTTCGGCAATGTCGGCGGCCTGACCACCAACGAGTTCTGCGAAGTGCGCGGCGGCTACATCATGAGCGAATGGCACAAGCTGCGTTTCGCCCAGCGCCACATCAACATGTGCTCGATGGCCCTGTCCAAGCGCGTACTGACCATGACCGGTCGGATGTCGGTTTTCAAAGCCTCCGTGGTGACCAATCCGGAGTTCATCGCCGACGTTGAAAGCGACTCGCTGCAACACTGGCGTCTGGGCCGCTTCAAGTTCCTGACCGGTGACGACAAGTCGAGCTGGTTCAGCCTGATGCGCCTGGGTTACGACACCTTCTACGTGCCGGACGCCGCGATCAACACCGTTGAGCATCCGCCGGAAAAGAGCTTCATCAAGGCCAGCCGCAAGCTGATGTTCCGCTGGTACGGCAACAACCTGCGCCAGAACTCGCGAGCACTGGGCCTGGGTATCCGCCGCCTCGGCGCGTTCACCTCGGTGGTGCTGTTCGACCAGCGCGTGTCGATGTGGACCTCGCTGCTCGGCCTGACCGTCGCACTGATCGCCAGCTTCAAGTACGGCACCGCGTTCATCCTCGTGTACCTGCTGTGGATCGGTATCACCCGCCTGATCCTGACGCTGTTGCTGTCGTGTTCCGGCCACCGCATCGGCCCTGCTTACCCGGCGATTCTGTATTACAACCAGATCGTTGGCGCCCTGGTGAAGATCTACGTGTTCTTCCGCCTCGACCAACAATCCTGGACTCGCCAGCCCACATCCCTGACCCGTGATCTCGCCAGCTTTCAACGTTGGTTCAACACCTGGTCGTCTCGGACCATGACCTTCTCCGCCGGCAGCATTTTTGTCGCCGTGCTGCTGATGATGGTCTGACCCGCTCCTATTGAATTAACAAGGAAATCGCCCCTATGAATACCGCCGTCAACGTCAACGTAGTGCATGAATCCGAAGCCCAGCGCCAGCACGCTCGCGTGAAAATCCCGGCCAAGCTGCGTTTCTTCGGCCCTGACCGGACTCCGCTCGAAGCGCGGGTCCTCGATCTGTCGGCTGGCGGTCTGGCGTTCAACGCCGGGCAGATGCCGCTGACCATCGGCGAGGTGTACAAGGCGCGTCTGCAATTTGTCATCGACAACCTCGGCCTGGCCATGGACGTTGAACTGCAGGTGCGTTCCTTTGACCGCGCCACCGGCCGCGCCGGCTGCCAGTTCCAGAACCTCGAGCCGCAGGACATTTCCACCCTGCGCCACCTGATCACTTCGCACCTGGCCGGCGACATCGTCAGCATCGGCGAAGTGCTGGCGACCCTGCAGCGCGACAACTTCACCAAGGCGCGCAAGAACAAGACCAACGACACCGGCATGACCCCGTTCGGCCGCCTGAAAGCCGTGACCTTCAGCGCCGGTATTTTCGCTGTTGGTCTGGTCGCTGCCGGTTTCATCTTCAAGTCGGTGTACGGCATGTACTTCGTCAGCCACGCGCAGGCCGGTCTGGTCAGCGTGCCGGGGATGAACATCACCATGCCGCGTGACGGCACCGTACAGAGCCTGGTCAAGTCCGACGGCGTTGCCGCCAAAGGCGCACCGCTGGCGACCTTCAGCACCAGCATGCTCGACGTGCTCAAGGGCCATCTGGCCGAAGACCAACTGGCCCCGGCCAAGGTTGAAGAACTGTTCGGCAAGCAAATGACCGGCACCCTGACTTCGCCGTGCGACTGCACCGTGGCCCAGCAACTGGTGGCTGACGGGCAGTACGCGAGCAAGGGCGACGTGATCTTCCAGTTGGTGCCGCGCAACACCCAGGCCAACGTTGAAGCACGCTTCTCCTATCGCCAGTTCGGCGACGTGCGCCCGGGCACCCCGGTGAGCTTCCAGATCGCCGGCGAAGACAAGACCCGCACCGGCAAGATCGTCAGCAGCACGAGCCTGAAGAGCGCCGACCTGTCCTCCGACATCCGCGTGCAGATCCAGCCTGACGAGCCGCTCGACAGCAGCCTGGCCGGCCGCCCGGTCGAAGTGAACAGCGACCGTGGCCCGAACCTGAACTGGCTGATCGACAAAGCCATGGCTGCCGGTCTTTAAGTCGAGGACATGCCTGTGACTACGCATAACTTGAACACACCGCCGACCCTGTGGGAGCGAGCCTGCTCGCGAAAGGGCCAGCGCGGTTTGTCTGAAGTACCGAGTCGACTGCTTCGCGAGCAGGCTCGCTCCCACATGGGATTGATGGTGTGCTCGCTGGCACTGGCAGTTTCTCTGGCCGGTTGCGCCGGGCTGCCCGATCAGCGTCTGGCCAACGAAGCGCTCAAGCGTGGCGACACCGCCACCGCTGCGCAGAATTACCAGCAACTGGCCGATCTGGGTTATAGCGAGGCGCAAGTCGGCCTGGCCGATATCCAGGTCGACAGCCGTGACCCGGCGCAGATGAAACAGGCCGAGGCGACTTACCGCGCAGCGGCCAGCGTGTCGCCGCGTGCCCAGGCACGTCTCGGTCGTTTGCTGGTGGCCAAGCCGGGCTCCACCGAAGCCGAGCACCACGAAGCCGAAACCCTGCTGAAAAAAGCCGCCGCCAATGGCGAAGGCAACACGTTGATCCCGCTGGCGATGCTGTACCTGCAATACCCGCACAGCTTCCCCAACATCAACGCGCAGCAGCAGATCGATCAGTGGCGCAAGTCGGGCTACCCGGAAGCGGGCCTGGCGCAGGTGCTGCTGTATCGCACCCAGGGCACTTACGACCAGCATCTGGATGACGTGGAAAAGATCTGCAAGGCCGCGCTCAACACCACTGACATCTGCTACGTCGAACTGGCCACCGTTTACCAGAAACGTGGCCAGGCGGACCAACAGGCCGAGCTGATCAAGCAGATGCAGGCCGGTTACAGCCGTGGCACCGTCACCGCGCAGCGTGTCGACTCCGTAGCCCGCGTGCTGGCCGATTCGACCCTGGGCAAGACTGACGAAAAAACCGCGCAGGCGCTGCTCGAGCCGATCGCTCCGGGCTACCCGGCATCGTGGGTCACCCTCGCCCAACTGCTTTACGACTTCCCCGAACTGGGCGACGTCGACCAGATGATGAAGTACCTGGACAACGGTCGCGCCGCCGACCAGCCGCGCGCCGAACTGCTGCTGGGCAAGGTCTACTACGAAGGCAAAATGGTCCCGGCCGATGCGAAAGTCGCCGAGGAACACTTCCAGAAAGCCGTTGGCCGCGAAGTCGCCGCCGACTACTACCTCGGCCAGATCTACCGTCGTGGCTACCTGGGCAAGGTCTATCCGCAGAAGGCTCTGGACCACCTGCTGACCGCTGCGCGCAACGGCCAGAACAGTGCCGACTTCGCCATCGCCCAGTTGTTTTCCCAAGGCAAGGGTACCAAGCCCGACCCGCTGAACGCCTACGTATTCAGCCAACTGGCCAAGGCGCAGAACACCCCGCAAGCCGATGAACTGGCAGCGACACTCGAGGCGCAATTGCCGCCCGAGCGCCTGCCCGAAGCCCGCCGCCTGTTGCAACAGGAACAGGCCAGCCGTGGCGCCCTGAACTCGAACACGCTGCAACTGCACGCCCTGCAAGAAGAAGACGGCGAGGAAAAACTATGAAGCTGAACCCATTCGTGAAGGCCGGTATTGGCCTCACCTTCGCGCTGCTCTGGTCTTGCCCGACACTGGCTGCGATGACTGAAACCAAGAATTTCGGTCTGGAAGTGAAACTCACCGGCCAGTCCGAAGACGACCGTGACCTCGGCACTGCCGGCGGCGGTGACGTCAATGGCGTGGGCCTCGACCTGCGTCCCTGGATCTACGGCGAAAGCGGCGCGTGGAGCGCCTACGCGATGGGTCAGGCAGTGACCTCGACCGACATCATCGAGACCGACACCCTGCAACAATCGGACGGTGAACAAGCCACCGACAACAGTGATCGCAAAACCAAGAAGAACTACCTGGCGATGCGCGAGTTCTGGGTCGGCTACAGCGGCCTCACCCCGTACCCGGGCGAGATGCTCAAGTTCGGTCGCCAGCGTCTGCGCAATGACGACGGCCAATGGCGCGACACCAACATCGAAGCGCTGAACTGGACCTTCGACACCACCCTGCTGCGCGCCAATGCCGGTGTTGCCGAGCGTTTCAGCGAATACCGCACCGACTTGAAAGAGCTGGCGCCGAAAGACAAGGATCGCCTGCACGCCTACGCCGACGCTGCTTACCAGTGGACACCGGGCCAGTGGGTCGGCATTCGCGGCCACCACACTCACGATGACGGCAAACTCGATTACGCCGAGCCGGGCGTCCCGCGCGACTCGCTGGACAAGACCGAGAACGGCGACATCAGCTGGATCGGACTGACTGCCGACAGCGACGCCTACAACTGGCGCAACACCAACACCGTCAACTACTGGGGCAGCATCACCGGCATGAGCGGCGACCGCGACACGGTCAATGCGCTGAACGCCGACGGCACGCGCCCGACACAAGCCAAGCGCAGCGATGACATCAGCGGCTGGGCAGCCGATGTCGGCGTGCGTCTGCGCCTCGATCCGCAGTGGCAAGTCGGCGGTGCATACGCCCGCGCCAGTGCCGATTACGAACAGAACGGTCTGGAGAGCAACCGCTCCAACTACACCGGTACCCGCTCGCGCGTGCAGCGTTTCGGCGAAGCGTTCCGTGGCGAAATGAACAACATGCAGACCGCCACCCTGTTCGGTTCCTGGATGGTCAACGACGAGTACGACGCCAGCCTGATCTACCACAAGTTCTGGCGTGTCGACGGCAACAAGCCGGTCGGCAGCAACGGCATCAATGCGGTGGAAAACAACACCGACGACGTCACCGGCGCAATCCTCTCCAGCACATCCTTGCCGCTTGAAGATGGCAACAAGGACCTCGGTCAGGAAATGGACCTGGTCGTCACCAAGTACTTCAAGCAAGGCCTGTTGCCGGCGGCGTTGAGCCAGTCGATCGACGAGCCTTCGGCACTGGTGCGATTCCGTGGCGGTGTGTTCAAACCGGGCGATGCCTACGGCAGCCAGGTTGATTCCTACATGCACCGCGCATTCATTGACGTGATCTGGCGCTTCTGATGCAAACCGCCAAGGGAGTGCCCGACATGATCAGCACCAGAACAGGCTCACTCAGCCTGCTGGCCGGCGCGATGCTGCTGGCCAGCGCCGGCGCCTTCGCCAATGTTGAACCGGCGAAACCTGCGACCGTGGCCAAGGAACTGCAACAGGCCAAGACCTACACCGTCAGCAGCGCGCCGACCGACGCACTGAAACTGGCCAAGCCGACACTGCCCGACCTCTCCGGCTTCACCGCCGAAGCCGCTGCCGCGAAGATCGTGCGCAGCAAACCGGGCAAGATCAGTGTGCGCCGGATGATGCAGGAAAACGCCCTGAAGGACTTCATCGGCGGCGATAACAAGATGGCCGAATGGGTGGTGCGTCAGCACGGCATCCCGCAGGCGATCTTCATCGACGACGGCTACATGAACCTCAAGGATCTGGCGAAAAAACTGCCCAAGCAGTATTTCAGCGAGACGTCCCCGGGCGTGTATCTGGCCAAATTGCCGATCGTCGTCGGCGAGAAAGGCATCCTCGAAATCGACGGTCAGACCCAGGAACTGCGCCTGTCCCAAGAGGCCGGTTCGTTCCTGGTCAACGACGGCAAACTGTTCGTGCGTGACACTAAAGTCACCGGCTGGCGCGAGAAGGACAACGGCCCGGCGACCTTCCGTTCGCCGAAGGAATTCCGTCCGTTCCTGCTCTCCTGGGGCGGCACCGAGACCTACATCGTCAACAGCAAGATGGCCAGCTTCGGTTACGCCAACAGTAAGTCGTACGGGGTGAGTATTTCCCAGTACACGCCGAACATGGCCAAAGTCCTCAAGCGCCCGGAACCGACCGGCTGGATCGTCGGCTCCGAGTTCTCGGACATGTGGTACGGCTTCTACTGCTACGAAACCAGCGACTTTGTGGTCAAGGGCAACACCTACAAAGACAACATCGTCTACGGCATCGACCCGCATGACCGCTCGCACCGTCTGATCATTGCCGAGAACACCGTTCATGGCACGAAGAAGAAGCACGGGATCATCATTTCCCGTGAGGTCAACGACAGCTTCATCTTCAACAACAAGAGTTTCGACAACAAGTTGTCGGGCCTGGTGATCGACCGTAACAGCGTCAACAACATCATTGCCTACAACGAGATCTACAAGAACCACACCGACGGCATCACGCTCTACGAGTCTGCCGACAACCTGCTGTGGGGCAACAAGGTCATCAGCAATACCCGTCACGGCATTCGTATTCGTAACAGCGTGAACATCCGCCTCTACGAAAACGTTGCCATGACCAACGGCCTGACCGGTATCTACGGCCACATCAAGGACCTGACCGACACCGACCGTGACATCAAGCTCGACCCGTTCGACGCGCAGGTCTCGCTGATCGTCGTCGGCGGCGAGCTGGCGGCCAATGGCAGCGGTCCGCTGTCGATCGACTCGCCGCTGAGTGTCGAGCTGTATCGCGTGTCGATGCTGGCGCCGACCAAGTCCAGCGGGATCAGCTTCAACGGCATCCTCGGCGAGCGCCAGGATGAAATTCTCGATCTGTTGGTGCGCCAGCAGAAAGCCGTGCTGATCGACCCTGTCGAACGCCAGACCGAATTGCAGGACTGAGGATAATTTTTATGCACCCACACATGATCAAACTGCTCAGCCTCTCGGCCCTGACTCTCGGCATTCTCGCTGCCGGCAACGCCCGCGCCGACGCTGAAGGCGCAAGCGTCACGCCACCGAAGTTCACCGCCGAGCCGTGCTGCAACCTGTGCCCGGCGGCCCATGACGCGAAGAACTACACCACGCGTTATCAGCAGAACTTCACCACCCTGGTACAGGCTCAGGGCGACTGGCTGTTCCGTACCCAGGAAGACCTGCGCACCGAGTTCAACACCACGCCGGCCGGCTACAAGCGCCTGCAGCAGTTGCACGATGCGTTCAAGAGCAAAGGCGTCGAGCTGGTGATCGTTTACCAGCCGACCCGTGGCCTGGTGAACCGCAACAAGCTCAACCCGCAGGAAAAAGCCGCGTTCGATTACGAAAAAGCGCTGGGCAACTACAAGACCATGCTCGGCCGTTTCGCCAAGATGGGCTACGTGGTGCCGGACCTGTCGCCACTGACCAACGAATCGCTGCCGGACACCCTGCCCGCCCACGATTTCTACTTCCGTGGCGACCAGCACTGGACACCTTACGGTGCCCAGCGCACGGCAAAAATCGTCGCCGAAAAGGTCAAGCAGATCCCGGCCTTCGCCGACATTCCCAAGCGTGAATTCGAGACCAAGCGCTCCGGGCGCATGGGCAAGACCGGCACTCTGCACAACATGGCCGGGCAACTGTGCGGCACCAGCTATGCGATCCAGTACATGGACCAGTTCACCACCGAGCCGAAAGGCGAGGCAGGCGACGGCGATCTGTTCGGCGATTCCGGCAATCCGCAGATCACCCTGGTCGGTACGTCGCACAGCGGCAAGAACTACAACTTCGCCGGCTTCCTCGAAGAAGCCATCGGCGCCGACATCCTCAACGTGGCCTTCCCCGGCGGCGGTTTCGAAGGTTCGATGCTGCAGTACCTGGGCAGCGAAGAATTCCAGAAGACCCCGCCGAAGATTCTCATCTGGGAATTCTCGCCGCTGTATCGCCTCGACCAGGAAACCATCTATCGCCAGATGATGGCGCTGCTGGATAACGGTTGCGAAGGCAAGGACGCGCAGATGTCCGCCAGCGCCACGCTGAAGCCGGGCAGCAAGCAAGAACTGCTGGTCAACAGCAAGAACCTGAACCTGCAGAACGCCAACCATCAGGTTGATATCCGCTTCGCCGACACCTCGGTGAAAACCCTGCAAGCCACCCTCTGGTACATGAACGGTCGCCACGAGGACATCAAGATCGAGAAACCGGAAACCTCCGACACCGACGGTCGTTTCGCCTTTGAGCTGCGCACGGACGAAGACTGGGCCTCGCAAAACCTGCTGGCAGTCGAAGTCCAGGGTCCTGAAGCCGGACCTGGCGCCGCGCCACAAAAAGTCGAAGCGAAAATCTGCAAACGCAACGTATTCCCGGGCGTCGGTCAACAGACCGCGCAGCTCGGGCAATGAGGTCTGCTATGCGAAATCCGAAACTGAAAAATCTGTTGGCACCGACACTCCTGAGCCTGGCGATGTTCGCCGGGGCAACTCAGGCCGCCGCGCCATTGCGTCCACCGCAGGGCTACTTCGCCCCGGTGGATAAATTCAAGACCGGCGACAAGAGCGACGGCTGCGACGCGATGCCGGCGCCATACACCGGTCCGCTGCAATTTCGCAGCAAATACGAAGGTTCGGACAAGGCCCGCGCGACGCTGAATGTGCAGTCGGAAAAAGCCTTTCGCGACACCACCAAAGACATCACCACGCTGGAGCGCGGCACCGCCAAGCGCGTCATGCAGTTCATGCGCGACGGTCGCCCGGAGCAGCTCGAATGCACGCTCAACTGGCTGACCGCATGGGCCAAGGCTGACGCGTTGATGTCCAAAGACTTCAACCACACCGGCAAGTCGATGCGCAAATGGGCACTGGGCAGCATGGCCTCGTCGTACATTCGCCTGAAGTTTTCCGACTCGCATCCGCTGGCCCAGCATCAGCAGGAAGCGCAGGTGATCGAAGCCTGGTTCAGCAAAATGGCCGATCAGGTGGTCAGCGACTGGGACAACCTGCCGCTGGAAAAAACCAACAACCACTCGTACTGGGCCGCCTGGTCGGTGATGGCCACCGCCGTCGCCACCAACCGCCGCGACCTGTTCGACTGGGCGGTGAAGGAATACAAGGTCGGCGTCAACCAGGTCGACGCCGACGGATTCCTGCCCAACGAACTCAAGCGCCAGCAACGCGCCCTCGCCTATCACAACTACGCCCTGCCGCCGCTGGCGATGATCGCCAGTTTCGCCCAGGTCAACGGTGTCGATCTGCGTCAGGAAAACAATGGCGCACTGAAGCGTCTGGGTGACCGCGTGTTGGCCGGCGTGAAGGACCCTGACGAGTTCGAAGAAAAGAACGGCAAAAAGCAGGACATGACCGACCTGAAAGAGGACATGAAATTCGCCTGGCTCGAACCGTTCTGCACGCTCTACACCTGTGCGCCGGATGTGATCGAGAAGAAACGCGACATGCAACCGTTCAAGACTTTCCGTCTTGGCGGCGACCTGACCAAGGTCTACGACCCGTCGCATGAAAAGGGCTAAAAGCCCCTCACCCTAACCCTCTCCCGGAGGGAGAGGGGACTGACCGAGGTGGCTGTGCGAGTTACGTCGAAATGAAATACCGAGTCGATCTCCATTTTTGAAAACCATGGAGATCAGGCTCCCTCTCCCTCCGGGAGAGGGCGGGGGGTGAGGGGCGCGGTTTGACGGCCAGCCCAGACCTCAAGCAAACACTGTGTCACCCCTCCACTACCACGGGGGGTTTGGGGGGGCTTTGGCCCTTGACTGTTGGTTCAAACATGGAGAGATCGGGATGGTATTTTCATCCAACGTGTTCCTGTTTCTGTTCTTGCCGATCTTTCTCGGCTTGTACTACCTGAGCGGGCAACGCTATCGCAACCTGCTGCTGCTGATCGCCAGCTATGTGTTCTACGCCTGGTGGCGGGTGGACTTCCTCGCGCTGTTCGCAGCGGTCACGTTGTGGAACTACTGGATCGGCCTGAAAGTCGGTGCCGCTGGCGTCAGAACCAAACCGGCGCAGCGCTGGCTGCTGCTCGGCGTGGCCGTCGACCTGTGCATCCTCGGCTACTTCAAGTACGCCAACTTCGGTGTCGACAGCATCAACGAAATCATGACTTCGTTCGGTCTCGAGCCGTTCATCCTCACCCACGTGCTGCTGCCGATCGGTATTTCGTTCTACATCTTCGAATCGATCAGCTACATCATCGACGTGTACCGTGGCGACACTCCGGCCACGCGCAACCTGATCGACTTCGCAGCATTCGTGGCGATCTTCCCGCACCTGATTGCCGGCCCGGTTCTGCGTTTCCGCGACCTCGCCGATCAGTTCAACAACCGCACGCACACCCTCGACAAGTTCTCCGAGGGCTGCACGCGGTTCATGCAGGGTTTCATCAAGAAGGTCTTCATCGCCGACACCCTCGCCGTGGTCGCCGACCATTGCTTCGCCTTGCAAAATCCGACCACGGGTGATGCCTGGCTCGGTGCGCTGGCGTACACCGCGCAGCTGTACTTCGACTTCTCCGGTTACAGCGACATGGCCATCGGTCTGGGCTTGATGATGGGTTTCCGCTTCATGGAAAACTTCAAGCAGCCGTATATCAGCCAGTCGATCACCGAGTTCTGGCGCCGCTGGCACATCAGCCTCTCCACCTGGCTGCGTGACTACCTGTACATCACCCTCGGCGGTAACCGTAAAGGCACGCTGATGACCTATCGCAATCTGTTCCTGACCATGCTTCTGGGTGGTCTGTGGCACGGCGCGAATATCACTTACATCATCTGGGGCGCCTGGCACGGCATGTGGCTGGCGATCGAAAAAATGCTCGGCCTGAACACTTCGCCGCGCAGCCTCAACCCGATCCGCTGGGCACTGACCTTCCTGCTGGTGGTGATGGGCTGGGTGATCTTCCGTGCCGAGAATCTGCACGTCGCCGGTCGCATGTACGGTGCAATGTTCAGCTTCGGCGACTGGTCGCTGTCGGAACTCAATCAGGCCAGCCTCACCGGTCTGCAAGTAGCGACTCTGGTGGTGGCTTACGTAACCCTGGCGTTCTTCGGCCTGCGTGATCTGTATACCAATCAGCCGCCAGCCAAGACCAAACCGGAAGTCAACGTCGAGGCCAATGGTCCTGCCACGGCGACGCCGGGAATGATCAAGGCAGCGCCTGGGGAAAATCCGGCGAGCATCCACGAACCTGGCTACACCGTTGGCGTCGAAGCCCAGGTGCAACCGGCTTACTGGACCGCTGACTGGTCGCGCTACGTGATGCGCGGGCTGATCCTGCTGCTGTTCATCGCCTCGATTCTCAAACTCTCGGCGCAAAGCTTCTCGCCGTTCCTTTACTTCCAGTTCTGAGGGATCTGACATGACCCGCTCATTACGCATCTTCTACATCGCCCTGTTCCTGGTGACGCTGTTGGTCCTGGGTCTGTGGTCGGTTCGCAGCTTCTTCGGCTTCAGCACCAACGCTGATGCGACGGTGCTCAACGGCCGCTGGACGAAGGCGGTGGAAACCCACTATGACGATGAATTCCCGATCAAGCGTCTGGGCACCAACCTCTGGGCCGCGCTGGATTTCAAACTGTTCAACGAAGGTCGTCCGGGCGTCGTGCTCGGCCGCGACCAGTGGTTGTACAGCGATGAGGAATTCAACCCGATCGTCAACGAACAGCAGAACCTGCAAGGCAACTACGCGCTGGTCGAAGGCGTGCGTCAGACCCTGAAAGAGAAAGGCGTGAAACTGGTGATGGCGATCGTTCCAGCCAAGGTGCGTCTGTACCCGGAGCATCTGGGTGAAGTGAAGCCTTCGAGCATTCACCAGAATCTGTACCAGGATTTCCACGCCCGTGTCGCGGCCGACAAGATCCTCGCCCCTGACCTGCTCGGCCCGCTGCAACAGGCCAAGCAGAACGGTGAGCAGGTGTTCCTGCGCACCGACACCCACTGGACGCCGGAAGGCGCCGAGATCGCCGCCAATACGCTGGCGAAAACCATTGCCGAGAAATTCCCGCTGAGCGGCGAGCCACAGCGCTTCGTTACCACGCCAGCAGAGAAGGTCACGCACAAGGGCGATCTGCGTCTGTTCCTGCCACTCGATCCGCTGTTCGAAAACATGATGCCGGCGCCTGAGCCACTGCTCAAACGCAACACCGTTGCCGCCGAACAGCCTGCCGGTGACGACGCCCTGTTCGCCAACAGCGAAGTACCGGTCGCGCTGATCGGCACCAGCTACAGCGCCAACCCCAACTGGAACTTCGTCGGTGCGCTCAAACAAGCGCTGCACAGTGACGTCGTCAACTACGCCGAAGACGGCCACGGCCCGATTCTGCCGATGCTCAGCTACCTGAAAAGCGATGACTTCAAGAACAGCCCGCCACAAGTGCTGATCTGGGAGTTTCCTGAACGATATCTGCCTGTGAACAACGAAATCGGCGACGCCGACCCGCAGTGGGTCGCAGAGCTCAAACAAGCCGGCGCCCGCCAACAAAACGTAGCCATCAACACTAAATCCGAGACGCCCGATCGGGCGCAAAACTGAAAGAGAGGTACACCATGACTTTCACTACTACTCCTCGTCGTCTCGCTAAAAGCTTCGCACTGGTTGCTGGCCTCAGCGTACTTTCCGTCCCAGCCTTCGCCGGTGGCGACGCCGCGCTGTACGGCCCGACCGCTCCGAAAGGCTCGACCTTCGTGCGTGTCTACAACGCCAGCAACGCCGAAGTCAGCGCGACTGTCGGCAGCACCAACCTGAGCGATATCGCGCCACTGGCCAGCAGCGACTTCAGCTTCATGCCGGGCGGCGATTACAGCGCCAAGGTCGGCAGCCAGACCCTGCCGGTCAAACTCGCCGGTGACCACTACTACACCCTGGTCAACAACGCTTCCGGCGCGCCACAACTGATCGAAGAGCCGCCGTTCAAGAACAAGCAGAAATCCCTGGTGCGTGTACAGAACCTCAGCGACAAATCGCTGACCCTGAAAACCGCCGACGGCAAGACCGAAGTGGTGCCGAACGTCGCTGCCAAGGGCCGTGGCGAACGTGAAATCAACCCGGTGAAAGTCAGCCTGGCACTGTACGAAGGCGACAAGAAAGTCGGCGACGTGAAACCGGTCGCTCTGGAGCGTGGTGAGGCAGCCGTGCTGTACGTCACCGGCAACGGCAGCAACCTGTCGCCCGTATGGGTGAAACGCCCGGTGTCGACTCGCTAACCAATTTCCCGCAGAGACGCTGATCCCTGTAGGAGCTGTCGAGTGAAACGAGGCTGCGATCTTTTGATTTTGAAGATCAAGATCAACAGATCGCAGTCTTCGGCAGCTCCTACAAGGGATGCGGCGTCTTCGGAAACGAGACAAAAACAAGAGTGAAACGACACAACGTTCGTTGCTCTAACCAAATTGATTTTATGGAGTAAACATTATGATTCCGGTGATCTTGTCAGGTGGTAGCGGTTCGCGTCTGTGGCCTCTTTCGCGTAAGCAGTTCCCTAAACAATTCCTCGCCCTGACCGGCGAACACACACTGTTCCAGCAAACCCTCGAGCGTCTGGTGTTCGAAGGCATGGACACGCCAATCGTGGTCTGCAACAAAGAGCACCGTTTCATCGTCAACGAGCAACTGGCCGCGCGCAATCTGGAATGTCAGCGCATCCTGATGGAACCGTTCGGCCGCAACACGTCGCCGGCCGTGGCCCTGACCGCGATGATGCTGGTCAATGAAGGTCGTGACGAACTGATGCTGGTGCTGCCGGCCGACCACGTGCTGGAAGACCAGAAAGCCCTGCAACGTGCGCTGGCCCTGGCGACTGTCGCTGCCGAGAACGGCGAGATGGTCCTGTTCGGCGTGCCGGCAACCAAACCGGAAACCGGCTACGGCTACATCAAATCCACTGCTGATTCGCTGCTGCCCGAAGGCGTCAGCCGCGTCTCGCACTTCGTCGAAAAACCGGATGTGAAGCGCGCCACCGAGTACGTCGAATCCGGCGGTTACTACTGGAACAGCGGCATGTTCCTGTTCCGCGCCAGCCGCTTCCTCGAAGAACTGAAAAAGCACGATCCGGACATCTACGACACCTGCCTGCTGACCCTTGAGCGCAGCCAGCAGGACGCCGACACCATCACCTTCGACGAAGCCACCTTCGCCTGCTGCCCGGACAACTCCATCGACTACTCGGTGATGGAAAAAACCCAGCGCGCCTGCGTGGTGCCGCTGACCGCCGGCTGGAGCGATGTCGGCTGCTGGTCGTCGCTGTGGGAAGTCAACGAGAAAGACGCCAACGGCAACGTCAGCAAAGGCGATGTGGTCATCCAGGACAGCAAGAACTGCATGATCCACGGCAACGGCAAACTGGTCTCGGTGATCGGTCTGGAAAACATCGTCGTGGTCGAAACCAAGGACGCGATGATGATTGCCCACAAGGACAAGGTCCAGGGCGTCAAGCAGATGGTCAACACCCTCAATGCCCAGGGCCGCAGCGAAACCCAGAACCACTGCGAAGTCTATCGTCCGTGGGGCTCGTACGACTCGGTGGACATGGGCGGGCGTTTCCAGGTCAAGCACATCTCGGTCAAGCCGGGCGCGTGCCTGTCGCTGCAGATGCACCACCACCGCGCCGAACACTGGATCGTGGTCAGCGGCACCGCCGAAGTGACCTGCGACGAGAACGTGTTCCTGCTCACCGAAAACCAGTCGACCTACATCCCGATCGCCTCGGTGCATCGCCTGCGCAATCCGGGCAAAATCCCGCTGGAAATCATCGAAGTGCAGTCGGGTTCGTACTTGGGTGAAGACGATATCGAGCGTTTCGAAGATATCTACGGCCGCTCCACCCCGATCGAACGCGGCGTGTCGGTGAAAACCATCGCGCAGTAATCGCCTGCTGAAACAAGAAGCCCTCGTCCAGCCCGTTGCGTTCCCTATCCGCAGCGGGCTGGGTGGGGGCTTTTTTTGTCTAGCCGAAGACTGAATTGCGGCGTCTCGCCAGTGGTGAATCTTCATCGACCGACTCGCCTTCCGTCGCCTGCGCCAGCTCCGCTGGACCTTGTGTAAACGCGGCTGCAAACAGTTGCTGCGCCAACGGTGTGGGCGTTGATTCCGGTTCTGCGAACAACGGCTGCCGCCGGGCCGATCGATTGAAGGACTGCAAGTCGACCGCCGGACTGTTCGAGGAGATGGCAAGAGGCACGGCAACGGGTGTGCTGAGCAGTTTGTACTGAATCCGCGTCTGAGCCTCGGAAACCTGCATGGCATTGCCCATTGCCACACTCAGTGAGCCCACCAACTGAGCTGCGGGGTTAGCGGCGTGCATCAGCAGATTTCCGCCGATCTGGAAGCCTTTGGCCACGGCACCGCGCCTGGCTGCAAGCACTTGCGGTTCTTCGACAGGGCTGTTGAACGCAACGGACATGGGTCCCATGATCCGGCTGGTGGTCTCCTCCCCCAACACCCGATTCATTGTCGAAGAAACGAATTCACCGGAGTGGTACAGCACGGCCCCCGAAGGTGGCGCGGTGTGCGTCCGGACGGCGGCAATGACATGTGCCTGATGTGTGTTGAGCACGGAGTTGTCCCGGGCTCCCAGCTCTGCCAGCGCTACCGGTATTTCGCGGCGGTAGGCCTGGACGTCGGGATTTGGGTCATTCTCGAAGTAACGGCGCACGGGCTGCATGCCGGCGGCTTGCACGGGATTGACCAGTTTCTGGTCGGCAAGATCGTGATACACCCGGTCGCCAGCACGCTTGTCGGGCTTGTCGGGCTTGCGCCCGTCGCTGTCCCTGTAAGTCATTGGGTTGTTGCGCAGCGCGCGGTAGCGATTATGGCCGTCGATCGCTCCACCAGGATCGCTGTTCAGCCAGCGTTGCAGCCACGGCACGTAATAGCGAAACCCGTAATAGTAAAGTCCCGTGGCGTCACGTTCCTTTGCCGAATACCGCGCGGTCTTGTAGCTGACGTCGGGTTCTTCGGCCCACGCCGTTGCACCGAATGGATAAAAATGCTCGCGGCTGATCAGTTGCGCATCCGCGTCCAGCTCAAGACTGATTGAGCCCAGATGATCATTGAAACTGTATCGGTAGAGATTATTGAGGCCGGTCGGCGGTGCGCTTTGCCAATGCAGGACGCGTACGATATTGAGTCCGGTCCGCACGATGATCACCTGCAGGCTCTCACCGGTGCCGGTATCGGTGCGTAATTCCAGCGCTGGCAGATAACGCACCTGTGCAAGAAGACTGCGTGCAGAGGCCCGTGACGAACGCGTCTTGCATACCCGCTGACCGGCGCCGTCATAGAGATAGCTTTCACGATCATCGGCATCTGATCGGCGTGAGACGACCACGACCGAGTCCAGCTGGCAACGCAGATTCCACTGCAACCGGCGCCCCTGATCCAGCAACAACAAATTACCCCGCGAATCGAAAGCTGCAGCGATCTCTGCTTCAGAGGGCGGCTTACCGTCGTGCCACGGCAAACACCGATTGCTAAAGCGTGCGGCCTGCAGTTGGTGACCTGGACTCTGTTGGCCGACGTGAGTCAGCCCGCGCAAATTGCCGCCGGCGTCGTAATGATAGCGCTGGCTGTAATTGGCGACAGCGGTCGGCCCGCCACCGCCAACGCCGGCCTCCCAGCCAGTGGCATGGGACAACTGATAAAGACTGTCATAGCGGTAACGACTGACCGGCTCGATACGCTGGTTGGCGAACCAGCGCACGGGCAATGCCTGGTCTTCGATACTCGTTACATTGCCCATCGGGTCGTAGGCGTAGATCAGATGCTGCAGCACATTGCCTAGATTGTCCTGAGCATGGCGCGTGAGCAGGCGGCCGTCTTCGGGACGGTAGCTCAGCGTAGTCAGCACGCCGTTGCCTGCCAGTTCATCAGTGACTTGTCCGTAAGCGTCGTAGCGAATATCACTGACGACCGAATGGTTCTGAGTCTGAAGTTTGAGCCGTATTTCAACTGCGCGTAACTGGCCGTGGAGAGTCAGTGCGAAGGCCTGCCGATTGCCACCGGCATCGAACTGTTCGAGCACAGGTCCCAGCGGGGCATAGCGCCATTGTGTGGTTGCCCCTTGAGGTTCGAGCAACTTCTGTCGATCGGCGATAGCCTCTGGCCAATCCGCGGCAACCGGCTCAAGCGTGAAGTGACGGATGTTTTCACTGCACTGCCCGGTGATCGCAAACTGCGAGAACAGAACACTGCCACCGGGATCGTCATGACGAATCACTTGACCGAGCTGATTGCGCAGCGGATCGCCCGCGCCGGGGCGGCCATAGGCAAGGCGCTCGGAACAACGGCGAGGTACGCCGGTGCCTTCCTCGAACACCGCGACAGGTCGCAACAAGTCATCGTATGCAATTTCGCGGCATGTGCCACGGCTGTCCCAGTTGCACAACGTCTGGCCGGCCAAACCCGGCAACTGGACCTGGACTCCCGCATCGGTACTGTCCGAGCGCAGCGCGATATCGTTCAAGGCATGGACAGTGGTGAGGCTGGCGGGCGCTTGTGGATCATTCGCCTGCAACGCCCACAATCGCGCATCCCATTGTTTGACTGCACGGCCGGCGTTGTCGCGCAACGTCCGCTCGATCCGGGGCTCGCTTGCCAACGCCGCATCGGCGCGCCAGTAGTTGACGCTGAGGATGGCCAACCCGCGCGGATCGTTCACGGCAAGCGTTGGCGTATTGCTGTGGATGCCCATAGTGCGTCAACGTCCCAGTGTGCCCTTGGCTCATGAGAGCAAGCGCGAAACCGCATTCCTACTGTCAGAAATTACAGTCCCGACCAACGGTGCGCACAAACTCGTCCCGAATACCCATTGCGCCAAGCCTTCGGTAGGATGGGGCTCACTCACCCACGGAGCGCTCACGCATGTTCATCGGCATCCTGCTGGTCATTACCTGGTTGATCCTGCTGCTGCGCTACCCGGCCAAGGCCTTGCCGGTTTCGGTAGCCGCTGCGATTGGCTTGGGTTTCGTGGCCATGTGGGTGGTGTGGCTGGACAACCGCGAGATCAAGCAACTGGCGCGCCTGGAACTGCGCATTGCCTACGCTCCCGAGCAATGCCCGGCCGACCGTCCGCTGCAATTGAAAATGAACAATGGCAACAATGTGCCGCTGACCGAGCTGCGCTGGCGCATCGCCGCTTATGCGCCGGGCGATACGGTCAACCTGGCCGACAATCAATACACTGCCCCACGCTATCGCGGCCCCGGCGAATTGCAGGCCGGCGCGACCTGGGAAGACTGCTTGCCACTGCCGCCGCTGCGCCCCGGCTATCGTCCGCAAACCCTGGAGTTTCGCGCCGAGCATTTGCAAGGTAGTTTCTCCGACTGATCCCCTCCCCCGACTGTTTGCACAAGGAATGCGCCATGCCCGTTGCGTTGATTACCGGTTGTTCCAGCGGCATCGGCCGCGCCCTTGCCGACGCGTTCAAAGCCGCTGGCTACGAAGTCTGGGCCAGTGCGCGCAAGGCTGAAGATGTCAGCGCGCTGAGCGCTGCCGGTTTCACCGCTATCGAGCTGGACGTCAACGATGGCGCCGCGCTGGAACACCTCGCCGAGCGCCTCCGCCAGCAACATGGCGGCCTCGATGTACTGATCAACAACGCCGGTTACGGCGCGATGGGGCCGCTGCTCGACGGCGGCGTGCAGGCGATGCAGCGCCAGTTCGAGACCAACGTGTTTTCGATTGTTGGCGTCACCCGCGCGTTGTTTCCGCTGCTGCGTCCGGCCAAGGGGTTGGTGGTGAATATCGGCAGTGTGTCGGGTGTGCTGGTCACACCGTTTGCCGGCGCCTACTGCGCGTCGAAAGCGGCGGTGCATGCGCTTAGCGATGCATTGCGCATGGAGCTGGCACCGTTTGGCATCCGTGTGATGGAAGTCCAGCCCGGTGCGATTGAATCGAGTTTTGCGAAGAATGCCGGACATGAAGCCGAGCAGTTGATCAACGAGCAATCGCCGTGGTTTCCCCTGCGTGAAGGCATTCGGGCACGGGCCAAGGCATCGCAGGACAAGCCAACACCGGCCAGTGAGTTTGCGGCTGAGCTGTTGAAAGCGGTGCGGCAGAGCAAGCCGCCACGGCTGGTTCGCATCGGCAACGGCAGCCGGGCGTTGCCGTTATTGGCGGCGTTGTTGCCGAAGGGTTTGCTGGAATCGACGTTGATGAAGCGGTTCGGGTTGCGCGCCAAGCTCTGATCCCCAGTCGTTGCGACCAGCGGTAGCCAGACCTGTCAGAGTTGACAGTAGGCGCCCTCTAAGCGAAGGCCTATCGTGAGTTCAAGCCAGGTGAATAGTGTTAAGACAGCGTTAGCGCCCGGCGAGTAAACCGACCTCCCGACAACCGCGCAGGGACGTATATGGCAATCGCAGAGAAGGCCGCGAACATCAGGGCGACAATCGACGCTACATGGGGAAGCGGCCAAGGCAAACTTCAACTTGACGATATATTCCAGGACGACCCGACGAAGTCCCGGCCCCTCACGGGGTCAACGCTGCTGCGCGATAAATCGTTGCTGGTCACCAGTACCTTCGACAAAGGCGTCTTCTTCGTTTCCAAGCTGAACCACTTGGGTGCCGTAGACCTGGCGTTTGGGGTCGCAGGGCGTGTCACGGGTTCGTTCCTGGCCAATGAGCAGGCCTCTGGCGGGCCGATTGCAGAAGGTGCCGATGGGCGGCTGTTCATGGCAGGCAGCACAGCCAATGAGCAATCGAACGAGGTTAGCGCTGCGATTCTCTGCCTTGACAGCAAAGGCAATCGAGTGAGCAGCTTTGGCGAGAATGGCCAAGTCATCATCGATCCCCCAAACACACAACGGCTTACGAAAAAAGGCCCGGCATTCGTCTTCGCGCTACCCGATGGCAGCGTTATTGTCGGCGTTGATTACCACACGCCTGACGTGCTCAGGGCGCACCTTTACAAATTCGATGCGCAAGGCGCACCCGTGAAGGCATTCGGCACAGATGGCCGAGTTGAAATTAATCACGGGATGCCGCATGCATCGACTTCACTCAGCGACGGTTGCGTGCTCGACAATGGACTCTTGTTATTTGCAGGCTACGAAAAATACGAGCCCGACGTGAACACGGACGGTCTCCTCGTGATGTTGAATTCAGACAGTGGCGCGCTCCATGAGAGTTTCGGCCTCTCGGAAAGACCCGGGGTTGTGGTAGTCCGGTACAACTTCATGGGTGCCGAACTCAATACTGTGAGACAGCGAGCCCCTGATAGATTTACGGCATCTGGCTACACCAACATGGGCAGCGGTGTCAGTGAGCGATACGGCATGTTGTTCGCCTTCGATGAAAAAGGTAAGCCCGATTTTGACGTTTTCGGCAGTCCGAATGCCATGCCACTCCCACCAGCTCTCGGCAGCGACAGGCGAGTCAACTGGGCGGACCATGTTCCTTTCGCTGATAACATCGTAGTTTCTGGTGGAGACGAGAAGGGCAATTATATTGCCTGTGTGAAAACCCGGAGCGGTGGCTACAACTCCGATTTTTCAGACGCGGGTGGCGTCATCCATCGCGAGGAGACGACCGACTCGCTCTCCAGGCTTCATTATCAGCAGGCCCCAGGCAAATTGATTGTTGCCCTCAACATCAATCCAGAAAACCCTCTGGGTTGTCTGTATCGCTACAACATTTCCCAGTAGCTGGAAGCATCACCGCGTCGCCCGGTTCAGGGGCGACGCCGTCGATCACTTGTCTGCCAGGTCCTGCTTCACCACTACCGTGCAAGTAATCCCCGCCGCCAGCAACACGCCCTCTGGCACCTCATCAATATGAATCCGCACCGGCACGCGCTGCGCCAGCCGCACCCAGTTGAACGTCGGGTTCACGTCGGCAATCAGTTCGCGGCTTTCCGGGTTGTCGCGGTCGTAGATCCCGCGCGAAATGCTTTCGACATGACCCTTGAGCACTTCGCCGCTCATCAATTGCATGTCGGCTTGGTCACCGACTTTGACGTGCGGCAGTTTGGTTTCTTCGAAAAAGCCGTAAACCCAGAACGAGTTCATGTCGACCACGGCCATCTTCGCTTCGCCGATACGTGCGTAATCGCCGCGATGCACATTGAGGTTGGTCACGTAACCGTCCACCGCCGCACGCACTTCGGTGCGTTTGAGGTTGAGTTCGGCGGCTTCCAGTTGCGCCTGGGCGTGTTGGTAATCAGCCAGTGCGGCGTCGGCGATGTTGCTGGCGTCGTCGCGGTTCTCTTTAGAGATCACCAGATTGTCGAGGTCGGCGCGGCGATGGGCGTTGACCTTGCGCATTTCCCAGGTCGACTTGCGCGAAGCGACCAGTGACTGCGCCTGCTTGACCGCAATGCGGTAGTGCTCGGGGTCGATGCGCATCAGCAGATCGCCCTTTTTCACCAGTTGGTTGTCACGCACCGGCACTTCGACCACTTCGCCGGTGACGTCGGCGGCAACGTTGATGATGTCGGCGCGAACGCGGCCATCGCGGGTCCACGGCGTGTTCATGTAGTGCTCCCACAACGTGCGGCCAATCCACAGCGCCAGGGCCAGCACCAGCAGGGTCGCGAGCAGGCTGAAAAACTTTTTCATCAAGATGTTCTCAACGGTAGACAGTCAGCGCCATGGCACCGAACAGACAGGTAAACAGGCTCAGGCGCAGCAGCGCCGGGTGCCAGAAAAAGCGGTACAGGTCGAACCCCGAGAGGAAGCGGTCAACTGCCCAGGCCAATCCCGCAGCAATGAAAAACATCAGGGTCATGGTCGGCATGTACACGCCGTGGAAGGCGATTTCACGAGGCATGGGGAAGTCCTTCGGGCCTGGCGGGAGCGAATTCGGCCAGGGGTGATTGCGGGTCGAGCAACGAGGTGCGAATAAAGTGCAGATAGCTTTTCACCCGGCGCAACGCGGAGGTATCGAAGTGCGGCGCGAACGGCTCATCGGTGGCGGCGACGCGGCTGATGGCGTGATCGACCGCGACCAGTGCGCGTTCGAGATTGCTTGCGTTCGGCTGCAAGAACAGCCGCACCAACGCACGCCCCATCACGCGGATTGCCTGACGCCACGGCTGCGATTCGGCATACGCCGGGTGCACCGGCAGGATCGCCTGCTCCTTGCGCAATTCGATGATCGCGTGGCCGACTTCCAGCACCACGAACATCCAGCGCAGCAGACTCTTTTGTACCTTCGGTTGCCCCGTCGCGAGGCCATAGGCCTGATGCAGCAGATCGCGGGTGCGGCTCTCGAAACTCGAGGCCAGGCCTTTGAGTTTTCCACTGATCGCATAGACCACTTGCCCGCGCAGATCCTGCTCCAGGCGCTGCCACAGCCAGCGACTGTTCGGCGGCAGAATAATCGCCCCCGCCGCAGCACACACGAGCATGCCCATGACCATGGCGATGTAGTCGTTGATGAAGGTGTAGGGGTTGTAGATCGTGAGATTGTCCGGCACTGAACCGGTGCTGAAAAAAATCAGCAGGCCCAGTCCGACCCCGGCGTATTGCGGCCGCGAGGCGAGGAACGAACCGAGCACGATCACCGGCGCGAGCATCACGCAGAGCAAGGGAAAACCGTCGATCCACGGGAAGATGAAAAACATCTCGACGAAGCCGATCAGTGCGCCGAGAAAAGTCCCGCAGGCCATCTGAAAAGCCATGCGTTTCGGGTTCGGTGTAGCCGCAGACAAACCGACAGTGGCGGCGGCGATCAGGGTCATGGTCGCCCCGCTCGGCCACGCGGTGGCGACCCAGTAACTGCCCAGCACAAGCAGAATGAACGAGGCGCGGATCCCCGAAGCGGCCGCCGCCCACCAGTTGGTTTGCGGGGTGAACGGCTCGTCCCAGCGTTCGCGTTCGTGACGATGCTCGCCCAGCGACGCGTGGGTCTGCGCATAGCTGTGCAGGTCATCGACGAAGCGGTAGAGCAATTCATAGGCGGTGTGAAAATCCAGTTGTTCGGCTTCGCTCGGAGCAGTGTCCTGAAAGATCCCGCGCAGGGTTCGGACACGTGCCGGCAGACCTTCCTTGTAGGTGGCCAACGCGGTCGCCAAACGTGCCGCATCCGGGCTGGTCAGCGCGCGACCGCTGAAGCCGTCGAGCACTTCGGCGAGGTCCTGCAAGCCCGGTTTGATCGCTGCCACGACGTGCTCTTCGCCACCGTTCAGGCGTTCGAGCAATTGATGCAAGGCGTTGAAGCGCGTGGTGATGCCCATGAACTCGCTGTTCAAACGACTCAGACGACCGTTGCGCCGGCGCATGTGCGGGTCTTCGAACACGGTCACGCTGCGCAGCCCTTCCAGGCCGACGGCTTCAGCAATGAAGCGCACGTTGCTGGCTTCGAACGCCTCTGCTTTGCTGCGCCCGCGCAAGCCGTCGGTGACGAAGAGCGCGAACACACCGAAGCGCTGATACAAGGCATTGCGCATCGCCGCACTGGCGGTCTGCGGCAGAATCGCCGCGCTGATCAGCGTCGAACAGAGAATCCCCAGTGATATCTCCAACACCCGCCACACCGCCGCCATAAAGGCGCCGTCCGGGTGCGCCAGCGCCGGCAGACCGACCATCGCTGCGGTGTAACCGGCAAGGACAAAACCATACGCGCGAAAGTTGCGGCACCGCGCGGCACCGGCCGAGCAGATGCCGACCCAGATCGCCAGCGAGCCGAGAAACAGCTCCGTGTTCTGCGCGAACAAAGCGATCAGCGTGACCATCATCGCCGACCCGGCCAGCGTGCCGAGCAAGCGATAGAAACTCTTGGCGAACACCTGGCCGCTCTGCGGCTGCATGACGATAAACACCGTGATCATCGCCGTACGCGGTTGCGGTAGTTCCAGACGCATCGCCAGCCATAGCGTGAGAAACGCGGCGAGCAACACCTTGAAGATATACACCCAGGTCACGCCATCGCTGCGTGCCCAGTCGAAAAAACCGCGACGCCATTCCAGGGAATGGAGCCAGCGCAGGGGGGCGGGCAAGGAGGTCATCGAAAATACTCAGGCATGCAATGCGGACTCGAAACCTGTGGGAGCGAGCCTGCTCGCGAAAGCGCAGTCTCAGGCAACATGTTCATTGACTGATACGCCCCCTTCGCGAGCAGGCTCGCTCCCACAATGGATGCTGTGTTCAACGCAGGAGCGCCGGGGTTTTCGGGGCCTGGGTCTGCGCGGCTGTCGGCACGTCATCACCGGCACCGAGGCCGCCCCCCAAGGCAGTCACCAGCTCGGCATGCGCACTCAACCGCGCCGCCTGGACCTGCTGCTGCACTTGCTGCTGTTTGAACAGCAAGGTCTGCGCATTGAGCACATTGAGGTAATCGGTGAGGCCGCGTTGATAGGCGATCATCGCGATGTCGTAAGTCTTCTGTGCGGCGGCCACGGATTCGGCAGCGAAGTCCTGCTGCTTGTCCATCGACTCGCGGCGGATCAACTGATCGGAAATGTTCTTCAGCGCGTTGATCAGGGTCTGGTTGTAGTGCGCCACGGCGATGTCATAACCGGCCGCCGCTTCGCCCAATTCACCACGCAGTCGGCCGCCGTCGAAGATCGGCAACGAGATCGCCGGGCCGACGTTGTAGTTGAGTTTCTTGCCGGTCAAAAACTCCAGCGCGCCGCCGCCAGTGGCCATGTAGCCGAGGCTGCCGACCAGATCGACATTGGGGTAAAACCCGGCGTGAGCGACATCGATACCGCGCGCCTGCGCCGCCACTTGCCAACGACTGGCGACCACGTCCGGACGCTGCCCGAGCAGTTCGGCAGGCAATGCCGAGGGCAATTTCAACGGCGCCGCGAGGGACAGCGTCGGCCGCTGCAGTTGCGCAGCAGCGCCCGGCCCTTTGCCGGCCAGCGCAGCAATCTGGTTGCGGCTCAGGGCGATTTCCTCGTCCAGCGCATCGAGTTGGCGATGGGTTTCCGGCAGCGGCGCTTCGGCCTGGCTGACTTCGAAATGCGTGCCGATACCGCCGCTGAGGCGTTTCTGCGCCAGATCGAGAATCTGCTGTTGCTGCTGGAGCGTCGCCGCGACGATGTCGCGCTGGGCGTAATGCAGCGACAACTCGATGTAGGCGCGGACCAGATTGCTCTGCAGTTCCAGCTGCGCCAGTCGCGCCTCGGCCACGCTCACATGGGCCAGATCCACCGCGCGTTCACTGGCATTGCGCTCGCGGCCCCAGAGGTCGAGGGCGTAGCTGAAGCCGAGCGCGGCGTTGTTGTCCCATGTGGTGGTATTGGCCAGTTCGCCGGGGCCGTAGAACTGATCGGTCGGCCAGTTGTGTCGCTTGAGGGTCGACTCGCCATTGATCTGCAACGCCTCGGCCGCTTCGGCAACACCGGCCATGGCCTTGGCCTGACGCACCCGCGCAGCGGCCATGGCCATGCTCGGGCTGCCTTGCACGGCGAGGTCGATCCAGCGATTAAGTTGCGCATCACCAAACGCCTGCCACCATTGGGCGCTAGGCCAGTGGGCGTCTTTGGCGGCCTCGGCAATGGCCGCGTCGGTGGCCAGTGAATCGGCCGCGAGTGCCTCGCCGTGAGGGGCAATGCCGTGGGTAGAGATGCAGCCGCCGAGAGCCAGGGTTAAAGCCAGAACACTGAGCGGCAAAAGCGCTCTGTTGATGCGACGCGGCACAGCTGCGAATTCCTGAGAAAGGGATCAATCGAGGGACTTGTGTAGGAGCTGCCGAAGGCTGCGATCTTTTGATCTTTTTAAAGACAACATCAAAAGATCGCAGCCTTCGGCAGCTCCTACAGGAATCGGCGCAATTCTATGGAGCTGCCTCTGCGGCGATAAGCTGGGATTTCTGTGAATCTTTGTTACGGTTAACGAGATAATCCCTTGGTCGGGGGTCTCAGCCCCTGAAACTTCGTGTCACAATTTGCCATCTCCCTTGAGAGCACCCCATGGACACTTTGCAAAACATGCGCGCCTTCAGTTGTGTTGCCGAAGCGGGCAGCTTCACCGCCGCCGCCGTGCAACTGGACACCACCACCGCCAACGTCTCGCGCGCGGTCTCCAACCTCGAAGCCCATCTGCAAACCCGTCTGCTCAATCGCACAACCCGGCGCATCGCCCTGACCGAAGCCGGCAAGCGCTACCTGCTGCGCTGCGAACAGATCCTCGCCTACGTCGAAGAAGCCGAAGCGGAAGCCAGCGACGCCCACGCGCGCCCGGCCGGCCAGCTGAAAGTGCACACCATGACCGGCATCGGTCAGCACTTCGTCATCGACGCCATCGCCCGCTACCGCAAGACCCACCCCGACGTGACGTTCGACCTGACCCTGGCCAACCGCGTGCCGGACCTGCTCGACGAGGGCTACGACGTGTCCATCGTGCTGGCCAGCGAACTGCCAGACTCGGGCTTCGTTTCGCAGCGCCTGGGCATCACCTACAGCATCGTCTGCGCCTCGCCGGCGTACGTGAAAGCCAACGGCGCCGCACAGAAACCCAGCGACCTGCTCAACCACGCCTGCCTGCGCCTGGTCAGCCCGGTGATCCCCCTGGAGAAATGGGCCTTCGACGGCCCGGACGGCCAGGAAACGGTCACCATCAACAGCTCACCATTCCTGGTGAACTCCGCCGACGCCATGAAAACCGCCATCACCAGCGGCATGGGCGTCGGCGTGCTGCCGGTCTACGCCGCCATCGAAGGCCTGCGCAACGGCACTCTGGTGCGCGTGATGCCGAACTACCGCTCGCAGGAACTCAACCTCTACGCGATCTACCCGTCGCGGCAGTACCTGGATGCCAAGATCAAAACCTGGGTGGAGTACTTGCGTGGGTCGTTGCCGGAGATATTGGCGGCGCATCAGGCGGAATTGGTCGCGTATGAGTTGAGCGGGAGTCTGGCTGGCGCGCGCGTCGCCACCTGACTTTAAACACCGCTGACTTCGTGCATGAGCTGACGAGTGCAACGAGGCTGCGATCTTTTGATCTTGTTGTTTAAAAATCAAAAAATCGCAGCCTACGACAGCTCCTACATCGCGGTGTTTACTGGGAAGTTTCCGACAGGTTTTGCAGGTTGTCCGTCGGAAGAGCGCTGGCTAGGATTTGGCGGTTGCTGACGAATCAGCGACCGGGTCTGGAAAACCCGCAGGATCACAGCGCATGACATAATGCCGCGCTCTTTCAGCGCCGGTATTCAGTTATGGCGGCTGTACGTGGGAGACCTTCGGGTCTGCCGGGTTTGATCCTTTGCCGGTTTTTCCAGTCCGCGTACAGCTGCCACCCCTTTCGCCTGGAAAACGAAAAATGGCAGCTCCATAAATCCAAAAGGATCTTTGCCATGTTCAAACCCACACCCAATCCCCCCGAATCCGCAAGCACCTCCCCCTACCAATCCCCCGACTCGAAAAAACTCCACGACGCCGCCGAGCGTGCGCTGGATCACTACCTCAAACCGTCCGCCAGCGCGCAGCAAAACCACAAACCCAGCACCATGTTCCAGGTCGCCCCGGACCAGGACAACGAAAGCCTGCTGGCCCACGCCTGCGAATCCCTCGCCTCGGCCAGCATCATGAGCAGCGACATCGCCGCCCACGTCGACAGCCCACAGCGACACACCATACTGGCCATCCAGCAGGTGATCATGCTGGCGGAACTGGCGGTGAACCGGGTGCTGGATAACTACGAAATCCATCAGCTCCCGTCACGCAGCTGACCTCCCGGGAGCGAGCCCGACCGCGAGGGCTTCGGCACATTCAACATTCGAGGTGTCAGATAAACCGCTTTCGCGAGCAGGCTCGCTCCCTCAGTTTGAATCGTGTACATCAGCGAGATATGAGTCGGCTGTCAGGCCGCCTTCGCTGGCAAGCCAGCTCCCACAGGGACGGGGTGAATCTGGCAGAGATGGGTTGACAGTGGAGACGCCTTCGCGAGCAGGCTCGCTCCCACAATTCTGGATCGTGTACATCAGCAAGATAGGAGTTGGCTGTCAGGCCGCCTTCGCTGGCAAGCCAGCTCCCACAGGGACGGGGTGAATCTGGCAGAGATGGGTTGGCAGTGGAGACGCCTTCGCGAGCAGGCTCGCTCCCACAATTCTGGATCGTGTACATCAGCGAGATATGAGTCGGCTGTCAGGCCGCCTTCGCTGGCAAGCCAGCTCCCACAGGGACGGGGTGAATCTGGCAGAGATGGGTTGGCAGTGGAGACGCCTTCGCGAGCAGGCTCGCTCCCACATTCTGGATCGTGTACATCAGCGAGATATGAGTCGGCGGTCAGGCCGCCTTCGCTGGCAAGCCAGCTCCCACAGGGACGGGGTGAATCTGGCAGAGATGGGTTGGCAGTGGAGACGCCTTCGCGAGCAGGCTCGCTCCCACAATTCTGGATCGTGTACATCAGCGAGATATGAGTCGGCTGTCAGGCCGCCTTCGCTGGCAAGCCAGCTCCCACAGTTTGAATCGAGTACATCAGCGAGAAACAGGTCGGCTGTCAGGCCGCCATCGCGAGCAGGCTCACTCCCACAAAAGCAAAGGCAAAGCAGCGCAGCTGCCCGCGGCGCAGCCGCCCCACTCAACAATGAGCGCAAGCTCGAGTACTGCTTTTGATCTTGATCCACCGGCGACGTCGGAAGGCTGAGTGGAGGGATTGATCCGGGCGTGGGAGCGCAGCGACCGTACGACGCAGTCGTACACAGCGAGTGTAGGTGCAGCGAAGCAAACCGGAGCCGCTGCGCCCGGATCGATCCCGCAGCGAAGGAACCCGAGCCTGCGAGGGCCGAACGCAGGAGCTAGCGTTTTTTGCTTACTTTTTTAGGCGCTTGTAAAAAAGTAAGTCGCCGTCAGGCGAAACCGCCAGCCGCCGCCCCGAAACCTTCGGATATTCACACCAGACAAACCCAAGGCATGGCCGGCCCAGAGGCCGCCAAGACAACCCGAGCGAGAAAATGTTAGCGTGCTTGCAATCAAGCCCCGACGAGCCCAAGCCCAATGAAAAAAACAGTCCTGGCCTTCAGCCGCATCACCCCGCCCATGATCGAACGCCTGCAAGAAGAATTCGACGTCATCGTCCCCAACCCCAAGACCGGTGACATCAACGCCCAGTTCAACGAAGCCCTGCCCCACGCCCACGGCCTCATCGGCGTCGGCCGCAAACTCGGCCGCGCACAACTGCAAAGCGCAACAAAACTCGAAGTGGTCTCGAGCGTCTCGGTCGGCTACGACAACTACGACCTCGACTACTTCAACGAACGCGGGATCATGCTCACCAACACCCCCGACGTGCTCACCGAAAGCACCGCCGACCTCGCCTTCGCCCTGATCATGAGCAGCGCCCGCCGCGTCGCCGAACTCGACGCCTGGACCAAGGCCGGGCAATGGCAGGCCAGCGTCGGCGCCCCGCTGTTTGGTAGTGATGTGCACGGCAAGACCCTCGGCATCGTCGGCATGGGCAACATCGGCGCCGCTGTCGCCCGGCGCGGGCGCTTCGGCTTCAACATGCCGATCATCTACAGCGGCAACAGCCGCAAGACCGAACTGGAACAGGAGCTCGGCGCGCAGTTCCGCAGCTTGGATGAACTGCTGGCCGAAGCCGATTTTGTCTGCCTGGTAGTGCCGTTGAGCGACAAGACCCGCCACCTGATCAGCCATCGCGAACTGGCGCTGATGAAGCCGAGCGCTATTCTGGTCAACATCTCGCGCGGCCCGGTGGTCGACGAACCGGCACTGATCGAAGCCCTGCAAAACAACCGCATCCGCGGCGCCGGGCTGGACGTCTACGAAAAAGAACCGCTGGCCGAATCGCCGCTGTTCCAGTTGAAAAACGCCGTGACCCTGCCGCACATCGGCTCGGCCACCACCGAGACCCGCGAAGCCATGGCCAACCGCGCCCTGGCCAACCTGCGCAGCGCCCTGCTCGGCGAACGGCCGCAGGATCTGGTCAACCCGCAAGTCTGGCGCGGCTGAAAAAAAGGGCCGGCGCAACATTGCGCCGGCCTTCACCTTACATAACTTGCAACCGAACAAAAACGCCAGACCAAGTAACAGCAATATAAGCTCTCGCAACTTATCAACTTATTGATTAATTGCCATGGAGAGCCAGCCTCGTGAACACCCTGACCACCGACAAACTCATTCGTTACAGCAAAGTCATCTTGATGGCTTATATAAGTTTCTTTGGCCTGCTGGTGATGATCCATAACTTCACTGACTATGAGTCCAACTACACTTACGTTGCACATATCCTGAGCATGGACACCACCAACGCCAGCGAAAACATCATGTATCGGGCCATTGATTCGCCGATGATCCATCACCGGATCTACTGGTTCATCATCACCATGGAAGTCACCTATACCGTGCTTTGCCTGATCGGTACTTACCAGTTGTATCGCTACATCGATGCATCGCCAGCGGCATTTCATGAAGCCAAGAAGTTTTCAATCATGGGCATATTGGTCGCCATCTTCATCTACTACGTATGCCTGCAAACGGTCGGCGTCGAGTGGTTCGACATGGACACTTCGCAATCCTGGAATGCCAAGGACTGGGCGCGACATATTGTCGACTTCATCTTCCCGGTAATGATCTACATCACTTTGAAAGTTGAGCGCTGAGTATCAGCGCTCGCTTTATCAAGCCAACTTCCCTTGACCTGCAGACAACAGCACTTTCGGTTTACGAAACACCAGCACGTTGCCCAACATCACCAACACCAGCCCGACCAGCGCCGGTGCGGTCCATTGATAACCTTCGGCAAACGCCGACACGTTCAGGGCCACCACCGGGAACAGCACCGTGCAGTAAGCCGCCCGCTCCGGGCCCATGCGCCCGACCAGCGTCAGGTACGCGGTGAAGCCGATCACCGAGCCGGGGATCACCAGATACAACAGCGCACCGACATATCGCGGCGACCAGTCCATGGTGAAGGGTATGCCGTTGAACAGACACCACACCGTCAGCATCGCCGCGCCGTAGGCCATGCCCCAGGCGTTGGTGGTCAGCGGTCTGAGGCCGGCCTTCTGTTGCAGGCTCGAAAGCATATTCCCCGCTGAAAAACACAAGGTGCCACACAACGCCAGACCCAGCCCCAGCAGGGTTTGCGGACTGGCCTGATGCCCGGCCAGTTCCGGCCAGAACAACAGCCCCAGACCGAACAGCCCCAGCGCACCGCCCATCAACACATTGCGGGCAATGCGCTGGCCGAAGAACACCCGCGCATTCAGCGCGTTCCACAACGTTGCCGTAGAAAACACCACCGCCACCAGACCACTGGGTATCCACTGGCTGGCCGTCAGAAAGCACATGAAGTTCACACAGAACAGACAGAGCCCTTGAGCCACACAAATCAAATGCCCACGGCGGTTCATCGGTTGCAGACGCCGGCTGAGCAGCAAGAGGGCAAACAACACCAGCGCAGCCAGGCCGAAGCGATAGACAATCGACACCGGAATTTCGACCACGCCCAATTGCCATTTCAAGGCAATCCAGGTGGTGCCCCAGATCAGTACGGTCAGCAAGTACAACGACAGGTTCATGGCCAACACTCCTTAAACAGGCCTTGAGTGTCTGCCTCGGGCAGCCTTCGACGCTTGCAAAATCTTGCGCTTTTGTCTGGCGGCAGGCTGGCAGGGCGGCGTCTACGGAGTAGGATGCAAAGCGTTGGAGAGAACAGAACATGGCCGCTATCGATACCCTGCAAGTCTTTCAAGCCCTCAACCGCTCGCCGAATGCACGCCTTGTGCACAGCGCCGAGCTCGGTGACGGCATGTCTGCGGCTTTGTGGACCAACCACCACGATGCCCAGGAATACGAAGCGCCAAGTCATCACACGCTGTCCTGCTACGTCGCCGGCGGCACCGGCACATTCCGTCGTGGCCAGCCGGGCCGCAAAGGCGGGCCGGACAAGCTGTGCATCCTGCCGGCCGATCACGAATCGGGCTGGGTGATCAATGGCGACATCCGCTTGGCGCACCTGTATTTCAGCGCCGAACAATTCGCCCTCGGTTGCGTCACTTTGCTCGATCGCGAACCGCGCGAGATGCAATTACGCGAGCAGACCTTTCTCGAAGATCCGCAGCAGGCGCAGCGCTTTCGGCAATTGCTGAACCTGAACTGGCAAGAGCCGGCCGAGCGCTTGCTGACCAGCAGCCTCGCCCATGAATTGATCAGCCACACCTTGCTCAGCCAGGTCGGTGCGCGACACGGCTTGCGCTTGAAGGGCGGGCTGGCACCGCATCAGCGCCGACAACTGGTGGAGTTCATCGACAACCAGTTGGCCGAGCCGATCAGCCTCGGGCAACTGGCCGGGCTGTGTGCACTGTCGGAATATCACTTTGCGCGGATGTTTCGCCTGAGCTTCGGCCTGCCGCCGCATCAATATGTGCTGGCGCGGCGCTTGAGCCGGGCGCGGGAATTGTTGCGCGGCACGGCGCTGCCCTTGGGCGAGATTGCACTGGCGTGCGGGTTTGCCAGTGCGAGCCATTTTACCAATCGGTTCAGGCAGGTTTTGGGTGGGACGCCGGGCGAGTATCGGCAGGCGTTTTTGCGTTGAGCCCTTTTCCCCTCACCCCAGCCCTCTCCCAGAGGGAGAGGGGGCCGACCGAGTTGTCTTGCACTGTACGTCGACCTGAAACACCGAATCGATTATGGATTCAAAGCAACACATTCAAGTCGGTGTACCTCTGGAATATCCCACGGTCAGTCCCCTCTCCCTCCGGGAGAGGGGGCTGACCGAGTTGTCTTGCACTGTACGTCGACCTGAAACACCGAATCGATTATGGATTCAAAGCAACACGTTCAAGTCGGTGTACCTCTGGAATATCCCACGGTCAGCCCCCTCTCCCAGAGGGAGAGGGGGCCGACCGCGTTGTCTTGCACTGTACGTCGACCTGAAACACCGAATCGATTATGGATTCAAAGCAACACGTTCAAGTCGGTGTACCTCTGGAATATCCCACGGTCAGTCCCCTCTCCCTCCGGGAGAGGGCTAGGGTGAGGGGCTTTTGATCTTGCCTCAAAACTCCAGCGTGCTGGAAAGCGAAACCTGCCGCGAATCCCCCATCGACACAAAGAAGCGGCTCGCCGACGAGGTGTAATAAGTGCGATCAAACAGGTTCTTCACGTTCAACTGAAACTTGACCTTCTGCCCCTCAACCGTGGTGTCGTAAGTGGCAAACGCATCCGCCACGGTATAGCTCGGCAGGTCAAAATCATTCACCGCGTTGCCGGCACGCTCGCCGACGTACCGCGCGCCCGCCCCGACACGCAACTGATCGCCGCCAAACACATTGCCGAAGTCATACACCGCCGACAGCGAGCCGGAATTCTTCGCTACGTTTTGCAGGCGCTTGCCTTTGTATTCCGGGTCTTCGGTGACTTCGGCATCGGTGTAGGCATAGCTGCCGATGAGGTTCCAGTGCTCGCTGAGTTGCCCACTCAGGTCGACTTCCAACCCACGGGAACGCACCTCGCCAGCGGCGCTGTAGATCGTCGTCGGACCTTCGGAGTTGGCCACCAGTACGTTGCGTTTCTTGATGTCGAACAACGCGATATTGCCGGTGATGCTGCCCGGCATATCCAGTCGCGCACCCAGCTCCCACGACTTGGCTTCTTCCGGCGCGATGCTGCCGTCGAGCACGGTACTGCTGCCGCTCAGCGGGGCGATGGTCGAGTTGGGTTTGAACGATTCAGTGTAACTGCCGTAGAACGATAAGGCGTCGGTGTAGCGATACACAAGACCGGCGCGCGGTACCCACTTCTGGCCATTGCTGTCGGTATTGGCCTTGAACGGCACGCCTTTGCCGGCGTACTGGTCGTACTCCTGAAAACGTCCGCCGGCGACCAGAATCCACTGCTCGTTGAGGTGAATCGAATCCTGCAGGAACAGCGAATCGCTGCGCAGCTTATCGGTCTGCGCACTGTCGGGCGCACTCACCGTAGTGCCCATCACTTCGCGACCATACACCGGGTTGAGATAGCTGAAGGTGGTCAGGCTTTTCTGCCGGATCAGATCTTCGCGGTAGATCTTGCGGTACTCGTCATCGACGCCGAACACCAGATCATGCTGCATGCCCAGCACATTCACTTTGCCTTCGAGGCTGGCGGTGGTGAAACGATCGGTGCTGATCGCGTTTTGCGTGCCGTCCATGCTCCGCGTCAGTGTGCCTTTGTTGGTGTCGATCGCCGTCACGCGCACTTGGCTGGCGTCGTAGGTTTCGCGGTTCCAGCTGTAGCCGAAGTGGGCTTTCCAGTCGTCGTTGAGTTCGTGGTCGGCTTCGAAATGGTAGAGGTCCGAGCGCCCTTCCATGTCGTTGAACGGCTCGTCGAGACGCTGCTTGCGCGAGATATCCAGCGGATGGTTGGTGCGCGGATCGATCAGCGTGCCACGGTCGAAGGGGGTGAGAAACTCGCGGTGCTCGTAGGCGAACAACAGCTTGGTGCGCTCGCCGTACCAGGCCAGCGACGGTGCGATCAGCGTCTCGCGGTGGGTGCCGAAGTTGCGCCAGTAATCTTCGTCTTCGTGATCGACGACCATGCGATAGGCGAAGCCGGAATCGCCCAGCGCACCGGTGCTGTCGAAGGCGCCACCGCTACCGTTCTTGCCGTCACCGTAGCTCGAACCGCGCATGGTCACGGCGTTGTACTGGGTCAGTTCCGGCTTCTTGCTGACCAGATTGACCACGCCACCCGGATCCTGAATCCCGTAGAGCAACGAGGCCGGGCCTTTGAGCACCTCGACGCGATCCACGGTCGCGTTCATGCCACGGCCCTGCACCAGCGGCATGCCGTCGCGCATGATCGAGCCGTTGCGGTTGTCGCCGAAACCGCGAGTCATCACCGAGTCCTGGGTACTGCCCAAGGTGTTGCCCTGGGTGATGCCGCTGACATTGGCCAGCGCGTCATCGAGATTGCGCGGCGCCTGATCGCGAATGACCTGCGCCGGGATGACATTGACCGTCTGTGGAATTTCTTGCAGCGACGCCGATGAGCGCATCACCGAACTGGTTTCCGGCGGCTGATAGCTCATCGATTCGTCGCGCGTGGACGTGATGGTGGTGGCGCCGAGATTGAGCGCCCCTTCGGTCGGCAACGGCTCCAGCGCCAGGGTATGACTGTCGGTGCGGCGAAAGCTCAGGCCGGAATTGCCGAGCAGGCGTTGCAGAGCCTGTTCGGCGCTCATCTGGCCGTTGACTGCCGGAGCATTGAGGCCGTACGGCGCTTCATCGGTGTAGACCACGCTTTGCCCGGTCACGCGGCTGAAGTCGCTCAGGGCTTGCGGCAACGGTTTCGCGGCGAGAGCAAAATTGAATTGCTGTTGCGCCTGATTGCTCACCGCTTCTGCCGCCAGGGCGATACTCATCGGCAGCAATGCCAAAGCGGAAAAACTCAACGCCGACACGCTTAACCACTGTTTGACCGAACCGGATTTTGCCCTGGACTTCATTGCTCAATGACCTGTGTAGAACCGCAACGGATGCGAATGGCTCGCAGTTTCAGTCACTACACGGATGGGGCTCGGGGTTACCTCACCTTTAATTTGAAAATATTTTGCGGGGGATTTGTTGCCTGGGCTGACGCCTTCGCGAGCAGGCTCGCTCCCACCTTTGAAATGCGTACCCTGTGGGAGCGAGCCTGCTCGCGAAGAGGCCGGCAGCCTCAGCGCAAAATAATCAACTGTCCCATCACCCGATGCTGCTCAAATCCCAGTACCCCTTGCAGCGAATTGAGCACCGCCTGCGGATCCTTGCTCGGGAAACTGCCGCTGACCTTGCGCGCCGCCAGCTCATCGTTGAGCAGCACAATCCGCCCCGGGTAATAGCGGCGCAGATCCTCGACGACATCGGCCAGCGTGGTCTTGTAGTAGGTCAGCCAACCCTGACGCCAGGCCAGTTGCGCTTCACTGTCCACGGGATGCAGTTTTTCCGCAGTGCCGTCGGCATAAGCAACTTGCTGACCAGCAGTCAGAATCTGTTGTTGACCGTGCTCATCCGCCGTCACCGCGACACGTCCGGACAATACCGTCACTTGCGCGCCATGAGGTTGCCGGCGTACTTCGAACTGGGTGCCCAGCACCCGCGCCTCGCCCTGCTCCGCCGCCACCACAAACGGATCGCCAGTGTGAGTGACGCTGAAGAAAGCAGCGCCGCGAATCAACTGCACGCGGCGCTGACCGTGGCTGAAATCCACAGCAATCGCACTGTCGGCATCCAGTGTCACTTGCGACTGATCGGCCAGTGTCACCGTGCGAATTTCCCCCGGTGCCGAGACATGATCAGCGCGCAGATCGTCGAGCCAGCGCTGCGCCTGCCACCCGGTGCCGAGGCTGACCATCAGCAGCAGACACGCGGCCAGCGCCAGCGCTCCAGACCAACGCAACATCGGGGAACGACGCGGGGCGTCCATCGCCTGCAGATAACCTTGCAGCGCGAACGCATCTTCATCGGCCAGCGTGCGCGCGGGGCTTTCGCTGAGTTCCCAGATCACCTGCGCCTGCGCATACGCTTCGGCATGGGCCGGATCGGCGCGCAGCCATTGGCTGAAGGTCAGTTGATCGCCAGTGCTCGGGCGGTCGTGCAACAGGCTCAGCCAGGCCAGCGCGGCCTGCTCCTGGGCCGGCGTCGGTGTGATCGGATCGGATGGCTTCACGGTGCTTTCCCTGGCAGGCGTGGCGCGGGGTCGCGCAGGCTGGCCTTGCAGGCCTCGAGGGCGCGCATCATATGTTTTTCCACGGCACTTTGGGACAGGCCCATGGCCTTGGCGATGTCGGCGTACTTGCGCCCGTGAATGCGATTGAGCAGAAAGATCTGCCGGGTACGCTCGGGCAAGGCGCGCAACGCGGCTTCGACATGGCGCAGATCGTTGCCCGCTTCCAGCGCGGCCTGAGGCTCACTGCCGTGGCTGTCGGGTTCGTCCGGCTGCCAGCCTTCGTTGACCCGCGTGCGCGTGCCTTCGCTGCGCAAATGATCGATGGCGATGTTGCCGGCGCAGCGCAGCAGATAGGTGCTGAGTTCTTCGACCTGGACCAGCGGCCGACGCCAGAAGCGCAAAAACAGATCCTGGACCAGATCCGCCGCCGTCGCCCGACAACCGACGCGGCGGTTCACCAGCGCCTCCATTTGCGCACGCTGGGACAGAAACACCTGAAGAAAATGCGCACGCGCGCCACGCGCTTCATCGTCACGCGATTCTGGCGGCAGACCGATCAGCACTTCAGCACTGCGCCCAGGCGGCGACCGGGCTCGCCAGCAGGCTCAACCCGGCCAGTGCCATGGCCTGACGCGGGCGATACGGCAGCAACAGCACCAATGCCAAAGCACTGAGCATCAGCACCGCGAACCAGTCGACCAGACCGAAACTCCAGCCATTGGCCGCCACCGCCGCCCACAGCGAAAGCGCCAGCAACAGCCATCCCGCCACCGCCAGACCCTGACGGCGGCGCGTCGACGGTTTGGCGCCGAGCAATTCGGCATGATGGCGTGGCATCGACAGGCACAACGCGGTGAAGCCGGCGTAAGTAAGCAACAGGGCCAGCAGCATCAGTTGGCACCCTGTTCGACAGTGATCGAGCGAGGCGAAGAACTTGCTTTGCGAACGCTGACGCGGTCGCCCGTACGCTGCATCTTGCGCGCAGCCCAGCCGAGGAAAAGCCCCGTCGCCAGACAAGTCAGATCAAATCCGGCCAGTGCCCAGTCGCGCTGCATCAGGGTCGCGCCAAGATTCCACGGTGTGGTCAGCGCATTGATCAGCGGCACCGCGATAAACAGCGCAGCGCCGAGCGTCAGCTGTTCGATCCAGGCCTTGCGTCCCGGACGCAACACCGCGTGCAACAGGCTAAGCCCCCACGCAATAAAAAACGCATTTACTTCCCAATCGGCCCGCCCCGCCAGACTCACCGGCAGCAGTCGATTGGCCAAAAAGAACACCGCCACCGCCGACACCAGGCCGGCCATGCTGGCGATATTCAGCACCTCGACCAAGCGCAGTTCGAACGGCAGCGCCGCGCTTTTCATGTGTTTGAGCTGCCGCTTGCCGAGCCAGATCACCAGCCCGGTGCCGATCATTGCCGTGCCGGCCAGCCCGCAAATGAAATACAGCCAGCGCAACAGCGGCCCGGCGAAATGGCCCATGTGCAAACCGTAGAACGCGCCACCCACCACCATCGCCATGGGTTGATCAGGGGTGCTGCTCAGAAGCTGCCCGGTGACGCCATTGAACGTCACCGCCCGGCCGAAATCATGCACCACCCGATCGCCCGCGCGGGACAGCACCACCGTGGCGCTGGCATCGCCCGGGTTGCTTACCGACAGGCGCGCGGTATGGCCGCCCGACCACTGCTCGCTGGCCTTGGCCAGTAGCGGCGCCATGGCGGTCAGCGGCGCGGCGATATCGGCGCGCTCGGGCGTCTTCGAGGCGGGAAAGACTTCGTCGTAGAACTTGCGCACGTCGCTGCCGTAAGAGGCGACGATGCTCGCCGGCATCACCATCGACATGAAAATCACCAGGCTGCTGTAAGTGATCATCAAGTGAAACGGCAGCACCAGCACACCCACGGCGTTATGCCCGTCGAGCCAGGAACGCTGGCCCTTGCGCGGGCGGAAGGTGAAGAAGTCCTTGAAGATTTTCTTGTGGGTGATGATGCCGCTGATCAACGCGACGAACATCACCATCGCAGCGAGAGTCGCCAGCCAGCGCCCCCACGGATAAGGCATCTGCAACTGGAAGTGGAAACGGTAAAAGAACTCGCCGCCCATGCTTTCGCGGCCCTGTACCTCGGCCCCGGTTTGAGCATCGAGGGTTCGGGATTCGAAGCGGCCGCGCTCGCCGGGTTTGCCCGGCGCCTGCTGCCAGCGCACGGTCAGACCGGGGTCGCGGGCATCGGGCAGATCGATCAGCCAGCGCGAGGCACCGGCGGCGTGTTGTTGTAGATAATCTTGCGCCAGCGCCAGGCTCGCTTCGCTATCAAGCGAATGCGCAGCGATTTCCGGCTGCATCCAGTGGCTGATTTCGTCTTTGAAGTAAGCCAGCGTTCCCGTGAGGAAAATCGCGAACAGCAACCAGCCGAACACCAGCCCGGCCCAGGTGTGCAGCCAGGCCATCGCCTGCCGGAACCCTTCCTTCATGCCAGCCCCAGACCGCGCGCGGCACCGGAAACGGTGGCGAGAATCACGCTCGGCACCAACAGGCCGACCCACGCCGACCACGCGCTGCGGCAGGCAAAACACCAGAGCACGGCAACCAGATAGACCAGAAAGGACACGGTCATGCCAGTGACCACCGCTTCGGCGCGGTTCAGCGGCAGCCACAACGTCAGGGTGACACTGGCCAGCGCCGCGACCAGATAGCCGCCGAAAACCGCCGCCAGCACTCGCGAAGTGACGGCCAGACGATAGGACATGGGAAGGGTGGCGTGTTTGCCTTTCATGTTTCGACCCTGAAACGAAAAACGTCCGGCCGACAAGCCGAATCTACAGGCGAGCAATATTAATGATAAATATTCTCATACGCAAAAGCATCTGATTGCCGGACACTGTCGCCAGCCTCTACAATGCGAACCGTTCTTGTTCTCTAATGCACGTTCTCTACGCAAGTTTTGCGTCCGGAGTCATTTCGTTGCCGCCCGCCCATCCCGTCGAATCGCTCTACCACGCTCATCACAGCTGGCTCACCGGCTGGTTGCGGCGCAAGCTCGGCTGCCCGGACAGCGCAGCGGATCTGGCCCAGGACACGTTCATCAAGGTGCTCACCGCCCGCGAGCCACCGGTGATCATCGAACCGCGCGCCTTTCTCACTACGCTGGCCAAGCGCGTACTGTTCAACCATTACCGGCGGCAGGATCTGGAACGCGCCTACCTCGAGACACTGGCGCAGATGCCGGAAATGGTCGCGCCGTCGGAAGAGCACAAAGCGATCATCCTGCAGACGCTGGTCGAACTCGATGAGCTGCTCGACGGTTTGCCGCGCCAGGTCAAACGCGCCTTCCTGCTCGCTCAGGTCGATGGTATGACTTATCCACAGATCGCCGCAGAACTGGGAATCTCGGTGGCCACGGTCAAACGCCATCTGAACAAAGCGGCCATGCGCTGCTATTTCGCCCTGTGAATCGCGCGCCGGATTTCTCCGCGCAAGTCGCCGAACAGGCGGTGCACTGGCTGCTGGAAATGCAGCAGGGCACGCTGACCTCGCGCCAGCAACAGGCCTGGCAACAATGGCTGGATGCGCATAGCGAACACCGCCGGGCGTGGGAACACATGCAACGGGTCAACCAGCGCTTGCGCGGCGTGTCGTCGCCGTTGGCCCACGCCGCGTTGAACGGACCGAAGTCTGGCAGCCGTCGTCAGGCGCTGAAAATGCTGCTGATTCTCGGTGCAGGCTCAGCGGCGACCTGGGGCATGCGCGAGCACACTCCGTTGCCGTCGCTGCTCGCCGATTACCGCACGCCGGTCGGCCAGCGACGCAAGATTGCCTTGGGCGGTGCCGATTCGTTGCAGCTCAATACCGCCAGCTCGGTTGATGTTGATGGTGCGCAGCGGTTGATTCGTCTGCTCGAGGGCGAAATGCTGTTGAGCGCTGCGAATCCGTTCGAGATACGTACGGCACACGGCGTGCTGAAAAGCCAAGGTGCGCGCCTCAATGTGCGGCAGTTTGTTGATCACACGCATATCGCGCTGTTTGAAGGACGAGTCGAACTCATCGCCAGCCAGCGCGCGCCCCTGCTGCTGCCGATCGCGCGGCAGTTGAGTTTTACTGCCAGCTCGGTCAGCGCCCCCAAACCGCTGGACGCCAACAGCGGCGCCTGGAGCGACGGCATGCTGGTCGCCGCCCATATGCGCCTCGGCGATTTCCTCGAAGAGCTTGGCCGCTACCGGCGCGGGCAGCTGCGGTGCGACAGTCAGGTTGCCGATCTGCTGATTTCCGGGACGTATCCGCTGGATGACAGCGAGCGGATTCTCGACCTGCTGCAGATCAGTCTGCCGGTGCAAGTGAAGCGCTTTACCCGTTATTGGGTGAGCGTCGAAGCTCGGGTTTAGAAAGCAAGATCAAAAGATCGCAGCCTTCGGCGGCTCCTACATTTGGAATGCATTTTTTCTGTAGGAGCTGCCGAAGGCTGCGATCTTTTGATTCTGAAAAAATAAATGAGCCGTTTTTCAGATCTGGCGTGACAGAGAAGGAAAGCCCCCTTGATTCCACCTTCTCAGGATCATCCACATGCAGCCCACCCGCCTTACGCCACTGGCCCGCAGCCTGCGCAATCTTCTGCTCGGCGCTAGCCTGAGTTTCACCGCCCTGCCCGCTGCGCTGGGCGCCGAAGCCAAGGTTTATCACATCGCCCCGGCGTCGCTGGAAACCGCGCTGAACCAGTTTGGCCGTGAAGCAGGCGTGCTGATTTCCTTCGGTTCGCAAGTCACCAGCGGCGTGCAAAGCCGTGGTCTGGAAGGCAATTACACCGCGCAACAAGGCCTCGATGCCTTGCTCGAAGGCACCGGCCTGCAAGCCCGCGCCGAGGGTAATAACGCCTTCAGCCTGCAACCGCTGGCTGACGCGGCGCTGGAGCTGGGCACCTCGACCGTAGTCGGCGACTGGCTCGGCGATGCGGCGCAGATCAATGTCTTCGAACACCCCGGCGCGCGTGATGTGATCCGCCGCGAAGAGTTCGAACGCCAGGGCGCGACCCAGGCCCGCGACGTGCTCAACCGCATCCCCGGTGTGAATGCGCCGGAGAACAACGGCACCGGCAGCCACGACATGGCACTGAACTTCGGCATTCGCGGTTTGAATCCGCGCCTGGCCGCACGCTCGACAGTATTGATGGACGGCATCCCGGTGCCGTTCGCGCCGTATGGTCAGCCGCAGCTTTCGTTCGCGCCGATCAGCATGGGCAACATGGATGCCGTGGACGTGGTGCGTGGCGGCGGTGCGGTACGTTACGGCCCGCAGAACGTCGGCGGCGTGGTCAACTTCGTCACCCGGGCGATTCCCGACGAGCCAACGGTCAAGGGAGGTTTGCAGACTGAAACCAGCCCATCGTCGAGCCACGACGGTTTCAAGACCAGCGCCAATCTGCTGGCCGGCGGCACCAACGCCAACGGCCTCGGTGGCGCCTTGCTGTACTCCGGCACCCGTGGTGGTGACTGGCGTGAACACAGCGATACCGAGATCGACGACCTGATCCTCAAGGGCAAGTACCAGCTCGACGACGCCAACAGCTTCAACGCCATGGCCCAGTATTACGAGGGCAAGGCCGACATGCCCGGCGGTCTCAATGTCGCCGATTACGATGCCGATCCGTATCAGTCGACGCGACCGAAAGACCAGTTCTGGGGGCGCCGCACGATGTTCAACTTCGGCTATCGCTATCAGCAAGATCGCCGCGAGTTCACCGCCAACACCTTCTTCACCAAAACCCTGCGCAGCGGTTATCTGGATCAGGGCACGTTTCTTTCGCTGTCGCCTCGCGAGTATTGGGTGCGTGGTCTGGAAACCCGTTTCGCCCAAGGCTTCGACCTCGGTCCGAGCAGCCACGAAGTCGGCGTCGGCTACCGCTACATCAATGAGGCCGGCCACGAACTGCGCTATCGCACGCCGATCAGCGCCAACGAATACCCGACCACCAGCAGCCGCAACGACCGCGACACTCGCGGTGGTACCGAAGCCAATGCGTTCTTCGTCGATGACCGCATCGACATCGGCAAATGGACCATCACCCCGGGCGTGCGCTACGAGATGATCGAGTCGCAGCAGACCAACAACCTGACCAACGTCAAATACAAGGGCGACTACAACACCGCGCTGCCGGCGCTGAACGTGCTCTATCACCTCACCGACAGCTGGAATCTGTATGCCAACACCGAAGGCTCGTTCGGCAGCGTGCAATACAGCCAGATGCCCAATCGCGTGAGCAGCGGCGAGGTGAAACCGGAAAAGGCCCGCACCTGGGAACTCGGCACGCGCTATGACAACGGTGCCCTGCGCGCTGAAATCGGTACGTTCCTGATCAACTTCGACAACCAGTACGAAAGCAACCAGACCAACGACTCGGTGATCGCTCGCGGCGAAACCCGCCATCAGGGCATCGAGACCAGCGTCAATTACGCGCTCGATGACTTGAGTCCGGCGCTGGCCGGTTTCGATGTCTACGCCAGTTATGCCTATGTCGATGCGACCATTCGCGAAGACGGGCCAAACAAAGGCAATCGCGTGCCTTTTTCCTCCAAGCACAAAGGCACGATTGGCGTCGGTTATACCGAAGGGCCATGGAAGCTGAATCTGGACAGCAGCTTCCAGAGCGACCAGTTTGCCGACAACGCCAACACCTCGAAGGAAAGTGCCGATGGCAGCACCGGCAAGATCCCTGGCTACATGCTGTTCAGCAGCCGCGCCGGGTATGACTTCGGACCGCAACTGTCGGATTTGAATGTGGCGGTGGGCGTGAAGAACATCTTCAACACGCAGTACTTCACACGCTCGTTCGATGACAACAACAAGGGCAAGTACGTGGGAGAGCCGCGGACGGTTTATGTGCAGACGTCGGTGGCGTTCTGACCCCACCACATCGAAGATCAAAAGCCCCTCACCCTAACCCTCTCCCAAAGGGAGAGGGAACTGACCGAGGTGTATTTACGATTTACGCTCGCCTGCAATATCGAGCCGAACGCTGGACTTGAAAACAACCGGAATCGGCCCCCTCTCCCAGAGGGTGAGGGACTGACCGAGGTGTATTTACGATTTACGCTCGCCTGCAATATCGAGCCGAACGCTGGACCTGAAAACAACCGGAATCGGCCCCCTCTCCCAGAGGGTGAGGGACTGACCGAGATGTATTTACGATTTGCGCTCGCCTGCAATATCGAGCCGAACGCTGGACTTGAAAACAACCGGAATCGGCCCCCTCTCCCGGAGGGTGAGGGACTGACCGAGGTGTATTTACGATTTACGCTCGCCTGCAATATCGAGCCGAACGCTGGACTTGAAAACAACCGGGATCGGCCCCCTCTCCCAGAGGGTGAGGGACTGACCGAGGTGTATTTACGATTTACGCTCGCCTGCAATATCGAGCCGAACGCTGGACTTGAAAACAACCGGGATCGGCTCCCTCTCCCTCGGGAGAGGGCTGGGGTGAGGGGCTACGGTCTTAAACCCTGCGAGCAATCACCAACACCACAAACAAAAAACGGGCCTGCATCAGCAGGCCCGTTCTCCTTTGGTTACTTGTGAAATCAGCGCATCAACTGTTGATCGCTGCCTGTTCGTTCTCGTCAAATTCTTCCGCCAACAGCTTGTCGTTGGCTTTGCCGGTAAATGGCACTACAGCGGCGCGTGGTTTACCTCGCAGTTTGCCGAACAGATGATCCAGTTTGTGCTCGAGTTTCTCGGCAGCACCGTCGATCGCCTGTTCCAGCGAATCGGCTTTATGGGTCACGGAAATCGGTTGGTGGCCTTTTGGCCGCGCTTCCAGTTGGCAGCGCAAGTCATGGGGACCTGGTTTCTCGCCGTTCTCGTCGCTCAGATGGACTTCGACACGGGTCAGGTCTTCTTCATAACGGTCGAGCGTGCTCTCAATAGTTGTACGTACCCACTCCTCCAGTCGCTTACTGCTTTGAATATGGTTATCACTGTTGACTTGGATTTGCATAGTTCATCCCTTATTTCAGCTAGCTCGCTGGAGGCCTTGAAGTGAATTTCCTGACCTCCTGGTTACAACAATCGGCCCGAGCGACGAACATTTCAACCCCTGAAAAAAGAAAAATATTCATTCGCAAAAAAAGCCGGACAACCGAGCGAGGCGCTGTTAATGTCGGGAGTTGGGTCGACCCGCTCCGCAGAAAAATCTGCTCACATCTGTTGCTCATTCAGCGGGTGCAGGCTGCGAAAAATCCCCGCCTCCTCCACCAGCCAGTCATGCACAGCGCGCACGCCCGGATGGCTCAACGCCCCCGGCGCATATAGCAGCACGTAGCGTTTATGGTTGGGCACCGACAACCCGAACGGCACAATCAAAGTGCCGCGCTCCAGCTCATCATTGAGCAACGTGCGCCGGGCAATCGCCACGCCCATACCGGCAATCGCCGCTTCGATGGTCAAGTGATTGCGATTGAACGTGTGGCCGCGCCGCACATCGGCGCCTTCGAAGCCGATCGCATTCAAATAGAACTCCCATTCCGCGTATTCGTAACTGCCACGCCAGGCGGTGATGTCGTGCAGCAACGGGAAATGCACCAGATCCGCCGGCCCGTGCAACGGCGGTCGCCCACGTAACAGGCTCGGCGCGCACACCGGGAAAATCTGCTCGTCGAGCAAGGCTGTGGATAACAATCCGGGGTAACTGCCATCGTTGAGGTCGATGGCCAGATCGAAATCGCCTTCGTGCAACGGCACGCTGCTGTCCTCGGCCACCAGGCGCAACTGGATGTCCGGAAAGCGTTGCTGCAAGCGCGGCAGGCGCGGAGTCAGCCACTTGCCGAGAAACGACGGGATCGACCGCAACCGCAGAGTTCCGCTGATCATCCCCGCGTCCAGCCGGCGCAGCTCCGCATCGATGCTGCCATAGGCTTCATTGACAGTAATCGCCAGCCGCTGCCCCTGCGCGCTCAACTCAACGCCCCGCGCTCGCCGATGAAACAGGCGAAAACCCAGGCGCTCTTCCAATTGGCGGATCTGCTGGCTGACCGCGCCCGGGGTGATGTGCAGCTCTTCGGCACAACGGGTGAACGACAGGTGCCGCGCGGCACAGGCAAACACCTGCAGCCAGACGTAGGTCTGGGCATGCAATTGACGACTCATTGTTTAGTCCTGCTAAAGGCTGTCTTAGGAGGTTTCGTTGGTCACCTCGAAGCGAGGCAGGCAGTATCGCCGACATTGCGCTTGTCCGACAAAAAATGGCAGCGATTCCTACTCCATTGCTTGTAAGGGTTTAGCATGGCTATCAGTGTTTTCGATCTATTCAAAGTGGGCATCGGCCCGTCCAGTTCCCATACCGTCGGCCCGATGCGTGCAGCGGCGACCTTTGCCCAGGCCCTGATCGACCAGCATCTGCTCTATGACGTGCGACGGGTGGAAATCCGTCTGTACGGCTCACTGTCTGCGACCGGCGTTGGCCATGCCACCGATCGCGCGACGGTCATGGGCCTGATGGGCGAGTGGCCGGACAGCATCGATCCTTCGACCATCGATCCACGCATTCAGCAACTGCGCGAAACCGGGCAATTGTCCCTCGCCGGTCAACGCTCGATTGCGTTTGACTGGCAGAGCGATCTGCTGCTGCTCGACGAGAGCTTGCCCTACCACCCCAACGCCATGTCGCTGAGCGCATTTGGCGAAAGCGCCGAGCTGTTCGCGCAAACCTATTACTCGGTGGGCGGCGGTTTCATCGTCGAAGCGGCTGAAGCCGAGTCTGGCGTGGCGCCAACCAGCGACGTGGTGTTGCCGTACGATTTTTCCAGCGCCGCCGAACTGCTCGCCCTCTGCAAACAACACAATCTGCGCGTGTCCGAACTGATGATGGCCAACGAACGCGCCTGGCGCAGCGATGCCGAGATTCGCCAAGGCCTGCTGCACATCTGGTCAGTGATGCGCGAGTGCGTCGAACAAGGTTTGCGCCACGAAGGCATCCTGCCCGGCGGTCTGAAAGTACCGCGCCGCGCGGCGAAACTGCATCGCAGCCTGTTGGAAATCGGCAAACCGAATGTGATCAGTTCGACCCTGTCGGCGATGGAATGGGTCAACCTGTTCGCCCTTGCCGTCAACGAAGAAAATGCCGCCGGCGGGCGCATGGTCACCGCGCCGACCAATGGCGCCGCCGGGATCATTCCGGCCGTTCTGCACTACTACATGAAATTCAATCCGGATGCGTCTGACGATGACGTCGTCGCGTTCTTTCTCGGTGCAGCCGCCGTCGGCATTTTGTGCAAGAAAAACGCCTCCATCTCCGGTGCCGAGGTCGGCTGTCAGGGCGAAGTCGGTTCGGCATGCGCAATGGCCGCCGCCGGCCTGGCCGACGTCCTCGGCGCGACACCGGAGCAACTGGAGAACGCTGCCGAAATCGGCCTGGAACACAACCTCGGCCTGACCTGCGATCCGGTCGGTGGCCTGGTGCAAGTGCCGTGCATCGAGCGCAATGCCATCGCGGCGGTGAAGGCGATCAACGCCACGCAAATGGCCCTGCGCGGCGACGGTAATCACTTTATTTCCCTCGACCGGGTGATACGCACCATGCGCGACACCGGCGCCGACATGCACGACAAGTACAAGGAAACCTCGCGGGGCGGGCTGGCGGTGAACTGGGTGGAGTGCTGATCGGCCTGACTGCACTGTCAGCGATCATCCGCTCATTCCTGCCCTGAAAATGCGCCACAAAAAACGGCGAGCCCCGAGGCTCGCCGTTTTTTTCGCCATGTTTATTGTTCGACAATTTTTCCGGCATGCCCCTTGCTACATCACCCTTGAGGCAAACGGACATTGCAAACCTCAGCGAACGAGATGCCAGTGGTCTGGTGTTGCGAACCAAATCAGATCATGGCCGGTCAACAACTGCACGTTCAATCAGGCGGTGACGCATCATGGACAACCCATTTCAGATCATTACCGATGCTTTCGCGCCGGACTATCAGATCAATCTGAGCATTCAGGGCCTGGACGGCAGCATCATGCTGACCCTGTCCAACGCCGGCCGCATTGTGGCCAAGCGCATGATCAGTGCCGAACAGCGCAACGATCCCGAGCGTTTGAAGAGGCTGGTGCAAAGCATCCAGTTCGGCATCGCCATCGAACAGGGCCACAGCGCCATGTCGATTCTCGAAGCCATGACCAGCGGCGCCGGGCTCACCCCGCCACCGCCACGCGTCAAGGGCCAGCCCGGCCAGGCGGCGGGCCTTTAAAGCTCGCCCTTCTCCACTTCAGGATGTTCGCTGGAGCCCGTGCCGAGCTTGCGCTGCGGGTTCTCGATCTTCACTGAGGGGAATTGCGACGAAGCGTAACGCACCACCAGGATCGCAAACGCCAGCAGCAGAATGCCGCCGCACAGGTAGATAATGCCCATGTCCGGCGGGTTGTGGTGCGAGACGTTGGAGATCAGCAGGCGCGTCAGTGCAGTGATCGCCACGTAGATCAGGAAGCGCACCGGCATGTGGTTGGTCTTGAAATAAATCCCGACCATCGCGCCCAGTTCCAGATAGATGAACAGCAACAGAATGTCATCGATCTTGATGTGCCCGACTTCGAGCATCCCGAGAAACTCCATCACCGCCGCCCACGCTGTCACCGCACCGATGGCGAACAGCGCCAGATAGTGAAAGGTTTCGACGAACAGGTTGCCCAGGGACTCGGCCAGTTGATGCACGTTACGCCGCAGTTTCTCGGCCCAATTTATTTTCACGATGAGTTTCCTTAGCCCGTTTCGGGCGGATGATGCGTATCGCACGTGACGGTTTTGCGCGCGCGCCTTGTAGCAACGGTTTTCATGCAGGTTCAGGGCCACGCATCATGGCGATCCGCCGCAAATCCCGCGCCGTGGCGTTTGGTCGCAGGCTCGCGGCTTTGCACAATCCCCGTGGGAGCGAGCCTGCTCGCGAATAGCAGCCACACCGTACCCCTGACAAACCCCAAATCCGGTCTACATTGAAAAGCCACTACCCATGGCGCAGGGATTCGCTTATCCTTTTCGCTGTATATGGATACAGTAGTCGTCAAGACAACTTAATGTGAAGGCATGTGAGGTGGTGAATGGCCGTCGAAGTGGTATACCGCAGCAGCCGAGATCTGGAGCGCTTGTTCATGGATAAAGCCGAAGCTGATCGTCATGACAAAATGCTCGAACTGGCCGAATATCTGGCCGATGTGCTGCAAAAAGCCGTTCCGTCCCTGACTGAACAGCAAGTGGAAGAAGCCGGGATCTACATGGCGAAGAATCGCGATGTGTTCGCCAGAGCGTTCAAGAGCCAGCCCGATGCGCTGTCGGAGCTGATCAATGCGCCGGCCGAGCCTGTCGAAAAAGCTGAAGCGGCAGAACCTGATGAGGCGCCGGCGAAGCCAGCCAAACCAGCGAAAGCGCCGAAGTAATTAGAAAGATCGCAGCCTTCGGCAGCTCCTGCACTCGGAATGTAGGAGCTGCCGAAGGCTGCGATCTTTTGCTTTCAGCGATACAAAACCTTTTCGGCCAACTCATCCGCCACCCGCGCCGGCGAACGTTTTTCCGCCTGAGCATGGGCGAAGACTTCGGTCAGCCGCGAACTGATTTTCGACAGATGCGCCGTAATCGTCGGCAACTCCTCACCGCGATGTTTAAGCGATACGTAAATCAGCCCGCCGGCATTGATCACATAATCCGGCGCATAAAGAATCCCGCGCCGTTCCAGTTGATCCGCCACATCCAGATGGGAAAGTTGATTGTTCGCCGAACCGGCCACCGCCGAGCAGCGCAGCTGTGAAACGCTGTGACTGTTGAGCACACCGCCCAACCCGCACGGCGCGAGAATGTCGCACGGCGTGCTGAGCAATGCGTCGTTGGCGATCGGGTGAGCATTGAGCTGCTCCATCGCCAGTTGCACCTTGCCGTGGTCGATGTCACTGACGAGCAACTCGGCGCCTGCCGCGTGCAGTTGCTCGGCCAGCGCAAAACCGACATTGCCAAGCCCCTGGATGGCAACGCGCAGACCTTCGAGGTTGTCGCTGCCCAGGCGCGCCATCGCCGTGGCGCGTATGCCGGCGAACACGCCCATGGCCGCATGCGGCGCCGGGTCGCCTGCCGAAGTGGTGCTGGTAACGTGGCGGGTCTGCTGGGCAATGCAGTCCATGTCCGCCACTGACGTACCGCTGTCGATGGCGGTGATATAGCGGCCGTCGAGTTGCTCGATGCAACGTCCGAAAGCCTCGAACAACGCGGCGCGATTCTCGACATGGGCCGGGCGCACGATCACCGCCACCCCGCCACCTTGCGCGAGGCCGGCGAGCGCCGCTTTGTAGCTCATGTTTTGCGCCAGGCGAATGGCGTCCTCGACCGCAGATTCGTCGTTGGGATAGGCAAGGTAACGGCACCCACCCAGGGCTGGCCCCAGATGGCTGTTATGAATGGCAATGACCGCCTTCAACCCGGTGGCCGGGTCCACGCTCAGGTGCAGCGATTCCAGGCGAGTGCTTTGCATGAGAGCGAACATCGACAGGCTCCCGAATCACTTCTTGTAGAACGCCAGTATAGGCTTGCCCCTGAAAATTGCTGGCGCACACCGGCATGAGCCGCCGAGCGGACAATGCTGCGCCGCTATAACTCGCGCTCAGTGAGCCCGGCACTGGACGAACAACCCGGACGGGGCTAAAACGAGGCATTGGAGGGAGATTCAGATGAGTGCGCGCCAACGCTTTTTCGAATGCCTGCATCGTTCACCGCCGGCCCTGCTGGAAGCTGCGCTGTGGATAAGTGCCGAGCACGACAAAACCCTCGAGCCCGAGGCATGGTTGCGCACCTTCAAGGATCTGCAACTACGCGTCAGCTATGGGCTGCCGATGCTGCCGGTCAGCGAACTGGCGCAACCGCTGTTGCGACGCATGGTCGATCTCGGTTTCGCGCAGGATGATTTCCTGCCGCTGCGCCCGCAGGCGGCGCTGCTGCATCGCGTGTTGCACACCCAACGCGGTCAGCCGTTGGCATTGGCGTTGATCGCACTGGAATTGGCGCGTGGGTTGGAGATTCCTCTGGTCGGGGTCAACTTCCCCGGACATTTTCTGCTGCGGGTACCCGGCGCCGACCACTTGCTCGATCCTTGCGGCGGGCGGCGACTGTATCCCAATGACTGCCGAGAACTGTTGCAACGCCAATACGGGCCGAACATGCAGCTCAGCGCCGAACATTTGCTGAGCGCAACGCCGGTGCAGATGCTGCAACGTCTGTCACGCAACCTGCGCCAATTGCACCTGACCCACGACGATCACATCGCCGCGCTGATCGACGCAGGACGAGTGCTCGAACTGGGCGATGCGAAGGCCTCCGATTACATGGCCCGGGCCAGTCTGTATCAACGGCTGGATTGCCCGAACGCTGAACGCTTCGATCTGGAGCATGCATTATTGCTCAGCGAAGACCCGATCCAGCGCCTGCGCCTGACCGAACGCCTCGGCCATCTGCCGCCCAACTCCGTCGTGCATTAACTACCTTCCGCAGGCTGCCACCATCCTTGAGGCCCACACAAACCTGTGTGGGAGCGAGCCTGCTCGCGAAAGCGGTGTGTCAGCTGAATGAAAGGCCACTGACACTCCGTCTTCGCGAGCAGGCTCGCTCCCACAGGAATTACGGGGTGTCTGGTTGATTGGCAGGATGCGCCTTGATAAACGCCGGATGTTCAGCCGCCAACGCAGCCACACGGCAAATTTTCGGATACGCCTCCAGGCTGACGTTGAACCGCTCAGCCGCATACAACTGCGGAATCAGATACACATCTGCCACGCACGGCCATTCGCCAAAACAGAAACCGCTGTCGCCGATCAACTGCTCCACCGTTGCCAGCCCTTGGCTGATCCAATGGCTGATCCACTCCACCACTTGCGCCTCATTCTGCCCCGCCTGGCGCAGGCGATTGAGCACGCTGACGTTGTGCAGCGGGTGCACATCGCAGCCGATCACCGCCGCGACACCGCGCACCTGCGCGCGCGCCAGCAGATCATCCGGCAGCAACGGCACCTGCGGGTATCGCTCTTCCAGATACTCGATGATCGCCGGCGATTGAATCAGCAGCGCACCATCATCGGTGCGCAAGGTCGGCACCCGGCCCTGCGGATTGAGCGCCAGATACGCCGGTTGCCGATGTTCACCGCCCGACGGTGCGATCAGGTTGACCGGCAACGCCTGGTAATCGAGGCCCTTCAACGCCAGCGCAATCCGCACCCGGTACGATGAAGTGGAACGGTAATAGCCATAAAGATCCATAAGCCGCTCCTGTCAGCGCGCAGCGATCACGGTGCCGCGACATTCGCCGAAGCCGATCGAGGCAAAACCGTCGCGGGCGCAGCGGGCACGCAGGATGATTTCGTCACCGTCCTCAAGGAATTTGCGCACTTCGCCAGAAGCCAGTTCGATCGGTTTCTTACCGCCCTCAGTGATCTCCAGCAGGCTGCCGAACTGACCGTTTTCCGGCCCGGACAAAGTGCCCGAACCGAACAGATCGCCGGCCTGCAACTGGCAACCGTTGACGCTGTGATGCGCAACCATTTGCGCGACGGTCCAGTACATGTAGCGGGTGTTGCTCAGGGTTAAACGATGGGCGGGCAGGTTCTGCTCGCGCATGGTTTCGGTACGCAACAGCACTTCCAGCTCGATGTCGAAGGCGCCGCCATCCTGATCGCGCTTGTCGAGCAGATACGGCAGCGGCTGCGGATCACCTTCAGGGCGCGCCGGTTGCGCCGTGCGGAATGGTTCCAGTGCTTCAGCCGTCACCACCCACGGCGAGACGCTGGTGATGAAACTCTTCGACAGGAAGGGGCCGAGTGGCTGGTATTCCCAAGCCTGGATATCCCGCGCCGACCAGTCGTTGAGCAGGCAGAAACCGGCGATGTGCTCGGCAGCGTCACCGATGGCAATCGGCTCGCCCATCTCATTGCCCTGGCCGATCCAGATACCCAGTTCCAGTTCGTAATCCAGACGCGCGCATGGACCGAATACCGGTTCGGTCTGGCCGGCCGGCAGCGTCTGGCCTTTCGGCCGGCGCACGTCGGTGCCGGACGCTCGCACCGTGGAAGCGCGACCGTGGTAACCGATCGGCACGTGCTTGTAGTTCGGCAGCAGCGGGTTATCCGGGCGGAACAGTTTGCCGACGTTCTGCGCGTGCTCGATGCCGACGTAGAAGTCGGTGTAATCGCTGATCCGTGCCGGCAGGTGCATCTGGCAATCGGCAGCCAGCGGCAAGAGTTTCGCGCCTTGCGCTTCGATGTTGCCGCGCAGGGTGCTGCCTTCACTGAACAGTTCGATCAGGCGTTCGCGCAGGGCCACCCGCGCCTCACGGCCAAGTTCAAAGAACGCGTTCAACTGCCCGCCGTGCATGGCTTCCACCGCACTGCGTGCGACACCGTCGAACAGACCGGCCTCAAGCGCCACTTGCAAATCGAAGATGTGCTCGCCGATCGCCACGCCAGCGCGCGGCGCAGAACCCTTGAGGCTGAACACGCCCAGCGGCAGATTCTGCAAGGGGAAATCGCTGTGACCGTTGGCCGAAGCGACCCAGCTGCGGGGGATGGAATTCTGTGTCATGGGTTATCTCCGGGTCGGGTCGAACGTGGCGGGCAGCGTCGCCCAGCAAGCGTCGTAACTGGGTTGCAACTGTGGGCATTCGAGGGCGAAACGACTTGGACGAAGCACTTGGCTGGTCTCGAACATGAAGGCCATGGTGTTATCGATTTTTGCAGGTGCAAGCTCGGCGTTGATCGCCCTGGTGCAGGTTTCGCCGTCCGGGCCGTGGGCGCTCATGCAGCTGTGCAGCGAAGCGCCACCGGGCACGAAGCCTTCGGCCTTGGCGTCGTATTCGCCCTGGATCAGACCCATGAATTCGTTCATCAGGTTGCGATGGAACCACGGTGGCCGGAAGGTCTTTTCGGCGACCATCCAGCGCGGCGGGAAGATCACGAAATCGAGGTTGGCCAGACCGTGCACGCTGGTCGGCGAGGTCAATACGGTGAAGATCGAAGGATCGGGATGATCGAAACTCACCGTGCCAATGGTGTTGAAACGGCGCAGGTCGTATTTGTACGGCACGTTGTTGCCATGCCAGGCGACCACATTGAGCGGTGAGTGATTGAGTTCGGTGGCCCACAACTGGCCAAGAAATTTCTGCACCAAAGTAGTCGGTTGCTGCAGGTTTTCGTAGGCAGCGACCGGGGTGAGGAAATCCCGTGGATTGGCCAGACCGTTGCTGCCGATCGGCCCCAGATCCGGCAGGCGCAGCGGCGCGCCATGGTTCTCGGCGAGGTAGCCGCGTACCTGTGGATCGAGCAGTTCGACGCGAAATTTCAGGCCACGCGGCAGAACGACGATTTCCAGCGGTGCCACTTCGAGTACGCCCAGTTCGGTGGCGATACGCAGGCGACCGAGTTGCGGCACCAGCAGCATTTCCCCATCGGCGTTGAAGAACACCCGCTCCATCGAACGATTGGCGGCGTAGTTATAAATGCTGATGCCAGACGGTTTCTCGGCGCCGGCGTTGGCCGCCATGCTGACCAGGCCATCGATGAAATCCGTCGGTTCGGTCGGCAGCTCCAGTGGATTCCAGCGCAGACGATTGGGGGTTACTTCACCCAACGGTCCGCCGGCGAGTTGCCGTTCCAGTTTGACGAACGCCGGGTGATTGGCTGATGGCTGGATCCGGTACATCCAGGTACGCCGCGCTTCGCTGCGCGGCATGGTGAAGGCGGTGCCGGAGAACAGCTCGGTATACAGGCCGTACGGGGCTTTCTGCGGAGAGTTCTGGCCAACGGGCAGCGCGCCGGGCAACGCTTCAGTGCTGAATTCGTTGCCGAAGCCGGACTGGTAAACCAGGTCCTGCGCGGTTGAATCGGGGTTCATGGAGCCTCCTGAACAGGGAGTCGGCAGTGGCCCATCGCTCTGGCTCAGAGTTCTCGGCACGCCGGGGTTGTTATTATCGTAATCTGATTACGCATAACGTAATTTGCTCGCTATCCAGCGTCAAGCTATAAAGACGCCCATTCGAACCGGAACCGCCAGCCCCATGGAAAAAACCAGCGACAGCAACGGCAAACAGAAAGTCCGCTCCGCCGAAGTCGGCACCGACATCCTCAAGGCTTTGGCCGAGTTGTCACCGTCGACTTCGCTGTCGCGTCTGGCCGAACATGTGCAGATGCCGGCAAGCAAGGTGCATCGCTATTTGCAGGCGTTGATAGCCTCCGGATTTGCCGAACAGAACACCGCCACCAACCATTACGGCCTCGGTCGCGAAGCACTGCGCGTGGGCCTGGCCGCGCTCAACAGCATGGACGTGCTGAAAGTTGCCGCCCTGCCGCTGTCCGAGCTGCGCGATGAACTCAACGAAACCTGCTTTCTCGCGGTGTGGGGCAATCAGGGCGCAACCGTCGTGCACATTGAATCGGCGGTGCGCGCGGTGACGGTGGTGACGCAGTTGGGTTCGGTGCTGCCGCTGCTCAGCTCGTCCACCGGGCTGGTGTTCAGCGCTTACCTGCCGCACCGGGAAACCGATGAATTGCGCGAGCAGGAGATCGCTGTCGCGGAGCATCCCCTCAAGGACGAAAAAGCCTATGCAACGCTGTGTGAACAGATCCGCGAACGCGGTCTGCATCACGTGCATGGTCTGTTGATGCCGGGTGTGGATGCGCTTTCTGCGCCAGTGTTCAACGCGGTCGGGCAGATCGCTGCGGTGCTGACCATCGTCGGCCCGACCTCGCTGTTCCACGCCGACGAAAACGGCCCGGCGGCGCAGCGGTTGTTGGCTGCGACGCGGGCCGTGAGCTGGCGCATGGGTTACGAAAGATAAATCAGACTATGAGCCCTCGAAACGGCTCAGCGAACCGTGGTCTTGCTGAATGCAGACTCAGCCTCTTGCATCAGTGCCTTGAAGAACCCGATCAGTTCATCGGCGGGGTCTTCATGGCCGGTGTAATACGTAACCAGCTCCGCGACCGTGCGGGCGTCTTCAAACAGACTGAGAAACGAGCGTTGCGCACGGGTAAGTTCTTTAGCCGGCGCCCCCGCCGCTGCAGCCTGACCCAATGTCAGCAGTCCGCTCAATACATCCTGCACATGCCCCAGCGCGGCGGAATAATCACCGCGCCGGTGCGACTGCGACGCGTCGTAGATGCTTTTCATCACCTGCACAGCCACCACCACAGTGCCTACGGGTGGCACCAGCAGGCTGACAATGTTTGCGGCCTTCAACAGATTTTCATAAACCACACCGGCGATTATTTCGTTGAGACTGGTGGTCCGTTCGTCGATGTCACTCAATACACGGCGCACTCGCTCGTCATGGAAAGTGAACAGATCGGGCAGTAACGAACGCTGCTGTGTGCGAATGACCGGTCGGGTATCAACCGTTGCGACCAGATTATCGAAGTAGTCATTGGTCACTTTCTGGTCAACCAGCAGTATCCGCTCGCTGTAATAGTTCCTGAACGGGCCTTTTCGAAAACGAATCGAAGGAATGAACTCAGCGATCGGCCGGAAGTTGACTTGATCCGGCGCGTCAGGCGTATAGAGCAAGTCGAAGAAACCTGACGACAACTTCAGTCGAAAAATATAAACGCCGCCAACCGCGCGGTCCCCAGGAGTCGTCAGACCCAGCGCGCCAATATTGAATTTGTACAGCCCGATATCACCTTCGGCGGTGCTGGTCCCTACCGACTGATAACCGCCACTCTCTTTCAGGTTATCGATAACCCCTTGGACAGCAGAGAAAGACTCTGTCGATAATCTGCCGTTGGTGAAATCGGCAAACGCATTGCGATACATCTCACAGCGGATTTTCCGGGCGTGTACCGCGCGCTTGAAAGCGTGATCAGGATGAGCCTTGTTCAGATATTGCTCTTCCAGCATCGCGCTGTATCGGTCACCAGGGCGGAAGGTTTTCGATAGCGAAGACAAATCCCGGATATCCAGTTTTTCAACGAGGGGATGTCCATTCACCAAGTAATATTTGGGGCTGTACTTGGTTTCATAGGCCGGATGCACCGCTTCGAAAGCGAGTCCCTCAAGCAAGACGTCGGTAACGCTCTTACGAAACTCTTCGGTCTGAATAATGATCTGGTCGGGATTGACCGAAATGTTGCTGCCGCGCGAACGCAATAGGTCTTCTATCTGGGCTTTCACCGCGTCATAGGTGAACTGCTCGAATGTCGGAAAACCATTGTCTCGTGCATCAACCGTGGACAGCGCCTTGAGTTCGGTTGTCAGACGCGAATAGCGCTTGCGCCCCTCAATGCCAAGCGCCCGATAAGCTGCCGGTGCAATGGCCTTGTGCAGCGCAACTTCGGCTCGGTAGGCGACATTTACGTAGTCCGCCAAAGGTGCCTTGGCGTTCAGATAAAGATCGACCGGCCGGCTATCAAGCGTGTAGCGGTAGCTCAGTTGAGTACCAGCGCTGCCAAGCAACTCACCCGCCTCGTGCAGGTAGTCGGGATGAATCATCAATGCGGCGTATTCACGATCCGCCGACAATGCCGACTCCAGCCAGCGGTTCGCCGCGTAGATATCGGAAAATTTCTGCAGTTCGAATTGCCCGTCAGCTGTTTTGACCAACATCAGCGACGGTGCGTATTCTTTGGCCGAAATCATCAGAACATCTTTCAATGCTGGGACTTGCAGCCTGATTTTCAAGCCCTGAATAGTCACCGCAGGGTCGTTGGCCATGGCTCGCGCGATGATGTTCGCATCGGTGGAATCCAGCTTCCCGGACTGGCGAGCTACAAAAACTGCAAACTCCATCTGGCTGAAGAGATAGTTGCGATAGGCCTCCTGCCAAGCAACCGACGGCGAGTATGCAAGACTGCCGGTAAACTCCAGGCGCAGATTACGATTTTCCAGCCACTGCTCGAGCGCTACTGCCGTCAGCCGACTTCCGTCGGGAGCGCCGATGATGGTCAGAGTCGCTTTGTAACCATTGTCGTGCAGACCGAAAACAAGAAACTCCGTCAGCGTCCGGGTTTCTTCCTGCTCGATGGTCCGTCCGGCAATCTGCAAAGTGTACGAGCTATGGACACTGATCGCTTCAGGATCCAGGCGTTCGTCAAAGGCCCTCTGCGCCCATGCGGAGAACGTGCGCAGCACATAGTCCTTGAAAGAAAAACACGTATCGAACGCGCTCGAATATGCAGCCTCATACTGGTCTTTGGATTCTTCAAGCTCGCTATAACGTTGTTGAACATCGCTACCAGCGGCATGCAGCCAAAGCGGCCAGTCGGTGCGCTTCAGTGCTGCCCAAAGCAGATAAAAGCGGGTGTCGATGCCGTAACGCAGCACATGCAGGCGTTGATTCTCTTGAAGCATGGAGATCAGTGGTTTTTCCAGTTGTTCCCGGCCCCTGATCAAGGATGAAACATTTTCAAGCTGACCTTTGAGGTGAGTGTCGACACAAAAGACATGAGGACTTTGCGTGGCTTTTGGATAACTGATCTGCTCGCTACGCAGGGAAAGTCTCTGCTGAAGTTTGCTGTGCAAATCGGTATTTCTTTCAAAGAACTCGAAGCCGTTTTCCGGCGTGTGCAGCAGATAGGAAGTCGACTCGTTGACCAGTTGCATCTCTGCGACCGCACGCTCGGCGTTGTCCAGAACGAAACAGGGCTGGCGCACCAGAAGATAATCCTGTGCCGGTTGCAGGTTGACTTCAAACGCTGCGCGACCGGCATCTGCTTCCAGCAGATGAGCGAATCGCTCGCCCAATCGGGCATCGAAGTTGTTGGCCATGACCGACAGCGACAGCTCTGCACCGGTGACCACGGCATAGGCCTTGATGAAAGCCTGTTTGTTCGACAGCGGTGCATTGTCGGCATGGACGGGTTTCGCTGGCGCAGCCCAGAACTTTGCGATCTCGGCTCGCAATGTTTTTTCCAGTCCGGCAGTTACAGCAGCGATCAGATCTTCAACAACAATGGTATTGAGCACCTTGACTTTGAATTGCTCACTGAACGTATCCGGCAGAACAAAAACCCCATCACCACCCATAATATAGGCAGGACTTATATGGTTATTCAGACAATGAACCGTCACCTCCCAAAGAGTGCCTGATGGCCGATTTTCATCGGCAGGGAAAGCAGGATCCGTATTGATATAGACCTTGTCGATATCAACTGTTTTGCCCAGACGCTTCAATTCACCCTCAAGCATGCTGCGCAGAATATCCAGCACGCTCGGCATGGCGTCGATGATCTTGAACAGATCTATTTTAGCCTGTGTTGCCTTTTCCCACTCTTCCGGCCAGGTAACCTGCTCACCGAAAGAACCACGCATCAAACTTTTATATAACTTGGCCACAAACTTTCCTTACTTGATTATCCAGAGCTGCAAGTGCAGCCACCGCCGATAATTGCAAGGTAGTTTCTTTTTCAGCCGACATGAAGCTCGAACAAATTACAAAACATGCCACCCAACAACGAACACCATGTTGTGCTACTGAAATTTACAAAACTAAACCAGTATCCCCATCAACTTGGCTTTCGCCACAGCCTGGGTTCTGCGTTCTACACCCAACTTACCGTTAATCCTTCTCGCATGGGTTTTTACTGTATGTAATGAAATAAACAGTTGTTCGGCAACTTGCTGATTAGAAGCCCCTTGAGCAATCAACATCAGCACTTCCCGTTCGCGCCGACTGAGGCCAGGCGCCTGTTCATCGTTATCCCGTGGCCAGGCAGAGACCTCCTTGCCAGCCCCAGTGAGGCTACCTCGGCGTAATTCCCACTCGCGCACGGCTTGCTGCAATCGGCAACGCTGCGCCAGCGTTGCGGCTCGCTGGAACGCTTGCTGCGCCGCCACCGTGTCACCGTGCGCCTCGGCCAACTGGGCGAAGGCCAGCAACAATTCCGTTTCCGCCGCCAACATGCCTTTGGCCTGAGCGCGCTTCAACAATCGCTCAATGGTTGGCAAAGCGCTTTCGTCCGGGACCGATTGCGCATTCGCGCAGGCCAGCAGGTATTCGATGCGAATAATCAGTTCGAACGTCGCGGGTGGCGCCTGCAACGCCGAAGGTCCCCGGTAATGCCGTAACAGTCGGCTCAACGCTTCTTGCACAAGATGCGGTCGGCCCTGCTGCAACCAGAACTGGCTGCTCACCTGCAACACAACACCGCGATAGACCGTATCGGGAATCTGCCGTTGCTGCATGACCCTTTCGGCCTCGCGCAGGCGTTCGAAAGCGCCGGCATAATCGCCGCGATTGCCGGCCAGTTGCGCTTGCCCGAGGTAGCCGTACAAGACCCTCTTGTCCTGGCTGCGCAAGCAATCTTCAAGGCCCTGGCTGAACAACTGCGCAGCCTGCTCTTCAAGGCCCATGCACAGCGCCAGTCGTCCGCGCCGCAGGGCAATCCGGCCGAGCAGTGGCACGGGCAGCGTGGCGCGCTGGCGCAGCAAGTGCTCGATCTCCACCAGCAGGCTTTCGGCACGCAAAGGCGCGCCCCGCTGCTCGAGCCATTGCGCATGGTCAAGCTCAAGCAAGCCTTCGAACAGCAAGGAGCCGTGAGCACGCGCCAGGCACAGCGCTTCGCGGTTGAGGGCATGGGCCTGATCCAGCTCGCCGCACAGTAACGCCTGCTGGGTCAGTCCCGACAGGCACATCAAACGCGCCTGCCAGGCATCGTCAGCCAGTGCAGACAAAGCCTCCTGAAAGCAGGCGCGTGCCGGCTCCATTTGCCCTTGCAGGTGAAACAGCCATCCCTGTTGCGCCTGCCAGCGGGCCAGCAGTTGCTGCTCCAGTTGCGCTGTCGGCTGCGGCATGAAGCGGCCGAGATGAGCCAGGCATTGCCCGGCCTGTTCGAACCGGCCGGCAAACAATAAGGCGCCCGTGACCAGCACGATCAGCTGTGGTGTCATCAGGGTCAGCTGCTGGCTTTGCTGCTCGTGCAAACGCAACAGCAGGACGACGGTCTGGTCTTCGAACAAGTCTTCGAAGCCGAAATGCTGCAACAGGCTGACGGCAGTTTCGTATTCCTCGGCCAACAACGCTTGCTCGAACGCCGCTCGCCAATCCTGCGTCGCGCTGAACCACTGACAGGCGCGCCGGTGCCAGGAACGCGCACACGGCCAGTGCGACTCCTGGATGATTCGCGACAGCGGGCGGAACACCTGGAGCCAGTCAGCGGATTGCTGCCATGGCTCGATAAAGCAGCCCAACACCTGCAGATCGTGCAGCAGCCGCGCGCCTTCGCCGGCGCCGAACAAATGTTCGCATAACGGCGCGTTGAACCGTGGCAGGTGAGCCAGCACACGCCATGCCTCGTCCTGTTCCGGCGTCAGGTTGCTGAACAGTTCGTGCTGCAGATAATCGAGCAGAGTGTCGACACGCTGCTGCGGTTGCAGGTTTTGCGACCAGTCGCACTTTTGCAGGAGCGCCATGCGCGCCCCCGCGCACCAACCGCCAGTACGCTGGATGATACGGGTGGCGACACGGTCCGCCTGGTCAGGCGGCAAATGGTGCAACACCGATACAACTTCATCGTGAGTCAGCGCCAGGCTGGCGCTCTCGAATTCGTAGAGTTCGTCATCGAGCAACAGGCGCGGCCAGTTGCACTGCGGCCGACGGCGAGTGCTGATCCACCAGGTGAGCGCCGGGCTGCTGACCGCCAGCAAGCGATCCAGCAGAGCATCCACAGCCGGATCCGGCAGCCGACTGTAATCGTCGATAAACAGCGACGTCGGCCTCGACCAATGGGCCAGTTCCGCCATCAGCTGCGTATCATCAAGGCCTTCGACCAGCCCGAGCGCCCGCGTCAGACGCAGGCAAAATTCTTCGCTGCTGAGCGTCGCTCCCGCCAGCGGCAGCCAGATTGCCTCGCACTCCGCGCGCACCTGAAGAAGACATTCGGTGAGCAGTGCGGTTTTGCCACTGCCTGCCGGCGCGCACAACAGCCTGACCCGTGCGTTCGATGTCAGCAAAGGCGCAGTCAAGCGACTGCGAGGCTGATGATGTGAAGAAAGCCTCGGCAAAAATCCGGGTCGATCCAGGCACGGGGTCATGGCGGTCATCGGGTGAGCCTTCTTATCGTTGTGTGCTCACCCTAGCCCTCTCCCGCGCCCTTGTTGACGAGTATTCAGCACGCTGATTGATGGCCATAAAAAAGGCGACCGTGCGGTCGCCTTTTGTCCAGCGGTACAGCAGAGCCGTTAGCGCACGCCCTCGGCGCGCAGGGCCGAAGGTGTGTAATCGGCAGCCTTGGCTTCAAAACCGAATTCGAAGCTGTGCTTCTCTTCGTTCTTCATGCCCAACGCAATGTAGCGGCCGGCAATGATGTCGTAGAGCGCTTCCAGCGTGTAAGCCTGAGCCTGATGATCGTAGTAGTACTGCGCGTGACCTTCGGCAACGCGCCACAGTTGCCCGCGACCGTCGTAGTGATCGGCCAGCGCCACTTGCCAGCTGTCCTCGTCGATGTACATGTGGCGCTTGGCGTAGATGTGCCGCTCGTTCGGTTTCACCGTGCCGATCACTTCCCAGACGCGGTGCAGTTCGTAACGGGTCAGGTCCTGATTGATGTGCCCGGCCTTGACGATGTCGTCGTACTTGAGCTTCGGCGAGTCGAGCTTGTAGCTGTTGTAGGGAATGTACATTTCCTTCTTGCCGACCAGTTTCCAGTCATAGCGATCCGGAGCACCGGAGAACATGTCGAAGTTGTCGGAAGTCCTCAGGCCATCGGCCGCTGTACCCGGGCCGTCATAGGCCACTTGCGGCGCGCGACGTACCCGGCGCTGACCGGCGTTGTAGATCCACGCCAGACGCGGTTCCTTCACCTGATCGAGAGTTTCGTGCACCAGCAGCACGTTACCGGCCAGCCGCGCCGGGGCGGTCACCGATTGCTTGAAGAAGGTCAGTACGTTGGCGGCTTTATCCGGGTCGATGTCTTTCATCAGTTGCGGCACGGCGATCTCTTCTTCGAAGCGGATCGGCGTGTAACTGCCGTTGGTCTGCGGTGTGACCTGGGTGATGATCCGCCGCAGATTGCCACCGTGGTAGCGGGTGATGTGGTTCCACAGCACCTCGACGCCGTTCTTCGGAATCGGGAAGGCGTAGTAGCGGTTGCCGGTGAAATTGGCCAGGCCGTTGCCGTCGTTGATCGCGTTGACGTTCAGCGCGCTGCGCTTGGCCGACTCATAGATTTCCGCCGGCGCCCCCACGGTGCGGTGGGTCGGGTAAACCGGGATCTTGTAGGTTTCCGGGTAGCGTTTGAACATCGCCACCTGGCCATCGGAGAGCTTGCTTTTGTACTGCTCGACGTTCGCGGCGGTGATGGTGAACAGCGGTTTTTCGTTGGCAAACGGGTCGGCGAGGAAGCCCTTGCTGTCCACCGCACCGGCGTTTTTCGGGATGCCGCCGGTCCAGGCCGGAATCGAACCGTCCGCATTGCCGGCCTTCTCGGCGCCGAGCGGGGTCAGGCTGGTGCCGAGCTTGTTCGCTTCATCCGGCGACACCGCCGCCATCACGTTGGCGGCCAGCAGACTCAAGGCCAGCACGCCACATTGCAGAATCGTTTTGCGCATTGCAGTCATCCTTCTCGGGCAGATCAGAAGTTCACGCCGAAGCTCAGGGCCACGAAGTCACGGTCTTCGAGGACGTTGTAGTCGCCACCGAAAAAGTCGGTGTAACTCAGGCTTGCGGTGTAGGTGTTGCGGTAGTCGGCATCGACGCCGAAGCTGATGGCTTTCGCACCTTCGTTGAACAGTCCGTTGGGGCCGTAACCGGCGACATCATGGGACCACGACAGGTTGGGCTTGAGGTTGATCCCGCCGATGACGTTGGCGTAATCGAGAATCGCCCGGGCGCGATAGCCCCAAGAAGTCGAGGTGACGAAGCCGTCGGTATCGCCGCCGAAACCATACTGGCCGTAGACCGAATCACGGCCATAACGCAGCTCACTGCGTGACTCCAGACCACCGACATGCACCACCGCTGCTTCGCCGACCACGGTCAAGCGTTCGGCGCCGAGCACCTGATCGAAGAAGTGTGTGAGGGTGCTCTGGATCTGCGTGACTTCCTTGCGCCGGTAGCCTTTGTTGTCGGCACCCGGCGAAGTGGCGAGTGGCGATGCGGTGCCGCCGGCAATCGGGTTGACCAGCGCCAGGGTGAGATCGTTGGTGTTGACCTGCACCGGCGCGTTCGGCCGGTAGCTGATCTCGCCGGTCCATGCGGTGCCGGTGGGCAGGGTGGTGGAGAAACTCGCGCCGTACAGGCGAATGTCTTCCGGATATTCGAGGTAATACTGACCGCGCCCGAGCATCACGCTCTGCGCCAGCCCCGCACCGCTGCCAGGCGCAAGGCCGTTCGCAATGCCGACCATGCCTGGCAACGCCGCCAGTGTCGACAGCCCTGCCGTGGTGGTGCCGACCGTCGGCGTACGACTGTGGTAGTTCATGAAGTAGAGGCCGTACTCAGTGTCGTCGCCGAGCCAGCGCAGCGCCGTGCCCCACTGCCCGGAATCGCGCGCATCACGATCGCCGCCACGGGGGATCACCACGCCCTCCCGGGTGACCTGGATGCCTTGGCCGAACGCGGTGGTCAGCGGCACCAGTGGCGCCACCGCTGGGCTGCCGACGGTGTAGCCGTTGTTGCAACCGTCCGCCGCCACGTCGACGCCGAAGAACGTGCCGCAGTTGTCGAGAACGGTCTGGTCCCACTCCAGTTGGTAGAAGCCTTCGACCGAGAGTTTGTCGGTCAGGCTCTGCGAGCCAAACAGCATGTTCACCGGAATCAAGCCTTCCTTGATCTCGGCACCGGGACGGCGGAATGCCGAGACGTCAACCGGGTTGATGCTGTTGATCGAGTTGCCGATGAAGGTACTTTCGCCCCAGCTCACCACCTGCTTGCCGGCCCGCACGGTGCCGGGCAAATCGGCGATGGCGTAGTTGTGATAGACGAAGGCATCGAGGATCTGCGCGCCGGAAGATTTGGCGCCTTCCTTGCGGCCGCTGTCGCTGATCTGTTTGAACTCGCGGTCTTCGTCCTTGAGTTCGAAGTCGTACCAGTATTTGCCCCGCACAAACACGCCGGTATCGCCGTACTTCAGTTCGAGGTCATGGATGCCCTTGAAGATCTTCGAAAAGGTTTCGCCCTTCTTGAAATTCAGGCGCCCGTCATCACCGGTGGACGATTGTCCGCTGCCGCCATTGACCGTGCCGACCAGCGAGTTGTCGGCATCGCGCAGGCCCCAGCTCGCGCCGACCGAAAGTGACGAGTCGAAGGTGCCTTCGATTTCGCCGATGTTGAAGGCGACCGCTTGCGCCTGGGCGCAGCAACCCAGAGCCACCGCAGCGGCCAGCGCCTGCGGTGTGAAGATGGCGCGCATTGTTGTTTTTGTCATGCGTCTTCCCCGGTGAGTGACAGAAGGCCCCACCCTACTGCCGGGTGAAGCGGTCGATAAGCGCACCAAGGAGGTATTTGCGTTGTCGCTCGAAAGGATGAATGGCCTTGTACGGCGGGGCTTGGGGCGGTTCATGGACTGGCTGGATAGCGCGTCATCAGCGCCATCCATGCGCACGCCACTGTTGCGCGCCCAGTAACAGTGCATGTCTGGAATCGGTATTTTTCCTACAGGCTTGAGACCTTATTCTGAGCGCGCTTTCCTCGGCACACGCCGCAAAGCGCCAAGCTCGCCACGCTGAATCGCGAGCGACTGGCTACAGATTCTGGATAAATCGATGTTTTCGGTTTACCGCCCCGCTGTTCACTGACGTTGATTTGTAGCTCCTTGATCCAACGTCTTACCTTGGCCGCTGCGTTTGCAGCGGCCTTTTTTATGGGCGTTTAAAAAGGCTGGTTAGCGGTGCGGGAGCGCTTCCGATCAGCGCGTCAGACATTTCTTCGAAGCTCGGACGAATTCCCTCTGCATCGATGAAAACCCGCGAAAACCCTTTCGATATAACGCCCTGTTACTGACGGGCTTCTCGGATTTGATTACCGCCACTCTGATGTAACTTGAAACACCTCAACCATTCGCTGGTGACACGGATGTCATCGCCACCCGTGCGCAATTTCGAGCGAGTGAAAACGCACATTCACAAGGATATGAATATGCCAAAGCCTCCACCGTTAGAACTGGATCCGCGCCAGCGTGACATTGCCGAAGCGGTGCGCCGGGAGCAGGAAGAAATCCGCGTACGCGAACAGGCGCGTCTGGCCGCGTTGGCGGAGAAACAGCGTCGGGATACCGAACAGGCTCGACTGGCGGCTGAGACCGCGCGCCTGAATGCTGAGGCTGAAGCTCGGAAGAAAGAGCGGCTGGCTGAGTTGAAAATCGCCCAGGCCGAGGCACAAGCCAAAGCTGACGCAGCGGCGCTGGCCCATGCGGCAGAACAGGCTCGGTTACAGGAGGAACGCAAGCATGTCTTTCGGGCTTATGGAGCAGTGGCCCGCAACGGCCCGGCCGTTTCTTTCGCTTCGACAGCCGTCCCGCTCGGCCCGGCTACCTCGGCGGGAATACTCAATGCGCTACGTACGGCAAAAGCGACCCTGACAGCGACGGGCACGACGCTGTTCGGCAGTCCGGTACTGATGGGATTCGCAGCACTGTTGATGCCGTCACCTCTGGGCAACGGCGAACGCTTTGCGATGAGCGTTCCACTGGCCGAGTTGTCGTCCGAGCCGGCCGAGACGCTGCGTGAAATCGCAGACCGGCAGGGCACTTTGGAGATGCAGGTCGGGCTAGGGGTCAGGCGACTCGGGGCTGGCACGCAAGTGTTCGTCGCTACGAGTGATGACTTCCATATTCGCTCAAGTGTGATGGTCCTTAATGCCGCATACGATTTGCTCAACGACGTATACCAGGTCGCGCTATCGAACTCGCCCACCGACTTGCTGACCTGGACTCCGGCTATCTCGCCGGGAGACCAATCGACCGCCTTGCCAATAGCGGATACCGATTCGCCCGCCTATTCCGGCGCTTCCATTTTTCCGGTTGAAGGGCTGCTGGATCTGAACCCGATCCTGGTCGAAGGCTGGGATCGATTCATCATCGTGTTTCCGGCTGATTCGGGGATAGAGCCGCTTTATGTGGTGTTCAGTAGTCCTTATGAGGGGGCAACCGAAAAGGGAAAGCACAGCGGTCGTGGTTTCAACCCAGACGAGACTGGAGATGAAATGACATAGTCACTGTGTTCGCGTTACTTCAGGCAACGCCACATCTGGACATGATGATCAGACGCCACAATCGAGACCTGATCAACGAGTATGGGACCCTGGAAGCATCGTACTCTCGGCTCTTCGCTGCGGGAATTTTGCTTGAGGGAGAAAAGGGCCTAGCTATCAAAGGACCTAACTGGAAGCCGCCCAAGTTCATGACAGAAAAAAGATACATTTGAAAACTGGAGCCACCCGCCGCGAGGGTTGGTGGCTCCGTTAACTTCAAATCGAATACTTCTGCAAATTCGCCATCATTTCCTTCAATGCTTCAATATTGTCCTTCGGATGCGCCGCCCCTTCGAAATCACAAATCTGCTGCCAGTGCGCCGCGACGTCTTCTGGCGAGAACCCTTCGCGCGGATCGAAGCCGGCACCGAGGCTGCGTTCCCAGCGCACCTTGCCCATCCAGCCGCCGCCGACTTCGAACAGGCCGGACGTTTCCTGGCATTGCTCGCTGGCCAGATACACCACCAGCGGGCTGACCAGTTCCGGCTTCAGTTGCTCGAATACTTGCGGCGGGATCAGGCCCTCGGTCATGCGCGTGCCACCGGTCGGGGCGATGGCGTTGACCAGAATGTTGTTCTTGCGCCCTTCGATCGCCAGCGTTCGGGTCAACCCGTAAAGCCCGAGTTTGGCCATGCCGTAGTTGGACTGACCGAAATTGCCATAGATGCCTGAAGTCGATGCAGTGAAAATCACGCGACCGTAGTTTTGCTCGCGCAGATGCGGCCAGGCGGCCCGGGTAACCTTGTAGGCGCCTTCGACGTGGACGCGATAGACCAGATCCCAGTCGGCGTCGTCCATCTTGTGAAATGACTTGTCGCGCAGGATCCCGGCATTGTTGACCACCACGTCGACGCGGCCGAAGGCATCGAGGGCGTTCTGTACCAGTTTGTCGCCGTCAGTGACCGAGTCGTGGTTGGCTTCGGCAATACCGCCGGCCTCGCGGATTTGCGCCACTACGCGGTCGGCAGCCGAAGCGTTGGCGCCCTCGCCCTGTGTCGAGCCACCGAGATCGTTGACCAGCACTTTGGCGCCCTGACTGGCGAACAGCAGAGCATGCGCACGACCGAGGCCGCCACCGGCGCCGGTGACAATCACGACTTTATCTTCGAAACGCACAGGTTCATTCATCGCGGCAATTCCAGCAGGCCAAGTGGTAATGAACCCGAGTGTCAGGCACGACGCTTTGGGTCACAACGAACACGGCTGCGGCTGAATGGTGCGCGATAAGGCTGGGGGATGATCGAGTGTCAGGTCGCCGAGAGCCCGTGCTCTCGGCGAGAATCAGGAGTAAGCCACTTTGCGCGGAGGCAATACCAGACGATCGCGGAACGCCAGATAGTGCTTGAGTACCAGCACCGGCGCCTCGGTTTGCGGATAGTGGCCGATGCCGGGTAAGAGCACGGTGTCTGCATCAGGGATCAATTCGCGATATCGCTCGACCATGTGCACGCCGGAGATCGGATCGACCGCACCGTCGATGACCCGCAAAGGGATATCACCACGCTGCATTGCTTCCACCCAGCGCTCGCGCTGCACCCGGCGCTCGGGGATGTAAGTGATCAATTTATGCAGGATGCGCGGGCCATGGTTGCTGTCGACCAGACTCCAGTAATCATCCAGTTCGCTTTCAGTCGGCTGGGTCTGCGGGCCGAAGATCTGCCGGAAACCTTTGACCAACGCCTCACGACTGAATGCGCGACCAAGCAGCCAGCCAATCGGACTGAGCAGCAGTTTCTGCATCAGCAGCGGACGATGGGTTTCCGGAAACAGACCGCCATTAAGGAATACGCAACTGGCCACTTCAATGCGCTTTTCGTAGTGCCGAGCGAGCAGCTCCTGAGCAACGCTGTCGCCGTAGTCGTGGGCGAGGATGTGCACGGCTTGTTCAACCTGCAGATGGGCGAGCAGTGCCTGTTGCAGATCGGCCTGTTCCAGCAGGCTGTAGGTGTGATTGCGCGGTTTTGCCGAATCGCCGAAACCGAGCATATCGCAGGCAATCACCTGATAACGCTGGGCCAGTGGTTGCCACAGGTAATGCCAATCCCAACTGGCAGTGGGGAAACCGTGAATCAGCAGCAACGGTTCACCCTGCCCGACTGTCCAGTAGCGGATCGACTGACCACGAAAGACAAAAGTCCGGCTGCGCTTGCGCCAGACACACAAAGGAATCTCGGCAAGTGGCATTAGAATTTATACCCCGGATCCTGCAGGTCGAGTTTGCGCAACAGCGCCGGCCACGCCAGCGCGCCGCCCATGCCCTGCGCGCTCTTGGTGACGCCGGCAATCATCGCTTTGGCGCCGGCGAGAATCTGCGGTTCGATGGCGATCAGTTCGGTCGCTCCAGTCTGCGCCATGACCTGAATGTCGCAGGCCCGCTGGAAAGTGAACATCATTAGAAAAGTGTCGGCGATAGTCCCGCCGCAGGTGAGCAGACCGTGGTTGTGCAGCATGAGGAAACTGTTGTCGCCAAGATCGGCTTGCAGGCGCGCCTTTTCTTCATGATTCAGGGCCACGCCCTCGTAGGCGTGATAGGCCAGGCTCGACAACACGAACAACGACTGTTGACTGATCGGCAACACCCCCTGCCTTTGTGCCGACACCGCAACGCCTGACGCAGTGTGCGTATGCAGCACGCAAACCACATCGTGGCGAACTTCGTGGACGGCGCTGTGAATGGTGTAGCCGGCGGGGTTTATTTCGTACGGGCTGTCCATGAGTTTGTTGCCGGCCTGATCGACTTTCACCAGGCTTGAGGCGGTGATCTCATGGAACATCAGGCCAAACGGATTGATCAGGAAATCTTCGGTGCCGGGCACCTTGGCCGAGATATGCGTGAAGATCAGATCGTCCCAGCCGTGCAGCGCCACCAGACGGTAACAGGCGGCAAGATCGACGCGGGTCTGCCACTCGGCAGCGCTGACCTGATCTTTGACATTCGGCGACGATTGGACGGGGGCTACGTTCACTGTATGCACCTCTGCGTTCTTCTTGTTCTGCTCGTGTCAGCAGTCTAGTCAGGCGCAGGGCATCGCGTAGTTGCATTGGCAGCCAGCTTGATGACTGAACGAGTCAGCCGGGCAAACAGACTGGATCCGTTGCAATGCAACAACGCTTAGAAAGTGCAGCGATTATTGCCCGCAATCAGCCCTTGAGCGCTTCGATCAACTGCGCGAGCCACGGCTCGGCATCGGTTTCCGGCGTGACGCTTTCGCTGGCGTCGATGCGCAGCATTTCCTGAACCTCGTTTACGCCCAGTTCGGTAAACAGTTCGCGCATCTGCTCGCCACCGCCGCAGAAGGTGTCGCCGTAGCTGGCGTCACCGAGGGCAATCACCGCGCCAGGCAGGCCCCGCAACGAAGCAGGCAACTGATCGCGCAGGGTCGAATACAACGGTTGCAGGTTGTCTGGCAGCTCGCCCATGCCAGTGGTCGAAGTGACGGCCAAAAGAGCCTCAGGAGCGAACGCCTGAATATCGGCCAGCGCGGCCCGCGAGTTGTAGAAGGTTTCAAAGCCGGCGGCTTTCAGCAGGTTCTGGGCGTGGCGGGCGACTTCTTCGGCGGTGCCGTAGACCGAACCTGAGAGGATGGCGACTTTCATCAATCTGATCCTGGAACTGAAAAAAAAGAGCCGCGATAGTAACAGCCCATGCCGCGAAGTTGCGATTGGCTCTCAATGCAAGCGGATGGCCTATAGACAGTCCGCGGCTTTCTTCTAGAATGCCTGCCACTGACATAACGGAAGGGATTCTCGGATGATCAACGCCAGCCTGCTGCAAATGGTGATCAATGCGTCGAATGACGGAATCGTGGTCGCTGAAAAGGAAGGCGAGCAGGACAACATCCTTATTTACGTTAACCCTGCCTTCGAGCGCATGACCGGTTATAGCAGTGAGGAAATCCTCTACCAGGACTGTCGTTTTTTGCAGGCTGGAGACCGTGATCAACCAAGTCTGCAACTGATTCGCGAGACATTGCGTGAAGGCGGTTCCTGCCGGGAAATCCTGCGCAACTATCGCAAGGATGGCACGCCGTTCTGGAACGAATTGTCATTGTCGACGATAAAAAATGCCGATGACGGGCAGACCTATTTCATCGGTGTGCAGAAAGATGTGACGGTTCAGGTCAAGGCGCAGCAGCGGGTTGCGCAGCTCGAAGCTCAAGTGGCGGCGCTGCAAAGCGAGCTGGCGGCACTCAAAGCGACGAACGGCGCAAACAAAACCGCGAACTGACGGTCATTAACTACAATCACCAATGACTTTGTAACTATTCACTTCGAGTTAGCCATGCAGCGCGACGCCCTCCTCACCCAGGACGAGCTGGATTTCATCCAGACCATGCAGCACAACCCGCAACTGAACGTGCGGGATGCGACGTCGAGTCTGCTGGTTAATGGTGGTTCGCAGATCCGTGACCTGCTGACACGTCTGGCTGCTCACGAGCAAGTGACGATCCAGGCCAACTTCGAAAATCAGCAGATGACCTTCCCGCTGCATCTGGTGGAAGACGAGTTCCACGCGCTGCATCTGCGTCTCGGCGTGCCGAGCATCTATGAAGACGGCCCGATGGTGCGGCCGTGGCGCCTGGTATTGGAAGAGCCGGTGGCATTGGAAAACGCCAAAGGCCAGCCCGGCACGCTGTGGGTGCACGAGGTGTCGCACAAAGGTGTGTTGCTGGAAGTGCGCAACAAGACCAAACCACCGAAACATTTCGCCCTGTGGTTCAGCCCTTCCGGTTATGAGCGCATCTCGTTGCGCGGCCATTTCGAGCGTGAAACCGAGCAAGGTTTCTTCGCTTACGAACTGAGCCAGACCGATGCCGACGAAACCGAGCGCCTGCGCCAGTTCATCCTTCAACAGCATCGCCTGACCCACCCCGCCCTGCACGCCTGAGTCTCAGGTATCCAGCTTGCCTGCCATGAATTGCTTCATGCGTTGACGCATCGTTGCGCCCTCATTCCCCAGACATGCCACCGATGAACCGGCCAGACTGTCTTCGGCCAGTTCCGAGGCATCGCCGGCCAGCATCAATTGGCAATCGAGGCTCAGTGCCAGCCGATTCAGGCGCCGGGGCAGCTCTGGGCCGGGGGCATGATTGGAAAACAACACAAGTGCGTCAGGCTTGACCTTTTCGCAGACCAGCGTCAATTCATCGAACGGCTGGCCCGTAGTCAGCACCCGCACGCCAGAATCGTTGCCGCTGAGAAACAGCGCCGCGACCAGCAACTCAAGCTCTCTGCACTGCCCCGCGAGCGCGCTGACAATCACCCGGCGCGGTTGCGCACCCCGCAACATGACAATGCGCTGCAGTACACGCACCCTGAGAAATCCGTCGAGAAACAACCATTCGCTGGTTTGCCCGAAAGCGTCCTGGCGCTGCAGCAGTTGACGCCACAACGGCATCAGAATGGCTTCGAACACCACCGGCAGCGCGTACGACGAGAAAATCTGCCCGTAGACGCGATCCAGCTGCTGATCGTCGAACGCACTGACCGCCTGCTGAACCTGCTCCTGCCATTGCTTGTAATCGGCCTGCACATGGTCATCGGGGATGAAGTTTGCCAGCACCTTCAGAGGCTCTGTTTTCGCCAGGATCTTGCCGACTTTGCTCACGGCCACGCCGCGATCGATCCAGTCGACAATGCTGCGCACGCGCTCGATATCGTTCATGGAATACAAACGATGCCCGCTTTCGGTGCGCGTCGGCTGGATGAGTCCGTAACGGCGCTCCCAGGCACGCAGGGTCACCGGGTTGACGCCAGTCAGGCGCGCCACTTCGCGGATGGGAAATAGCTCTTCGCGCTCGATCGTGCCGAGTGCTGTCGAAGCCGGGCGAGGGTCCGTGATTACAGGCATCTGGCGGTCAACTTCCGTGTCGGTTCATTGGATCCCATTTTAAACATGATGGACTGGAAACCTTCAAGTAGTGATCTACGACGAATGTGGCTGGTTTAATCGACAAAATCAGGAATAATCCTTGCTTGCTGCAAAGCGCAGGTCTCTACCCCGGCCTGCGTCAGGCGAAGCTCTTACCCGGAGCGACGCACTCGAAATACGGAGATACAAAATGTCTACTTGCCCCGTCACGCTAATGGTAGCGCGTCGCGTCGCCGATGGCCGTTATCACGATCTTATCGCCTGGTTGCGCGAAGGCGAGCAACTGGCCACCGACTTCCCCGGCTACCTCGGCTCCGGCGTACTCGCGCCACCGCCCGGTGACAACGAATTCCAGATTATCTTCCGCTTTGTCGATGAGCAGACCCTGCACGCGTGGGAATACTCGGCGTCGCGTACCGCCTGGCTGAATCGTGGCAGCGATCTTTTCGAACATCCCAAAGAGCACCGGGTCAGCGGCATTGAAGGCTGGTTTGGTGCTGCCGGCCAACGCCCGCCGCGCTGGAAACAGGCCGTGGCGATCTGGCTGGCGTTTTTTCCGGTGTCGCTGATATTCAACTTTGCCCTCGGCCCGCTGCTCGCTGAGCTGAGCCTGTTGCCGCGCATCTTGATCGGCACGGCGTGCCTGACGCCGCTGATGGTGTATTTCTTCATCCCGTTGTCGACGCGTCTGCTGGCGAACTGGTTGAACAGCACGCCGACGCGGCCATTGGCTGGCGCACCGTCGGCGCAGAATCGCTGATCTGCAGCGGGCGGCGAGCCTGTTATAGTTTTCGCTTCAACCGCGATGCGAGCCGCCCATGCCAGATTCCGCAGCCCCGATCCTCATCACCGGCGCCGGCCAGCGTGTCGGTTTGCACTGCGCGCAGCGCTTGATCGAGGATGGCCACCCGCTGATTTTCACTTACCGCACCGAGCGACCGGGCGTACAGGCCCTTCGCGATCTTGGTGCGACAGCGCTGTTCGCGGACTTTTCCAGCGAGGCCGGGATTCTTGCCTTCATCGACGCGCTGAAAGCCCACACCGAGAGCTTGCGCGCCGTCGTGCACAACGCCTCCGAATGGCTGGCGGAAACCCAGGGCAGCGAAGCACAAGCCTTCAATCGCATGTTCAACATTCACATGCTCGCGCCTTACCTGATCAACCTGCACTGCGCCGGGTTGCTGCAACGCTCGACACCTGCCGACATCATTCACATCAGCGACGACGTCACCCGCAAGGGCAGCAGCAAGCACATCGGTTATTGCGCCAGCAAGGCCGGGCTCGACAGTCTGACCCTGTCGTTTGCCGCGCGCTTTGCGCCCGCCATCAAGGTCAACGGCATCGCTCCGGCGCTGCTATTGTTCAACCCCGACGATGACGCCGCCTACCGCAGCAAGGCGCTGGCCAAGTCCGCGCTGGGTATCGAGCCGGGCAGCGAGGTGATCTATCAGAGCCTGCGCTATCTGCTCGACAATCCCTATGTCACCGGCACGACCCTGACCGTCAACGGCGGCCGGCACGTCAAATAGGCCGTCCCGCTTCAGCCGCGAGTCGAGTAAGATCCACCTGAACGCCTGCAATAGACTGGACGGAGCAAATCAATGCCACAACTTCAACCGGGAATGGCGCGCATCCGGGTCAAGGATCTGCGCCTGCGCACCTTTATCGGCATCAACGAGGACGAAATCCTCAACAAGCAGGATGTGCTGATCAACCTGACCATTCTGTACGCAGCGCAGGAAGCGGTGCGTGACAACGACATCGACCACGCGCTGAATTACCGCACCATCACCAAAGCGATCATCGCCCACGTCGAAGGCAACCGCTTCGCCCTGCTCGAACGCCTGACTCAGGAATTGCTCGATCTAGTGATGACCAATGCATCGGTGCTGTACGCCGAAGTCGAAGTCGACAAGCCCCACGCGCTGCGCTTCGCCGAATCGGTATCGATTACGCTCGCAGCGAGCCGCTAGCTTCAAGCTTCAAGCTTCAAGCCGTAAGCGTTAATCTAACGCCCCCCACAATTCAATCTTGCAGCTTGTAGCTTGCCGCTTGAAGCTGTCTCGAAGAGACCCTTATGACCGAGCAACAACGCCTGGAACTCGAAGCCGCCGCCTTTCGCCGACTGGTCGCTCACCTCGACAGCCGCAAGGACGTGCAGAACATCGACCTGATGAACCTCGCCGGGTTCTGCCGCAACTGCCTGTCGAAATGGTACAAGGCCGAAGCCGACCAACGTCAGATCGAGGTCAGCCTCGATGACGCCCGCGAAGTGGTGTACGGCATGCCCTACGCCGAGTGGAAAGCCCAATACCAGCAAGAAGCCAGCGCCGAGCAGCAAGCAGCGTTTGCCAAAGGAAAACCCAATGACTGATCTGAACACCCTGCGCGCCAGCCTCAAGAGTGGCGAGCATGCTTTCGCCGACACCCTGGCGTTCATCGCCGCCGGTTATGACTACCAGCCGCAAGCATTCAACAACGGCGGCGTGGAAAACGCTGCCGGGCAGAATGAAGGCTCGTGCAAGACCCTGGGTCTGGCACTGCTGGAAGGCTTGAGCGATGAAGAAGCGCTGCTGGCTTTCGGCGAGCATTACCGTTCGGTCCTGGCGACGCCCGAGGGCAGCGATCACGGCAATATCCGCGCGTTGATCAAGCACGGCCTGGCCGGGGTGAAATTCAGCGCCCAACCCCTGAACCGCCGCTGATCCCCAACGGCCACACATAACACCTGTGGGAGCGAGCCTGCTCGCGAAGACGGACTGACATTCAACGTTGATGTCGACTGATACACCGCTTTCGCGAGCAGGCTCGCTCCCACACTGGATGCGTGGCGACTGCGAATCTCGGGCACAAAAAAACCGGCCAATCTGGCCGGTTTTTTTTATGCCCTGCGGTCTTAGAACGTGGCGTTCTGCAAGCCGTCCAGGTAGCGCTCGGTGTCCAGTGCCGCCATGCAACCGGCGCCGGCCGAGGTGATGGCCTGACGGTAAACGTGGTCAGCCACGTCACCGGCAGCGAAGATGCCTTCGACGCTAGTGGCAGTCGCATTGCCTTCACGGCCGCCCTGCACAACCAGGTAACCGTCTTTCAGCGTCAACTGGCCTTCGAACAGCGAAGTGTTCGGGGTGTGGCCGATGGCGATGAACACGCCGTCGACTTTGATCTCGTCGAAGCTGCCATCATTGTTGCGCAGGCGCGCACCGGTCACGCCCATGTTGTCGCCGAGGACTTCGTCCAGGTTGGCGTTCAACTTGAGAATGATCTTGCCTTCAGCCACACGAGCGTTGAGCTTGTCGATCAGGATCTTCTCGGCGCGGAAGGTTTCGCGACGGTGGATCAGGGTCACGGTGCTGGCGATGTTGGCCAGGTACAGCGCTTCTTCGACAGCGGTGTTGCCACCGCCAACCACGGCGACCGGCTTGTTGCGGTAGAAGAAACCGTCGCAGGTCGCGCAGGCCGACACGCCTTTGCCCATGAACGCTTCTTCCGACGGCAGGCCCAGGTAACGGGCGCTGGCACCCGTGGCGATGATCAGCGCATCGCAGGTATAGACGGCGCTGTCGCCGGTCAGGGTGTACGGCTTGGCAGCGAAGTCCACGGCGTTGATGTGATCGAAAACGATCTCGGTCTCGAAACGCTCGGCGTGCTCGCGCATGCGCTCCATCAACACCGGACCGGTCAGGCCATGAACATCACCCGGCCAGTTGTCGACTTCGGTGGTGGTGGTCAGTTGACCGCCGGCCTGCATGCCGGTGATCAGCAGTGGCTTGAGGTTGGCGCGGGCCGCGTAGACCGCAGCGCTGTAGCCGGCGGGGCCGGAACCGAGAATGATCACTCGCGAATGACGGACTTCAGACATGAATCTGCTCCTGTTGGCCGGCCATGAAAAAATCTGGCGCGGACGCCGGACGGCCGGCGGAATAAAAAAGGACCGTGGACACCTTGGGGAAGGCTTGAACTCGACAGTCCTGTAAAAAGTTGGGTGCAGCGTATCGAGGGGGGCAAGATTAAGGAAATACGGTTTAACAATCCAGCTCATAGGTGGTCTCTATGCCGAGACGCTGACGAGATAGACCTCTTTGTTACAGTGAATGTCGATTGCTCTGCCGCGCTTTCGCCGCTGTGGCAAAGCCGGTAACGTCGGCGCGTTTTCCCTTGCTTCGGAGCACCTTATGCCCGCCCCTGTTCTGTCAGGCCCGCAATACCTGCGCGAAGGCCTCAAACTGGTCCTGAGCCCTGGCCTGCGCCTGTTCGTGTTGTTGCCGCTGGCTATCAACCTGGTGCTGTTCGTCGGATTGATCTATCTGGCCGGCCACCAGTTCAGCCTGTGGGTCGACACGCTGATGCCGTCATTGCCTGAATGGCTGAGTTTCCTCAGCTATATCCTCTGGCCGCTGTTCGTGGTCCTCGTGGCCTTGATGGTGTTTTTCACCTTCACCATGCTCGCCAACATCATTGCCGCACCGTTCAACGGTTTCCTCGCGGAAAAAGTTGAAGTGGTGGTGCGCGGCACCGATGATTTCCCGGCGTTCAGCTGGGGCGAACTGATCGCGATGATCCCGCGCACCCTCTCCCGGGAAATGCGCAAGCTCGGCTACTTCCTGCCGCGCGCCATTGGCCTGTTCATCCTTTCGTTCATCCCGGTGGTAAATATCGTCGCCGCGCCGTTATGGCTGCTGTTCGGCGTGTGGATGATGGCCATCCAGTACATCGACTACCCGGCGGATAACCACAAACTGGGCTGGAACGAGATGCTCGCCTGGCTGCGGCAGAAGCGCTGGCAGAGCATGAGTTTTGGCGGGATCGTCTATCTGGTGTTGCTCATTCCGGTGGTCAACATCCTGATGATGCCGGCGGCGGTAGCCGGGGCGACATTGTTCTGGGTGCGCGAACGTGGCGCCGAAAACCTGGTGATACAGCACTGACCGCGTCACAAATCCATCATCCAAATGTCACAACGTCGACATGGCCTCAGCCGACACTGAGGTCATGACGACAGCTCTACATATCACCCTCATCAGCGAAACCTTCCCACCGGAAATCAACGGCGTGGCCAATACCCTTGGCCGCTTGTGCGAGGGTTTGCGCGCAAGAGGGCATCAGGTGGAGCTGGTGCGCCCGCGCCAAGCCGGTGATCCACAACGCAGCGAAGACGATGCACTGTTGCTGTGTCGCGGATGGCCGCTGCCGGGCTATCCGGGGCTGCAATGGGGCCAGTCGTCGATGCATAAACTGCTGCGGCGCTGGAAACGCCAGCGCCCCGATGTGCTGTACATCGCCACGGAAGGCCCGCTGGGATTGTCGGCACTGCGTGCCGCACGGCGCCTAGGGATTGCGGTGGTGAGCGGCTTTCACACCAACTTCCAGCAATACACCAGCCAGTACGGCCTCGGTCTGCTGACGCGGATGCTTACCCACTACCTGCGCTGGTTTCACAATCGTTCGGCAATGACTTTAGTGCCGAGCGCCAGTCAGCGCCTGGAGTTGGAGCGGCGGCATTTCGAGCGGCTGGCGTTGTTGTCGCGGGGTGTGGACAGCCAGTTGTTTCATCCGAGCAAACGTCAGAGCGCGTTGCGTGAGCAATGGGGGCTCTCTGACACGGATATCGCGGTCATCCACGTAGGAAGGCTCGCCCCGGAGAAAAATCTGGGCCTGCTCAAACGCTGCTTTGAAACCCTGTGTGAGACTTATCCACAGCGCCATCTGAAGCTGATCGTGGTCGGTGACGGCCCGCAGCGTTCGGCGCTGGAAAAAGAATTGCCGGAAGCGATCTTCTGCGGCGCGCAGCGGGGTGAAGTACTGGCGGCGCACTATGCCTCAGGGGATCTGTTTGTATTTCCCAGCCTCACCGAAACTTTCGGCAATGTGGTGCTGGAAGCCCTGGCTTCGGGACTTGGCGTTATTGCTTATGACCAGGCAGCGGCGGCGCAGCATATTCGCCATGGCTACAACGGCGTTTCGGCAATGCCCGGCGATGAGCAGGCGTTTTGCGAAGCGGCGGCGTGGTTGCTGGAGGAAGATGAACGGTTGCGTTGTGTGCGGCTGAATGCGCGGCAGCATGGCAGTCGCCAGGGCTGGGCGGCGATTATCGAGCAATTCGAGGGGTATTTGCGGGGGGCTTGTGCGGGGGAGTTGGTGGTGCCTGGGGCGCAGACACAACCATAGATTTGCGTCGACATAGAAACAGCGTTCGCGAGCAGGCTCGCTCCCACATGGACACCGCATTCCGTCATATGAAATGCAGTAGAGGGTGGGAGCGAGCCTGCTCGCGAAAAGGTCGAACTGGCGCTGCTTAAACCAGGGTCATCAACGCCTCACGACTGAACGGCAGAATATCCTGCTCACGTCCTTCACGGACTTTCTGCGCCCAGTCCGGATCGACCAGCAGCGCGCGGCCCACTGCTACCAGGTCGAACTCTTCTTTGTTCAGACGCTCCAGCAGATTTTCCAGGCTGGCCGGTTGCGCGACCTTGTCGGTGTTGACCATGAACTGCAGGAACTCGCCGTCCAGGCCGACGCTGCCCACGGTGATGGTCGGTTTGCCGGTCAGCTTGCGGGTCCAGCCAGCGAGGTTCAGATCCGAGCCGTCGAACTCCGGCTCCCAGAAGCGTCGGGTCGAGCAGTGGAAAATGTCCACGCCAGCGTCAGACAGCGGCTTGAGAAACTCGCCCAGCGCTTCGGGGGTTTGTACCAGACGCGCGGTGTAATCCTGCTGCTTCCACTGCGAGAAGCGGAAGATGATCGGGAAACCCTCACCGACAGCTGCGCGCACTGCTTGAATCAATTCGATGGCAAAACGCGAACGGTTGGCCAGGCTGCCACCGTATTCGTCGCTGCGCTGATTGCTGCCTTCCCAGAAGAACTGGTCGATCAGATAACCGTGGGCGCCATGGATTTCCACACCGTCCATACCGATGCTTTGCGCATCTTTGGCAGCCTGGGCAAACGCAGCGATCACGTCCTGGATGTCCTGCTTGGTCATGCCGTGTACCACGACCTGACCGTCCTTGAGTTTTTCCGACGGACCGTAGCCCGGCACGCTGGCATCCGGCTCGGTGCCGAGGCGACGTACGCTGCCGACATGCCACAGTTGCGGGACGATCTTGCCGCCCTCGGCGTGCACGGCGTCGACAACTTTTTTCCAGCCGGCCAGCGGCGCTTCACCGAAAAACTGCGGCACGTTTGGATAGCCATTGGACGCGATGTGGCCGACCGTGGTGCCTTCGGTGATGATCAGACCAACCCCAGCGGCCGCACGACGACGGTAGTACTCGATGACTTTGGAATTCGGCACGCCGCCCGGCGAGAACGAGCGGGTCATTGGCGCCATGACGACGCGGGTCGGCAGTTCGAGGGCACCGAGATGGAACGGTTTGAACAGGGCTTTAACGGGCATCGAGAGGCTCCACGAAAACATTGGCGACAGGCATGAATCGATATGACGCCGATAATATTGAGAGTCGAGAGCTCTGAACAGCATTATTGATTTTGGTGATTAAGGATCAAAAGATTGAAAAGCAAAAGATCGCAGCCTTCGGCAGCTCCTACACGAGATTGGTGTTCTCCCTGTAGGAGCTGCCGAGGGCTGCGATCTTTTGATGCTACTTTTCAGCCCAGCGCTTTTTCAATCGCATGCACGATGGTCGGATCATCCGGCGCCGTGCGCGGCGAGAACCGCGCCAGCACCCGGCCGTCCTTGCCGAGCAGAAACTTCTCGAAATTCCAGGTGATGTCACCGGGAAATTCGGCGCCCTCGCCCGCCAGCAGGCGATACAACTGATGCCGCTCGTGGCCGTTGACTTCGAGCTTGCTCGACAACGGAAAGGTCACGCCATAGTTGAGGCTGCAGAACTCCTGGATCTCTTTCTCCGAGCCTGGCTCCTGACCGGCAAACTGGTTGCACGGCAGGCCCAGCACAGTGAAGCCTTTGGCCTTGTATTGCTGGTAGAGGTTTTCCAGTGCCGCGTACTGGGGGGTCAAGCCGCATTTGGAGGCCACGTTGACCACCAGCACGACTTGGCCCTTGAACGGTGCCAGCGGTAGCTCCTGACCATCCAGGGCGGTCAACTTAAGGTCGTGAAAAGCACTCATGCCGAACTCCAGGATTCTCGTGTTCTACTCGAAACAGCCACTTGGCGAGGCCACCAAGGACAGCCGCGGACTAAAAAGGCGCCCACAGGCGCCTCTCCAGTACTCGAAGCTTAGCGCAGAAAATCAGTGGTGATGGCCACCTTCGCCATGGACGTGACCATGAGCGATTTCTTCCTGGCTGGCGTCACGGATATCAACGATCTTCACCTTGAAGTTCAGGCGCTGACCGGCCAGAGGGTGGTTGCCATCAACGGTGACGTCGTCGCCGTCCAGGTCACGAATGGTGACGATCTGCATCTGGCCGTCCGGCGCCGAAGCGTGGAACTGCATGCCGACTTCCAGCTCGTCAACGCCTTCGAACATGCTGCGGCTCAGGGTGCTGACCAGCTCGGCGGCGTATTCGCCGTAAGCATCTTCCGGCTCAACGGCCACTTCCAGCTCGTCGCCGACAGCTTTGCCTTCCAGGGCTTTTTCCAGGCCCGGGATGATGTTGCCTGCACCTTGCAGGTAAACCAGCGGAGCGCCGCCGGCGGAGCTGTCGATGACCTCACCAGCGTCGTTGGTCAGGGTATAGTCGATGGAGACAGCCTTATTGGCGGCGATCAGCATGGGGCGAGACCTTTTGCATAAGAATATAGAAAGGCCAAGTTTAGCGAAGCAATCGCGTGAAAGCGACCACAACCCGGACAAACGGGTTTCGACCATCACCGGCTTTCATCAGGACGAAGATGGCCATTGGGTGGTCGAGCTTTCCTGTGGCCACACCCAGCACCTGCGCCACCAGCCGCCGTGGCAAACCCGCGCCTGGGTCCTGGATCCGGCGCAACGTATTGAAAAAACAGGTCAACCCTTTGCCTGCGGTTGGTGTGCACAAGGCTCGGTTAGCGATAACCTTGGCGACTGAATTTCGGTAGTCGGCCAGACATAGGCTGACACCCTTGCATAGAGAATTCCCATGCAAACTTTTTTTATCGCCCCCACCGATTTTGGCGTGGGTCTGACCTCCATCAGCCTCGGGCTGGTGCGCACGCTTGAACGCGCCGGGCTGAAAGTCGGCTTCTTCAAACCGATCGCCCAGCCGCACCCCGGCGACACCGGCCCTGAGCGATCCACCGAACTGGTGGCGCGCACCCACGGTCTGAAACCGCCGCAGCCGTTAGGCCTGGCGCACGTTGAACGCATGCTCGGCGACGGTCAGCTCGACGAACTGCTCGAAGAAATCATCGCCCTGTATCAGCAAGCGGCGGTCGGCAAAGACGTGCTGGTGGTCGAAGGCATGGTGCCGACCCGCAGCGCCAGTTACGCCGCGCGGGTCAATCTGCACCTGGCCAAGAGTCTGGATGCCGAGGTGATTCTGGTCTCGGCGCCGGAAAACGAAGTGCTCGCCGAGCTTTCTGGCCGTGTCGAGCTTCAGGCTCAATTGTTCGGTGGCCCGAAAGATCCGAAAGTCCTCGGGGTGATCCTCAACAAGGTCAAGACCGACGAGAGCATGGACGCCTTCGCCACGCGTCTGAAGGAGCATTCGCCGTTGCTGCGCAGCGGTGATTTCCGCTTGCTTGGCTGCATCCCGTTTCAGCCGGAACTCAATGCGCCACGCACCCGCGACGTCGCCGACCTGATGGGCGCGCAAGTGCTCAACGCGGGCGACTACGAAACCCGGCGCATGAGCAAAATCATCATTTGCGCACGAACCATGCGCAACACCGTCGAGCTGCTCAAGCCCGGCGTGCTGGTGGTGACGCCGGGCGATCGCGACGACATCATCCTCGCCGTCAGCCTCGCAGCGATCAACGGCGTGCCGCTGGCCGGCCTGTTGCTGACCAGTGACACCCTGCCCGACCCGCGCATCATGGACCTGTGCCGGGGCGCGTTGCAGGCCGGTCTGCCGGTGTTGTCGGTGAGCACCGGCTCGTACGACACCGCCAATCTGCTCAATGGCCTGAACAAGGAAATCCCGATCGATGACCGCGAGCGCGCGGAGATCATCACCGATTTCGTCGCCAGCCACCTCGACGCCAACTGGCTGCATCAGCGCTGCGGTACGCCTCGGGAGATGCGCCTGTCGCCGGCAGTGTTCCGCTATCAATTGATCCAGCGCGCGCAAGCGGCGAACAAGCGCATCGTCTTGCCCGAAGGCAGCGAGCCGTTCACCGTGCAAGCGGCGGCGATCTGTCAGGAACGCGGGATCGCCCGCTGCGTGCTGTTGGCCAAGCCCGAAGACGTCGAAGCGGTCGCCCGCGCGCAAGGTATCGTGCTGCCGCCGGGTCTGGAAATTCTCGACCCGGACCACATCCGCGAGCGTTACGTCGAGCCGATGGTCGCCCTGCGCAAGAGCAAAAGCCTCAACGCACCGATGGCCGAGCAACAACTGGAAGACACCGTGGTGATCGGCACCATGATGCTTGCGCTGGATGAGGTCGACGGCCTGGTTTCGGGTGTGATCAACACCACCGCCAACACCATCCGCCCCGCCCTGCAACTGATCAAGACCGCACCGGGCTGCACGCTGGTGTCGTCGGTATTCTTCATGCTGTTCCCCGAAGAAGTGCTGGTCTACGGCGACTGCGTGATGAACCCGCACCCGAGCGCCGCAGAACTGGCCGAGATCGCCCTGCAAAGCGCCGACTCGGCAGCCGCATTCGGTATCACTCCACGGGTGGCGATGATCAGCTACTCCAGCGGCGAATCGGCCCGCGGTGAAGAAGTCGAGAAAGTCCGCGAGGCAACTCTGCTCGCCCATCAGCAACAAAACTCGCTGTTGATCGACGGCCCGTTGCAATACGACGCCGCCGCCAACGCCGACGTGGCGCGGCAACTGGCGCCGAACAGTCAGGTCGCCGGGCGCGCCACGGTGTTTGTGTTCCCCGATCTGAACACCGGCAACACTACGCACAAAGCCGTGCAGCGCAGCGCCGACTGCGTCAGCCTCGGGCCGATGCTGCAAGGCCTGCGCAAACCGGTGAACGACCTGCCGCGCGGCGCGCAAGTCGATGACATCGTCTACACCATCGCGCTCACCGCGATTCAAGCCGCCAACCGACCTATGGATGTGTAAATGCTGGATTTTCTACCCGCCCCCGTGCGCGGCGTGATCGCCTCGCTGCTGTTGGCGCTCAACACGATTCTGCTGTGCTCGTTCCTGTTCTGTGTGGCGCTGGTCAAGGCCCTGCCGTTTGCCTTTACCCAGCGCATTGCCGGTTGGCTGATGAGCCACACTCACGAGGCGTGGATCAGCAATAACAAAGCCTGGATGAATCTGGTTCGGCGCACCCGCTGGCACGTCAGCGGCCTGCAAGGCCTCGACTATCAGCACTCGTACCTGATCACCAGCAACCACCAGAGCTGGGTGGATATTCTGGTGCTGCAATACGTGCTCAACCGCAAGATTCAACCGCTGAAGTTTTTCCTCAAGCAGGAGCTGATCTGGGTCCCGGTAATCGGGCTGGCCTGGTGGGCGCTGGGCTTTCCGTTCATGAAGCGCTACTCCAAGGCGTACCTGGAAAAACACCCGGAGAAGAAAGGCAAGGACCTGGAAACCACGCGCAAGACCTGCGCGAAATTCCGCCATAACCCGGTGGGGATTTTCAACTTCGTCGAAGGCACACGCTTCACCGAAGGCAAGCATGCGCAGCAGCAGTCACCGTTCAAGTACCTGCTCAAGCCCAAGGCCGGCGGGATCGCCTTTGTGCTGGATGCGATGGGCGAACAGCTGGAGTCGATCGTCAACGTGACGATTCATTATCCAGCGGGGCGTCCAGGGTTCTGGGATTTGCTCTGCGGCAATGTGCGCGATGTGGTGGTGCATTTTGAGGAAATCAAAATCCCGCCGGCCTTCATCGGCAAGAACTACGACCAGGACGGCGAGTATAGATTGCAGTTCCAGGGCTGGATCAATCAGCTGTGGCTGGACAAGGATGCGTTGCTGGAGCAGATGCACCGCGAATATCCACGTCACCAATAACCCCCTGTGGGAGCGAGCCTGCTCGCGAAAGCGGTGGATCAGCTTGCAAAGATGTTGAATGAGATAAAGCTTTCGCGAGCAGGCTCGCTCCCACAGTTGATCGTTCCCACGCTCCGCGTGGGAATGCAGCCCGGGACGCTCCGCGTCCCTGCCGAAGCGGACGCGGAGCGTCCAATGAGGCATTCCCACGCGGAGCGTGGGAACGATCACCCAACACTAAAAAGCCCGCCGATGATCACTCATCGGCGGGCTTTTCATTGATGGCTAACGCTTAAATCGCGCCACGCTGCCGCAACAGCTCCAGCACTTGCTTGACGCTTTCTTCCAGACTCAGCGACTGCGTGTCGATCACCAGGTCGGCGTTGAGCGGCACGTCGTACGGGAAGGATTCGCCCGGGATATTGTCGCCGCCAGCAGCGTACAGCCCTTGCGGATCACGCTCGGCGCACACGGTCGGCGAGGCCTGCACGTAGACCGTCAGCAAGCGATCCTTGCCGATCAGTTCCTTGGCCTGCTCGCGACCTTCGGCACTTGGCGCGACGAACGCGGCCAGGGTCAGCAGCCCCGCTTCGTTGAACTGACGCGCCACGTGGGCGGCTCGACGCCAGTTCTCGGTACGCCCGGCGCGATCCTGTGGCAGACCTTTGTTCAAGTCATGACGCAGGTTCTGGCCATCCAGTACAAACACCGCGCGGCCCATGTCGAACAGCTTGCGCTCGACCGCATACGCCAGGGTGCTTTTACCCGCGCCGGACAGGCCGCTGAACAGCACGGTGGCCGGTTGCTGGCCGAAGCGCTGGGCACGTTCTTCGGTCGCCACGTGGGCCAGTTTGCCGTGGTGGGTGGCGGTGCCATGGGCCACTGGCTGAGCGACGATCATGCCGGCGCCAACGGTGCCGTTGGTCAGGCGATCGATGACGATGAATGCGCCGGTGGTGCGGTTGCTTTCGTAACCGTCGAGGGCGATCGGCGCGTCGAGCGCGATCTTCACCTTGCCGATTTCGTTGAGCTGCAACGCGCTCGCCGGGCCTTCTTCCAATGTGTTCACGTCGACCTTGTTGACGATGCTGGCGATCGAGCCCGGCACGTAACTGGTGGCGCGTTTGATGTCGTATTTCTTGCCCGGCAGCATCGGCTCTTCAGCCATCCACACCAGCATCGCTTCGAAGCTGTCGGTGACCGGTGGCACGTTGTCGGCATGCACCAACAGGTCGCCACGGGAGATATCGATTTCGTCTTCCATGGTCAGGGTTACCGCCTGACCTGGGCCGGCGTGCTCCAGTTCACCTTCGAAGGTGACGATGGATTTCACCCGGCTGCTCTTGCCCGACGGCAGCACCACGACTTCATCGCCCTTGTGCACGATGCCGCTGGCCAGGGTGCCGGCGAAACCACGGAAATTCAGGTTCGGACGGTTGACGTACTGCACCGGGAAACGCAGATCGGTGAAGTTGCGATCGCCCGCCACTTCCACAGTCTCGAGGATTTCCATCAGCGACTGGCCGGTGTACCACGGCGAGCGCTCGGACTTGTTCACCACGTTGTCGCCTTTAAGGGCAGACATCGGCACGAAGTGCATGCTGGTCGGCTTCATCTTCAAGCCTTCGGCGAACTTCAGATAGTCGGCCTTGATCGACTCGAACACGCCTTCGTCAAAGTCCTTCAAGTCCATCTTGTTGATGGCGACGACGATGTGTTTGATACCCAGCAGGGAGGCGATGAAGCTGTGGCGACGGGTCTGGGTCTGCACGCCGTAACGGGCGTCGACCAGAATGATCGCCAGGTCACAGGTGGACGCACCGGTGGCCATGTTGCGGGTGTACTGCTCATGGCCGGGGGTGTCGGCGATGATGAATTTGCGCTTGGCGGTGGAGAAATAGCGGTAGGCGACATCAATGGTGATGCCCTGCTCACGCTCGGCCTGCAGACCGTCGACCAGCAATGCCAGGTCGATGTCGTCACCGGTGGTGCCGGATTTTTTCGAATCGCGGGTGATCGCTTCGAGGTGATCTTCGTAGATCATCTTCGAGTCGTGCAGCAGGCGCCCGATCAGGGTGCTCTTGCCGTCGTCGACGTTACCGCAGGTCAAAAAGCGCAGCAGCTCTTTACGTTCGTGCTGGCCCAGGTAGGCGAGGATGTCCTCGCTGATCAAATCAGAAACATGCGACATGACAGCCCCTTAGAAATAGCCTTGACGTTTTTTGTCTTCCATCGAGCCTGCGCCATCGTGGTCGATGACCCGGCCCTGGCGCTCGGAAGTTCGCGTCAGGAGCATTTCCTGAATGATGTCCGTCAGGCTTTCGGCCTCGGACTCCACCGCGCCCGTCAACGGGTAGCAGCCAAGGGTGCGGAACCGCACTTTCTTTTTCACGATGCGCGCTTTGTCTTCGTCGGACAGGTGCTCGAGGATGCGCTCGTCGTCGATCATGATCAGCGTGCCGTTCTTCTCGATCACTTCACGTTCGGCGGCGAAGTACAGCGGCACGATCGGAATGCCTTCGAGATAGATGTACTGCCAGATGTCCAGCTCGGTCCAGTTCGACAACGGGAACACACGAATGGATTCGCCCTTGTTGACCTTGCCGTTGTAGACGTTCCACAGCTCCGGACGCTGGTTTTTCGGGTCCCAGCGGTGCTTGCTGTCACGGAACGAGTACACGCGCTCTTTGGCGCGGGATTTCTCTTCATCGCGACGGGCGCCGCCGAACGCTGCGTCGAAACCATGCTTGTCGAGTGCCTGTTTCAGGCCTTCGGTTTTCATGATGTCGGTGTGCTTGGCGCTGCCGTGGGTGAACGGGTTGATGTTCTGCGCCACGCCATCGGGGTTGATGTGGGTAATCAGGTCCAGGCCCAAGTCTTCGACCATCTTGTCGCGGAACTTGTACATTTCCTGGAATTTCCAGCGGGTGTCGACGTGCATCACCGGAAACGGCAGTTTGCCCGGGAAGAACGCCTTGCGTGCCAGGTGCAGCATCACGGCGGAGTCTTTACCGATGGAGTACAGCATCACCGGGTTATCGAACTCGGCGGCCACCTCGCGGATGATGTGGATGCTTTCCGCCTCCAGCTGTTTCAGATGCGTCAGTTTGTCGACCATGGCTACTCACGAAAGCTTTCTTATGAACGGCCAGCGGGCCGTGTTCGAGCGAGGAATCCTAGCACAGCGACCTCTTCTAATCAGGACGCCAACTAGATCGAAAGGGTATATGAATATGCCCACCAGTTCGGCCGTCAGGGCCGAACGTGGGAGCGAGCCTGCTCGCGAAGGCGGAGTGTCAGGCACCTTTGTATTGAAGGTCTGACGCCTTCGCGAGCAGGCTCGCTCCCACAGGAGTTTGCGGTGAGCTCAGATCGGGTTCGGGATGTCGATGAAGATGTGCTCAAGGGCAAAGCGCTTCGCCAGATACTCGCCCAGCGCCTGCACGCCATAGCGTTCGGTGGCGTGATGGCCGGCGGCGATGAAGCTGATGTCGTTTTCCCTGGCGCTGTGGAAAGTCTGCTCGGAGGCCTCGCCACTGATGAACAGATCGACCCCCGCCGCCACGCCCTGATCGATATAACCCTGGCCGCCGCCGGTGCACCAACCGACGCGGCGGATCATGCCGCTGCCTTCGATCAGCAGCGGCTCGCGGCCCATGACTTCCTGCACCTTGCGCGCGAAATCCCGCGCGGTCATCGGCTCATTCAGCGAGCCTACCAGCCCGACGATTTTCGGGTTGCTCGGGTCCAACGGCCCTTCAACAGTGATGTCGAGCTGACGCGCCAGTTGCACGTTGTTGCCGACGTCCGGGTGCAGATCCAGCGGCAGGTGATAGGCGAGCAGACTGATGTCGTGCTTGAGCAAGGTTTTCAAGCGGCGCTGTTTCATGCCGGTGACGCAGGGGTTTTCGCCTTTCCAGAAATACCCGTGATGGACCAGGATCAGGTCGGCCTCGGCTTCGACGGCGGCGTCCAATAAAGCCTGGCTGGCGGTGACGCCACTGACGATGCGCATCACTTGCGGGCGGCCTTCGACCTGTAATCCGTTGGGGCAATAATCGGCAATTTTCGCACTGCCCAGGTAACGGTCGGCTTCTTCGACGAGGGTGCTGAGGGCAACGGCCATGAAAGACTCCTAAATATCCCGTTCAGAGGCGCGCGCGGCCTCGTATAATGCGCGACATTATGGGCGGTCTGACCTCGCCTGCAACCTTTCCAGGAACGTGCTTAATGCTCAAGGCGCTGCGTTTTTTTGGCTGGCCGCTGTTGGCCGGTGTGCTTATCGCTCTGTTGATTATTCAGCGTTACCCCGAGTGGGTCGGGCTGCCGAGCCTCGACGTCAATCTGCAACAGGCGCCACAGACCACGATCGTGCAACAGGGGCCGGTGTCCTATGCGGATGCGGTGGGCATCGCCGCGCCGTCGGTGGTCAACCTGTACACCACCAAGGTCATCAACAAACCGGCGCATCCCTTGTTCGAGGATCCGCAGTTCCGCCGCTTCTTCGGTGACAATTCGCCGAAACAGAAGCGCATGGAATCGAGCCTCGGTTCCGGGGTAATCATGAGCCCGGAAGGCTACATCCTCACCAACAACCACGTCACCAGCGGCGCCGACCAGATTGTCGTGGCATTGAAGGACGGTCGCGAAACACTCGCACGGGTGATTGGCAGCGATCCTGAGACTGACCTGGCTGTCCTGAAGATCGACCTGAAAAACCTCCCGGCAATCACCGTCGGCCGCTCCGACAGCATTCGCATCGGTGACGTCGCGCTCGCTATCGGCAACCCGTTCGGCGTCGGTCAGACCGTGACCATGGGCATCATCAGCGCCACCGGCCGCAATCAGTTGGGCCTGAACAACTACGAAGACTTCATCCAGACCGATGCGGCGATCAACCCGGGCAACTCCGGCGGTGCGCTGGTCGATGCCAACGGCAACCTCACCGGCATCAACACGGCGATCTTTTCCAAATCCGGCGGCTCGCAAGGCATCGGTTTTGCCATCCCGGTAAAACTGGCGATGGAAGTGATGAAATCGATTATCGAGCACGGCCAGGTGATTCGTGGCTGGCTGGGCATCGAAGTGCAACCGCTGACTCAGGAACTGGCGGAGTCGTTTGGCTTGTCCGGGCGTCCGGGGATTGTCGTCGCGGGGATCTTCCGTGACGGCCCGGCGCAGAAAGCCGGCCTGCAACTGGGCGATGTGATCCTGAGTATCGACGGCGAACCGGCCGGCGATGGCCGCCGCTCGATGAACCAGGTGGCGCGGATCAAGCCGACCGACAAGGTGACGATTCAAGTGATGCGTAACGGCAAGGAGCTGAAGCTGACGGCTGAAATCGGCCTGCGTCCACCACCGGCACCGGTGAAAGAAAAAGAAGAGTAAAAATGTTTTCGCGCCAACGGCGCGAATAACAGACATTCTCAACGGGCATGTTATATTGTTTCAATTCTCGCAATTGGAACAACATAACATGTCGTCTCGCAAAAAGGCCTCACTGTTGGGCCTGACTCTGGGTTTGCTCTGCGATCCCGCCTTCGCCGATGAGCCGCAGCCCGTTGAGCTGGAAGCCATCAGCGTCACCTCCGACTACGAATCACCCACCGGCCCGGTCAGCGGTTATCGCGCGACTCGCTCGGCCAGTGCGACCAAAACCGACACGGCGATACGCGATATCCCACAAGCCATCAGCGTGGTCCCGGCCAGCGTGCTCTCGGATCTGGGCAGCAGCAGCGTCGAACGTGCGCTGGATTTTGCTGGCGGCGTATCGAAGCAGAACAACTTCGGCGGCCTGACCCTGTACGAATACAGCGTGCGCGGCTTCACCACGTCCGAGTTCTACAAGGACGGTTTCAGCGCCAATCGCGGCTACCCGAGCACGCCAGATGCGGCCAACATCGAGCGCATCGAAGTGCTCAAAGGCCCGGCCGCCAGCCTGTACGGCCGGGGCGATCCCGGCGGTACGGTGAACATCGTCACCAAGAAACCGCAGCCGGAAGCGTTCACCACTCTGCAAACCAGCGCTGGCAGTTGGGACCGCTATCGCACCGCGCTGGACGTCAACACGCCCCTCGATGATCAGGGCGATGTGCTCTCGCGCATCAATCTCGCCGTAGAAGACAACAACAGCTTTCGCGACCACGTCGACAGCCAGAGGGTATTCGTTGCGCCCTCGATCAGTTGGCAGTTGAGCCCGGACACATCGCTGCTGGTGGAGAGCGAAATCGTCCGTCACAACTCGACGTTCGATCGTGGCGTTGTGGCGCCGAACAACAAATGGAGCGGCGTATCGCGCTCGACGTTCTTGGGCGAGCCCAACGACGGCAACATCGACAACCACAACAACCTGCTCCAGGCCACTCTTGAACACCATCTGAACGACAGCTGGAAACTGCGTCTGGCCAGCCACTACAAGGAAGGCAAGCTCTGGGGCGACGCCACGGAACAACGCGCGCTGAACGCCGACGGCCATACGGTCAACCGCCGCTTGCGCGAACGCGACACGAGTTGGCACGACAGCATCACCCAACTGGAACTGCGCGGTCTGTTCGACCTCGGGCCGTGGCAGCATGAATTGCTGATCGGCACCGAGTACGAGAATTACCGCAAGGACGAACGCGTCACCACCATTGCTGGCGGCCCCTACGCCATCGACATCTATAAGCCGGTCTACGGCCAGCCGAAACCCAACGGCGCACGCTCGGGCACCGACTTCTTCGAACACGTCGAAAGTCATGCGCTGAATCTGCAGGACCAGATCATCTTCACCGACAAGCTGCGCGGCATGCTCGGCGCGCGCTTCGAGCACTTCGATCAGCGCATCGACGATCACAGCCGCAACGCCAAAAGTCAGCAACGCCACGACGCGCTGACTCAACGCGCCGGCCTGCTCTATCAGCTCACGCCTAATACCGGCCTGTTCGCCAACGCCTCGACTTCGTTCAAACCGAACAACGGCCTGGATGCATCGGGCAAATCCTTCGACCCGGAAGAAGGCGTCGGTTATGAAGTGGGAATCAAGAACGAGCTGTTCGATGAGCGTGTGAGCAGCACCCTCGCCTTCTTCCACATCGACAAGGAAAACGTTCTCGCCCTCGATCCGGGCACCGACACCAGCCGCGCCATGGGCAAGGCGCGCAGTCAGGGCTTCGATTGGCAAGTGAGCGGCCAGGTGACCGACGCGGTGCGGGTCATCGGCGCCTTCGCCTACATCGACGCCGAGGTGACCAAGGGCGACGCGACCATTGCCACAGGCAGCCGCATCCTCGGCGTGGCGAAACGCAGCGGCAGTCTGCTGGGTGTGTATGAATTTCAGGATGGCCGTCTGCGCGGTTCAGACGTCGGCGCAGCGTTCACCTACGTCGGCGATCGCTCGGGCGAATCCGGCAGCGACTTCGAATTGCCGGCCTACCAGACCGTCGACTTGCTCGCGCATTACAAGGCCAGCGACAACGTCACGGTCGGCCTGAACCTGAACAACATCTTCGACGAAAAATACTACAAGCGCTCCTACAGCAACTACTGGGTCAACCCCGGCGAGCCGCGCAATTTCACCGTCAGCCTGACACTCAACCTGTAAAAGGACGTCACCATGCACTACGGCAAATCCCTTCTGCTCATCGCTGCGCTATTCACCGGTCAGGTGTCGGCCCACGGCCTGTGGACAGAGGAACGACGCGGCAACATCGAAGTGGTCTACGGTCACGGCGCCGAAGACAACGCCTTCAAGGCACAAAAAATCAGCGGTGCCTGGGCATATGACGCAAGCGGCAAAATGATCCCGGTCAGCGTCGAGCGCCTGGCCGATCATGCCCGTTTGAAACCATTGAAGCCGCCGGCGGTGATGGCCGTGGCGCTGAACAATGGCATGTGGTCGCAGACGGCGGACAAGAAGTGGATCAACGAAGGACGCAGCAAAGTGCCCGGCGCTACCGAGGCCACGCAGACCTTCAAGTACAGCCTGTCGATCTATCAGCCGGGGGCGAAATTGCCGAAACTGGACCAGATCAAACTGCTGATCCTGCCGGAGGTCGATCCGCTGACGGTCGGGCCGGGCAAATCGTTACCGGTGCGGGTGCTGCTCGATGGCAAACCGGCGGCAGGGGTGAAGTTGATTGGCGACTATCGCAGCGCGCCAAACACCCTGAGCACCGAGACCGACAAGGATGGGCGTGCGCAGGTGCTGGTGCGTAATGAAGGGTTGAATGTGATTGCGGCGCAGGTTGAAGTGCCGGTGAAGGACAGTGTGGATGTGGACAGTCGTGGGTTGTTCAGTTCGCTGACATTCGTTGGCGAGCCGCATCACGAATAAAAGCACACCCTCACCCCAGCCCTCTCCCGGCGGGAGAGGGAGCCGACCGAGTTGTCTTGCGGGATACATCGACCTGAAAGACCGAGTTGATTATGGATTCAATACAAATCGTTCAAGTCGGTGAACCTCTGCAATATTCCCATTCAGTCCCCTCTCCCTCTGGAAGAGGGGGCCGACCGAGTTGTCTTGCGGGATACATTGACCTGAAAGACCGAGTTGATTATGGATTCAATACAAATCGTTCAAGTCGGTGAACCTCTGCAATATTCCCCATTCAGTCCCCTCTCCCTCTGGGAGAGGGCTAGGGTGAGGGGCTTTTGCTTTTAGAGGTCGCCAAGGCCGTCGATCAACGCCTGATTCTGCTCCGGCGTACCCACCGATATCCGCAAGAACTGCGCAATCCGTTCCTGCTTGAAGTGCCGCACGATCACGCCCTGCTCGCGCAGCTTGGCCGCCATGCCCGCCGCATCATGCTGCGGGTGGCGAGCGAAGATGAAGTTGGCCGCCGACGGCAGCACTTCAAAGCCTTTAGCCTGCAACTGCGCCACCACCCATTCGCGGCTCTCGATCACCTGACGACAGGTCTTGTCGAAATACTCGCGATCGGCAAACGCCGCCGCCGCGCCGACAATCGCCAGACGATCCAGTGGATAGGAGTTGAAGCTGTTCTTGATCCGCTCCAACGCCTCGATCAGATCCGGGTGCCCTACCGCCAGACCGACACGCAGGCCGGCCAGCGAGCGTGACTTGGACAGCGTCTGCGTCACCAGCAGATTCGGATAGCGGTCCACCAGACTGATCGCCGTCTCGCCACCGAAGTCGATGTACGCCTCATCCACGACTACAACCGAATCTGGACTGGCCTTGAGGATTTGCTCGACGGCGTCCAGCGCCAGCAGGCATCCGGTCGGGGCGTTCGGGTTGGGGAAAATGATCCCGCCATTCGGTTTGGCGTAGTCGGCCGGGTTGATCTGGAATTGCGCATCCAGCGGCACCGCATCGAATTCAATGCCGTACAGACCGCAGTAGACCGGATAGAAGCTGTAGCTGATGTCCGGGAACAGCAGCGGCTGATCGTGTTGCAGCAGACCGTGGAAGATGTGCGCGAGCACTTCGTCCGAACCGTTGCCAAGGAACACCTGACTGGTTTGCACGCCGTAATATTCGGCCACGGCGTTTTTCAGCAGATCACTGTTCGGGTCCGGGTACAGGCGCAAGTTGTCGTTGAGTTCGGCTTGCATCGCCGCCAGCGCTTTTGGCGACGGGCCATACGGATTTTCGTTGGTATTGAGCTTGACCAGTTTGGTCAGCTTCGGCTGTTCGCCCGGCACGTAGGGCACCAGATCCTTGACGAACGGGCTCCAGAATTTACTCATCGCTCAGTTCCCCTGCCCTTTCAGAAAGTCTTGGTCTTTGATGCGGTATTCGGCGCTGCGCGCGTGGGCGCTCAGCGATTCACCACGGGCGAGTACCGATGCAGTTTTGCCCAGCTCGGAAGCGCCGGCCTCAGAGCAGAAGATGATCGACGAGCGCTTCTGGAAGTCGTAGACGCCAAGCGGCGAGGAGAACCGCGCGGTGCCGGAAGTCGGCAACACGTGGTTCGGACCTGCGCAGTAATCGCCCAACGCTTCGGAAGTGTGGCGGCCCATGAAGATCGCACCGGCGTGGCGGATCTGCGGCAGCCAGGCTTGTGGATCAGCGACCGACAATTCCAGATGTTCCGGGGCGATACGATTGGCGACTTCGATGGCCTGGGCCATGTCAGTGACCTGGATCAGCGCACCACGGCCATTGATCGAAGTTTCGATGATGGTCGCGCGGTCCATGGTCGGCAGCAGTTTGTCGATGCTTGCGGCTACCTTGTCGAGGAACTCGGCGTCCGGGCTGACCAGAATCGCTTGCGCGTCTTCGTCGTGCTCGGCCTGGGAGAAGAGGTCCATGGCGATCCAGTCCGGATCGGTCTGGCCGTCGCACACTACAAGAATTTCCGAAGGGCCGGCGATCATGTCGATGCCGACCTGGCCGAACACATGACGCTTGGCCGTGGCGACGTAGATGTTGCCCGGGCCGACAACCTTGTCAACACGCGGCACGCTTTCGGTGCCATAAGCCAGTGCGGCAACCGCTTGCGCGCCGCCGATGGTGAACACGCGGTCGACACCGGCGATGCAGGCAGCGGCCAGCACCAGCTCGTTGATTTCACCGCGCGGGGTCGGCACGACCATGACCACTTCGGTCACGCCGGCCACCTTCGCCGGAATCGCGTTCATCAATACCGACGACGGATACGAAGCCTTGCCACCTGGCACGTACAGGCCGGCACGATCCAGTGGCGTGACTTTCTGGCCGAGCACCGTGCCGTCAGCCTCGGTGTAGCTCCAGGAATCCTGCTTCTGTTTTTCGTGATAGCTGCGCACGCGGGCGGCGGCTTTTTCCAAGGCCTCGCGTTGCGGCACGGTGATGCGGGTCAGGGCCAGTTCGAGACGCTCGCGCGGCAGGATCAGGTCGGCCATCGAGGCGACTTCAAGACCGTCGAACTTCTGGGTGAACTCGACCAGCGCCGCGTCACCGCGCTCGCGCACAGCCTTGATGATGTCCAGCACGCGCTGATTGACCGAGTCATCAGACACACTTTCCCAGCTCAGCAGATGATCCAGATGATGCGCGAAATCCGGGTCAGCAGCGTTGAGTCGGCGAATTGCAGTCGGTGCGGTCATAGCGAGAGCCTCATAGGAATTGGCAAAAAACTCAGGCGCCCGAAACTAGCATTCGATCCGCTTGGGCACCTGAGAATTCTGGCTATGAGGCGGATAGACGGCGCGGCCTCGGGCCGCGCTGGTAGATCAGCCGCGGTGTCGCGATTCCACTGCGTTGCGCAGGGTGTCGATCAACGCTTGGATTCGGGCGTGCTGCATTTTCATTGAAGCCTTGTTGACGACCAGACGCGAGCTGATCGTGGCGATCAGTTCCTGTGGCTCCAGGCCGTTGGCGCGCAAGGTGTTGCCGGTGTCGACCACGTCGATGATCTTGTCGGCCAGCCCGATCAGCGGCGCCAGTTCCATCGAGCCATACAGCTTGATGATGTCGACCTGACGGCCCTGCTCGGCGTAATAACGCTTGGCAACGTTGACGAACTTGGTCGCCACGCGCAGACGGCCCTTGGGCTCGACCGCGCCGATCTTGCCGGCGGTCATCAGCTTGCACTGGGCGATCTGCAGGTCCAGCGGCTCGTACAGGCCCTGGCCGCTGTATTCCATCAGCACGTCCTTACCGGCGACGCCGAGGTCGGCCGCGCCATGCTCGACATAGGTCGGCACGTCGGTGGCACGCACGATCAGCAGACGCACGTCGTCCTGGGTCGTGGGAATGATCAGCTTGCGGCTCTTGTCCGGATTCTCGGTCGGCACGATGCCCGCTTCAGCGAGAAGCGGCAGAGTGTCGTCAAGGATGCGGCCCTTGGACAGTGCGATGGTCAACATGGGAAACGTCAGTCCTTATCAAGGTACTCATGCCCGGTCGCAATCGGCGCCGGACACACATCGAGGGTGCGTACACCCTCGACTCGAAGCGAATTCAGTGGACACGTCCCTGTGTCCCGATGCAGCGATCAGCCCGGAACGCGACGGATCTTGGCACCCAGCATTTGCAGTTTTTCTTCGATGCACTCGTAACCACGGTCTATGTGGTAGATGCGGTCGATCAGCGTGTCGCCTTCGGCAACCAGCGCCGAGATCACCAGACTGGCCGATGCGCGCAGGTCGGTGGCCATGACTGGCGCGCCCTTGAGCTTCTCGATACCGGTGACGATCGCGGTGTTGCCTTCAACCTGGATATGCGCGCCCATGCGGTGCAGCTCGTACACGTGCATGAAACGGTTTTCGAAGATCGTCTCGATCACCGCACCAGTACCTTCGGCAATGGCGTTGAGCGAGATGAACTGGGCCTGCATGTCGGTCGGGAACGCCGGGTACGGCGCGGTGCGCACGTTGACCGCTTTCGGGCGCTTACCGTGCATGTTCAACTCGATCCAGTCTTCACCGCAGGTGATTTCCGCACCGGCTTCACGCAGCTTTTCCAGCACCGCTTCGAGGATGGTCGGATCGGTGTCCTTGACCTTCACGCGGCCACCGGTCACGGCAGCGGCGACCAGGTAGGTGCCGGTTTCGATACGGTCAGGCATGACCTTGTAGAACGCCGAACCCAGGCGCTCGACGCCATCGATGGTGATGGTGTCGGTGCCGGCGCCGGAAACCTTGGCGCCCATGGCATTGAGGAAGTTCGCCAGGTCGACTACTTCAGGCTCGCGCGCGGCGTTCTGCAACACGCTGCGGCCCTTGGCCAGTGCAGCGGCCATCATGATGTTTTCGGTACCGGTCACGCTGACGGTATCGAAGAAGAAGTGCGCGCCGCGCAAGCCACCTTCAGGTGCCTTGGCCTTGATGTAGCCGCCTTCGACGTCGATGACCGCGCCCATGGCTTCCAGACCGCGGATGTGCAGGTCGACCGGACGCGAACCGATGGCGCAACCGCCAGGCAGCGCGACTTCGGCTTCACCGAAACGCGCGACCATCGGGCCGAGCACAAGGATCGACGCACGCATGGTTTTCACCAGTTCGTACGGCGCGATCAGGGTCTTGATGGTGCGCGGGTCGATTTCGACGCTGAGCTTCTCGTCGATTACCGGCTCGATGCCCATGCGCCCGAACAGCTCGATCATGGTGGTGATGTCGTGCAGGTGCGGCAGGTTGCCAACGGTGACCGGGCCATCGCACAGCAAGGTCGCGGCCAGAATCGGCAGGGCGGAGTTCTTCGCGCCGGAAATGCGGATCTCGCCATCAAGACGAGCGCCACCGGTAATAATCAATTTATCCATTAGTATCTCGACGCCCTAGGGCTCAGGTGCGCTCGGCCCAGGCCGCGCGGCTGAAAAATTTCATAGTGACCGCATGGATGCTGCCATCGGTGATCCATGGGTTCAAATGGGCATAGACCTGCTGCTGACGCTTCACCGGGCTCAACGCCGCCAGTTCATCGCTAATCACGTTCAGCTGGAAGTTGCAGCCTTCGCCTTCAACTTCTACCAGCGTTCCTGGCAGCTTTCCTTCAAGGAAGCTCTTCACTTCTACGGCCTGCATGCTCAACCTCAATCGGCGCCCTGTGCGCACGGGTCGGACATCATACAAAAAAGCCCCGCGCCTGCGAACCCCGCAACGCAGGACTCTGACGGGGGGCTTCTTTATAGATGATGGTTCAGGGTTGCGCCAACAGCTCGGTCAATTCACTGACCTGAGCGATTTCGCGCATGTCTTCAGGCATCGCACGGATGCTGACGGCCTTGCCGGCCGCCTGCGCATCGCGCATGAAGCACAGCAGCAACGACAGGCCGACGCTGCTGGACTTCTGCACCGCCGAACAATCGATGACCAGCGCGGACGCCTTGCTCGACTTGATCAGCGCCTGCCCTTCCTTGCGCAGCTCAGGCCCGGTGCGGTAATCCAGCACGCCGCTGAGCACCAGCTCGTCGACATCACTCATACGAACTGCCGCCTCACTCATTGCGCTGGCTTCGCGGCGGCTTTGTCGGTTTCCTGCTTGGCCTTGGCCACTTCACCGGCCCAGCCATCGATGGTCTTGTCCAGATCGTTGCCATTGCGTTGCATGGCGTCGGCGAACTGGTCACGGAACAGCTTACCGATGTTGATGCCGTTGATGATCACGTTGCGCAGTTTCCACTCGCCGCTGATCTTCTCAAGCGTGTACTGCACCGGATAGATCGCGCCATTGCTGCCCTTGACGGTCATGTTGACGCTGGTGCGGTCGCCCGATTCGTCTTTGGCCGGGTCAACCGTGATGCCCTGGTTGTTGTATTCCAGCAGAGCGTTGCCATAGAACTGGAACAGACCGCGCTTGAAGTTTTCCTGAAAGCGCTGCATCTGCTCAGGCGTGGCCTTGCGCGAATACTTCACGGTCATGATGCTTTTGGAGATGCCCTCGGCATCCACCACTGGCCCCACAATGTTGTTGAGCGCCGCATAGAAATCCTGCGGATCCTGCTTGTACTTCTCTTTGTTTGCCTGCAAGTCGGCAAGCATCCGGTTCGTGGTGTCCTGAATCAGGTCATGAGCCGATTGCCCCGGTGCAGCGTTAGCCATCAACGGCAGGGCCGCGAGCAACACCAACAGGCCACGTCGCAAGATAGAGATCATTCAAAAGCTCCTCATTTGGCGTCTTTGCTAACGGTATTGAGCAGGAATTTACCGATCAGGTCTTCCAGTACCAGTGACGACTGCGTGTCGTGGATGGTTCCACCGTCTTTCAACTGGGTGTCTTCACCGCCGACGCTGATACCGATGTATTTCTCGCCCAGCAGACCCGCGGTGAGGATAGATGCAGTCGAATCGACCGGCAGGTTGTCGACCTTTTTATCCACTTGCAGCGTGACCCGACCGGTGAAGCTGTCGCGATCCAGATCGATTGCGGTGACCTTGCCGATGGTCACACCGGCCATGGTCACTTTGGCTCTGACCGTCAGACCGGCGATATTGTCGAAATACGCATACAACTTGTAAGTGTCGGTGGACGAAGTCGGAGACAGGCCGCTGACGCGCAAGGCGAGCAGCAGCAAAGCCAGGATCCCTGCCAGCAGGAACAGGCCGACACCGATTTCCAGGGTGCGGTTTTGCATCAGAAATCTCCAAACATCAAAGCGGTCAGAATAAAGTCCAGACCGAGCACTGCCAGCGAGGCAAACACCACGGTCTTGGTGGTGGCACGACTGATTCCCTCGGAAGTGGGTTCACAGTCATAGCCTTGGAATACGGCGATCCAGGTCACGACAAAGGCGAAAACGACACTCTTGATCACGCCATTTAGCACATCACTGGTGAAGTTCACGCTGTTCTGCATGTTCGCCCAGTACGAGCCTTCGTAGACGCCCAGCCAGTCGACCGCCACCCACGAACCGCCCCAGATGCCGACGACGCTGAAGATCATCGCCAGCACCGGCAGGGAAATGAAGCCGGCCCACAGGCGCGGGGCAATGATGTACTTGAGCGGATCGACACCGATCATTTCCAGGCTGGACAGCTGCTCGGTGGATTTCATGTTGCCGATCTCGGCGGTCAACGCCGAACCGGCCCGCCCGGCAAACAGCAACGCCGTGACCACCGGCCCCAGTTCACGCAGCAGCGTCAGGGCGACCATCTGCCCTACAGCCTGCTCTGAACCATAGCTGGAAAGAATGCTGAAGCCCTGCAGCGCCAGGACCATGCCGATGAAAATGCCGGAGACCACGATGATCACCAGCGACATGACGCCGACCGAATGCAGCTGCTTGACCAACAGGCCAAAACCACCGCTGATACCGCCACGGCCCAGCAGGGCGTGAAACAGGAACAGGGTCGCCCGACCAAACACCGCGACCGCGTCGATCGCCGATTCGCCGAACCGACGCACGCGTTCCATCAATGAAATTCTGCGCATCAACGCTTCCCCAGAAGATCTGCGCGGTAATCCGTCGCTGGAAAGTGATACGGCACCGGGCCATCGGGATCACCGGTCATGAACTGACGGATACGCGGGTCATCCGAATTCATCAGCTCATCCGGCGTGCCCTGCCCCAGCACCTGACCATCGCCCACGACATAGATGTAGTCGGCAATGCTCGCCGTTTCCGCCAGGTCGTGCGAGACCACGATGCTGGTGATTCCCAGTGCATCGTTGAGCAGGCGGATCAGGCGCACCAGCACGCCCATGGCGATCGGGTCCTGGCCCACGAAGGGCTCGTCGTACATGAGAATCTGCGGATCGAGGGCAATCGCCCGGGCCAGCGCCACGCGGCGCTTCATGCCGCCGGACAGTTCGTCCGGCATCAGGTCGATGGCGCCACGCAGCCCCACGGCCTGCAATTTCAGCAGGACGATGTCGCGAATCATGTCTTCCGGCAGTTGCGTGTGCACCCGCAGCGGAAAGGCCACGTTCTCGAACACATCGAGGTCGGTGAACAGCGCACCGCTCTGAAACAGCACGCCCATGTGCTTGCGCGCATCGAACAGATCACTGCGCGACAGCGTCGGCAGATTCTGCCCGTTGACCCAGACTTCGCCGCCGGACGGCCGCAACTGCGCGCCCATCAGGCGCAGCAGCGTGGTCTTGCCGCAGCCGGAAGGCCCCATGATGCCGGTGACCTTGCCGCGCGGGATGCGGATATCGACGTTATTGAAAATGCTCCGCGCACCGCGCTTGAAGGAGACTCCCTTCAGCTCGACCGCGTAGGCGTTATCGGCACTCATCTAAACTCCTTGCGATGCAGCCTCTCACTGGGATGCCAGACTTTCCTCGGAAACACCTGCATCCCGGGCAGGCCGAACTGGCGGCGAACTATATCACTGCAAAGGCTGAGCGCCCAAGCGAGAACCCGGCCAAGATCGCCGACTGAAGAGGGCCTGAGCGACTTTCAGAGGGTTTTGGTAACCAGTAATGACAAAGCACGTCGAACTTGCGTGAGGCTTTGCCACATACCCGCTATAATCGCCGCCTTTTCATCGGCCCATACGATTCTGACATGAGCAAAACCCGCGACCTGATTCAATCGGCACAACGCACCATCCGCCTCGAAGTGGAAGCCGTCCAAGGCTTGATGGCCCATATCGACGCCGATTTCGTACGCGCTTGCGAGATGATTCTGGCCAGCAAGGGCCGTGTGGTCGTAGTCGGCATGGGCAAATCCGGGCACATCGGCAACAAGATCGCCGCCACCCTGGCCAGCACCGGCACTCCGGCGTTTTTTGTGCATCCGGCCGAAGCCAGCCACGGCGACATGGGCATGATCACCCGCGACGATGTGATTCTGGCCCTGTCGAACTCCGGCTCGACCAACGAAATCGTAACGCTGCTGCCATTGATCAAACGCCTGGGTATCCAGCTGATCAGCGTCACCGGCAATCCACAGTCGCCATTGGCGAAGGCTGCCGAGGTCAATCTCAATGTGCATGTCGAGCACGAAGCCTGTCCGCTGAATCTGGCACCGACCTCTTCGACCACGGCCGCACTGGTCATGGGCGATGCCCTGGCCGTGGCGCTGCTGGAAGCTCGTGGTTTCACCGCTGAAGATTTCGCGTTCTCGCATCCGGGCGGTGCCCTTGGCCGTCGCCTGCTGCTGAAAGTCGAAAACGTCATGCACGCCGGACAGGAGCTGCCGCAGGTACAACGCGGCACCCTGCTCAAGGACGCGCTGATGGAAATGACCCGCAAGGGTCTGGGCATGACCGCTATTATTGAGGCCGATGGCAAGCTCGCCGGGATCTTCACCGACGGTGATTTGCGCCGCACGCTGGATCGCGCCATCGACATCCGCAGCGCCACCATCGACCAGGTGATGACTGCACACGGCAAGACCGCCCGGCCCGACATGCTCGCCGCCGAAGCCCTGAAAATCATGGAAGACCATCGAATCAACGCCCTGGTAGTCGTCGACGAGGAGGATCGCCCGATCGGCGCCTTCAACCTCTCCGATCTGCTGCGCGCAGGAGTCATGTAATGAGCAACGATCTGCTGCAACGCGGCAAAGCGATCAAACTGGCAGTGTTCGACGTCGACGGTGTGCTCACCGACGGGCGCCTGTACTTCCTCGAAGACGGCAGCGAGTTCAAGACCTTCAACACGCTCGACGGCCAGGGCATCAAGATGTTGATGAATGCCGGCGTGCAGACGGCGATCATCAGTGGTCGCAAGACCCCGGTGGTCGAGCGCCGCGCGAAAAACCTCGGCATCCCGCATCTGTTTCAGGGGCGCGAGGACAAACTGGTGGTACTCGACGGTCTGCTCGCGCAACTGGGCCTAAGCTATGAAGAAGTCGCCTATCTCGGTGACGATCTGCCAGACTTGCCGGTGATCCGCCGTGTAGGGCTGGGCATGGCGGTGGCCAACGCTGCCGATTTCGTCCGCGAACACGCCCACGGCGTCACCCGCGCCCGTGGCGGCGAAGGTGCCGCCCGCGAATTCTGCGAATTGATCCTGCGCGCCCAGGGCCGCCTCGAAGCGGCCAACGCCGCGTACCTGTGAGCCTGACCATGTTTAGCAAAAAGTTTCGCAATTTCCTGCTGTTCGGCTGCATCGCGGCGATTTTCGCTGCGGTGGGCTACTGGAACATCAGCCCGGAGCGCTTCCTCGACAAGCCGCCGGTCTCGGCCGCCGAGAATCCGATCGACTGGTACGCGACCAACACGCACACCATTCAGTACCTGCCCGACGGCAAGGTGCAGTACGAGATGACCTCCGACAAGGCCGAGCACGTCAAGGCCACCGATGTCACTCTGGTAACCAAGCCTGATTTGAACATGTACCGCGGCACCGACTTCCCGTGGCACGTGACCAGCGAGCGCGGCGAAGTGAATTCGGGCGGCACCGAAGTTGAATTGATCGATTCGGTACGCGTACAGCGCACCGATGAGAAACAGCGCGGAACCCTGATCACCAGCACCCGCATGACCGTGTTCCCGCAGCAAGAATATGCGCAGACCGCGCAACCCGTTAGAATCGAGGGCGCTGGCGGCGTATCGACTGGCGTCGGAATGAAAGCGTACCTGAAGGACAGCAGGATACACCTGCAATCGAACGTAAGAGGACAGTATGAGGCTCGTTAAAACCCTCCCTATTTTGCTCAGTCTGGGCGCAGCACTGGGAAGCGCGAGCGCCTGGTCCCTGCCGAACGATCAGCAGCAGCCTATCCGCATTCAGGCCGACGACGCCCAACTGGACGACAAGAATGGCATCGCCACCTATAAAGGTGACGTGATCATTACTCAGGGCTCGATGATCGTTAAAGGCAACACCGTGACCATGACGCGCGCGCCCAATGGCGACATCGACGTGGTGACCTCGGTAGGCAACCTGGCTTACTTCGAGCAGTTGCAGACCCAGGGCGACGCCAACCCGGTCAAGGGCTACGGCGTGACGATTCAATACCACGCCCAGCAGAACCGGGTGGTGCTGATCGACAAGGCCAAGGTTATCGACAAGGATAACAACGTCACCCAGGGCGAAAAAATCGTCTACGACACCGTGAAGAAGCTGGCCAGCGCCGGTCGCGCCACGGGCAGCAAGGTCACCGAATCGCGTCCGCGCATCGACATGGTGATCCAGCCGAAGAAGAAAACCGAAGAGAAATCCCAGTAATGGCAACTCTGAAAGCTCAGCACCTGGCCAAGGCCTATAAAAGCCGCCAGGTCGTGCGTGACGTCAGCCTGTCGATCGACAGCGGGCAGATCGTCGGCTTGCTCGGTCCGAACGGCGCCGGCAAGACTACGTGCTTCTACATGATCGTTGGCCTGGTGCAGGCAGATCAGGGCCGTGTGCTGATCGATGATCTGGACGTCAGCCACCAGCCGATGCACGGCCGCGCCAAGGCCGGTATCGGCTATCTGCCGCAAGAAGCGTCGATCTTCCGTAAACTGTCGGTCGCCGACAACATCATGGCGATCCTCGAGACCCGCCCGGAGCTGGACAAGGCCGGTCGTCGCAAGGAGCTGGAAAGCCTGCTGCAGGAATTCCACATCAGCCACATCCGCGACAACCTCGGCATGAGCCTGTCCGGCGGTGAGCGTCGCCGGGTGGAAATCGCTCGCGCCCTGGCCACTGCACCCAAGTTCATCCTGCTCGACGAACCGTTCGCCGGTGTCGACCCGATCTCGGTCGGCGACATCAAGCAGATCATCCATCACCTCAAGGCCAAGGGCATCGGCGTGCTGATCACCGACCACAACGTGCGTGAGACGCTGGATATCTGCGAAACCGCTTACATCGTCAACGACGGTCAACTGATCGCTGAAGGCGATGCCGAGACCATCCTGGCCAACGATCTGGTCAAGGAAGTGTATCTGGGTCACGAGTTCCGCCTGTAAGCGCGACAGCGCTGTATCGATTCAAGGCGCATTTATCCGCTTTAATTGTTACAGCGCTCTAGGCAAACACTTCAGTTTCAGGCATATAATTTGCTTAAGTTTGGCGCTTCGGCGCCCTGTAGTGGATGGCGCAAAGCGCCGGCGAATAAGGTGTTAAGCCCCTGCCATGAAACCATCGCTAGTCTTGAGAATGGGCCAGCAGCTGACGATGACACCGCAGCTGCAACAGGCCATCCGCCTGCTCCAATTGTCGACCCTGGACCTGCAACAGGAGATCCAGGAGGCTCTGGAATCCAATCCGATGCTCGAGCGCCAGGAAGAAGGCGACGACTTCGACAACGCCGATCCGCTGGCCGACAACGCCGAACAGAAGCCCGCCGAAATCCAGGAACCCTCCTACCAGGAAACCGCCCCGACGGTGGATAACCTCGAGGATGGCGATTGGAACGAGCGCATCCCCAACGAACTGCCAGTGGATACCGCCTGGGAAGACGTCTACCAGACCAGCGCCAGCAGCCTGCCCAGCAGCGATGACGATGAGTGGGATTTCACCACCCGCACGTCCGCCGGAGAGAGCCTGCAAAGCCATCTGCTCTGGCAACTGAACCTGGCACCGATGTCCGACACCGATCGCCTGATCGCCGTGACTCTGATCGACTGCATCAACAATCAGGGCTATCTGGACGAAACACTCGAAGAGATTCTTGAAGCGTTCGACCCGGAACTGGACATCGAGCTCGACGAAATCGAAGCCGTCCTGCATCGCATCCAGCAATTCGAGCCCGCCGGTATCGGCGCACGCAACCTCAGCGAAAGCCTGCTGCTGCAATTGCGCCAGCTGCCCGCGAAGACGCCGTGGCTGACCGAGGCCAAGCGTCTGGTCGCCGATTACATCGACCTGCTCGGCAGCCGCGATTACAGCCAGTTGATGCGGCGCATGAAGCTCAAGGAAGACGAGCTGCGCCAGGTCATCGAACTGGTGCAGAGCCTCAATCCGCGTCCCGGCTCACAGATCGAGTCGACCGAAGCCGAATACGTCATTCCCGACGTGATCGTGCGCAAGGACAACGAGCGCTGGCTGGTCGAGCTGAACCAGGAATCGGTGCCTCGCCTGCGCGTCAACGCCCAGTACGCCGGTTTCGTGAAGCGTGCCGACACCAGCGCCGACAACACTTTCATGCGCAACCAGTTGCAGGAGGCCCGCTGGTTCATCAAGAGCCTGCAGAGCCGCAACGAAACCCTGATGAAAGTGGCCACGCAGATCGTCGAACATCAGCGCGGCTTCCTCGAATACGGCGACGAAGCAATGAAGCCGTTGGTATTGCATGACATCGCCGAAGCGGTCGGCATGCACGAATCGACGATTTCCCGGGTGACCACACAAAAATTCATGCATACCCCGCGCGGTATTTATGAGCTGAAATACTTTTTCTCCAGCCACGTCAGCACCTCCGAAGGCGGCGAATGCTCGTCCACGGCGATCCGCGCGATCATCAAGAAACTGGTCGCTGCGGAAAATCAGAAAAAGCCGTTGAGTGACAGCAAGATCGCTGGTTTACTGGAGGCACAAGGCATTCAGGTGGCTCGCCGCACCGTCGCCAAGTACCGCGAATCCCTCGGAATCGCGCCTTCGAGCGAACGCAAGCGGTTGATGTAAGCCACGTTACAGCGTTCCAGTGGCAGGCTTTTCGGCCTGCCGCTTTATGCACTGGCAACGAAGGAGAAGCTGTATGCAAGTCAACATCAGTGGACACCAACTGGAAGTGACCCAACCTCTGCGTTCCTACATCGAGGAAAAACTCCAGCGACTGGAGCGACATTTCGACAAGATCACCAACGTGCAGGTCACGATGTGCGTCGAAAAGCTGAAACAGAAGATCGAAGCCACCTTGCATATTCCCGGCAGTGAAGTGGTCGCAAACGCAGAAGATACCGACATGTACGCTGCGATCGACTCACTTACCGACAAGCTGGATCGCCAACTCAAAAAGCATAAGGAAAAGACCCAGAGCCTCCTCCAGGGCGCGACCGGTCGTTAACACCCCTATCCATGATCCGACTTGAAACCATCCTGACCCCCGGCCGTTCCCAAGTGAACGCGCCGGGCGGCAGCAAGAAAAAAGCCCTCGAACAGATTGCCAACCTGATCCACCGCGAAGTGCCGGATCTGGCGATGCAGGATGTCTTCGAGGCGCTGATCGCCCGTGAAAAACTCGGCTCCACCGGTTTTGGCAACGGCATCGCCATTCCCCACTGCCGCCTCAAGGGCTGCGCGGGGCCAGTGAGCGCCCTGCTGCACCTCGAAGCCCCGATCGATTTCGACGCCATCGACGGCGCTCCGGTGGACCTGTTGTTCGTATTGCTGGTCCCGGAAGCCGCAACCGACGCGCATCTGGAGTTGTTGCGCCAGATCGCCAGCATGCTCGACCGCAAGGAAGTGCGCGACAAATTGCGCAGCGCTCCGAGCAATGAAGCCTTGTACCAGGTTGTACTGGACGAGCAGAACGGGCACTAATCATGCGCTTGATTATTGTCAGTGGCCGTTCGGGCTCGGGTAAAAGTACCGCCCTGAATGTCCTTGAGGACAACGGCTACTACTGCATCGACAATCTGCCGGCCGGTTTGCTGCCGGAACTGGCCGAGCGGGCGCTGATTCACACGGAACTGGCGCAGCCGCTGGTCGCCGTGTCGATCGATGCGCGCAACCTGCCCAGCCATCTGTCACGTTTCCCTGAGTTGCTCGAAGACGTGCGTGCCAAGCATATCAAGTGCGATGTGCTGTACCTGGACGCCGATGAAGAAACCCTGCTCAAGCGTTTTTCCGAGACCCGTCGTCGTCACCCGCTGAGCAACGCCAATCGCTCACTGGCCGAGGCGATTCACGATGAAACCTCCCTACTTGGTCCGATCGCCGATCTGGCCGACCTGAAAATCAACACCACCAGCCTGAATCTGTATCAACTACGCGACACCATCAAGTTGCGCCTGTTGAATCAACCGGAGCCCGGTACGGCGTTTCTGGTCGAGTCGTTCGGCTTCAAGCGCGGCATGCCGGTCGACGCCGACCTGGTGTTCGACGTGCGCTGCCTGCCCAATCCGTACTGGAAACCGGAGCTGCGCGCTCAGTCGGGCCTTGATGCACCGGTGGCCGAGTACCTGGCGCAGCAGCCGGATGTCGAAGAAATGTATCAGGACATCTACGCCTACCTGAACAAGTGGCTGCCACGCTTCGCCGCCAGCAACCGCGCCTACGTCACCATTGCCATTGGCTGCACCGGCGGGCATCACCGCTCCGTCTACCTGACCGAACGACTGGGTCAGGCCCTGCAGAAAACCCTGAAGAACGTCCAGGTTCGCCACCGCGACCTCACCTAAAGGATTTACACCGCGATGCCTGCTCGTGAAATCGAAATCATCAATAAGCTGGGCCTGCATGCCCGGGCATCGGCCAAATTTGTCGGCGTGGCGGGTCAGTATCCAGACTGCACGATCCGAGTGGGACGCACACCTGAAACGACTGTCGACGGCAAGAGCATCATGGCAATGATGATGCTCGCGGCGGGTAAAGGCACCAAGATCCATTTGAGCACCGAAGGCGAACAGGCTCAGGAAGCCATGGACGCATTGGTCGATCTGATCGAAAGGTATTTCGACGAAGGTGAATAATCCTCGAGGCGGGGACACTGTTCCTCGCCTCCATTCACCCCAACGCCGTATCCATCACCATCATCAGACAAAACCCGATCAGAAGGCCCAGACTGGCCAGCTTGTCATGCCCATGACGGCGCGATTCCGGGATCACTTCGTGGGTCACCACCAGCAACATCGCCCCCGCCGCCAGTGCCAGCCCCAACGGCAACAGCACCTGAGCCAGACTCACGAGCCACGCACACAGCAGCGCAAATATCGGTTCGACCAGCCCCGACGCCGCGCCGATCAGAAACGCTCTGACCCGCGACATTCCCGCCCCGGCCAGCACCAGAGCAATCACCAGTCCTTCCGGCACATCCTGCAACGCAATGCCCATCGCCAGACTGTCGGCGTCCGCCATCCCGCCTCCGGCAGATACGCCAACCGCCATGCCTTCCGGAATGTTGTGCGCGATGATGGCGAACACGAACAGCCAGATTCGCGGTGGAATCACCGGATGCTCCAACGTGCCGACGAGCATCTCCGGCGAGGCACCGCAAATGCGCCGATCCACCAGATACAGACCGAACGCACCGAGCAGGATGCCGAAGCAGATCAGGCCACTGGCGGCCCACGGCGTCAGGCCAAGGCTCTCAGCTGCAGCTATGCCCGGCACGATCAACGAAAACGCCGTCGCCGCCAGCATCACCCCGGCACCAAATCCCAGCAAGGTGTCGCTGAGTGCCTGCGGCATGCGCCGGATCACCAGCACCGGCACCGCGCCAAGCGCCGTGCCCAAGGCGCAGATGGCACCGCCCTGCAAGGCACGTAACAGCCTCGGTTCCAGATTCAGCCATTGCAAAGCGTGGGCGACCAGTAAAGTCATACCCGCCAACAGCAAAAGCGAACCCACCGCGTAACGAAACATGCGCCCGCTGCCAATCGCCAGTGTTTCCGTGCCCATAGTCAGCCCTGATTGTTTTTATTGAAGGCTTAAACCAGTGCGGCCTGATAGCGCGCAGCAACTTCCGGCCAGTTGATCACGTTGTAGAACGCGTTGATGTATTCGGGGCGACGGTTCTGGTAACGCAGGTAGTAAGCGTGCTCCCAGACATCGAGGCCAAGGATCGGGGTGTTGCCGTTCATCAACGGGCTGTCCTGGTTGCCGCTGCTTTCCACGACCAGTTTTTTATCCGGTGTCACGCTCAGCCACGCCCAGCCGCTGCCAAAACGGGTCAGCGCGGCTTTGGTGAACGCTTCCTTGAAACTGTCGAGTCCGCCCAGTTGCTCGTCGATGGCCTTGGCCAGCGCGCCGCTGGGCTTGCCGCCACCGTTGGGCACCATTACTTCCCAGAACAGCGAATGGTTGGCGTGGCCGCCGCCCTGATTGATCACCGCCGCGCGAAGTTTTTCCGGCAGTTGCTGCACGCTGGCGACGAGTTTTTCTACCGGCCACTCGGCGAACTCGGTGCCTTCCACGGCGGCGTTGAGGTTGTTGATGTAGGTCTGGTGATGCTTGGTGTAATGGATTTCCATGGTCTGCGCATCGATGTGCGGCTCGAGGGCATCGTAGGCGTAAGGCAAGGCAGGCAAGGTAAAAGCCATTTCAATGGACTCCATACTGATGAGAAGTTGAGGCGCGGCGGGCATTGTCGGTGTCCGGATGCAGCAGGCGCTGGGTGCGTGGGTATTCGCCGTGCTCGCTGATGAAGTTCAACAGTTCGACATAGGTCTTGCTGCTCTGGCGCAGCGCCGCCTCACGCAGGGCCGGACGCAAGCGCTCGTCCTGCATGGTCTGCAACAAACGTTGATGGATGGCACAGAGATATTCGGCGCTCTCCTCCGGTTGGTTCAGGCGCAGATGCAGGTCAGCCAGGTTGTGATGTGAGACGACGCAGGCCGCCACCGCTTCGTCGGCATCCACCCAGCGTTCGAACAACACTTGCGCCAGGGCCAGGGCTTGCAGGTAAGCCTCGCGGGCGTCGATCAGTTCGCCCAGCATGAAGCAGCGATTGGCCCGTTCGATCGTGCGTTTCCAGTGCTCCATGATGAGCCTCCAAAGCGGTTGCGGGGTTTACACGCCGCCGGCGGTGAGTTTCTCGGGGTTGAGCAACTCTTTCAGCTGGCTGCGCGACAGGCGGGTGTGTTCCAGGGCGACGTCGATCACCGCACAGCCTTCCTTGCAGGCGTTAGCGCGCAACGGATCTGGCGACTCATCCAGCGCCGGCTTTCGAGGTAGGGCTGCTCGTGCAAGGCAGAACTCATGATCCGTGACCCGTCCGGAAATGAGATTTATTATTAGATGATAATGAGAACCAAAACAAGCGTTCGAGTTTGCGCTGTTCATTTGTGGGAGCGAGCGTGCTCGCGAATGCGCCGTGTCAGCCAGCACATTTGCAACTGATCCACCGCTTTCGCGAGCAGGCTCGCTCCCACAGGGGATTTGTGCGAAGCGAATAAAAAAGGCGCGCCATCCACAACGGATGGCGCGCCTTTTTTGTTGGCGGATTCGCGGCTTAGCTGCCGGCGACAGTCATCCGCTCGATCAACACAGACCCGGTGCGAATGTTGCTGCGCAGTTCCAGATCATTACCCACTGCGACAATCTGCTTGAACATGTCACGCATGTTGCCGGCGATGGTCACTTCCTGCACGGCGAACTGGATCTCGCCGTTTTCCACCCAGAAGCCCGCAGCGCCGCGCGAATAGTCACCGGTGACCATGTTCAGGCCATGGCCCATCAACTCGGTGACCAGCAATCCCCGGCCCATGCGCTTGAGCAGTGCTGCCTGATCCTCGTCGCCATGGGTGACGAACAGGTTGTGCACCCCGCCCGCGTTGGCGGTGCTCGGCATGCCCAGTTTCCGTCCGGAATAGGTGCCGAGGATGTAGGAGACCAACTCGCCCTTTTCGACGAACGGTTTCGCGTAAGTCGCCAGGCCATCACCGTCGTAGGAAGCACTGCCCATGGCACGCATCAGATGCGGACGCTCATCAATGGTCAGCCATTCCGGGAACAGCTTCTGCCCCAGTGTGCCTTCCAGAAACGACGATTTGCGATACAGGCTGCCGCCGGATACTGCCGAGAGGAAGCTGCCGAACAGACCGCCCGCCAGTTCGGCGGAAAACAGCACCGGCACTTCGCAGGTCGGCACCGGCCGCGCGCCCAGACGGCTCGCCGCCCGTTGCGCGGCACGCTGGCCGATGCTCACCGGATCGGCGAGCAGACTGCCCTGGCGATTGACGTCATACCAGTAATCGCGCTGCATCTGCCCGTCAGCTTCGGCGATCATCACGCAACTCAGGCTGTGCCGGGTCGACGCGTAACCGCCGATGAAACCGTGGCTGTTGCCATAAACCCGGCAGCCCTGATGGGTGCTGAGGGTGGTGCCGTCGGCGTTCTTGATCCGCGCATCGGCATCGAACGCGGCTGCCTCGCAGAGCAAAGCCTTCTCGATGGCCTGCTCCGGGGTGATGTCCCATTCGTGGAACAGGTCGAAATCCTGCACATCCCTGGCCATCAGTGCGGCGTCGGCCAGACCCGAAGCTTCGTCCTCGGACGTATGTTTGGCGATCGCGAGTGCTGCTGCGACGGTTTCACGAATCGCCTCCGGTCCGGTGGCCGAGGTGCTGGCCGAGCCTTTGCGCTGGCCGACGTACAGGGTGATGCCAAAACCCTGATCACGATTGAATTCAACGGTTTCGACCTCGCGCTGACGCACCGAAGTCGACAGCCCCTGCTCCAGCGACACCGCGACTTCACAGGCACTGGCGCCCTGGCGCGTGGCTTCGGCGATGATCTGCTCGACCTGTTCTTGCAGTGCCGGCAATGCCTGCGGGCCGACGCTTTGAACTGCACTCATGCTCATCTCCACTCAAATTCTGCTTTCGGCTGGGGTCATCGAGCGACCGGGCCGGACAAGCGGCCCCCGACTGGTTATCATGGCGGCGTTTCTTTGCGGACTGCCACCATGGTTGATTCTTACGACGACTCCCTCGATACGGGAGAAAAAAGCAAATCTCAGGTCAAACGCGAGTTGCATGCGCTGGTTGACCTCGGCGAGCGCCTGACCACACTCAAGCCTGATCTGGTCGCCAAACTGCCGTTGACCGACGCTTTGCGCCGGGCATTGGCCGATGCGCCCAAGCACACCGCGAACATCGCGCGTAAACGGCATTTGCAGTTCATCGGCAAACTGATGCGCGACCAGGACACTGACGCGATTCTGACTCTGCTCGATCAACTCGATGCCTCCACTCGCCAGTACAACGAGCGTTTCCATAATCTGGAACGCTGGCGTGACCGCCTGATCGCGGGCGATGACGCCGTGCTGGAGAAATTCGTCATCGAGTACCCGGACGCCGATCGCCAGCAATTGCGTTCCCTGATCCGTCAGGCCCAGCATGAGGTTGCGCAAAACAAACCACCTGCTTCGAGCCGCAAGATCTTCAAATACATTCGGGAGCTGGACGAGACTCAACGCGGTCTGCGTTGATAATCGCCACCGGGTGGCCGTCCTGCGCGCCACCCGAAAGCCCCACCGTTCTTATGCGCCCGTGCCACCCACGGTGATCGCATCGATTTTCAGCGTTGGCTGGCCGACACCTACCGGCACCGACTGCCCATCCTTGCCGCACGTACCCACACCGCTGTCCAGCGCCAGATCGTTACCGACCATCGACACCCGGCTCATCGCCTCGGGACCGTTGCCGATCAATGTCGCGCCTTTGACCGGTGCGGTGATTTTGCCGTCCTCGATCAGATAAGCCTCGCTGGTCGAGAACACGAACTTGCCGCTGGTGATATCGACCTGACCGCCGCCGAGGTTGGCGCAGTAGATGCCCTTCTTCACCGAGGCGATGATTTCCGCCGGATCACTTTCGCCACCGAGCATGTAGGTGTTGGTCATCCGGGGCATCGGCAGATGCGCATAGGATTCGCGACGACCGTTACCGGTGCGCGCCACGCCCATCAGCCGCGCGTTGAGCTTGTCTTGCATGTAGCCCTTGAGTACGCCGTTTTCGATCAGCGTAGTGCACTCGGTGGGCGTGCCTTCGTCATCGACGCTCAGCGAACCGCGACGACCGCTCAAGGTGCCGTCATCGACGATGGTGCAAAGCTTGGAGGCAACCATTTCGCCCATGCGCCCGCTATAGGCCGAGCTGCCCTTGCGATTGAAATCGCCTTCCAGACCGTGACCGACCGCTTCGTGCAGCAGCACCCCGGACCAGCCGGAACCCAGCACCACCGGCAAGGTACCGGCCGGCGCTGGAATTGCTTCAAGGTTGACCAGCGCCTGGCGCAGCGCTTCGCGGGCATAACCCATGGCGCGGTCTTCGGCGAGGAAGTAGCGGTAATCGGTACGCCCGCCGCCGCCATGCCCGCCGCGTTCGCGCCGGCCGTTCTGCTCAACGATGACGCTGACATTGAAGCGCACCAGCGGTCGCACGTCGGCGGCCAGGCCACCGTCGGTGGAGGCCACCAGAATTCGCTCCCAGACCCCGGCCATGCTCACGCTGACTTGCTGAATCCGTGGGTCGAGCGCGCGGGTGGCGACGTCGATGCGTTTGAGCAACTCGACTTTTTCCGCGCGGCTGAGCACTTCCAGCGGGTTATCCGGCGCGTACAGTTGCGCGACGTCCTGGCTGGTGAATGCCTGCACGGTGCCGTTCTGTCCGGCGCGGGAGATCGAACGCGCGGCGCGGGCCGCTGCGCCGAGGGCCTCGAGGGTGATCGCGTTGCTGTAGGCAAAACCGGTTTTCTCACCGGACTGTGCACGCACGCCGACACCCTGATCGAGGTTGAAGCTGCCTTCCTTGACGATGCCGTCTTCCAGCGCCCATGACTCGGAAATCTGGCCCTGGAAATACAGGTCGGCGGCATCGATGCCCGGCCCGGCCAGATCGCCGAGCACGCCTTGCAGGCTCTCGATCGTGACACCGCCGGGTGCCAACAGGTGATCACTGACTGAGGACAACAACTCGCTCATAGGTTTACGCCTTAAATTCGTGTTCTGAAGCAGGCCGCTGGGCGCCCTGCGAGAAAAACCGCCGATGACGCGTCACCGGCATGCGCGCCCGGATGGACGCTTGTTCATCGCTGTCGCGGGCGGCCAGCAACACCGCCTCGCCTTGATCCTGTTGGGCCAGTACGCGCCCCCACGGGTCGACAATCGCCGCATGCCCGAAGGTTTCACGCGGTCCGGGATGGCTGCCGCCCTGTGCGGCCGCGAGGATATAACACTGTGTTTCGATGGCCCGCGCGCGGATCAGTACATCCCAATGCGCGGCGCCGGTTACGGCCGTAAACGCCGACGGTGCGGTAATCAATTCGGCACCGGCGGCACGCAATTCACTGTACAGCTCCGGGAAACGCAAGTCGTAACACACACTCAGACCGACTCGCCCCACCGGCGTATCCGCCACCACTACATTACCGCCATAAGCATAGTCATCGGATTCACGGTATTGGCCGCGATTGTCGGCGACATCGACATCGAACAGATGCAGCTTGTCATAGCGCGCGACCACCTCGCCGTGCTCGTTGATCAGCAATGAGCAGGCATTGGCTTTGGCCGTGGGTTGACCCAACGGTGGCAACGGCAACGTGCCGGCGACTATCCATAAGGTGAGGTCGCGGGCGGTCTGTTTCAACCATGGCAGGATCGGCCCTTCGCCCAAGGCCTCGGCGCGGCCGATATCGGCGACGTCGCGACGGCCCATGGCGGCGAAGTTTTCCGGCAGCACCGCGAGTTTCGCCCCGCCGGCGGCGGCCTGTTCAAGCAGGCGCCGGGCCTGGGCCAGATTGGCCGGCACGTCGCTCTGGCTGACCATTTGAATCACCGCTAAAGACATGGCCGCTCCTCGGGATTTGCATATGACTGTGTAGGAGCTGCCGAAGGCTGCGATCTGTTGATTTTTTTTAAGAGCCAGATCAAAAGATCGCAGCCTTCGGCAGCTCCTACAGGGGTAGTGTCTGCTAGTTAAAAAGGCTTGTCGAAGGTGATTTTCGGCTCTTTCCATGGGCCTTTGACGGTGTACTTGACGCTGGCGAAGCGCGCGACGCGGTCGCCGATCAGCTTGTCGATGAGGAACAGCGCGCCGCCGACCGCCGGTGCGCCGACGAGCAACGCGGCGATCGGCAGGTTGTTGGTCACCGGCAGTGTCACCAGCAATTTCGCATCGACCTTGTCACCGACCAGATCCAGCGTGCCGTCCAATTCCAGATTGCTCGAAGGCCCGGTCAGGCGAATCGGCTCACGTGTCACGTAGACACCATTGTTCGCCACCAGCAAACCTTTGACCCGGTCGTAGCTCAGGCCTTTGCCGAACAGGTCGGAGAAGTCCAGACGCAGGCGCCGGCCGATCGAGTTGAAGTTGAGCAGGCCGAACACCCGCAGCGCCTGAGCACCGCCTTCCACTTCAACGAACTGGCCTTTGTTCAGCGAGGCATCGAGGGTGCCGGAGAAGCGCTTGGTCGCCAGCCACGCCGGCGAGCCCGGCCAACGGCCGTCGACATCCATATGGAATTCTTCGCTGGTCACGCTCGGCGCGAAGCCCCAGCCTTTGAGCACGTCGGCCAGATTCTTGCCGCCAATGCGGCCCTTGTACCAACTGCTGGTCGCCCCCGGCGCGCCTTCCCAGCCGCCGTTGCCTTGCAGGAGGATGCCCTTGAGGCCCATGTCGAGGTTGTTCAGCGCGATGCCCTTGGCGGTCGGCCGCACTTTCAGCGACCAGCCACCGACCAGATCGGGGCCGAGGAACAACTGATTGAGGGTGATATCCAGCGCCGGGATTTTCGTCGGGTCGACCGACGCCAATGTATCCGGTGCATTCTCGTCAGCCTGCACCGCCGGGTCCGGCGCCGGCAGTTTCACGTATTGCAGATTCACCGCAATCGGCACGCCCTTGGCATCCGGCAGGCTGGCGCTGCCCTTGGCCTGTTGGCTATCCAGCGCCAGGTTCCACGCGCCTGGCTTGCGATTGATCTGCACCGAAGCCTGATCCAGCGTGGTGCCGAACGCGGTCAATTTGCCGACCTTGATGTCAGCACTGCTCAGCAGTTGCTTGGCGCTGCCGCCCGGATCCCCGCCAGCGTACTTGCTGGCCAGATCCTGCCACGGCGCGACGTCCAGTTCCGACAGCACCCCGCGAATGCGCAGGCCCTTGGCGCCCGGCAACACCGCTTCGCCAGCGCCGAGAAACAGTTCGCCACGGCCGTCGGCGAAATTGCTCGGCGGCGCAGCAAAAGTGAAATTGGCCAGTTGATCGTAATTGAACCAGTAACGCCGCTCCTGCCCTTGCAGGGTCATGCGAAACACTGTGTCGCGCCCGACATCGGCGGTCATGCCGAACGGCGCCGGCAGATCCACCGCCACGCCTTTGAGGCTGGAGCTGACCAGCAACTGGCTGTCGGCCCCGGAAAGATTCAGCTGCAACTGATAAGGAATCGTCCCGGACACCGGCAACGGCTGGGTCACGCCCAGCCAATCGGTGAGCTTTTTCACATCAACCTGCCCCGACGCCGCAACCCGGGTCTTGATCTGGTTGGGGCTGCCATCAGCGAAGATCTGCGCAGTGACCGGTTTGTCGAAGGCCCGTGCAGAGATGTTCTGGCCGCTGAGGCCTTTATTGCTGTCGAAGCGGAAATCGCCCTTGAGCTGGCTCAGTTCCAGTTTCGGTTCGGCCAGTTTCAGCCGCGCGTTGGCGGTTTTGAAATCGACGAGGATTTTCGGCTGTTCGCCCTTGGCCAGCGGAATATCCAGCTTGAGCTTGCCATTCAGATCACCCGCACCCTCCCAACCAGCAAAGGTCTCACCAGTGCCGATCGGCGCATCCTGAAGAATCTTCAAGCCGTCGCCCAGGCCACCGGCAAATGCGCCATCCAGGAACAAATGCGAGTTCTGCCCGGCCGGTACATGAGGAATATTGACGAAGACATCGCTGACTTGGGTGTCGAGCAACTGGCCTTTGCTGGCCCAGATGCGCACGCCGCTGTCTTCGATGAACACATCGCCGCTGACTTTGCTCACATGCGGCCAGCCCGGCTGAAACGCCAGCTCGGCGTCGTGCACTTTGAAGAACAGGCTGATGCTGCGATCAGCCTCGCCAGCGTTCTTGCTCAGCGAGCCCTGATACTGGAAGAAGCCCTGGTCCACTGCGCCTTTGAGGATCGCTGTGCGCAGCCACTCATCAAGCGCCGGGCTCAACACCGCCGGCAGGTATTTCGCGGTGTAGCGACCGTCGCCATCAACCAGGCCGACGCGCAGGTCCATGTAGTCTTCCTGGCTATGGTCAAAGTGCAGGCGAATGAGGAAATCGCCGGCAATCTTGCCCTCCTCGCCCAATACCTTGAGGTATGGCGCAATCAGGGTGAAGCCATCCTTGTCGAGCTTCCAGGTCAGCCGCGCATTGGCCTGCAGGTATTGCCATGGCTTGGCGAAAATCGGATCGAGGTGCAGGACGAAGTCCTTGCTGTCGAGGCGCAACTCGCCGCCGTCGAGGTTGCCACTCACGCTGCCACTGACATTGCGCGCCGCCGGAGCGCCGTGGTAGGCATCGAAACCGACGTTGTCGAGGTTGGCGGCAAAGCCGAATTTGTTGCCATCGGTGGCGGTCGGGCGGAAGTCCAGCAGCACATTACGCAGGCCGCCGGTTACCTTCAAACGCTCGACCACTGTGGCGAAGCTTTGTGGCAACGGCCCCAGCGCATTGAGCAGCGGCGTGATCGGGGTCAGATCGAGGCGATCGGCCTGCAAATGCCAGAGCTCTTCAGCCTTGGCGCTGGCGCGGGTCTGCTGCACCTGCACATGGGATTCCCAGCGGGTGTCGCCGAAGCTCATCGCCAGTGAATCAAGAGTGACTTTCACCCCTTCGGCTGTGTTGCGGTAATAGGCGTTGAGCGCCAGATTGTTGATCTGGATCGGCTTGCGCTCGGCGTAGGCACCGGTCACTTGCGGCGCATTCAGGCGCAACGCGGCGCTTTGCAACGCGCCTTCGGCCCAATCGACCCAGAGTTCGCCGCCGGCCTTGATCTCGGAAAAATTCCATTGCTGGGTCAGGCGCTCGGGGAGCCATTTCGCCCAGTCGCTCTGCGGCAGGCTGGCATAACCCTCGATGGCGCTGTTCTGCCATTGATCGGGACGCAGCTGGCTGCGCAGGCTCAGCGCGACAGGCTGGCCATCGGGCAAGGTCAGACGCGCGTCGAGACGCTGGCGGCTGGCGCCGGTACGCAGATTGAGGCCGACATAGGTGAGCGTCATGGGCGGGTGATCGAGCGGTTGCAGGGTCACCTGGCTGTCGAGCACCGACAATTGTCTGATCATCTGCGAGCGCTGGAACAGTTGCGCCGCATCGAACGGCTGATCCTTCTGCACCGGCAGCCCTTCCAGCGCCCAGGTACCGTCTTCGGCTTCCTTGAGGCTGATCTTCAAACCGTTGAGTTCGATATGCGCGAGACGGACTTCGCGGGCGAGCAAGCTGCCCCACATATCCGGCACTACCCGTACGCGGTCGAGGCGCAGCGCGTTGGCGCCGTCGCCGACCATCACGTCATGGGCCAGCAGGATCGGCGCGAAACCGCTCCAGTTGCCTTCCAGCTCACCGATCTGCAAGGGCATGCCGAGGGCGGCGCTTGCCTTGTCTTCGATGTCGGCGCGGTATTCGGCCACCAGTGGCGTCAGCTCGCGGCCGAGGCTGACGTACAACGCCATCAACACCAGAACCAACGCGCACAGGCCCAGCCCCCAGCGGGTGAGTGCGGCCAGAATGCGTGTCAGACGCTCCATGTCAGTTGGCTCCCATGGCAAAAAAACTGCGAAAAGCTGAGGCCAGCCGCGTTGAATGAAGGGTGATGCAGGGTTTCAGAGCAGCACCACGTCATATTGTTCCTGGGAATACATGGTTTCCACCTGGAAGCGTATGGTGCGACCGATGAAGCCTTCAAGCTCGGCGACGTTACCGGACTCTTCATCAAGCAGACGATCGACCACCTTCTGGTTGGCCAGCACCCGGTAACCCTCGGCCTGATAAGCACGGGCCTCGCGGAGAATCTCGCGGAAGATCTCGTAACAGATGGTTTCGGCGGTCTTCAGTTTGCCGCGTCCCTGACAACTGCTGCACGGTTCGCACAGCACCTGCTCAAGGCTTTCGCGGGTACGCTTGCGGGTCATCTGCACCAGGCCCAACTCGGTGATGCCGATGATGTTGGTCTTGGCGTGGTCGCGCTCCAGCTGTTTTTCCAGAGTGCGCAGGACCTGACGCTGGTGCTCTTCATCTTCCATGTCGATGAAGTCGATGATGATGATCCCGCCGAGGTTGCGCAGGCGCATCTGCCGGGCAATCGCCGTGGCCGCTTCGAGATTGGTCTTGAAAATGGTTTCTTCGAGGTTGCGATGACCGACGAACGCCCCGGTGTTGACGTCGATGGTGGTCATGGCTTCCGCCGGATCGATCACCAGATAGCCGCCTGACTTCAGCGGCACCTTGCGCTCCAGCGCGCGCTGGATTTCGTCTTCGACACCGTACAGATCGAAGATCGGTCGTTCACCCGGGTAGTGTTCCAGACGATCAGCGATTTCCGGCATCAGTTCGGCGACAAACTGCGTGGTTTTCTGGAAGGTTTCCCGGGAATCGATGCGGATCTTCTCGATCTTTGGATTGACCAGATCACGCAGGGTGCGCAGGGCCAGGCCGAGATCTTCGTAGATCACGCTCGGCGCGGCGATGGTCTTGATCTGCTCGTTGATCTGGTCCCAGAGGCGCCGCAGGTAGCGGATGTCCATGAGGATTTCATCAGCGCCCGCGCCTTCAGCGGCTGTGCGCAGAATGAAACCGCCGGCCTCCTTGATGCCTTCTTTGGCCACGCAATCGCTGACCACCTGCTTGAGACGCTCGCGCTCGGCTTCGTCTTCGATCTTCAGGGAAATGCCAACGTGGGCAGTGCGCGGCATGTACACCAGATAACGCGAAGGAATCGACAGTTGCGTGGTCAGGCGTGCGCCTTTAGAGCCGATCGGATCCTTGGTGACTTGCACCACCAGGCTCTGGCCTTCGTGCACCAGCGAACTGATGCTTTCCACCGCCGGGCCTTCGCGCAGGGAGATTTCGGCGGCGTGAATGAAAGCCGCACGATCGAGGCCGATGTCAACAAATGCCGCCTGCATGCCCGGCAGGACGCGAACGATCTTGCCTTTATAGATGTTGCCGACGATCCCGCGTTTCTGCGTGCGCTCGACGTGGACTTCTTGCAGCACACCGTTTTCGACCACCGCCACGCGCGATTCCATCGGCGTGATGTTGATCAGAATCTCTTCACTCATGGCAGGATCTCGTTCAGGCATGTTCACGATAGTGGCCGCATCTGGATTCGTACGACGCTCAGGGCGTGTTCAGGTTTTGCCAACAGGGTATGCCGAAATGGCCCAACACCTCGCAGGTTTCGCACAACGGCAAGCCGACCACCGCCGAATAGCTGCCTTCGAGCCCGGCGACAAACACCGCACCCAGGCCCTGAATGCCATAGCCGCCGGCCTTGTCGCGCGGTTCGCCACTGGCCCAGTAGGCAGCGGCCTCATCGCGGCTGATGGTGCGGAAACGCACGCGACTGCGCACCACCCGCGACTCGCAGCGCTCACCTTCAAGCACGGCGATAGCGGTCAGCACTTCGTGTTCGTTGCCGGACAACATCATCAGCATGGCGCATGCATCGGCTTCGTCCACCGGTTTGCCAAGAATTTTGCCGTCGAGCACCACAGCGGTGTCGGCGCCAAGCACGCAGAACGGCTGATCAGAGACGACCGAACGGCGACCGGCCTCGGCCTTGCCACGCGCAAGGCGTTCGACATAGGCCGAAGGGGATTCTTCAGGAAGCGGGGTTTCGTCGATGTCCGCGCTGATGGCGGAGAACTGCACGCCGATCTGCGTGAGCAATTCACGGCGACGCGGTGAGCCGGAGGCGAGGTAAAGCAGTTTCATCAAAACATCTCCCTGTTCAGTGCCCTGCTTCACCGGCTCAATAGATTCTGTAGCGTCGGCACATCCCGCGAAGGGCGAAGCTGACCCACGGCCAGAGCAAGGCACTGACCAGCGCCGGCAAGACCAGCGCCAGGGTTGGCTGACGGTTGCCGGTCAGAGCGCTCAGCCACAGTTGCGCCAACTGTGCGAGGCCGAAGATCACCAGGATCACCAGGCACTGCTGCCACATCGGGAACATGCGCAGACGCTGCTGCAACGACAACACGAGGAAAGTAATCAGGGTCAGGATCAGCGCGTTCTGCCCGAGCAGGTCGCCCTGCAGGACATCTTCGGCCAGTCCCAGACAGAAGGCGGTGACCATGCCGACCGTGTGCGGCATGTACAGCGCCCAGAAGGTCACGAGCAAGGCCAGCCACAGCGGGCGAAGGATTTCCATGAAGATCGGCAACGGTGACACGCTGAGCAGGATGCCGACGAAGAACGTCAACCAGATCATCCAGCTGTTTCCGGATTTTTTCGCGCCGACCATTATTCTCGTCCCCCGGTAGTCGCTGGCGGTTTTGCCGGTGGTTTGCTCGCGGCCGGCGGTTTGGCAGCGGCCGGAGCGGCAGCGGGCGGTTTGCTCGCGGCAGGCTTGGCAGGCGTGGTGGCAGGCGCCGCTGCTTCAGCGGCCGGCGCTGCGGTAGCGGTCGACGGCGTGGCAGGCATGATCAACGGTTTCGGCACGCTGGCCGGCAACATCGGGCCGCCGCCGTGGGCATCGAGCTGTTCCTGCGCCTGGGCCGCGTCATTGGCGCGTTCCTCGGCAGTGCGGCTGTCGCTGAACACCAGCAGCAGATAGCGGCTGCGGTTCAGGGCGGCAGTCGGCACGGCGCGGACAATGGCAAACGGTTGGCCGGAATCGTGGATGACTTCCTTGACCGTGGCCACCGGATAACCGGCCGGAAAACGCTGGCCAAGGCCGGAGCTGACCAGCAGATCGCCTTCCTTGATGTCCGCCGTGTCGGCGACATGACGCAATTCCAGGCGCTCAGGGTTGCCGGTGCCACTGGCAATCGCGCGCAGACCGTTACGATTCACCTGCACCGGAATGCTATGGGTGGTGTCGGTCAGCAGCAGGACCCGCGAGGTGTACGGCATCAATTCGACCACCTGGCCCATCAGCCCGCGTGCATCGAGCACCGGTTGGCCGAGCACCACGCCGTCGCGCTCACCTTTGTTGATGATGATGCGATGGGTGAAGGGGTTGGGGTCCATGCCGATCAACTCGGCCACTTCGACCTTTTCATTGACCAGTGCGGAGGAGTTGAGCAACTCGCGCAGCCGAACGTTCTGCTCGGTCAGGGCCGCGAGCTTTTGCATGCGTCCCTGCAACAGCAGGTTTTCGGTCTTGAGTTTTTCGTTTTCGGCGACGAGCTCGGTGCGGCTGCCGAACTGACTGGCGACCCCTTCCCACAAGCGGCCGGGCAGGTCGGTGATCCAGTAGGCATCCATGAGCACCAGCGACGCTTGCTTGCGCGCGGGCTTGAGCAGGTCGAAACGTGCATCGACCACCATCAGTGCGACCGCGAGCACGGCTAGCACCAACAGGCGCACGCCCAACGAAGGGCCTTTGGTGAAAAGCGGTTTAATAAGCCGCTCCTCCCAGGCAAATGTTCTGTTTATTCATACGGCATCAAACCGGCCTGGATGAAGACTGACAGAAGATAAACGCCAACAGGCAGCACTGCAAAGTGCTGCCTGTGCGCTCACCCACGTATTGCATTCGAAGCTTATTCGCTCGAAAGCAGATCCATGGTGTGCTTATCCATCATTTCCAGCGCACGGCCACCGCCGCGAGCAACGCAAGTCAGCGGATCTTCGGCAACGATCACCGGCAGACCGGTTTCCTGGGCCAGCAACTTGTCGAGGTCACGCAGCAGCGCGCCACCACCGGTCAGCACCAGGCCACGCTCGGCGATGTCGGAAGCCAGTTCCGGCGGCGATTGCTCCAGCGCGCTTTTCACCGCCTGAACGATGGTTGCCAGCGACTCTTGCAGAGCCTCGAGCACTTCGTTCGAGTTCAGGGTGAATGCGCGTGGAACGCCTTCGGCCAGGTTGCGACCGCGAACATCGACTTCGCGCACTTCGCCGCCCGGGTAGGCCGTACCGATTTCCTGCTTGATGCGCTCGGCGGTGGATTCACCGATCAGGCTGCCGTAGTTGCGGCGCACGTAGGTGATGATCGCTTCGTCGAAACGGTCGCCGCCGACACGTACGGATTCGGCGTAAACCACACCGTTCAGGGAGATCAGGGCGATCTCGGTGGTACCACCACCGATATCCACGACCATCGAACCGCGCGCTTCTTCAACCGGCAGACCGGCACCGATCGCAGCAGCCATCGGCTCTTCGATCAGGAACACTTCACGGGCACCGGCGCCAAGGGCCGATTCACGGATGGCGCGACGCTCAACCTGGGTGGACTTGCATGGAACGCAGATCAGCACACGAGGGCTGGGCTGCAGGAAACTGTTTTCGTGAACCTTGTTGATAAAGTACTGCAGCATCTTTTCGCAGACGCTGAAGTCGGCGATCACGCCATCCTTCATAGGACGAATGGCAGCAATGTTGCCCGGCGTACGGCCGAGCATGCGCTTGGCCTCGGTGCCGACAGCAACGACACTTTTCTGGTTACCGTGTGTCCGAATGGCCACAACCGATGGCTCATTCAGGACGATACCGCGCTCGCGCACGTAAATAAGGGTGTTGGCAGTGCCCAGGTCAATGGAAAGATCGCTGGAAAACATGCCACGCAGTTTCTTGAACATGGGAAAGGGACCCTAGGCAACGCGTGGGTAAAAAAGTGCGGCAAACTCTAACAACGACAGGGATTTTGGGCAAGGCGCCAATATGTTAAATTGGCCGCTTTTCTGTGCACCAAGCCCCACAATCGCGGCCTTATGACCGTAGAAGTGCGGTAGTGTTCCGACAATCTAACACACGGACGCCGTCCGTTCTGTTTTCCACTGGAGAATCCCGATGGCGCTAGAACGCTCCGACGTGGAAAAAATCGCGCATCTGGCCTGCCTTGGCCTCAACGATGCCGATCTTCCGCACATTACTTCCGCCCTCAACAGCATTCTCGGGCTGGTCGACGAAATGCAGGCCGTTGATACCGACGGTATCGAGCCGCTGGCCCACCCCCTGGAAGCCAGTCAGCGCCTGCGCGCCGACGTGGTGACCGAGACGAATAATCGCGAGGCCTACCAGTCCATCGCACCAGCGGTCGAAAACGGCCTGTATCTGGTTCCGAAAGTCATCGACTAAAGGGAAAGAGCCTGCAATGCATCAAATGACTCTGGCCGAGATCGCCCGCGGTCTCGCCGATAAAAAGTTTTCCTCCGAAGAGCTGACCAAAGTCCTGCTGGCGCGTATTACCCAGCTCGATCCGCAGCTCAACAGTTTCATCAGCCTCACCGAGGATCTGGCCATCGAGCAGGCGAAAGCCGCCGATGCACGCCGGGCCAATGGTGAGAGCGGCGCCCTGCTCGGCGCGCCGATTGCCCACAAGGATCTGTTCTGCACCCAGGGCATCCGCACCAGCTGCGGCTCGAAGATGCTCGACAACTTCAAAGCCCCGTATGACGCCACTGTCGTTGCGAAACTGGCCGCTGCCGGCGCCGTGACCCTGGGCAAGACCAACATGGACGAATTCGCCATGGGTTCGGCCAACGAGTCGAGCTGGTACGGCGCGGTGAAAAACCCGTGGAACCTGGAACACGTGCCGGGCGGTTCGTCCGGTGGTTCGGCCGCCGCCGTGGCCGCTCGCCTGCTGCCTGCCGCCACCGCCACCGACACCGGCGGTTCGATCCGCCAGCCGGCAGCATTCACCAACCTCACCGGTTTGAAGCCGACCTACGGTCGCGTTTCGCGCTGGGGCATGATTGCCTACGCGTCCAGCCTTGATCAGGGCGGTCCGTTGGCGCGCACGGCCGAAGATTGCGCGATTCTGCTGCAAGGCATGGCCGGCTTCGACCCGAACGACTCCACCAGCATCGATGAGCCGGTGCCGGATTACTCCGCCGGCCTGGGCGATTCGCTGCAAGGCCTGCGCATCGGCGTGCCGAAGGAATACTTCAGCGCCGGTCTCGACCCGCGCATCGCCGAGCTGATCCAGAACAGCATCCGGCAGTTGCAGAAGCTTGGTGCGGTGATCAAGGAAATCAGCCTGCCGAACATGCAGCACGCGATCCCGGCTTATTACGTGATCGCCCCGGCAGAAGCGTCTTCCAACCTGTCGCGTTTCGACGGCGTGCGTTTCGGCCACCGCTGCGAAAACCCGGAAAACCTCATCGACCTGTACAAGCGCTCCCGTGGCGAAGGCTTCGGCGCGGAAGTGCAGCGCCGGATCATGGTCGGTGCCTACGCGCTGTCCGCCGGTTACTACGACGCCTACTACCTGAAAGCGCAGAAGATCCGCCGTCTGGTGAAGAACGATTTCATGGCTGCGTTCAATGAAGTCGACATCATCCTCGGCCCGACCACGCCGAACCCGGCCTGGAAGCTTGGCGCGAAGAACAGCGACCCGGTCGCTGCATACCTGGAAGACGTCTACACCATCACCGCCAACCTCGCCGGCCTGCCGGGCCTGTCGATGCCGGCCGGTTTTGTCGACGGTCTGCCGGTGGGCGTGCAGTTGCTCGCGCCGTATTTCCAGGAAGGCCGCCTGTTGAACGTTGCCCACCAGTATCAGCTCAACACTGACTGGCACACCCGCACCCCAACCGGCTTCTGAGGAGACACACATGCAATGGGAAGTCGTGATCGGGCTGGAGATTCACACTCAGCTCACCACCCGGTCGAAAATCTTTTCCGGTAGTTCCACCACATTCGGTTCCGAGCCGAACACCCAGGCCAGCCTGATCGACCTGGGCATGCCCGGCGTGCTGCCGGTGCTCAACCAGGAAGCGGTGCGCATGGCGGTGATGTTCGGTCTGGCAATTGACGCCGAGATCGGCCAGCACAACGTGTTCGCCCGGAAAAACTATTTCTACCCGGATCTGCCCAAGGGCTATCAGATCAGCCAGATGGAATTGCCGATCGTTGGCAAAGGGCACCTGGACATCGCCCTGGAAGACGGCACGGTCAAACGCGTCGGCATCACCCGCGCGCACCTGGAAGAAGATGCCGGCAAGAGCCTGCACGAAGAATTCAACGGTGCCACCGGCATCGACCTGAACCGTGCCGGCACGCCGCTGCTGGAAATCGTTTCCGAGCCGGACATGCGCAGCGCCAAGGAAGCCGTGGCTTACGTCAAGGCGATCCACGCACTGGTGCGTTACCTGGGCATCTGCGACGGCAACATGGCCGAAGGCTCGCTGCGTTGCGACTGCAACGTCTCGGTACGCCCGAAAGGCCAGGTCGAGTTCGGCACTCGCTGCGAGATCAAGAACGTCAACTCGTTCCGCTTCATCGAGAAGGCAATCAACTCCGAGATCCAGCGTCAGATCGAGCTGATCGAAGACGGCGGCAAAGTGATCCAGCAGACCCGTCTGTACGATCCGAACAAGGACGAGACCCGTCCGATGCGTTCGAAAGAGGAAGCCAACGACTACCGTTACTTCCCCGATCCGGACCTGCTGCCGGTGGTCATCGAAGAGTCGTTCCTCGGTGAAGTGCGTGCCACCCTGCCGGAACTGCCACCGCAAAAGCGCGAACGCTTCCAGAGCCAGTTCGGTCTGTCGGCCTACGACGCCAACGTGCTGGCCACCAGCCGTGAACAGGCGGATTACTTCGAGAAAGTCGCAGCCATCGGCGGCGACGCGAAACTGGCGGCGAACTGGGTGATGGTCGAGTTGGGCAGCCTGCTCAACAAGCAGGGCCTGGACATCGAGGATTCGCCAGTCTCCGCCGAGCAACTGGGCGGCATGCTGCAGCGCATCAAGGACAACACCATCTCCGGCAAGATCGCCAAGGTGGTGTTCGAAGCGATGGCCAACGGCGAAGGCAGTGCTGACGAGATCATCGAAAAGCGCGGCCTCAAGCAAGTCACCGATACCGGCGCGATCTCGGCCGTGCTCGACGAAATGCTCGCGGCCAACGCCGAACAGGTCGAACAGTACCGCGCGGCAGACGAAGCCAAACGCGGCAAGATGTTCGGTTTCTTCGTCGGCCAGGCCATGAAAGCCTCGAAAGGCAAGGCCAACCCGCAGCAGGTGAACGAATTGCTGAAAAGCAAGCTCGAAGGCTGACCACCAATGGAGCCAGATCCAAAGCCTGGCTCCATTCCCTGTGGAAGGGACCTGTGGCGAGGGGATTTATCCCCGTTGGGCCGCGAAGAGGCCCCAATTGCTGAGCTTGATTTGCACCAGATAAACCGAGTTCTCAGTTTTGGGACTGCTGCGCAGTCCAACGGGGATAAATCCCCTCGCCACAGGTCACTCCTACATTTGATCCGGGATACCTTTGAATGAAGCGTCTGTTGCTGAGCAGCGCCCTGCTCTCTCTGCTGGCCGGTTGCGCCAGTACCGACACCATCGACCCGCACGGTTACGACCAGACCGGCGTCGCCTCCTATTACGGAGCCAGGCATCACGGTAAACGCACCGCCAGCGGCGAAGCGTTCAACCAGCATTCCCTGACCGCCGCCCACCGCCAGTTGCCGTTCGGCACGCGGGTGAAGGTCACCAATCTGAGAAACGATGAATCAGTCGTGGTCCGCATCAATGACCGTGGCCCGCACACCCGTGGCCGACTGATCGATCTGTCACGCGAGGCCGCCGATGAAATCGGCATGCTGCGCAGCGGCACCGCACGGGTTCGCGTGCAGGCCCTGGACTGATGGAGCGCCGACCATTTTCGGACTAGCCGATCTGCCGCTGATCAACGTCATCGAACTGCTCAGCGGCCTGTGTCTTTTGCTCATCGGCGCCGAGCTGATGGTGCGCGCCGCCGTGCGTCTGGCCGAGCGCCTGCATGTGCGTCCGTTGATCATCGGCCTGACCATCGTCGCCCTCGGCAGCAGCGCGCCGCAGATGACCGTGAGCCTGCAAGCGGCGTTGACCGACAACCCCGACATCGCCGTCGGCAGCGTGGTCGGCAGCGGCATCTTCAATATCCTCGTAACCCTTGGCCTGTCGGCACTGATCATCCCGCTGCGCGTGTCGCGGCAACTGGTGCGCCTGGATATCCCGCTGATGATCGGTGCCAGCCTGCTGGTATTCATCCTCGCCTGGAATAAAGACCTCGGGCGTTTCGACGGCGTCGTGCTGCTCGGCGCTTTGGCGCTGTACCTCGGCTTGCTGTTGCGTCAGTCGCGACACTCGACCCGGCCCCATGGCGCACGACCACAGGATACGCAGCAATCCTGGTTGATCAGTGTGCTGATGATTCTCGCTGGCCTTGCCATGCTGGTGTTCGCCGGGCGTTTGCTGCTCGGCGCCGCCGTGGTCGTGGCCACCGACCTGGGCCTGTCGGAACGGGTCATCGGCCTGACCGTGGTTGCGGTCGGCACTTCGTTGCCGGAACTGGCGACGTCGCTGATCGCTGCGTTGCGCGGGCAGCGCGACATTGCCGTGGGCAACGTGATCGGCGCCAATCTGTTCAACCTGCTCGGGGTACTCGGGCTGACCGCGCTGCTCGCACCGACGCCGCTTTCCGTCTCCCCCAACGCGCTGGATTTTGACTTGCCGGTGATGCTCGGCGTCGCTGCGCTGTGCCTTCCGGTGTTTTACTCGGGCTACCGCGTGACCCGGGCCGAAGGCTTGCTGCTGCTCGGTTTGTATCTGGTCTACGGGCTGCACGTGGTGTCGTTCACCACTGGCATGCCGCTGGCCGGCAAACTCGAGCGCTTGATGCTGTTTTATGTCCTGCCGGCGCTGCTGACGTTTCTGCTGTTCACGTCGATCCGCGCCTGGCGTCGCCAACACCACAAGAGAGATGTGCCATGAGCGAGTCGAAGCAGTCCGGGGTTGAAATCCGTCGTCAGGTCATGGGCGATGCGTTCGTTGATCGCGCCATGGGCAACGCCACCGAGTTCACCCAGCCGTTGCAGGATTTCGTCAATGAACACGCCTGGGGTGGCGTGTGGAATCGCGAAGGTTTGTCGCTGAAAACCCGCAGCCTGATTACCCTCGCCGCGCTGACCGCGTTGAAGTGCCCGCAGGAGTTGAAGGGCCACGTGCGCGGTGCGCTGAACAACGGCTGCACGGTGGAAGAGATTCGCGAAGCGCTGCTGCATTGCGCGGTGTATGCCGGCGTACCGGCGGCGATCGATGCGTTTCGCGCGGCGCAGGAAGTGATCGACAGCTATCAGAAACCGCAGTGACCGCCTTCGCGAGCAGGCTCGCTCCCACAGTTGGAATGCGTTTCCCTGTGGGAGCGAGCCTGCTCGCGAAGAGGCCCTGACAGACACTGCAAATCCTTGGTCAGATCCACCCACCCCACTGCAACACAAAGATCCCGACATTGGTGGTAATAGCCGCCATCAACGTGGTCATCACGATAATCGCTGCTGCAAGCTCATGATTGCCCTGCGCCGCCCGGGCCATGACGAAACTCGCCGCCGCCGTCGGGCTGCCAAAGTAGAGAAACAGAATCCCCAATTCCGCCCCGCGAAAGCCCCACAGCCATGCCCCCAGTGTCGCCAGCACCGGCAGACCGATCATCTTCACCAGGCTGGAACTGAGCGCCATGTTGCCGCTCTTGCGCAGCGCCGCCAGTGACAGCGTGCCGCCGATACAGATCAGCGCCAGTGGCAAAGTGGTCTGCGCCAGATACTGGCCGGAGGTCTCCAGCCAGCCCGGCAGTCCGATCTTGAAATAGGCAAACGGCGCTGCCGAAATCACGCTGATGATCAGCGGGTTGCTGAACACGCTTTTGCAGATGCTCCACGGATCGGACTTGATCACCGGGCTGTACACCGCCAGCACAATGGTCGACAGGGTGTTGTAGAACAGGATCACCAGCGCCGCCAGAATCGCCCCGAGGGAAATGCCGTAATCGCCGTACATGCTCGCGGCGAGTGCAAGACCGATCACGCCGTTGTTGCCGCGAAACGCACCCTGGGTATAGATGCCGCGATCTTCGCGCGGACACTTGAAAATCGCCCAGCCCCAGGCCACAGCGAAACTCACCAGCGTTGCGAGGGAAAAGTAGATCAGTAGCGAAGGTTGCAGTGCGGCGTGCAGGTCAGCGTGGAGAATGCCGAGGAACAGCAGCGCCGGCATGGTCACGTTGAACACCAGCGACGAGGCGGTGTGGATGAAGTTGTCGTTGATCCAGTCGATGCGCTTGAGCAGCACACCGAGAAACAGCATGGCAAACACCGGCGCGGTGATGTTCAGGGTTTCAAGAAAGATTGCCAGCATGCCGGAGAGCCTTGGGTGAGCTTAGTCAGGGGGGCAATGATAAAGCAAAAGCCCCTCACCCTAGCCCTCTCCCAAAGGGAGAGGGAACCGATCGGGGGATATTTAAACAATCCACCGACCTGAAATGACATCGTCGAATCCATAATCGACCCGATTTGTCAGGTCGATGTATAGCGCCAAACAACTCGGTCGGCCCCCTCTCCCTCCGGGAGAGGGCTGGGGTGAGGGGCTTTTGATCTTCCATGAAACGATCAGGTAATCGGCGCCGGGTTGAACAAGGTGATGTCGTTGTGCAGCTTGTGCTTCTCCGCCCAGGTCTGTTGCTTGCCACTGGCAACGTCCAGGTAATAGTGAAACAACTCCCAGCCCAGTTCTTCGATGGTCGCGCGCCCGGTGGCAATGCGTCCGGCGTCGATGTCGATCAGGTCCGGCCAGCGCTGCGCCAGTTCAGTCCGCGTCGAAACCTTGACCACCGGCGCCATGGCCAGCCCGTAAGGCGTGCCGCGACCGGTGGTGAACACGTGCAGGTTCATCCCTGCTGCCAGTTGCAACGTACCGCAGACAAAATCGCTGGCCGGCGTCGCGCAGAAAATCAGGCCCTTGTGCTTGAAACGCTCGCCCGGGCCGAGCACGCCATTGATCGCGCTGCTGCCGGACTTGACGATCGAGCCCAGCGACTTCTCGACAATGTTCGACAACCCGCCCTTCTTGTTGCCCGGCGTGGTGTTGGCGCTGCGATCGGCCTCGCCCTTGGCCAGGTAACGGTCGTACCAGTCCATCTCGCGCACCAGCTCTTCGGCGACGGTTTGCGTTTGCGCCCGCGACGTCAGCAAGTAGATCGCATCGCGCACTTCGGTGACTTCGGAAAACATCACCGTCGCCCCCGCGCGCAACAGCAAGTCCGAGGCATAACCCAGCGCCGGGTTGGCGGTGATGCCGGAGAACGCGTCGCTGCCGCCGCACTGCATACCGAGAATCAGCTCGGAGGCCGGCACGGTTTCGCGGCGGCGCTGGTCGAGTTTCTTCAAGCGCACTTCGGCCAGTTCCATGATCTGTTCGATCATTTCGGTAAAGCCGTGACTGGAATCCTGCAAGCGGTACAGCCACGGATCGCTGAGATCCACCGAGGCATCGTCCTCGTGCATCACCTGCCCGGCCTGCAATTTCTCGCAGCCCAGACCGATCACCAGCGCCTCGCCGCCCAGGTTCGGGTTGCGCGCCAGATTGCGCACGGTACGAATCGGGATGTAGGCGTCGGTCGCGGTAATCGCCACACCGCAGCCATAACTGTGGGTCAGCGCCACCACGTCATCGACGTGCGGGTACTTCGGCAGCAGCTCTTCCTTGATGCGCTTGACCGCGTGATCGAGCACGCCGGTGACGCACTGCACGGTGGTGGTGATGCCGAGAATGTTGCGCGTGCCGACGGTGCCGTCGGCGTTGCGATAACCCTCGAACGTGAAGCCTTCCAGCGGTGCCTGCGCGTCCGGCACATCGGTGGACAGCGGCAAGCTGTCCAGCGGCGGCGCGGTCGGCATGCGCAGTTGATCTTCCTTGACCCAACTGCCGCGACGGATCGGCTGCAAGGCATAGCCGATAATCTGCCCGTAACGAATCACCGGCCCGCCCTCAGGAATATCCTCCAGAGTGACCTTGTGGCTCTGCGGTACGAAATCCAGCGTGACCAGGCCATCGGCAAACTCGGTACCGGCCGGTACGCCCTGATCGTTGACCACCACTACAACGTTGTCCCGCTCGTGCAGGCGGATGTAGCGCGGCGAGTCGGAATGTTCAATCAACTGCATGACGCCGCTCCTCAGGAATGCGCTTGAGACAAATTGCCGGTGGCTTCATTGCCGCCCTTGGCTGGCGGCTCTTTCAAGACCACACGCTTGATCGGGCCGACGATTACCAGATAGCTGAACACCGCGACCAGTGCGTTGGCACCGACAAACACCAGCGCCCACTTGAACGAGCCGGTGGAGCTGATGATGTAGCCGATGACGATCGGCGTGGTGATCGAAGCGATGTTGCCGAAGGTGTTGAACAGGCCCCCGCTCAGACCGGCGATCTGTTTCGGCGAAGTGTCGGAAACCACCGCCCAGCCCAGTGCGCCAACGCCTTTGCCGAAGAATGCCAGAGCCATGAAGCCCACCACCATCCATTCCACGTCAACATAGTTGCACGCGACGATGCTGCTCGACACCAGCAGGCCGGCGATGATCGGCGCCTTGCGGGCGAAGGTCAGCGAATGGCCCTTGCGCAGCAGGTAGTCGGAAATCACCCCGCCGAGCACGCCGCCGATAAAGCCGCAAATGGCCGGCAACGAAGCGATGAAACCGGCCTTGAGAATGGTCATGCCACGCTCTTGCACCAGATACACCGGGAACCAGGTCAGGAAGAAATAGGTGATGCCGTTGATGCAGTACTGGCCCAGATACACGCCGAGCATCATGCGGTTGGTCAGCAACTGACGGATGTAATCCCACTTCGGACCGTCGGACTTCTTGCCCTTCTGATCCATGTCGACCATGCCGCCGTTGTCAGCGATGTGCTTGAACTCGGCCTCGTTGACGCGTGGGTGTTCGCGCGGGCTGTAGATGACTTTCAGCCACACCAGCGAGAACACGATACCGAGGATACCCATGACGATGAACACGTGCTCCCAGCCGAAGCTGTAGACGATCCAGCCCATCAACGGCGCGAACAGCACGGTGGCAAAGTATTGCGCCGAGTTGAAGATCGCCGAAGCGGTACCGCGTTCAGCGGTCGGGAACCACGCCGCCACGATGCGCGCGTTGCCGGGGAACGATGGCGCTTCGGCCAGGCCCACAAGGAAACGCAGCATGAACAGCGCAACCACTGCCGTGGACATGCCGAATTCACCGACGAAGCCTTGCAGCACGGTGAACAGCGACCAGGTGAAAATGCTCAGAGCATAGACTTTTTTCGAGCCGAAGCGATCGAGCAGCCAGCCACCGGGAATTTGCCCGGCGACGTAGGCCCAACCGAATGCGGAGAAGATGTAGCCGAGGGTGACGGCGTCAATGCCAAGGTCCTTTTGCAGGCTGGAGCCGGCAATGGCGATCGTGGCACGGTCGGCGTAGTTGATCGTGGTCACCAGAAACAGCATGAGCAGGATCAAATAGCGGACGTGAGTCGGCTTGGAGGATTGCATGCAGATGTACTCCCACTGATTATTTTTATGCGGGGTGAAGCTTCTTTGGTCTTGCATTTATTCCCTGTAGGAGCTGCCGAAGGCTGCGATCTTTTGATCTTGATCTTGAAAAAAAAGATCAAAAGATCGCAGCCTTCGGCAGCTCCTACAGGGGTACTGCGTGTATCAGGAGCCTACATAGGCGGTTTTCACCACGGTGTAGAACTCTTGTGCATAGCGGCCTTGCTCACGGGAGCCGTAGGACGAGCCTTTACGGCCACCGAACGGTACGTGGTAATCCACACCGGCGGTCGGCAGGTTGACCATCACCATCCCGGCCTGGGAGTGGCGCTTGAAGTGGTTGGCGTACTTCAGCGAGGTGGTGGCGATGCCGGCCGACAAGCCGAATTCGGTGTCGTTGGCCATTGCCAGCGCAGCTTCGTAATCGGCCACACGAACAATGTTGGCCACCGGGCCGAAGATCTCTTCGCGGCTGATGCGCATCGACGCTTCGCTGTCGGCGAACAGGGTTGGCGCGAGGAAGTAGCCCTCGGTGTCGCATGTCACCACACCGCCGCCGCTGACCAGACGTGCACCTTCGGACTGGCCGATGTCGATGTACTTCATGTCCTGTTCCAGCTGCGCCTGGGAGACCACCGGACCGATGTCGGTGCCGGCCTTCAGCGCGTGGCCGACCTTGATCGACTTCATGCGCTCGGCCATCGCTTCAACGAACTTGTCGTGAATGCCGGCGGTGACGATCAGACGGCTCGACGCTGTGCAGCGCTGGCCGGTGGAGTAGAACGCGCTCTGCACCGACAGCTCGACCGCTTGCTTGAGGTCGGCGTCGTCGAGAATGATCTGCGGGTTCTTGCCGCCCATTTCCAGCTGCACCTTGGCCTGGCGCGAAACGCAGTTGACGGCGATCTGGCGGCCAACGCCCACCGAACCGGTGAAGCTGATGCCGTCGACTTTCGGGCTGTTGACCAACGCCTCGCCAACCACGCGACCGCTGCCCATTACCAGGTTGAACACACCGGCCGGGAAGCCCGCGCGGGAGATGATTTCGGCCAGCGCCCAGGCGCAGCCCGGAACCAGATCGGCAGGTTTGAGCACGACGCAGTTGCCGTAGGCCAGGGCCGGAGCAATTTTCCACGCCGGGATGGCGATCGGGAAGTTCCACGGCGTGATCAGACCGACCACGCCCAGGGCTTCGCGAGTGACCTCGACGTTGACGCCCGGGCGTACCGACGGCACATAGTCACCGGACAGACGCAGGCATTCACCGGCGAAGAACTTGAAAATGTTGCCGGCGCGGGTCACTTCACCGATCGCCTCCGGCAGGGTCTTGCCTTCTTCACGGGCCAGCAGGGTGCCAAGCTCTTCGCGACGGGCGAGAATTTCCGTGCCGACTTTATCCAGCGAATCGTGACGAGCCTGGATGCCCGACGTGGAGTACGCCGGGAACGCAGCGCGGGCAGCGTCGATTGCGGCGTTGACCTGGGTCAGGTCAGCCTTGGCGTAGTCGCCGATGGTGTCGCTGAGTTCGGACGGGTTGATGTTGGCCGAGTAATCGGCACCGGCGACCCATTCGCCATTGATGTAGTTGTCGTAGCGTTTTGCAGTTGTCACAGGGCAGCCCTCAACTCTAAAAGCCTTCACGCAAAAAGCCGCTGATTGCTCAGCGGCCTCGCTTTTCTCGCTTATTGCGCGCCTTGCTTGTCGATCAGCGCGGCGAGCATTTCGTACTCTTCGCCGGTCAGGTCGGTCAGCGGCGCACGCACCGGACCTGCGTCATAGCCGGCGATTTTTGCACCTGCCTTGACGATACTCACGGCGTAACCGGCCTTGCGGTTACGGATGTCCAGGTACGGCAGGAAGAAGTCGTCGATGATCTTGCCGACGGTGGCGTGATCTTCGCGAGCGATCGCGTGGTAGAAGTCCATCGCGGTTTTCGGGATGAAGTTGAACACCGCCGAGGAGTACACCGGCACGCCCAAAGCCTTGTAGGCAGCGGCGTAGACTTCAGCGGTCGGCAGACCACCCAGGTAGCTGAAGCGATCACCGAGGCGGCGACGGATCGACACCATCAACTCGATATCGCCCAGGCCATCCTTGTAGCCGATCAGGTTCGGGCAGCGCTCGGCCAGACGTTCCAGCAGCGGCGCGGTGAGACGGCAAACGTTGCGGTTGTAGACGACCACGCCGATCTTCACCGATTTGCACACGGCTTCAACGTGGGCGGCAACACCGTCCTGGCTCGCTTCGGTCAGGTAGTGCGGCAGCAGCAGCAGACCTTTGGCGCCCAGACGCTCGGCTTCCTGAGCGTATTCGATGGCCTGGCGGGTCGAACCGCCGACGCCGGCGAGGATTGGCACGCTGGTTGCGCAGGTGTCGACGGCAGTCTTGATGATTTCCGAGTATTCGCTGGCGGCCAGGGAGAAGAACTCACCGGTGCCACCGGCGGCGAACAGAGCCGAAGCGCCATACGGAGCCAGCCATTCCAGACGTTTGATGTAGCCCGCGCGGTTGAAATCGCCCTGCGCGTTGAAATCGGTCACCGGGAAAGACAGCAGGCCGGCAGAGAGGATGGACTTCAGTTCTTGTGGATTCATTATTCGAACACCCTGGTAGCAACGTTTTATTGTGAGTGGATCGTTCAGCCTTCGCCGAAGTTGTAGGTCATCGTACAACTTAAAAAATAACCGTCAACTGCATTTCATCGTTGGCAGGGCTTTTTTGTCGGACAAGATTGGCTTTTGCACTTTATGAAATGGCTACAAGGCTCGTGCTTGACGCTTTCGAAGGCTGAAATATCCGGTCTGGATTCGTTTAATTCTGTAGCGACCTGCGGCTCGTAAAGTACGTCGACTGCCACGAAGGATCGTGGCGGACCACTCAAAGGAAGCCGCTATGTCGATGCATTTTGCCGCCCCCACCCTCACCCACGTCGCCCCAGCGCAAGACGATTGCGTGACGCTTCAGCTCTCGCAATTGCCGGACATCCTCACCGTGCAGGTCCCGGATTCCAGCGATTTCGCAGCAAACTGGAGCGTCTACGCGGTCCTCGGCAGCGATGCCGAGGAACCTGAATGGGAAGGTGATGAGGTGGACACTGGCGCCTGGGACGACGCCGAGGATGAAATGGAAAAGCTGCTCGACATCGAGGTGCAGCTGCCGAAAGAGGCATTGCAACCTTACCTGAACCGTGAGGTGGAGCTGCGCTACAAATTTCGTGACGAGTCGAGCATGGAGCCGTATTCGCTGCCGCTGCGAATGCGCATAGAGGCGTAAGACTCAGCTTCGCTGCGCCTGCGCCTCTTCATGGGCCTGGCGCAGTCTTTCACGGCTATTGGTCAGGTGCAGACGCATCGCCGCACGCGCGGCATCGGAGTCCTGACGGGCAATCGCGTCGTAGATTTCCTCGTGCTCGCGGCTCAGGCGGCTCATGTAGTGCTGTTGATCATCGTGGGCCAGCCGCGCCGAGTTCAGCCGCGTACGTGGAATGATGCTGGTGCCCAGGTGCGTCATGATGTCGGTGAAGTAGCGGTTGCCGGTGGACAGGGCAATTTCCAGGTGGAAAGCGAAGTCCGACGACACCGCATCGCTGGCATGGGACGCGCTTTCGTTCAAGGCGTCGAGGGCGGCGCGCATGGTTGCCAGTTGTTCGGGGCTGCGGCGTTGCGCGGCAAGGCCGGCGGATTCGACTTCGAGGCTGATGCGCAATTCGAGAATCGCCAGCACGTCACGCAGGGTGACAACGGTGGCCGGATCAATGCGGAAACCGCTCGGGCTCGGCGTATCGAGAACAAAGGTGCCGATGCCGTGGCGGGTTTCTACCTGGCCGGCGGCCTGCAGACGGGAAATTGCCTCGCGGACCACGGTGCGGCTGACGCCATGGGCTTCCATGATCGCCGACTCGGTGGGCAACTTGTCGCCACGCTTGAGCAGGCCATCGCGGATCTGCTCGCTCAACACCGTCACCAATTCCTGGGCGAGGCTGCGGCGCTTGCGGGGGAGGCGCGGGGTGTCGATCAGCTTTTCCATGGTCTGCATCTTGTCTCGAAAGTTCGGCTTGGCGCCATCATAGCTCAAGCGGGTTGTACGATCACCGGGCAGATCACATTGCCCCACTGTGGGAGCGAGCCTGCTCGCGAAAGCGGTGGTTCAGACGACAGATTCGTCGACCGATATGACCCCTTCGCGAGCAGGCTCGCTCCCACAGGTGGATGTTCAGACAGTTATGGCCTGTTCGACCAGACGACCGCTGTCGATCCGCACATGCCGTGGATGGAATCGTTTCAAACTGCTTCGGTGACCGACGCTGACAATGCTCAGCCCCGGAATCTCATCGATCAACGCCTGATACAAGGTCGCCTCGTCCTCTTCATCCATCGCCGATGTAGCCTCGTCCATGTACAGCCATTGCGGTGCGTAGAGAAGCGCGCGGGCGAAGGCCAGGCGTTGCTGCTCACCCGGCGAGAGCATGCGTTGCCAGTGATTGGCTTCATCCAGCCGCCCGACCAGGTGTGGCAGACGGCAAGTTTCCAGCACCTGAGCATAACGTTCTGGCGCGTAGGTATCGCCCGGTTGTGGATAACTCAACGCTTCACGCAATGTGCCGATCGGCAGATAAGGCTTCTGCGGCAGGAACAGATAACGCGCCGCCGGCAAACGAATATTGCCGTGCCCCGCCGGCCACAAATGCCCCATCGCTCGCAGCAGTGTCGACTTGCCGCTGCCGGAACGGCCGCTGAGCATCACGCGCTCACCCGGTTCAACGGTCATGTCGGCGTCGGTCAGCAGGTGACGACCATCGGCCAGATCGAGGCCGAGGTTGTGCACCTGCAACTCACTGCCCTGGTTCTGCACGTCGATGGCCGGGGTGCGTTGTTCGTTGTCGCTCATGGCCTGACGGAAACTCAGCAAACGATCACAGGTGGCGCGCCACGCGGCGAGATCCGAGTAGGCGGTGATGAACCAGCTGAAATTCTCCTGCACGTTGCCGAACGCCGAGTTGATTTGCATCAGCTCGCCCAGTTCGATCTTGCCGGACAGATAGCGCGGTGCGGCGACGACAAACGGGAAAATGATTGCGATCTGACCGTAGCCGGAGGTGAAGAACGTCAGGCGCTTGGACACGCGCATGATGTCCCAGAAATTGTGCCAGACCAGTCCGAAGCGATTGCTCAAGCGGCGGTTTTCATTGGGTTCGCCGTTGTACAAGGCGATGCTTTCAGCGTTCTCACGCACGCGGACCATGGAAAAACGCAGGTCTGCTTCGAAGCGTTGTTGCTTGTTGTTCAGACCGATCAGACGGCGACCGATCAAATGCGTCAGCCAACTACCAACCGCCGCGTACAACAGTGCGCACCAGAACATGTAGCCGGGAATCTCGATGCCGAACACTTCAATACTGCCCGACACGCCCCACAAAATGATCGAGAACGACACCAGACTGACAATCGTGCGCAGCAGCCCGAGGCCCAGGCTCAGGGTGTTGGCGGTGTAAGTGTTGAGGTCTTCGGAAATCCGCTGGTCGGGGTTATCGGTATAACCGCCCTGCTCCAGCTGGTAGTAATTCTTGTGGTCCAGCCAGCGCTTGAAGTGCTTTTCGGTCAGCCACGCCCGCCAGCGGATCGTCAGCATCTGCGTCAGATACAACCGATACACCGCGCCGAGAATCGCCACCGTCGCGATGCCGCAGAAATACAGGATCAACTGCCAGAACGCGGCTTCATCCTTTCTCTGCAAAGCGTTGTAGAAATCCTTGTACCAACTGTTGATCCACACCGAGATCGCTACGCTGAACAGCGTCAGCGCAATTACGGCAATCAGCAACGTCCAGGCCTTGCCCTTCTCTTCGCTGCGCCAGTAAGGCGTGGTCATCGCCCAGACTTTGCGAAAAAACTGCCCGCGCACAGCATCGTTGACCGCGGAATATTCAGCGTTCTGATTCATGGATAAGGCTCGATAGTAAAAAGAACGGACACGCGCCGATCATAGATGATCGGCGCGATTCATCGCGAGGGCTGGCGATAGTCGTTCAGCGCAGGTTCAGCGACGCACCGGGCGCTTCTGCAGTTTGCGCTGCAAGGTGCGGCGGTGCATGCCCAGCGCGCGGGCCGTGGCGGAAATGTTGCCTTCGTGTTCGGTGAGCACGCGCTGGATGTGCTCCCATTGCAGACGATCGACCGACATCGGGTTTTCCGGCACCAGACTGTCGAGATCGGCGTGCTCAGACAGCAGCGCGGCCAGCACGTCGTCGGCATCGGCGGGTTTGCACAGGTAGTTGCAGGCGCCACGCTTGATCGCCTCGACTGCCGTGGCAATGCTCGAATAACCGGTGAGGATCACCACGCGCATTTCCGGATCGAGTTCCAGCAGCTTGGGCAGCAGGACCAGACCGGAGTCGCCGTCCATTTTCAGGTCCAGCGCGGCGTAATCAGGCAGATCGGCCTGGGCGATGGTCAGGCCTTCTTCAGCGGAACCGGCGGTGCTGACGCGAAAGCCGCGACGGGCCATGGCGCGGGCCATGACGCGGGTGAAGGTCGCGTCGTCGTCGACCAGCAGCAGATGCGGCAGTTCTTCGCCTTCGACTTGGATTTCGTCACTCATGTTGGTCTCCTCGGGCGCCGTGGGGCAGGCGCAGCTCGGTGAGCGTGCCGCCTTCCTCATGACTATAGAGTTTCACTGAGCCGCCGGCGCGTGTCACGCTGGCCTTGCTCAAAAACAGGCCCAGGCCGAAACCTTTGCCCTTGGTGGTAAAAAACGGCTTGCCGATCTGCTCGGCGATGGCCAGCGGCACACCGGCGCCGTGGTCGCGAATGCTGATGGTCAAAGTCTCTGCGTCCCAGTCGAGGGTCACCTGGAGATTTTCCGGGCAGGCGTCGGCTGCATTGTTGAGCAAATTCAGCAAGGCCTGGGTCAGATCCGGCGGCGGCGCCATGCGCGGCACCGCCCCCTGACCGAGACGCTGGAAGCGATAACTGGCTTCCGGGCGCATCAGGTGCCAGCGGTTCAGCGCTTCGTCGAGCCAGTCGGTAACGTCCTGCATCTCGACCGCCAGACGCCGATTGGCCTCGGCGGCGCGAACCAGTTGCTGCAAGGTTTCCTTGCACAGCTTGACCTGATCCTGCAGCACTTTCAGATCGTCCTGCAGCAACGCATCGGGGTGATCCTGCTGCATTTCCTTGAGCAACACGCTCATGGTCGCCAGCGGCGTACCCAACTCATGCGCGGCACCGGCGGCCTGGGTCGCAACGGCGAGCAGCTGCTGATCACGCAGCCCTTCCTCCCGACGAATCGCCCGCAGCTCTTCCTGCCGACGCAGTTCTTCAGCCATGCGCGCGGCGAAGAAGGTGATCACCGCAGCGGCCAGGGCAAAGCTCAGCCACATGCCGTAGATCTGCAGATTCTCACGGGCGACCGGCAAGGTTTCCAGCGGATAGAAACGCGTCAGCATCAGCGTGTACAGCGCCAGCGCGATGCCCGACAGAATCACCGAATAACGCCACGGCAAGGTCACCGCCGCGATGGTCAACGGCACCAGATAATAGGAAACAAAGGGGTTGGTCGAACCGCCGGAGAAATACAGCAGCGCACTGTGAATCACCAGATCGCAAGCCAGTTGCAGCGCGTATTCGAGCTCGGTCACCGGCCACGATGTGCGCAGGCGCACGGCAGTGAACACGCAGAGCAGAATCGAGCAGCCGAGGGTCATCGCCAGTTGCACCCACGGCAACGGCAACAATTGCAGCCAGTAGGCCAAGCCAACGGAGCCGGCCTGCGCGGCGAGCACCAGGGTGCGGATGAAAGTCAGCCGCCAGAGGTTCTGGCGAGTGGCGGAAGTCAGTTGTACGGGGGCGAGCATGAGCTCTCCTGATGAGCGCTCCAGGCGGATCGCACGGAGTATAACCAAGCCGCGGGGTTCAGAGGCGAAAGTGCGGCAAACGACCACATGGCGACGATGGAGAACTCATCTGAGTTGAAGAAAATTCCGAAGGCTATTGGAGATCATTGTGGCGAGGGGATTTATCCCCGCTGGGTGGCGGAGCCGCCCCAAATCATGCGACCTCATTTAACCAGACATACCGCATCAGCCGGATTTGCGCCTGCTGCGCAGCCGATCGGGGATAAATCCCCTCGCCACAGAAGCACTCCCGACTGCGCGCAGGTATCTGTATAGAAGTTGTAACTGGGCGAACCGGATCATAGAAGTTAGAGTCTGATGGTTCACGCAGGCCGCGACCCATCACCTGCGCCTCATTCAAGGAGCCTTCATGCACACATTTCGCCGCAGCGCCGCCCTCCTCGCCCTGACCGTCGGCAGCGTCGCCAGCCTCCCGGTTCTGGCCGCCGATGAGCTGCACTACAACCAGATTTCCCTGCGCGCCGAAGTCAGCCAGGAAGTGGCCCGCGACCAGATGATCGTGACGCTCTACACCGAAGAGCAGAACACCGACCCGGCCAAACTCGCCGCCGCCATCAGCACCACCATGAACAAGGCCACCGCCCAGGCCAAGCAAGTCAAAGACATCACCCTGCGTACGGGCAGCCGCAACAGCTACCCGATCTACGACACCAAAGGCCAGAAAATCACCGGCTGGCGCGAACGCGCCGAACTGCGCCTGGAAAGCACCGACTTCGCCTCCCTGTCCAAACTCACCGGCGAGCTGCTGACCGACCTGAAAATGGGCGGCATGGACTTCGCCATCGCCGACCCGACCCGCAAGGCCAGCGAAGACCAGTTGCTCAAAGAAGCCGTCACCGCCTTCAAGACCCGCGCCCAACTGGCCACCGATGCACTGGGCGGCAAGGGCTACAAAATCGTCAACCTGAACCTCAACAGCAACGGTTACCCACAACCGTACCTGCGCGCGCCGATGATGATGAAAGCCGCGGCCATGGATTCCGCGCCAGTCACGCCGGAAGTCGAAGCAGGCACCAGCCAGGTCAGCATGACCGCCGATGGCTCGATTGAAGTGTTGATGCAGTGATTTGAGCTTGGCTGAATGAAGGACCGGCAATCAGCAAATGGTTGCCGGTTTTTTTGTGTCCGGGTTTTGTAGTGAAGGATCCACCGCTATCGCGAGCAGGCTCGCTCCCACAGGTTGAACGCATTTCCATGTGGGAGCGAGCCTGCTCGCGAAGAACGATGACGCGATCTCAAGCGTGCGGATCAACCCGATCCAGCGCCCGATTCACCGCCAGCTCCGCCAGCATGATGATCTGCTGAATCGCCAGCGCCGTATTGCGCTGCGGCCTACCAAGCTGATCGGCAAAATCGCTGGCCAGCGTATTGGCTGAAGCAAGGGACTCACAGGCGTGAGCCAGCAGGCTTTCGGTGTCGATGTCGGGCTGGACCAGAAACATCGTGCTGGGTGGATGGGGTTTGCCGGGTGGCGGGCAGAGATAGAAATCGAGGGCACGCTTGATGGCTTCGCGGTTCTTCGCGAGATCGTCGGCACGCAGCGCGGCTTCGAGGGGGGTTGAGGTTTCTTCGGGTGGGTCGGGGACTGGTTTGCTCATGCGCTTCACCTATGAGGTTGAGCCATCTCGATGCCGTTTCTCACACGACGAAGAGGTGGCAGCTTTGTGCGGGGTGAGAAAACCGGTCATAGGCACCCGGCCGGACATAAGCCCGCCCGCACAGAGCCGCCATAACGCACTTGCAGGCAGCAAACTTGCTGGCGGCAATTATGCGGATCTGGGCACTGAATGACTATGAATGTCGGGTTCTCACACCCGATCGCTGAACAACCAGCGACGACCCAAGCCTAGAGAGCGCACGTCCGACGGACAACCTGAAAACCTTGTGGGAAGGTTCTGGCTGTTTCGCAGCGGATTTAAACAGCAAAAAAGCAAACCCTCACCCTAACCCTCTCCCAGAGGGAGAGGGGACTGACCGAGGTGTTTGGGGGAGATACGCCAACGTGAAACTCCGAGTTGAACTCAGGATTTGAAAAGCACACAAATCAGCCCCCTCTCCTCGGGGAGAGGGCTGGGGTGAGGGGCAAATCCACAACAAAAATAACGCCGAACACCCGCTCTTCACCACTCAATAGGCCGAGTGTCAGCTAGCCTGCTCTTGATCTTGATCCACCGGCGACGTCGGAAGGCTGAGTGGAGGGATTGATCCGGGCGTGGGAGCGCAGCGACCGTACGACGCAGTCGTACACAGCGAGTGTAGGTGCAGCGAAGCAAACCGGAGCCGCTGCGCCCGGATCAGTCCCGGAGCGAAGGAACCCGAGCCTGCGAGGGCCGAACGCAGGAGCTAGCGTTTTGGGTTACCTTTTTGGCGTTTGAAAAAGGTGACTCGCCGTAAGGGCGAAACCGCCAGCCGCCACACCGCAAAAAACGGATATTCACCTAAACCAACCAACACCCTGGTCGGCCCAAAGGCCGCCAAGGTGCCACCAATCGAAACACCCAGTTGCACCAAGTAAAACCCCCCAATCCCTGCCCCAATCCACCCCACCAAAGCCCACCGCGAAAACCCCTCAACCCCGCCCATCCCCAAGGGTATAAATAAGTAACACCAAGCCCCACCCAAGCGCACCCGACACCTCCAGCGCACCATTTCAGTGCCTCGAATGCACCGCAAAAACCACCCGCAAACGGTCAAATGCGTCAAAAGTTATACGGATGCGACATTAAGGTACGTTCGTGCCACCGTTTAACGCCGCCGACCGCTCTGGATCTTGCATTGGGTATGGGGCCTGCATAAGTATCCGCAGGCACGACTCACGAGGTCGTACCTCACAACTAAAAAATGACAACAAATCATGAGGCCAACATGCTTAAACACGCGGTCATTCCGTTTCTAGTCGGCGCAGGCTTGTTAGCCTCCGCACCTTTCGCCACCGCTGCGACTAACCTGGTGTTCTGCTCCGAAGGGAGCCCGGCCGGTTTTGATCCAGGCCAGTACACCACCGGAACCGACTTCGACGCCTCAGCCGAAACCATGTTCAACCGCCTGACCCAGTTCGAGCGCGGCGGCACCGCCGTGATTCCTGGTCTGGCGACCAAGTGGGACATTTCCGACGATGGCCTGACTTACACCTTCCACCTGCGTGAAGGCGTCAAGTTCCACACCACCCCGTATTTCAAGCCGACTCGTGAATTCAACGCCGACGACGTGCTGTTTACGTTCAACCGCATGATCAACAAGGACGACCCGTTCCGTAAGGCCTACCCGACCGAATTCCCGTACTTCACCGACATGGGGATGGACACCAACATCACCAAGATCGATAAAGTCGACGACCACACCGTCAAGTTCACTCTGAAAGAAGTCGATGCCGCGTTCATCCAGAACATGGCCATGAGCTTCGCGTCCGTGCAGTCCGCCGAATACGCGGCCCAACTGCTCAAGGATGGCAAAGCCGCCGACATCAACCAGAAGCCGATCGGCACCGGCCCGTTCGTGTTCAAGAGCTACCAGAAAGACTCGAACATCCGTTACACCGGCAACAAGGATTACTGGAAACCTGAAGACGTGAAGATCGACAACCTGATCTTCGCTATCACCACCGACCCGTCGGTGCGTATCCAGAAGCTGAAAAAGAACGAGTGCCAGGTCACCCTGTTCCCGCGTCCGGCCGATCTGAAAGCGCTGAAAGAAGACAAGTCGCTGAAGATGCCGGATCAGGCTGGCTTCAACCTGGGCTACATCGCCTACAACGTGATGGACAAGGTCAAGGGCAGCAACGAGGCCAACCCGCTGGCTGACCTGCGCGTGCGTCAGGCGCTGGACATGGCCGTGAACAAGCCGCAGATCATCGATTCGGTTTACCAGGGCGCGGGCCAACTGGCCGTCAACGCGATGCCGCCGACCCAGTGGTCCTACGACACCACCATCAAGGATGCCAAGTACGATCCTGAGAAAGCCAAACAGCTGCTCAAGGAAGCCGGCGTCAAGGAAGGTACCGAGATCGTCCTGTGGGCGATGCCGGTGCAGCGTCCGTACAACCCGAACGCCAAACTGATGGCTGAAATGCTCCAGTCCGACTGGGCCAAGATCGGCTTGAAAGTGAAGATCACCAGCTACGAGTGGGGCGAGTACATCAAGCGCTCCAAAGGTGGCGAGAACCAGGCCATGATCATTGGCTGGAGCGGTGACAATGGTGATCCGGACAACTGGCTCAACGTTCTGTTCGGCTGCGACTCGCTGAGCGGCAACAACTTCTCCAAGTGGTGCGACAAGAAGTTCGACGGCCTGGTGAAAGAAGCCAAACGCACTACCGACCAGGGCAAGCGCACCGAGCTGTACAAACAGGCGCAACACGTTCTCAAAGATGCAGTTCCAATGACACCTATCGCTCACTCGACGGTGTATCAACCCATGCGCGCCAACGTGCAGGATTTCAAGATCAGCCCATTTGGCCTGAATTCCTTCTACGGCGTCAGCGTCAGCAAGTAAGACATTGCAACGGCGGCGTTTCTGACGTCGCCGTTGCTTTATCTACCGGGAAAAAAGGAAAAGTCCTACACCCAAATCCGCCGCAGATGATTGCTTCGGTATAGGCGCGTCGACTTTTCCTACGAGCATTAAGGCAATTACGTATTTACTGCCAGAGGCACGGTGCCTACCGTCGCGTACTGACCAGTGTCTGCGTGGGCCACCGGTTTTGCCGTACGTATTTGGATTGAGCTCAATGCGACCAGAAAGTCCCGGGATCGGGATCCAGGTGCATTGCATAACACTAAAAAAAGAGGGAGCGTCATGCGCCATACCTTGGTTTTTTCCGCACTGTTGGGCGCCGGCCTGTTGGCCGCCACGTCTGCAAGCTACGCCGCCAGCGACAGCCTGGTGTTCTGCTCGGAAGGCAGCCCGGCGGGTTTCGATACCGCGCAATACACGACGGCCACCGACAACGACGCCGCCGAGCCGCTGTACAACCGCCTGGTGGAGTTTGAAAAAGGCGCGACCAATGTCGTACCCGGTCTGGCAACCAAGTGGGACATTTCCGAAGATGGCCTGAAATACACCTTTCACCTGCGTGAAGGCGTGAAATTTCACACAACCCCTTACTTCAAGCCGAGCCGCGATTTTAACGCCGACGACGTGCTGTTCACGTTCAATCGCATGCTCGATGCGCAACAGCCGTTCCGCAAGGCCTATCCCACCGAGTTTCCGTACTTCAACGGGATGAGCCTGAACAAGAACATCGCCAAGGTCGAGAAGACCGGGCCGCTGACCGTGGAGTTCACGCTCAACAGTGTTGACGCCGCGTTCATCCAGAACATCGCCATGAGCTTCGCCGCCATTCTGTCTGCCGAATACGCCGACAAGCTGCTGGCCGACGGCAAGCCGAGCGACATCAACCAGAAGCCGATCGGCACCGGGCCGTTCGTGTTCAAGAGCTATCAGAAAGACTCGAACATCCGTTACACCGGTAACCCGCAGTACTGGGATCCGAGCCGGGTCAAGCTGAAGAACCTGATTTTCGCGATCAACACCGACGCTTCGGTACGCGTGCAGAAGCTCAAGGCCAACGAGTGCCAGATCACCCTGCACCCGCGTCCTGCCGATGTTGAAGCGCTGAAGGCCGACCCGAAACTGCAACTGATTTCCAAGCCGGGCTTCAACCTCGGCTACATCGCCTACAACGTGCGCCACAAGCCGTTCGATCAACTGGAAGTGCGTCAGGCGCTGGACATGGCGGTGAATAAACAGGGAATTCTCAACGCTGTTTATCAAGGCGCCGGCCAACTGGCCGTCAACGCCATGCCACCGACCCAGTGGTCCTACGACGACACCATCAAGGACGCCGCCTACAACCCGGAAAAAGCCAAGGAACTGCTCAAGGCTGCCGGCGTGAAAGAAGGCACCGAGATCACCCTGTGGGCAATGCCGGTGCAGCGTCCGTACAACCCGAACGCCAAACTGATGGCCGAAATGCTCCAGTCCGACTGGGCCAAGATCGGTCTGAAAGTGAAGATCGTCAGTTACGAATGGGGCGAGTACATCAAGCGCACCAAGAACGGCGAGCACGACGTCAGCCTGATCGGCTGGACCGGTGACAATGGGGATCCGGACAACTGGCTGGGCACGCTGTACAGCTGCGACGCCATCGGCGGCAACAACTACTCCATGTGGTGCGACCCGGCTTACGACAAGCTGATCAAACAGGCCAAGGTCGTCACCGACCGCGACCAGCGCACCGTGCTTTATAAACAGGCCCAGCAATTGCTTAAACAGCAAGTGCCGATCACGCCTGTCGCCCACTCGACGGTCAACCAGCCGTTAAGCACCCGGGTTGAAGGATTCAAAGTCAGCCCGTTCGGCCGCAACGTGTTCTCGGGTGTCAGTATCGATTAAACCAACCGATTAGCCGCAATGCTGAGGGGAGCCGTCTACTCCCCTCACGCAAGCGCTTTGCCTAAATTCGCCAATCCGGCTTTTTGCAAACGTTTGCGATGTGTGAACGAGTTCTAAACCAATAACCGGCATACCAAAAAAAGCCGGGATAAAAAGAAAGTAAAGGAGCTTCACCCATGAAACTGAGCAGCACCGCGATACTGGCCCTGGCCATCAGTAGCATCACCGCCACGGCTTATGCGGAAACCCAGAGCCAGGCGTTCACCCCGGTGACCGTCAACACCAAGAGCGCCCAGGCTGAGGCCACTGGGTTCGTCGAAGGACAGTCGATCACCGGTACGACACGTAACTGGTACGCCAACGAGCAACTGAAGCGCGGCGGCAAATTCTCCTATAAAAAAAATGGTTCTCCGGCCGAAACTGACCGTCGGATCAACTGGGTGCAAGGGACCATCGTCAAGTACAACTCGGGTTTCACCGAGGGCACTGTAGGTATCAGCACCGAAGTTGCGGCATATAACGCAATTGCGCTTGAACGTGATCGTGAAAATCTGGCTTCCGGAAATGGCGGCGCCCCAAAGACGGGCGTGGGATCGGGTAACAACCGCACCCTGACGCACAAGAATAACGGTGAAGCCGTAGATCAGTGGAGCAAGGTAGGCCTTGCCAACATCAAGGCGCGCGTTTCCAACACCACTCTGACTGCCGGTCGTATGAGCTTCAGCAGCCCGCAGGTCGACGTGATCGGCAACCGTGCACTGCCTTCGAGCTTCGAGGGTGTCTCCCTGCACAGTGAAGAGTTGAACAATCTGTCCTTCGACTTGGCCACTTTTGATCGCGTCTCGCCACGATCGGAACAAAGCCTGCAGAAATTCCGCGCCGAGTATGCCAACGGCCGTGTCGAATCCGACAAGGTCAACACCGCCGGTATCAGCTATCAGCCGCTCGAAAGTCTGAAAACCAGTCTATGGGGCACGCAAGTTGAAGATCTGTGGAACCAGTACTACTTCGGCGCCACCCATGAACTGGGTGACAGCAGCGTCCTCGCCCTGACTACCGGTTTCAACTACTACAAAACCGTCGACGAAGGTAAGAAGCTGCTGGGCGACATCGACAACGACACCTACTCGCTGTCGTTCGGACTGACCCACCAAGCGCATAACCTGACCTTCTCCTACCAGCAAGTAAACGGTAACGAGTACTTCGATTACCTGCACGAGACTAACGGTATCTACCTAGCCAACTCCCTGCTGTCGGACTTCAACGGCCCGAACGAGAAATCCTTCCAGGTTTCATACGCCATCAATATGGCCGAGTACGGTGTGCCGGGCCTGAAATTCAACATCTATCAAGCTCGCGGCTGGGGAATCGATGGCACGCACTACAACGGCAACAAAGGCGTTGAAGGCAAAGGCTACGACGGCATCCAGGAACAGGATGGCGAGCACCACTATGAATACGGCATCGGTGCGACCTATGCGGTACAAAGCGGTCCTCTGAAAGCCACCACGATTCGCGGCACCTACACAGCCCACCGTGCGAGCGAGTTCCAATCGGACGGCAGCATCAACGAGTTCCGTCTCGTAACCACCATCCCGTTCAACATTCTGTAAAAACGCCAACCGACGGCTGACTCATGATGAGTCGGCCGTTCGGTTTTCTGTCTTCAACCGATTGCAGAGGGTTATCGATGAAAATGCTTCCCCTACGTGCGGCCATCGCGGCTGCGTTGCTGAGTGTCGCTGTCGGCGCCTCGGCCAAACCCTTGGTGGTCTGCACCGAAGCCAGCCCGGAAGGCTTCGATATGGTCCAGTACACAACTGCAGTCACGGCGGACGCTGTGGCCGAAACCATCTTCAATCGCCTGGCCGATTTCAAGCCCGGCACCACCGAAGTGATCCCGGCGCTCGCCGAGTCCTGGGACATCAGCGAAGATGGCCTGACCTACACCTTCCACCTGCGCAAAGGCGTCAAGTTTCACACCACCGAATATTTCAAGCCGACCCGCGACATGAATGCCGACGACGTGGTCTGGAGCTTCCAGCGTCAGCTGGACCCGAATCACCCGTGGCACAAACTGTCGAGCGTAGGCTTCCCGTACTTTGAAAGCATGGGCTTCAAGGAACTGCTGAAAAGCGTAGAAAAAGTCGACGACAACACAGTCAAGTTCACCCTGACCCGTCGCGAAGCGCCGTTCCTGGCCGACATCGCCATGGCGTTCTCGTCGATCTACCCGGCCGAATACGCCGACCAGTTGCTCAAGGCCAACAAAACCGGCGATCTGAACAACAAGCCGATCGGCACCGGCCCGTTCATCTTCCAGCGCTACGCCAAGGATGCGCAGGTGCGCTTCAAGGCCAACCCGGATTATTTCCGTGGCAAGCCACCGGCCGACGCGTTGATCCTGGCGATCGCCACCGACAACAACGTGCGCCTGCAAAAGCTCAAGGCCAACGAGTGCCAGGTTGCGCTGTATCCAAAACCGGATGACATCCCGAGCATCAAGAAAGACAGCAAGCTGAAAGTCGACGAGCTGGACGCGATGACCGTTTCGTACATCGCCATGAACACCCAGCACAAGTACATGAGCGACGTGCGTGTGCGCAAAGCCATCGACATCGCGTTCGACAAGGAAGCCTACGTCAACGCGCTGTTCGGCAAGGGTAACGCGTCGGTGGCGGTCAACCCTTACCCGCCGACCCTGCTCGGCTACAACCATGATCTGAAAAACCCGCCACGCGACCTCGACAAGGCGCGCGCGCTGCTCAAGGAAGCCGGGGTTCCGGAAGGCACCACCTTCACCCTGTTCACCCGTAACGGCGGCGGTCCGACCAACCCCAACCCGATGCTCGGTGCGCAGATGATGCAGGCTGACCTGGCGAAAGTCGGGATCAAGATCGACATCCGCGTGATGGAATGGGGCGAGATGCTCAAGCGCGCCAAGGCCGGCGAGCACGACATGGTCTCGGCCGGATGGGCGGGCGACAACGGCGACCCGGATAACTTCCTGACGCCTATGCTCAGTTGCGAGGCCGCCAAGAACGGCGAAAACTACGCACGCTGGTGCAACGAGAAATTCCAGGCACTGCTGGATGAAGCGCGGGCTAAAGTAGATCCGGCCGAACGCGCCGCGCTCTACGAACAGGCTCAAGTGCTGTTTAATCAGGACCAGCCATGGATCAGCATGGCCCATACTCGGATGTTCACTGCAATGCGCAACAATGTAGAGGGCTACCACATCAGCCCTCTCACCACTAATAACTTCGCCACCACCCAGGTGAAGTAGATAAGAAACGCCCGGCGTCCCTTACCTGAGGGACGCCGGACACGCCTAACCGGCTGATGAGGTACCACACAAGATGTTTAGTTTTATTGCCCGCCGACTGGGGTTGTTGATCCCCACGTTTTTCGGCATCACCTTGCTGACTTTCGCGTTGATTCGCATGATTCCGGGCGACCCCGTGGAAGTGATGATGGGCGAACGTCGGGTCGACCCCGAAATGCACGCTCAGGCAATGGAACGCCTGGGGCTGAACAAGCCGCTGTATGCCCAGTATCTGGACTACATCGGCAAACTGGCCCAGGGCGATCTCGGTGAGTCGTTGCGTACCCGTGAAAGTGTGTGGACCGAGTTCACCTCTCTTTTCCCGGCGACCCTGGAACTGTCCATGGCCGCCCTGCTGTTCGCTGGCATCCTCGGGCTTCTGGCCGGGGTGATCGCGGCACTCAAACGAGGATCGCTGTTCGACCACGGGGTGATGGGCATCTCCCTCGCGGGCTATTCGATGCCGATCTTCTGGTGGGGCCTGATCCTGATCATGTTCTTCTCGGTGAGCCTGGGCTGGACCCCGGTGTCCGGGCGCATCGACCTGCTGTATGACATCGAGCCGAAAACCGGCTTCATGCTGATCGACACGCTGCTGGCCGATGACGTCGGCGCGTTCTTCGACGCCCTGCATCACCTGATCCTGCCGGCCATCGTGCTCGGCACCATCCCGCTGGCAGTGATCGCGCGGATGACCCGTTCGTCGATGCTCGAAGTGCTGCGCGAGGACTACATCCGCACCGCCAAGGCCAAAGGCCTGTCGCCGTCGCGCGTGGTGTTCGTGCACGGTCTGCGCAATGCGCTGATTCCGGTGCTGACCGTGGTCGGCCTGCAGGTCGGCACGCTGCTGGCCGGTGCGGTCCTGACCGAAACCATCTTCTCCTGGCCCGGCATCGGTAAATGGCTGATCGAAGCCATCGGCGCCCGGGACTATCCGGTGGTGCAAAACGGCATCCTGTTAATCGCCTGCCTGGTGATTCTGGTCAACTTCGTGGTGGACATCCTCTACGGCTTTGCCAACCCACGCATCCGTCATCAGCGCTGAGGTCAATACCCATGAGCACTCCAACATCCTCAGTAGCCACCGCCACGTCCGCCGTGGATCAAAGCCTGCTGTACCCGTCGCCGTACAAAGAATTCTGGCAAGCGTTCTCGAAGAACAAGGGCGCCGTTGCCGGCCTGCTGTTCATGCTGCTGATCATCTTCTGCGCGATTTTCGCGCCGTGGGTCGCGCCGCATAACCCGAGCGAGCAATACCGTGACTTCCTGCTGACGCCGCCGGCGTGGCTCGAAGGCGGGCAGATGCAGTTCCTGCTCGGCACCGACGAACTCGGCCGTGACCTGCTGTCGCGTCTGATCCAGGGCTCGCGCCTGTCGCTGCTGATCGGCTTGTCGTCGGTGGTGATGTCGCTGATTCCGGGGATCCTGCTGGGTCTGTTTGCCGGTTTCTTCCCGAAAGTGGTCGGCCCGACCATCATGCGTCTGATGGACATCATGCTGGCCCTGCCGTCGCTGCTGCTGGCCGTGGCAATCGTCGCCATCCTCGGCCCTGGCCTGATCAACACCGTGATCGCGATTGCCGTGGTTTCCCTGCCGTCCTACGTGCGTCTGACCCGTGCCGCCGTCATGGGCGAACTGAACCGCGACTACGTCACCGCCGCGCGTCTGGCCGGTGCCGGTCTGCCGCGTCTGATGTTCATCACCGTGCTGCCCAACTGCATGGCGCCGCTGATCGTGCAGGCAACCCTGAGCTTCTCCTCGGCGATTCTCGATGCCGCCGCACTGGGCTTCCTCGGCCTCGGCGTACAACCGCCAACCCCTGAGTGGGGCACCATGCTGGCCTCGGCCCGCGACTACATCGAACGCGCCTGGTGGGTGGTGAGCCTGCCTGGTCTGACCATTTTGCTCAGCGTGCTGGCAATCAACTTGATGGGCGACGGCCTGCGCGATGCGCTGGACCCGAAACTCAAGAACGCCGCCTGAGGAGATTCAAATGTCACTGCTAGAAATCAAGAATCTCAACGTCCGCTTCGGCGACAAGACCGCGACCCCGGTGGTCGACGGCCTCGACCTGAAAGTCGACAAAGGCGAAGTGCTGGCCATCGTTGGCGAGTCGGGTTCGGGTAAATCCGTGACCATGATGGCGCTGATGGGCCTGATCGAGCACCCCGGCATCGTCACCGCTGACTCGCTCAGCTTCGACGGCAAGGACATGCTCAAACTGAGCAACCGTCAGCGTCGGCAGATCGTCGGCAAAGACCTGTCGATGGTCTTCCAGGACCCGATGACCGCGCTGAACCCGAGCTACACCGTCGGTTTTCAGATCGAAGAAGTGCTGCGCCTGCACCTGAAAATGTCCGGCAAGCAAGCGCGCAAGCGTGCCATCGAACTGCTGGAAAAGGTCGAGATCCCGGGCGCCGCCAGCCGTATGGACGCCTACCCGCATCAACTGTCTGGCGGTATGAGCCAGCGTGTCGCGATCGCCATGGCGATTGCCGGCGAGCCGAAACTGTTGATCGCCGACGAACCGACCACCGCGCTGGACGTAACGATTCAGGCGCAGATCATGGATCTGCTGCTGGCGTTGCAGAAAGAACAGAACATGGGCCTGGTGCTCATCACTCACGACCTCGCGGTCGTGGCGGAAACTGCCCAGCGCGTCTGCGTGATGTACGCCGGTCAAGCCGTGGAAGTCGGTCAGGTGCCGCAACTGTTCGACATCCCGGCGCACCCGTACAGCGAAGCGCTGCTCAAGGCGATTCCCGAGCACAGCCTCGGCGCCTCACGCCTGTCGACCCTGCCGGGCATCGTCCCGGGCCGTTACGACCGACCGCAGGGTTGCCTGCTGTCGCCGCGCTGCCCGTATGTGCAGGACAACTGCCGCACCCAGCGTCCGGGCCTTGATCCGAAAGCCAACAGCCTCGCCCGCTGCTTCTACCCGCTGAACCAGGAGGTGGCGTAATGGCCGTCGTACTTACCGCCCGCGACCTGACCCGTCACTACGAAGTCTCCCGTGGCCTGTTCAAGGGCCACGCCACCGTGCGCGCGCTCAACGGCGTGTCGTTCGAACTGGAAGCCGGCAAGACCCTCGCCGTAGTGGGTGAGTCGGGCTGCGGCAAATCCACCCTCGCCCGCGCCCTGACGCTGATCGAAGAGCCGTCGTCGGGTTCGCTGCAGATCGCCGGCCAGGAAGTCGCCGGCGCCGACAAGGCCGAGCGCAAGCAACTGCGCAAAGACGTGCAGATGGTCTTTCAGAGCCCGTATGCGTCGTTGAACCCACGGCAGAAAATCGGTGATCAATTGGCCGAGCCGTTGCTGATCAACACCAAGCTGTCGGCCAGCGAACGTCGCGAGAAAGTCCAGGCGATGATGAAGCAGGTCGGCTTGCGGCCCGAGCATTACCAGCGCTATCCGCACATGTTCTCCGGCGGTCAGCGCCAGCGTATCGCTCTGGCGCGCGCAATGATGCTGCAACCGAAAGTGCTGGTCGCGGACGAACCGACTTCGGCGCTGGACGTATCGATTCAGGCTCAAGTGCTGAACCTGTTCATGGATTTGCAGCAGGAGTTCAACACCGCCTACGTGTTCATCTCGCACAACCTCGCGGTGGTGCAGCACGTGGCCGATGACGTGATGGTGATGTACCTCGGCCGCCCGGTGGAATTGGGTCCGAAGAACGACATCTACGAACGCCCGCTGCACCCGTACACCCAGGCGCTGCTGTCGGCGACCCCGACCATTCACCCGGACCCGAACAAGCCGAAAATCAAGATCGTCGGCGAACTGCCCAACCCTTTGAACCCGCCACCGGGCTGCGCTTTCCACAAGCGCTGCCCGTACGCGACCGAGCGTTGCACCACGGAAGAACCGCTGTTGCGTGAGCTGGATAATCGGCAGGTGGCTTGCCACTACGCCGAGCAGTTTCTCGACGGCGCGGCATAAACCACGGCAAAACCCGTAGGAGCTGACGAATGCGACGAGGCTGCGATCTTTTGATTTTCAGAAGCAAGATCAAAAGATCGCAGCGTTCCGCGGCTCCTACAGGGAATTGGCGTTGAACCAGAGTTAACCAACCCCCCTCCACCTCGATTGCGCATCAGTCGAGGCAGAAGGGTTTTTTCTTTGGCCGGCGATCTATGTCTGGCTATCGCCTTCGTCATCCGGATCATCGGTGTTCGGCTCGTCGGTCATCGAGTCATCATCTTCGGCGCTGCCACCCTGATTCATATCCCCCGGCTCCGACTCGGATTTGGCCAGCATCAGCCCGCTATGCCCGACCTGCCCATTGAACGCCTGAGATTCGTGATCCTCGCATTCGGCCCAGGCCGTTGCAGTGCCGAGGGACAGCATCACCATCACTTTCAACAACATCAAAACCCGTAGCAATCTGCTTTTCATGGCCGACTCCATCCTGTTGCGCTAAGACATGCTTGCCGGACTGGCTTCGTGTGAAATCTAGTTGCGATCCGACCGGCTCACCACTTAGGACGCGACCGCGCAGGCAGAAATGCCATCGACCGCCAGATTGCTTTCGAATAACCCCGATAACCGAATCAGCTAAGCGCCGCGCGTGGCCTGCCAGGTCAGTGGAATGGAGATCAGCACCAGCAGCGCGCTCATCAACCAGACACTGTGCCCGCCAAACTGGCCATACAGCTGACTGCTGAGCACCGGCGACAACAGCGCGCTGGCACTCCAGCTCATGAAGAACAGCCCGAAGTACTGACCGCTCTTGCCGCTCTGCGCAAAGTGCATCGCCAGCACATTCAGTGGCGGCATGAACAGCGCCTCGCCCAGCGTCCAGATCAGCGTCGACAGACAGACAAAAGCCAAGCCGGAACCGAACGGCAACATGCCCAGCCCACAGGCCAGCAACAAGCTGCCCGCGAGCATCTGCCAACGCGAGCCCCAACGCTCGACCGCGTGCGATAGCGGGATTTGTAAAGCGATCACCAACAGCGCATTGAGCCCGAACTGCCAGCCGATCGCCTCTGTGCTCAGGTGGTAGTAATCACGCAGATAATTGCCCAGCGTGCTGTAGACCGTGTCGAACGCGATGCCGAGCACGGCCGTCGCCGCCAGCAACCAGAGGAACGGCTTGTCGCGAAGCGGCACGCTCGAGCCATCGGCGGATTCGTCTCCAACCACCAGCACCGGCCGCCGCCACGTTGTGCGCACGAACCACAGCAACGCCAGCATCGTCATCGCCGCACTGGCAAAAAACACCCAACGAAAATCCGCTTGCGCCAACACCCCACCCGCCACCCCGGCAGCGGCCATGCCCAGATTACGCGCGACCCGACTCAGGGCCTGCGCACGCGAGCGTTGCGCGACTTCGCAATACTCCATGATCAGCCGCTGATGCAACGTCCGAATCGCCCCATCGATGACACCGCTAAGCAATAGCAAACCGGCGAGCCAAGGCACCTGCTTCACCAGCCCCAACAGCATCAGCACCCACACCGAAACGAAAAACAGCGCCGCCGTCAGCCGCGCCGTGCGCACATGATCACTGAGCAAGCCACCGAGCATCGAACCGACCAGCAACCCAGCGCCATAGGCCGACAGCAACCAGCCGACGGTTTCAATCGCCAGCCCCAGTTCCTGACGCAGGTACAGCGCCATGAACAACTTGACCATGGCGCTGAGGCGGTTGATGAACAACAGAGCCGCGAGGACCCAGGCCATGGGGGTGAAATAGCCGTTGGGGCGCAGGAGTTGGGTCAGTCCTTTGAGCATGTAACGTCCGATGGGCGCGAGGGTTTGATGAACAGTAGACGGCTTGGATTGGAATGTCGTGGGGGTGAGGTCAGCGGAAGTAAAAGCAGAGTATGGCTACGACGTAGAGGGAAAACGCCTTACGGAAAAATCGCCGCGCCCGGATTCAACTTGATTTTTCACGCGGCGTTAAAGATCAAAAGCCCCTCACCCTAACCCTCTCCCGGAGGGAGAGGGGACTGACCGGGTCGCTTGGGCAAGGTACGCCGACCTGAAATACCGAGCCGAACTCGGGATTTGAACAGATCATCAATCGGCCCCCTCTCCCTCGGGAGAGGGCTGGGCGGGCGGCGTTCCGATGAGGGGCGAATCCAACACAGATCCAAAGCAGACCACACGCTTCTCACCACTCAAAACAATGAGCGCAAGCTCGAGTGCCTTTGATCTTGCTTTTGATCCACGGGCGACGTCGGAAGGCTGAGTGGAGGGATTGATCCGGGCGTGGGAGCGCAGCGACCGTTCGACGAGTCGAACACAGCGGAAGGAGGTGCAGCGAAGCAAACCGGAGCCGCTGCGCCCGGATCGATCCCGGAGCGAAGGAACCCGAGCCTGCGAGGGCCGAACGCAGGAGCAAGCGTTTTTTGCTTACTTTTTTAGGCGCTTGTAAAAAAGTAAGTCGCCGTAAGGGCGAAACCGCCAGCCGCAGCCCCCGCAGCAACGGATATTCACCCAAAACCCCAACAGCCTGGTCGGCCCAACGGCCGCCAAGACCAAAACCGGCAGCCCATAAAAAAGCCCCCAAGGCCTACACCTCAGGGGCTTTCAGAAAAACACCTCAAACCTTAATGATGCTCCCGCGTCGCGCGGAATTTCACATCCGGCCAGCGCTCTTCCATCAACGCCAGATTCACCCGCGTCGGCGCCAGGTAAGTCAGGTGACCACCGCCATCGAGCGCGAGATTCTCCACCGCCTTGTTGGAAAACTCCTCAAGCTTCTTCTTGTCGTCGCACTCGATCCAGCGCGCCGAATACACAGTGATCGGCTCATACGAGCACTCGACCTTGTATTCCTCTTTCAAACGGCTGGCGACCACATCGAACTGCAGCACACCGACGGCACCAAGAATGATGTCGTTGCTGCGCTCCGGGAAGAACACCTGCGTCGCGCCCTCTTCCGCCAACTGCTGCAGGCCCTGACGCAACTGCTTGGACTTCAGCGGATCACGCAGACGCACGCGACGGAACAGTTCCGGGGCGAAGTGCGGAATACCGGTGAAACCAAGGACTTCGCCTTCGCTGAAGGTGTCGCCGATCTGGATCGTGCCGTGGTTGTGCAGACCGATGATGTCGCCGGCGTAGGCCTCTTCCAGTTGCTCACGCTCGGAAGAGAAGAACGTCAGGGCGTCGCCGATGCGCACGTCCTTGCCGGTGCGCACGTGGCGCATCTTCATGCCTTTTTCGTACTTGCCGGAGCAGATACGCATGAAGGCGATGCGGTCGCGGTGTTTCGGGTCCATGTTCGCCTGGATCTTGAAGATGAAGCCCGAGAACTTCTCTTCCACCGGCTCGACGGTACGCTCATTGGCCACACGGGCCAGCGGACGCGGCGCCCAATCGACGACAGCATCGAGCACGTGGTCGACACCGAAGTTGCCCAATGCGGTACCGAAGAACACCGGGGTCAGTTGGCCGTCGAGGAATTCCTGCTGGTTGAATTCGTGACAGGCGCCCTGCACCAGTTCCAACTGCTCGATGAAACGATCGTACTCGTCGCCCAGATGCGCGCGCGCCTCGTCGGAGTCGAGTTTCTCGATGATCTTGGTTTCGGTGCGTTCGTGACCGTGACCGGCGGTGTAGACAATGATGTAGTCGTCGGCCAGGTGATACACGCCCTTGAAATCGCGGTAGCAACCGATCGGCCAGGTGATCGGCGCAGCCTTGATCTTCAGGACTGCTTCGATTTCGTCGAGCAGTTCGATCGGGTCGCGAATGTCACGGTCGAGTTTGTTGATGAAGCTGACGATCGGCGTGTCACGCAGACGGCAGACGTCCATCAGCGCAATGGTCCGTGGCTCTACGCCCTTACCGCCGTCGAGCACCATCAATGCCGAGTCCACCGCTGTCAGGGTGCGGTAGGTGTCTTCGGAGAAGTCTTCGTGGCCCGGGGTGTCGAGCAGGTTGATCATGTGTTCGCGATAGGGGAACTGCATGACCGACGTGGTAATGGAAATACCCCGCTGCTTCTCCATCTCCATCCAGTCGGATGTCGCATGGCGATCGGATTTGCGGGATTTCACCGTACCGGCCACTGCAATCGCCTTGCCCATCAACAGGAGCTTTTCGGTGATTGTGGTTTTACCGGCATCGGGGTGGGAAATAATGGCGAAAGTGCGGCGTTTCGCGACTTCGGCGGCCTGTTGGGTCATGGGAAATCGCCTGGCGGTGATTCAAAAAAGGGCCGCGATTATAGCCCAACTCGCCGCAATAACCGAACCGTTGAGCACATTAAGGGTGGCCAAATGCTGCCGCAGATGGGAACCTTTTAAAGCACGGAGACGTCCATCCCCTGTTACGAACTTTCGTCAGGGGCTGAAAAATCAGCAAGTTAGCCTGACGAGGCTGCGCTCATGGCTCGCTTTCAGACCGCTTTGCCGGCTCTGAAAAACGGCTACTTTTCGCGAACGACGCTCCCGGCAGCCAAGGCTTGGCATGCCACACGGGACTGCGCTCGCCGACTACAAAAAAAGGAGTCCGCCTGTGGCTATCCGCTATGGCAAAGGGCTGATGGGAGGTGCGGTGGTGATCGCGCTCCTGGCCCTGCTGGTCCACTGGATCGGCATCAACACGATCGAACACTACCGCGACGATTTGTTGTTTTACCTGCAAGCTCATCTGATTCTCGTCCTCGCTTCCATGCTGGCCGCCCTTGTCGTGGGCATTCCCGCCGGTATCTTCCTCAGCCGCCCGAGCATGGTCGGCCGCGCCGAACGCTTCATGCAAATCTTCAATATCGGCAATACCGTGCCACCGCTGGCCGTGCTCGCGATTGCGCTGGGCATCCTCGGCATCGGCAGTGGCCCGGCGATCTTCGCGCTGTTCCTCGCCTCGCTGTTGCCGATCGTGCGCAACACCTATGAAGGCCTGAAAAATGTTCAGGGCTCGCTGAAAGAAGCCGCTGTCGGCATCGGCATGACGCCGCGCCAAGTACTGTGGAAAGTCGAATTGCCCAACGCCGTGCCGATCATCGTCGGTGGCGTGCGTGTCGCACTGGCGATCAACGTCGGCACTGCGCCGCTGGCGTTCCTGATCGGCGCCAACAGCCTCGGCAGCCTGATCTTCCCTGGCATCGCCCTGAACAATCAGCCACAACTGCTGCTCGGCGCCGCGTGCACCGCGCTGTTGGCGCTGTTGCTCGATGGCGTGGTCACCCTCGCCAGCCGCCTATGGCTGGAACGCGGTCTGCGCCCGTCTTAAGGCTTTGCGAAGGAATATTTATGAAACGACTTAGCTTGATCTTAGGCTGCGTCCTGCTGTTCGCAGGAATCGCGCAAGCCGCTGAAAAACCGGTCATCCGCCTCGGCGCCCGGGTCTTCACCGAGCAGACCCTGCTCGCCGAAATCACCGCGCAATACCTGCGCAGCAAAGGCTACGACGCGCAAATCACCGGCGGTCTGGGCAGCAACCTCGCGCGCAGCGCCCACGAAAGTGGCCAATTGGACCTGCTCTGGGAATACACCGGCGTGTCGCTGGTGGCCTATAACCACGTCACTGAAAAACTCGACAGCGCGCAGTCCTACGCCCGGGTCAGAGAGCTCGACGCGAAGAAAGGCCTGATCTGGCTGACGCCGTCGAAATTCAGCAACACCTACGCCCTCGCTCTGCCGAAAAAAATCGCCGAGCAATATCCGCAGATCGGCAACATCAGCCAGCTCAACGAAGTGCTGCGCGCCGAGGCCAAGACCAACCACTTGGTGGCGCTGGACACCGAGTTCGCCAACCGCTCCGACGGTCTCGACGGCATGGTCAAGCTCTACGACATGAACCTGACCCGCAAGAACATCCGCCAGATGGACGCCGGCCTGGTCTACACCGCGCTGCGTAACGGTCAGGTGTTTGCCGGTCTGGTCTACACCACCGATGGCCGCCTCAACGCCTTCGGCCTGAAATTGCTGGAGGACGACAAGCATTACTTCCCCGACTACACCGCAGCTCCCGTGGTGCGTCAGGCCACGCTGGACGCCAATCCGAAACTGGCCGAACAACTCAAGCCGCTGGCCGAACTGTTCGACGACGAAACCATGCGCCAGCTCAACGCGCGAGTCGACGTCGACCACGAGAGCCCTTCGTCCGTTGCCGCCGATTTCCTGCGCCAGCATCCACTGAATTAAGAGAGGAGAAGTCATGGAATTTCTGAACGCCTTTTCCCATCTCGACTGGCAGCAGGTAATGCACCTGACCTGGCAGCACATCACTCTGGTAGGCATCGCCGTGACCCTGGCGATCGTCATCGGCGTGCCGCTGGGCATCCTGATGACACGCTTCCCCACCCTCGCCGGCCCGCTGCAGGCCAGTGCCACGGTGCTGCTGACCGTGCCGTCGATCGCCCTGTTCGGTCTGCTGCTGCCGTTCTATTCCAAGTTCGGCCAGGGCCTGGGGCCGCTGCCGGCGATCACCGCCGTGTTCCTTTATTCGCTGCTGCCGATCATGCGCAACACCTACCTCGCCCTGACCGGCGTTGAACCGGGCATCCGCGAAGCCGCGCGCGGCATCGGCATGACCTTCGGCCAGCGCCTGCGCATGGTCGAACTGCCGATTGCGGTGCCAGTGATCCTCGCTGGCGTGCGCACCGCCGTGGTGATGAACATCGGCGTGATGACCATCGCCGCGACCATCGGCGCCGGCGGCCTCGGTGTGTTGATCCTCGCCTCCATCAGCCGCAGTGACATGTCGATGCTTATCGTCGGCGCGCTGCTGGTCAGTCTTCTGGCGATTTTCGCCGATCTCGTTTTGCAGTGGCTGCAACGCTCGCTGACTCCAAAAGGACTCCTGAAATGATCGAACTTCAAAACCTCAGCAAAACTTTCCAAAGCAACGGCAAAGATGTCAAAGCCGTGGACTCGGTAAGCCTGACCGTCAATGAAGGCGAGATCTGCGTGTTCCTCGGGCCATCGGGTTGCGGCAAAAGCACCACGCTGAAAATGATCAACCGCCTGATCAAACCGACCTCGGGCAAGATCCTCATCAACGGTGAAGACACCACCGATCTCGACGAGGTGACCCTGCGCCGCAACATCGGCTATGTGATCCAGCAGATCGGTCTGTTCCCGAACATGACCATTGAAGAGAACATCGTCGTGGTGCCGAAACTGCTCGGCTGGGACAAACAGAAATGCCACGACCGCGCCCGCGAACTGATGAGCATGATCAAGCTTGAGCCCAAGCAGTATCTGCATCGCTACCCGCGTGAACTGTCCGGTGGTCAGCAACAGCGTATCGGCGTGATCCGCGCCTTGGCCGCTGATGCGCCGCTGCTGTTGATGGACGAGCCGTTTGGCGCGGTCGACCCGATCAACCGCGAGATGATCCAGAACGAATTCTTCGAAATGCAGCGCGCGCTGAACAAGACCGTGATCATGGTCAGCCACGACATCGACGAAGCGATCAAGCTGGGCGACAAGATCGCCATTTTCCGCGCCGGCAAACTGCTGCAGATCGACCACCCGGACACCCTGCTCGCGCATCCGGCGGATGATTTCGTCAGCAATTTCGTCGGTCAGGACAGCACGCTCAAACGCCTGCTGTTGGTGAAAGCCGAAGACGCGGCGGACAACGCGCCGTCGGTCAGCCCGGAAACGCCAGTGGCCGATGCGCTGGAATTGATGGACGAGCACGACCGTCGCTACGTGGTGGTTACCTGCGCCGAGAACAAGGCGCTGGGTTACGTGCGCCGTCGCGACCTGCATCGCCAGACCGGCACCTGCGCGCAATTCCTGCGCGAGTTCAACGCCACCGCAGCGTACGACGAACACCTGCGCATCCTGTTGTCGCGCATGTACGAGTTCAACCGCGCCTGGCTGCCGGTGATGGATGCCGAACGGGTATTCCTCGGTGAAGTGACGCAGGAGTCGATTGCGGCATACCTGAGCTCGGGACGTTCGCGCGGAATGAAGACCAGTATCGTCTCGCCGGCTGAGACCGTGGTCGCCTAAACCATCTACGCGGTTGAAACCCGATCCCTGTGGGAGCGAGCCTGCTCGCGAAAGCGCAATATCAGTCGACGCTGATGGCGGCTGTGAAAATGCCTTCGCGAGCAGGCTCGCTCCCACAGGATCTACGCAATTTTGTTGATCTTCACTGGGTGACAAAGAATCTCAACAGCCTCTCCTGCAAGAGCGTCGTCAATTCAGCTTCTTCAAGGTCCAAATCCCCCTTCAAAAGACTCTCTCGCTGCCAACGTCGCCGATGTTGCCGCTATCACACTTACCTGTGATCTAGCCGACAAAAGCCACGAACGTGCAGATATGTTTAACACTCGAAAATTCGCCGGGAACATCTGCCCGTCATCTCGGTCGGGTAGAAGGAGTGATGAACGCAACGCACGTCAGAAGCGTGCAAAAACGCGACATTTTTAGTTGATCTCGCGCCCCTCACGCCCTAAAGTTCGCGCCGAACGTCCATGCTGGAAACGATCCATCCGGCTCAAGTACTGACGACGAGACAGCAAGGCCAAGGGACATTTGGTCCAGATCGTTTGAGAGCGTAGCGAGCGCAGACAAGACAAGGCGGGAAGAGGCGAGGAAGCGGAGTTTACTGGTTGTAAATGAGCATTCCGAGCCTCTTCCCAACGCAGGATTGTCAAGCGCAGTAGCTCTCAAGCGATCTGGATGGCCTTTTTGCTTTCGGCGGCAATGCCTTGGGAAGTAGGCGAACCAAAGTGGGGATACGGAGGGCGTTCATGCACCCATTGTTTTTACGAGTTTGCCCATAGGAGCACCCAGCATGTCGATCCAGGTCGAAGACTATTTCGCGCGCGCTACATTCGACAAAATGAAGGCGTTCGCCGACAAACAGGAAACCCCGTTCGTGGTGATCGACACCGCGATGATCGCCCAGGCCTACGATGACCTGCGCGCCGGTTTCGAATTCGCCAAGGTCTACTACGCGGTCAAGGCCAACCCGGCCGTCGAGATCATCGACCTGCTCAAAGACAAGGGTTCGAGCTTCGATATCGCCTCGATCTACGAGCTGGACAAAGTCATGGATCGCGGCGTCAGCCCGGACCGTATCAGCTACGGCAACACCATCAAGAAATCCAAGGACATCCGCTACTTCTATGAGAAGGGCGTGCGTCTGTTCTCCACCGACTCGGAAGCCGACCTGCGCAACATCGCCAAGGCTGCACCGGGTTCGAAAGTCTATGTGCGCATCCTCACTGAAGGCTCGACCACTGCTGACTGGCCGCTGTCGCGCAAGTTCGGCTGCCAGACCGACATGGCCATGGACTTGCTGATCCTCGCTCGCGACCTCGGTCTGGTGCCGTACGGCATCTCGTTCCACGTCGGCTCGCAACAGCGCGACATCAGTGTCTGGGACGCGGCGATCGCCAAGGTCAAAGTGATCTTCGAACGCCTGAAAGAAGAAGACGGCATTCACCTGAAGCTGATCAACATGGGCGGCGGCTTCCCGGCCAACTACATCACCCGCACCAACAGCCTGGAAACCTACGCCGAAGAGATTATTCGCTTCCTCAAGGAAGATTTCGGTGACGACCTGCCGGAAATCATCCTCGAGCCGGGCCGTTCGCTGATTGCCAACGCCGGTATCCTGGTCAGCGAAGTGGTACTGGTTGCGCGCAAATCGCGCACTGCTGTCGAGCGTTGGGTGTATACCGATGTGGGCAAGTTCTCCGGCCTGATCGAAACCATGGACGAAGCGATCAAGTTCCCGATCTGGACCGAGAAGAAAGGCGAGATGGAAGAAGTCGTGATCGCCGGCCCGACCTGCGACAGCGCCGACATCATGTATGAGAACTACAAGTATGGCCTGCCGCTGAACCTGGCGATTGGTGATCGTTTGTACTGGTTGTCGACCGGTGCGTACACCACCAGCTACAGCGCGGTCGAGTTCAATGGCTTCCCGCCGCTGAAGTCGTTTTACGTTTAAGAGGCAGCGGCAAGTTTCGAGCTGCAAGCTGCAAGTGAAAAGCCCATGACGTGTCATGGGCTTTTTTGTGTCTGTGCGTTCGACTTGAAGTTTTGCGGGGTACTTGAAACCGAGGCCCCTCACCCCAGCCCTCTCCCAAGGGAGAGGGAGCCGACCGAGGTGTAGCGCATCATGCACCGACCAGAAGGATCGAGTCGATTATGGATTCGGCAAAGCACTTTCAGGTCGGCGTACCTCTTAAACATCCCCCAATCAGTCCCCTCTCCCTCCGGGAGAGGGTTAGGGTGAGGGCTTGCGAATTCAGACGCGCTGCAATTCTGCATAGCGAAGCGAGAACCGAGCAGCCATCCCCTGGATTTTTGGATCTGTAGCACTTAACAGCGTTTCACTCGCCACCCGCAGGAAATTCAGATTGCCCCCGGCCAAGGCTTTCTCAAGCCAAACAACCGCTTCATCAATCCGCCCCTCATCCGCTAAAACTGCAGCGAAACTGAACTGCCCACGAAAATCCCCTCCCTCAGCCGAACGCCGATACCAGTCACGCGCCGCCAGCGGATCCGCCGGACACACCTGCCCTTCCTCCAGATAGCGCCCCAGCAGATTCATCGATTTCGCGTGACCCAACTCAGCCGCGCGCCGATACAACGCCAGCGCATGCTGATGATCAACCGTCACCCCGCGCCCGGTGGCCAGTAGATTGGCCAGGTTGTACATCGCCCAGTCCAGCCCCGCCTCGGCAGCGATTCGATAATGCTGCGCCGCGACCGAGGCATCCGCCGCACAACCCCAACCATGCTCATGACAACGCCCGAGCATGTTGCGCGCCATCAGATGCCCGCGACCGGCGGCGATGCCGAACCAGCGCAATGCAAGCGGTTGATCCTGCGCGATGCCCTGACCGTCCAGCAGGATCTGCCCAAGCAGCGCCTGCGCTTCAACCTCGCCCTCGCCCGCCGCCAGCAAAATCGCCTGCGCAGCGCGGGCCGGGCTTTCTTCAAGCATTGCCGCCAACCCGGCTGCATCGAGAACTTCCTCGCGGCGCAACTGGAAACTCATACCTCGACCCAGCGCCGCAGCAAGTTGTGATAAGTGCCAGTGAGGCGGATCAGCGAAGGGTGATCGGGAACGTCCTGGGTCAGCTGCTGAATCGCCCCGTCCATTTCGAACAGCAACGCGCGCTGGCTGTCTTCGCGCACCAGGCTTTGCGTCCAGAAAAACGAGGCATAACGCGCACCACGTGTGACCGCATTGACCTTGTGCAAACTGGTGCCCGGATACAACACCATGTCGCCGGCCGGCAGCTTCACGCGCTGGGTGCCGTAGGTGTCCTGAATCTCCAGCTCGCCGCCGTCGTAATCTTCCGGCTCGCTGAAAAACAGCGTAGCCGACAAATCGGTGCGCACCCGCTCGATGCTGCCCTTGGGCTGGCGCACGGCGTTGTCGATGTGAAAATCGAAACTGCCGCCGGCCGTGTAGCAGTTCACTAGCGGTGGGAAGACTTTGTGCGGCAGTGCGGCAGACATGAACAGCGGATTCTTCCACAGCCGCTCGAGCATCGCCGCGCCGATTTCCTTGGCCAGCGGGTGGCCTTCGGGCAGTTGCAGATTGTGCTTGGCCTTGGCCGACTGGAAGCCGGCGGTGATCTTGCCGTCGGCCCAATCCGCTTGCTCCAGTGCCTGGCGGATGCGCTGCACTTCATCTTTTGCGAACAGCCCGGGAATGTGCAGCAGCATGGCGATGTCACCTGATGGCAAGAAGGCGGCAATGGTATTGATTCTTATTGACCGTGTAAAACCCGCAAGACGAATGAACGGGCAGAAACCGTAAGGGCAAATTGTAAAGAATGTAAATTCAATGCGAATAACAATGTTTCGCAATTGATACGAATACCTGTTTACCCTATATTCCGCCGCCTCAAATCCTTGGGGAGGGGAATAAAAATGGCACGTCAACACGCACAATTACCGGTCAGTTCACCACGTCTGCTCGCCTCGGCAATCGGTGTCGCAATCACCGCCGGCTCGGCTGGGCAGATGGTCTTCGCGGCGGAAAAAACCGAGAGCAAAACTTCCGGCAACGCCATTGCCCTGGATGCCACCGCCATCACTGGTGAAGCCCAGGACTCGACCTCCTATCAGGTCGAAAAAGCCTCCTCGCCCAAGTACACCGCACCGCTGGTCGACACGCCGCGCTCGGTCACCGTCATCCCGCAGCAAGTGCTCAAGGACACCGGCGCGCTGAATATGCAGGACGCCCTGCGTACCGTGCCGGGCATTACCTTCGGTGCCGGTGAAGGCGGCAACCCGCAGGGCGACCGTCCATTCATTCGCGGCTTCGATGCTCAGGGTGACACTTACCTGGACGGCGTGCGCGACACCGGTTCGCAGAGCCGCGAAATCTTCGCCGTGGAAAACATCGAAGTCAGCAAAGGCCCGAACTCGGCGATTGGCGGTCGCGGCGCCGCCGGCGGCAGCATCAACCTGGTGAGCAAGAAAGCCCATCTGGGCAACTCGTTCGACGGCGGCTTCACCTACGGCTCCGACCAGACCCAGCGCTACACCCTCGACGGCAACTATCAGTTCAGCGACAGCGCTGCCGGCCGTCTCAACCTGATGAGCCACGAGAGCAACGTCGCCGGTCGCGACAAGGTCGATTACGACCGTTGGGGCATCGCGCCGTCGCTGGCCTTCGGCCTGGGCACCGATACCCGTGTAAACCTCGACTACTACCATCTGGAAAGCAACGACACCCCGGACTCGGGCATCCCGTACACCATCCCAACCGGTGGTTCGGCCGCACGCACCAAGTCCAATCCGGACAAGCCGTACGCCGGTGGCGATCACGACAACTTCTATGGTCTGGATCGTGACTTCCGCAAGGGCCGCACCGACACCGCGACCTTCGCCATCGAGCACGACCTCAATGATGCGCTGACCATCAAGAACACCCTGCGCCACGGCAGCAGCATGCAGGATTACATCCTCACCCAGCCGGACGACAGCAAGGGCAACGTCAACAACGGCAGCGTCTGGCGTCGGGCCAACACGCGGGTGAGCAACACCGAAACCACCACCAACCAGACCGACCTGTTCGGCACCTTCTACGTGGCCGGTTTCAAGAACAGCTTCTCCACCGGTGTTGAATACACCCGTGAGCAGAGCGAGAAATCCTCGTACAACGTCAACACCGACACCACGCCGCGTACGACCAATGTGCCTTCCAGCAGCAACTGCACACCGGCGATGATTGGCGCTTCGAGCGGTTACAACTGCACCTCGCTGTCGAACCCGAACCCGAACGATCCGTGGAACGGCGCGATCTCGCGTAACTACGCCGGTACCGACACCCAGGCCGACACCTACGCGCTCTACGTGTTCGACACGCTGGAGTTGTCCGAGCAATGGCTGGTGAACATGGGCCTGCGCTACGACCACTTCGACACCGACTACAAGACCTACAACGCCGCAGGCACCACCACCTCCAAGGGTGATGACACCAGCGAATTCGTCACCGGCCAGTTCGGCGTGGTCTACAAGCCGGCGGAAAACGGCAGCATCTATGCCTCTTATGCGACCTCGGCGACACCGCCGGGGAACACCTTGGGCGAAGGTCAGGAAGGCAACCCGCTGGGCGGCACACCGGATCGCAGCGGCAACCTGCTGAGCAGCGACATGGAGCCGGAAACCACCAAGAACTACGAGATCGGCACCAAGTGGGATCTGCTCAATGATCGCCTGTCGCTGACCGCCGACATCTTCCGCACCGAGAAGGAAAACGCTCGCGTGCAAGTCGATACCAGTTCCTACGAGAACGCCGGCAAGACCCGCGTGCAAGGCTTCGAACTGTCGGCCAGCGGCAAGATCACCGACAAATGGCAAGTCTTCGCCGGTTACGCCTTCATGGACAGCGAACAGGTTGATGGCGGCCCGCTGGGTCGCGCCAACGACGGCAACGATCTGCCGAACACACCGAAAAACAGCGCCAGCCTGTGGACCACGTACCAGGTCACGCCAAAGCTGACGATCGGTGGTGGCGCGTTCTACGTCGACGACGTCTACGGCAGTGTCGCCAACACCACGATGGTCGATTCGTACGTGCGTTACGACGCGATGGCGGCCTACAAGCTGACCAAGAACGTCGACCTGCAACTCAACGTGCAGAACCTGACCGACGAAACCTATTACGACAAAGCCTTCTCGACCCACTTCGCCAATCAGGCGGCGGGACGCACGGCGCTGTTGAGCACCAATTTCCACTTCTGACCAATGTGAATACCTGTGGGAGCGAGCCTGCTCGCGAAGGCAATCTTTCAGCAACATTGATGCTGACTGACACACCGCTTTCGCGAGCAGGCTCGCTCCCACAGGGAATGCGCCGCGAGGCTCGGCCCCGTTCATTCAGTTGAACGGGGCTTTCGTGTGTTACGCAAAACGCTTCTTGATAACCCACGGCATAATGCGCGCCGTGATGACAATTTCCGAACGGACGGCGAGTGACGTGTTGAAGAAAACCCTGTTCCAGTTGCACTGGTTTTTTGGCATCACCGCAGGGCTGGTGCTGGCTCTGATGGGCATCACCGGCGCGGCCTATTCGTTTCAGGACGAGATCCTGCGCGCGCTCAATCCGTCCGTTCTGCAGGTGGAAAAACAGGTCGCCGGCGTGCTGCCGCCAGTGGAACTGGTGGAACGCATCGAAGCCGCGTCCGGCAAGAAAGTCGCGATGCTCTGGGTCGAGACCGACAGTGGTCACGCCGCACGGGTGTTCTTCACCCCGCCCAAGGGCGAACGACGTGGCGAAATGCGCTACTTCGACCCGTACACCGCCGAGTTCAAGGGCGATGCCACCGGCCAGGACTTCTTCGGCCTGATGTTGCAACTGCACCGTTTTCTCGCCATGGGCGACACCGGGCGCAACATCACCGGCGCCTGCACCTTGATGCTGTTGTTCTTCTGCCTCTCCGGCCTGTATCTGCGCTGGCCACGCCAGTGGAACAGCTGGCGCGTGTGGTTGACCCTGGACTGGAAAAAGAAGGGCCGCGCGTTCAATTGGGATCTGCACTCGGTGGCCGGTACCTGGTGCCTTTTGGTCTATCTGCTGCTGGCGTTGACCGGCTTGTCATGGTCGTACGAGTGGTACAACAAGGGCCTGACCCGACTGCTTTCCGACGCGCCGCAAAACGAACGCGTGCGCGGCGGTCGCGGCCCGGCGCCGGAAGGCCCGGCACCGACCGCCGACTACGCAGCGATGTGGAGCAGCATCTACAGCGCTGCCGGCCCGGGTCTGGCCGCGTACAACATTCGCATGCCGGCGGTGGCCGGCCAGCCGGCGACGGTGTTCTACCTGCTCGACAGCTCGCCCCATGACCGCGCGCTGAACCAGATCACCCTCGACCCGGCCACCGGCGTGGTCAAACGCGTCGACCGCTATGCCGACAAAAGCTTCAAGGCCCAACTGCTGACCAGCATTTATGCGCTGCACGTGGGCAGCTATTTCGGCCTTGTCGGGCGCATCATCGTGACGATCGCGGCGGTGTGCATGCCGCTGTTTTTCATCACTGGCTGGCTGCTGTATCTGGACCGTCGGCGCAAGAAAAAGCAGATCAAGGATGCCCGCCAAGGCCTCGCGCAACCGTCCGCCGAGGCTTCGGCCTGGCTGATCGGTTTCGCCAGTCAAAGTGGTTTCGCCGAACAATTGGCGTGGCAGACCGCCGGGCAATTGCAGACCGCCGGGCTGCCGGTCAACGTGCAGCCGCTGGCCAATCTGAGCGAACAGGATCTGCGTGAGTCGAACAACGCATTGTTCGTGGTCAGCACCTTCGGCGACGGCGAAGCACCGGACAGCGCCCGTGGTTTCGAGCGCAAAGTGCTGGCCAAGGCCTCGACACTCGACAGCCTCAACTACGCCGTGCTCGGCCTCGGCGATCGGCAGTACGCGCACTTCTGTGGCTTCGCCAAACGCTTGCATCAATGGCTCGGCGAGCACGGCGGCAAGACGCTGTTCGCCCCGGTGGAGGTCGACAGCGCCGATCCCTACGCGCTGCGTCACTGGCAAACGCAACTCGGCCAGCTCACCGGACAGGCGCCGAGCGAAACCTGGCAAGCACCCAGCTACGACAACTGGACGCTGGTCCGTCGCGAACTGATGAACCCCGACAGCAGCGGCGCGCCGGTCTATCTGCTCGGCCTCAAAGCCCCGGACACCCGCAGCTGGCTGGCCGGTGACCTGGTCGAAGTGCTGCCACGCAATTGCCCGTGGGCGATCGAACATTTCCTCGACGGCCTCGGCATCCGTGGCGAAACACCGGTGAAGGTCAACGGCATCGACGAACCACTGGAAGTGGCCCTCGCCTCACGCCAACTGCCCGAACACCGCGCGCATCTGGTCGGCCTGCATGCGCAGTCGCTGGTCGACGCGATGGTGCCGCTGGCCATGCGCGAGTACTCCATTGCCTCGATTGCCGCTGACGGCGTGCTGGAGCTGATCGTGCGTCAGGAACAGCACAGCGACGGCAGCCTCGGCATAGGCTCCGGCTGGCTCACCGAGCATGCGCCTGTGGGCGGCAGTATCAGCTTGCGCGTGCGGCGCAACAGCGGTTTCCATCTGCCGAACGAGCCCGTGCCGATGATCCTGCTGGGCAACGGCACAGGCCTCGCCGGCCTGCGCAGTTTGCTCAAGGCACGCATTGCCGATGGTCAGCAACGGCAGTGGCTGCTGTTCGGCGAGCGCAACCTCGAGCACGACTTCCTGTGCCGCGCCGAGCTGGAGGAATGGCTGGTCAATGGCGATCTGGCGCGGCTGGATCTGGCGTTTTCGCGGGATCAGGCTGAGAAGGTTTATGTGCAGGATCGCTTGCGTGAGTCGGCGGATGAACTGAAGAAGTGGTTGGCTGGTGGTGCCGTCATTTATATCTGCGGCAGCCTTCAAGGGATGGCCTCAGGCGTAGACCAGGCGCTCAACGATATCCTCGGCAGCGCCGAAGTCGAACGCCTGATCGAACAGGGCCGCTACCGCCGGGATGTTTACTAACGCCTGCGAAAAGCCCCTCACCCTAGCCCTCTCCCTCTGGGAGAGGGCTGGGCGGGCGGCGTTCCGATGAGGGAAATGGGCTACTGTTAAATCTCCACTCAACTTCACAAGGACCGTGAAGCCATGCCAAGCCGCCCTACCCTCGCCCAATTCGCCCGCCACTTGCGCACCGACCAGACAGATTGCGAACACCTGCTCTGGCAGCGCCTGCGTTCCCGGCAGATAGCCAACCTGAAATTTCGCCGACAGTTTCCATGTCCGCCGTTTGTGCTGGATTTCTATTGTGTGGAGTTGAGATTGGCGATTGAGCTGGATGGTGGCCAGCATTATGAGACGGCCGGGGTGGTTCACGATCGGCGCCGGTCGAACTTCCTGTCTCAACAAGGCATCGACGTTGTGCGATTCAGCAATCTTGAGGTGCTTCAGCAGATGGATGATGTGTTGGAGCAGATCATCAGAATTGCGGCAGAGCGGAAAATGCCCTCACCCTAGCCCTCTCCCAGAGGGAGAGGGGACTGATTGGGGGATGCTCGAGATCGACGCCGACCTGAGCGTTCTTCACTGAATCCAAAGCCATAATCACCTAGGTCTTCCAGGTCGATGCATGACGCAAGACACCTCGGTCGGCCCTCTCCCTCCCAGAGGGCGAGGTGACTGATTGGGTGATGCTTGAAATCGACGCCGACCTGAGCGTTCTTCACTGAATCCAAAGCCACAATCACCTCGGTCTTCCAGGTCGATGCATGACGCAAGACACCTCGGTCGGCCCTCTCCCTCCCAGAGGGAGAGGTGACTGATTGGGTGATGCTTGAAATCGACGCCGACCTGAGCATTCTTCACTGAATCCAAAGCCACAATCACCTCGGTCTTCCAGGTCGATGCATGAAGCAAGACACCTCGGTCGGCTCCCTCTCCCTCCGGGAGAGGGGTGGGGTGAGGGGCTTTTGATCCAGCGTGATTAAACAGGCTGCAACTTCTGCTCAAACACTGCTACCCCATCCAGATCCCGCAACACCACACTCATCTCCCCGCTCTGCCCTTCGATATTCACCTCGCCAAAAAACTGAAACCCGGCAAACGGCGAGGTGTTCTGTGCGGGCGGTGCTTTCTCGAACACCACCTCTGGGCCAAACGTCTTGTCCAGTGGGTTCGGCCCGAAACTGCCGGCGTTCAACGGTCCGGCGACAAATTCCCAGAACGGTTCGAAATCCTGAAACGCCGCGCGGTCCGGATGATAGTGATGCGCCGCGCAGTAGTGCACGTCCGCCGTCAGAAACACGAAATTGCGCACCTGCTGCGCACGTAAAAATCCGAGCAGCTCGGCGATTTCCAGCTCTCGCCCCTGCGCCGGGCCGGGGTCGCCGTTGGCCACGGCTTCCCAACGCGCAACGCCCGCACTGACCTCGCCGTCCGGCACGCCAAGGCCGATGGGCATGTCGGCGGCGATGACTTTCCACTGCGCCGTCGATGCCTGCAATTCACGCTTGAGCCAGTCCAGCTGCTCGCGGCCGAGAAACGGTTTTGCCGCGCCCAGGTTGTCGTCGTTGGCTTCGCGATAGCTGCGCATATCCAGCACGAATACGTCGAGCATCGGCCCGTAACTGAGCTTGCGATAAATGCGCCCGCCGCCGTCCGCCGCTTGCAAACGCATCGGCGCATATTCCAGCCACGCCTGCCGCGCGCGGCCGACCAGCTTGTGGATATCTTTCTCCTGATAGCGTTCATCCAGCTGCTTGCCCGGCGACCAGTTGTTGACCACTTCGTGGTCGTCCCACTGCCAGATCTGCGGCACCTCGGCGTTGAAGCGGCGGATGTTTTCGTCCATCAGGTTGTAGCGATAGTTGCCGCGATAATCGTCAAGGGTCTGCGCGACTTTGCTTTTGGCTTCAGTGGTGACATTGCGCCAGATGCGCCCGCTTTCTGTGGTCAGTTGCGCGGGCACCGGGCCGTCGGCGTAGATGGTGTCGCCGCTGTGAATAAAGAAGTCCGGCAGGCGCAGGCGCATGGCTTCGTAGATGCGCATGCCGCCGATGTCCGGGTTGATCCCGAAGCCTTGGCCGACGGTGTCACCGCTCCAGACAAAACGGATGTCGCGTTTTGTCGTTGGCACGCTGCGCAGATGGCCGAACCACGGTTCGCTGGCGACGCCGCTCTGGGCATCTTCGAAGTGCACGCGATAGAAAATCGCCTGGTTGGCCGGCAGGCCGGTGAGTTCGACGCGGGCGGTGAAATCGCTGCGCGCATCGGCCAGTGGCGAGACGAATTTGCGCGGGTTGCCGAACAGGCTGCCGGTGTCCCACTCCACCACCATGCGCGCCGGGCGATCGCTGCGGCTCCAGATCATCGCGCGGTCGCCGAGCAGGTCGCCGGACTGCACGCCGTCGGTGAGCTGCGGACGATCCTTGACCGAGGCAATCACCGCCGGCGCCAGCCCCGGCAGCAACAGCCCGGCGCCAACCGCTTGCATGACGCGACGCCGACCGAGATTGAAATCGCTCATGGTGTTCTCCCTGCAAAAGGGAAAACTTAAGCACGGGTGTATGAATCCGCTATGACAATGCAGACTCCCACAGGGATTTGGTGTTGTCGGTCAGGCCTTGGCGGGCTCCAGCGGTAGCTCGACAGCCTCAGGCCGTTTGAGCAGCGCATACACCACCGCCGTGACCAGGCTCCCCGCGACAATCGCCAGCAGATACAGCAGCGCATGGTTGATCGCATTGGGGATCGCCAGCACGAACAAGCCACCGTGCGGCGCCATCAGTTTGCAGCCGAAGTACATCGACAAGGCACCGGTCAGCGCGCCGCCAGCGATGCTCGCCGGAATCACCCGCAGCGGATCTTTCGCGGCAAACGGAATCGCCCCTTCCGAGATAAAGCACAGGCCCAGCACGAACGCTGCTTTGCCGGCCTCGCGCTCGGTCTGCGCGAACTTGCGCCGGGCAATGAAGGTGGCGATGCCCAAGCCAATCGGCGGCACCATGCCGGCGGCCATGGTCGCGGCCATCGGTGCGTAACTCTGCGAGGCCAGCAGCCCCACCGAAAACGCATAGGCAGCCTTGTTGATCGGCCCGCCGAGGTCGACGCACATCATGCCGCCGAGCAGCACGCCGAGCAGAATTGCGTTGGTGGTGCCCATGCTGTCGAGGAACTGGGTGAGCGCGGCGAGCATGCCGGCGACCGGTTTGCCGACCACGTAAATCATCACCAGGCCGGTCACCAGACTGGCCAGCAACGGGATGATCAGAATCGGCTTCAGCGCTTCCAGGCTCTGCGGCAACTTCACATAGCGGGCGATGGCTTTGGCGGCGTAACCGGCAATGAAACCGGCAATGATCCCGCCGATGAATCCGGCGCCCAGAGTGCCTGCGAGCAAACCGCCGATCATCCCCGGCGCAAGGCCCGGGCGATCGGCGATCGAGTAGGCGATGTAACCGGCGAGTAACGGCACCATCAGCTTGAACGCGGTGTCGCCGCCGATCTGCATCAGCGCCGCCGCCAGCGTGCCTTCTTCCTTGTACGCGGTGATGCCGAACACGAACGACAATGCGATCAGCAAACCACCCGCCACCACCATTGGCAGCATGTACGACACACCCGTGAGCAGGTGCTTGTAGACGCCGGTTTTCTCGGACTTGGCCGGGGCCTTGCCGTCGCTTGCCGCACTTTCGACAGCGCCTTCGGCCAAGGCTTTTTTCAAAGTCGCTTCAGACTGCTTCAGCGCAACGCCCGTGCCGCAGCGATAGATTTTCTTGCCAGCGAAACGCTCGGTAGCGACGTCGATATCCGCCGCCAGCAGTACCACGTCAGCCTCGGCGATGGCCGTTGCGCTGAGCGGGGTTTTCGCGCCGACCGAGCCTTGGGTTTCGACCTGCAATTCATAGCCCAGACGCTTGGCGGTCTGCTGCAACGCTTCGGCGGCCATGAAGGTGTGGGCGACGCCGGTCGGGCAGGCCGTGATGGCGACGATGCGCGGCGCACGTGGCGCGTCAATCGCCGGTTCGACTGCGCTGGCCACGTAGACTTCGGCTTCTTCAGCACCGCGACGCAGTACCGCTTCGACATCCTGCAGCGCCTGCGCCGGAGCGATCTGGAACACGCGCTTGCCGACGAAGCGACTCATGTCCACCGCGCCAGTGGTGACCAGCAACACCCACTCGGCGGCTTCGATGGTCGCCGCCGACAATTCGCGTTCCGGGTGCGCCGGATCGACCACTTCAACGCTGGTGCTCCAGCCCTGGCGCTGCGCCGCTGCATCGAGCAGGCGCGCGCACAGCACACTGGTGACCATGCCGTTCGGGCAAGCCGTAACAATGGCTAACTTCATGACAAACCCTCTTATTGTTCTGTCAGGGGGCGCACGCGCACGCCCTGTTCGAGCTGCGCCAGTTGCGCAGCGTCGTTGATGCCAAAACCGATCTGGGTCACCGCCATCGCCGCGATCGCGGTAGCGGTGCGCAGGGTTTGCTCCGGCGTATCAGCACTGAGCAAACCGTGGAGCATGCCAGCCAGCAAGGAATCGCCGGCACCGACCGTGCTGGCCACGCTGACTTTCGGCGGCGAGGCATGCAGGGCCGAGCCGACACTGAACCAGTTGACCCCGTCAGCGCCGTGAGAGATCACCACGTGCTCGATGCCTTGCGCATGCAAACGTGCGGCCGCTTGTGCTTCGGCGATCGGCGACACCACTTCGCAGCCGAGGGCGTGGGCCAATTCTTCGGTGTTCGGTTTGATCAGCCAGGGGCTGGCCTGCAACGCGGCGCGCAAAGCCTCACCGCTGGAATCAAGGGCGACTTTCAAGCCGAGCGCGTTCAGCCGTTCAATCAGCTCGCGCAACCATTGCGCAGTGACGCCACGCGGCAGACTGCCGGCGACCACCACCGCATCGTGCCCCGGTGCGATCTGCAGCAAGCGATCAAGCAAGGCTTGCTGCGCCGTTGCATCGACCACCGGGCCGGGGCCGTTGATGTCGGTGATGCGTCCGTCCTGTTCGGCGACCTTGATGTTGCTGCGCGTCTCGCCCGGCACGCGGATGAACGCGTCGATAAAACCGCGTTTGGCGAACAGGGTTTCGAACGCTTGCAGATTGTCTTCGCCGAGAAAGCCGCTGACCGTGACCTGATGGCCGAGATCCGCCAGCACTTGGGCGACGTTGACGCCTTTGCCCGCAGCGTGGGTGTGCATCTCCTCGCTGCGATTGACCTGACCGGCATCCAGCCGTGACAGCTCGACGGTGAGGTCGAGTGCCGGATTGAGGGTCAGGGTGAGAATCTTGGCCATTACAGGGCCTCCACTAATGCGCGTACTTCATTCGCGCTGCCCACGGCCAGGGCCTGTTGAGCGAGGGTTTGCGCCTGGGGCAGGCTGAGTTCACGGATGCGCGCCTTGACTTCGGCAATGCTGCGCCCGGAGACGCTGAGCTCGTCGACACCGAGGCCAACCAGCACCGGCACCGCCAGCGGATCCGCCGCCAGCTCGCCGCAGACACCCACCCATTTGCCATGGGCATGGGCGGCACGCACGGTGATGTCGATCAGTTGCAGGACCGCCGGGTGCAAGCCGTCCGCTTGTGCAGACAGCGTCGGATGACCACGGTCGATGGCCAGGGTGTATTGGGTCAGGTCGTTGGTGCCGACGCTGAAGAAGTCGACTTCCTTGGCCAGTACCGGCGCAAGCAATGCGGCGGACGGCACCTCGATCATGATCCCCAGTTGCAGGTCGGCGACTGGAATTTCCAGACGCAGGCGTTCGGTCATGTCACGGGCCTGGCGCCACTCTTCGACGCTGCCGACCATCGGGAACATGATTCGCAATGGGCGATTGTCGGCCGAGCGCAGCAAGGCGCGCAGTTGCGCTTCCATGATCTGCGGCCGCTGCAGGGTCAGGCGAATGCCGCGCACGCCGAGGAACGGGTTTTCTTCCTTGGCGATCGGCCAATACGGCAGCGGTTTGTCGCCGCCGACGTCCAGCGTGCGCACCACCAGCGGCCGTCCGGCCAGACCATCGAGGACGCGACGGTATTCGGCTTCCTGGGTTGCCTCGTCCGGTGCCTGCGGGTGGGCCATGAAAATCAGTTCGGTGCGCAGCAGACCAATGCCTTCAGCGCCCTGCTCCACCGCGCTGGTCACCCCAGCGCTTTCGCCGATGTTGGCGAACACTTCTACGGCGTGGCCGTCAGTGGTGTGCGCTGGTTGATGGCGCTGTTCGGCGGCGATCTTCAGGCGTTGCTCGCGGGTGTCTCGTTCTTCGGCGGCACGCTTGAGGGTCGCGGCATCGGCGTCGACATGCAGACGGCCACGCTGACCGTCGAGCAACAGCGGCGTGCCCGGCTCGAGCAACAGAACCGCCGCACCCGCGCCGACCAGCGCTGGAATACCGAGGGCACGGGCGACGATGGCGCTGTGCGCGGTAGCGCCGCCGCGCGCGGTGAGAATCCCCGCAACCCGCGCAGGATCCAGACGCGCGACATCGGACGGGCCGACTTCGTCCATCACCAGAATGTACGGTTGCTCAGGTTCGTTCGCGGTCTGCACGCCACATAGCTGCGCCAGCACGCGACGGCCGATGTCGCGCAGATCGGCGGCACGCTCGGCGAGCAAAGCGTCCTGCAGCGATTCCTGCTGTTTGGCGGCGGCTTCGATCACTGCCATCCACGCCGCTTCGGCGCTTTCGCCTTGCTTGAGGCGGGTGTCGACTTCGTCGCTCAGATCCGGGTCGTCGAGCATTTCCTGGTGAGTGATGAAAATCTCGCGAATCGCCTTGGCCTTGCTGCGTTCGATCAAGCCTTGGATGTCGCGGCGCACGTCGCTCAGAGCTTGCTTGAGGCGCTCGCGCTCGATCGCGGCAGATTCGCCGCGCAACGGGTAATCGATGGCTTGCAACACCTGAATGTGCGCCGGGCCGATAGCGATGCCCGGTGCGGCAGGAATCGCCTGCAACAGGCTGCCGGAGGCCGGGGCGATCAGCACTTCGGCGATGTCGGCGATCACTTCGCGCTGCTGACTCACGGCCGGCAGCGGCTCGACTTCCTCACCGAGGCCTTCTTCAATCGCCGCGAGCAAGGCCGGCAAGGCATCGCTGGCGATGCTCGGTTCGGCAATCAGCTCCAGCACCTGACCGCGGCGGGCGCCGAGGCTGAGCAGTTTGCTCAGGCTTTTCACCGACACGGCGCTGTCCTGGCTGTCGACGATGCGCACGCGAATTTCGCCGTCAAAACTCTTCGCCAATTGCGCAAGAATCTTCGCTGGTCGTGCGTGCAGACCGTGGGCATTGGCCAGGGCAATACGTGCACTCGGCCAGTCGGCCGGCAGTTCACCGCCGAGCACTTCAAGGACTTTGCGGCTGCTGGTGGCGCGGCCCAGTTCGTGGCCGCGACCTTCGATCAGCAACGCGCACAAACGCTCGAGCAGCGCCTGATGCGCTTCGCCCAGACTCGCCAGGCAGAACAGTCCGCTGAGCGGCTGGCCGAGGTAGCGCATCGGTTTGTCCGGGGTGACGAACGCCAGTCCCGGACGCTTCACGGTCTGCTCGCTGTGCAGCCACCACAGGCCGTCGCCCAGTGGCAGCGCTTCAACCTGCTGCAACACGCCGGCAAAGCCGTTGCTCACACAATCGGCCTGACGCAGCAGACGGGCGCCGCGCCAGACCAGTTCTTCGAAATCGTCGGCCGACACGCCGAGGCCGATCATCTGCGCATCGAGCGCCAGTTCCTGCGGCGCGCCTTGCAGCAGCTTCAGCAGCGCTTCGGGCGAGCTGGCGCGACGCAGGGCCTGGCCCAGATCGGTCTCGCCGAGGGCGCGGGTCAGCAGTTGCAGCAGGCGCAGGTGTTCATCGGATTTCGCCGCGATGCCAATCGCCAGATAAACGGTCTGGCCATCGCCCCAATCGACGCCGTCGGGAAACTGCATCAGGCGCACGCCGGTGGCGAATACCTGATCGCGGGTTTCCGGCGTACCGTGGGGAATGGCGATGCCTTGACCGAGAAAGGTCGAGCCCTGGGCTTCCCGGGCCTGCAGGCCGGCGAGGTAGCCGTCGGCAACCAGACCATCGGCGACCAGATGACTGGCCAGCAATTGCAGGGCAGCGGGTTTATCCACGGCCGACTGGCCCATGGATATCTGCTCTATAGTGAGCTCGAGCATGCGATCTCCTTTTTGGCGCAGTTCAACGCCAGGTATTGTTTTGAATGGTTCACAGCTTAGGCGCTCTGCCGCGCTTTTCAGCGGCAGTTTTGGCGGTTTCACGGCAGGACCGGCCAAAGGCGTCTAAAACGTAGAAAATACGCTTGCTGAAACGTTTAATCTAGATTGATCGGCACGTTACTCGATAATGTCTCATCCTTGAAGTCCAACTGGTCGGATCTGCCCAGGCAATAAGTCGACTGCCCTTATCGGGTAGGATTGGCGAAAATGTCGCGGCATGCTCGAAAAAACAAGGAAATACCGGGTTGAAACTCAGTGATATCGCGCGGTTGGCCGGCGTCTCCGTCACCACCGCCAGCTACGTCATCAACGGCAAGGCCGAACAGCAACGCATCAGCAACGCGACCGTCGAGCGCGTGCGCGCGGTGGTCGATCTGCACGGCTTCACGCCCAATCCGCAAGCGGCTGGCCTGCGCAGTCGGCACACGCGCACCTTGGGCTTTATCCTGCCGGATCTGGAAAACCCCAGTTACGCGCGGATCGCCAAGTTGCTCGAACAAGGCGCGCGAGCTCGCGGCTATCAATTGCTGATCGCCAGTTCCGACGATGCGCCGGACAGCGAGCGGCAGTTGCTGCAACTGTTCCGCGCGCGCCGATGCGATGCGCTGATCGTTGCCAGTTGCCTGCCGGCCGGTGATGACAGCTATCGCCAGTTGCAGGCCAAGGGTCTGCCGATCATCGCCATCGACCGGGTCATGGAACCGGAGCATTTCTGCTCGGTGATCAGCGACGACCGCGAGGCCAGCCTGCATCTGACCCAGAGCCTGCTCGATCCGCAGCCAAAGCAGATCGTGCTGCTAGGCGCACGCCCGGAGCTGAGCATCAGCCAGGAGCGTGCTGCCGGTTTCCGCGCAGCGCTCAAAGATTTCAAAGGTGAGGTGCTGGTCGAGCACGCCGAGTCGTTCAGCCGTGAGTGCGGCAAGCAATTGATGGAAGAACTCCTGCAGCGTCTAGGGCATTTGCCTGACGCGCTGGTGACCACTTCCTACGTGCTGCTGCAGGGCGTGTTCGATGCGCTGCATGATTTCCCGCTGAAATCGCGGCCGCTGCGCTTGGGCACGTTCGGCGACACGCAGTTGCTGGATTTCCTGCCGTTGCCGGTCAACGCCATGTCCCAGCAACACCAGTTGATCGCCGACAAGGCCCTGGAACTGGCCCTGGCCGCCGTCGAGCAGGACGACTACCAACCGGGCGTGCAAGCCATTGCGCGGACCTTCAAGCAGCGTATTCATCGGGACTGAAGCGTGGAGCTGATCGACAGCCACACCCACCTCGACTTCCCCGACTTCGACGCCGATCGCGCAGAGTTGCTGGCCGAAAGCCGCGCCCTCGGCGTGCGGCGCATCGTCGTGCTGGGCGTGCATCAGGGCAACTGGCAACGGGTGTGGGACCTGGTGCAGAGCGATGCCGACCTGTATGCGGCGTTCGGTTTGCACCCGGTGTTCCTCGATCAGCATCGCTCCGAGGATTTGCTCGCACTGGGTGACTGGCTGACACGCCTGCGCGGGCATCGGCAGTTGTGTGCGGTGGGCGAGATAGGCCTGGATTACTTCCTCGAAGACCTCGATCGCGAGCGGCAACAGTCGTTGTTCGAAGCGCAGCTGCAACTGGCGGCGGACTTCGAGCTGCCGGCGCTGATCCACGTACGCCGCAGCCATGCAGCAGTGATCGCCACGCTCAAGCGCTTCAAACTCAAACGCGCCGGCATCATCCACGCCTTCGCCGGCAGCCGCGAGGAAGCGCGGGAATACCTCAAGCTCGGTTTCAAACTGGGCCTCGGCGGCGCACCGACCTGGCCGCAGGCATTGCGCATGCATCGGGTCCTGCCGGAACTGCCGCTGCAATCGGTGGTGCTGGAAACCGACTCACCGGACATGGCCCCCGCCATGTTCCCCGGCCAGCGCAACAGCCCGGCGCATCTGCCGGCGATTTGTGCGGCGCTGGCCGAGCTGATGAATATCACGCCTGAACAACTGGCCAACGCCAGCACCGCCAACTGCTGCGAAGTCTTCGGCTGGTAACACGTACCCGGGTAGGAGCTGACGAGTGCAACGAGGCTGCGATCTTTTGATCTTCAGAGGCAAAGTCAAAAGATCGCAGCCTCGTTGCACTCGTCAGCTCCTACAGAGGGATGATGTGGGATTCAGACGCGAAACGCGCTGATCAGTTGTTTGAGCTCAACCACCTGCGCCGACAGCGCGCGGCTGGCATCTTCGGTCTGGTGCGCGCCTTGCGCTGTGCGTTCGCCGGCACGGTTGATTTCGACGATGTTCTGGTCGATGTCATGGGCCACGGCGGTCTGCTGTTCGACGGCAGCGGCGATCTGCTGGTTCTGGTCGACGATCATGCCCACCGCGCCAAGAATGTTCTCCAGCGCCTGCTGGACCTTCTCCGACTGGCCCACCGTGCCGTTGGCCATCTGATGGCTGACGCCCATGGCCTTCACCGCCGCGCCGACGCCACCGTGCAGCTTGGCGATCATCTGCTCGATTTCTTCGGTCGATTGTTGGGTGCGTTTGGCCAAGGTGCGTACTTCGTCGGCGACCACGGCAAAACCGCGCCCCTGCTCGCCGGCTCGCGCGGCTTCGATCGCCGCATTGAGTGCTAGCAGGTTGGTCTGCTCGGCGATGCTCTTGATCACTTCCAGTACACGGCTGATCGACTGGCTGTCGCTGGCCAGTTGATTGATCACCAGCACCGACTGATCAATCTCGCTGGCCAGCGCGGCAATGCTGCCCTGCTGCGATTCCACCAGCCCGCGTCCGCTGAGGGTTTCGTCGTTGACGCTGTGGGCGCTGCTCACCGCAGCGGCGGCACTGCGAGCGACTTCCATTGAGGTCGCCGACATCTGGTTCATCGCCGTCGCCACTTGTTCGATCTGCGAGCGCTGCCCAGCAACAGCCTGATTGCTCTGCGCCGACACGCTCTCCACCTGCCCGGCCTGCCGCTCGACCTCACCCACGGTATGCCCGACACGTTCGATCAAGTCGTGAATCTTCTTCACCGTACCGTTGAACACCTCGCCCAACTCGCCCAGTTCATCGCGGCTGCTGGCCTTGAAGTTGACGGTCATGTCACCGGCCGCGACCTTGTCCATCATCGCGCCCAGGCTTTTCAGGGTGGTCCGGGTCGAGGCGTAGAAACCGCCATAAAGATAGAAAATCAGCACAAACACCACCGACAACGCCGAGGCTTGCAGAATCATGTGCGTGCGGTTCTGCGCCAGACGCTGCTGCAACTGGCTGTCGAGGAATTTCAGCGTGGCCTGATTGAGCTGGTACGTGTGTTCCATCAGCCCGGTGACCTGATCGTAGAATGCCTGCCACGGCGCATCGAGGGTGTCGGCCATCACCACTTGCTCTTCGAACAGTTCGCTGGCCTGCTTGAGCGAAGCCTTGCTGGTGTCGGCCTGGGCAGTGAGGGATTCGCGTGCGGCGCTGCTGGAGCCGAGGGCGTCTTGCAGTTTCAGGGCGTACTCGGCCTGGAGTTTTTCGATCTGCACCAGCAACTCGTCGAAACGCGTGCTCGAGGAACTGTTGAGAAAGCCCTGGCCCAACGAATACGAACCCATCGCCCGGCCTTCGCCGAGGGTTTGCGTGACGCTGGGGGTGATCAGCGTAACCAGTTCGCTGAGCTGACGAATGTCGCTCTGGTTGTCGCGGCTCAACCCGGCCTGACTGGTAATGATCTGGCTGAAAATCTGCGCACTGGCCAGCAACTTGCCGATCAACGCGCTTTTGCTTTGCAGCGAGCTCTCCGCTTGCTGGGCCTTGAACGCGGCGATCATTTCATCGCGTTTGGCCTCGAATTGCTTGATCTGCTCGGGGTCTTCGGTCATCGCCGTCAGCCCTTCGAGCCGCGCGAGCACGGCTTGCTCCAGCGCCTGGATCTGCGCCTCGACATTGCCGGCCTTGCCGGACTGGCCGAGGGTGACGTCGATCTGCACCAGATTGTTCAAGGTCTCCAGATCCCGGCGCAGGTTCAGGCTGCTGCCCAGCAGGTCGAGGCTCTGCAATTCGACGCGTGTGCCCTGAAATTCGCGATAGGAATCGCGTACCAGATAGAAATTGGTCACCAGCATCGGCACCAGGAACAGCACGCTGATCAGGCTGAACTTCATGCCGAAGCTCAGACGGTTCATCAGCGAGACGGCGGGATAGAGCAAGCTCTTCACTGGAAGTCTCCCTTGGTTTTTCTTGTTTTTATTGGCTGGCGCGGGACGAGAGCAGATAGCCACTATCGGGCGCTATCTCTGTATAGCGTAAATCGGCGGGAGGTTTTGTAACTTAAGGTTAATGGCAATGCAGTGATCGCCAAATCAAAAGCAAAAAGATCGCAGCCTTCGGCAGCTCCTACAGGGAAATGCGTTCCAAGGTAGGAGCTGCCGAAGGCTGCGATCTTTTGATCTTTCTGTAAATCAGCGAATCAGTGAACCAGAACCGTCCACAAGGCAAACCCGGCATACCACAGCACCGCCGCACGCAGCAGCAGTTCCCACAGGCAATCGAGGGTGTTGATGCCGTCCGGGCCGACCACTGGCGGTGGAACTTCCCCGGCTGCCAGGCCGACCTTGTTGATCAACTGCGCAGCGCTGATGTTCCAGTTGAGCAGCTCATGCAGCATCACCCGGCTGACCGCGACGAAGTTGCCGACCAACGCAAGACTTGCCGCCAGCAAACGCACCGGCACCCAATCGAAAGCGTGACGCAATTGCGCAGCACGCTCGACCAGCGCCGGATTGCAGCCGTGCTCTTCGGCCAGCGCCAGCAAACGATAGGCCAATGCCGCCACGGGGCCGAGAAGGAAGTACCAGAAGATCACCGCGAAGAAACTCTGATAGGCCTGCCACAGCAGATGCCCTTGCACCCGCTCGAGCAACTGCTCGCCGTTGTCGGCGCAGATATCCAGATCGCGCTTGGCGACGTGCGCCGCCGCTTGCAGATCCTCACGGCGCCAGGCATCGCGGAACGGGCCGAGGCCGCCGAGCAGATCGCCGCGTCCGAGGCTGTAGATCACCACCAGCAAATGCACCGGCAACGCCAGCAAACCGTAAGCCACAGGTTCCAGCACCAGCAGCAACAGCGCCAGCAACGCCACCGGGAACAGCACCAGAATCGTCAGCACCAGCCACGGTTGCCTGGCCAGCCGTTTGCTGTTTTCGAGTTTGTGCAGTTCGCGGATCCATCCGCCGTCGCGTTGAAGCCGATGGCGCAGGGCCGAAAACTTCTCGATCCACAGCGCCAGCAGTAACACCAGAAAACTCATTGTCCTTCCTCTTTTGCCAGGGCAGCGCGGTAGCGTGCCCAGTCGAATGCCGGTCCCGGATCGGTCTTGCGCCCCGGCGCGATATCGCTGTGGCCGCAGATGCGCTGATCGGTGATCGCCGGAAAGCGTTTCTGCAACTGCCGGGTCAGCGCAGTCAACGCGCGATATTGCTCGTCGGTGAACGGCAGATCATCGGTGCCTTCCAGCTCGATGCCCACGGAAAAATCGTTGCAGGTTTCACGGCCTTCGAACATCGAAACGCCGGCATGCCACGCCCGTTCCAGACAGGAGACAAACTGGGTGACGTTGCCGTCACGTTCGATCAGAAAATGCGCCGAGACGCGCAGGTCAGCGATGCCTGCAAAGTACGGGTGTTCGGTGACATCCAGACGATTCTGGAAAAATTCCTGCACCTTGCCCGTGGCGAATTGCGCCGGCGGCAGGCTGATGTTGTGGATGACCAACAGGGACACTTCGCCCGCCGGGCGCTCATTGAAGTTGGGCGACGGGCAGATCTGCACGCCATGACACCACCCGCTCGCGGGATCCAACTGCATACCGATTCCTTCAACGCCGACCATGTGGGCGCCCAGTATGCCGCGATCCACCCTCACCGCGCGATCACTTGCCGCGATTGAGTCGCCGCAGGTCGCCCAGCACCGATTCCAGTGCGCGGTCGAACAGCAAGGTGTCATCCAGTGCGCGCGCGACGCCACGGCTGAATGCCAGGGCCAGATCGGTGCTGCTGTGCTCCAGCACTTTCATGCCAGTGCGGTCGACGAAGACATATTTGCCGGTCTCTTTGATGATCGCGGCGAGTTTGCAACGCAAGGTCTGTTCCTCGTCTGCGTCGAACACCACCCAGTGGCCCACACGCAACTGCTCGACCTGAGACAGACCGGCAGCGTCTTGCGCCAGGCGCGGCGCCGGGGTCGCTGCCGTCTGGCCGGCACTGTGCTGCAAGACCTCGGGCGTGACTTCGATCAGCGGCATGGCGCTGTGCTCGGCATCGTCGGAACGTTCCAGCACGCGTACGTGCAGAGCCTCCAGTTCGCTGAAAAATTCGCTGGTGGCAAACGGGTCGAACGCGGTGCTGCTCAGGCCATCGCGCAGCGACTTGAGCAAACCCGGCACCAGTGCCAGCAGGCGCAGGCTGGATTCGCCGTCGTCATGGCGCTGCACGCTCCAGACCAACTGTTCCATGGTCTGCACATCGGCATGCCATTCGGCGGACTGATCGCCGTGCTTGAGGCAGGTCAGCAACAGCACTTTGCTCCAGGCCTGCTGGACGAAACTGACCACCGTCGCCGGCAGCACTTTGCCCAGTAGCGCCTGTTGCAACGCCTGCGCGACACGCCGCTGAGCCAGCTCGGCCTTCGCCCGGCCTTCCTCGGCGTCCCGCAAGCGTTGTTCCAGCAGTTCAGTGCGGCGGCGCTCTTCCTGAGTGAAGGCGAGGAAGTCGGCGAGCAGTTCGGAGAAGATCGCCGGGTCGTCGACAAACTCGCTGAGCAAGCGCTGTACCACTTGCTCGATGCGCACATAGAGGTTGTCGCGCTCAGCGCCGTCGCAATCGCTCCAGCCCATTGCGGCCTCGGCGATTTCGTTGAGCAGGCGCCGCGCCGGGTGCGTGCTGCGGCTGAAGAAACTCTTGTCCAGCACCGCAACCTTGAGCATCGGAATCTGCAATCGACCGATCAGCGCCTTGAGCGCATCGGGCACATTGCGATCGTCGAGGATGCAGTCGAAGACCATGGCGATCAGGTTGATCACATCTTCGTCGGCAGTCGCGACAATGCGTGAGCGGCCACTTCGGACGCTGACTCGGGTCAGCAACTGTTCGAGCTGATGACGCAGATCGAAATCTTCCTGAGCCTCCAGCGCCGGTACGTATTGCTGCAAGTGCGACAACAACCGCAGCAGGTCGCGGGTGTTGATCGGATGCGCGGGGGCGCCGGGCTCCAGTGTTGGTGTGACGCGGCCGCGGACCTGGGCTAGCAGTTGCTGCATCGCTGCGAACACTTCCTCGATGCCTTCGTCTGCTGGCGGCTCGTCGAGATCTTCAATCAATGTGTCGCTGTCCGCAGGCTCGACCATGCGACGAGCCACGGCGGGTTTCAGATGTGGCAACACGCCGGTGGCGAGCAACAACTGATTGGCCTCGCCATACAACTGTTCGGTGTCAGCCAGCACATAGCGTTCGAACAGCTTGAGCAGGATCAGCTTGACCTTGATCTCGACGCCGAGGTTACGTCCGGCCTGCAGGAAATATTCGCAGAGCATGGCCGGACTCAGCGGATTGTGCTGATCGTCCAGACGCTTGCCGAGCATCGAGCTGAAGCGTGCGGTGAGTTGATCGAGAGCGAAGCCGTCGCGCTTGAGCACACGGCTGACCATGGTCTGCACGGCGACGGTACGCTCCATGGCATCGGTGCGCGGCGCCGACTCTTCGACCACCGGCGTGCGTGGCAGTGTGTTGGCGGCGGGGTCGTATTGGGTAAGGCCGGCGAAGGCTTCAAAGAACAGTTCCAGAAAGCCGCGCTCGATGTTTTTGCGTTTGAGGCGCAGGTCGCGCATGGCTTCGAAAAAGATGTTCTGATCGACGTCGTTGCGCGCCCGGTCGGCCATTTCGAACAGCGTGTCGTCGGCGTTATCGAACAGCTCCTGCAAATCGTGGCGCAGCTGCTGCGCAGCCTTGTCGCGAACCTGCAGCAGAATCACCGGCAAGCGGGCAAGCGGCGAGTGGTCCGCCAGATCGGCAGTCGCCCGGTGCAAAGGCACCACTTTCCCGTCGTTGCGCATCCAAGCCTCCTGGAACGGTGATTCGGTTCGTCGCTTTGACACTGCCCAACTGGACTCGTTCGTCAAAGCCATGACGTCAAATACAAGGCGGATTATCTGGCAAAACAGGCCAGCGATGCTATAGGCCTCAGGGTTTCCCCTATACGCCATACACCTCGCACTCAGCGCAGGAAAATCGACCAGATGCGTCAGGCACGAACGTTCTCGCCTTGGGTTGGCTCGCGCCCTGCCCCTATAATCGAAGCACTTTGTTTGTGGAGTCCGTTATGCCGAATCTACGTCTCGCCGATCTGACCGCCGAAATCGAAAACAACGTGCGCCGTGCGTTGCTCGAAGACGTCGGCAGCGGCGACATCACCGCGCAACTGATCCCGGCCGAACGCCTGGCCAAAGCCACCATCATCACCCGTCACGACGCCGTCATCTGCGGCACCGCGTGGGTCGATGCGGTGTTTCGCCAGCTCGATCCGCGCGTGGCCGTGCATTGGCAAGTGGTCGACGGCCAGCGGGTCAAAGCCAATCAGCCGCTGTTTCACCTGGAAGGCCCGGCGCGCTCACTGCTGACCGGTGAACGCAGCGCGTTGAACTTCCTGCAGTTGCTGTCCGGCGTAGCGACGCGCGCGCAGTACCTGGCGGACTTCGTCGGCGAGACGCAGGTCAAGTTGCTCGACACGCGCAAAACCTTGCCGGGCCTGCGGATGGCGCAGAAATACGCAGTGACCTGCGGCGGCTGTCACAACCACCGGATCGGTCTCTACGATGCCTTCCTGATCAAGGAAAACCACATCGCCGCCAGTGGTGGCATCGCCGAAGCCGTGGCCGCCGCGCACAAGATCGCCCCGGGCAAACCGGTGGAAATCGAAGTGGAAAGTCTTGAGGAATTGAAGCAAGCGCTGGAAGCCGGCGCCGACATCATCATGCTCGACGAACTGAGCCTGGACGACATGCGTGAAGCCGTACGCCTGACCGCCGGCAAAGCGAAACTGGAAGCCAGCGGCGGCATCAACGAAAGCACGCTGCTGCCGATCGCCGAAACGGGCGTGGATTACATCTCGATCGGCGCGATGACCAAGGATGTCAAAGCGGTGGATCTGTCGATGCGACTGAGTCTCTGAGCTACAAGCTACAAGCTACAAGCTACAAGCTACAAGCTACAAGCTACAAGCTACAAGCTACAAGCTACAAGCTACAAGCTGAGCGATTGTGCTTTTACTTGTAGCTTGCAGCTTAAAACTTGTAGCTGCTTTTAAACGACGAGATTGTTCATCTCGCAGTACTCTTCCCACTCGACACCCAAGACTTCCGCCGCTTCCTTGTGCAGCACGAGGCGCTGCGCCTCGAACTCTTCCGGCGTGCTCGTGTACTTGAGGGTCAGCTCCCACGGCTGCAAGCCCTGCGCTTCGGCTTCATCTTCGAAGGCCCACTGGATCTGGTCTTTTTGATCATCGGGACTCAGGTCCTTGATCTCATCCTTAAGGTCCGGCACATCCAGAAGGTATTTTTCCAGCGCTTGTTCGTGGCGTTGCTCTTGGGTCAATTCAGTCATGGGGTTCTCGCTGATCTTAGGAATGGAGGATGGATCTGGATCATCAAGGATCTCTCTGACGCGGACTGGCCGGCCTTCGGAACCATTCGGGATCATCTGAAAACTGCTAAGCGATGCTCATGCAGGCACCGAATATAGGACGTTTGCATGACGAATTACACGGCTCTTTACATCTCTTGCACAAAAAGCTGACCTGCGGAACATGAATCGATGTGGCGCGCTGAGGAGTTGGTGCCCGAGACAGGAATCGAACCTGCGACCTTCGCGTTACGAGTGCGCTGCTCTACCGGCTGAGCTACACGGGCGGTGGGCTAAACCTAGCACCGGACTCGAACTGCGGCAAATTTGTGGGTTGTCTGATGGTTTTCTTTTGAGAACCACATTTGTGGCGAGGGGATAAATCCCCTCGCCACAATTTCTTTATTTCAGATAAAAAAATGCCCCCGCCGTTTGCACGGCGGGGGCATCTTTATTGCGCTAAAGCGTTGGGGTGATTAAACGCCCGAAGCCTTGGCAGCTGCCACGTCTTTGATGGACAGCTTGATACGGCCGCGGTTGTCCACGTCCAGTACCAGCACTTCCACTTCCTGGCCTTCCTTCAGGATGTCGGTGACTTTCTCAACGCGAGCGTCGCTCAGCATCGAGATGTGCACCAGACCGTCCTTGCCCGGCAGGATGTTGACGAATGCGCCGAAGTCGACGATGCGCTCAACCTTGCCGACGTAGATCTTGCCGATCTCGGCTTCTGCCGTGATGCTCAGAACGCGCTGACGCGCTGCTTCTGCGGCATCCTTGGTTTCGCCGAAGATCTTGATCGAACCGTCGTCTTCGATGTCGATCGAAGCCTTGGTTTCTTCGCAGATCGCACGGATGGTCGCGCCACCTTTACCGATAACGTCACGGATCTTGTCGGTGTCGATCTTCATCGCGATCATGGTCGGAGCGTTGGCCGACAGTTCGGTACGCGACTGGCCAATGATCTGGTTCATCTGGCCGAGGATGTTCAGGCGCGCTTCAAGGGCCTGGCCCAGAGCGATTTCCATGATCTCTTCGGTGATGCCCTTGATCTTGATGTCCATCTGCAGCGCAGTAACGCCTTTGGCGGTACCGGCTACCTTGAAGTCCATGTCGCCCAGGTGATCTTCGTCGCCGAGGATGTCGGTCAGGACGGCGAACTTCTCGCCTTCTTTAACCAGACCCATGGCGATACCGGCTACCGGTGCCTTCATCGGTACACCAGCGTCCATCAGTGCCAGGGAAGCACCGCACACGGAAGCCATCGAGCTCGAACCGTTGGATTCGGTGATTTCCGATACCACGCGGATGGTGTACGGGAACACGTCAGCGGCTGGCAGCATGGCCGAAACCGAACGACGGGCCAGACGGCCGTGACCGATTTCGCGACGACCGGCGCCACCCATGCGACCACACTCGCCTACCGAGAACGGCGGGAAATTGTAGTGAAGCATGAACGGGTCTTTCTTTTCACCTTCCAGGGTGTCCAGCAGTTGCGCGTCACGGGCGGTGCCCAGTGTTGCAACAACCAGTGCCTGGGTCTCGCCACGGGTGAACAGAGCCGAACCGTGAGTCTTCGGCAGAACGCCGACTTCGATGTTCAGCGGACGTACAGTCTTGGTGTCGCGACCGTCGATACGTGGCTTGCCGTTAACGATGTTTTCGCGAACGGTGCGGTATTCGATTTCGCCGAAGGCTGCTTTGACTTCAGCAGCGCTTGGCTGGCCTTCCTCACCGGACAGCTTGGCGACCACTTGGTCCTTCAGCTCACCCAGGCGAGCGTAACGGTCGGCCTTGATGGTGATGGTGTAAGCCTGGGAGATCGCTTCGCCGAACTCGGCACGGATAGCGCCCAGCAGTTCGGTGGCTTCTGGCGCAGGAGCCCAGTTCCAGGTTGGCTTGGCAGCTTCGGCAGCCAGTTCTTTAACAGCGTTGATCACAACCTGGAATTCGTCGTGAGCGAACAGTACCGCGCCCAGCATCTGGTCTTCGGTCAGCTCTTTGGCTTCCGATTCAACCATCAGCACGGCGTCGGAAGTACCGGCAACGACCATGTCCAGGCTCGAAGCGGCCTGCTGCTCGTAAGTCGGGTTCAGCAGGTAGCCGGTGCTTTCGTGGAAAGCCACGCGAGCGGCGCCGATCGGGCCGTCGAACGGAATGCCGGAAATGGCCAGGGCAGCCGAGGTACCGATCATCGCAGCGATGTCCGGATCGGTCTTCTTGCTGGTGGAAACGACGGTGCAGACAACCTGCACTTCGTTCATGAAGCCTTCTGGGAACAGTGGACGGATCGGACGGTCGATCAGTCGGGAAGTCAGGGTTTCTTTCTCGGAAGGACGGCCTTCACGCTTGAAGAAACCGCCAGGGATCTTACCGGCAGCGTAAGTCTTTTCCTGGTAGTGCACGGACAGAGGGAAGAAACCCTTGCCCGGATCGGCTTGCTTTGCACCGACAACAGTCACCAACACGCTGACGTCGTCGTCAACGGTGACCAATACTGCGCCGGAGGCCTGACGGGCGATACGGCCTGTCTCGAGGGTAACGGTCGATTGACCGAACTGGAATTTTTTGATTACCGGGTTCACGGTGTCCTACCTTCTTTGTGGCTCTTGGGGGAAACGGTTTCTTGCGAATTCTTGGGCAATCTCGGGAATCGGCCCGATGGCAATTGTCCGGGTGCTACAGGTAAAGCCATGCTGCAGATAAAACTTGAGGCTGGGAGCCTGCAAGGCGCCAGCGGAAAACCGCTGACGCCCGACAGACCACCAACCTCATAGCGCAATCGCTGATTAGCGACGCAGACCCAGGCGAGCGATCAGCGCGGCGTACCGGCTTACGTCCTTGCCTTTCAGGTAGTCCAGCAGCTTGCGACGCTGGTTAACCATGCGGATCAGACCACGACGGGAGTGGTGATCTTTACCGTTGGCCTTGAAGTGACCTTGCAGTTTGTTGATGTTGGCGGTCAGCAGTGCAACCTGCACTTCTGGCGAACCAGTGTCACCAACAGCTTGCTGGTAGTCAGCAACGATTTGAGCTTTTTCTTGAACGTCGAGAGCCATGAGGCAATCCTTCCTTATCAGGAAACTGTTTCAGGGAAACAGCTTCAACAGGCCAGGGACAAATCCCTGTATCTATAAATGAGTAGTGACCATGCCTGTTAACAGCCACACTCGCCGGCCCGCTTAACGCAGACCGGTTCCGGTCATTCTGACCGAATCAAGCGACGCGGCGCGATGCGCCCGTCTTCGCTCACTTCACCGATACCGATGAAGCGACCATTGTGATCCTGTACCCGCACCATGCCGAACTTCGGCGCATCCGGGGCACGTACTGGCTGGCCGTTGAGCCAGTAGAACGCGCTCGCTTCGGAAAAGTGCAGCAACGGCCAATCCTGCAGGCCGCTGTCCGATGGCATCAGGAAGCGATCGACCGCTTCATTGCCGCCTTCGGCATGTACCGCCTCCAGCTCTTCGAGGGTAACAGTCTGCGCCAAGGTGAAAGGCCCGGCCTGGGTCCGACGCAATTCTGCGACGTACGCACCACAACCGAGTTGCTCACCGATATCCTCCACCAGGGTCCGAATATAGGTGCCCTTGCTGCAGTCCACCGCAAGCCGCGCAGTATCGCCTTCGAAGGCCAGCAATTCCAAGCGCGCAATAGTAACAGAACGCGGTTCGCGCTCCACTACTTCGCCTGCACGTGCCAGTTTGTACAGCGGCTGGCCATCACGCTTGAGTGCCGAGTACATCGGCGGTATCTGACTGATTTGCCCACGAAATTTCGGCAGAACCGCTTCGACATCGGCGCGACCAACGGTCACCGGACGCTCCTGCAAAACCTCACCTTCGGCATCGGCCGTGGTGGTGGTCTTGCCCAGTTGCGCCAGGGTCTCGTAGCCCTTGTCGGAATCGAGCAGGTATTGCGAGAACTTGGTCGCCTCGCCGAAGCACAGCGGCAACACGCCGGTGGCCAACGGGTCAAGGCTGCCGGTGTGTCCGGCCTTCTCGGCATTGAGCAGCCAGCGCACTTTCTGCAAGGCAGCGTTGGAGGTGAACCCCAACGGCTTGTCGAGCAGAATGATGCCGCTGACGTTACGACGGATACGTTTGACCTGAGCCACCGAATTACTCCTTGGTGTCTTCAGGTGCTGGAGCGGCAACGTGCTGATTGTCTTCAGCGACGGCGCGCTCAATCAGCGCCGACAGGTGCGCGCCACGCACGACGGATTCGTCGTAGTGGAAGTGCAGTTGCGGCACGCTGCGCAGCTTCATTTCGCGGGCCAATTGCATGCGCAGGAAGCCTGCGGCGGCATTGAGCACCTTGATGCTTTGCGCGATGTCTTCAGCGTTGTCCTGACCCATCACGGTAATGAAAATCTTCGCGTGACCGACGTCACGGGACACTTCCACAGCGGTGATGGTGACCAGGCCGACGCGCGGGTCTTTGACTTCGCGACGGATCAGTTGCGCCAGCTCGCGCTGCATCTGATCGCCGATACGTTGGGTACGGCTGTATTCTTTTGCCATGATTTGTTACCTGTTACTGCCCAGCGGTGAAACCCGCAAGGTCTGAAAGCGGCAAACGCCCGGCCTGACAAAAGCCAGACCGGGCGTTGCGTTTAGAGTCCGGACGCTGTGCCGTGCATTTGCATGCTACGGCCCATCGTGGCCCTTGAAGTGCGCGAGTCAGAGGCTGCGAGCAACCTGAACCTTCTCGAAGACTTCGATCTTGTCGCCGACTTTGACGTCGTTGTAGCTCTTCACGCCGATACCGCATTCCATGCCGGCACGTACTTCGGAAGCGTCATCCTTGAAGCGGCGCAGGGATTCCAGCTCGCCTTCGAAGATAACGATGTCTTCACGCAGTACACGGATCGGACGGTTACGGTGCACAACACCTTCGATCACCATGCAACCGGCGATCGCGCCAAACTTCGGCGAACGGAACACGTCACGCACTTCGGCGACACCCAGGATGTTCTCGCGAACGTCGCTGCCGAGCATGCCGGTCAGGGCTTTCTTGACGTCTTCGATGATGTCGTAGATCACGTTGTAGTAACGCATATCCAGACCTTCCTGCTCGACGATCTTGCGAGCGCCGGCATCGGCACGCACGTTGAAGCCGAACAGTACAGCGTTGGAAGCCAGTGCCAGGTTGGCGTCGGATTCGGTGATACCACCGACACCGCCACCCACGACGCGCACTTGTACTTCGTCGTTGCCCAGGCCATTCAAGGCACCGTTCAACGCTTCCAGCGAACCACGGACGTCGGATTTGAGGACGATGTTGAGCGTCTTCTTCTCGGCCTGACCCATGTTTTCGAAGATGTTTTCCAGCTTGCCGGCGTGAGCGCGAGCCAGTTTGACTTCGCGGAACTTGCCTTGACGGAACAGAGCCACTTCACGGGCTTTCTTCTCGTCGGCAACCACGCTCATCTCGTCGCCAGCGTCCGGGGTACCGTCCAGGCCGAGGATCTCGACAGGGATGGATGGACCGGCTTCCTTGATCGGCTTGCCGTTCTCGTCGAGCATGGCACGTACACGGCCGTAGTTCGAACCGACCAGAACCATGTCGCCTTGACGCAGCGTACCGTCCTGAACCAGCACGGTTGCCACCGGGCCACGACCCTTGTCGAGACGCGATTCAACCACGACACCACGGCCAGGAGCCGATGGAGTAGCTTTCAGTTCGAGAACTTCGGCCTGCAGCAGAACGGCTTCAAGCAGCTCGTCCACGCCAGTACCCATCTTCGCCGAAACCGGAACGAATGGTGTGTCGCCACCCCAGTCTTCGGAAGTCACGCCGTGAACCGACAGTTCGCTGCGGATGCGATCGAGATCGGCGCCCGGCTTGTCGATCTTGTTCACTGCGACCACCAGCGGCACGCCAGCTGCCTGAGCATGCTGAACCGCTTCGATGGTTTGCGGCATCACGCCGTCGTCCGCTGCAACCACGAGGATCACGATGTCAGTCGCCTTGGCACCACGGGCACGCATTGCGGTAAACGCAGCGTGACCCGGGGTGTCGAGGAAAGTGACCATGCCGCGATCAGTCTCAACGTGGTATGCACCGATGTGCTGGGTGATACCGCCGGCTTCGCCAGCAGCTACCTTGGCACGACGGATGTAGTCGAGCAGGGAAGTCTTACCGTGGTCAACGTGGCCCATTACGGTCACGACTGGTGCACGGGAGAACGACTCACCCTCAAACTTCAGGGACTCGGCCAGGGAATCTTCCAGAGCGGTGTCGCTGACCAGGGTCACTTTGTGGCCCAGTTCTTCGGCTACCAGTTGAGCAGTTTCCTGATCAAGCACCTGGTTGATGGTCGCTGGGGTACCCAGTTTGAACATGAACTTGATGATTTCAGCCGCTTTGACCGACATCTGATTGGCCAGATCGCCAACCGTGATGGTCTCGCCGATCTGCACATCACGCACGACAGGGCCGGTCGGGCTCTGGAAACCGTGGGCGTTGCGCTTCTTCAGCTTGGCCTTGCCGCGACCACCACGACGGAAGCCATCGCTTTCTTCGTCGGTAGTGCGTGGCGCCACACGTGGTGCCGGGGCTTTTTCTTTGACCGATGCGCGATGCGGAGCGTTTTTGCGCTCGCCATCACCGCCACCGCTGCGACGATTGTTATCGTCGGCACGTGGCTTGTCCGGACGGCGCTGTTCGTTCTGCTTGTTGCGAACGTCAGCCGATGGAGCAGGAGCAGCAGCCACCGGTGCGCTTTCGCGAACAGGTTCGGCAGCAGCCGGTGCCGCAACGGCGTCGCTGGCAGCGGTTTGCGCAGCAGCAGGCTGGCGACGCGCTTCTTCTTCGGCGCGCTGCTTGGCTTCTTCTTCAGCCTTCTGACGGGCAGCATTTTCTACTGCGCGACGCTCATCCAGTTCACGCTTGCGCTCGGCTTCGATTTCTTCCGGGCTGCGCTGTACGAAAACTTTCTTCTTGCGAACTTCAACGCTGATGCTCTTGCTACCAGCCACACGCAGGGTGCTGGTGGTTTTACGCTGCAGCGTGATCTTGCGTGGTTCTTCCACTTTCGCCTTGTGACTGCTCTTCAAGTGAGTCAGCAGGGATTGCTTCTCACTGTCAGTCACATTTTCGTCGGCGGCGGTGTGCGGCAGACCTGCCTCACGCATCTGCTGCAACAGGCGCTCTACCGGTGTTTTGACCTCATCGGCCAGTTGTTTCACCGTGACTTGCGTCATGCACTTCTCTCCTCAGGCCGCGCCTAATTACTCGAACCAGTGGGCTCGGGCGGCCATGATCAACTTGCCGGCACGATCATCGTCAATGCCGTCGATGTCGAGCAGGTCGTCAATAGACTGCTCGGCCAGGTCTTCGCGGGTAATTACGCCGCGCACCGCCAGTTCCATCGCCAAATCCTTGTCCATACCCTCAAGCGAGAGCAGGTCTTCGGCCGGATGGGCGTCTGCCAGCTTTTCCTCAGTAGCGATGGCTTTGGTCAACAAGCGATCCTTGGCGCGAGCACGAAGCTCGTTGACGATGTCCTCGTCAAAGCCGTCGATGTTGAGCATTTCCTCCACCGGTACGTAGGCAATCTCTTCCAGGCTGGTGAAGCCTTCATCTACCAGCACCTGAGCCAGTTCTTCGTCGACTTCCAGCTCGTCGATGAAGTTGCGCAGGATGTCGCCGGTTTCTGCTTGCTGCTTAGCCTGGATGTCCGATTCGGTCATCACGTTCAGGGTCCAGCCAGTCAACTGGCTCGCCAGACGCACGTTCTGACCACCGCGACCGATGGCCTGAGCCAGATTGTCTGCGCCAACGGCGATGTCCATGGCATGGGCATCTTCGTCAACGATAATTGCCGCAACCTCGGCCGGGGACATGGCGTTGATAACGAACTGGGCCGGGTTGTCGTCCCACAGCACGATATCAACACGCTCACCGCCCAACTCACCCGATACCGCCTGGACGCGCGAACCGCGCATACCGATGCAGGCACCTTGCGGGTCGATGCGCTTGTCCTTGGAGCGGACAGCGATCTTGGCACGCGAACCCGGATCACGGGAGGCGGCCATGACCTCGATGAGGCCTTCGGCGATTTCCGGCACTTCGATACGGAACAGCTCGATCAGCATTTCCGGCGCGGTACGCGACAGGATCAGCTGCGGGCCGCGGTTCTCGGTGCGGATTTCCTTGAGCAGCGCACGCAGACGCACGCCGACACGGAAGGTTTCGCGAGAAATGATGTCTTCACGGGCCAGCAATGCTTCAGCATTGTTGCCCAGATCGACGATCACGTTGTCGCGGGTAACTTTTTTCACGGTGCCAGAGATGATTTCTCCCAGGCGCTCGCGATAGGCGTCAACCACTTGAGCGCGCTCGGCTTCGCGAACTTTCTGCACGATGACCTGCTTGGCAGTCTGTGCAGCGATGCGGCCGAACTCGATGGATTCGATTTTCTCTTCGACGACGTCACCGACCTTGGCACCAGGATGCGTTTCGGCAACCTTGCTTGGCCAGGTCTCGATGGCCGGATCGTCGAGATCATTCTCTTCGACGACCGTCCAGCGACGGAAGGTTTCGTAAGAACCGGTGTGGCGGTTGATTTCCACACGCAGGTCCACTTCGTCTTCAAAACGCTTTTTGGTAGCAGTGGCCAGAGCCAGCTCCAGCGCTTCAAAAATTACGCTTGCCGGTACACCCTTTTCATTGGATACCGACTCAACAACCAGCAGTACTTCTTTGCTCATCGTACGCCTCGCCTTTCGCAAGCCATTGGATCCGCGGGATCCGCGTCTCAGTCAAAACTGGGAATAATGTTGGCCTTGTCGATCATATCGATCGGCAACAGGAACTCGTGGTCTTCTACCTGCACCACGACGTCCTGCTCTTCTACACCGCGCAGAAGGCCCTGAAAGTTGCGTCGACCTTCGAAAGGCGAGCGCAGCTTGATCTTCACTTGTTCACCGGCAAATTTGGCAAACTGCTCAAGAGTGAACAGCGGGCGCTCCATGCCAGGCGAGGAAACTTCAAGGGTGTATTCAACGGAGATCGGATCTTCAACATCCAGAACGCCGCTGATCTGACGGCTGACAATGGCGCAATCGTCCACCAGCACGCCACCCTCTTTATCGATATAAACGCGCAACATCGAGTGACGACCCTGAGCCGAAAACTCGATACCCCAGCATTCATAGCCCAGGGCCACGACCACCGGGGCCAGCAAGGCCTGCAACTCTTCTAGCTTGCTCGACACCTGAACCCCCTAGTGCATGATATGTGCATGCTTTGCAAAATAAAAAAATGGGCATAACGCCCATCCTTGAAACGCCGTCGAACAGCGGCGTTGAAAGTATCCAGCTAACAAAAAGCCCCTTAAAAGGGGCTCCTTAAACTGGTTGCGGGGGCCGGATTTGAACCGACGACCTTCGGGTTATGAGCCCGACGAGCTACCAGACTGCTCCACCCCGCGACAAAGCTGGGGCGGAAGTATACGACCGATCCCTTTTAGGGTCAATGTAACCTTCCACCTGCAAGAAAGCCCGCAACAGCGGGCTCTCCTGACTAATTGGTACCGAGAAGGGGACTCGAACCCCTACACCCTATGGGCACAACCACCTCAAGGTTGCGTGTCTACCAATTCCACCACCTCGGCAATACTACGTTTGAAACCCTTCTTACTTCTGCTCTTGAGCTGGAGGCACGTCAGTCGCTGGAGTAGCCGACTTTTGCTCTTGAAGCACCGGTACATCATCAGAAGCCGGTTGTTGCTTAGGTACTTCCAACACTGCTGGATCTGGCAGACCTGCTTGAGTCAGCTGATGAGCTTTCTCTTTAGCAAAGTAACCTAACCCCAAGCTGGTTATGAAGAAACCGGCGGCAAGTATAGCAGTAAACTTACTAAGAAAGGTAGAGGAACCTTGGCTTCCGAACACAGTATTTGAAGCACCTGCTCCGAAAGACGCGCCAGCGTCCGCACCCTTACCCTGCTGCAGCAAAACCAGAGCAACTACGCCCAATGCACCCAGCAGATGAAAAACGACTACGACTGTTTCCAGCATTTTTTCAGTTTCCCGCGGCGCGACAAATCGCACCGAACTCATCTGCATTCAGGGAAGCTCCACCAATGAGCCCCCCATCGATATCCGGCATGCCGAACAGTTCGACCGCATTGGCCGCCTTCACGCTGCCGCCGTATAGAAGCCGCACACCTCGTGCGACTTCAGAATTCTCTGCCGCCAACTGCTCGCGAATGGCCTTATGCACATCCTGAGCCTGTTGCGGCGTTGCAGTCAGCCCGGTACCAATGGCCCAGACCGGCTCGTATGCAATCACTGCCTTGGCAAAGGCACCGACACCCAGCTCCTCGATGATGCTGCCCAGCTGACGCCCGACAACTTCAAGAGTTTTTCCGGCTTCGCGCTGCTCGAGGGTTTCCCCTACACACAACACCGGAATCAAGCCACATGCCTGTGCCGCTGCGAACTTGCGATTCAGCATCCCGTCTCGCTCGCCGAGAATCTGGCGGCGTTCGGAGTGCCCGACAAGCACCAGGGAACAACCTGCATCCACCAGTTGGCTGGGAGCAATCTCACCAGTCAACGCACCTTGCATGGCTTCCACCGCAGAATTCTGCGCGCCGACCGAAATCGACTTGCCTTTCAAGCCATCAATCACTTGATTGATATACAAGCAAGGCGGGAACACCGCGACATCAACACCGCTAGGCAAGGCCAGATGACGAAGGCCGTTGATCAGCTCAGCGACGCTGGCGCGGGTACCGTGCATCTTCCAGTTACCAGCTACCATAGGGCGACGCATGCTGTACCTCGTCGGTCAAAGTGGGCGCAGATGTTACCCAACACAATCATGGCTTGCAAGCCGTATCAGGCAGAAACTTCGGTTACCAGTTTTGCCAGCTCTTCGGCATAGCCGCGAACCTGGTTTTCGTCCTCGCCTTCGACCATTACGCGCACCAAGGGCTCTGTGCCGGACTTGCGCAGAAGCACGCGACCGCGCCCCGCCATCGCCTGAGTTACACGGGCACTGGCTTCCTTGACAGCCGGATGCTCCAGCGGGCTTTCACCGCCGCCAAAGCGAACGTTGATCAGCACCTGAGGGCACTTGCGCAACGCCTGCCGGGTTTGTGCCAAGCCTTCGTTGCGGGATTTCAGAGCCATCAACACCTGCAGAGCCGCGATGATCGCGTCGCCCGTGGTGGTGTGGTTGAAGCAGACCACATGCCCGGAGTTTTCCCCACCAACGAGCCAGTTGCGCTCTTGCAGTTCGGCAATCACGTAGCGGTCACCGACATTGGCGCGAACGAACGGGATCGACAGATCCGCAAGGGCCAGTTCGAGACCAAGATTGCTCATCAACGTACCGACGACGCCACCCTGCAACTTGCCACGCTCATGCAGATCGCGGGCAATGATAAACAGCAGGTCGTCACCATCAACAATGGCGCCGGTGTGATCGACCATCAATACCCGATCACCATCACCGTCGAAGGCGATACCCAGGTCCGCATGCTCAGCCAGAACGGCGGCCTGCAATGGGCCCATATGCGTGGAACCGCAGTTATCGTTGATGTTCAACCCATTCGGCTGGGCAGATAGCACGACAACTTCGGCACCCAGCTCACGGAAGACGCTCGGTGCAACCTTGTAAGTCGCACCATGCGCGCAGTCGATGACGATCTTCAGGCCGGCGAAATTGGAGCCAGTAGGAACGCTGCTTTTGCAGAACTCGATGTAGCGACCCGATGCATCATTGATTCGCGACACCTTGCCGATCTTGCTCGACTCGACGACGGTCATTGGCGTATCAAGCAACTCTTCGATCATCAACTCCAACTCATCCGGCAGCTTGGTGCCTTTACCAGAGAAGAACTTGATGCCGTTGTCATCATGCGGGTTGTGCGAGGCACTTATCACGATACCGGCTTCAGCCTGGAACGTACGCGACAGATAAGCGATGGCAGGCGTCGGCATCGGGCCGAGCAGCATCACATCGGCACCCGCCGAGGTCAGCCCGGCCTCGAGTGCCGATTCGAACATATAACCGGAGATCCGCGTGTCCTTGCCGACCAGCACCTTGCAGGCCCCCATCTTGCGGAAAGCCATACCAGCCGCCCAGCCGAGCTTGAGCATGAAGTCAGGCGTGATCGGGTATTCACCAACACGACCGCGAATGCCGTCGGTACCAAAATATTTCTTGCTCATAAGTGCTCCATCATTCTTATTCGGCTGATTCAACGGCCGCGATCATTCGCACAACATCGACGGTTTCCGCCACATCGTGGACGCGCAATATACGTGCGCCTTTAACTGACGCCAGCGCCGCCAGCGCCAGTCCGCCGTGCAGGCGCTCGCCCACGGGACGGTTCAACGCGTGGCCAATCATACTCTTGCGCGAAACACCTACCAGCAATGGCCGTCCCAGCGCATGCAAAGCCTCCATGTGTTTGAACAAGCTTAGATTGTGCTGCAAGGTCTTGGCGAAGCCGAAGCCGGGATCAAGAATGATCCGCTCGGCGGGAATACCCGCCTGGGCGCACTGATCCATGCGCTCGGCGAGAAACTCGCCGACCTCGCGGGTGACATCCTGATACTGCGGATTATCCTGCATATCGCCCGGTTCGCCGAGCATGTGCATGAGGCAGACCGGCAATCCGGTAGCCGCCGCCGCATCCAGCGCACCATCGCGACGCAACGAACGCACATCGTTGATCAGGCCGGCACCGAGCCGTGCGGTTTCGCGCATGACTGCCGGGGTGGAAGTATCGACCGAGATGATGACATCCAGCTCGCGATTGATCAGCTCGACAATCGGCGTGACGCGCTCAAGTTCCTCCAGAGGAGAGACCGCTCGCGCACCCGGCCGGGTCGACTCGCCGCCGACATCAATCAGCGTCGCGCCAGCCAGCACCATGGCTTCGGCATGGCGCAGCGCCGCATCGAGCTGGCTGTAGCGGCCGCCGTCGGAAAAGGAATCAGGAGTGACATTGAGAATGCCCATGACATGCGTCTGGGCCAAATCAAGAACCCGGTTGCCGCAAGGCAACCGGGTCAGGGACTGTACAGAAGTCATTTCAAGCCTTAAACGTCAGCAGCCGGACCGCCAATCGGTTTTTCCGGACGCTCGTCCTGCACTACAGGAGGCGGAGGCGTACCGGTGCCACCCGACCAGTCGCGAGGTTCGCGAGGTGTGCGGCCGGCCATGATGTCGTCAATCTGCTCGGCATCGATGGTTTCGTACTTCATCAGCGCATCAGCCATGGCATCCAGCTTGTCACGGTTATCCGTGAGGATCTGCTTGGCGGTGCCGTAGCACTGATCAATGATGCTGCGCACTTCGGAGTCGATCAGTTTGGCTGTCTCACCGGAGAAGCTGGCAGCCTGACCACCACCGCCGCGACCGAGGAACACTTCACCTTCTTCTTCGGCGTACATCAGCGGACCGAGTTTTTCCGACAGACCCCATTTCGTCACCATGTTCCGGGCAATCTGACTTGCACGCATGATGTCGTTCGAGGCCCCGGTAGTCACACCGTCGAAGCCCAGGGTCATTTCTTCAGCGATACGGCCACCATACAACGAGCAGATCTGGCTGATGAGCGCACGTTTGGACAGACTGTAGCGATCTTCTTCCGGCAGAAACATGGTCACACCCAGCGCACGACCGCGCGGGATGATCGATACCTTGTAGACCGGATCATGCTCAGGAACAACGCGACCAACGATGGCGTGGCCGGCTTCGTGGTAAGCAGTGTTCTGCTTTTCTTTCTCGGACATGACCATGGATTTGCGCTCGGCGCCCATCATGATCTTGTCTTTCGCCAGCTCGAACTCTTTCATCTCGACGATGCGTTTGCCGCTACGTGCAGCGAACAACGACGCTTCGTTGACCAGGTTTGCCAGGTCAGCACCCGAGAAGCCCGGAGTACCACGTGCGATCACTGCCGGAGCAACGTCGTCGCCCATTGGCACTTTGCGCATGTGGACTTTGAGAATCTGCTCGCGACCACGAATGTCTGGCAAGCCAACCACCACCTGACGGTCGAAACGGCCCGGACGCAGCAGCGCAGGGTCGAGCACGTCCGGACGGTTGGTCGCAGCAATCACGATGATGCCGTCATTCATTTCGAAGCCGTCCATCTCTACCAGCAACTGGTTGAGAGTCTGCTCACGTTCGTCGTGACCGCCACCCATGCCGGCGCCACGATGGCGACCTACGGCATCGATTTCGTCGATGAAGATGATGCAAGGGGCATGTTTCTTGGCCTGCTCGAACATGTCGCGGACGCGGCTCGCGCCGACACCGACGAACATTTCGACGAAGTCAGAACCGGAAATGGTGAAGAACGGCACTTTCGCTTCGCCGGCAATTGCCTTGGCCAGCAAGGTTTTACCGGTACCCGGTGGGCCGACCATCAATACGCCGCGCGGAATACGACCGCCCAGACGCTGGAATTTGCCCGGATCACGCAGGAACTCAACCAGCTCGCCGACTTCTTCCTTGGCTTCGTCGCAACCGGCAACGTCAGCCAAAGTGGTTTTCACCTGATCTTCGGAGAGCAGGCGTGCCTTGCTCTTGCCGAAGCTCATCGGCCCGCCCTTGCCACCGGCACCACCCTGCATCTGGCGCATGAAGAACATGAACACCGCGATGATCACCAGGATCGGGAAGCTGGCCACCAGGAGCTGAGTCCAGATGCTTTGCTGTTCAGGCTGCTTGCCTTCAACCACAACGTGATTGTCGACCAGATCGCCGATCAGGCCATTGTCCTGAATTGCCGGACGAATGGTCTTGAAGCTGTCGCCATCGGTGCGCTTGCCGGTAATCACATAGCCGTCAACGGCTACGCGCTCGACCTTGCCATCCTTGACCTGCTGGATGAAGTCGGAATAGTTGAGGGTCTGCGGCTCGTTAGGGCTGGAGAAGTTGTTCATCACCGTCACCAGGACTGCCGCGATGATCAACCACAGGATCAGATTCTTTGCCATATCGTTCAATTAACTACCCTCTGAAGCAAGCTCCGCTACTGGCGCGCGCTTCGCATGATATTCACCGGCCTAACTTACTACATTACCTACAACTCTGGCAGGCGCCGTCTGTAACCCTTTGTGAAACACTTTCTACACAATATTCGCTTATGCCCGCAGAGCGAAATATGAAAAACCTATCGCTCCGCCGAAAAACCTCGTTTCACGCATCACCACCGCGATACCCCCAGGCCAGCATGTACTGCTCACGGGAGCTGCCACGGGAAGAGTCTGGCTTGATCATCTGGATCTTGTCGAATTTCTTCCGAGCATCCTTCAGATAAACGTCGAAGCCCTCGCCCTGGAAAATCTTGATGACAAAGTTGCCACCGGGCTTGAGGATCCGTTCCGCCAGGTCCAGAGCCAGCTCACACAGGAACATGGCCTTGGGCATATCCACTTCGGGCGTACCACTCATATTGGGGGCCATATCGGAAATCACAAGGTCCACCTGCGAATTACCCACGGCCTCCAGGATTTCAGCGAGCACCGAGTCCTCCGTGAAGTCGCCCTGGATAAAATGCACGTCCGGAATGCTGTCCATTTCCAGGATGTCCGAAGCGATCAGACGCCCTTGGCCACCGATGAGCCGACTGGTCACCTGCGACCAGCCACCTGGCGCGGCGCCAAGGTCGACCACGCTCATGCCCGGGCGGATCAATTTGTATTTTTCCTGGATCTCCAGCAGCTTGTAACTTGCACGCGAGCGGTAGCCATCCTTCTGCGCCTGCTTCACATAAGGATCGTTGACATGTCTTTTCAGCCAACCAAGGCTTGTCTTGGAACGCGCCATTGGGCACCTCGATGATTAGGGTCGTGATTAGTTGGGCGGATCCACGAACCCTCGGGTAAAATGGCCGCCATTTTACAGAATCCAGACGAAAGGGTCAGATTATGCCGCTCACTCCAGAGCAGAAGAAACAGTACAAATCCATCGGCCACCACCTCAAACCAGTGTTGACGGTGGCGGACAACGGTTTGACTGAAGGTGTTTTAGCCGAACTTGAACGCGCCTTGGCCGATCACGAGCTGATCAAGATCAAGCTCAATATCCTTGATCGCGAGTCGCGCCTCGCGCACATCGCCGAGCTGTGCAAGGTCGGCAAAGCGGACCTGGTTCAGGTCATCGGCAAGATGGCTCTGGTCTACCGCAAGAACTTCAGCGTCAACAAGCAGCTGTCGAACGTTCATCGCTTCAAGTGATGCGCAGGGTCAAGGGTGTGCTTCGCGCACCCTTCCACCCCATCCCGGCACCGGCTGCATGACCAGCACCAGCCCGGAAAATCCCAGCACCAGATAACTGAATACCTGCCAGCGCTGCGCATCCGGCCAGCCGACACGCACGGCGACATACATCGCGCACGCGTACAACGCCATCAACAACACCTGCCCGCGAAAATCCCGCCATAAGCTGACAAGGCCCTCGGCCTGTACCAGCACCAAAGCCTGAAAGATCACGCACAGAGCGGCGAATCCCACCACCAGCACTTCGAAAGCACTGGCCACTTCATCGATCAACAGCGGCGCCAGACCGATCCGGCCCAGCGCCGGCTGCAAACCGATATGAATCAACCATAGGCCACCGACCCAAAGCATCTGGGTCAGCTGCCAAAGCATGGCGCCCGCATGCAGCGGGCGCCTTCTTTTAGATGTGACGAACTTCGACAATCTCGTACTCGATCACGCCGCTTGGCGTTTTGACGGCGACAACGTCACCCTCTTCCTTGCCAATCAAGGCGCGGGCCAGCGGCGAACCGACGGAGATCTTGCCGAGTTTGAAGTCAGCCTCATCCTCACCCACGATGTGGTAAGTGACGCTTTCATCAGTCTCGACGTTGGCGATCTCGACGGTGGTACCGAAAATCACTTTGCCGGTGTGAGGAATGGTCGTGACATCGATGATGACCTGATTCTGAATCCGGCCTTCGATATCACGAATACGCGCTTCGACCATGCCTTGCTGTTCGCGGGCAGCATGGTATTCAGCGTTTTCCTTCAAGTCACCCAACTCGCGGGCCGTACCGATGTCCTGGCTGAGCTTCGGACGGACGACCTTGGTCAGGTGAGCATGCTCCTCTTCCAGGGCGCGAGCGCCCTGAACAGTCATTGGGTACTTGGTTATGCTCATGCCTTCAATCCTGCGTGTAGATCCTGCAAGCGGCGCACGGTCTTTTCCGGACCGAACTTCAGCGCTTCGCAGATCGCTTCGCCCGCAGCAATAGTGGTGGTGCAGTAGATCTTGTGCTGCAGGGCGTTGCGACGAATGGAGTACGAATCGGCGATCGACTGACGACCTTCGGTGGTGTTGATGATCAGCGTGACTTCGTCATTCTTGATCATGTCGACCACGTGCGGACGACCCTCGGTCACCTTGTTCACGCGGCGCACTTTCAGGCCTGCGGCTTCGATCAGCTTGGCAGTGCCGGCAGTGGCGACCACTTCGAAGCCCAAGTTGATCAGATCACGGGCCACGCCTGCAACCAGTGGCTTGTCGTCATCGCGCACGCTGATGAACGCAGTACCGCCGGTCGGCAGCACTTCACTGGCGCCCATCTGCGCTTTGGCGAATGCTTCGCCGAAGGTGTCGCCGACGCCCATCACTTCACCGGTCGACTTCATCTCTGGGCCGAGGATCGGGTCAACGCCAGGGAACTTGGCGAACGGGAACACCGCCTCTTTCACGCTGTAGAAGTTCGGGATGATTTCCTTGGTGAAGCCGATTTCCTTCAGGGTCTTACCGGCCATCACGCGCGCAGCGATCATGGCCAGGGAAACACCGATGCACTTGGAAACGAACGGTACGGTACGCGAGGCGCGCGGGTTGACTTCGATGACGTAGATGTCTTCGCCCTGCAAAGCCAACTGCACGTTCATCAGGCCGACAACGCCCAGTTCCAGAGCCATTTTCTTGACCTGTTCGCGCATCTCGTCCTGGATGTGTGCCGGCAGCGAGTACGGCGGCAGCGAGCAAGCGGAGTCACCGGAGTGAACGCCCGCCTGTTCGATGTGCTGCATGATCGCGCCGATCACTACATCTTTGCCGTCGCAGACCGCATCCACGTCCATTTCGATGGCGCAGTTGAGGAAGTGGTCGAGCAGCACCGGGCTGTCGTTGGACACTTGCACCGCGTCACGCAGATAGCGCTTGAGTTCGTCTTCCTTGTATACGATTTCCATCGCACGGCCGCCCAACACGTAGGACGGGCGCACCACCAGCGGATAACCGATCTTCGCCGCAGCACGAACGGCTTCGTCTTCGCTGCGCACAGTGGCGTTTGGCGGCTGACGCAGGTTCAGACGCTCGACCATTTGCTGGAAGCGCTCACGGTCTTCGGCGCGGTCGATGGCGTCAGGGCTGGTGCCGATGATCGGCACGCCAGCAGCTTCCAGTGCGCGAGCCAGTTTCAGCGGAGTCTGGCCGCCGTACTGGACGATCACGCCTTTCGGCTTCTCGACGCGGCAGATTTCCAGTACGTCTTCCAGGGTTACCGGCTCGAAGTACAGACGGTCGGAAGTGTCGTAGTCGGTGGATACGGTTTCCGGGTTGCAGTTGACCATGATGGTTTCGTAGCCGTCTTCGCGCAGGGCGAGAGCAGCGTGAACGCAGCAGTAGTCGAACTCGATGCCCTGGCCGATACGGTTCGGACCGCCGCCCAGAATCATGATCTTGTCGCGACCCGACGGAGCGGCCTCGCACTCTTCCTCGTAGGTCGAGTACAGGTAAGCGGTGTCGGTAGCGAACTCGGCGGCGCAGGTGTCAACGCGCTTGTAGACCGGGAACACTTCCAGCTTCTGACGATGCGTACGCAGGTTTTTCTCGGTGACGCCCAGCAGTTTCGCCAGACGCTGATCGGAGAAGCCTTTGCGCTTGAGCTTGAACATCAGGTCGCGGTCGATCGAGGACAGACCGAGGGTCTTGACCTTCTCTTCGTCCTTGATCAGGTCTTCGATCTGCACCAGGAACCACGGGTCGATCATGTTCATGCCGAAGATGTCTTCGACCGACAGACCGGCGCGGAAGGCGTCAGCCACGTACCAGATACGCTCGGCGCCCGGCACGGTCAGTTCGCGCTTGAGCACGCTCATGCTGTCCGGGTTGCTCAGATCGAGCTTCTCGTCCAGACCGCAAACGCCGACTTCCAGACCGCGCAGGGCTTTCTGCAGGGATTCCTGGAAGGTCCGGCCGATGGCCATGACTTCACCGACCGACTTCATTTGCGTGGTCAGGCGTGCGTCAGCCTTGGCGAATTTCTCGAAGGCGAAGCGTGGCAGCTTGGTGACGACGTAGTCGATCGACGGTTCGAAGGACGCCGGGGTCTTGCCGCCGGTGATGTCGTTCGACAGCTCATCAAGGGTGTAACCCACAGCCAGTTTGGCCGCGACCTTGGCGATCGGGAAACCGGTGGCTTTCGAAGCCAGTGCCGAGGAACGCGATACACGCGGGTTCATTTCGATCACGACCATACGGCCAGTGTTCGGGCAGATACCGAATTGAACGTTGGAACCGCCGGTCTCGACGCCGATCTCGCGCAGTACCGCCAGCGAGGCGTTACGCAGGATCTGGTATTCCTTGTCGGTCAGCGTCTGGGCTGGAGCTACGGTGATCGAGTCGCCGGTGTGCACGCCCATCGGGTCGAAGTTTTCGATCGAGCAGACGATGATGCAGTTGTCCTTTTTGTCGCGGACAACTTCCATTTCATATTCTTTCCAGCCGATCAGCGATTCGTCGATCAGCAGCTCTTTGGTCGGCGACAGGTCCAGACCACGGGCGCAGATTTCTTCGAACTCTTCACGGTTGTAAGCGATACCGCCACCGGTGCCGCCCATGGTGAAGGACGGACGGATGATGCACGGGAAACCGAGGGTTTCGAGGACCGCGTTGGCTTCTTCCATGCTGTGGGCGATGCCGGAACGCGGGCACGCCAGGCCGATGGATTTCATCGCCTTGTCGAAACGCGAACGGTCTTCAGCCTTGTCGATGGTGTCGGCGTTGGCACCGATCATCTCTACGCCGAACTTCTCGAGAACGCCTTCGCGCTCCAGGTCCAGGGCGCAGTTCAGGGCGGTCTGGCCGCCCATGGTTGGCAGCACGGCGTCCGGACGCTCTTTTTCGATGATCTTGGCCACGGTCTGCCACTTGATCGGTTCGATGTAGGTGGCGTCGGCCATGTCCGGGTCGGTCATGATGGTGGCCGGGTTGGAGTTCACCAGGATGACGCGGTAACCCTCTTCGCGCAGGGCCTTGCAGGCCTGGGCGCCGGAGTAGTCGAATTCGCAGGCCTGGCCGATCACGATCGGGCCAGCGCCGAGAATCAGGATGCTTTTAATGTCTGTACGTTTTGGCATGGTTTGTCACTCAAATCCGCAGGTCAGTCGGCAAGCCGTCTTGATCGATTTCTGAAGTCCCGAAGGGGCCGCCGGAACCGGGGCCGCCCTCGAGGGCTTCTCTCTACAGTCTCAAGGCGAACGCTTAGCGTCGCTTGGCCATCTCGTTGATGAAGCGGTCGAACAGTGGCGCAACATCGTTCGGGCCCGGGCTCGCTTCAGGGTGACCCTGGAAGCTGAACGCGCTCTTGTCGGTGCGCTCGATGCCTTGCAGGGTGCCGTCGAACAGCGATTTGTGGATCGCGCGCACGTTGGCTGGCAGGGTGGCTTCGTCTACCGCAAAACCGTGGTTCTGGCTGGTGATCATCACCACGCCTGTATCCAGATCCTGCACCGGGTGGTTGGCACCGTGGTGGCCGTGGCCCATTTTCAGGGTCTTGGCGCCGGAGGCCAGAGCCAGCAGTTGGTGGCCGAGGCAGATGCCGAATACCGGCGTCTCGGTTTCCAGGACTTCCTTGATCGCCTGGATCGCGTAGTCGCATGGCTCCGGGTCACCCGGGCCGTTGGACAGGAACACGCCGTCCGGCTTCAGCGCCAGCACATCGGCGGCTGGAGTCTGCGCTGGCACCACGGTGACGCGGCAGCCGCGCTCGACCAGCATGCGCAGGATGTTGACCTTGACGCCGTAGTCGTAGGCGACCACGTGGTATGGCAGTTCGGAGGCTTCGATGGTCGCGTGGCTGTCGGTTTTCAGATCCCAGACAGTCGAGCGCCATTCGTACTGGGTCTTGGTGCTGACGACTTTCGCCAGGTCCATGCCCTTCAGGCCCGGGAAGCCTTGCGCAGCGGCGATGGCTGCTTCTTCGGAGATGTTGTCGCCGGCCATGATGCAGCCGTTCTGAGCGCCTTTTTCACGCAGGATGCGGGTCAGGCGACGGGTGTCGATACCGGCGATTGCCACTACATTGTTGGCTTTCAGGTAATCAGACAGGGACATCGTGTTGCGCCAGTTGCTCGCTACCAGCGGCAGGTCACGGATGACCAGGCCAGCGGACCAGACGCGGTCGGACTCGGCGTCTTCCGGCGTGGTGCCGGTGTTGCCGATGTGCGGGTAAGTCAGGGTAACGATCTGCTGGGCGTAGGAAGGATCGGTAAGGATTTCCTGATAGCCGGTCATTGCGGTGTTGAACACCACCTCACCAACGGTCTGACCGTCGGCTCCAATGGCTTCGCCGCGAAAAATGCTGCCATCAGCAAGGGCGAGTATGGCTGGCTTAGTCAAGAAGACCTCCCGTAAATAACGCATGAAAGGGCAATCGCAGGTTGTAAAAAAGCGGAGTGACGTATGGACACGTCACCCCGCTTCTTCACTGAAATTATTCTGCGCGCTTTTAGTGGACACACTAAAGCTGTAGCTTACAGAAAAGGGCGTTTTTGGTCCACCGCTAAAGAGCCTTAAAGGCCGGAGAATGCGACAGGTCGTCGCCAAGCGGTAAAAACCGGCGCAAAACGGGACGTTTGCGCCGGGTTCAGCAACGACTCAACGCAGGTCGAGCACGTCTTGCATGTCGTACAGGCCCGGCTCGCGACCATCCAGCCACAGCGCCGCACGCACCGCGCCCTTGGCGAAGGTCATGCGGCTCGATGCCTTGTGGGTAATCTCGACGCGCTCGCCATCGGCAGCGAACAGCACGGTGTGATCACCGACGATATCGCCAGCGCGCACGGTGGCGAAACCAATGGTTTCACGCTCACGCGCACCGGTCTGGCCTTCGCGACCGTAGACCGCGACCTTCTTCAGATCACGCCCCAGGGCATCGGCAATCACTTCACCCATGCGCACCGCGGTACCGGAGGGAGCATCGACCTTGTGGCGGTGATGGGCTTCCATGATCTCGATATCGACATCGTCTCCCAGCACGCGCGCAGCGGTGTCGAGCAACTTCAGGCACAGGTTGACGCCGACGCTGAAGTTGGCGGCGAAGACGATCGGAATGTCCTTGCCCGCATCGGCCAGCAATTGCTTCTCTTCAACACTGAAACCGGTGGTGCCGATGATCATCGCTTTGCCGTGCTTGCGGCAGAACGCGAGATTCTTCAGGGTCACGGTCGGGTGAGTGAAGTCGATCAACACATCGAACTCTTCAACCACACGATCCAGATCACCGGACAGCGGCACGCCGATACGGCCCAGCGCTGCCAGCTCACCGGCATCCGCGCCGACCAGCGTGCTGTCGGGACGATCGACCGCCGCCGTCAGACCGGCGCCCGGCGTCTGCTGCACCGCTTCAATCAGGGTCTTGCCCATGCGCCCGGCGGCGCCCATCACTGCAATACGTCGCATGCCGACTCCTTACAAATCGCCGAAGAAACGCTTCACACCGTCGAACCAACCGGTGGTTTTCGGCGAGTGGCTGTTGTCGTCGGCCAGGGAGCTGCGGAATTCTTCCAGCAGTTCACGCTGACGACGGTTGAGGTTGACCGGCGTTTCCACAGCGACACGACACATCAGGTCGCCGGCACCGCCGCCACGCACTGGCGCCACGCCTTTGCCGCGTACGCGGAACTGCTTGCCGGTCTGCGTGCCTTCGGGGATTTTCAGTTTGACGCGACCGTCGAGGGTCGGAATCTCCAACTCGCCGCCCAGTGCAGCGTCGACGAAGCTGATCGGCACTTCGCAGAACAGATGCTTGCCGTCACGCTGGAAGATGTCGTGTTCGCGCACATTGATCACAACGTACAGGTCGCCAGTCGGCCCGCCCTGGGTACCCGCCTCGCCTTCGCCGGACAGACGAATGCGGTCGCCAGTATCAACACCGGCAGGCACTTTGACCGACAGGGTTTTGTACTCTTCGACACGACCGTCGCCGTGGCAGGAGTCGCACGGATCGGAAATGATCTTGCCCTGGCCATGGCAGCGCGGGCAGGTCTGCTGCACCGAGAAGAAGCCCTGCTGCATGCGCACCTGGCCGATGCCGCCGCAGGTCGGGCACGTCGTCGGCGACGAGCCTTTCTTGGCCCCCGAACCATCGCACGGCTTGCAGTTGACCAGTGTCGGAACGCGGATATTCACCGACGTGCCGCGCACCGCTTCTTCCAGATTCAGTTCCAGGGTGTAGCGCAGATCGCTGCCACGCTGAGCGCCGCCACGGGCACCGCCGCGACCGCCACCGAAGAAATCACTGAAGACATCGCCGAAGATGTCCGAGAAGTTCTGGCCACCGAAACCGGCACCGCCGCCACCCATGCTCGGATCGACGCCGGCATGACCATACTGGTCGTATGCCGCGCGCTTGCTGGCGTCGGACAACACTTCATAGGCCTCGTTGGCCTCTTTGAATGCTTCTTCCGAAGCTTTGTCGCCGGGATTACGGTCGGGGTGGTGCTTCATGGCCAGGCGGCGATAGGCCTTCTTCAGGTCCGCTTCGCTCGTGCCCCGCTCGACACCCAATACTTCGTAATAGTCACGCTTTGCCATAAGTTCTTTGCACTCTTAAGGACGTTCGGCAAACCCCTCCTGAGCCTCGCCAAACTCGTTGAGCCCCCATTAAGGCCCGGACCCAACTCACGTCAATTCAACGATCCTGGTCTTGATTGATGCGGTATCTGCGGCGCGAAAAGCAGGAGCATTCCCGGCCATACCGCCAACATCCGAACGGTGTCGCATGCTGTAAAAATTCGCGTATTCCAGATACGCCAACGCGGGAGGCAAGCTCCCGCGCGGCGACATCCTACCAGTCACCGCCGCAAGGCAGTCAACCGGGCGACCAACAACTTACTTGTGGTCTTTGACTTCTTCGAACTCGGCGTCGACAACGTCGTCAGCCTTCTCAGCCGATTCGCCTTGCGGGGCCGCGCCATCAGCTGGCTGAGCCTGTTCGGCGTACATCTTCTGAGCAACCGGAGCGGAGACTTTCGACAGCTCTTCAACCTTGGCTTCGATGGCAGCCTTGTCGTCGCCTTTGACGGCGGCTTCCAGCGCAACCACTGCAGCTTCGATTGCAGTCTTCTCTTCGGCGGTGACCTTGTCGCCCGCGTCAGCGATCATCTTGCGAGTCGAGTGCACCAGTGCGTCACCCTGGTTACGGGCAGCGGCCAGTTCTTCGAACTTGCGGTCTTCCTCGGCATTCGCCTCGGCGTCACGCACCATGCGCTCGATTTCTTCGTCGGACAGACCGGAGTTGGCCTTGATCACGATCGACTGGGTCTTGCCGGTAGCCTTGTCTTTCGCGCCGACGTGCAGGATGCCGTTGGCGTCGATGTCGAAGGTCACTTCGATCTGCGGCACGCCACGTGGAGCTGGTGGAATGTCGGCCAGGTCGAACTTGCCCAGCGATTTGTTCTGTGCAGCTTGCTTGCGCTCGCCCTGCAGAACGTGAATGGTCACAGCACCCTGGTTGTCGTCGGCAGTCGAGAACACTTGCGATTTCTTGGTAGGAATCGTGGTGTTTTTCTCGATCAGCGCGGTCATCACGCCACCCATGGTTTCGATACCCAGGGTCAGCGGGCTGACGTCGAGCAGCAGCACGTCTTTAACGTCACCGGCCAGAACAGCGCCCTGAATCGCAGCACCCATGGCAACGGCTTCGTCCGGGTTGACGTCTTTACGCGCTTCTTTACCGAAGAAATCGGTAACCAGCTTCTGTACCAGCGGCATACGAGTCTGACCACCGACCAGAATGACGTCGTTGATCGCGCTGACGTCGATACCGGCGTCTTTCATGGCAATGCGGCAAGGTTCGATGGTGCGCTGAACCAGGTCTTCAACCAGTGCTTCGAGCTTGGCACGGGAGATTTTCACGTTCAGGTGCTTAGGACCGGTCGCATCTGCAGTGATGTACGGCAGGTTGACGTCGGTCGACTGAGCGGACGACAGCTCGATCTTGGCTTTCTCAGCGGCTTCTTTCAGGCGCTGCATGGCCAGCGGGTCACCTTTGAGGTTCATGCCGCTTTCTTTCTTGAATTCGTCAACGAGGTAGTCGATCAGACGAATGTCGAAGTCTTCACCGCCGAGGAAGGTGTCACCGTTGGTGGCCAACACTTCGAACTGGTGCTCACCGTCAACTTCAGCGATTTCGATTACGGAAACGTCGAAAGTACCGCCACCTAGGTCATAAACGATCACGGTGTGATCGCCCTTGGCCTTGTCCATACCGTAAGCCAGAGCGGCTGCGGTTGGTTCGTTGATGATGCGTTTTACGTCCAGACCAGCGATGCGGCCGGCGTCTTTGGTGGCTTGACGCTGGCTGTCGTTGAAGTAGGCCGGAACGGTGATCACCGCTTCGGTCACTGCCTCGCCGAGGTAGTCTTCGGCGGTCTTCTTCATCTTCTTCAGAATTTCAGCCGAGATCTGTGGCGGTGCCATTTTCTGGCCGTTCACTTCTACCCAGGCGTCGTTGTTGTCAGCCTTGACGATCTTGTAAGGGACCATCTGGATGTCTTTCTGCACAACTTCTTCGTCAAAACGACGACCGATCAGACGCTTTACCGCGTACAGGGTGTTGTGCGGGTTGGTTACAGCCTGACGCTTGGCCGACTGACCTACCAGAATTTCGCCATCGTTGGCGTAAGCGATGATCGACGGCGTGGTACGCGCGCCTTCAGCGTTTTCAATAACTTTGGCTTTGCCGTTTTCAAGCACGGAGACGCAGGAGTTGGTAGTCCCCAGGTCGATACCGATAATTTTGCCCATGTTCACTCTCCCGAAACTTTGGATTTTGTTGCCGCAGCAGTGGTGGCTGACTGCGGTAGCACTTAAACGCTTGACTTCTAAATGGGGGCCTTGCGGCTAATTTCAAGCCTGCTCGTCAATCGAAGGCGAAACCGGTGCCGGCGCCTTGCTGACAACAACCATCGCCGGGCGCAGCAGGCGACCATTGAGCTGGTAGCCCTTCTGGAAAACCTTCAACACGCTGTTCGGCTCGACGTCGGCACTTTCCTGCATGGCCATCGCCTGATGGTGAACGGCGTTGAACGGTTCGCCATGCGGATCGATCGCTTCAAGCTGGTAGCGCTTGAGGGTGTCGTGGAACATTTTCAGGGTCAGCTCGATGCCTTCGCGCATCGGGCGGATGCTTTCGTCGTCCGGGCTCGACAGCTCGAGGCCGCGCTCCAGGCTGTCGACGATCGGCAGCAGGTCGCTGGCGAATTTTTCCAGGGCAAACTTGTGCGCCTTCTCGACGTCCTGCTCGGCACGGCGGCGAACGTTCTGCAGATCGGCAGCAACACGCAGAGACTGATCCTGCGCGGCGGCCAATTGCTCTTCGAGCACTTGCACACGGGTCGCCAGGTCGTCACCCGAACCTTCGGGCGCCTGATTGGCATCTGGGTTTTGCGTATCTACTGTCTGTTCGTCAGCCATAGAATTCTCCTTTCAATTTCGTCCGCGAGCCTGACTCGCGCTTCTGCCCCGATATATGGGGCCGCAAAATCAGGCTTCAAGGGCTGAAAACAATTGTCCCTACAAAAAAGTGCTGAATACTCATTCTTGAATGCGCTAAGAAAACTTTTCGACCAAGCAAATCGAGCTAAGGGCGGGCATTGTCAGGCCTGAACAAAACACTGTATAAATAACCAGACCTCAAGCCTGGGAGCTGCCTTTATGCTGGTGCACCTGTCCGTACACAACTACGCCATCGTTGAACATCTCGATCTCGAACTTGATCGCGGGATGAGCGTGATCACAGGGGAAACCGGCGCCGGCAAGTCGATCATGCTCGATGCCCTGGGCCTCACCCTGGGTGATCGCGCCGACAGCGGCGTGGTTCGCCCGGGCGCTGATAAAGCCGACATTCTCGCCACCTTCGATCTCGCTGATATCCCTGAAGCCAGCGCCTGGCTGGCCGAGCGCGATCTGGAAAACGACGGGCCTTGCATCCTGCGCCGGGTCATCACATCGGAAGGTCGTTCGCGCGGTTATATCAACGGCACGCCCTGCCCGCTTGGCGACCTCAAAGCCCTCGGCGAGCTGCTGATCGATATCCACAGCCAGCACGAACATCAGTCGCTGCTGAAGACCGACACCCATCGCCGCCTGCTTGACGAGTATGCGGGTGCCACCGATCTGGCGCGTCAGGTGCAGCTTGCCGCGCAACGCTGGCGTCAGACCCGCCAGGAACTGGAGCGGCTGTCCAACTCCGGCGACGAACAACGCGCACGTCATCAGTTGCTCAGCTATCAGCTTGAGGAATTGGAGAACCTCGGCCTCGGCGAAAATGAACTGGAGCAACTGGAGCAGGAACACAAGAACCTGACCAACGCCGAAACCTTGCTGGGCATATGCCGGCAAGTGGTCGAGCAGTGCAGTGAAAGTGATTCAGGGAATGTCCTGAATGCACTGACCGCCAGCCTCAATCGTCTGTCCAGTGTGAACAGCTCGGTGGGGGCGCTGGGTGAAGCCAGCAGCCTGCTGACCAGCGCACAGATTCAGGTAGAAGAAGCGGTCGGCGAGCTCAACCGCTTCCTCGACAACTTTGATGCCGACCCGGCTCGCCTGCAATACCTGGAAGAGCGCCTCGACGCGATCTACACCCTGGCGCGCAAACACCGGATTCAACCGACCGAAGTCGGCGAGATGCAGCAAAAGCTGCTCGATGAAATCGAAACCCTCAACGCCAACGATGAATCCATCGAACGCCTGGGTGAAGAACTGGCGTCCTACGCCCGCCACTACCAAGAGAAAGCCCGCGAGCTGAGCGACCTTCGTCATCAAGCTGCCGGTAGCCTCGCCAGTGCAGTGGAGCAGGAAATCCAGCGCCTGGGCATGCCCGGCGGCCGCTTTACCATCGAACTGAAAGCCAACAGCAGCGATGAGTTGCTGCCGAACGGGCTGGAACAGGTCGAACTGCTGGTCAGCGCCAACCCCGGCCAACCGCTCAAGGCACTGGCAAAAGTCGCCTCCGGTGGTGAGCTGTCGCGGATCAGTCTGGCGATTCAGGTCATTACCGCCCAGACCTCCCGCGTGCCGACGCTGGTGTTCGACGAAGTGGACGTAGGTATTGGCGGTCCGACTGCCGAGATTGTCGGCCAGTTACTGCGCCGTCTCGGTGATCGCGGCCAGGTCCTGACCGTGACGCACTTGCCGCAAGTGGCGGCGCAAGGGCATCAACATCTGTTCGTGCACAAGGTTCGCGACGAGAAGGCGACTCACACCGCTGTCGCGAAGCTGACAAAGAACGAGCGCATCGAAGAAGTCGCGCGCATGCTCGGCGGCATCGATCTGACCAAGGAATCCCTGGCTCACGCGAAAAAAATGGTGGTGACCGCCAAGGCGTAACAAATAGCAGAAAGCACGAAGGCGACCCTTGGGTCGCCTTCGTTCGTTTCGCGAATGTGAAATTCGCGCGACATGCTTACTTTTTCTTGCGCACGTACAGCACCAGGTTGTGATCAACCATCTCGAAGCCATGCTTCTCGACGATCGATTTCTGAAGTTTTTCGATTTCTTCGTCGAAGAATTCGATCACTTCACCCGATTCCACGTTGACCATATGGTCGTGGTGGCCACCGTCAGCCAGTTCGAAGACCGCGTGGCCGCCGTCGAAGTTGTGGCGGACCACGAGGCCGGCCGCTTCGAACTGGGTCAGTACACGGTAAACCGTGGCCAGACCAACGTCCTCACCAGCTTCCATCAACGCCTTGTAGACGTCCTCGGCACTCATGTGGCGCTGCTCGGTAGAGTCGAGCATTTGCAGGATCTTGACCCGTGGCAGGGTCACTTTGAGGCCGGCTTTGCGTAGTTCGCTATTTTCAACCATGGTCAGCTTTCTCGCGATGCTGCTTCGCAGCTTCTCTTAATGCGGGTATGATCGGCGTTTACGTTGTCCCAGCCAAGATAGTGGAAGTCGCCCACCGATGCAAAACACCAAGCTCTTGCTAACCAGTTTCACCTTTGTGGGACTGCTCGCACTCGCCGGTTGTTCATTCCCCGGGGTTTACAAAATCGACATCCAGCAGGGCAATGTCGTCACGCAGGACATGATAGACCAGTTACGCCCGGGAATGACCCGGCCGCAAGTACGGTTTATCATGGGCAACCCTCTGCTTGCCGACACGTTCCATGCCGATCGCTGGGATTATCTGTACAGCCTGCAACCGGGTGGCGGTGAACGCCAGCAGGAACGAATCAGCGTTATCTTCAACTCCAACGACCAGCTTGTCAGCCTGTCCGGTGACTTCATGCCCGGCGTGAGCCGTGATGAAGCCATTCTCGGCAAGGACAGCGGTACTACCGTGACCGCGCCTGCTGAAAACGCCGACAAGCCAGAAGCTGAAAAACCAGCCAAACCAGGCTCTTTGCTGGATCAGATCCAGAAGGACGTCGATGGCGTGGAAACCGTACCGGTTCCGCCACCAGAGCCGCTGGACACCTCGCCGCAGTAATAGGCGAGGCAATAAACAACCCGGACATTCCGGGTTTTTTATTGCCTGCCGTTTGGCCTGATCAAGAATTGCGTGCTTTGGCCTCGGCAGCCTTGGCCGCGCGCAAACGTCGAACTTCTTTGGGATCAGCCAGCAGCGGTCGATAAATTTCGATGCGATCGCCCGCCTGAACAGGGCGAGAATCCGCGTCAGCCACGACCTTGCCAAAAATCCCCAGCGGGCACTGCGCCAGATTCAGCTCAGGAAACTCGGCCGCGATGCCCGATGCGTGCACCGCAGCCCGAACGCTAACGCCTTCAGCCACGCTGATCGCACGCATAACCTGGCGATCAACCGCTGCGTACACGACTTCTATCTCGATCACCGGCTCAACCATGCATCTGCTTGGCGCGCTGGCAGAAAGCATCCACCAACTGATTGGCCGCCTGATTGAACAACGGCCCCAGAGTTGCGCGCACCAGCGGCCCGGCATAATCGAACGACAGATCCAGACTGATCTTGCAGGCCTTTTCATTCAGTGCCTTGAATACCCAGATGCCGTGCAACTGAGTGAACGGGCCTTCCTCAAGATTCATCTCGATCGACTGCCCCGGCACCAGCGTATTGCGCGTGACGAAATGCTGACTGAGGCCACCCTTCGCTACGCCGACACTGGCGCGCATGTGTTCTGGGGAGCTTTCCAGCACTTCAGCCTCCGAGCACCACGGCAGAAACTCCGGGTACCGCGCGACATCGTTGACCAGGTCGTAGAGAAATTGCGCCGGGTACGGCAGAAGCGCGGATCGTTGGATATGTGTCGTCATGTAAGCGTTACTTCCAGAGCTGAGCGGCAAAGACTACAAGAATGCCGATAGGCGCCACGTAGCGCATCAAGAACAGGGACAGAGCAAACAGAAGCGGGTTACGGATAGACAATTCATCCCGCACCGCTTCACGCCCCATCACCCATCCCGCGAACAGCACGAAACACAAGCCACCGAGGGGCAACATGATCCGCGAGGTGAAGAAATCGATCACGCCGAAGAAGTCGAGACCGCTCTGCGCACCCCATTGATAGAGGCTGAACGCCCCGCCTTCGTTCACGAAAAACTTGGCTTCCTTCCAGATATTGAAAGAAAACACCGTGCCCAGACCAACGAACCAGCAGGTGAACGCCAGCCAGAACGTCACCCAGATGCGGCTGATTTTAGTGCGTTCAACCAGGTAAGCCACCATTGGCTCAAGCAGCGAAATCGCCGAACTCCACGCTGCCACCGCGACCAACACGAAGAACACCACGCCCATCAACTGGCCGAAAAAGACATTACCAAAAGCAAATGGCAGGCTGACGAACATCAGCCCTGGGCCTTCGCTTGGGTTCAGGCCAGCGGCGAACACAATCGGAAACAGTGCCAGACCGGCGACCAGCGATACGAAAGTATCCAGCAGCGCGACACCGACCACCGTGCCCGACAGCGAGGTGTTCTTCGGCATGTAGGCGCCGTAGATCATGATCGAACCAACGCCGACGCTCAGCGAGAAGAACGCGTGCCCCATCGCCGGCAGCAGACCGTCGAGGACTTTTTCCGGGTGGAAGTCGAACATGAAATGCACGCCTTCCATGAAATGCCCGGTGGTCATGCTGTAGCCCAGCAGCACCAGAATCATCACGAACAGCAGCGGCATCATGATCCGCAGGCTACGCTCAAGCCCGGCGACCACGCCTTTGGCGATCACGAAGGCCGACAGCAGCATGAAAATCGTGTGCCAAAGTGTCAGGCGCCATGGATTGGAAATGACATTGCCGAAATAGGCGCCGACCTGATCGGCCGTCGCGCCCTGGAAATCGCCACGCCCCATGTCGACGATGTAATCCAGCGACCAGCCGCCGACCACACTGTAGAAAGAAAGAATCAGCAGGGCCGTGATCATCCCGGCAAACGCGCCCCACGACCATTTGGCCGAGTGCCCCGCCTCCAGCGCCAACACCTTCAGAGCATTTGCCGGACTTTGCCGGGCACGCCGGCCGATCAGGGTTTCCGCGAGCATGACCGGCACGCCGATGAGCGCGATGCACGCCAGGAACATCAGCACGAAAGCGCCGCCGCCGTAGACCCCGACCATGTAGGGGAACTTCCAGATACTACCCAGTCCCACGGCCGAACCGGTCGCGGCGAGTATGAATACCCAGCGGCTAGCCCAACTGCCGTGGACAGAAACCTTGTCTGTCGACATCGTTTATCACGCCCAAGCGTTAGAAAAAGAGGCCGCATTGTCCGGGATTCACTCAACCTGCTCAAGCACGCAGCAACACCGTAGCCGACAGCCGAACAACTCCATATAATGCCGCCCCTATGGCTAAACAGAAGAAACACCCAACAGGGACCATCGCGCAGAACAAAAAGGCGCGACACGATTACTTCATCGAGCACAAGTTCGAGGCTGGTCTGGTCCTGGCCGGCTGGGAAGTAAAAAGTCTGCGGGCGAGCAAGTTGCAGCTGGTCGACAGCTATGTGCTGCTCAAGGACGGCGAAGCATGGTTGCTCGGCAGCCACATCACGCCGTTGATGACCGCAAGCACCCACGTCATCGCCGACCCGGTGCGCACGCGCAAACTGCTGCTCAACCGCCGCGAGCTGGACAAGCTCGCCGCCGCCGTGCAGCAGAAGGGTTACGCCTGCGTCTGCCTGTCCTGGTACTGGAGCAAGCACATGGTCAAGTGCGAGATCGCTCTGGGCAAGGGCAAGAAGGAATACGACAAGCGTGACACCGAGCGCGAGCGCGATGCCGGTCGTGAATTGCAGCGTGCGGTGCGCAACAAGGGCAAGGAAGACTGATCTTCCTCCTTTAGCGCCAATTCGCGAGCAGGCTCGCTCCCACCTTGGAATGCATTTCAAAGGTGGGAGCGAGCCTGCTCGCGAAAGCTATTTCAGCATCAACACAAACACACCTGATCACATCCCCTTGCGCCGCTCCGCCCGAGCCATGCGCTGCACCTCCTGACGCACCTCTTCCAGCACTTCCTGCACATACAGAATATGTCGGCTGGACACTTCCCTCGCCTGCTCGGCACGCCCTTCGATAATCGCCAGATACAATTCCCGGTGCTGCGAGATCAGCATGTCGCGAGTTTCCGTGCGCTGTTTGTACATGCCGCCGATGTTGGTCACGACGTTGCGCTTGAGCAGATCGAACAGTCCGCGAATCGTATGCAGCAACACCGCGTTGTGGCTGGCTTCGGCAATCGCCAGATGAAATTTTGCATCTGCCGCGCCTTCTTCCGCCCGGCTGACTTCTTCATGGCGCGAGTAGCAATCCTGCAGCTCTTCGAACGCAGCGGTCAGGCGCTCACGATCGACATCGGTGGCGCGCAAAGCGGCGTAGTAGGCACACGATGCCTCCAGGGTGTGCCGGAATTCGAGCAAATCACGTTGCGCTTCGGGATTGCTTTCAAGCAATTGCAGCAGCGGATCGCTGAACGTCGACCCCAGGCCCTCCACCACATAATTGCCGCCGCCCTGGCGACTGACCAGCAAGCCTTTGGCCGCGAGTTTCTGAATCGCCTCGCGCAACGACGGGCGTGATACGCCAAATTGTTCGGCCAGCGTGCGCTCGGCCGGCAGACGTTCGCCCGACTTCAGCGTGCCCTCAAGGATCATCCCCTCGAGGCGCTCGACAATATCGTCAGACAAACGGCGCTGACGTATCTGATCAAAGCCCATAACTCATTTCTCCACGATCCCGACCGCTCGCCGGGGTGTCTATTCTGGCCTATCCGCGCGCCGCCGACACCTGCCAGACGCCACTTCGCCAAACCGGATCAACTGCCCTCTGCACCGCATCTTCGACGAAAGTTTCAGAGCGGCAAATTGACACACCGCTACCAAGGCTTTTACCCTAGCCAACAGCGCTTGTAAATTGGTCTTACCAATTATCCAAGATTGCTTACAGTGCCTGACCAACAACAATTAGGGGCCACCCCACCATGCAAACCTGGCAACAGCTCTACAGTCCGCTCGGCAGTCTTGGCGTCTCCGCTCTCGCGGCCGTCATTCCCATCGTGTTCTTCTTTCTCGCCCTGGCGGTGTTCCGCCTCAAAGGCCATGTGGCCGGCAGCATCACCCTCGCACTTTCGATTGCCGTAGCGATATTCGCCTTCCAGATGCCAGTGGACATGGCGTTCGCCGCCGCTGGTTATGGTTTCGCTTATGGTCTGTGGCCGATTGCCTGGATCATTGTCGCGGCAGTGTTCCTCTACAAGCTGACGGTGAAGAGCGGTCAGTTCGAGGTCATCCGCAGCTCGGTCCTGTCGATTACCGATGACCAGCGCTTGCAGGTGTTGCTGATCGGTTTCTGCTTCGGCGCATTTCTGGAAGGTGCCGCCGGTTTCGGCGCGCCGGTAGCGATTACTGCCGCACTCCTTGTGGGACTGGGCTTCAATCCGCTGTACGCCGCCGGCCTGTGCCTGATTGCCAACACCGCGCCGGTTGCGTTCGGCGCCTTGGGGATTCCAATCATTGTTGCCGGCCAAGTCACCGGCATCGACGCGTTCAAGATCGGCGCCATGACCGGTCGCCAACTGCCGCTGCTGTCGCTGTTCGTGCCGTTCTGGCTGGTATTCATGATGGACGGCCTGCGCGGTGTGCGCGAAACCTGGCCGGCCGCGCTGGTGGCAGGTCTGAGTTTCGCCATCACCCAATACTTCACCTCCAACTTCATCGGCCCGGAACTGCCGGACATCACCTCGGCACTGGCCAGCCTGATTTCCCTGACCCTGTTCCTCAAGGTCTGGCAACCGCGCCGTGCCGCCGGCCAGCACATCGTCGGCGCCGTGTCGGCTTCGGTGGTCAGCGCCAGCGTAGGCGGTTTCGGCCAGAAGCGCACCACCGTGGCTTCGCCCTACAGCCTCGGGGAAATTTTCAAGGCGTGGTCGCCGTTCCTGATCCTCACTGTGCTGGTGACGATCTGGACGCTGAAGCCTTTCAAAGCCATGTTCGCTGCCGACGGCTCAATGTACAGCTGGGTGTTCAACTTCGCGATTCCGCACCTTGATCAACTGGTGATCAAGACTGCGCCAATCGTGGCCAACCCGACCGCGATTCCAGCGGTGTTCAAACTCGACCCGATTTCCGCCACCGGAACCGCGATTTTCTTCTCCGCGCTGATTTCGATGCTGGTACTGAAGATCAATTTCAAAACTGGTCTGACCACTTTGAAAGAGACCTTCTACGAACTGCGCTGGCCAATTCTGTCGATCGGCATGGTGCTGGCGTTCGCCTTCGTCACCAACTACTCCGGCATGTCCTCGACCATGGCCCTGGTGCTGGCGGGTACTGGCGCCGCGTTCCCGTTCTTCTCGCCGTTCCTCGGTTGGCTGGGCGTGTTCCTCACCGGTTCGGATACTTCGTCGAACGCGCTGTTCAGTTCGTTGCAAGCGACCACCGCCCACCAGATCGGCGTCAACGACACCTTGCTGGTGGCGGCCAATACCAGTGGCGGCGTGACCGGCAAGATGATCTCGCCGCAATCGATCGCCGTGGCCTGCGCCGCGACCGGTCTGGTCGGCAAGGAATCGGATCTGTTCCGCTTCACCCTCAAGCACAGCCTATTCTTTGCAACGATTGTCGGTTTGATCACCTTGGCTCAGGCCTATTGGTTCACCGGCATGCTGGTGCACTAAACCTACAAGACGCCTACAAGAAAGACGGAAATAACCGACGCCGGCCCGTGATCCGGCGTCAGCAATTCACCACCGGGTCTGTAAGGCTGCTGAAAGCAATGCGCTTTATATTCGGCAGCCGCAGCAGACGGATAACCGGGCCCACCCGGAGACACGCCTGATGAGCGAGCTTTTTTACAACGCCGTGCCGAACGCGACCCGCGTGGCACCGCCACTGCCCGAACCTCGGCAATACCCCAGCGAGAAACCGTCGCGGGTCTACCTGTTCGGCACGTGTGTGGTCGACCTGTTCTACCCCGAAGCCGGAATGGACGCGATCCATCTGCTGGAGCGCGAAGGGATCCGGGTCGAGTATCCGCAAGGGCAGAGCTGCTGCGGCCAACCGGCCTACACCTCGGGTTACACCGAGCAGGCGCGGACGGTAGCGCGCTCGCAACTGGCGTTGTTTGCCGGCGATTATCCGGTGGTGGTGCCGTCGGGTTCCTGCGCCGGCATGCTGCGCGAGCATTACGCCGACTTGTTCAAGGACGAGCCGGAAACGTTGAAACAGGTGCAGGCCCTTGCGGCTCGCACTTATGAGCTGGCCGAGTTTCTGCTGTTCGTCTGCAAGGTGCAGCTCAAGGACAGCGGCGAACCGGTGAAAGTCGCGCTGCACACCTCGTGTTCGGCACGCCGCGAAATGAACACCCACCTGCACGGCCGCGAGTTGTTGGCGCAGTTGAGCAATGTGGAGCGGGTCAATCACGACCACGAAAGCGAATGCTGTGGCTTCGGTGGGACATTCAGCGTCCGTATGCCAGACATTTCCGGCGCGATGGTCGCTGACAAGACCCGCGCGCTGAAGGAGTCCGGCGCGCACAAGGTACTGAGTGCCGACTGCGGCTGTTTGATGAACATCAACGGCGCGCTGGAGAAACAGCAGCAAGCGTTGCGCGGGCAACATCTGGCGAGCTTCCTCTGGCAGCGAACCGGAGGTGCGCAATGAGCACCTCGACGATTATTCCTACGGTCGCCGTAGAAGAAGATTTCCGCACCCGGGCACACAATGCCTTGGGTGATCAGCAGCTGCGGAACAACTTCCGCACCGCCATGGATTCACTGATGACCAAGCGGGCAGCGGCTTTCAGCGATGCCCACGAAAGAGAACACTTGCGCGCACTGGGCAATTCGATCAAGGCCCGCGCGCTGTCCAAGTTGCCCGACCTGCTCGAGCAACTGGAACAGAACCTGACCCGCAACGGTGTGACAGTGCACTGGGCGGAAACGGTGGACGAGGCCAATGGCATCGTCTTATCGATCATCCGCGCTCACGAGGCGCGGCAAGTGATCAAGGGCAAATCGATGGTCAGCGAAGAGATGGAGATGAACCATTTCCTCGAGGCTCGGGACATTGAATGTCTGGAGTCCGACATGGGGGAGTACATCGTCCAGCTCGACCACGAGAAGCCTTCACACATCATTATGCCGGCGATCCACAAGAATGCCGGTCAGGTCGCGTCCTTGTTCCACGACAAACTTGGCGTGGAATACACCAAGGACGTTGACCAACTCATTCAGATCGGTCGCAGGGTCCTGCGGCAGAAATTCTTCGAAGCCGACATCGGCGTCTCCGGCGTCAACTTCGCCGTCGCCGAAACCGGCACCCTGCTGCTGGTGGAAAACGAAGGCAACGGGCGCATGACCACCACCGTGCCGCCGGTGCATATCGCCGTCACCGGCATTGAAAAAGTCGTGGAAAACCTGCGCGACGTGGTGCCGCTGCTGTCACTGCTGACGCGCTCGGCGCTGGGCATTCCGATCACCACTTACGTCAACATGATCTCCGGCCCGCGCAAAGAACACGAACTCGATGGCCCGCAGGAAGTGCATCTGGTGTTGCTCGACAACGGTCGCAGCCAGGCCTTTGCCGACAGCGAATTGCGCCAGACCCTGAACTGCATCCGCTGCGGCGCCTGCATGAATCACTGCCCGGTGTACACCCGAGTGGGCGGCCACACTTATGGCGAGGTCTACCCGGGGCCGATCGGCAAAATCATCACCCCGCACATGGTCGGCCTGGCCAAAGTTCCGGATCACCCGAGCGCGTCCTCACTGTGCGGCGCCTGCGGTGAAGTCTGCCCGGTGAAAATTCCGATCCCCGCCATCTTGCGCCGTCTGCGCGAGGAAAACGTCAAAGCTCCGGACGCACCGAATCAGGTGATGCGCGGCCAAGGCAGCAAGTATTCGCGCAAGGAACGCTTCATCTGGAACACCTGGGCCAGACTCAACAGCTCACCGACGCTGTACCGCTTGTTCGCTTTTTTCTCCACGCGCCTGCGCGCCCTTACGCCGAGCAACGTCGGCCCGTGGACGCAAAATCACAGCGCACCAAAACCGGCCGCGCGTTCGTTGCATGACATGGCCCGCGTACATCTGGCCAAACAGGGAGAGCATCGATGAGCGCCAAGCAAAATATCCTCGGCAAGCTGCGGAAAAGTCTGGCCGGCACCACGCCAATCGCCGACAACTTCGACGTCGATCTGGTCACACAGCCCTACACCTACAGCGCCGAGCAACGCATCCCGCAACTGCGCAAACTGATGGAAGCGGTGCACACCGAAATCCACCTGACCTCGGGCGCCGAGTGGCCGGCATTACTGGCGCAACTGCTGCGCGACCGCCAGTTGCCGAGCCTGCTGATCGCACCGACCACACCGCACGGGCAACGCATCACACAGCACTGGGCGAATAATCCCGAGCTGCCTGCACTGAAATCCTACGACCGGCCGATGGAAGAGTGGAAAGCCGAACTGTTCAACGACACCCCGGCCAGCCTCACCGGCACCCTCGGTGCCATCGCGGCGACCGGCAGCCTGATCATCTGGCCAACCCGTGAAGAACCGCGCTTGATGAGTCTGGTGCCGCCGGTGCATTTCGCCCTGCTCAAGGCCAGCGAAATCCGCGACAACTTCTATCAGGTGCAAGAGGAATTCGAATGGGCGCAAGGCATGCCGACCAACGCGCTGCTGGTCTCCGGCCCGTCGAAGACTGCCGATATTGAACAGGTCCTGGCGTATGGGGCACATGGCCCAAAAGATCTGGTCGTGCTGATTCTGGAGGATCAATGAGTCTTCCTGCTGCTTTCCTGCGTGATGCCGAGCGACTGATTCCAGCAGACCGGCGCTTCGACGATCCGCTGTCGACCCTGGCCTTCGGCACCGACGCCAGTTTCTATCGACTGATCCCGAAACTGGTGATTCGCGTCGAGTCTGAAGACGAAGTCGTGGCGCTGCTGCAGCTGGCCCAGCGCGACAAGGTGCCGGTGACCTTCCGCGCTGCCGGCACCAGCCTGTCCGGGCAGGCGATCAGCGACTCGGTGCTGATCGTGCTTGGGGATAACTGGAACGCCCGCGAAATTCGTGGCCAAGGCACGCAGATCCGCCTGCAACCAGGAGTGATCGGCGCGCAGGCCAACGCCTGGCTGGCGCCGTTCGGACGCAAGATCGGCCCGGACCCGGCGTCGATCAATGCCTGCAAGATCGGCGGCATCGTCGCCAACAACGCCAGCGGCATGTGCTGCGGCACTGCGCAGAATACCTATCACACATTGGCCGGAATTCGGCTGGTGCTGGCCGACGGCACGCGCCTCGATACCGAAGATCCAGCCAGCGTCGCGGCATTTCGCTCCAGCCACGGCGACCTGCTCGAACGCTTGGCGACATTAGGCCGCGAGACCCGCGCCAACGCCGCACTGGCCGCAAGAATCCGCCACAAATACCGTCTGAAAAATACCACCGGCCTGTCGCTCAACGCCCTGGTGGATTTCGACGAGCCTGTGGATATCCTGAGCCACCTGCTGGTCGGCTCCGAAGGCACGCTCGGCTTTATCAGTGCGGTGACTTACGACACCGTCATCGATCACCCGAACAAGGCCTCGGCGCTGATCGTGTTCCCCGATGTAGAAACCTGCTGCAACGCGGTGACCGTGCTGAAAAGCCAACCGGTATCCGCAGTGGAACTGCTCGATCGACGCAGTCTGCGCTCGGTGCAGGACAAAAAAGGCATGCCCGCTTTCGTACAACTGCTGTCGGAAAATGCCTGCGCGCTGCTCATCGAATCCCGCGCCGCTTCGTCGACATTGCTGCAAGAACAACTGGCGCAAATCATGGCGTCCCTGCGCGATTTCCCCGTTGAGAAGCAGGTCGACTTCACCGAAGACCCGGTGGAAAACGCCCGCCTCTGGGCCATCCGCAAAGACACCTTCCCCGCCGTCGGCGCCGTGCGCAAAACCGGCACCACAGTAATCATCGAAGACGTGACCTTCCCGGTCGAACAACTGGCCATCGGCGTCAATCGCCTGATCGAGCTGTTCGACAAACATGCCTACGACGAAGCGATCCTTTTCGGACACGCACTGGAAGGCAATCTGCACTTCGTCTTCACCCAAGGTTTCAACAGCCCGGAAGAAATCGCACGCTACCAAGCGTTCATGGACGACGTCGCGCAACTGGTCGCCGTGGAATTCGGCGGCTCGCTGAAGGCCGAACACGGCACCGGCCGCAACATGGCGCCGTTCGTGGAACTGGAATGGGGCAGCGACGCCTATCAACTGATGTGGCAGCTCAAACGCCTGCTCGACCCCAACGGCATTCTCAATCCGGACGTGGTGCTCAGCGAAGATCCGCAGATCCATCTCAAGCACCTGAAACCGCTGCCGGCGGCGGACGAGATTGTGGATAAGTGCATCGAGTGCGGTTTCTGCGAACCGGTCTGCCCATCGAAAGGCCTGACCCTGAGCCCGCGCCAGCGCATCGTGATCTGGCGCGATATCCAGGCGAAAAAGCGCGCCGGCGTCGACACCACCGAACTGGAAAAAGCCTACGACTACCAAGGCATCGACACCTGCGCCGCGACCGGCCTGTGCGCGCAACGCTGTCCTGTAGGCATCAACACCGGCGAACTGGTGAAAAAGCTCCGTGGCCGACACGCCAAGCATCAGAAAACCGCTGACTGGATCGAAGGAAATTTCGCCAAGACCCTGCAAGGCGCGCGCTTCACCCTGCACGTCGCCAACGGCGCGCGGATGATGCTCGGCGCGCCGCGTCTGGCGAAGCTGTCGGCAACGCTCACGCGCTTGTCCAAAGGCCAGGTGCCGCTGTGGACCAACGCCATGCCACAACCGGAAAAAGCCATTCGCTTCAGCCCGAGCGTTTCGGACGAGCGCCCGCGTGTGGTCTATCTGGCAGCTTGCGTCTCGCGGGTCATGGGCCCGGCGGCGGGTGACAAAGAACAAATGTCGCTGTACGACAAAACCCGTGGCCTGCTGGAAAAGGCCGGCTACCAGGTAGTCTTTCCCGACAATCAGGACAACCTCTGCTGCGGTCAGCCGTTCGCCTCCAAAGGCTACGCCGAACAGGCCGAGCACAAGCGCCAGGAACTGATCAGCGCCCTGCTCCACGCCAGTCGCGGCGGCCTCGACCCGATCTATTGCGACACCAGCCCATGTACGTTGCGGCTGGTCCAAGACATCGGCGAAACACGACTGGATCTGTACGATCCGGTGCGCTTCATCCGTACGCATTTGCTGGATCGCTTGGACTTCACACCCCAGGAAGCGCCGATTGCCGTCCACGTGACCTGCAGCACTCAGCATTTGGGCGAAAGCCAGGCGCTGATCGATCTGGCGCGCAAATGCAGCACCACTGTGGTGATTCCTGAAGGCATACATTGCTGCGGATTTGCCGGCGACAAAGGCTTCACCACACCGGAGCTGAACAGCCATTCGCTGCGTACGCTCAAGGACGCCGTGCAGCACTGCAGCGAGGGGATTTCCACCAGCCGCACCTGCGAAATCGGCCTGACCCAGCATGGTGGAATCGACTATCACGGGCTGGTTTACCTGGTGGATCGGGTGACACGGGCGAAAGCCTGCTGAGGAAAAAATCAGAACCCTTGAGCGAGGCGGTAGTCCACTGCACATGCCCCGGACGATTCGGGGCCTGTTCAACGGTCAGCGAAGTCTGAACCCTCAGTTCAAGGAGATACACATGAACCGCTCTGTAATGTTAGGTCTGTTTGTCACTGCCTCGATGATGGCGTCCACTTCGTTCGCCGCTGAAAAACCTGGCGATTTATGCGATGCCAATCTGCAGAGAATCGATAGCGCAAAATCCCAATACCTGACGTCGACAGACCTGAATGCGCGCGTATCGGCCAGTGTCAGCAAAGCCCGCGCCCTGAAAGCACAAGGCAAGATTGACGACTGCCTCGCTGAAACACAGCAAACCCTGCTGGACATTCAAAACGCTACCGGTGACACCAAAAAATGATTCATGCGCCGACCTTTTACAGGTCGGCTGCATCGGCACCTGGCCGACCGATCTGGCCTTTTGACATTCGTTGCAAATAAAACCGAATTCCTGCGCAGCGAAGCGGTCAACCAGACAGGTCCTATACTGACCTCGCTTGTCTTGACCTCGGCATCGCGGCCAAACCGTCCGGCAGCACCGAGCCCCCATCGTTCAAGGAGATACCCATGAAGCATTCTGCAATTGCTGGATTGTTTATCACTGGTGCACTTCTGGCCTCGCCGGTGTTCGCGGCGGACAAAGACCTCTGCGCCGGGAATCTTCAAAGCATCAAAGATTTCGTCACCAGCCAGCCGTCCCTTCCTGAAAGCTCCATGAATAACATCAAGGAAGCACAGGAAAAAGCCACTGCGGCCCAGGCGTCCGGCAACGACAAGGAATGCATCGAGGTTACCAACGGCATCATCAGCAAGATGCAGATCCGTAACCCGACGCGTAACTGATGTCCCGCAGGCCAACCTTCGGGTTGGCCTGCCAAGCGTTTTGACGTACACTGTGCACGCTTGTTGCCCGAACAGATTCACCGGGCAATGAGTTCGGGGCCGTTTAGGATTCGACGCCGGTTGCGAAACTCTAGGTGCATGCCGACTTGGTAACAGAAGTCGTAAATCCACTGTTGCAACTACTTATAGTTGCCAATGACGACCAATACGGTGTTGCTCTCGCTGCTTAATTGCAGCTGACAATGCTCCTGGTACCTTCGGGTCCAGCAATCATCAGGGGATGTCTGTAAACCCGAAATGATTGTCATATAGAACAGAATCGCCGTGCAGTACGTTGTGGACGAAGCGGCTAAAACTTACACAACTCGCCCAAAGCACCCTGCCCGTCGGGTCGCTGAGGGTTAACTTAATAGACACGGCTACGCATGTAGTACCGACAGCGGAGTACTGGCGGACGGGGGTTCAAATCCCCCCGGCTCCACCACTTCAACATCTAAAGACGTCCACGGACGTCTTTTTTTGTGCCTGCGATCCAGTAAATATAGGGTTCAAAGCTCCAAAGCACCCCGATGATATCTGAGCTCATCCTACAATTCGTGTATTCAAGACGGTACTCCCGCCCACGATGGGTATTTTGGAATGCACGCAGCATCGGAGTCACCATGGACACTTAAACCTATCCATACCCGTCATCAACGAAAATAGAGGGAACGTCGACAACTGAGTTCGCCAGCTGCCCCCTCTAAGATGCTTGTCCAGCGCAGGTTTTTTGTTTTCAATCCCGCCCAAACTCCAGCGTCACATTCAAATTACCTCCCTTCGAAGCGCGCGGGGGCATGCCCCCCCAAAAATCTAAGAGAATGCTACCAAAGCTACGACCCGCCAACACCGGCACAGGTTAGCAGCGACAAGTCAAGAGATATTTACATCCACAAAAAACGCTTCGAAATCTGTTCATACATCCAGTATCATAACTCGCATGCAGACTGGCGACTCTCTCCAGTCCGGGATACTATCGGTAGCTATGATCATATTCAGTCCTGACCAACGCCCCCAATTTTCTGGCCATGAAACGTTTCCCCTTCGTCAGTTATGGCTACGCAAAGCCTATGATGCCGTGGCGCATTATCAGCCACTAGGGCTCAAAGCGTCTAAACCATTTTTTCCGAAGACGCCGCAATCGCTAGATTTGGGGTGGGGAAAAATATGGTCACGTCGATTCGATTTTGGGCGTCAGCATGCAAAATCATTGATGAGGTGGACGGCGGTTACGGTCCAACGTCTTTGGCAAAGCTGATTTTTGATAGCGAGAGCGGGTTAGATCCGTTTTCAGAGCAACCGGCCACCACGTGGCTTATGCATTGGATCCTAGCAAGCGACCCAAATAAAACTACGACATGGTACTTTCTGTTCAATCATGTAGTGCACCAAGTATTCAAGCGGGAAGAAACGGTTTCCGGCCGTGCATCGTGCAAAACGATGCGGGCGCCAATCACCTGTGGGTGCGAAAGCCGTTCATTGGTGGCATAAGCCGGGTCTGCCTTGATTGTGCCCACTAACCTCACACTGCCGTAGCGCTGAGGGTTGGCTGCCTGAAGCTTCTGAAGTTCGTCAAACGAGGCAAATACGTTTTCCGAGTCCGGCAAAATACTGAGATGGACGTTATTGATCAGCGTCGGAGCCATACCGGCATCCATCAAGTTGTCCAGATACGCCGTCAGCGAGTGCGGCGCAGGTAATGCATAGGGCAGCGCAGCGGACACTCGGCGCAGGTCTCGCGAAGTAAAAAAATGAACGTGACTGTCTGTTCTTTCAATCGACGGCAGCATGATTATTGTTTCCTGCTTTTGTGCGAAAACAGTAATCGTCATCAGCCCCTCGTCGCTCCCGCCAACTCGACGTCTAGTATCAAATTTTCGCCATGCGCGAATGTGTGAGCAAAGATGTTCTGAAACTCATCACTTGATTTCGCAGGCATTGAAGCCTTTAGCGGTTTATGGATAGCGGCCCGTCAGAAAGCATGGCGAGAAATTGATGCGCCTGTTTCGACATGAATATTTCTTCACCGCCCCCCACCCCGCGAACCGATAAAATCCCCCCGCTCATTCAAGAAACTACGGTTCGCCCGCGCTCCTAGCGGGCTTTTTTTCGCCTCGGCTTCTCCATATCTTGCCGCTCCCCACCATATGCGCGACTCTGCCAGCAGATCCCTCGCCAAGGAGCGCTCGATGCCGCTGTTATCCCTGCCCTGCCCGCGCCTCACGCTGGCGATCCTCTCCCCCGATCAAGCCGAGCTCGAAAGCGCGTTCTACCAGCGCAACCTCCGCCACCTGGCGCCGTGGTCGCCCATCCGCACCACCGACTACTTCTCCACCGCCAACATCCGCCGTCGTCTCGAGATCCAGGCCAGTGCCTTCGAAGCCGGGTTAGCCATGCATTTCGCGCTGCTGTCGTCGGACGGTCAGCAGATGATCGGTGCGTGCAATTTCAGCGGGGTTATTCGTGGGGCGTTTCAGGCGTGTTATTTGGGTTATCACATCGATGAGGCGCATCAGGGGCAGGGTTTGATGCAGGAGGGGCTGGAGGCGGGGATTGGTTATATGTTCGATGTGCAGAATCTGCATCGGATCATGGCAAATTACATTCCGGGCAATGAGCGCAGTGCGCGTTTGCTTGAGCGCTTGGGTTTTGAGCGCGAGGGGTATGCGAAGGCGTATCTGAATATCGCCGGGCGTTGGCAGGATCATGTGCTGACGGCGCTGGTCAATCCGGGGTTCGAGGCGCCGGATCAGCGCTGGTCGCGGCGCCTGGGTTGAGTTGCGCGAAACCTGTCAGACAAAAATCCTTTCAGCTCTCGGGTTTGCGGCCGATACAGACCTGCTAACACCCCTGCTGGCTCAAAAGAACAACAATCTTCCAGCTTAACTGACGACCAAGAAACCCAACGTTTCTGGAGGATTTGCATGAATAGCTGGTTCGGTAACATCAGCGTGAACATGAAACTCGGCCTGGGCTTCGGCCTGGTGCTGGCCCTGACCTGCGTTCTGGCGCTGACCGGCTGGACCAGCCTCGGCGGCCTGATCGACCGCAGCAACTGGATGAGCGACATCACCCAGCTCAACGCTGGCCTGACCAAACTGCGCGTGGTGCGCCTGCAATACATGCTGACCAATGGCGACGAAACCGCCGCGCAGAATGTGCAGACCACCCTGGAAAGCTTCGCCGCACAGCAACAGGCGTTGATCAGCAAATTCAAGAGTCCGGAGAACGTCAAACTGCTCAAGCAGCAGGCCGCGACCATCGCTGAATACCAGACCTCGCTGAACAAAATGCGCAACGCCTATCGCACCGGCAACAGTGCGCGCGACACCATGAGCGTCAACGCCCAGAACGCCTACAACCTGATCGAATCGATCAGCCAGCGTGTGCAGCAGTTGGAGTTGAGCGACCAGCGTTTCGAGCAGTTCCAGGCGGTTACTGCCGCGAAGGAAGCCTTCATCCTCGCGCGCTATGAAGTGCGTGGTTACACCGCGACCAGCAACGCCGAGACCGAGCAGAAAGCCGTCGGCCAGATCGACGCGGCCATCGCCAGCCTCAAACCGCTGAACGCGCAATTTGCCGCGTCTCAGCAGGATGCCCTGCGCCAACTGGAAACCGCGCTGACCAGCTATCGCAGTGCGTTGATGGCGTACAAGAACGCCAACACCGAGGCGGTGCAGGCGCGTAAGGAAATGACCGATCAGGGCACCACCATCGTCGCCCTGAGCGAACAGCTGTACCAGATTCAGCTTGATCGCCGTGACGCCGAAAGTGCCCAGGCGCGCACCTTCCAGTTGATCAGTACGTTGCTGGCGCTGCTGGTTGGCGTGATTGCGGCGGTAATCATCACCCGTCAGATCACCCGTCCGTTGCAGGAAACCATGGCCGTGGTCGAGCGTATCGCCAGCGGCGACCTGACCCAGAACGTCACCGTCACCCGTCGCGACGAACTCGGCGTGTTGCAGCAAGGCATTGCGCGCATGGGCGTGACCCTGCGCGACTTGATCAGCGGCATCCGCGACGGCGTCACCCAGATTGCCAGCGCCGCCGAAGAGTTGTCGGCCGTGACCGAACAGACCAGCGCCGGTGTGAACAGCCAGAAAGTCGAGACCGATCAGGTCGCCACGGCCATGCACGAAATGACTGCCACCGTGCAGGAGGTTGCGCGCAATGCTGAGGAAGCGTCGCAAGCTGCCGCTGCTGCGGACGGCGAGGCCCGTGAAGGCGACAAGGTGGTGAATGAGGCCATCGCGCAGATCGAGCGTCTGGCCAGCGAAGTGGTGCGTTCGACCGAAGCGATGAGCGTGCTGCAACAGGAAAGCGACAAGATTGGTAGCGTCATGGACGTGATCAAGGCTGTCGCCGAACAGACCAACCTGCTCGCACTCAACGCCGCGATCGAAGCAGCGCGTGCCGGTGAAGCCGGGCGTGGGTTTGCCGTGGTGGCCGATGAGGTGCGCGGTCTGGCTCAGCGTACGCAGAAGTCGACTGAGGAAATCGAAGGTCTGGTCGCCGGTCTGCAGAACGGCACCCAGCAGGTTTCGGCAGTGATGAACAACAGCCGCGCGCTGACCGACAGCAGCGTCGCCCTGACGCGCAAGGCCGGCGCCTCGCTGGAAAACATCACCCGCACGGTGTCGAACATCCAGTCGATGAACCAGCAGATCGCTGCGGCGGCTGAACAGCAAAGCGCCGTGGCCGAAGAGATCAGCCGCAGCATCATCAACGTGCGCGACGTGTCCGAGCAGACCGCAGCGGCGAGTGATGAGACGGCAGCGTCGAGTGTTGAACTGGCGCGGTTGGGTGGTCAGTTGCAGCAGATGGTCAGCCACTTCCGCGTTTGATTTTGGTTTTGCGCTGAGGCTGAAACCGAATCGCGGGCAAGCCCGCTCCCACAGGTTTTCGTGATCGAGCACTGTTGATGTGTTCATCTCGATAACTGTGGGAGCGGGCTTGCCCGCGATGGCGGTGGGTCAATCAAATCAACATTGCCTGACACTGCGCCTTCGCGAGCAGGCTCGCTCCCACATTTGGATTTATGTGGGTCACAGGATTTGAGCACACCGCAGATCCCTTGTGGGAGCGGGCTTGCCCGCGAAGGCGGTGGGTCAGTCAAATCAACATTGCCTGACACTCCGCATTCGCGAGCAGGCTCGCTCCCACATTGGATTTGTGGGGCTCGCTGGATTTTGATCACACCGCAAAACCTTGTGGGAGCGAGCCTGCTCGCGAAAGCGGTTTAAATGACAGAGCAGATTTTCAGACCTGCCACGGATTGATCACTTTAACCCCGGAAAACTCGAAGTACCGGACGTTACGTGTAGCAATCGCGGCTCCACGATTTCGGCAGATCGCTGCGATTTGCGCATCGGCCATTGCAATCCCCCGCCCTTTCGCCTCTGCATCGGCTACCAGCGTCGCGTACTCGACGGCTGCGTGGGCATCGAATGGCAAAATCCGCCCGGCAAAATCCTCTTCAAACATTGCCAAAGCGTGGGCCTGGAGTTTTTGTTTGCGCTTGCCGGAAAGTAATCGAGCGATGCCGTGCAGTATCTCCGCCACGGTGATTGCGCTGATGACCAGGTCCATGGCCGGTTGCGCATCCACCCAAGCCAACACTTGAGCCTCGGGTTCGATACGCATGAATTCGGATAGAACGTTGGTATCGAGCACTATCATTCAGAAAAATCCACCCCGAGCGGTTTTTCTGCACGCGCAGGCAGATCGAGCTCGGCTCCGCCCTCGGCGCTGAAACGCTGGTGGATCCGACTGCCCAGCCCTCCGGCACGATCAACCGTGGTGAGCGCTCGGCCCAGAATCAGCCGAGCCTCTTCTTCCATGGAATGTCCGTTGTGTGCAGCGGTAATGCGCAACTGCTCCTTGAGCTTCTCGTCAAGGTTTCGAATGGTGATGCTGGCCACGTCGCCCTCCTGCAATCAATGAAATCATCGATTGCAGGCTAGCATATTCAGGTTCGATTGGAGTCAGGCCCGCCGAGCGGCATCGTCGGTAACTGCACACCGCAATACCCCTGTGGGAGCGAGCCTGCTCGCGAAAGCGGTGGATCATTCAGATCATCATTGACTGACACTCCGCCTTCGCGAGCAGGCTCGCTCCCACAGGGGTCTATGGTGTCAGGACTATTCGGGATACCCGGTGATTTTGCGGATGCTTTGGTACAGCGGTTTGAGCTGCCGGTACATGCGCAGATAGACGTCTTTGTACAGTTGCTGGTAAATCTCCTGCGCCTCGGGTTGTGGGTTAAAGACCGCTCCAACCCGAGTCATCGCCGCAATGGCCGATGGGAAATCCTTGTGCAGTCCCAACCCCACCGCGCAGCATATCGCCGCCCCCAACCCGGACGCTTCATACACATGCGGGCGTTCTGCCGGCAGGCCGAAGATGTTGGCGGTCAGTTGCATGGCGGCGTCGCTTTGTGAGCCGCCGCCGGCGACGCGCAGGCGTTTGATCGAGACATTTGAACGCCGCTCGATGTTCTCCATGCCCTGGCGCAGCGCGTAGGCCAGGCCTTCGAGAATCGCCCGGTAGATGTGAGCGCGGGTGTGTACGTCGCCGAAGCCGATCATCGCGCCTTTGGCTTCCACGCCCGGTTCGCGGATGCCCGGTGACCAGTACGGTTGCAGCATGAGGCCCATCGAGCCCGGCGGCACTTCGTTGACCAGTGCGTCGAACAGTTGCTCCGGTTCGATGCCTTGCGCTTTCGCCTGCTGCATTTCGCGCAGGCCGAATTCGTTCTTGAACCAGCTGACCATCCAGTAGCCGCGATAGATCATCACTTCGCAGTTGTACTGATCGGGCACGGCCGAGGGGTACGGCGGGATCAGCGGGACGATTTCCAGGTAGCGCGAGCGGGTGCTGGTGATCGTCGCGGTGGTGCCGTAAGACAGGCACACGGTGCGTGCGTCGACCACGCCGGAGCCGATCACTTCGCAGGCCTTGTCCGCGCCCGCCGCGATCAGCGGCAGGCCTTCGGGAATGCCGGTGTGCCGGGCGGCTTCGGCGCTGATGTAGCCGAGGGTTTCGCCGGGTTTGTGCAGGCTCGGCAACTGCTCCGGGCGCACCGCCAGTGCCTGCCATTTCCAGTCGCGCGGCGCCGCCCATCCCAGCCGTTTGAAGTCGAAGGGCAGATAGCCGACGCAACAGCCGACCGAATCGACGAAGCGCCCGCACAAGCGATGGGTGAGAAAACCCGAGAGCAGCAAAAACTTGTCAGTCGCCGCCCACACATCGGGCTGATGCCGGGCGATCCAGTTGGCCTCGGCCTGGGCGCGAAAATAATCCACCGTCGCTTGGGCGCCGACCAGTTTGAACAGCCAGCCCCACGGCCCTTTGATGCTGCCCTCGACCTCAGCCTGACGTTGATCGAGCCAGACAATTGCCGGGCGCAGCGGTTTGCCCTTGGCGTCCACGTTGATCACTGTGCCGCGCTGGGTAGTCAGGGACACGCCGGCAATCTGCGCACGGTCGATGCCGGTCTGCTGCCAGAGTTGCTGGCAGGCCTCGCCGAGTTTCGCCCAGTAATATTCCGGATCCTGCTCGGCCCAACCGGGTTGCGTCGAGTAGTACGCCTGCAAGTCGACTTTGCCTTTGCCGAGCAGATTGCCCTGCAGATCGAAGAGCAGCGCGCGCACGCTCTGGGTGCCGTTGTCGATCGCCAGTAGGTATTTCATGGCGTGATCTCCGGCAAGCCGTGATCGCGCAGCCACAGCAAACGGTAGCGCTGGATTTCCGCCTGCCAGCGCTCATCGTCCCAGGCCAATCGTGGCTGGCACAGCGTGCGGATCGCCGGGAAAAAATCCTCGCCACCGCGCGGCAGCAACAGGCCCAAACGGGTGCGACGCAGCAGCAAATCATCCAGGTGCAGAATCATTTCCGCCTCGCAGGCGAACGCCAGCTCTGCCCACAAAGTATCGGTGACGCCAACCGTTTCCAGACCGAGTTCGCCGAGCAATTGCGCCAGCCTCGGCAGGTCTCGACCGTGACGTCCGGCCAGGCGTCGCCATTGATTGCCGCTCAGTCCCGCAATCGTCAGCGGCGGCACAGCGGCGAACACCGGCGCGCCGTCATCGATAAAGGAACGCCCAAGCATCGCCGCACAAGCCTTGAGCACTTCGATCGCTTGCGGGCGAAATGTGGTCAGTTTTCCACCGGCCAACGTCACGCAACCGGGCTCCTGCCACAGCACATGTTCGCGGGTTTCGTTCGATGGTTTGTCTTGATGCGCACCCGCCGCGCTTCCGACCACTGGACGCACGCCTGACCAGGTCGACAGCACATCGTCGACGCCTATTTCGGCGCCGGGAAATTGCTGCTGGCACGCGGCGAGCAGGTAGTCGAGTTCTTCGCTGGAAATGCGCGCGCTCTGGTCGAGATCGTCGCGGTGATCGAGGTCCGTGGTGCCGACCACCGTCGCGCCTTCCCAGGGAAAGACAAACACCGGGCGCCGATCGCGCTGATGCAGAAAAGTGAACGCCTGCGCCACCGGCAGACGCCAGCCAGGCAGCAACAGATGACTGCCGCGCAACGGTCGCAATTGCTTCACTGACTCAACGGGACGCAAGCGCTCAGCCCAAGCGCCCGTAGCCACGGCCAGCACGCCAGAGCGCAATTGCAGCGTCGCCCCGCTCTCGCCATCTTCGATCTGAACCCCGCACACCCGCCCGCCTTCACGCAGCAGTTGCGTGACGCGCACACCATTGAGCACCACCGCGCCATCGGCCCGAGCCTCGCGCAGTACGCGCATCACCAGCCGCGCGTCATCAGTCAGCGCATCGACAAAACAGCTGCCGCCGAGCAGGCCGTTTTCCTTCACCCCCGGGGCGAGAAAACGCAGTTGCTCGGCGTCATGAAAAGCATGGTTGCGCCGCCCCGCCAGCGCGTCGTACACCGACAGCAAGCCGCCCATGACGCGCGGCCCGGGAAAGCCGCCGCGATAGTGCGGCATCATGAAACTCATCGGCTCGACCAGCCCCGGCGCTTCATCAAGCAAACGCTGACGCTCGCGCACCGAATCGCGGGTCAGGCGCCACTGGCCCTTGGCGATGTAACGCAAACCGCCGTGGACCATTTTCGACGATCGGCTGGAGGTGCCCCAGGCAAAATCGCGCTGCTCCAGCAGCAGACAACGCCAGCCCCGGCGCGCCGCTTCGCGGACGATCCCGGCGCCGCTGATGCCGCCGCCGATGACGATCAGGTCCCAGGTTTCATCCGCCAGCGTCGGTAGCATCTGCTCGCGCCATTGCGCGTTCCAGTTCGCCGTCATGGCCGCGACTCTGGCAATAACGTGCCGGGATTGAGGCGCCTTTCCGGGTCGAAATGTTCGCTCAACGCCTGCAACGTCTGCAGCGCCAGCGGGCCTTTTTCGCGCAGCAGATACGGCGCGTGATCCTTGCCGACACCGTGCTGATGACTGATCGTGCCGTGGTTGTCGACGATGGTTTGGCTGGCCGCGTGTTTGAGCATCCGCCAGCGCGCCAGCGTCGCGGCATAGTCGGCTGCCGGGCGAAACACGTAAGTGGTGTAAATGCTCGAGCCTTCGCCGTAAACGTGCGAGAGATGAGTAAACACATGCACGCGCTCGCCCTCGGCGGCCAAGGCGTCGCGCAGGCTGTTTTCGATGAGGCTGAGCAAGTGATCGACGTTGCTCCAGTCGGTGGCGGTTTCGAGGGTGTCGACCACGTAACCGGCGTTCCACAGGTTCTCGCGCAGGTAGGGAAAACGGAAACGGTTCTGCGCCCACTTCTTGCCCAGCAGCGTGCCGGTGAACACGCCGCCGAAGGCTTTCAGATGCTGGCGCGCGTGTTTCAGTGACAGTGCGTTTTGCTGGCGATTGCCGGTCACACCGAAGGTCAGCAGGCATTTGCCGTCGCCGGCGCCGCGCAGCTTGAGGTACTTTTCCAACCAGGCGATCTGTTGCGGATGGCCGGCCAGCGCCAGTTGTGTTTCGGTTTCCACCGCGTTCGACAGACGCAGCATCGACAGCGGTACGCGCGCCTGCGCCAGTTGCCGGATTGCTTGCAGCGCGTGCGGCCAGTCGGGCAGGAACACACCGTAAAAACGTTCGTCCGCCGGCAACGCGCTGACTCGCACTTTGACCTCGGAAATGATCCCGAAACGGCCTTCGCAACCGAGCACCATTTCACGCAGATCGGGACCTGCCGCCGACGCGGGAAAGGTTGGAATCTGCAGATGCCCGGCGAACGTTTCCAGGGTGCCGCCGGCAAACAATTGCTCGATCCGCCCGTAGCGCAACGACTGCTGGCCACTGGAACGACTGGCCACCCAACCGCCCAGCGTCGACAGCTCCCATGACTGCGGGAAATGTCCCAGCGTGTAGCCGCGCGCGCGCAATTGGCTTTCGACTTGCGGCCCGCTGGCGCCTGGGCCGAACGTCGCCAGCAGGCTCTGTTCGTCGAGGTCGGTCAGACGATTCATCCGCGCCAGCGACACCGTCAGCACCGGGCGCGCGGAGTTTGGCGGATTGATGTGTCCGGCCACCGACGTGCCGCCGCCATAGGGAATCAGACAGAGGTCCTGATCATGGGCGAGGGCCAGCAATTGGCGGATCTGCTCGGCGGTTTCGGGAAACGCCACGGCATCGGGATAAGTACCCAGCGCGCCTTCGCGTAATGCCAACCAATCCGGCAGGCTCTGGCCGCGAGCGTGCAGCAGGCGATCGTGAGTATCGACGCTGTACAAGCGATGCGGCACCAGACGCGAGGTCGGCACTTGCGCCAACGCCGCTGCCAGGGTCGCATCGGGCAATGCCCGGCCAGCGCCCAAGCGTTCGTGGAGAAATGTCGCGCCCTGGGCCGGCAGTTCGACCACCGTGCCTGCCTCTCCCCAGCCGTTCCAGCGTCGCATGCGTGTGTCCTTTTTCTGCCGTTGGATCAAGCTTGCATACTAGTCAGCGCTGGAGATCTGTCACGGTCGCATCCGGCCAGATCATGTAGCGAATGGCGCCAAACGTCCGGGCATTTACTTTCGCCGGGCAATCCACTTACCTTGCGGCATTCATTCGCTCACGCGCCGTCGATCAAAGGACCGCGACCATGCCATCGCTTGGCTTCACTTCCGTTCCGCCGCTGCTCAAATACCTGCGTCATGCCGAACAGTTGGGCATGGCCATCGAGCCTGCATTGGCGGCGGCCGGGTTGCAGGCGCAGCAGTTGAGCGCCAACACCTTGCGCCTGCCGGGTGAGGTTCACGAGCGCTTGCTGGATTATTTCTGCGAGCACTCCGGCGATGGGTTGTTCGGGCTGCATGCGGCGAATTTCGTCCTGCCCAATTCGTGGAGCGTGCTCGGTTACATCACCATGAATTGCGCGACGTTGGGCGATGCCATGAGCCGGATCATGCCGTTCGAAAAACTCGTCGGCGACATGGGCGTCAGCCGCGCCGAGGTGCAGGGCGAGCACGTGCATCTGATCTGGGCCTGCCGTTACCAGCGGCCACGGATTCGTCGGCACCTGGTGGAAAATGTGCTCGGTTCGTGGCTGCACTATGCGCGCTGGATCGCCGACACGCAGCTGTCGCCGGCCTGCGTATGGCTGGAGCATGGGCGGCCGGATGCGGTGACGCTGGCCGAGTACGAGGCGTTTTTTGGTTGCCCGGTGCTATTCGATCAGGCGTATTCGGCGCTGGTGGTGCCGCTGGCGTATTTGCAATTGCCGCTGCGTCAGGCCGATGCGCAATTGCTGCGAACCCTGGAAGAACACGCGATGGGTTTGCTGGCGACGCTGGAAGATGCGTCGCTGGCGCAGCAGGTGAAAAACATCCTGCGCGGTTTGCTCAAGGAGGGCTTGCCGCGCAAGGAGCAAGTGGCCGAACAGCTCAGCGTCTCGGTGCGCACGTTGCAGCGGCAATTGCAGCAGGTCGGGACGTCGTATCAGCAGATTCTCGATGAGCTGCGTCAGGAACTGGCCGAGCATTATTTGCTCAACAGCACGTTGCCCATTCAGGACATTGCGCAGTATCTGGGCTTCACCGAACCGCGCTCGTTTCATCGCACGTTCAAGAGCTGGCGCGGGATGCCGCCGGGGGAGTTTCGGCTGCGGAATCGGCGGTGATGCTGATGGCCTCTTCGCGAGCAGGCTCGCTCCCACAGTAGTTCTCGGTTGCCTGCATTTCCGAGTTCACCGCAGCCCCCTTGTGGGAGCGAGCCTGCTCGCGAAGGCGTCATTTGCCACACCGATTAAACGCGTCTTGGCACAACTGTTTAAAGCCGCCAGACATTCAGCGAAACCACCCACAATTCCTTGCGCCGCTGCCTACGCCTGCGCCAGAATCCGCCGGCTTGTGCGCCTTGGGGCCTGCCGTTAACTTGATTCGGTCACTGATTTCTCAGTGATCGAGCTTAGCGGCTCGGACAGCATTCCGGTTGTACAAGTCCAATCCGGTCAGGCTCCCGCCTGCACTCGATGGTGGCTGTGCGCATGGCATCTTCGGATGCACCGGGTTGAATGCTTACCGGTCCGCTAACTTGCGCACAGCTGCCTCCCTTTGCTTAGCGGCGAAACGGATGCAGCTTCATAAGAGGCAAGCATTCATGTTCAAAGTAACCCCAAACCCGCCCCCCACCGACTCGGCATCCCCCTACGAATCCGCCGACTCGAAGAAATTCCACGAAGCCGCCGACCGCGCCCTCGACCATTACCTCGGCCCGTCCAGCGCTGAGTTCATGGCCCCGCCCTACAAATCCAACACGCTGTACATGGCCAATCCCGAGGCCGACAACGAATCGCTGCTGGCCGATGCCTGCGAAACCCTGGGGTCGGCGACGGTGATGCTCAACGATCAGGCGGGGCTGGTGAACGGCTCGCAGCGCAAGACGTTGCAGGGCATTGCGCAGATTGTGATGGTCGCGGAGATGGCGGTGAATCGGGTGCTGGATCGGTTGGTGCCGACTGATTGAGGGTTTTTGGGGGATTTGGTGTGGGCTGGTTTTGTGGGGTGTCAGGGGTTGCCCTCACCCCAGCCCTCTCCCAGAGGAAGAGGGGGCCGACCCGGTTGTCTTGCGTTGTCCTTCGACCTGAAAGACCGAGTCGATTGTGGATTCGATGCCATGCATTCAATTCGATTATGGATTCAGCACAGCACATTCAGGTCGGCGTAACTCCCGAGCATCCCGCAATCGGTCCCCTCTCCCCCCGGGAGAGGGCTAGGGTGAGGGGCTTTTGATCTTGGGCGCCAAGCTCAAAGACTGATCGCATTGGTAAACACCAACCGATTGCCAAACGGATCGGCAATGGTCATGTCCTGACTCCCCCAAGGCATCGCCTGAATCTGCGGATGCGAGAACTTGTAATCCTTGGCCATCAGCTGCTGCTGAAACGCCTCCAGCTCATCGGTTTCGATACGCAGCGCCGAACCCGGGCACGCATCGCCGTGATGCTCGGACAGATGCAGCACACACTCGCCCCGCGACACCTGCAGATACAGCGGAAAATTCGCTTCGAAGCGATGCTGCCAGTCGATCTTGAAACCGAGAAAATCGACGTAGAACTCGACAGCCTTGGCCTCATCGAAGATCCGCAGGATCGGGGTGGTTTTGCCGAAGCTCATGGGGTGCTCCCTGACTGATTGGCCCCACAGTGTAGACGGGGAGGATGTCAGCAAATCGGCTTGTGGATGGCTTTCTTTAATTGCACAGTGCCACTATGAGACATGGATCAAAAGATCGCAGCCTTCGATCTCCTGTAGGAGCTGCCGAAGGCTGCGATCTTTTGGCGCCATCATCATCAATAAAATCCTTCGCGCAAATTACCTTCGCGAGCCAGAAACCGCCCTGCCCTGCTGCCATTCGCCTGCCCGTCGCGATAACTCAACACGCCGTTGACCCAAACCCCGTCAATCCCCTGCGCCGCCCGCTGCGGATCGTTGAAATCGGCCACGTCACGCACGGTTTGCGGATCAAACAACACCAGATCCGCCCAATGTCCTTCACGAATCTCGCCTCTTTCCTGCAAGCCAAAACGCGCCGCCGACAGGCCGGTCATTTTGTGCACGGCGGTGTGCAGCGGAAACAGGCCGACGTCGCGACTGAAGTGGCCCAGCACCCGTGGGAAAGCGCCCCACAGGCGCGGATGCGGGAACGGGTCTTCGGGCAGTCCGTCGGAGCCGACCATCGAAAGCGGATGAGCGAGGATTCTTCTGACATCGGCCTCGTCCATGCCGTAATACACCGCGCCCGCCGGTTGCAGACGTTTCGCGGTTTCTTCCAGCGACAGTTTCCATTCGCCAGCAATGTCGATCAGGTCGCGCCCGCTGACTTCCGGATGCGGCGTCGACCAGGTAATGGTGATGCGGTGGGCGTCGGTGACTTGCTTCAAATCCAGGGTCGAGGAACTCGCCGCATAGGGATAGCAATCGCAGCCGACCGGATGGGTTTTCGCTGCCTCTTCCAGAGCTTCGAGCAATTGCGGACTGCGCCCCCAGTTACCGACGCCGGCGCATTTGAGGTGGGAAATGATCACCGGTGACTGCGCGTGGCGGCCGATCTGAAACGCTTCGTCCATCGCCTCCAGCACCGGGGCGAATTCGCTGCGCAGATGGGTGGTGTACACCGCGCCGAACGCCGTCAGTTCTTCGGTCAGTTGCATGACTTCATCGGTGGACGCGTTGAAGGCGCTGGCGTAGGCCAGACCTGTGGATAAGCCCAACGCGCCGGCCTCGAGGCTGTCACGCAACTGCACGCGCATGGCGGTGATTTCGTCGGGCGTTGCAGTGCGGAACAAGTCGTCGAGGTGATTGCTGCGCAGCGCGGTGTGGCCGACCAGTGCAGCAACGTTCAACGTGGTGTTGGCCGCTTCGACGGCAGCGCGGTAGTCGCTGAAACGCGGGTAGACGAACGCCGCTGCGCTGCCGAGCAGGTTCATCGGATCGGGTGGATTGCCCTTCAAGGTGACCGGCGAAGCGCTGATGCCGCAATTGCCGACAATCACCGTGGTCACGCCTTGGCTGAGCTTGGGCAGCATCTCGGGTTGGCGAATGACCACCGTGTCGTCGTGGGTGTGCACGTCGATGAAACCCGGCGCCAGCACCCGGCCGGCGGCGTCGATTTCTTCGCTGGCGCGGGCGTCAGGCAGATCGCCGATGCGCTCGATGCGGCCATTGAGAATCGCCACGTCTGCGCGGTAGCCCGGCGTGTTGCTGCCGTCGATGACCAGCGCGTTGCGGATCAGGGTGTCGTACTGCATGTCAGTCTCCCAGCGGCAGGCGATCGTCGCCGCCACGGTATTCGTCGAGGGCGAGTTTGATTCGCCGCAGACGTTCTTGATTGTCTTCAGGACTGGCCAACGCTAGCTCGGTGGCGAGCACGTCGATGGCCAACAGCATGCCGTAGCGCGCCGCCGTCGGTTTGTAGATGAACGAGGTTTCCGCGCCTTGCAGCGGCAGCACGACGTCGGCCAGTTCCGCCAGTGGTGAATCGCCGCGAGTGATGGCGAGGATGCGCGCGCCGTAGTTGCGCGCCAGCTCCACGGCTTCCAAAAGCTCCGGGGTGATGCCGGTCAGCGAGCAGGCGATCAGCACTTGCTCGGCGTTCAAACTGGCGGCGGTGACGCGCATCATCACCGCGTCGTGGCACACCGCGATCGGGTAACCGAGGCGCACCAGACGCACCTGCAATTCATCGCTGCACAGGGTCGAGCAACCGCCCATGCCGAACGCGTGAATCATCCGCGCCTGGCTGAGCAATTTCACTGCGTCGGCGAAGCGCGATTCATCGAAACCGGCCAGATGCTGGCGCAGCGTGGTTTCGATGTCGCCGACAATCTGCCCGTAGAACGCCGACTGCTCGGGCGTGCCCGCCGGGTCCAGAAAACGGCTGCCAACGCCGCTGGCCTGGGCCAGTTGCAGGCGCAGATCACGCAGGTCGCGGCAGCCGACCGTGCGGGCAAAGCGCGACAGCGTAGCGGTGCTGACCTCGGCGCGTTGTGCGAGGTCTTCGAGGCTGGCGCTGGCGGCAAAGCCGACATCGTCGAGCATCAACCGCGCAATGCGCCCCTCGCCGGCACTGAAGGAATCCTGGCGGGCGCGGATCTGGTAGAGGATATCCATGGGCGGCGGGCTCCGGTTACAGCAGGTAGGAAAGGCCGACGGTCAGCGCGAAAGCGACCAGCGAAATCAACGTCTCAAGCACGGTCCAGGTCTTGAACGTCTGCGCGACCGTCATGTTGAAGTATTCCTTGATCAACCAGAAGCCGCCGTCGTTGACGTGGGAAAAGATAACCGAGCCCGCGCCGGTCGCCAGCACCAAAAGCTCAGGGTGTGGATAACCCAGACCGATGGCCACCGGCGCGACAACGCCTGATGCGGTGGTCATCGCCACGGTGGCCGAGCCAGTGGCAACGCGCATCAGCGCAGCGAACAACCAGCCCATGATCAGCGGCGACAGATGAAATTCGTGAGCGAGGCCGACGATCTGATCGGTAACGCCGGCATCCACCAGAATCCGGTTCAAGCCGCCACCCGCGCCGACCAGCAAGGTGATGCTGGCGGTGGGCGCGAGGCATTCGTTGGTGAACTTGAGGATCGATTCGCGGTTGAAACCCTGAGCAATCCCTAGCGTCCAGAAGCTCAGCAAAGTCGCCAGCAACAGCGCGATCACCGAATTGCCGATGAACAGCAGGAACTGGTTGAACGCACTGCCGGGAGTGGAAATCAGATTGGCCCAGCCGCCGATCAGCATCAGCACCACCGGCAGCAGAATGGTTGCCATGGTGATGCCGAAACCCGGCAATCTGTCGCGCGGCTCGCGCTCGAGAAATTGCTTTTCCAACGGGTTGTCCGCCGGCAATTGAATGCGCGGCACGATGAATTTCGCGTACAGCGGGCCGGCGATGATCGCGGTCGGAATGCCGATCGCGATCGCGTACAACAAGGTCTGCCCGACCGACGCCTGATAGGCCTGCACCGCGAGCATCGCCGCCGGGTGCGGCGGCACCAGCGCATGCACCACCGAGAGCCCGGCAACCATCGGCAGACCGACCATCAGAATCGACACGCCAACCCGGCGCGCCACGGTGAAGGCGATTGGCACCAGCAGGACGAAACCGACTTCGAAGAACAGCGGCAGACCGACCAGAAACGCGATGCAGACCATCGCCCAGTGCGCGTTCCTCTCACCGAATCTGTCGATCAGCGTGCGCGCCATCTGCTCGGCACCGCCGGACTCGGCCATCATCTTGCCGAGCATCGTCCCCAACGCCACCACCAGCGCAATATGCCCCAGCGTCTTGCCGACGCCCGCCTCATACGCACCGACCACCGCCGACGGCGGCATCCCGGCCACCAGCGCCAGGCCCAGGGAAATCAGGGTGATGACAATGAACGGATTGAGCCGGTAACGGGCGATCAACACGATCAGCGCGATGATGGCCACAGCGGCGTAGACCAGCAGCCAATAGCCGAAGGAAGGCGTCATGCGGTACTCCTCGAAAGGGTCACGTTCGAATGGGTTGTGAAACTCATAAATCATTTCGAGATCGAGATTTCAAACCGCATGAAAGTAATTTTCGTGGAGAGACAAGGTGTGTCGCTGATGGGTATGGCGTGTCGTGATTAATGAAAATCGGAGGGCGGGATTTTCATGGCTTCCTGGCCACCACAAAGTCCCTGTGGGAGCTGGCTTGCCAGCGATGACGGCGCCACGTTCAACATGGGTGGCGACTGATCCACCGCTATCGCTGGCAAGCCAGCTCCCACAGGAATTACATTTTTTCAGACAGAACGCGGTCACCTGTGGGAGCGAGCCTGCTCGCGAATGGCTTCACTCGGTGCGCGCTGGACTCACACCATTTCGTTACGAATCCATTCAACCACCGACGTGCGCTTCGGCGTCCAGCCCAGCAGTTCGCGGGCGTGTTTGCCGCGTACGCGGCTGTTGGAACCGAGGCCGTAGTTGGCCATTTCGTAGCCCCATTCGGCTTCGGCGTCAGGCAATGGCCAGTCTTGCGGTTTGCCCAGATCGAGGGCTTCGGCCATGGCGGTGGTCATGTCGATGAACGAGGCTTCACCGCTTTCAACGAAGTAGAAAGTGCCCGGCACATTCCTGGTCAGCGCCAGCCGATACAAGGCGACGACGTCTTCGATGTGCACGTTGGACCAGATGTTCTGGCCGCTGCCAACGTGGCGCACAACGCCGCTCTTGCGCGCCTGCTTGAGCAGTCGCGGCAATTGCACGCTGTCGCGTTTGACGCCCAGGCTGTGGCCGTAAATCAAGGTGTTGCAGATCACCGCCGAGTTCACTCCATCCTTCGCCGCCGCGAGCACCAGGTTGTCGATGGCTACGCGATCGGCCTTATCGACAGTCGGTTGCGGCAGGTGGTCTTCGTAATAAATGACATCGCTGGATTTGCCGCCGGAGGCATCGCCAACGATGCTCGAACCGCTGGTGTGCAGAAAGACTTTATTAGAACCGCGCAAAGCGTCGAGCAACGCTTCAACCGCACCGCGATGATCGCTACTGGCAGCGTTGATCACCGCATCGGCGGCACGCGCCTGTTGCGCCAGCAATTGGCTGTCATCGAGGGTGCCGATTACCGCGTTCATGCCTAATGCTTTCAGCTCATCAGCCTGCTCCGCGCTGCGCACCAGGCCGGTGACGTTGTGCCCGGCCTGCACCAGACCGGTTGCGATGGACCCACCGATAAAACCGGCCGCGCCGGTGACAAATACGTTCATGGAGAAACTCCCTGCGTGAATAAGTGATGCAGCGAGTATCGGCCGATGAAACCCGGCGAAAAACCCGCCCTCGGCCAATTCACTCTTGCGCAGGGATCACGAATCAGTCTTTGAATTCGGCGCTGGCGTAGGCGGCGAGTTTGCCCTGGATAAAGTCGAGGAAGCACTGGATGCGCAACGCCAGTTGCGAGTTGCGGTAGTACACGGCGTTGATCGGCTGGCGGTAGCCGCTGTTGAATTCGCCGAGCAGGACTTTCAGGCGTCCGGCGCGGATGTCGTCGATGGTCATGAAATGCGACAGACAGGCAATGCCCTGCCCTTCCAGTGCCAAATGGCGCACGGTCTCACCACTGGAGGCGCTGATTGCCGGGGTGATCGGCCAACGGTCGCCGTGCACATAGCGCAGCGGCCACTGGTTGAGGCCTTCGTTCTGGGTGAAGCCGAGCAACGTGTGTTCGCTCAAATCCGCCACTTGGCGTGGCGCGCCGTGCTTTTTCAAATAGGCGGGGCTGGCGACGATCATCAACGGACTGCAACCGAGCGAACGCGCATGCAGCGTCGAGTCGGCGAGGGTGCCGATGCGGATGGCGACGTCGGTGCTTTGTTCCAGCAGGTCAATGATCAGGTCGTTGCTGTTGAGTTCGAGCTGAATGTCCGGATAGAGCTGCCGAAATTCGTCGATGTAGGGAACGATGGCGTGGAGCATGAACGGCGAGGCGGCGTTGATGCGCAGGCGTCCGGAGGGAGTTTGCTGGCGCGAAGACAGACGCTCTTCGAGTTGATCCATCTGATCGAGAATCAGCTTGGCCTGTTCGAAGAAATACTTGCCCTCCTCGGTCAGGTCCATGCGTCGCGTGGTGCGGTTGATCAGCGTGGTGTCGAGCTTGGCTTCGAGCTTCGACAGCGTGCGACTGACGGCCGACGGCGTCTGGCCGACCTGCTCGGCGGCGGCGGAAATCGAACCGCACTCGATCACGCAGACGAAAATCTGCAACTCATCGGATCTGGCTTTCACGGGTGTCCTCTTTGGAATCGCCAAGATCGCAACCAATCGCCATGCCCTCTGCAGGAGCTGCCGAAGGCTGCGATCTTTTGCTGTGACCCCGATATTAGCCTGAAAGCCTCAAGCCTTGAGGCCAAACACCTCAGTCAGATGCTGCTCATAACGCGCCACATCGTTTTCGATATTCGGACGCTTCATTACGTCGACGCAGAGGAAGGTCGGCAGCGCGGTCATGCCCAGAAACTCGTTGGCCTTGTGGAACGGGAAGTACACCGCGTCCACGCCTTTGGCTTCGAAGAAATCCGTCGGGTCATCGAAGGCTTGCTGCGGCGCGTTCCAGGTCAGCGACAGCATGTATTGCTTGCCCTGAATCAGACCGCCACTGCCGTACTTCTGCGAGGCATCGGAACGGGTGCGGCCGTCGCTGGCGTAGAGGCTGCCGTGACCTTCGGTGAAGACTTCGTCGAGGTACTTTTTCACCGTCCACGGCGCGCCCATCCACCAGCCCGGCATCTGATAAATGATCACGTCGGCCCAGAGGAATTTCGCCACTTCTTCGGCAACGTCATAGCCCTCGTCGATAAACGTGGTCTTGACGTCGACACCGCCGCGATCCAGCACGCTCAGCGCGGTTTCGTGCAGTGTGGTGTTATAGCGGCCATCGGAATGGGCGAATTTTTTACCGCCATTGAGCAACAGCACTTTCTTCATCGGAAAACCTCGGCGCAGCCTTTGAGGCTGGATTGAATCAAGAATTGGAATGGCCGCAGATTAACCATCGATCTCGCGCGAAAACAGCCACATCGACGCAAAATACATTTGATCAAAACGCACGAATCGATCGCCAATTGTTGCCGTAGCATCGCCGCTTTCTGCTTTTGAGGAAGTTGTGATGAGTGAACGCCAGGGTTTTATCCTGCACGCCAAGACCCACCCGGAAAAAGCCGCCGAGTTCGAAGCGCTGTTCCGCGCTTACGTCGAGCCGAGCCGCGCCGAACCGGGCTGCATCGAGTACCACATGCTGCGCGACAAGGAAGATCCGACGCTGTTTATCTTCTACGAGATCTGGGCCAGCCAGGCGCATCTGGATGTGCACTCGGCGTTGCCGCACATGAAAGCGTTTTTCGCCAGGCGCATGGACTATCTGGAGCGCGATTTCGATATCCGCGCGATCGACATGCTCAGCGAATCGTCGGCTAGCCGCTGATCAGCAAATGGGCGCCGAGCGCGCCCAGTCCGATAAAGAACACCCGCTTGAACAGCACCGCACTGATGCGCTGACGCAGCCACTGACCGAGCCACATGCCAAGCATGGCCGGGATCAGCGCCAGCAGCGAGGCGCTCAATTCGCCACCGCCGAGTGCGTCGTGCCAGAACAGCCCGAGCGCCAGCGCCAGGGTCGAAACCGTGAAGGACAGACCGAGCGCCTGCACCAGCTCATCGCGGCTCAGCCCCAACGCTTGCAGGTACGGCACCGCCGGAATCACGAAGACGCCGGTGGCTGAGGTGATTACGCCGGTGATCAGACCACACAGCGGACCGAGCCACGATTCATGCGCGGATTTGACGTGTAGCGTGGGCAAGAACAATCCGCTCAATGCATACAGCAACAGCGCCGCGCCAAGTCCGCGCACTACCCAATGTCCGCTGGACATGTCGAGCCAGAGGGTGCCGATGCCGGTGCCGAGGAAGATCATCAGCAGCATGGGCCAGAGGCGTTTGATCAATCCTTGCAGATGACCGCCGAAGGCCAGTTGCCAGAGGTTGGTCAGGGTCGCGGGGACGATCAACAAAGCGGCTGCCTGCGCCGGCGCCATAGCCAGACCGAGCAGGCCCATCGCGACAGTGGGCAGGCCGAGGCCGATCACGCCTTTGACCGTGCCGGCGAGGAGGAAGGTGGCGATGACCAGTAGGGACAGGGTCAGGCCGAGGGTTTGGTAGAAGTCGGTCAGTGTGTGCATTGGGGTAATGTGCACTGATCCGGGCTGGGGGAAAATCTGCCATATACTTAGGCAGCCTCTTCCTTTGCAAGAGGCTGATCTTTGCAGTGATGCATCTGGCCTCATCGCTGGCAAGCCAGCTCCCACAGAATCTCGGTTGTTCATCCATTTAGAGATCAACAAGAAACCTGTGGGAGCTGGCTTGCCAGCGAAAGGGCCAGCCCAGACACCATAAAAATCAGAGGCAAACCCCATGCACTTCGACCTCACCGACCTGCGCCTCTACCTGCATATCATCGACACCGGCAACATCACCGCCGGCGCCGCCCGCAGCCACTTGTCCCTCGCCGCCGCCAGCGCCCGAATCCGCGCGATGGAAGCCTCGCTGGGCGCCGAATTCCTCGAACGTGGTCGGCGCGGCGTCACCCCGACGCCGGCCGGTGAAGCCCTCGCTCGCCACGCGCGTATCCTTTTGCAACAGGCCGAACGCATGCAGCAGGATCTGGCCGATTACGCGCAAGGCGTCAAAGGCCAGGTGCGGCTGTTGTGCAACACCACGGCGATCACCGAGTACCTGCCAGAAGTGCTCGCGGACTTTTTGCGCAGCCATCCCAATCTCGACATCGATCTACAGGAACTGCCCAGTGCGCGAATTACCCATGCCTTGCGTGAAGGCGCAGCGGACTTGGGCATCGTCTCCGACGCGGTCGACACCAACGGCCTGCAGACCCAGGCGTTTCGTGATGATCCGCTGGTGCTGATTCTGCCGCTCGATCACCCGTTGTCCGACGCCGCCGCGGTCAGTTTCAGCGACGCGTTGCAGCACGACTTTGTCGGACTCAGCGCCGACAGCGCACTGGCGATTTATCTGGAAGAACAGGCGCTGCACAGCGGCGCACGGATGCAGGTGCGCATTCGCGCCGATGGCTTTGATGGCGCGATGCGTATGGTCGCCCGAGGAGCGGGACTGGCCATCGTGCCCTTGGCCGCTGTCGAACGTACGGCGCTCAAACGGTTCCAGTGCGTGACCCTGAATGAGCCGTGGGCGCGCCGCGCGTTATTGCTCTGCGCGAAAGACTTCGCCGCGCTGCCGGGTTATGCCCAAGCGCTGTTACAAGCACTTATTGCTGCGCGCGTTTCTGAGCACTCCGATGTCGACCCCAGACAACTGAGCGGCGACCGGCCGCTATAGGGTGCGACTTCAATTCTCAAGTCCACCTGCCCGGAGTCCCCATGACCGCGACCGCCCCTATCACCGTTCTGCGCGACACCCACCCGCTGCCAGTGCTCGACGCCTGCAAATGGGAAAAACTCGAAGGCGACCCGCACACCGTCAACCTCAACGCCTACACCAGCGAAGACGGCAGCAAGATCATGGGCACCTGGATCTGCACACCGGGCAAGTGGCGCGTCGATTATGTGAAATGGGAGTACTGCCATTTCCAGGAAGGCTACTGCGTGATCACCCCGGACGGCATGGCGCCGATCCACCTGCGCGCCGGCGATATCTTCGTCGTTGAGCCGGGCATGAAGGGCACGTGGGAAGTGGTCGAGACCGTGCGCAAATACTTCGTCTTCGCATGATGCAAAAAAGCCGGGAAATCACCCGACGTGATTTCCCGGCAAATATCCCGGCGTTGCTAAAACCTGTGGCGAGGGGATTTATCCCCGCTCGACTGCGCAGCAGTCGCAAACCCTGAGCACTCGGTTTACCTGACACACTCCAGGGGGCTGCTGCGCAACCCAACGGGGATAAATCCCCTCGCCACAAAGGGCTGATCGCGTTACTGCGGCTTGCGATAGCTGTTGATGATCGCCGAGAAGTCTTTCCCACCGTCACCGCGCTGGCTCATCGCCTGATACAACTGCTGCGCCACCGCGCCGAGCACCACCGGCTGGTGCGCCTGCCGCGCCGCTTCAGTCGCCAGCCCAAGATCCTTCAGCATGAGTTCCGCGCCGAAACCACCGGTATAACCGCGCGAGGCCGGCGCCGTTTCGACGATGCCCGGCCACGGGTTGTACATCTCCGAACTCCAGCAACGGCCGGTCGAGCTGTTGATGATTCCGGCCAGCACACCGGTGTCGATCCCCAGCGCATCGCCCAACGCCATCGCTTCACTGACGCCGACCATCGAGATTGCCAGCAGCAGGTTGTTGCAGATCTTGGCGATCTGGCCGGTGCCGACTTCACCGCAATGCACAATGTTGCGGCCCATCTGCGCCAGCACCGGTTGCAGGGTGGCGAACAGTTCCGGGGTAGCGCCGACCATGAAGGTCAGCGTTCCGGCCGTCGCACCGCCAGTACCGCCGGAGACCGGCGCATCGGCCATGGCCACGCCGTGTTTGGCGGCGGCCGCCGCTACGTCGCGGGCAGTCTGCGGATCGATGGTGCTGCAATCCACCGCCGGCACGCCTTGGCGAATGCCGGCGAGCACGCCCTCTTCACCCAGCCAGACACTGCGCACATGCACCGCGGCCGGGAGCATGGTGATCACCAGTTCGGCATCTTCCGCCGCCTCGCGGGCCGAAGCGCGGATGGTGCCGCCCAGTTGCTCGAGTTCCGCCAGCACGGTTTTGTTCAGGTCGACCAGGTTCAACGAGTGGCCGGCCTTGATCAGGTTGCGCGCCATCGGCGCGCCCATGTTGCCCAGCCCGATAAATGCGATTTTCATGATCGAATCCTCAGCGCAGGTTGATGGTGGTGTTCACGCCGTCGTTGACGCTGTCGTCGTCGAACCAGCGCGCCGTGACCGTTTTGGTCTGCGTGTAGAACTGCACCACTTGCTTGCCGTACGGGCCGAGGTCGCCGAGTTTCGAACCGCGCGAACCGGTGAAGCTGAAGAACGGTACCGGCACCGGAATCGGAATGTTGATGCCGACCTGACCGACGTCGATTTCCGTCTGGAATTTACGCGCCGCCGCACCGCTCTGGGTGAACAGGCCAGTGCCGTTGCCGAAAGGATTGGCGTTGACCAGCGCAATCGCCTGGTCGAGGGTGTCGACTTCCAGCACCACCAGCACCGGGCCGAAGATTTCCTGGGTGTAAATCTGCATGTCGGTGGTCACACCGGAGAACAGGGTCGGGCCGACAAAATTGCCTTGTTCATAACCCGGCACGCTGATGTCACGACCATCGAGTTCAAGCTTGGCGCCTTCCTTGATGCCGCTTTCGATCAGTTCGAGGATCCGCGCCTTGGCTTTTTTCGAAATCACCGGGCCGACATCGGTACCCGGCTCGCTGCCGGCGTTGACCTTGAGTTTCTGCGCCAGCGCTTTCAGGTCTGGCAGCCACTGTTTTGCGGCACCGACCAGCACCACCACCGACGTGGCCATGCAGCGTTGCCCGGCGGCACCGAAACCGGCACCGACCAAAGCATTCAGCGCTTGCTCGCGATTGGCGTCCGGCAGCACCACGGCGTGGTTTTTTGCGCCCATCATCGACTGCACGCGCTTGCCGTGTTTGCCGGCCAGGTCATAAACGTGGGTGCCGACAGCGGTCGAACCGACGAACGACACGGCTTTGATGTCCTTGTGCGTGCACAGACCATCGACCACATCCTTGCCGCCGTGCACGACGGTGAGCACGCCCGCCGGAACGCCAGCCTCAATGGCCAGTTCCACCAGCAGCATGGTCGACAGCGGGTCCTGTTCCGAAGGCTTGAGCACGAAGGTGTTGCCGCAGGCGATCGCCATCGGGAACATCCACAGCGGAATCATCGCCGGGAAGTTGAACGGCGTGATGCCGGCGCAGACGCCGATCGGCTGGCGCAGGGTGTAAGTGTCGACGCCGCCAGCCACGTTCTCGGCGAACTCGCCCATTTGCAGGGTGCCGATCGAGCACGCGTGCTCGACCACTTCCAGGCCACGGAAAATATCGCCCTCGGCGTCAGCAATGGTCTTGCCCTGTTCGGCGCTCAGGACGACGGCGATGCGCTTGGAGTGCTCGCGGATCAGCGCTTGCAACTTGAGCATGATGCGCATCCGCGCGCCGATCGGGGTCAATTTCCAGGTCTGGAACGCGCGCTGGGCGGCGCTGACAGCGGCATCGACCTCAGCGGCGGTGGCGAACGGAACCTTGGCCAGCACTTGCTGGGTGGCCGGGTTGACGATGTCGTGCCACTCGGTGGTCTGCGACTCGACCCACTCGCCGTCGATCAGCAGTTTGACCTTTTGCAGCGTGGTGTCGTTGGGCGTAAGCGATGCGTTCATGCTGGTCTCCAGAACTTGTTTTTATCGTAGGAGCCAAGGCGAAAGGTTCGCCTTGAGATGAGGCGTGTGTCGCGAATTGGTTGTCGGACTGTTTTTGGAGTATAGATGTGCAAACTTCTAATAAGAACGCACATATAAGCCCGACCATCATGCAAAAAAACATCACCTCGCTAGGCTCGCTGAACTGGGACGACCTGAAGTTTTTCCTTGAAGTCGCCCGCACCCGCAAGGCCAGCACCGCCGCCAAACGCCTGGCCGTGGACTACACCACGGTGTCGCGACGGATCAGTTCGCTGGAAGCTGCGCTCGGCACATTACTGTTCGAGAAATCCCGCACCAGCGGCTTCGTCCTGACCACTGAAGGCCAGCGCTTGCTCGGTTATGCCGAGTCGATCGAAAGCACATTGCACATGGCTTGCGAGCAGGTTTCGGGCTCGGGCGTGGCCCTCTCCGGGCACGTGCGCATGGGCTGCACCGAAGGCTTCGGCAGTTTTTTCATCACCCCGCAACTGAGCCATTTCGTCGACGCCTACCCGGCGATCTCGGTGGACATCCTGCCGCTGCCGCACTTCATCAGCCTGTCCAAGCGCGAGGCCGACATCGTCATTGCCCTCGAGCGGCCGGAGCACGGGCCGTACGTCTGCTGCAAACTCTGCGACTACCGTTTGCAGCTGTACGCAACCCAGGACTATCTGGACAAACACCCACCGATCCGCCGCCCGGCCGATTTGAGCAAGCATCAATTCATCAGTTATGTGGATGATCTGGCGTTCAGCTCGGAGCTGCTCTACCTGGCCAACGTGCTGCCCGGCGCCAGCGCAAACTTGCGCAGCACCAGCGTGATCGCGCAATACGTCGCCGCACAGCAGGGGCGCTCGCTGGCGATCCTGCCGTGCTTTCTCGCCGCACAAGACCCGCGATTGCTGCCGGTGCTGCCGGAAGAAATCAACATCACCCGGCAGTTCTGGATGTACTGCCGGGAGGATCTGAGGAAGCTGAAGCGGATTACGTTGTTGTGGGATTACATCCGTGAGGTGACTGAACGCAATCAGGCGTTGTTGATGGGTGAAACGCGGGAGATGCGCTTTGCCGATTAGTCGGCGCTGACCACAATCGACACCCGGCGATTTTCCGTGCGCCCCGCTGCGGTGTCGTTGGAAGCCACCGGTTCGCTGCTGCCCAGGCCTTGCAGCTGGATGTTTTCCTGCTTCATGCCGACCGTGCCGAGGACGTTGCCGACGCTCTTGGCCCGGCGCAGCGACAGTTGCTGATTGTAGGTTTCCTTGCCCGACGCATCGGTGTGGCCATCGACGCGCACCCGCTCGATTCCCACGCCGAGCAACGCCTTGCCGATGCGTTCGACGATTTCCGTGCTGGCTGCGTTCAGGCTTTCAACGTCGCTGCCAAAAAGCACTTTGCCCGACAGGCCGAATTCCCAGCCGTCGTCGGTCAACTCGAAACCCTGCTGTTTGAGCACGGCGACCTGCGCCGGTGTCAGGCCTTTCTGCGGGGCGGTCTGGCAACCGCTCAGGGTCAGCGCGGTAATCATCAGCAATGCGGAAAAAAGTCGAACGGGAAGAGTGAACACGGACATCAGCTCCTGGTATGAACGGAATCGACCGGGCGCTCCGACCCGGCGGTGAATTGCGCGCCACGCGACAGGCGCTTGGCCTGGTACATCGCCGCGTCGGCTGCGTTGAGTAAAGTCCCAGGCGTAGCGCCATGATCGGGGTAGACGGCGATGCCGATACTCAGCGAGGTCATCACACTGCTGTCGCCGGGCAGGGTGATCGGCATGTCCATGCTGGCGAGAATCTTGTCAGCGATGTGCTCAGCGTCTTCGACCGTGTGCAGTGGCGCAAGCAGCACGGCGAACTCGTCGCCACCCAGCCGCGCGACCAGATCATCCTCGCGCAATTGCGCTCGCACGCGATTGGCGATGGCCACCAGCACTGCGTCGCCCGAGGCGTGGCCGAAGTTATCGTTGATGCCTTTGAAGCGGTCGCTGTCGAGAAACAGCACGGCGACCCGCTCATCGTGTTTTTTGCCGTTGCGCAAGGCGCGCATCAAGCGGCCTTCGAAAAACGCGCGGTTGGGCAAACCGGTGAGGCTGTCGTGGGTCGCTTGGTGAGCGAGAGTTTCGTTTTCGTTTTGCAGATGGGTTTGCCACGACTCGAGTTCGCCGAGCAAGGCATTGAAGTCATTGCCCAGATTATCCAGTTCAGCGATTTGCGCCGGCGGCACGCGCCGATCCAGCGCTCGCTCACTGCGCGCGGCGTGGGCGACGGAGGCGAGGCTGTGCAATGGGCCAATGATTGCGCGCAGCTGCCGCCGCGCCAGATAGAGCGCGACCCAGGCGCTGATCGCGGTGCAGAGCACAATCCCGGCCAGGCCGCTGAGCAGGAAGCGCATCAGGCTGCCGCCGTGACCGATGAGCAGGACGCGACCGATTTCGCGGTCCTGATGCTCGATCGGCAGGCTGACCGGTTTTTCCAGAAGAGCGCGGGTGATCTGCATTTCCAGCTCGGAGAACAAGCCGGTCTCGACGCGCTGCCATTGCGCAATCAATTGGCCTTGCGCGTCGAGCACTCGGGCATCCGCTACTTCCTCGGTGGCGGCGATGATCGCCAGCGCCTCGGTTGCCGCCGCTTTGTCATTGAACACGACGGCCGCTTCGACGGTGTAGCTGATCGAACGGGCGATCAAATGCAGGTTGTGATCGGCATACACCCGCAGCGCGAGCACGCCCAGCAAGGTCAGCGAAACACTGGCCATCGCTACCGCCACCAGCGCGACAATCAAATGCCCACGGCCAATGACCGAGCCCAGGGTCGGGCGAGCCTTCCAACTGAACAGCTTCATGGCGCCGCCGCTTTGCGACGGGACAACTGCAACACGCTGGGGTGAATGCGCACACCACTGCGAGCCACGGAGTCGAGATTGACCTCGAACGACACTTGTTCATCGCCGACGCGCAGGCAGAACAGACTGCCGACGGTGCATTGATCGTCGGCTTCACTGATGCTCAGCACTGGATGCCCGATCAACGATGCGAACAGGCGACTGCGTTCGTCGGCGGTCAGCTTGCCGATGTACACCGCATCGCATTCGCTGACGATGGCCGGGTTGTCTGCCAGCAGGCGCCGCACAGCCACCGGTCGCCCCGTGGCTTGGGTGGTGCCTTTGACCAGGTCATCGGTGTATTCGGTGGGGCCGACGATGCACAGACGCAATTGCGCTGGTTCCACCGGCCAGCGTGCATAACTGAGGATGCCAAGAACCACTTGTGTGACCGCTTTGGCCCGTTGCTCGGCCGGCCCGGTTTGCGCTTGGGCGATGGCGCTGCCCGTGAACAACCAGAGCAAAACGATCAGCAATGCGTGCTGGCAGGCCACCACACGCTGTGTCGCCCAGACGGCCACCTTCATGGAGGGATTCTCTTGGAGCGTAACGAAATGATGCCGCAACGATAGCACAGCGCCAGGACACCAGCGAGGCGCCTGCCTCTGACCGGTTGGTCAGTACTCGTTGTCGGTCATTCAGCGCTTCATACCGGAGGCTCGGTGCCCTCTTCCAGTTCCAGCATCAGCCCGCTCAGACGCTTGACCTTGCGCAGCACCGCCTCTTCAAACACGCCGGCACGCGGCTCGATCAAGGTGAACCAGTGCCGGGCGCGAGTGATTCCGGTGTAGATCAGTTCTTTGGTCAGCACGGGGTTCAACGCATCCGGCAGGATCAGCGCCGTGTGGGCGAACTCCGAACCCTGGGACTTGTGCACCGTCATGGCGTACACGGTTTCGACATCATTGAGTCGACTCGGCAACACGAAGCGCACGCCGCCCTGACCATCGTTACGCGGGAAGGCCACGCGCAGAACCGTTTTGCCGATTTCTGCGCCTTCACGCTCGGGCAGTTTCAGGGCGATACCGATGTCACCGTTCATCAGGCCCAGACCATAGTCGTTGCGTGTCATCAGCACCGGCCGACCTTCATACCACTGCTGATCGCTCTCGATCAGACGCGCCTTGAGCAATGCAGCGGTGATGCGCTGGTTCAGACCTTCAACGCCCCATGGCCCTTTGCGCACGGCGCACAGCAACTGGAACGTGTCGAACGCCTGCAAGACTTCGCGCGCCCAATCGATCCAGTCCGCATGCTCAAGTGGCCGCGTTGACGGTGGACGCTGATCGCGCAATACGCTCAGGTAATGGCGGTAACCTTGCGGGCCGTTGCCGTGACCTTCGAGCAACAGGCGTTCGAGCTTGTGATCATGTTCGCCTTTGAGCGGTAGCGAATACACGTCGTCGTAGCCGCCGGCCGCGAGCAACTGTCGCGCCTCGTCGGCCAATTGCTGATTGACCCGGCGCGCGAGCTGACCGATACCGCTGCCCTCGCCGAAGCGGCGCGAGTGACGCAGCATCACCACTTGCTGCGCCAGCGGGTGGGTGCCGTCGCGATCTTCATGCAAACCGCTGCCCTGCAACGACTCGCCACTGACAGACTCCAGCCATTGTCGCGTTTGCGGGCTGTACCAACCGCCCTCGGCGTCACGGCACAGATCGCCCAACACCGCACCGGCCTCGACCGAGGCCAACTGATCCTTGTCGCCCAACAGTACCAGCCGCGCATGGGCCGGCATGGCGTCGAGCAAGTTGGCCATCATTTCCAGGTCGATCATCGAAGCTTCGTCGACCACCAGCACATCCAGCGGCAGGCGGTTGCCGGCATGGTGACGGAAATGCCGGGTGCCCGGTCGACTGCCGAGCAGACGGTGCACGGTGGTCACATCGCTGGGGATCGCCGCGCGCACCGCTTCGGCGACTTGCAGTGATTGCACTTGCTGACTGATCGACTCGGTCAAACGCGCAGCGGCCTTGCCGGTCGGTGCCGCCAGACGAATGCGCAGCGGATGGCCAGCCTCGACGGCCGGTGCCTGCAGCAATGCGAGCAAGCGCACCACCGTGGTGGTTTTCCCGGTGCCCGGGCCGCCAGTGATGATGCTGAAGGCGCTGCGCGTAGCGATGGCGCAGGCGAGTTTTTGCCAATCGATGACAGCTGCGGATTCCGCGCCGCCGAACAATTCGTTCAGACGCTGCGGCAGATCATCCGGCGTCGGCTCCTGCTGCATCAAGCGTTGCCGCAACGCTGCATCGATGCGGCGTTCGTAGGTCCAGTAGCGGCGCAGGTACAGGCGTTTCGAGGACAGCACCAGCGGACGTGTCTGCGCTGTTTCACTCGGGTCAGCGGCCAGGGCCACCAATGGACTGCTTGCCAGCACTTTGCACCAATGAGCTCCATCGAGCGTTTCGAGCAATTGCGAGGGCAGCAACAACACACCGGCCTGCACATCGCCTTCGGGCGGCAATGACAGTGCAAAATCCGGCGCCTTGAGGGTTTCAAACAGGTCCAGACACACATGACCATGGCCGAGTTGGTGACTGGTCAACGCCGCCGCGAGCAACACCAGCGGATCGGTCTCGGGCTCGAGTTCATGCAGGAAAGCGACAAAGGCGCGGTCCAGCGCGCGCAGCCAGCCGCGCTCGACCCAACGGCTCAGCAACAACAGCAAATCATCGGCGCGGGTCAGCGGCGAGAGTTTCGACAGGCTGTCCGCTTCCAGCGGCGTCGGCAGCAGATCGGCGAATGTGCGGCTCATAGCAGGACTCCCTGTTCCCAGGCGGGTTCGGACTTGGGTTCGGGTTTGCCCTGGAACATCCGGTCGAGGCGTTCGATCAATTCCCGTGGCGGACGCACGAAGTACGCGCCGCGACTATCCGCACGCGTACCGCGTAGAAACAGATACAGCGCCCCGCCGATGTGACGGTCGTAATCGTAATCCGCCAGCCGCGCCTTCAACTGGCGATGCAGTGCCAGCAGATACAGCACGTATTGCAGGTCATAACGGTTGTCGAGGATCGACTGCTCCATCGCCTGCACCGTGTAGGCCTGATCATCCACGCCGAGCCAATTGGATTTGTAATCGGCGACGTAGTAACGGCCAGCGTGCTCGAAGGTCAGGTCGATAAAGCCCTTGAACATGCCGTTGAGCTGAACCGGTTCTGCCGCAACACGAGCGACGCCATTGTGGGTGTGCTGGCGCACCTGTTCGTCGAGCTTGAGCACGTCGACTTTGTGGCTGGCAAACCAGAACTCCATCTCGACGCGGTATTGCTTCAACTGCTCAAGAACCACCGGCGGTTGCCCGCCAGCGATCGGCAACGGTGACTTGAGCAAATGCTGCAGCCAGTCAGTCAGCGTGGTGATCCAGCCTTGCCAGCCGCGCAGGTTGCAACGCCGGGCAATTGCATCTTCCAGCGCTTCGCGGGTAACCGAAAAACCTTCAGCGCCCGCCCATTCGAGCAAGCCATGCAAAAATGTGCCGGGATTCGGTCCGCGAGGAAAACGGTGGATATCGGCGCCACCGCTGATGATTTCGCGGGGTGCGTCGGGGTCGAGGCGCTCATCGTCGAAGAGCTTTTGCGCCTGCGGACTGTCCGGTGCTTCATCGCTGCCGATGCTCATTATGTCGCTGATGCGCAGGGCGCTGTACGACGCGATCCACCAGTTTTCACTGGCTTTGCGCTTGGGCCGTAGCGTCGCTCGTAGCACTGCTTCATTGCGCGGCGGCTGGTAATGCTCCTCAGTGGGCTGAAGCATTTCGCCGATGCCGATGGCCGGGCAGTCCTGCTGCAGATCCCGCAGCCAGCGGTTCAATTCGCTGGACTCGCCCAAAGCGGCACCGCCACCGAGCAAATAACCCAACGCCGACAGGTGCAGCACCGAGCTGTTGTTATTGCCGCGCTTGAGATCAGTGACGCCCAGCCAACAGGCATGCTGCGCGCGGGTTAACGCGACATACAGAAGACGCAGATCTTCGGCCAGACGCTCATCGTCAGCCAGCGCGATCAACTCGGGGGTCGGCTTGAGGCTGATCTGCGCCTTGCCCGCAACGTCGTGGTAATGCAGCGGCAAACGGCTGCCATCCACCGGTTTCGCCGAGCAAATGAATGGCAGGAACACCAGCGGATATTCCAGACCCTTGGATTTGTGGATGGTCACCACTTTAACCAGTTGCTCGTCGCTTTCCAGACGCAGAATCTGCTCTTCACCGGCCTGACCGGACAGTGCCAGCAGCTCGGCCAGATGGCGGATCAGCGCTTGCTCGCCGTCCAGTTCAGCAGCGGCTTGCTGCATCAGCTCCGACAGGTGCAAAAGGTTGGTCAGCACGCGTTCGCCGTCACTGCGCTGCATCAGGGTTTGCGGCAGGTGGAAGTCGTGAAGCAGGCGGCGCAACATCGGCAACACGCCCTGTTTGCGCCAGAGCTCTCGATAGCCGCGGAACTGCATGACCCGGGCTTCCCAGACCATTTCATCCTGGTTCAGGCGCTCCAGTTCGATCAGCGGCAGGTTCAATGTGGTGCAAGCCAGCGCAGCCTTGAGCGAACGTTCGACATCGGGCTCGGCGCAAGCCTTCAGCCACGCCAGAAGGTCGTGCGCCTCTTGCGCGGCGAACACCGAATCCTTGTCCGAGAGATAAACACTGCGCACCCCTCTGGCGGCGAGTTCGGCGCGTACGGCCTGGGCTTCCTTACCGTCGCGGACGAGGATCGCGATGTCCGAAGGGCGTAAACCTTTGAGGTCGTCTGCTTGAAAGAAACCAGCGCTGCCGGTTTGCCCGCCATTGAGCAGTGCGGTGATTTGACTGGCGCAGGCGGCGGCCATTTGCTGGCGATAAACCGCGCCGGACAACGGCTGATCGCTGGGCAGTAGCCAGACATTGAGTGCCGCGACGTCTTGCCCGGCAATCCGCAGCGTTTCCTTGCGTCCCTGAGACTCGACCGGGAGGAACGGTACCGGGTTCTCGCCATTTCTTTCGCGAAACAAAAACGCGCCGCGTCCCTGCTCTCGGGACTCGGCGCGTTCGAATACTTGATTGACCGCTGTCACCATGCCGTGGCTGGAGCGGAAGTTGGTGCCTAGTGTATGCAAACGGCCGGTAGTGGCCTGACGTGCGCGCAGATAGGTGTAGATGTCGGCACCACGGAAGGCATAGATCGCCTGCTTGGGGTCGCCGATCAGGAACAGGCCGGTGTCAGGGTGATTGTCTTCGATGCGGTAAATGCTCTCGAAGATGCGGTACTGAACCGGGTCGGTGTCCTGGAATTCGTCGATCAGCGCGACCGGGAACTGCTCGCGGATCAGCGTTGCCAGACGCTCGCCGCCCTCCGATTGCAGCGCGGCATCCAGACGCAGCAACATGTCGTCGAACCCCATTTCTGCGCGACGGCGCTTCTCTTCTTCAAAACGCGCGCCGACCCACTTGGCAGCGTGTTGCAGAACAGCAGCATCGGGCGTCGGCAAGGCATCCAGGCTCGACTTGAGTCCGGACATGGCGTCCAGCCCCGGATGACTGGGAGCCTGGCCTTTCCAGGCCTCGGCCATGCCATCGGGTGTCAATCGGGTGAAGCCGGTGCCTATGTCCAGTTGCTCAAGCGACTCGTCTTCGGCCCAGGTCTTGAGTTTCTCGAACCAGGGCTCGAAATAACGCGCCTGCATTTTGCGGCCATCGACGGTTTTGCTGGCGACGCCTTCATGGCAGAGCGCGAGCAGCTCGTCTGCCCAGTCATGCCAAGGCATTTTCAGTTCGACCAACGCCGCTCGCCGCTCCAGCAAACACTCCTCGATCAGCTCCGCAGGCGCCTTGCCTTCATCGGTGTCACGCTCGCTGGCAAACAAGCCACGTACCCGAGGCAACAACGCGGCAGGGCCACCCCAATTGCTGCGCACCCAGTTCAGCGCATCGCCCTGCATCGGGTAGCAGAACAGTCGCCAGTAATCGCGCAACACTTCGCCAAGCAGATCGCTGTGATCGGTTTCCAGGGATTGCGTGAACAGGCTGCCGCTGTCGAACGCGTGCTCGCGCAGCATGCGCTGACACCAGCTGTGAATGGTCGAGACGGCGGCTTCGTCCATCCACTGCGCGGCGATATCGAGGCGGTTGGCGCAGCCCGGCCATTGCTGCGGATCGAACTGTTCGCGCAGCTCGGCAATCAATCCGTCGGGCGCAGTAATTTCATCGCGGAAGAACCGCGCGGCCTCAGCCAAGCGTGTCCGAATCCGTTCACGCAGCTCTTTGGTAGCAGCGTCGGTAAACGTCACTACGAGGATTTGCGGCGGCAGTAATTCTCGTGCAAAACCGCTTGTCTCGCCGCCATGGCCGAGAATCAGCCGCAGATAAAGTGCCGAAATCGTAAAGGTTTTACCGGTGCCGGCGCTTGCTTCGATCAACTGACTGCCGCGCAGCGGGAAGGCCAGAGCCAACGGTGTTTTGGTACTCATGCGCGCGCACCTTCGCTGGACAAGGAACGCCACGGCGCTTCGAATAATGGGCGGTACAACGCGTCGCACCAGCCGGTGAAGGTTTCGTCTGCCAACAATGCATCGAAGTCGGGATATTGCCGGAGCAGTGCCGGGCTTTCGCGCCGCTCGCCGTTGCTGGTCTGGCCGTCACCGTCATAGGCTTTTCGCGCAGCGGCTTCGGCTTTGACCGGGTCAGTTTGAGACAACCAGGCGAACGCGGTTTTTATCGCAATCGGCAAGGGCTGGCGCATGCCTGATTGCCACGCAAGAAGCAGGTCACCGAGCAAACGCAACGCTCGGTCTCGCTCCATTGGCTCAAGCAACAACGTGTCGTCACTGGCGACCAATGCCGTGGTCAGCGCATGCTCGCTGGCGCAGGCGACCAGATGGGTAACCCACGATTTGGTCAGCCGATGCCACTTGCGAGTTTTGATCGAGCCGATGCTATTGGGAATGGTCGTGACCGACAGCAGGCCGCCATCGGCGCGTTGATGCAGGTTTGCGAGCCAGCCCTCCAGCCGCAAACCCTGCAAGTCGAGACTGACCGGGATTGCACTACTCAATGGCGACGGCCATAACGTCAGCAACTGTTGATAACGCTGCAGAAGATCCGGCAGCGGTTCGATCAGTTCACGCTGTAGGCATTCGCCAAAACCGGCCATAGGCAGCAGACCACTGTTTTGCAGGCGCAGCGCCCGGGCTTGCAGCGCCTGATCGATATTGTCCGGCTGGCTGAGTGCGGCTTCCAGCAAACTGTCGCTTAGCGTGTAGCGCTGTAGGGCGTCCAGCACGAAAGGTTCTTCATCTGCCAACGGCGCTTGCGCCGCCTCGAAATAGACCTTGAGACGCTGGGTGAAAAAATGCCGAACCGGATTACGCAGAAAATCCTGCAGCAATGCCAGCGTCAACGGTTCCTCTTGAACATATGGCGCGAGTAACGGCGCTTCGCTTTGCTGCGCTTTCTCTTGATGTAACACCTGCCACTCGCTGGCGTAGCTGAACAGTTGCTCGCCTTCGTGGAAATAGCGGGCACTGAAAGGTTGCAGGGGGTGTTCTTCGGTCAGCGCTTCCAATAGATCCTGGGTAGGGTCGATTGAACGCCAGCCGCTGGCGAGGTGATCGCGCAACTGGCCGATGAGCACCGAGGCGGGTCGTTCGCTGTTGTCACGGATGCTGCGGCCAACCCAACTGATGTAGAGCTGAGAGCGCGCGGACAACAGCGCTTCAAGTAACAGATAGCGGTCGTCCTCACGTCGTGAGCGGTCGCCAGGCCGGTAATCGCTGCCCATCAGATCGAAGTCCAGCGGTGGCTGGGCGCGCGGATAATCGCCGTCGTTCATGCCCAGCAGACATACCAGTTTGAAAGGAATGGCACGCATCGGCATCAAGGTGCAGAAATTCACCGCACCTGCGAGGAATCGTTGTGACAAACGGCCCTGATCGAGCCCGGCGAGCCAGGCTTCGCGCACGACAGTCAGCGGCAGTTCGTCAGTCAGGCCGACCGCCTCGCAGGTTTCCAGCCAGGTCTCGCGAAGCTCTTCCAGCTGGGTCAGCAGGTAGTCGTCGTGCTCGTTGCTCGCCTGAAAGAACACTTGCATCAGCGCCTGCAAGCGCAGCCCCCACTCTTTCGGTTGAGCCGGTTGCGTGAGTTGCTGATGAGCGATTTCCAAGGCATCCAGCAGCGCCACCAATGGCCCGATCAGGGCAGCGTCAAGTCCACCAATTTCGTCGTAAGGCTCGATACCTGCACATGCATCGGCACTGCCGACGGCGTAGCCCAGCAGCATTCGGCGTAGACCGAAATGCCAGCTGTTCTGCTCCAGTTCCTCAGGCAATCCGAGACCGGCCCGTTGCTCCGCGCTCATGCCCCAACGCACGCCGGCACCCTCGATCCAGCGGTGCAGGGTTGGCAGGTCACGTTCCTCTACGCCAAAGCGAGCACGCAGAGCTGGAACATCGAGCAGGTCGAGAATCTCGCTGACCGGGAAACGGCTGTCCGGCAGCTTGAGCAGGTGCTCGACGGCGATCAGTAATGGATCACGTCCTCGCTGGCCCTGGTCCGCCAAAGTGAACGGAATGAAGCGCGGGTCAAATCGATCGAGCTGACCGAAAACCGCGCGGATATGCGGGGCATAGCTGTCGATATCCGGGACCATCACGATCACGTCCCGTGGGCGTAGAGCCGGGTCGGCGCTGAAACGCGCCAGCAGTTGATCGTGCAGGATTTCGACTTCGCGCTGGGCACTGTGGGCGATGTGGAAACGTATTGAATGGTCTTGGGTTGCATCAACCGCAGGCCAGAGTTCGCGTGTCTCGTTGAGGGGACGTAACTCCAGAATGTCATCCTGAAGCTGGTTAAGCATGTTGTGCGGCTGGGCTTCGCTGAACAGGTCGATGCGGCCGTCACGAAAGGCTGCGCGGTAGCTGTTGGGATCGTCGTAGCTGTCGAGCAGGTTGATATAGTCGCGACCTTGTTTGCCCCAAGCGGCCAGCAAAGGATGTGCATGCTGATGCAGGGTCTCGGCATCAAGGACCACTGGCATCCCGCTTTTGCGTTGTTGCCGCTTGTATTGATGTCGCAGCAGGTCCTTGTCGGCGACGATATCGGCCCAGTGATGGCGACAGGGGTTGTGTACGCAAAGCAGAACCTGACTGAAGCGCGCCAGACCGGCGAGCGCTTCAAGAACTTGTGCGGGCAATGAAGAAATGCCAAAGACGATCACGCGCGGCGGCAGCGCAGCCGGGGCCTTGTCGAGTATGTTGATGCGCTCCATGAAACGTTGATGCACGCCGGCACGACTCTGCGCCATGCCTTGTTCGCCGACGTCATCCAGCAGCGCTCGCCACAACTCTGCCTGCCAGCAACTGGTCGCTGGCAGAGGCTTGATTTCACCTCGCACATTGCGCAGTTGATGACGCCCCTCAGCCCAATCTTCCAGCCAGTCAGCCCGGTAGACCTGATATTGGTCGAACAGATCGGCTAGACGCTCTGACAACTGATAGCGCTTGCGCAGATCGCTGTCGTGAGTGAGGAAGCGTTGCAGCGGCTCGAAATGGGGGCGATCGATTACCTGTGGCAAGAGGCGCATCAGACGCCAGGTCAGCGGAGCTTTATCGAGCAGGGATTTCGCCGGAATTTCTTCTCGTCCCAATACCATGCGATACAGCTGCCACATGAAACTGCCGGGTAGTTGAACGTCAATCGCCGCAGCGATCCCGCAACCGCCAAGGTCATCGTCTTCAGGATCTTCGGCCAATGCGAGTTTGAGCCATTGGGCGATGCCGTTGCTTTGCACCAAAGCGATTTCGTTTTCCAAGGGTGCCAGTGGGTAGCGCCGCATGATGCTGACCACAAGACTGCGCAGCTCATCGAGACTGTTGCTCTGAACCACCATGAATGCAGCGTTGAGGGACTGGGCGTCCGACATATGGATTCCTTGGAAAATCGCTAAAGCCGAGGCAGAACCTTAGCATTGTCGGCCGGCTGTGACAGCCGGACGAGGTCTGCGAAGCCTGTAAGAACTTTCTCGCAGGCAAAACAAAACCCCAACTGCTTTCGCAATTGGGGTTTCGGAATTTAATCTTGACGATGACCTACTCTCACATGGGGAAACCCCACACTACCATCGGCGATGCATCGTTTCACTGCTGAGTTCGGGATG
>NZ_FYDP01000006.1:0-358854 GCF_900187595.1 Pseudomonas sp. Irchel 3F6 | reverse complement strand
CATACGTTGCGACCCAAATGTGAAAGCGTTTTACGAAGCCTTGGTGGCTCGAGGAAAGAGGAAGATGCAGGCTATTGTCGCAGTCATGCGCAAATACCTGACCGGACTATGGGCCTGCATGCGGGCAGGCGAAGACTTCAGTACAGCCAAGCTTTTTAGCGATAAACACACCCAAAAAGCTTGACCGTGAACAGAGTATCTACATTTGAAATGCGTTCCCCCTGTAGGAGCTGACGAGTGCAACGAGGCTGCGATCTTTTGATTTTCATGCGCAAATAAGAAATATTTCCAAGCACGCCTTTACACATAATGCGAAAGATTTGCATTATGTCGCAGTTTTGCGCGCCCCCGGCGCCAGTCCATTCAACTACCGAAGCAGGATGTTCGCCATGATTCGTATGCCTCTGGCTACCGCCAGTCTGCTGGCCATCGCTATTTCCCTCGCCGGTTGCGGCGAAGGCAAGGACAAAGAAAAAGCCTCCGAAATGACTCCGGCTTCCAGCAGCGCTGCTCCAGCCCCTGCCGCTGCACCGACTCCTGCTGCCGGTAAAGTTGACGATGCTGCCGCCAAGGCCGTGGTCGCGCACTATGCCGACATGGTCTTCGCCGTTTACAGCGATGCCGAATCCACTGCGAAAACCCTGCAAACTGCGGTCGACGCGTTCCTCGCCAAGCCGAATGCCGACACCCTCAAAGCAGCCAAGGCTGCCTGGGTCGCCGCGCGCGTGCCGTACCTGCAGAGCGAAGTGTTCCGCTTCGGCAACACCATCATTGACGATTGGGAAGGTCAGGTTAACGCCTGGCCGCTGGACGAAGGCCTGATCGACTACGTCGACAAATCCTACGAGCACGCACTGGGTAACCCGGGCGCCAGCGCCAATATCATTGCCAACACCGAAGTGCAGGTCGGCGAAGACAAAGTCGACGTGAAAGAAATCACCCCGGAAAAACTCGCCAGCCTCAACGAGCTGGGCGGCTCGGAAGCCAACGTCGCCACCGGCTACCACGCGATCGAATTCCTGCTCTGGGGCCAGGATCTGAACGGCACCGGCCCTGGCGCTGGCAACCGTCCGGCCTCGGACTACCTGGAAGGCGCCGGCGCCACCGGTGGTCACAACGAGCGTCGTCGCGCCTACCTGAAAGCCGTGACCCAACTGCTGGTCAGCGATCTGGAAGAAATGGTCGCCAACTGGAAGCCGAACGTGGCCGACAACTACCGCGCCACCCTGGAAGCCGAGCCAGGCGAAACCGGCCTGCGCAAAATGCTCTTCGGCATGGGCAGCCTGTCCCTGGGTGAACTGGCGGGCGAGCGCATGAAGGTTTCCCTGGAAGCCAACTCCCCTGAAGACGAGCAGGATTGCTTCAGCGACAACACCCACTACTCGCACTTCTACGACGCCAAAGGCGTGCGTAACGTTTACCTGGGCGAGTACACCCGTGTTGACGGCACCAAGATGACCGGCGCCAGCCTGTCGTCGCTGGTGGCCAAGGCCGATCCGGCTGCCGACACCGCGCTGAAAGCCGATCTGGCCGCGACCGAAGCGAAGATCCAGGTCATGGTCGATCACGCCAACAAGGGTGAGCACTACGACCAGTTGATCGCTGCCGGCAACACCGCTGGCAACCAGGTCGTTCGCGACGCCATCGCCGCGCTGGTCAAGCAGACCGGCTCGATCGAAGCCGCTGCGGGCAAACTGGGCATCAGCGACCTGAACCCGGACAGCGCCGATCACGAATTCTGATCGCAGCGTCCGCGTCAAAAAGAGGCGACCTTCGGGTCGCCTTTTTCATACCCCATGTTCACAGTCCCCTGTAGGAGCTGCCGAAGGCTGCGATCTGTTGATCTTGATTGTTGAAGATCAAAATCAAAAGATCGCAGCCTTCGGCAGCTCCTACAGGGGGTTTGCATCGCTCTGCAGATTTGCGCTGTATCAAGCAAACGATAATTCCTCTTATTCAAACTCCCCCGCCCTGTTAGACTTTGCGCCTTCATTTTTGCCCGTCCGCAGGATGTCTGATGCCCTCGCTGCCTCTTCGCTTGTCCGCACTGTTGCTGGCCCTGGGCCTGAGTGCCTGCGATGACGCCCCGCGTTTCACCAAGGCCGAGCCGGGGGAAGCGCGTTCGGGCGGTGCGGCGACTGTGCGCAAGAGCGATCAGAACGCCTTTTCCCTGCCATCGGCCAACTTGCCGCCCTCGCGGCGGGTGGACTTCAGTGTCGGCAACAGTTTCTTTCGCAGCCCGTGGGTGATCGCGCCGTCGACCACCACGGCGCGCGACGGTCTCGGCCCGTTGTTCAATACCAACGCCTGCCAGAATTGCCACATCAAGGACGGTCGCGGTCATCCGCCGGCACCTGATGCAAGCAATGCAGTGTCGATGCTGGTGCGCCTGTCGATTCCCGACGCGCCGCAATACGCCAAAGTCATCCAACAGCTCGGCGTGGTGCCGGAGCCGGTGTATGGCGGGCAGTTCCAGGACATGGCCGTGCCCGGCGTTGCCCCGGAAGGCAAGGTGCGGGTGGACTACACGCCGGTGCCCGTACGCTTCAAGGACGGCACTGAAGTCGAGCTGCGCAAACCGACCTTGCAGATCACTCAACTCGGTTACGGCCCGATGCACCCGGACACGCGTTTTTCCGCGCGGGTGGCGCCGCCGATGATTGGTCTGGGCCTGCTCGAAGCGATCCCCGAGGAGGCGATCCTCGCCAACGCCGCCGCCCAGGCGAAAGAGAACAATGGCATCAACGGCCGGCCCAACCAGGTCTGGGATGACCAGTTGCAGAAGACCGTCATCGGCCGGTTCGGCTGGAAAGCCGGGCAACCGAATCTCAATCAACAGAATGTTCACGCGTTCTCCGGTGACATGGGCCTGACCACTAGCCTGCGGCCGTTCGACGATTGCACCGAAGCGCAAACCGCTTGCAAACAGGCGCCGAACGGCAATGGTCCCGACGGCGAACCGGAAGTCAGCGAAAACATTCTGCGTCTGGTGCTGTTCTACAGCCGCAACCTGGCAGTGCCGGCGCGCCGTGGCGTCAACGATCCACAGGTGCTGGCCGGCAAGAATCTGTTTTTCCAGGCCGGTTGCCAGTCGTGCCACACGCCGAAATACACCACGGCCGCCGATGCCGCCGAACCGGAATTGGCCAATCAGGTGATTCGTCCATACAGCGACTTGCTGCTGCATGACATGGGCGAAGGCCTGGCGGACAACCGCACCGAATTTCGGGCCTCCGGCCGAGACTGGCGCACGCCGCCGTTGTGGGGGATCGGTCTGACGCAAGCGGTCAGCGGTCACACCCAGTTTTTGCATGACGGCCGCGCACGCAACCTGCTCGAAGCGGTGCTCTGGCATGGCGGCGAAGCGTCGGCGGCGCAGCAACAGGTTTTGTCTTTCAATGCCGAGCAGCGCGCTGCGTTGCTGGCTTTTCTGAACTCACTTTAAATACTGTAAAAGCATCGGGAGCCCGACATGTTCCGTCCCAAGTTACTGTTCACCAGCCTTGCCGCGCTCGCCCTCGGCGCCTGCTCGCCGCAGGACCCGCAAGCGGTCACTTCGGCGGCGATCGCCAAATCGGTGATCCTGCCGACCTACACCCGTTGGGTCGAAGCCGACCGGCAACTGGCGGTCAGCGCCCTCGCCTATTGCCAGGGCAAAGAGACCCTGGAAACCGCCCGTGCCGATTTCCTTCACGCGCAGAAAGCCTGGGCCGAGTTGCAACCGCTGCTGATCGGTCCGCTGGCCGAGGGCAATCGCTCGTGGCAAGTACAGTTCTGGCCGGACAAGAAAAATCTCGTCGGCCGTCAGGTCGAGCAACTGGTCGTCGCCCAGCCGCAGATCGATGCCGCCGCACTGGCCAAATCCAGCGTCGTGGTGCAGGGACTGTCGGCTTACGAATACATCCTCTTCGACGCCAGGCCTGACGTCGCCAACGACGCGCAAAAAGCCAAATACTGCCCGCTGCTGATCGCCATCGGCGAACGCCAGAAGCAACTGGCCGAAGAAATCCTGCAGGGCTGGAACAACACCGACGGCATGCTCGCGCAGATGAGCAAGTTCCCTAACCAGCGCTACGCCGACTCCCACGAAGCGATCGCCGATCTGCTGCGCGTACAAGTGACGGCACTGGATACCCTGAAGAAAAAACTCGGCACGCCGATGGGCCGGCAGAGCAAAGGCGTGCCGCAGCCATTCCAGGCGGATGCGTGGCGCAGCCAGTCGTCGCTGACGGCGCTGGAAGCCAGCCTTGCCGCAGCCAAAACCGTCTGGGAAGGCGTCGACAACAAAGGCCTGCGCGGTCTGCTGCCGGCCGAGCAGAAACCGTTGGCGGACAAGATCGATGCCGCTTATGCCGCTTCGCTGAAGCTGTTCGATAGCACCCAGCGTTCGCTCGGCGAAATGCTCGAGGACGACGCCGGGCGCCAGCAACTCAACGATATCTACGACAGCCTCAACGTCGTCCATCGCCTGCATGAAGGCGAGCTGGCCAAGGCGCTGGGCATCCAACTGGGCTTCAACGCCAACGACGGTGACTGATGAGGGCGAGTGCCATGCTGCGACGTCAGGTTCTGACTTTAGGTAGTGCACTGCTGGGAGCAGTGACGCTGGGCGGCTGGACGCTGTTCAAACGCAAGGATCAGAGCCCGCTGTTGCTGTCGGCGCGCGACGATACTGACGGCAAGCATTACGCCGTCGGCTATCGGCTCGACGGTACGCGGGTGTTCGCCACCCACGTCGGCCAGCGTTGTCACGACATCATCAATCATCCGACGCAGCCGCTGGCGCTGTTCGTCGCGCGGCGTCCGGGAACCGAGAGTTACCTGATCGACCTGCGCGACGGCAAGCTGCTGCAGACCGTGACCTCGCAGCCGGACCGGCACTTCTACGGCCACGCCGTGGTGCACAAGGACGGCGAATACCTGTACGCCACCGAGAATGACACGAGCGATCCCGGCCGTGGCCTGCTCGGCGTGTACAAGTTCGAAGGCGAACGGCTGGTGCACACGGGCGAGATTTCCACTCACGGTCTCGGCCCGCATCAGGTGTCCTGGATGCCCGACGGCGAGACGCTGGTAGTGGCCAACGGTGGGATTCGCACCGAGGCGGAAAGCCGCGTCGACATGAACCTTAACGCCATGGAACCGAGCCTGGTGTTGATGCAGCGCGACGGCACGTTGCTGAGCAAGGAAACCCTCGCCCAGCAGATGAACAGCGTCCGCCACCTGGGCATCGCCAGTGACGGCACCATCGTCGCCGGTCAGCAATTCATGGGGCCGTCCCACGAGCGCTCGGAGCTGTTGGCGATCAAGCGACCGGGACAAGCGTTCGTGGCGTTCCCGGTGGCCGAGCAGCAGTTGCAGGCGATGGGGCACTACACCGCCAGCGTCGCGGTGCACAGCGATCTGCGTCTGGTCGCATTGACGGCGCCGCGCGGCAATCGCTTCTTTATCTGGGATCTGGACAGCGGCGAACTGCGCCTCGATGCGCCTTTGCCTGATTGCGCCGGCGTTGGTGCGGTAAAGGATGGCTTTGTCGTGACTTCGGGTCAGGGCCGTTGCCGTTACTACGATTGCCGTCAAGCACAACTGCTGGCCAAGCCGCTGGAATTGCCGGCGGGGCTCTGGGACAACCATCTGCACTTGATGGCCTGACAACAAGTCCCGTGGCTGACAATCAACCTGTGGCGAGGGGATTTATCCCCGTTGGGTGGCGCAGCCGCCCTTAAAACTGCAATTGCGGTATGACTAAAGGATTCAGGGGGCCGCTTCGCAGCCCAACGGGGATAAATCCCCTCACCACAGGATTGTGTCCCGCTGCACCTGTAAACACTGCCAGTTGGAATCCCCACCTGACTCGGAGTAATGTGCCCGCCTGTCTCATGATTTATCCAAGGAAATGGAAATATGCTGCGTCGCCGCATGCTGATCATGTTGGGTGTTGTTTTGCTGCTCGTCCTGGTGCTGGGCGGTTATAAAGCCTTTTCGATCTACACGATGATCCAGGGCTTTTCCAAGCCCAAGCCGCCGATCAGCGTCGCCGTGGCCACTGCCGGCGAACAGCCGTGGCAGATGCGCCTGCCCACCGTCGGCACGCTCAAGGCGCTGCAAGGTGTCGACTTGAGTCTGGAAGTCGCCGGCACCGTCACTGAACTCAAATTCGAATCCGGGCAGAAGGTCAAGGCCGGGCAACCGCTGCTGCAACTCGACAGCGCCGTCGAATCCGCCCTGCTGGAAACTGCCCGCGCCGACCTCGGCCTGGCGCAACTGGACTTCGGCCGTGGCGCGCAACTGGTCGACAGCCGCGCGATCTCCAAAGGCGAGTACGACCGCCTCTCCGCCGTTCTCCAAAAGAACAAGGCCACGGTCAATCAGCTCAACGCGTCGCTGGCGAAAAAGCGTATCCTCGCGCCATTCAGCGGCACCATCGGCATCCGCCAGGTCGACGTCGGCGACTACCTCGCCAGCGGTACCAAAATCGCCACGTTGCAAGATTTGAGCAGCCTCTACGCTGACTTCTACGTGCCGGAACAAGCGGTGCCGAAACTCGCTATCGGCCAGCCCGTGCAGTTCACCGTCGCCGCGTATCCGGGGCAGAACTTTGTCGGCAAGATCAGCGCGATCAACCCGATCGTCGAAAGCACCACGCGCAACATCCTCGTCCGCGCCACCCTCGCCAACCCCGACGGCAAGCTGCTGCCGGGGATGTTCGCCAGCCTTGAAGTGCTGCTGCCAAATCCGCAGAAGCACATCGTCGTGCCGGAAAGCGCGATCACCTACACCCTGTACGGCAACTCGGTTTACGTGGTCGGGAAAAAGAAAGCCGAGGACGGCAGCGTCGCCAAGGATGACAACGGCCAACCGCTGCTGATTGCCGAACGTCGTTTCGTCGAGACCGGTGAACGCCGCGATGGCCTGGTGATGATCAACAAGGGCGTGCAGAGCGGCGAACAAGTGGTGACGGCTGGCCAGATCAAACTGGACAACGGTGCCCCTATCGCCATCAGCGACGACAAGACCCTCGGCGAGCAGAACAGTCCGCCTCGCGCCGACTGATCAAGGAATCCCCATGGCTTTTACCGATCCGTTCATCCGCCGCCCGGTGCTGGCCACCGTGGTCAGCCTGCTGATTGTGCTGCTGGGCTTTCAGGCCTGGAGCAAGCTGCCCCTGCGCCAGTACCCGCAAATGGAAAACGCCCTGATCACGGTGACCACGGCTTATCCCGGGGCCAACGCCGAAACCATTCAGGGCTACATCACCCAGCCGATGCAACAGAGTCTGGCCAGCGCCGAAGGCATCGATTACATGACCTCGGTCAGCCGGCAGAACTTCTCGGTGATTTCGATCTACGCGCGCATCGGTGCCAACACCGACCGCTTGTTCACCGAACTGCTGGCCAAGGCCAACGAGGTGAAGAACAAGCTGCCGCAGGACGCCGAAGACCCGGTGCTGAGCAAGGAGTCCGCCGACGCTTCGGCGCTGATGTACATCAGCTTCTTCAGCAAAGACCTGAGCAACCCGCAGATCACCGATTACCTGTCGCGTGTGATCCAGCCGAAACTGGCGACGCTGCCGGGCATGGCCGAAGCGGAGATCCTCGGCAATCAGGTGTTCGCCATGCGCCTGTGGCTCGACCCGGTGAAACTCGCCGGCTTCGGCCTCAGCGCCGCCGACGTGACCGCAGCGGTGCGCCAGTACAACTTCCTCTCCGCTGCCGGCGAAGTGAAAGGCGAGTACACCGTCACCAGCATCAACGCCAACACCGAACTGAAATCCGCCGAGGCCTTTTCGGCGATTCCGCTCAAGGTCGATGGCGACAGCCGCGTGCTGCTGCGTGATGTGGCGCGGGTGGAAATGGGCGCGGAAAACTACGATTCGATCAGCTCGTTCGGCGGCACGCCGTCGGTGTACATCGGCATCAAGGCCACCCCCGGCGCCAACCCGCTGGACGTGATCAAGGAAGTGCGCAAGCTGATGCCCGAGCTGGAAGCGCAGCTGCCGCCGAACCTGAAAAGCGAGATCGCCTACGACGCCACGCTGTTCATTCAGGCCTCGATCGATGAGGTGGTGAAGACCTTGTTCGAAGCGGTACTGATCGTCATCGTCGTGGTGTTCCTGTTCCTCGGCGCGTTGCGTTCGGTGGTGATCCCGGTGGTGACCATTCCGCTGTCGATGATCGGCGTGATGTTCTTCATGCAGATGATGGGTTACTCGATGAACCTGCTGACGCTGCTGGCGATGGTGCTGGCCATCGGTCTGGTGGTGGACGACGCGATCGTCGTGGTGGAAAACATCCACCGGCACATCGAGGAAGGCAAGACGCCGTTCGACGCAGCCCTGGAAGGCGCCCGGGAAATCGCCATGCCAGTGGTGTCGATGACCATCACCCTGGCGGCGGTGTATGCGCCGATCGGTTTCCTCACCGGGCTGACCGGAGCGCTGTTCAAGGAGTTCGCCCTGACCCTGGCCGGTGCGGTGGTGATCTCCGGCGTCGTCGCCCTGACACTGTCGCCGATGATGTGCGCGTTTCTGTTGCGCCACGAAGAGAATCCCAGCGGCCTGGCCCATCGTCTCGACCGCGTCTTTGAAGGCCTCAAGCGCCGTTATCAAAGCATGCTGCATGGCACGCTCAATACGCGGCCGGTGGTGCTGGTGTTCGCGGTGATCGTGCTGTGCCTGATTCCGGTGTTTCTCAAGTTCACCAAGTCGGAACTGGCCCCGGACGAAGACCAGGGCATCATTTTCATGATGGCCAGCGCGCCGCAGCCGACCAACCTCGACTACCTGAGCACCTACACCGACGAATTCATCACCATCTTCAAGGAGTTTCCCGAGTACTACTCCTCGTTCCAGATCAACGGCTATAGCGGCGTGCAGGCCGGTATCGGCGGCTTCCTGCTCAAGCCATGGAATGAGCGTAGCCGCACGCAGATGGAAATCCTCCCCGAGGTGCAGAGCAAACTGGAGAGCATTCCCGGCCTGCAGATCTTCGGTTTCAACCTGCCCTCCCTGCCCGGCACCGGTGAAGGCCTGCCCTTCGAATTCGTGGTCAACACCGCCAATGACTATGAACTGCTGCTGCAAGTCGCCGAGCGCATCGAGAAACGCGCCATGGAGTCAGGCAAGTTCGCCTTCGTCGACCTCGATCTGGCGTTCGACAAGCCGGAAGTAGTGGTCGATATCGACCGCGACAAGGCTGCGCAGATGGGCGTGTCGATGCTAGACCTCGGCAGCACGCTGGCGACCTTGCTGGGCGAGGCGGAGATCAACCGCTTCACCATCGACGGGCGCAGCTACAAGGTCATCGCCCAGGTCGAACGGGCCTACCGCGACAACCCGGACTGGCTGAACAATTACTACGTGAAAAACACCCAGGGCGAATTGCTGCCATTGTCGACCTTGATCAAGGTCAGCGACCGCGCAAGGCCGCGCCAGCTCAATCAGTTCCAGCAGCTCAACGCGGCGAAGATTTCCGGTTTCCCGCTGGTGAGCATGGGCGAAGCCATCGATACCGTGCTGCAGATTGCCCGCGAAGAAGCACCGGCCGGGTTTGCCTTCGATTACGGTGGTGCCTCGCGCCAGTACGTGCAGGAAGGCAGCGCATTGTGGGTCACATTCGCTCTGGCGCTGGCGATCATCTTTCTGGTGCTGGCCGCACAGTTCGAAAGCTTCCGCGATCCGTTGGTGATTCTGGTCACCGTACCGCTGTCGATCTGCGGCGCGCTGATCCCGTTGTTCCTCGGCTGGTCGAGCATGAACATCTACACCCAGGTGGGGCTGGTGACGCTGATCGGCCTGATCAGCAAGCACGGCATCCTGATCGTCGAATTCGCCAACCAGTTGCGCAAGGACAAGGGCCTGAGCGCCCGTGACGCGGTGGAGGAAGCGGCAGCAATTCGCTTGCGCCCGGTACTGATGACGACGGCGGCAATGGTGTTCGGCATGGTGCCGCTGATTCTGGCAACCGGCGCGGGCGCCGTGAGCCGCTTTGATATCGGCATGGTGATTGCCACAGGGATGTCGATTGGCACGTTGTTTACGTTGTTCGTGCTGCCGTGTGTTTATACCTTCCTTGCTAAGCCAGATGCCAGATAAGCACATTTCCCTGTGGGAGCGAGCCTGCTCGCGAATGCGGTAGTTCAGTTGAATCGATGTTGATCGTTCCCACGCTCTGCGTGGGAATGCAGCTCGGGACGCTCCGCGTCCCATTGGAACGCGGAGCGTCCTTTGAGGCGTTCCCACGCAGAGCGTAGGAACGATCAAGCAAGATCAAAAGATCGCAGCCTTCGGCAGTTCCTACACAATCCGTATTCCAAATAAAAGGCCTCGCAATTGCGAGGCCTTTTATTTGGGCTTGAATCGTTTCAACTGGCTGGCCTCATCCCTTGAGACAGTCCGAACATGAACAACAGCAGATCATGATCGGGCTGGGTCGCCACGGAAGCCTTGGCCACCCGTGGAACCGAACAATGAGCGTCGTTCCCGGACGCCCCTATGACCTGCATGCGCGGCTGCTCCCAGGCAGCCACCGCCAGTGAAGCAACTGCCAAGGCCCCGATCAGGAACAAACCTCGTGCAATTTCGAGTTTCATCGCTATAAACCTTTGATAGCGCTGCCAAACGCCGTCTCATAAAAGTAGACGAGTTTCTTCCAGTCGGCATCGCGGAACGACGAATGGCGACGCAGTTGCTTCATGTCATGCTGCGCGGCGCGATAAGAGGTCAGACGCTGGCGGCACTTCTCCAGATCGATCAACGCCACTTCAACCTGCGCTGCTTCGCCCTCGCCGGTGACGCGAACGAAAACGTGCTTGATGTAAATGCAGCTGTGCTGCCAGCGGCCCTTGTGCATGCGCGCCAGGTTCTCGGCGAGGTCCTTGAGGACTTTCTCGTAAACCACGTCGCCACACTGATCGCGACCACCGGCAGCGGCCAGCCAGTGTTCCAGTTCCTGGAAACCGTCGAGGGATTTGGTGACAAGCAGCGCGCGCCATTTGTGCTGCGGATCCGGCTGGGCGCCGCAAAAGACGATCTGCGGTACGCGCACGCCGAGTTTGCTAACGCCAGTCAGGGCGTCGAGTTCACGCAATACGGTCGGGCGACCGAAGGGGTGCAACCAACTGCGATAGATGTGCCCGGTCTGGCGCTTGGCGTACAAAAGCTGCCCGTCACGGTCGACGATGCGCTGCACCCCGCTTTCGCCACCACGGCGCACATTGGGCTCTTCAACCCATTCGCCGCGCTGGTTCCAGTAATAATCGAAACGATCCTGGGGAGCGACATCCGCTTCAACCGCTGCTTGCACTGCCATCCTCTACCTCTTGCGTAATACGTAAACTCGCCACATCGCATAGAGCGGTATGAAGTCCAGTTGTTCCTGAATGCGGAAACCCGCCTGTTCAAATTCTTTCTCGATCGTCGCCGCCGGAATCAGAAACCGATTCTGGTAATCATGACTTGGCCGATCCCGCTCGGCACGCTTGCGCTTCCAGGCCTTGAAATTGCCGTCGACCCACAACGAAACAATCACGCTGTCGCGGGTCACCCGCTCGAACTCGCGCAGGATCACCCGACGGTGCTCGGCCTCGCCGATGTGGTGCAACAGACGCATGCAAAAGATGCTGTCGACCGAGTTATCCGGCAGAGCGATATCGAATGCCGAGGTGTGCAGCGGTTGTACACGCTTGACCACCTCGGCCGGTTGTCCCTGCATCGCAGTCTTGATCATCGACTCGGAATTGTCCGCGCCGATGATCACCCGGTTGGGCTTCTCCGCGAGCATTGGCCAGAAACGCCCGGCACCGCAGGGCAGATCCAGCACCAGCCCGGGATCTCCCGCCAGCGCCAAGGCCTTGCGACCGACTTGCTCATCGCGCAAGTGCGACAGGCGGCGACCGAGGCTTTGCTGGTGCTTGCGCAGATATCGTTGTGCGTGTTGGTCGTCGTACTTTTCGGAAAAATCGAGCTTGATCGGGCCGGCCATCATCTGGACTCCTGTTCTGATGACGCCACCTTAAACAGCGGCGTGTCAGCGTCAGGTCATCCAATTGTGAAAAATCTGTCAGGTAAATCCGTAAATTATTACAACGTTATACAGGATTCAGACAGGTGTACGGGAGTAGCCTCGAGCCACTATTTGCTGGCATTCACGCCAAGATCTACCTCGAATCGGCAGCCATTGGGGTCCATCGTGCTCAAGCTGACCGTCCAGCCCTGGTTTTCGCAGATACGCTGCACAAGCGACAAACCCAGGCCCAGCCCTTCGCCACGCTTCTCGCTGCCGCGCACAAAGGGCTCGAACATCGCCTCGCGTTTTTCCTCGGGAATGCCCACGCCCGAATCCTCAACGACGAAACCGTTGGCGGTGAGCGTCAGGCGAATGAAACCCTGTTCGGTGTAATGCAGTGCGTTACGCAAAAGGTTACCCATCACCGCGTTCAGCAAGGTCGCGTTGTAGCGAGTATCCGCTGGGGTGCCCGGCTCGAATATCAGTGTCAGCCCCTTGCGCTCGATCGGCTCACGCCACAGGCACAGCAGGCTCTCGGCCACTTGTGTGAGGTTCTGCTGGGGCGCCGCTGCGGCCTCTTCGTTCTGCGTGCGCGCCAGCATCAGGAAGGTCTGTACCAGTTCGCGCATCTCCTCGCTGGCCCGGGCAATGCGCTCGACCTGGGCGCGACCGCGCTGATCGATTCCGGGGTTTTCCAGCAGCAGTTCGCAGGAACTGGCCAGGACCATCAGCGGCGTGCGCAATTCATGGCTGACGTCGCTGGTGAACAGACGTTCGCGGGTCAGTGCCTGACGCAAGCGCCCCAAGGTGGCATCGAACGCCACCGCCAGTTCACCGACTTCATCCGCCGCGTAGTCCGGCGCCAAGGGTGGCGCCAGCCCGAGCAGCTGGTCGCGATGCCGGACCTGCCGCGCCAGGCGCACCACCGGCGCCATCACCTTGCGCGCGAGCACCCAGCCGAGAAATACCGCCAAGGCCAGACTGAGCACGAAGCCCACCAGCACCACCGCAAACAGCACGCGCTCGCGCTCTTCGAAATCGCTTTGGTCCTGCAACAGCACGTAGCGTCGACCATCCACCACTTCGACCATGGCGTGATAGGACAGCTGCTCGCGAAATACCTCGTGGAAACCGGCATCGAGGTGACGCAGATCCTTGGGCAGGTCGAAATCACCCGGCCCGCCACTGAAGTAGAACAACTGATCCGGCTCGGGCCGATGGCTCCAGTCGGAGACATTGTCCATCAGCAGCAAACGTTGCAGGTCGCCGCCCAATCCCGCCGAAATCAGTTTCTCTTCCACCAGGTGCACCGTCGCAACGATGCCCATGGCGAAAGCGCCGGCGACCAGTGCGCTCATCAGCGCAAAGGCGATGATGATCCGCTGGGAAAGACTCTGCTTAAACTCCATCTCGCCCCTCGGCCAAGCGATAACCGACACCGTGCACGGTGTGCAGCAGTGGCTTGGCGAATGGCTTGTCGATCACCTGGCGCAATTGGTGAACATGGCTGCGCAGGCTGTCGCTGTCCGGGCAGTCATCGCCCCACAGCGCTTCTTCAAGAATCTCCCGACGCAGCACGTGCGGGCTCTTCTGCATCAACACCGCGAGCAGCTTGAGGCCGACCGGGTTGAGCTTGAGCAGCTTGCCTTCGCGGGTCACTTCCAGGGTGTCGAGGTCGTAGCTCAGGTCACCGACCTGCAACGCCCGGCGACCGCCGCCCTGAGCACGGCGCATGACCGCTTCGACGCGGGCCGCTAGCTCAGACAGCGCAAACGGTTTGATCAGGTAATCGTCGGCGCCGGACTTGAAGCCTTGCAGCCGGTCGTCGAGTTGATCGCGGGCGGTGAGCATGATCACCGGCGTGTCACGCCGGGCGTCTTCGCGCAGGCGTTTGCACAAGGTGTAGCCGTCGATGCCGGGCAGCATGATGTCGAGCACGATCAGATCGTAATGCTCGGTCGCCGCCAGATGCAGACCGGACAGACCATCCTGGGCGCAATCGACGGTATAGCCCTTGAGGCCCAGGTAGTCGGCCAGATTGGCCAGGATGTCACGGTTGTCTTCGACCAGCAGAATTCGCATGGACATCTCCTCCGAACGGGGTAACGGCCGTCTTGGCCCGCGCAGCTTACGGCCAAGTGTGGCTCAGGGCTAGGGGCGTTTTTCGATAAACCTGCACTGCGCGCGCGACGACGTTTTTTTCACTTTCGGTTAACAAATCGCCGACGCCAGCGCGCGCAGACTCCGCGCGATTACGCTCTCTCCTCCGTTCATCGACCAAGGAACCTGCCATGGTGTCGACCTCTGCCCTTCCCGCTTCAAGACCGCTGAACTGGTGGTTGTGTCTGGGCATTCCCGCAGCGGCGGCGATCATTCTGCTGTTGCTCGAACTGACCGATCTGGACATGGTTCTGGCGCAGATGTTCTACGACCCGGTCGCGGGGGATTTCATCGGGCGGCACAGCTATGTGCTTGAAGACATCCTGCATGACCGGGCAAAACAGTTGGTGATCGGCTTCTCGGTGTTTGCCATTCTGGGTTTCATCGGCGCGTTTTTCATCGAACGGCTGAAACCGTTCAAGCGCGAACTGGGCTGCCTGGTGCTGTCGCTGGGGCTGGCGACTTCATTTGTCACTCCGGTCAAAGCCGTCACCGCTGTGCAGTGCCCATGGAGCCTGGAGCAATTCGGCGGCCACGAGACCTACAGCAAACTCATGGAACATCGCCCCGCCACGGACAAGCCGGGACGTTGCTGGCCGGGTGGCCATGCGGCGACCGGGTTCACCCTGTTTGCACTGTTCTTCGTGCTGCGCGACCGACGTCCACGACTGGCGCGGCAGGCGTTTGTGTTCGCCTTTGCACTGGGCTCGGTGTTCTCGATCAGCCGCATGATGCAGGGCGCGCACTTCTTCTCGCACAACGTGTGGACGGCGATTTTCTGCTGGCTGATTTGCCTGGGGGCTTATTACTGGGTGCTGTATCGCCCGGCTGGCAAGACTTCTACGGCGATGAACACACAGCCGATCAATGCCTGAAATAAAGCACCTGTGGGAGCGAGCCTGCTCGCGAATTGTCGGCTCAACTGGCTTGCATGTCGGATGACAGACCGCTTTCGCGAGCAGGCTCGCTCCCACAGGGGGATACCAGTGAGCTTCGAAATTGGGGCAATAAAAAACCCCGCCTGCTTGCACAGGCGGGGTTTTGCGTTACAGGGCCAGGGCTGGCTTACATCATGCCGCCCATGCCACCCATGCCGCCCATGTCTGGCATACCGCCGCCAGCTGCACCTTCTTTCTTCGGTGCGTCGGCAACCGCTGCTTCGGTGGTCAGGATCAGACCGCCGATCGAGGCTGCAGCTTGCAGAGCCGAACGGGTTACCTTGGTTGGGTCCAGGATGCCCATTTCGATCATGTCGCCGTATTCGCCGGAAGCAGCGTTGTAACCGAAGTTACCTTTGCCGTTCTTCACTTCGTTGACGACTACGCTTGGCTCGTCACCGGAGTTGGCAGCGATCTGACGCAGCGGCGCTTCAACAGCGCGACGCAGCACAGCGATACCGACGTTCTGGTCAGCGTTGTCGCCGGTCAGCTCGGTCAGTGCTTCCAGAGCACGGATCAGCGCCACGCCGCCGCCAGGTACCACGCCTTCTTCAACGGCTGCGCGGGTTGCGTGCAGGGCGTCTTCAACGCGGGCTTTCTTCTCTTTCATTTCAACTTCGGAACCAGCGCCAACCTTGATCACTGCAACGCCGCCGGACAGCTTGGCCAGACGCTCTTGCAGTTTTTCACGGTCGTAGTCCGAGGAAGTTTCGGCAACCTGGGCGCGGATCTGAGCGATACGGCCTTCGATGTCTGCCTGCACGCCAGCACCGTCAACGATGATGGTGTTTTCCTTGGACAGGGTTACGCGCTTGGCGTTACCCAGGTGCTCCAGGGTGGTGCTTTCCAGGCTCAGACCGATCTCTTCGGAGATAACGGTACCGCCGGTCAGAACAGCGATGTCCTGCAGCATGGCCTTGCGACGGTCGCCGAAGCCCGGTGCCTTGACGGCAGCGACTTTGACGATACCACGCATGTTGTTCACAACCAGAGTCGCCAGGGCTTCGCCTTCAACGTCTTCGGCCACGATCAGCAGTGGACGGCCGGCTTTGGCAACGGCTTCCAGCACTGGCAGCATTTCGCGGATGTTCGAGATCTTCTTGTCGACCAGCAGGATCAGCGGGCCGTCGAGCTCGGCAACCATGGTGTCCGGCTTGTTGACGAAGTATGGCGACAGGTAGCCACGGTCGAACTGCATGCCTTCTACAACCGACAGTTCGTTTTCCAGGCCCGAGCCTTCTTCAACGGTGATCACGCCTTCTTTACCGACTTTTTCCATGGCTTCGGCAATGATGTCGCCGATGGAGTTGTCGGAGTTGGCCGAGATGGTGCCGACCTGAGCGATGGCTTTGAAGTCAGCGCATGGCTTGGACAGGGCTTTGAGCTCTTTGACAATGGCGATGGTCGCCTTGTCGATGCCGCGCTTCAGGTCCATCGGGTTCATGCCGGCAGCGACGGCTTTCAGGCCTTCGTTGACGATCGACTGAGCCAGAACGGTAGCGGTGGTAGTGCCGTCACCAGCGTCATCGTTGGCACGGGAGGCAACGTCTTTGACCAGCTGCGCGCCCATGTTTTCGAAGCGGTCATCCAGTTCGATTTCTTTGGCGACGGAAACGCCGTCCTTGGTGATGGTCGGAGCGCCGAAGCTCTTCTCGATAACCACGTTACGGCCTTTCGGGCCCAGGGTCGCTTTTACCGCGTCAGCCAGAACGTTGACGCCTTTGAGCATCTTGGTGCGGGCGGCATCGCCGAACTTAACTTCTTTAGCAGCCATGATCGATATTCCTTAAATACTTTGTAGTAACGGGAAAATGAACGGGAGTATCAGCCTTCGATAACCGCGAGAATTTCGTTCTCGCTCATTACCAGCAGGTCTTCGCCATCGACTTTCACAGTGTTGCTGCCGGAGTAAGGACCGAACACAACCTTGTCGCCTTCCTTCACGGACAGTGCACGCACTTCACCGTTTTCCAGAGCTTTGCCCGGGCCTACAGCGAGAATCACACCGTGGTTGGCTTTTTCAGCAGCCGAACCTGGCAGGACGATACCGCCAGCGGTTTTCTTTTCTTCTTCGCTGCGACGGATGACGACGCGGTCATGCAGAGGACGAAGCTTCATTGTCGATCTCTCCTAATTGTGGTTTTCATCGGCCGGTGTAGTCCCGGCGGGTTTAACGAATCCGGCCTGCGCCGGTTGCGGTCCGTCGAGCGAACCGCGCAAGTCTGTCCGGTTTGAATACCGGAAACCTTTCGGTGACCGATACATAGGGGCGTACAAGCCGATTACAAGGGCTGGCGGAAAAAATTTTTCATCGCCACACCGTAAAAAAGCGCCATAAACGAGCACGGCACCCGAGGGTGCCGTGTCGATGCTGATATCACTTGTTGTCGCGGTGTTCGAACTCGCCTTCGATCACATTCGGCTCTCGACCGAGCGGCTCGCGCGGGGCCGGGCCGCCACGGGGTTGCAGGTCGTCGGCGAAGGCGCGCTGACGCATGGCCTGATCTTCGGCGCGCTGGCGCATCTTGTTCGCCAGCAGACGACGGGTGACCGGCAACAACATCACCAGACCGACGACGTCACTGATGAAGCCGGGAATGATCAACAGGCCACCGGCGAGTGCCAGCATCAGGCCTTCGAGCATGGTCTGCGCGGGCAACTCGCCGCGATTCAGGCTTTCCCGGGCACGCAATGCGGTGGCCAGACCGGCGACGCGCAGCACGAACACACCGAACATCGAGCCGAGAATGATCAGCAGCAGGGCCGGGAAGAACCCGATAGAGCCTGCCACTTTGACGAATACGAACAGCTCCAGCACTGGAAACAGCAGAAAGAGCAACAGAAAAGGGCGCATCAAAGTTTCCTCAACGCAAGAAATGCCTTGCAGTAAGCCCTAGATGACGTCGCCCTTGCGTGAATTCAAGCTTAACTTTGCGCTTTTTTCGGCCAGGACTGGGCGTGAGCCAGAGAAACCAAGGCCTCGCGCACTTGTGTCGGCGTATTACATGGCGCCGCGAAGGGCAACCAGTAGACGGCCTGACCGATGCGCAGGTGCATGCCCTCGCTGTCGATGCCGGCCAGTTGCGCCGGCGTGCTGTTGGGCAGCCCGGCCAGCTCGACGTAATGGGCGATGGCTTTGGCATGGTCGCTGTTCATGTGCTCGACCATGCTGATTTCAGCCTTGCCGGCGAACGGGTTGGCCAGGGTCAGATCGTCGATCCAGTGAATCGCACCAAAGCCGCCGATGTAGCGATGGCGCACCGGATCGAGCACCCAGAAATCGAAATCGTGGGCCTGGTGATAATTCTGCGAGTCGGGGAAATAGCGGTAGTAGCGTTCGGCGGCAGCCTCAATCGCTGCCGGTTCTGCGAGCTTCTGCGCTTCGGCCAGATAAGTCAGCCGCCCGACCGCCTGCACATCGTCGGCCTCGCGCTCGCCCACCAGCATCGAACACTTCGGATCTTTCTGCAGGTTATGCGTGTGCTGGGCGATGCGGCTGATCAGGATCAGCGGCCGGCCCTGCTCGTCCAGGCAATACGGCACAACCGAGCCAAAGGGAAAACCCGGCATCGATTTGGAGTGGGTCGACAGCACTCCCCGGTATTCCTTGAGAAGCAATTCTCGGGCATTCTTCGCCACTTCAGCGCTCAATTTGTGACTCCTTAAATGGGTTCCGTCTAGAAAACGGACAGGCGCGCAGCGAAAAGTAACCGGCGCGCATCGGGCAAATGTTCGTGTGCTACCAGGCCTGACCGGTGCCGATCGAGCGTTGCCGACAACAAAAACAACTCAGACCTGCCAGCGGGACATGCGAATGCAACTCAACGACAAAGTAATCATTATCACCGGCGGTTGCCAGGGTTTGGGCCGTTCCATGGCCGAGTATTTCGCCGGCAAGGGCGCGAAACTGGCCCTGGTCGATCTGAATCAGGAAAAACTCGACGCCGCCGTGGCCGCCTGCAAAGCCAAAGGTGTCGAAGCGCGCAGCTACCTGTGCAACGTCGCCAATGAAGAACAGGTCGAGCACATGGTCGCGCAAGTGGCCGCAGACTTCGGCGCCATCCACGGCCTGATCAACAACGCAGGCATTTTGCGCGATGGTCTGTTGTTGAAGGTCAAGGACGGTGAGATGACCAAGATGAGCCTGGCGCAGTGGCAGGCGGTGATCGACGTCAACCTCACCGGCGTGTTCCTCTGCACCCGTGAAGTCGCGGCGAAGATGGTCGAGCTGAAGAACAGCGGCGCGATTATCAATATTTCCTCGATCTCCCGCGCAGGCAACGTCGGCCAGACCAACTATTCCGCAGCCAAGGCCGGCGTCGCGGCAGCGACCGTAACCTGGGCGAAGGAGCTGGCGCGTTACGGCATTCGCGTGGCGGGCATCGCACCGGGCTTCATCGAAACCGAAATGACTTTGGGCATGAAACCGGAAGCGCTGGAGAAGATGACGTCGGGCATTCCGCTCAAGCGCATGGGCAAGCCCGAAGAGATCGCCCATTCGGCGGCGTATATCTTCGAGAACGACTACTACACCGGGCGGATTCTGGAGATGGATGGCGGGTTGCGTATCTAAGTCCCATTACACAAGCCAATGTGGGAGCGAGCCTGCTCGCGAAGGCGTCGTATCAGGCAACTGATGAGTTGGATGACACACCGCTTTCGCGAGCAGGCTCGCTCCCACAGGTTTTTCAGCGCTGCCGATGGATCAATCGTCGCTGATGGTGATGTTCGGCATCGCCGGTGTCGCCGCTTCCTGCAACACGATCCGCGCGCCGACGTGGCGGGCCAGTTCCTGATAGACCATGGCGATCTGGCTGTCCGGCTCGGCGATCACGGTTGGCTTGCCGCCATCGGCCTGTTCGCGGATCAGCATCGACAGCGGCAGCGAGGCCAGCAGTTCGACGCCGTACTGGGTCGCCAGTTTCTCGCCACCACCTTCACCGAACAGATGCTCGGCATGCCCGCAGTTCGAGCAGATGTGCACGGCCATGTTTTCCACCACGCCCAGCACCGGAATGTTGACCTTGCGGAACATTTCCACGCCTTTGCGTGCGTCGAGCAGTGCCAGATCCTGCGGCGTGGTGACGATCACCGCACCCGCCACCGGGACTTTCTGCGCCAGGGTCAGCTGGATGTCGCCGGTGCCTGGTGGCATGTCGATGACCAGATAATCCAGATCGCCCCACGCGGTTTGCGTGACCAGTTGCAGCAGCGCCCCGGAAACCATCGGCCCGCGCCAGACCATCGGCGTGTTGTCGTCGGTCAGGAAGGCCATCGACATGACTTCCACGCCGTGAGCCTTGAGCGGCACGAACCACTTCTGATCCTTGACCTCGGGCCGGGTGCGCTCGGGAATGCCGAACATGATGCCCTGGCTCGGGCCGTAGATATCGGCGTCGAGGATGCCGACCTTGGCACCTTCCCGGGCCAGCGCCAGCGCGAGGTTGGCAGCGGTGGTGGATTTGCCCACGCCGCCCTTGCCGGAAGCGACGGCGACGACGTTCTTGACGTTGGCCAGCCCCGGAATCTGAGCCTGGGCCTTGTGCGCGGCGATCACGCTGGTGACCTCGACACGGGCGATGACCACGCCGTCGAGGTTTTCGATGGCCAGTTGCAGCAATTGCGCCCAACCGCTCTTGAACAGTCCGGCGGCGTAGCCGATTTCCAGCTGCACATTGACGCGGTCACCGATGATCTCGATGTTTTTCACGCAACCGGCGCTGACCGGGTCCTGGTTCAGGTAAGGGTCGGTGTATTGGCTGAGGACGGCTTCCACCGCTGCGCGAGTGACGGCGCTCATGGGCAACTCCGATAACAAGACTGGAAAGAATGGCGGCTATCGTACGCTGGACACCGATTTGAGGCGAACAGATTACTTGCGCTGAAAAGCCACCGTGGTGAGGGGATTTATCCCCGTTCGGCTGCGCAGCAGTCGTAAAGCCATTGCACTCGGACTATCTGATACATCGAAGTTTGCGGTTTTCGGGCGGCTTCGCCACCCAGCGGGGATAAATCCCCTCGCCACAAGAACACTCAAAGTACCCAGTGGCGCAGGGGTGAAAAATATGCGCCGGCGCTTTATAGTGGCCGACCTCCGTTTCATCAAGTAGCGAAGCCCCATGTCCGAGCCACGCAAGATCCTCGTCACCAGCGCCCTGCCCTACGCCAATGGTTCGATTCACCTTGGCCACATGCTGGAATACATCCAGACCGATATGTGGGTGCGCTTCCAGAAGCATCGCGGCAACCAATGCATTTATGTCTGCGCCGACGACGCCCACGGTTCGGCGATCATGCTGCGCGCGGAAAAGGAAGGCATCACCCCGGAACAACTGATCGCCAACGTGCAGGCTGAACACAGCGCCGACTTTGCCGACTTCCTTGTCGATTTCGACAATTTCCACTCCACTCACGCCGAAGAAAACCGTGAGCTGTCGAGCCAGATCTACCTCAAGCTGCGCGACGCCGGGCACATCGCCCAGCGCTCGATCACCCAGTATTTCGACCCGGAAAAGAAAATGTTCCTGGCCGACCGCTTCATCAAGGGCACCTGCCCGAAATGCGGCACCGAAGACCAGTACGGCGACAACTGCGAAAAATGCGGCGCGACCTACGCACCGACCGACCTGAAGGATCCGAAGTCGGCGATCTCCGGCGCCACCCCGGTGCTCAAGGATTCCCAGCACTTCTTCTTCAAGCTGCCGGATTTCCAGGAAATGCTTCAGGCCTGGACCCGCAGCGGCACCCTGCAGGACGCCGTGGCCAACAAGATCGCCGAATGGCTGGATGCCGGCCTGCAGCAGTGGGACATCTCGCGCGATGCGCCGTACTTCGGCTTCGAGATCCCGGGCGAGCCGGGCAAGTATTTCTACGTCTGGCTGGATGCGCCGATCGGTTACATGGCCAGCTTCAAGAACCTCTGCAACCGTACGCCGGAGCTGGACTTCGACGCGTTCTGGGGCAAGGACTCGACCGCCGAGCTGTATCACTTCATCGGCAAGGACATCGTCAATTTCCACGCGCTGTTCTGGCCAGCCATGCTCGAAGGCGCCGGCTACCGCAAGCCGACCGGCATCAACGTGCACGGCTACCTGACCGTCAACGGCCAGAAAATGTCCAAGTCGCGCGGCACCTTCATCAAGGCCCGCACTTATCTGGATCATCTGTCGCCGGAATACCTGCGCTACTACTACGCGGCCAAGCTTGGCCGTGGCGTCGACGACCTCGACCTGAACCTCGAAGACTTCGTGCAGAAGGTCAACTCCGACCTGGTCGGCAAAGTGGTCAACATCGCCAGCCGTTGCGCCGGGTTTATCCACAAGGGCAACGGCGGCCTGCTGGTCGACAACAATGCCGCGCCGGAGCTGACCGAGGCTTTCCTCGCCGCCGCGCCGAGCATTGCCGACGCCTACGAGGCCCGCGACTTCGCCCGCGCCATGCGTGAAACCATGGCCCTGGCTGACCGTGCCAACGCCTGGATCGCCGACAAGGCGCCGTGGTCGTTGAACAAGCAGGAAGGCAAGCAGGATGAAGTCCAGGCGATCTGCGCCACCGGCATCAACCTGTTCCGCCAGTTGGTGATCTTCCTCAAACCGGTACTGCCGCTGCTGGCCGCAGATGCCGAGGCGTTCCTCAACGTCGCGCCGCTGACCTGGAATGACCACACCACCCTGCTGGCTAATCACCAGCTCAACGAATTCAAACCGTTGATGACCCGCATCGACCCGGTAAAAGTGCAAGCCATGACCGACGCCTCCAAGGAAGACCTGACCGCCAGCCAGACCGACACCGGCGAAGCCAAGCCTGCGGGCAACGGCGAACTGGCCAAGGATCCGCTGTCGCCGGAAATCGATTTCGACGCCTTTGCCGCCATCGATTTGCGCGTCGCTTTGATCGTCAAGGCCGAACACGTCGAAGGCGCCGACAAACTGCTGCGCCTGACCCTCGACATCGGTGACGAGCAACGCAACGTGTTCTCCGGGATCAAGAGCGCCTACCCGGACCCGTCCAAGCTCGACGGTCGCCTGACCATGATGATCGCCAACCTCAAGCCACGGAAAATGAAGTTCGGTATTTCCGAAGGCATGGTGATGGCAGCCGGTCCCGGCGGCGAAGAGATCTACCTGCTGAGCCCGGACAGCGGCGCCAAGCCGGGTCAGCGCATCAAGTAAGAGGTTGCCGTAAAACGATCCCACCGACGTGCTCTGCATGCCGGTGGGATTTTTCATATCTGGCCCGATAGTGCCTACCCTTAAGAGACACCCGCCCGTTTCGCTGGCAGAACCATGACCGAACTCGTGTTAACGCTGATCAGTGCTGCGCTGCTCAACAACTTCGTGTTGCACTGGCCGCTGGGCGTCGCTCCGCTGCTGGCGGGCAGCCGACGCCAGGTCCATGCGCTGGGGTTGGCGACGTTGTGCCTGATGGTGGTGGTCGGCGTTATCGGTCAGGCGATCTGGCAGTGGATATTGGTGCCGTTGCAGCTTGAAGCGCTGCGCCTGTTCGTGTTTCTGCCGTTGAGTGTGTTGTTGATCGCCCCGCTGCTGAAACTGCTGGCGCGCGGGCTTCCGGTTTGGCCGTTCGCTGGATTGTGGCCGCTGCTGCTCGGCAATGCCGGGGTACTCGGGCTGGCCTTGATCAATGCGCAAAACGATCATGGCCTGCTGCACGCGACAGCTTTGAGTTTGGGTGCAGGGCTGGGTTTCTGGCTGGTATTGAGTGTGTTCTGCGACCTGCGCGAGCGTACGGTCGACAACGATATTCCCCTGCCCTTTCGCGGCCTGCCGATCGATCTGATCAGCGCCGGACTGGTCGCAGTGATTTTTCTCGGATTCAGTGGATTGATCAAAACATGAGTCTGATTCAACGCATCGATGCCCTGCTGCCGCAGACCCAATGCGGCAAGTGCGGCCATCCCGGATGCAAACCCTATGCGCAAGGCATTGTTGACGGTGAGCCGATCAACAAGTGCCCGCCGGGCGGCGAGGAGACTATCGCCGCCCTGGCCGAGCTGTTGAAAATACCGGTCCTGGAACTGGACATCAGCCGTGGCCCGGCACCGCCGCAAATCGCCTTCATCCGCGAGGCCGAATGCATCGGCTGCACCAAATGCATTCAGGCCTGCCCGGTCGACGCCATCGTCGGCGCGGCAAAACTCATGCACACGGTGCTGATCGACGAGTGCACCGGTTGTGATCTGTGCGTTGCGCCGTGCCCGGTCGACTGCATAGAAATGCATCCTTTGCCTGCGCACACGATACCAGTGGTTGGCGGTCTCGCATTCGATCTCGAAGAACAGCGCGCCCGCGCTGAAAAGCGTGACCATGCGCGCCAGCGTTTCGAGCGACGCAACCAGCGCTTGCTGCATGAAGAACAGCAAAAGCAGGCTGAACGTGAAGCGCGAGCCGCGCGTGCGGCACAACCGCAAGTATCGACCGGCGACCCGGTGCAGGCTGCGCTGGAGCGGGTGCGTGCACAAAAAGCCGCGAACGCTGATGCGGCGCTGAAGAAGGCTAAGGTCGATGTGGCGATGAGTCGAGCGCAACTGCACAAATCGCTGAAAGCCTTCGGTCACCCGCCGACGTTCGAGCAGCAGTCGCAATTGATCGTCCTGCAGCAACAATTCGAAGCCGCCGAGCAGGCGCTGGCGAATCTGGAAAGCAGCCAACCGGCAATTCCCGCCGTTCCCGCAACTACCAACGACGCCGAACTGAAGCGAGCCAAGATCCAGTTGGCCATGCGCCGCGCCGAGTTGAAAAAAGCTCAGGCAGCGGAGGCTGCGCCGGAGCAGATCGCAGCACTGGAGCAAGCCGTGAGTGACGCCGAGCGCCGGGTGCAAGACCATGCCGCCCCTTGAGCCAGTGGACGATCGCCTGCAACAGGCGATGAACACCGTGCTGCTGGCCGCTGTGCCGGGTCTGCTCGCATTATTCTGGCTGTATGGCTGGGGCGTGTTGATCAACCTTTCCCTGGCGGTTGTCAGTGCTTTGCTCGTCGAAGCGGGCGTCGCCTGTCTGCGTAGGCAAGCGGTGCAAGCGGCAATGCGTGATGGCAGCGCGCTGGTCAGTGCGATGTTGCTGGCCGCCGCGCTGCCGGCTTATTGCCCTTGGTGGCTGACGGTCATTGCGACCGCTTCAGGTCTGTTGTTCGGCAAACATCTGTATGGCGGCGTCGGCAAAAACCCGTTCAACCCGGCGATGCTTGGCTTTGTCCTGAGCATGGTGCTGTTCCCGCAAGCGATGACCCATTGGCCCGCTCATGGCCTGGATTCTCTTGCGGCGCTGCAACAGGTTTTCAGTCCAGCGCAGGCGCCGGACGCTTGGGTGCAAGCCACGGCACTCGACAGTTTGCGCATCAATAAAAGCCTGACCATGCAGGAGCTGTTCGCCAGCAACCCGGCCTTCGGCCGTTTCGGCGGGCGCGGTGTGGAATGGGTGAATCTGGCGTTTCTGCTCGGCGGCCTGTGGCTGTTGCAGCGGCGGATCTTTTCCTGGCACGCACCGCTGGGGATGCTCGCCAGTCTGTTCGTCATCAGCCTGTTGTGCTGGAACGGCTCGGGGTCGGATTCCCATGGTTCGCCGCTGTTTCACCTGCTCAGCGGCGCGACCATGCTCGGTGCATTTTTTATTGTGACCGAGCCGGTGTCCGGCGCGAAAAGCGCCCTTGCCCGCCTGCTGTTCGGTGTTGGCGTCGGCCTGCTGACTTATCTGATTCGCACGTGGGGTGGTTACCCGGACGGCGTCGCGTTTGCGGTATTGCTGATGAATCTTCTGGTGCCGGCACTCGAACGCTTCGCCCTCAGCCGCCAGTCGAAGGTGAACGCGTGAACCGCTCAGCGAGTGTCGCGACGGTGGTGCTGCTGGCACTCGTTGGCATGAGTGCGACATACGTGTTGCAGCGCAGCAGTGCACCGCAGATTGCCAGCGAGCAGCGCTTGCTCGACAGCCGCAAATTGCTTGATGTCATGCCTGCCGCGCTCTACGACAATCAGCCGCTGGAGCTACTGCTGACGCTCGCCGAGCCTGCTTTGCGCCATAGCACGCTGTCAGGCGGCTATCGAGCGACCCGCTCCGGTCAGACAGTTGCGGTGCTGTTGCGCAGTCGCAGTGAAGGTTACGCAGGTACTCTGGAACTGCTGATTGCCATTGATGCTAATGGCAAACTTTTAGGCGTGAAAACCCTTGAGCAGCGCGAAACGCCAGGATTGGGTGGTTACATCGGTGCATGGCCGAATGCCTGGCTTCAGGCCTTCATCGGCAAATCCCGTACTGAGCCCACAGACGCCGGCTGGGCGCTGAAAAAGGATCAGGGGCAGTTCGATCAGATCGCTGGCGCGACCATTACCTCCCGTGCCGCCATTGACGTAATTCATGACGCACTGCGTTATTTCGATGAGCATCGGGCGCTGCTGTTGGGGACTGGCCCATGAAGCGCACGGTGAATTTATTGATGCTGGTGCCCCTACTGGGCGCCACACCAACATTCAGCGCTGCACTGGGGATAACCTTGATGCTCAGCGCGGTACTCGGTGTATTTGCCGTCTGCATGTCGCCGCTACGCGAGCGCCTCACGGGCACCCGTGCATTGCTCGCCAGCCTGATAATCGCCGCGACGTTGACCAGTTGCGCGGATATTGTGGCGCAACGCTGGTTTTTGCCATGGCAGCAGACGTCTGAGCTCTACATAGGGCTGATCCCCTTGCACTGCGTCGTGTTTGAATACCACGGTGCCTTCCGCGAGCCCGTCGCTGTCAGCTTCAAACGCTGCGCAATGTTCGGCGCGCTCATGCTGGTAGTCGGCGGGCTGCGCGAGATCATCGGTTGTGGCAGCCTTGGCCGAGGCCTTTCGGGGCATTGGCCAGGTCTGGTTTTATTCCCCGAAGGGCTGCGTCTGATTACGCTGGTTCCCGGCGCTTTGGTTTTATTGGGCCTGCTTCTCGCCGCCCGTCAGGCGTGGACACGCCGCAATTCTGTCATCAAGGAAACGCATCGCCCATGAATGCTGCAAAACGTCTTGAGATATTTCGCCGACTGCACGAAGACAATCCCGAGCCGAAAACCGAACTGGCCTACTCTTCGCCGTTCGAGCTGCTGATTGCGGTGATTCTTTCGGCGCAATCCACCGACGTCGGCGTCAACAAGGCGACTGCCAAACTCTTTCCCGTCGCCAATACACCCGCCGCGATTCATGCGCTGGGTGTCGAGGGGCTGTCCGAGTACATCAAGACCATTGGCCTCTACAACAGCAAGGCGAAAAACGTCATTGAAACCTGCCGTTTGCTGGTTGAGCGTCATGGCGGTGAAGTCCCGCAAACCCGGGAAGAACTGGAAGCCTTGCCGGGCGTCGGGCGCAAGACCGCCAACGTGGTGCTCAACACCGCTTTCCGCCAATTGACCATGGCGGTCGACACGCACATTTTTCGCGTCAGCAATCGCACCGGCATCGCGCCGGGGAAAAATGTGGTGGAAGTAGAAATGAAGTTGATGAAGTTTGTACCGAAAGAATTCCTGCTCGACTCTCATCACTGGCTGATTTTGCACGGTCGTTATGTTTGCCTGGCGCGTAAACCGCGCTGCGGCAGCTGCCGCATCGAAGATCTATGCGAATACAAACATAAAACTTCTGACGATTGAGCGGTCATCGGTTTTTCGCATCCATCGATTGAAAAAATCTTTTTTACCCGCCGCAGTAATGTCGATATAAGGAGCGCCAAAGGCAGTCTTAGCCGGGAGTTGACTTCATGAGTACCGACACAGAGCAACTGGATGTAGAAGAGGATCTTATTGCCACCGACGCCGATGAGGTCGAACCGGTGGTTGAAGTGGCCAAGACCAACCTTAGCAAGCGTCGCACAATCGACAACCTGCTTGAGGAGCGCCGACTGCAAAGGCAATTGGCCGACTACGATTATGATCTGTGATATCTGAAGGCCTCCCTAGACGGAGGCTTTTCATTTTCTGCGACAACCGAGCTTGATCGGCCCATGACGTTCTCAGCTGTCGAATCGTTCAAACCAGGCCGTTGCGCTGCGCCAGCTCGATCAGATCAACCAGAGAACGCGCATTGAGTTTCAGCAACAGGCGAGTCTTGTAGGTACTTACAGTCTTGTTGCTTAAAAACATGCCATCGGCGATTTCCTTGTTGGTCTTGCCGCGCGCCAACTGCTGCAACACCATCATTTCCCGCCCGGACAGACGATCAACCATGTCCGCTTCACTCGCATTGCCCAGACTGGTGCGCACGGTGTGCAGCGCCTGATTGGGAAAATAACTGTAGCCGGACAGTACTGCCTTGATCGCACTGAGCAATTCGGTCAGATCCTGCTGTTTGCACACGTAACCCGCTGCGCCCGATTGCATGCAACGCATTGAAAAATGGCCGGGAGCCTGGGAAGTCAGCACCAGCACTTTCACCGGCATGGCAGTGGAGGTCAGGCGCGCAATAACTTCCAGTCCGTCGAGTTTGGGTATTCCAATATCCAGGATGACAAGATCGGGTATTTGTTCACGAGCAATTTGTAGTGCATCAACGCCATTATCCGTTTCTGCAATGACTTCGTAGCCATGCCGTTCCATCAGCATACGTACCGCAAGTCGAATGACGGGGTGGTCATCCACGATCAGCACTTTATTCATGGGCAAGTCCAGTTTTCGCTGTTCGAATTTTTAGAACACGCACGATATCCCAGTCACTTGCTTCAAGGCATGGCAACTTTTACACGCATTTGCATCCAGAGACATTCCCTACAGGCATTGAGGATAATTCCCACAAATTCGCTGCCCTTGCCCCATTGCAACCGCCTTCCGATCTTTCATACACCGGCGGAGTTTGATCTTCATGCAGTCGAGTCCTACGCCATGCTGGGTCGTTGGAAAACTTCAACAGGCGCAATTACGAACCTTCATACACGATGATTTACCTGTCAAATTGGCCTTGGGCAAGCACTGGGACATACGACGTAACGAACCGACACAACCACCTGTTCGACACAACATCGTTGATTCTATAAAACTTTAGTTAACAGCCGCGCACTTACACAAGCGCCTTTACTATCGCTGAAACAACCAACTTAAACTAGACAAACCATGTAGAAGCAAAACAATGCTAAAGATAAAAAACAAAATCACCAACCCCATGACAGTCATCGCCATATTTGCAATTCTTTCGGAAACCTCGGCGGCGGTATCGTTACCATTTCTCGATAACAAGGACCGGGAAATTTACGTCTGGTTTCTGATCAGTTTCCCCTTTTACTTGTTATTCCTGTTCTTTATCACTCTCAACTTCAATCATCGCTCGCTTTACTCGCCTTCAGACTTCGGCAAAGACAAAAGCTTTTTGAAAACCACTCAAAATAACCAGAGGGACGAATCCTTTCGCGAAGCAGGCGAGCGTTGTGCTTTTGAGCTGACCAGTTGCATCGTGTCGGGTAAAACCGGGCCAGGCCGAGTGCCAATTCCCTGCAGAGTTCACAACGCGCCGGACCCACCGCTCGGTCCACGCGACCCATCCCATCCGGTTATGCAGAATATCAAGCTGTCACCCTGGGTAAGTGAACTGAACATCATTGACGCAAGAGAAGTTGATGCAGCGAAGGAATTCGATGCCATCTTCGAAACGCTAAAAGGCGTCGATAAAAAGCACGCGCGGGTTCTCGTATTTCTTTGTAATCATGCGTCGGACGCGCTTGCCCACTCCGCATTGCAACAGATCAGGCAGGCCAAGAAAGGCTCAGGAGCCACACTGTGCATCGTATATAACCTGTGTTCGCAGACGGTGACATTACTGGGACGAACCAGTTGAACCGGGTCAAGACTGCGCGCAGATACACGAGGGAGCCTGATGAACCAGAAAAAAAAGATAAAAAAAGGCGGCCCTCAACAGGCCGCCTTTTTTATTGCGCGTCGGTCTGAGCCACTCAGAACAACTTGCGGCCCTTGTTGGAAGCAATGCGCATGCGCAGCGCGTTGAGCTTGATGAAGCCCGCCGCATCCGCCTGATTGTAAGCACCGCCGTCTTCTTCGAAGGTGGCGATGTTGGCGTCGAACAGCGAATCGTCGGACTTGCGGCCGGTGACGATGACGTTGCCCTTGTACAGCTTCAGGCGCACTACGCCGTTCACGTTGACCTGCGAAGCGTCGATCATCTGTTGCAGCATCAGACGCTCAGGGCTCCACCAGTAGCCGGTGTAGATCAGGCTGGCGTACTTGGGCATCAGCTCGTCTTTGAGGTGAGCGACTTCGCGGTCCAGGGTGATCGATTCGATGGCGCGGTGAGCGCGCAGCATGATGGTGCCACCCGGGGTCTCGTAGCAGCCACGGGACTTCATGCCGACGTAACGGTTTTCGACGATGTCGAGACGACCGATGCCGTGCTCGCCGCCGATCTTGTTCAGCGTCGCCAGTACGGTGGCCGGGGTCATTTCGACGCCGTCCAGCGCGACGATGTCGCCGTTGCGGTAAGTCAGTTCCAGGTATTGCGGGGTGTCGGGAGCCTTCTCCGGGGAGACGGTCCAGCGCCACATGTCTTCTTCGTGCTCGGTCCAGGTGTCTTCCAGCACGCCGCCTTCATAGGAGATGTGCAGCAGGTTGGCGTCCATCGAGTACGGGGATTTTTTCTTGCCGTGGCGTTCGATCGGGATCGCGTGCTTCTCGGCGTAGTCCATCAGCTTTTCGCGGGACAGCAGGTCCCACTCGCGCCAAGGGGCGATCACTTTCACGCCTGGCTTGAGCGCGTAGGCGCCCAGTTCGAAGCGCACCTGGTCGTTGCCCTTGCCGGTGGCGCCATGGGAAATGGCGTCGGCGCCGGTTTCGTTGGCGATTTCGATCAGGCGCTTGGCGATCAGCGGACGGGCGATGGAAGTACCCAGCAGGTACTCGCCTTCGTAAACGGTGTTGGCGCGGAACATCGGGTACACGAAATCACGCACGAACTCTTCGCGCAGATCGTCGATGTAGATTTCTTTGACGCCCATGGCCTGAGCCTTGGCGCGGGCCGGCTCGACCTCTTCGCCTTGACCGAGATCGGCGGTGAAAGTCACCACTTCACAGTTATAAGTATCCTGCAGCCACTTGAGGATCACCGAAGTGTCCAGGCCGCCGGAATACGCCAGAACGACCTTGTTTACGTCCGCCATGCCATCACTCCACGGGGTTCTACGGAAAGCCGGGGAGTCTACCGCTCAAACGCGATAATTTACAGAGGCGCGACAGCTTAAGACGACAAAGCGACAGAATCTGTCGAGAGCGCGACGATGACCGGCGAGTCAGGAAGTCGCTGCGGCGGTGGCTGGCGTACTCGCTTGCGGCGCTGGCGCAGGGGCTGTGGTCGGTGCCACACGTGACAGTTTCACATTGACCCGGCGATTCTTCGCACGATTGGCCTTGCTGGTGTTCGGCACGATCGGATACTGCTCGCCGTGGAAACGCACGGTGATCTGCGATTCCTGAATGCCGTTGGCCTTGAAGAAATCGACTACCGCCAGCGCGCGGCGGCGCGACAATTCGCGGTTGGTCAGACGATTGCCGCTGTTGTCGGAATGGCCGTCGAGGTCAATGTGGTTCACCGTCGGGTCGGCCTTCATGTATTCGAGCATCACTTGCAGCTTGGCCTTGGCAGCCGGGTCCAGCTCAACGCCTTCGCCGGGAAAGCCTATCTGCGACTGCTTGATCTGGTCGAAATTCTGCGGCAGCAATTTCGCCACGCAGCCTTGATAGTCGTTGAACGCCTTGCTGAATTTCACCGGCAACAAACGCACTTCCGACACCCGGCCATCGCCAGACGCACGGCGAACTACCGGGCTACGGCCGTCCAGCAGACCGCTGATCAGCCCACCGGCCTGGGATTGCGAGCTGTTGAACAACACATTGCCACTGCCCAGCCGTACCGAGCCCAGATTGATATCGCCGCGCCCCGGCTGCCACGGTGCAGCGGCAGCGAGCAACGTCGCCGAGCCGCCACCAAGCATGGCGTTGTAGGCATTCAGGCGAAAGATCGCCTGCTCACCGGCCTTGCGCACGAACTCGCCCGAGCCGAAATCAGTGATCGGTTGCGTCAGGCGGCATTCGAACTGGTCGCCGGCGACCGTCCACTCAATGTTCTCCAGACGGGTCTGGTAAGTCAGCGCCATCGCGGGAAGGCTGGCAAACACACTGAGCAGGGCTAAATAACGCTGGCGCACGGGAGGCTCCATTGGCTTGTGAAACACAAACACCGATTCACACAATGTTTACGGCATACCTTCGGGATATCGGACGCTTGTGGCAAAACTTGATAGCGGGTGCCTGCAAGAGTCTTTTCCGGTAGCATTCGCCTCAGTTTGACCCGCCTGGAATCCCCTCATGTCCGACCGCCTGACCCTGCTGCGTCCCGACGACTGGCACATTCATCTTCGCGATGGTGCCGTGTTGACCAATACCGTTGCCGATGTGGCCCGCACCTTCGGGCGCGCGATCATCATGCCGAACCTGGTACCGCCGGTGCGCAACGCCGCTGAAGCCGACGGCTATCGTCAGCGCATTCTCGCTGCCCGCCCGGCCGGCAGTCAGTTCGAGCCGTTGATGGTGCTGTACCTCACCGACCGCACCCAACCGGAAGAAATTCGTCAGGCCAAGGCCAGCGGTTTCGTCTACGCCGCCAAGCTTTACCCGGCCGGCGCGACCACCAATTCCGATTCCGGCGTGACCAGCATCGACAAGATCTTCCCGGCGCTCGAAGCCATGGCCGAAGTCGGCATGCCGCTGTTGATCCACGGTGAAGTCACCCGTGGCGACGTCGATGTGTTCGACCGCGAAAAAATCTTCATAGATGAGCACATGCGCCGCGTGGTCGAGCGCTTCCCGACGCTGAAAGTGGTGTTCGAGCACATCACCACCGGTGACGCCGTGCAATTCGTCAACGAGGCTTCGGCCAACGTCGGCGCGACCATCACCGCGCACCACCTGTTGTACAACCGTAACCACATGCTGGTGGGCGGGATTCGGCCACACTTCTATTGCTTGCCGATCCTCAAGCGCAACACCCATCAGGAAGCCTTGCTCGATGCCGCCACCAGCGGCAGCGCCAAGTTCTTCCTCGGCACCGACTCGGCGCCCCACGCCCAGCACGCCAAGGAAGCCGCCTGCGGTTGCGCCGGTTGCTACACCGCCTACGCCGCCATCGAGATGTATGCCGAAGCGTTTGAACAGCGTAATGCGCTGGACAAGCTCGAAGCCTTCGCCAGCCTCAACGGCCCGCGTTTCTACGGCCTGCCGGCAAACACCGATCGCATCACCCTGGTTCGCGAAGAATGGACCGCCCCAACCAGCCTGCCATTTGGCGAGCTGACCGTTATCCCGCTGCGCGCCGGTGAAAAACTGCGCTGGCGCCTGCTGGAGGAACACGCGTGAGTGAAGAGCATTTCGACGATGAGCTGGACGGTCAAAGTGGTGGCGGCGGTTCCCGTCATCCGATGGCAGCGCGTTTTCGCGGCTACCTGCCGGTTGTCGTCGACGTAGAAACCGGTGGCTTCAACGCAGCCACCGATGCCCTGCTGGAGATTGCCGCGACCACCATCGCCATGGATGAAAAGGGTTTCGTCTACCCGGATCACACCTACTTCTTCCGCGTCGAGCCATTCGAAGGCGCCAACGTTGAAGCGGCAGCGCTGGAGTTCACCGGGATCAAGCTCGATCACCCGCTGCGCATGGCCGTCAGTGAAGAAACCGCGCTGACCGATATTTTCCGTGGCATCCGCAAGGCCCTGAAAGCCAACGGCTGCAAGCGGGCGATTCTGGTCGGGCACAACAGCAGCTTCGATCTGGGCTTTCTCAACGCAGCAGTTGCGCGCCTGGACATGAAGCGCAACCCGTTCCACCCGTTCTCCAGTTTCGACACGGCGACTCTGGCGGGTCTGGCGTACGGTCAGACAGTGCTAGCGAAAGCCTGTCAGGCCGCCGGCATCGATTTCGACGGTCGTGAGGCGCACTCGGCGCGCTACGACACCGAAAAGACCGCTGAGCTGTTCTGCGGCATCGTCAATCGCTGGAAACAGATGGGCGGCTGGGAAGACTTCGACGACTGATCCTCGGCGAACAAATCCCGCGCATAAAAAAACCGGCCACATGGGCCGGTTTTTTTGTACCTCGACGTTGCGCCTTACAGGGCAGCAGCGTTTTCGGTCAGGTAAGCCGCAACGCCTTCTGGCGAAGCGTTCATGCCTTTGTCGCCTTTCTTCCAGTTGGCCGGGCAGACTTCGCCGTGCTCTTCGTGGAATTGCAGCGCGTCGACCAGACGGATCAGCTCTTCCATGTTACGGCCCAGCGGCAGGTCGTTGATGATCTGCGAGCGAACCACGCCTTTGTCGTCGATCAGGAACGCGCCACGGAAAGCCACGCCGCCTTCGGATTCAACGTCGTAAGCCTTGGCGATGTCGTGCTTCATGTCGGCAGCCATGGTGTATTTCACCTGGCCGATGCCGCCATTGTTCACTGGAGTGTTGCGCCAGGCGTTGTGGGTGAAGTGCGAGTCGATCGACACAGCGATCACTTCAACGTTGCGCGCCTTGAAGTCAGCCATGCGGTTGTCCAGAGCGATCAGCTCGGACGGGCAGACGAAGGTGAAGTCCAGCGGGTAGAAGAACACCAGGCCGTATTTGCCTTTGATGGCCGAGGACAGGGTGAAGCTGTCAACGATCTCGCCATTGCCGAGTACGGCCGGGACGGTGAAGTCTGGGGCTTGTTTGCCTACGAGTACGCTCATTGATATCTCCTGGTGTAGAAACTTGAAGTTCAGGGTCCGGGCCAGCCTGTCACCCTCAGGCGACAGCCCTGTGACACGAACCCTCTTCGCAAGGGACGACCATCATACACTGCGTGTTTGGCCTGTCCGTAACGGATTTTCCCTGTTCGGTTATCCACTGCGTATTCATTGGGTCAAGGGAGCGCCTGGCAAATACCGTTCGTCAGTCGCCGGCAAATTGGCTGGGAAGCGTTCCGAAAGCACTTTGACAATCATTCTCGTTAACATTAAGATCCATCGCAATTGAGTCACAACCAGCGACGGTTCTTACTTATGTATGTTTGCCTCTGCACTGGCGTCACCGACGGACAGATCCGCGAAGCGATCTATGAAGGTTGCTGCAGCTACAAAGAAGTTCGCCAGGCCACCGGCGTCGCCAGCCAGTGCGGCAAATGCGCCTGCCTTGCCAAGGAAGTGGTCCGCGAAACTCTGACCAAGCTGCAAACCGCCCAGGCCGCGATCCCTTACCCTGTAGAATTTACTGCTGCGTAAATGCCCCCATTTCAAAGAACCGGACTTCGCGTCCGGTTTTTTTATGCCTGAAAATCAATTGCTTAGCGTCCAGACGCGGAACACAAACATTCTTATTCCGATTAATTTTCATTTATTATTCAATAACTTAGGTTTGACACTTATAAACACCAAGCTCAAACTCCGCCTTATATACAGTTAATACAGGGCAGGACTCCGATCATGAAAGGCGACATTACAGTCATCCAGCATCTCAACAAGATCCTCGCCAATGAGCTGGTCGCGATCAATCAGTACTTCCTGCATGCGCGCATGTATGAAGATTGGGGTCTGAACAAGCTCGGCAAGCACGAATACCACGAATCCATCGACGAGATGAAGCACGCGGACAAGCTGATCAAGCGCATCCTGTTCCTTGAAGGCCTGCCGAATGTGCAGGACCTGGGCAAGCTGCACATCGGCGAACACACCCGCGAAATGCTCGAATGCGACCTGCGCATCGAAAAGACCGGCCACGCTGACCTGAAAGCCGCCATCGCCCATTGCGAAACCGTTGGCGACTTCGGCAGCCGTGAACTGCTCGAAGACATTCTCGAGTCGGAAGAAGAACACATCGACTGGCTGGAAACCCAGCTCGGCCTGATCGACAAGATCGGTCTGGAAAACTATCTGCAGTCGCAGATGGGCGAAGAGTAGGCGCTGTCGAGTGAAACGAGGCTGCGATCTTTATCGATTTCAGCCTTGATACTCAGTCAACTCATATAACCAACAAAAAGCCCCGCCCTCTTTCGAGGTGCGGGGCTTTTTGCTGGCCGAAGATCAAAAGATCGCAGCCTCGTTTCACTCGACAGCTCCTACGGGAGACGCGTCGTCGAGCGAAACTCTATGAACGTAGAATCAGGCTTCGGACTTGTTCGCCGCTGCCGCTTCGACAGCCGCCTTGATGGTGCTTTGCAGCGAACCGTCTGCAGCCATCTCGGTCATGATGTCGCTGCCGCCGACCAGCTCACCGCCGACCCACAGTTGCGGGAAAGTCGGCCAGTTGGCGTACTTTGGCAGGTTGGCGCGGATTTCCGGGTTCTGCAGGATGTCCACGTACGCGAACTTTTCACCACAGGCCATCACGGCTTGCGCAGCTTTTGCGGAGAAGCCGCACTGCGGGGCATTCGGCGAGCCTTTCATGTAAAGCAGAATGGTGTTGTTGGCAATCTGCTCTTTAATCGTTTCGATGATATCCATGGAGCACCTCGGCTGAACTTTCCGACTCAGAGGTCGGCACGGTGGCGCATTGTAACGGAATCCCGAGCGCCATGCTCGGTCTCCCCGACAGACCCGCTCAAGCCGCCGCCACTGTCACCGGCACACCGTTCAACGCCGCGTTGCCCGACAGTTCGTCAAGCTGGCACTCGTCGGTCAGGTCGTTGGCGCTCGACCCCGGCTGGCCGCTGGCGATCGCCATCTGCACGCCCGGGCGCGCGTGGCCCCAACCGTGGGGCAGGCTGACCACGCCTTTCATCATGTCGAGACTGGCGAGCACTTCCACCTCGATCTGCCCGACCCGCGAACTCACCCGAACCCGTTGCCCATCAGCCAGGCCACGGCTGGCCAGATCATCCGGGTGCATCAGCAACTGATGCCGCGGCTTGCCCTTCACCAGTCGATGGAAGTTGTGCATCCACGAATTGTTGCTGCGCACATGGCGGCGGCCGATCATCAACAACTCATCGGCAGCCGGCGCCTGCAACGCGGCAAAGCGAGCGAGGTCAGCGAGAATTTCCGGCGGTGCGGCCTGGATACGCTGATTCGGCGTTTTCAGACGTGATGCCAGATTCGGTTTCAGCGCACCCAGATCCACGCCATGCGGATGATCGAACAGCGTCGCCAACGACAACTTGTGCTCGGACGCATCGCCGTAGCGGCCCATACGCAGGCCCATGTCGATCATCTTCGCCGGCGGCATCGTCGGTTTCAGTTCTTTACCGGTTTTCTCGGCGAAAGCCTTGGCCAAACCGACGAAGATCTCCCAGTCGTGCAGCGCACCCTCGGGCTTGGCGAGGATCGCGCGATTGAAGCGGGTCACGTTACGCACCGCAAACAGGTTGAAAGTGGTGTCGTAGTGATCGTTTTCCAGCGCCGAGGTCGACGGCAGGATCAGATCGGCATAGCGCGTGGTTTCGTTGATGTACAGGTCGATGCAGAGCATGAAGTCGAGGCCATCCAGCGCCTGCTCCAGTTGCCGGCCGTTGGGTGTCGACAACACCGGGTTGCCGGCCACGGTGATCAGCGCGCGGATCTGCCCCTCACCCTCCGTGAGCATTTCTTCAGCGAGCGCCGAGACCGGCAACTCGCCGCCGTATTCAGGACGCCCGGAAACCCGGCTCTGCCATTTGTTGAAATGCCCGCCCGAGGTCGACGCCACCAGGTCCACCGCTGGCTCGGTGCACAGGGCACCGCCAACGCGGTCGAGGTTGCCCGTGACCAGGTTGATCAACTGCACCACCCAATGACACAAGGTGCCGAAGGCCTGGGTCGAGACGCCCATGCGTCCATAGCAGACGGCGCTTGGCGCGGCAGCGAAGTCGCGGGCGAGTTGGCGGATCTGCTCGGCAGGCACCGCGCAAAGTGGGCTCATGGCTTCGGCGCTGAACGCCGCCACGGCGTTGCGCACCTCATCCAGGCCATCGACCGGCAAATGGCTGTCGCGGGTCAGGCCTTCGCTGAACAGCGTATTGAGCATGCCGAACAACAGCGCCGCATCGCCGCCCGGGCGGACGAACACGTGCTGATCAGCCATCGCTGCGGTTTCGCTGCGGCGCGGATCGACCACCACCACTTTGCCGCCACGTGCCTGAATTGCCTTCAGGCGCTTCTCGACATCCGGCACGGTCATGATGCTGCCGTTGGACGCCAGCGGATTGCCGCCGAGAATCAGCATGAAATCGGTGTGGTCGATGTCCGGGATCGGCAACAGCAGACCGTGGCCGTACATCAGATAGCTGCTGAGGTGATGCGGCAGTTGATCGACTGAAGTGGCCGAATAACGATTGCGGGTTTTCAGCAACCCCAGGAAGTAATTGCTGTGGGTCATCAGGCCGTAGTTGTGCACGCTCGGATTGCCCTGATACACCGCAACGGCGTTCTGGCCGTGACGTTCCTGAATCGCCGCGAGTTTCTCGGCCACCAGCGCAAACGCCTCGTCCCATTCGATCGGCAGCCATTCGCTGCCGACGCGGCGCATCGGCTGACGCAGGCGATCGGGATCGTTCTGAATATCTTGCAGGGCCACGGCTTTCGGGCAGATATGGCCGCGGCTGAAGGTGTCGAGGGCATCGCCCTTGATCGAGGTGATCGCGACATCGCCATCGGTTTCCGTAGTTTCGATGGTCAGCCCGCAAATAGCTTCGCACAGGTGGCACGCACGGTGGTGAAGAGTCTTGGTCATGGCCAGTCTCTGTCTTGTTCGGGGGCAGGCAATCACGCCCGCGGGAACAAAACTATGGCCCGTGCGCGGAGCAGGCGCCAGCGACGTTCGTCTTGTGAATCGACGGTTATCAGGGCAGCCGATAAACCGTCGCGATCAGTTCGAAGGCAACTGCGGCGGTGCGGCCAGCTGGATTTCCTGGATGGTTTCGATCTGCTCGTGGGCGACGTGCACGCCGGTGAGCTCGCCGATCAACCGCCAGTGCTCATCGAGCCCGGCGCTGATGGTGGCCATGCGATCGATCATGTGTCGGCCGGCGGATTTGACCACTTCGTCGTCACTGCGCAGCAACTCGAAAGACATCGAGGTGACTGACGCGGTGAGATGGGTCAGAGAGCGAGCCGTGTGGCCCAGCAGCTCCATTAACAGTTGTTCTTTCGATTCCATGCGGAGGCTCCCTGCGTCGCTCGAAACTTATTTATAACCCAGCACTTTGCTTTAGCAAATGTTTCAGTCTGAACATCCGACCAAGCGAATCGGTGGCGCAGCGTTCGCAAACCGACCAGGACCGCTGCGTTGCCGTCGCGGCGCATTGCCAAGCGCGGCGGCGCCAGTGTACAAAGAGGCTCACCGCTGTACTGAATCCGGCTTCAACATGCGTGATCGAAATGCTCGGTCCGCGCTCCGAATCCCGCTGAAAAAGTACCCTATTGGAAAAACGCGACATTTAGTGTCAATATCGCGCCTCCCCCTATTTCGTCGCCCCGTGCGGCTTACGCCGCAGGTCTCGCCCGTTGTTCCGTTAAACAAGGCTTTGAGCATCTGCGGTCTGTAGCAAAAAGGTAGTCAATGATGAGCGCAAGGCACTTTCTCTCCCTGATGGATTGCACGCCCGAAGAGCTGGTCAGCGTGATCCGTCGAGGCGTTGAGCTCAAGGACCTGCGTAACCGCGGCGTACTGTTCGAGCCTCTGAAAAACCGCGTGCTGGGGATGATCTTCGAAAAATCCTCGACCCGCACCCGGATCTCCTTCGAGGCCGGCATGATCCAGCTCGGCGGCCAGGCAATCTTCCTGTCCCCGCGCGACACCCAACTGGGCCGTGGCGAGCCGATCAGCGATTGCGCCATCGTCATGTCGAGCATGCTCGATGCGGTGATGATCCGCACCTTCGCCCACAGCACCCTCACCGAATTCGCCGCCAACTCGCGGGTGCCGGTAATCAACGGCCTGTCCGATGATCTGCACCCGTGCCAGTTGCTCGCCGACATGCAGACCTTCCTCGAACACCGTGGCTCGATCCAGGGCAAGACCGTGGCCTGGATTGGTGACGGCAACAACATGTGCAACAGCTATATAGAAGCGGCGATCCAGTTCGACTTCCAGCTGCGCGTTGCCTGCCCGGAAGGCTACGAGCCGAACCCGGAATTCGTCGCCCAGGCTGGTGATCGCGTGACCATCGTCCGCGATCCGCAGGACGCCGTGCGTGGCGCGCATCTGGTCAGCACCGACGTCTGGACTTCGATGGGTCAGGAAGAGGAAACTGCCAAGCGCCTCAAGCTGTTCGCGCCGTTTCAGGTCAACCGTGCCTTGCTCGACCTCGCTGCCGAGGACGTGCTGTTCATGCACTGCCTGCCGGCGCACCGTGGCGAAGAAATCAGTCTCGACCTGCTCGATGACCCGCGCTCCGTCGCCTGGGATCAGGCAGAAAACCGTCTCCACGCACAGAAGGCCCTGCTCGAGTTCCTCGTCGAACCGGCATATCACCACGCATGAGCCATGAATTACTGCTGAACCTGCGCAACCTCGCTTGCGGCTACCAAGATCAACGCGTGGTGCAGAACCTCAATCTGCACCTCAACGCCGGCGACATCGGCTGCCTGCTCGGCTCGTCTGGCTGCGGCAAGACCACCACCCTGCGCGCAATCGCCGGTTTCGAACCGGTGCATGAAGGCGAAATCACCCTCGGTGGCGAAACCCTGTCCAGTGCCGGTTTCACCCTGGCGCCGGAGAAACGCCGGATCGGCATGGTGTTTCAGGACTACGCGCTGTTCCCGCACCTGAGCGTGGCCGACAACATCGCTTTCGGCATTCGTAAGCACCCGAACAAGGCGCGCGTGGTCGAAGAGCTGCTGGAACTGGTCAACCTGAAAAACCTCGGCAAGCGCTTCCCCCACGAATTGTCCGGCGGTCAGCAACAGCGCGTCGCCCTCGCCCGCGCCCTGGCGCCGGAGCCGCAGTTGCTGCTGCTCGACGAGCCGTTCTCCAATCTCGATGGCGAACTGCGCCGCAAGCTCAGCCATGAGGTGCGCGACATTCTCAAGGCTCGTGGCACCAGTGCGATTCTGGTCACCCACGATCAGGAAGAAGCGTTCGCCGTCAGCGATCACGTTGGCGTGTTCAAGGAAGGTCGGCTGGAACAGTGGGATACGCCCTACAACCTCTATCACGAACCGGCGACGCCGTATGTCGCCAGTTTCATCGGTCAGGGCTATTTCATTCGCGGCCAGCTCGTCACCCCGGAATCGGTGCAGACCGAGCTGGGTGAACTGCGCGGCAACCGCGCTTACACCTGGCCGATTGGCGGTGCAGTGGATGTGCTGTTGCGTCCGGATGACATTGTTTATGCACCGGACAGCCCATTGAAGGCGCAGATTGTCGGCAAGACATTCCTCGGCGCGGCGACCTTGTATCGCCTGCAACTGCCGACCGGCGCGCAGCTGGAATCGATCTTCCCCAGCCATGCCGATCATCTGGTTGGCGCGCAGGTCGGGATTCGAGTAGCGGCGGATCACCTGGTGCTGTTCCAGGCATCCGGCAGCACGGCGGCGCAGATTCCGGCGGTGGAAAACGGCGTCCGTCGGTTCAGCACCAGCCTTTGATCCGCACTGGATAAAAATTGTGGGAGCGAGCCTGCTCGCGAATGCGGTGTTTCAGTCGCCGAAGATGTTGACTGAAAGAGCGCTTTCGCGAGCAGGCTCGCTCCCACAGTTGGTATTGCCTCAGCCTAAAAACAGGGTACCGCTGGCCACAAGCGTCGCATTGCCGCCAATCTTCACCCGCTCACCTTCCAGCCGACAGAACAACTCCCCACCCCGCGCCGAGCGCTGGCACGCGGTCAGATTCGTTTTGCCCAGACGCTTGGACCAGTACGGAATCAGGCTGCAATGCGTCGAACCGGTCACCGGATCTTCATTGATACCGATCGCCGGGGCGAAATAGCGCGAGACGAAATCATGCTGGTTGCCACGCGCGGTGACGATTGCACCCAGCCATGGCAGTTTCGCCAGCGCCGCCATGTCCGGTTTGCAGTCGAGCACGGCCTGCTCCGATTCCAGCACCACGAACAGTTCGTTGGAGCCGAGCACATCAACAGCCTCGACACCCAGCGCCCGCTCGACATCCAGCGTCACGCCGATTTCCGAAGGCACGATGGTCGGGAAATCCAGCCACAGCCGGTCGCCTTCGCGGCTGACACTCAGCGGCCCGGACTTGCAGATGAAGTCGATGCGCTCGGCACTTTCCTTATAGATTTCGAACAGTACAAACGCGCTGGCCAGGGTCGCATGCCCGCACAGCGGCACTTCAGTAGTCGGAGTGAACCAGCGGATATGCCAGGCCTGCCCTTCGCGCACCAGAAACGCAGTCTCCGCCAGGTTGTGTTCGGCGGCGATTTTCTGCATCAAGTCATCGGCCAGCCAGCTGTCGAGCCGATAGACCATCGCCGGGTTGCCACTGAACGGCCGATCACTGAACGCGTCGACCTGATGAAACGCAAGCTGCATGATTTTCTCCCTGAATTGGTCGACCGAGCATGCAACGGCGGCCCGGATCAGTGCCAGTGACAGAAGCGCAATTTTTTCTTCATACAGCTGGCGCGCATTTTAAGCCCGGCCGATATCGGCGAACTGCGCCTGAGTGTGCTCGGCCAGCACCGCCGGTGCCAATTCCACTTCCAGTCCTCGCCGCCCGGCACTCACATAGATAGTCGCGAACCCCTGAGCGGAATTGTCGATGAAGGTGCGCAGGCGTTTCTTCTGCCCGAGCGGGCTGATGCCGCCCAACAGGTAGCCGGTTGAACGTTGCGCGGCAGCCGGGTCAGCCATTTCGGCTTTCTTCACTCCAGCGGCATGGGCCAGGCCCTTGAGGTCGAGCGTTCCGACGACCGGCACCACAGCTACCAGCAGTTCGCCTTTTTCACTGGCGGCCAGCAAGGTTTTGAACACTTGCGCCGGTGCGAGCCCGAGCTTCTCCGCCGCCTCCAGCCCATAGGACGCGGCTTTCGGATCATGTTCGTAACTGTGCACGCGATGTTCGGCACGAACTTTTTTCAACAAGTCCAACGCTGGGGTCATGGCAGCTCCGGGTTCGGCAATCTTTGAAAAAACCTGCGGCAGATTCTAGGTCATCGTTGGGCAAAAGGCTCTATTCCAAGCCGCGAATCCCGTGGCTTCGCGCTGCATTCAAGCTGATCGCCGCGCTGATCATTCACACGGCGAATAGTTTTATTGTGACCGGCGGTTCACTTTCGACCTTTGACAGGTTTGTTTCTTGTCTATATTTTTTCGAATCTGAATAATGTAAGAATCATGCTTAACGCAGTACCCAGCAGTAACCCGGGAACCGAATGGGGATTCCGACCCGGTGAAGATCGCGCCCTGCTCCGTTGGCAAGGCGCCACACAAGAAAAAGAACCGAGGTTTTCAATGACAGCTGCTTTACCGCAACCATCGCTTTCCGGCCAATGCATGGCCGAGTTTCTGGGCACCGCCCTTCTGATCTTCTTCGGCACCGGTTGTGTCGCCGCGCTCAAAGTCGCAGGTGCCAGCTTCGGCCTGTGGGAGATCAGCATCATCTGGGGCGTCGGCGTGAGCATGGCGATCTACCTCACCGCCGGGGTTTCCGGCGCGCACCTGAACCCGGCCGTGAGCATTGCTCTGGCAATCTTCGCTGACTTCGAAAAGCGCAAACTGCCGTTCTACATCCTTTCGCAGATTGCCGGCGCCTTCTGCGGCGCATTGCTGGTCTACACGCTCTACAGCAATCTGTTCTTCGATTACGAACAAACCCACCAGATGGTTCGTGGCTCGGCTGCCAGCCTGGAATTGGCCTCGGTGTTCTCCACCTACCCGAACCCGGTGCTGTCGACGGCCCAGGCCTTTCTGGTCGAGATGATCATCACCGCGATCCTGATGGGCGTGATCATGGCCCTGACCGATGACAACAACGGCCTGCCACGAGGCCCCATGGCGCCGCTGCTGATCGGTCTGCTGATTGCCGTGATCGGCAGTGCGATGGGTCCGCTGACCGGTTTCGCGATGAACCCTGCGCGTGACTTCGGTCCGAAACTGATGACTTTCTTTACCGGTTGGGGTGAAATTTCCTTCACCGGTGGTCGTGATATTCCGTATTTCCTGATTCCGATTTTTGCACCGATTGTCGGTGCCTGCCTCGGCGCTGCCGGGTATCGCGGGCTCATCGCCCGTCACCTGACCGGCGCCACACCTGCTACAAAGGATGCAGAACCGGCCATTGACGGCAAACCAAGAACTTCTTGAAACAGTCGGCGCCGGCTCCTGCCCATCCGAGCCGGCGCCACGGCCCACTCTCGTTTTTTTCGTCCAAGGCAATCGACATGACCGACATTCAGAACAAGAACTACATCATTGCCCTTGATCAGGGTACGACCAGTTCGCGCGCGATCATCTTCGACCGCGACGCGAACGTAGTCTGCACCGCGCAGCGCGAATTCGTTCAGCATTACCCGCAGGCCGGTTGGGTCGAGCACGACCCGATGGAAATCTTCGCCACCCAGAGCGCGGTGATGGTTGAAGCGCTGGCCCAGGCCGGCCTGCACCATGACCAGGTTGCCGCGATCGGTATCACCAACCAGCGTGAAACCACCGTGGTCTGGGACAAGACCACCGGCCGCCCCGTGTATAACGCGATCGTCTGGCAGTGCCGCCGCAGCACCGAGATATGCCAGCAGCTCAAGCGCGATGGCCACGAAGACTACATCCGCGACACCACCGGCCTGGTCACCGACCCGTACTTCTCCGGCACCAAACTGAAGTGGATCCTCGATAACGTCGAAGGCAGCCGCGAGCGTGCGCGCAACGGCGAGCTGCTGTTCGGCACCGTCGATAGCTGGCTGATCTGGAAATTCACCGGCGGCAAGGTGCACGTCACCGACTACACCAACGCCTCGCGCACCATGCTCTTCAACATTCACTCGCTGGAGTGGGACTCGAAGATGCTGGAGATCCTCGACATCCCGCGCGAGATGCTCCCGGAAGTCAAAGCGTCCTCGGAAATCTACGGTCGCACCAAGAGCGGCATCGCCATCGGCGGTATCGCCGGCGACCAGCAAGCGGCACTGTTCGGGCAGATGTGCGTCGAGCCGGGCCAGGCGAAAAACACCTACGGCACCGGTTGCTTCCTGCTGATGAACACCGGCGACAAAGCAGTGAAATCCCAGCATGGAATGCTCACCACTATCGCCTGCGGCCCGCGCGGCGAAGTTGCCTACGCACTGGAGGGTGCCGTGTTCAACGGCGGTTCGACCGTGCAGTGGCTGCGTGATGAACTGAAAATCGTCAACGACGCCCACGACACCGAATACTTTGCCAACAAGGTCAAGGACAGCAACGGTGTGTATCTGGTGCCGGCGTTTACCGGTCTCGGCGCGCCGTACTGGGACCCGTATGCCCGTGGCGCACTGTTCGGCCTGACGCGCGGCGTCCGCGTGGATCACATCATCCGCGCCGCGCTGGAGTCGATCGCCTACCAGACCCGCGACGTACTCGACGCCATGCAACAGGATTCCGGCGAACGCCTCAAAGCCCTGCGCGTGGACGGCGGTGCGGTGGCGAACAACTTCCTCATGCAGTTCCAGGCCGACATCCTCGGCACCCAGGTCGAACGCCCGCAAATGCGCGAAACCACCGCACTCGGCGCGGCTTATCTGGCCGGCCTGGCCTGCGGTTTCTGGGGCAGCCTGGAAGAACTGCGCGGCAAGGCAGTGATCGAGCGCGAGTTCGAACCGAGCCTTGACGAAACCGAGAAAGAGAAACTCTACAAAGGCTGGAAAAAAGCCGTCAGCCGCACCCGTGACTGGGCGCGTGAGGACGCTGAATAAGCCAGCCTTGAGTTACACATAGGTATCTAACTGGTCGGGAGCGGATTCCTGCGGCATCATGGGCAAATTTTGCACGGCAGCCCAAAGGAAGCCCCATGAATCTGCCTCCCCGTCAGCAGCAAATCCTCGAGCTGGTCCGCGAACGCGGCTATGTGAGCATCGAGGAAATGGCCACGCTGTTCGTTGTCACCCCGCAAACAATCCGCCGCGACATCAACCAGCTCGCGGAAGCCAATCTGCTGCGTCGCTACCACGGTGGCGCCGCTTACGATTCCAGTGTCGAAAACACCGCGTATGCCATGCGTGCCGATCAGATGCGTGATGAAAAGCAACGCATCGGTGAAGCCATTGCCGCGCAGATCCCCGATCACGCCTCGCTGTTCATCAATATCGGTACCACCACCGAATCGATCGCTCGCGCCCTGCTCAATCACAGTCACCTGAAGATCATCACCAACAACCTGCACGTCGCCTCGATGCTCAGCGCCAAGGATGATTTCGATGTGCTGCTGACCGGCGGCAACGTGCGCCGCGACGGTGGTGTGGTCGGTCAGGCGAGTGTGGACTTCATCAATCAGTTCAAGGTCGATTTCGCCTTGGTCGGGATCAGCGGGATCGATGAGGACGGCAGCCTGCTCGACTTCGACTATCAGGAGGTCCGGGTCAGCCAGGCGATCATCGCCAACGCGCGACAGGTGATTCTGGCAGCGGATTCGAGCAAGTTCGGGCGTAATGCGATGATTCGACTGGGGCCGATCAGCCTGATCGATTGTCTGGTCACCGATCAGCAGCCGGTACCGGCGCTGACGCAGTTGTTGAGTCAGCACAAGATTCGTCTGGAAGTCGTCTGAACCCTCTCCCTCGCTGACCGAACCGACGCCTTCGCGAGCAGGCTCGCTCCCACTCTTGGAATGTATTGCAAAATGTGGGAGCGAGCCTGCTCGCGAAAACAATCGATCACACAACACATCTTCTGCGCCCTTGCGCGCGTTCATGTTCGAAAATTTTCTTTTAATCGCCCTTCGATGAGTTTTTTCAATCGAACGCGACTGGCTGCGCGCGTGTTTATGGGCTACCATTTTCGCAAATGAACATTTATGTTCGATTTCCAAGACTAAATCAAAAGAACCGAGGCCAGCCGATGTCCACCTCTACCTTGCGTACGCCCCCTCTCTCCGAGATCTATGACGTTGCCGTGATTGGCGGCGGGATCAACGGCGTCGGGATCGCAGCGGATGCCGCCGGTCGCGGTCTTTCGGTGTTCCTTTGCGAAAAAGACGACCTGGCCAGCCACACCTCGTCGGCCAGCAGCAAGCTGATCCACGGTGGCCTGCGCTATCTGGAACATTACGAATTCCGTCTGGTGCGTGAAGCGCTCGCCGAGCGTGAAGTGTTGCTGGCCAAGGCGCCGCATATCGTCAAACCGATGCGTTTCGTACTGCCACACCGCCCGCACCTGCGTCCGGCGTGGATGATTCGTGCCGGCCTGTTCCTCTACGACAACCTCGGCAAACGTGAAAAGCTGCCAGGTTCGAAAAGCCTGAAGTTCGGCGCCGACAGCGCGCTGAAAAGCGAAATCAAGAAAGGCTTCGAATACTCCGATTGCTGGGTCGATGACGCCCGCCTCGTGGTCCTGAACGCCATGGCCGCCCGTGAAAAAGGCGCGCATGTGCATACCCAGACCCGCTGTGTCAGTGCCCGCCGCACCAAAGGTTTGTGGCATCTGCATCTGGAGCGCGCCGACGGCAGTTTGTTTTCGATCACCGCCAAAGCACTGGTCAACGCCGCCGGCCCATGGGTGGCCAAGTTCATCCGTGACGACCTGAAGATGGAATCGCCGTATGGCATCCGTCTGATCCAGGGCAGCCACATCATCGTGCCGAAACTGTACGAAGGCGAACATGCGCATATTCTGCAAAACGAAGATCAGCGCATCGTTTTCACTATTCCGTACCTGAACCACTTCACTCTGATCGGCACTACCGACCGCGAATACACCGGCGACCCGGCGAAAGTAGCGATCACAGAAGGCGAAACCGATTACGTGCTGAAAGTGGTCAACGCCCACTTCAAGAAGCAGCTGAGCCGCGAAGACATCCTGCACAGCTACTCGGGCGTTCGGCCGCTGTGCAACGACGAATCCGACAACCCGTCTGCGGTCACTCGCGATTACACCCTGGCGCTGTCGGGCAACGCCGAGGAAGCGCCGCTGCTGTCGGTGTTCGGCGGCAAGCTGACCACTTACCGCAAGCTCGCCGAGTCGGCGATGGCGCAGTTGATGCCGTTCTTCACCCAGATGCGCCCGAGCTGGACCGCGACCGCCACCCTGCCCGGCGGCGAAGACATGACCACGCCAGAGGCCCTGAGCGCGCGGATTCGCGACAAGTTCGATTTCGTCCCGACCGAAATCGCCCGGCGCTGGGCCGTCACCTACGGCAGCCGCACCTGGCGCATGCTTGAAGGCGTGGAAAGCCTGGCCGACATGGGTGAGCACATCGGCGGCGGGCTCTACACCCGCGAAGTCGATTACCTGTGCAGCGAAGAGTGGGCCACTACGGCGCACGACATCCTGTGGCGCCGCACCAAGCTAGGCTTGTTCACCACACCGGAGGAACAGCAGACGCTGTCGACGTATCTGGGCAAGGTTGAGCAGAGCCGGAAGATCGAGGCGGCTTGATCTTCGCCCTATCGTTTGAACGAAAGCCCCTGAATCGCAAGATTCAGGGGCTTTTTGCTATGCCCGCAAGGCCCGGCTCCACTCCCTCACGACCCTAAATGTGCCAAAAGAAAATCGATAAACACCCGCGACTTGGGCGGCAGGTGCGGCGTGTCCGCAAACACCAGGCTGATCGGCTGTGAGGGCAGCGAGTATTCCGGCAGCACACGTACCAGATGCCCACGGGCCCTATCGTCTTCAACCATCCACGCCGGCAGCACCGACACGCCCAGCGACGACAAGGTCATCGAACGAATCGCAGTCGATGAATTCGATTGGAAATGACGGGTACCATTGATTTCGACTGCTTCCCCCACACCATCGCGTAAAACCCACTGCGTCGGCGCCAACAGATTGCTGTTGGCAATCCACGGCACGGCATTGAGATCCTGCGGTGTTTTTACCGGGTAGCGGAGCAGAAAACCTTCAGTAGCCACCAGCACAATTTCATAGTCGGCCAGTTTCCGGCTCTTGAAAGCCGAGTCCGCCAGGTTGCCCAGGCGAACCACCAGATCGAGCCGGTCGGCAAGCAGATCATTGAGCGAGGAGTTGAAGTCGTAGCACAGGCGGATGTCGGGATAACGCTCGGCGAACAGCGGAATCAGCGGCAGGATGAATCGCTCGCCGTATTCACTGGTGGAACTGATCCGCAGCGTTCCCGAAACGCGGTTTGTGCGGTGCAATACCCTGTCAAACGCTGTGTCGATATCGGCAACGATGGTTTTGAATTCGTTGTAAAAGCTTTGCCCAGCCTCGGTCAGGGTCACGGCACGACTGTTGCGCAGCAACAGGCTGGTCGACAACGCTGCCTCCAGGGCCTTGATGTGCAGACTGACCATGGCCCGGCTGAGATTCAGATGGCTGGCAGCCTTGGTAAAAGAACCCAGTTCGGCAATCGCCAGAAACGTCTGCACCCGGTTCAAGTGCGTGTGCAGAGCGCCCTGAGTCACGGTTCAATCCCTTCAAACATTGTGTTCAGCTCCATTGCATCGACGATCGGAGTCTATCGCCCCTATGCTCGACGACAAAGGGGAAACACCATGAGTTACCGCTATAAAGTCGCGTCGATTTTCCTGCTCGGCTTCTTTATCGATTGCATCAACATCTTCATGTCGGCGGTGGCGCTGCCCAGTCTGTCAGCTACCTTGCAGGTCAGCAGCGCTTCGGTGGCGTGGGTCGCCAACGCGTACATCCTCGGACTGACGTTGATCATTGCGCTGAGCACCTGGCTGGCCGCGCGTTTTGGCAGTCGTGAAATCCTCACCGCTTCAATGCTGGTATTCAGTGGCTCGGTGTGGCTGTGCGGCCAGGCCGACAGCTTCCATGAACTGGTGATCTGGCGCTTCGTTCAGGGCATCGGCGGCGGCTTGTTGATCCCGGTCGGACAGGCACTGACGTTCAATCTTTTTCATGGCGAGCAACGCGCGAAAATATCCACGCTGATCATGGCCGTTGCCCTGATTGCCCCGGCGATGTCACCCACCGTCGGCGGCCTCATTGTCGACATCAGCTCCTGGCGCTGGGTGTTCTACAGCACCCTCCCGTTTTCGCTGCTTGCAGCCGGGCTGTCGTGGTGGTGGATCAGGGAAGGCAAACCCGCCGAGCTTCAGCGTCCGGACATCAAAGGCCTGTTGCTGGTCAGCGCGGTGCTCGCCAGTTTGCTGATGGGTATGTCGCTGTACGGCGGCAATTACCCACCGCTGGCAGCGCTGGGTTTTGTCATCGCGGGCCTGACATTCATCGCGCTGTATCTGCTGCATTACCGCCGCTGCAGTAACGCGATCATCGACTTGAGCCTGCTCAGGAGCAGAAAACTCAGCACCTCGATCTTCATCTATTACGCAATTCCGGGGGTGTTCACCGGTGTCAACCTGATGAGCATTTTCTTTTTGCAGAACACCCTGCACTTCAGCGCCCGGCTGACCGGAATGTTCATGATCCTCTATGCCATCGGTGCGTTCATCGCAATGATCCTTTGCGGTCGCGTCTACAACCGGATCGGCGCCAGACGCCTGTTCACCCTCAGCATGCTGTTGCACAGCGCCGGCATCGCCACCCTGGTGCTGGTCAATGCGCCAACTGATCTTTGGCTCATCATGATCGCCTACAGCCTGATGGGCATTGGCGGTGGCATCGGTGCCAATACCGCGCAAACTACCTCACTGATGGACTTCACCGGCGGCGATACGCACAAGGCCAGTGTCATCTGGAACATCAATCGGCAGATGTCTTTCAGCCTCGGCGCCGCACTGTTTCTGATGATCTTCAACGTGCTGCTCCCGCCGCTCGGCACCACGCCGGCCTATCAAGCGACCTTCGCGATTGCCGCGCTGGTCGGGCTGCTGCCGTTGCTGCAGATGAATCAACTGCCCTGCGCAAAGGAACGCCCATGACATACGATCTGATCGAACAAGCCGAACACAGTATCCACCACGTCCACGAGCTGATCCTTCGGGTATTCACTGATGCCGACGGCGCTGGCGCCGCGAGCATCGAGCCGTTGATGCAGGCATTTGCTGAGGATTTCAGCATGGTCGGTATTTCCGGGGGCGCATTGACCCGCGTCGAAGTAGAACAACTGTTCAAAGGAGCCGTAGGCGCCAAGGCGGGACTCGATATCGAGATCAGTGATTTGCACACGGTGTGGCAGGAGGACGACATGCTGGCTGTGAGCTACGTCGAAACCCAACGCTTGGACGGCGCTCAACACTCGCGGGTCGCAGTGGCGATCCTGAGCGGGCAGCCTGAAGGGGTGAAGTGGGTGTATTTGCATGAAACGCCACTGAGCCGGCAAGTCTGAGACCAGGCCACAAGATATTCGGTTTTCCGAACGCGACTCCACAGTCGATTCGGTTAACCGGATCATGCGTTCATAAAATTACCGCCATAAAACTTTAATAACGTTATAAAACAACCGCTTAACTGAGTTCGACTGCTCTGGCACGAGTCATGCTCTACACTCTCTCGACGAATGCCTGCTGTGCCAGCACTTCAGGAGCCGTCAGGCATTCGAAGCACAAAAAGGGCCGACAAACTGGCTCCATAAAAAAAACAATGTCGAGGAAAATTTGATGCGCATCGTTCCCCATATCCTGGGCGCAGCCATTGCTGCCGCTCTGATCAGCACGCCAGTTTTCGCCGCCGAACTCACCGGCACCCTGAAGAAGATCAAAGAGTCCGGTGTCATCACCCTGGGCCACCGTGACGCCTCCATTCCGTTCTCCTATATCGCTGATGCGTCCGGCAAGCCGGTCGGCTACTCGCACGATATCCAGCTGAAGATCGTCGAAGCGATCAAGAAAGACCTCGACCTGCCGAACCTGCAAGTCAAATACAACCTCGTCACCTCGCAGACCCGTATCCCGCTGGTGCAGAACGGCACCGTGGACGTCGAGTGCGGTTCGACCACCAACAACGTCGAGCGTCAGCAGCAGGTCGACTTCTCCGTCGGCATCTTTGAAATCGGTACCCGCCTGCTGTCCAAGAAAGACTCCAAGTACAAGGATTTCGACGATCTGAAAGGCAAGAACGTCGTAACCACCGCCGGCACTACCTCCGAGCGCATCCTCAAGGCGATGAACGCCGACAAGCAGATGGGCATGAACGTCATCTCCGCCAAAGACCACGGCGAGTCCTTCCAGATGCTGGAATCGGGCCGTGCCGTTGCCTTCATGATGGATGACGCACTGCTGGCCGGCGAAGCCGCCAAGGCCAAGAAAGCCGCCGATTGGGAAGTGACCGGCACGCCACAGTCGTACGAAATCTACGGCTGCATGATGCGCAAAGGCGACGAGCCGTTCAAAAAGGCTGTGGATGACGCGATCAAGGCCACTTACGCTTCGGGCGAAATCAACAAGATCTACGAGAAGTGGTTCATGCAGCCGATTCCGCCAAAAGGCCTGAACCTGAACTTCCCGATGAGCGACGAGCTCAAGACCCTGATCGCCAATCCGACCGACAAAGCGGCTGACGACAAGAAGTCCTGATTTTCTGACTAACCTTATCCCCTGAGGAGGCGCCTGCCTTTTCAGGGGATGGTCACTCCCTGCTGGCATTTTTCTGGAAACACTCGAACCGGTGGCTGTCGAGCCGATCGCGTGTGCCCGGTCTTTGAAAAAAGACTGGGGAGGGAACGGAGTTCCCCAGGCGGGCACTTGTACATCGATCGAATCGAGGGGAGACCCTAATGAATTACAACTGGGACTGGGGCGTGTTCTTCAAGTCCACCGGCGTGGGCAGCGAGACCTATCTCGACTGGTTCATCTCCGGTCTGGGCTGGACCATCGCCATCGCCGTCGTGGCGTGGATCATCGCCCTGCTGCTCGGCTCGCTGCTGGGCATCATGCGCACCGTGCCGAACCGCATCGTATCGGGCATCGCGACCTGCTACGTCGAGCTGTTCCGTAACGTGCCGCTGCTGGTGCAGCTGTTCATCTGGTACTTCCTGGTGCCCGATCTGCTGCCGCCGGATCTGCAGGAGTGGTACAAGCAGGACCTCAATCCGACCACCTCGGCCTACCTGAGCGTTGTCGTCTGCCTCGGTCTGTTCACCGCCGCCCGTGTCTGCGAGCAAGTGCGCACCGGTATCCAGGCACTGCCTCGGGGTCAGGAATCCGCCGCCCGCGCGATGGGTTTCAAGCTGCCGCAGATCTACTGGAACGTGCTGCTGCCCCAGGCCTACCGGATCATCATTCCGCCGCTCACCTCGGAATTCCTCAACGTGTTCAAGAACTCCTCCGTGGCGTCCCTGATCGGTTTGATGGAATTGCTGGCGCAGACCAAACAGACTGCCGAGTTCTCGGCCAACCTGTTCGAAGCGTTCACCCTGGCAACGCTGATCTATTTCACCCTCAACATGAGCCTGATGCTGCTGATGCGCCTGGTCGAGAAGAAAGTCGCGGTGCCCGGCCTGATCTCCGTGGGGGGTAAATAATGGAATTCGATTTCAGTGGCATCGTCCCGGCCATTCCCGGTTTGTGGAACGGCATGGTGATGACCCTCAAGCTGATGGCCATGGGCGTGATCGGCGGGATGATTCTCGGCACGATCCTCGCGCTGTGTCGTTTGTCGCACAACAAGCTGCTGTCGAGCATCGCTGGCGCCTACGTCAACTATTTCCGCTCGATTCCGCTGCTGCTGGTGATCACCTGGTTCTACCTGGCGGTGCCGTTCGTGCTGCGCTGGATCACCGGCGAAGACACGCCGATCGGCGCGTTCACCTCGTGCGTCGTGGCGTTCATGATGTTCGAAGCGGCGTACTTCTGCGAAATCGTCCGGGCCGGTGTGCAGTCGATTTCCAAGGGCCAGATGGGTGCTGCTCAGGCACTGGGCATGAACTACGGGCAGATGATGCGCCTGATCATCCTGCCGCAGGCGTTCCGCAAGATGACCCCGCTGCTGCTGCAGCAGAGCATCATCCTGTTCCAGGACACCTCGCTGGTCTACACCGTGGGCCTGGTGGATTTCCTCAACGCCTCGCGTGCCAGCGGCGACATCATCGGCCGCTCCAATGAGTTCCTGATTTTCGCCGGTCTCGTGTACTTCATCATCAGCTTCGCCGCCTCGCGGTTGGTCAAGCGTCTGCAAAAAAGGTTCGCCGTATGATCTCTATCAAAAACATCAACAAGTGGTATGGGGACTTCCAGGTGCTGACTGATTGCAGCACCGAGGTCAAGAAAGGCGAAGTGATCGTGGTCTGCGGCCCGTCGGGTTCCGGCAAGTCGACGCTGATCAAATGCGTCAACGCCCTGGAGCCGTTCCAGAAAGGTGATGTCGTGGTTGACGGCACGTCGATCGCCGACCCGAAAACCAACCTGCCGAAACTGCGTTCGCGCGTGGGCATGGTGTTCCAGCATTTCGAGCTTTTCCCGCACCTGACCATCACCGAAAACCTGACCATCGCGCAGATCAAGGTGCTCGGCCGCAGCAAGGAAGAGGCGACCAAAAAAGGTCTGCAGTTGCTTGAGCGCGTCGGCCTGTCGGCGCACGCCCACAAGCACCCGGGGCAACTGTCCGGCGGGCAGCAACAGCGTGTGGCGATTGCCCGTGCGCTGGCGATGGACCCGATCGTCATGCTGTTCGACGAACCGACCTCGGCGCTCGATCCGGAAATGGTCAACGAAGTGCTCGACGTGATGGTGCAACTGGCTCACGAAGGCATGACCATGATGTGCGTGACCCACGAAATGGGCTTCGCCCGTAAAGTGGCCGACCGGGTGATCTTCATGGATCAGGGCAAGATCATCGAGGACTGCCCGAAAGAGGAATTCTTCGGCGACATCAGCGCCCGCTCCGAACGCGCGCAGCACTTCCTCGAGAAAATCCTGCAGCACTAAAAGCAACACACCCGCACCCTGTCTGTGGGGTGCGGACAGCCTGACAATGAGATCCCCTGTGGCGAGGGGATTTATCCCCGTCCGGCTGCGCAGCAGTCGTAAAACCCGTGCATGCGGTCTTTCAGTTAAACCGCAGTGATGGTTTTGGGGCCGCTTCGCGGCCCAACGGGGATAAATCCCCTCGCCACAGGCACAAACAAGTGTTGTGGTTGACCCAAGGCATCTGTGATGAAATGCGACCCCACTCTTTATCGCGCTGCCGAGCCATCACTTGCCGTGAAGCCCCGTCTGATCCGTCATCTGTTCCTGCCGCCGCTGATCATCGCCCTGATGGTCGGCCTGGGTTTCATCGGCTTCTGGACCAGTGAACACTTCGGCATCCGCAGCCTCGGCGAAAACGGCCAGCGTCAGCTGGAACTGCACGCCCGCGCGGTCGAAAGCGAGATCAGCAAATACACCTACCTGCCCAGCCTGCTGGAACTCGAAACGAGTGTGCCGCAGTTGCTGGCCGACCCGACCCCGGAACACCGGCAGACGGTCAACGACTACCTCGAAGGCCTGAACCGCCGCAGCCGCAGCCGGGCCATCTACGTGATGGACACCACCGGCCGGGTCATGGCCACCAGCAACTGGCGCGATGTCGACAGTTATCTGGGTGAAGACTTGTCCTTCCGCGCCTATTTCAAAGACGCCGTGCGCGGCCAGCCCGGACGCTTCTACGGCATCGGCAGCACCAATGGCGAACCCGGTTACTACCTCGCCCACGGCCTCGAAGAGCACGGCAAGATCATCGGTGTCGCGGTGGTCAAGGTGCGTCTGGAAGCCATGGAGGAACGCTGGCAGCGGGCGCGTCTGGAAGCGTTCGTCAGCGATGAGAACGGCATCATCATTCTGTCCAGCGATCCCGCCAGGCGGCTGAAATCGGTAATTCCGCTGAGCGATGAGGTCAAGGAAAAACTCGCCCGCAGCCTGCAGTACTACTGGTTCCCGCTCAACGAACTGCAACCACTGGCCCGCGAGACGCTGGCCGAAGGCGTGGAGAAACTGACCTTCCCGGCCAACAGCGAATTGCAGCCCGACGAAGACGACATCAGTTATCTGGCGCAAACCCGACTGCTGAGCGACACTCCGTGGAATTTCACCCTGCTCACGCCATTGCAGGACCTGCGCCGCGAAGCCATCAACCAAGGCATTCTGGTGGCGGTGGCGTTTGCCCTGTTCGCCTTCCTGCTGATTGCCTGGAACGAGCGGCGCAAAGTCCTCGCCACCCGCCTCGCCGCCCGCGAAGCGCTGCAGGAAGCCAACAGCCAACTGGAGCGTCGGATTACCGAACGCACCGCCGATCTGCGCGCCAGCAACGAACGGCTGAAGAGTCAGATCCGCGAGCGTCGTCAGGCCGAGGAGACGTTGCGCCGCGCCCAGGATGAACTGGTGCAGGCCGGCAAACTCGCGGCTATCGGTCAGATGTCGACCAGCATTGCCCACGAATTGAACCAACCGCTGGCAGCGATGCGCACGCTGTCGGGCAACACCGTGCGCTTTCTTGAGCGCGGCCAGCTCGACGTCGCCAGCACCAACCTCAAGACCATCAACGACCTGATCGACCGCATGGGTCGGATCACCGCCAGCCTGCGTTCGTTCGCCCGGCGCGGCGACAACAAGGGTCAGGCCAGTCTCGGCAAAGCCGTCGACGCCGCGTTGCAAGTGCTCGGCGCGCGCGTGGAAAACACAGCGCTGCAGATTCACCGGCAGTTTGCCGATGTGCAATTGCTGATCGATCAGACCCGTCTCGAACAGATCCTCGTCAACCTGATCGGCAACGCCCTCGACGCCATGCACGCGCAACCGCAGCCGCAGCTGTGGCTGGAGGGTGAAGAATTCAACGGCAAGTACCGCTTGCGGGTGCGCGACAACGGCCACGGCATCGACGCCGAAGCGCGCAAGCATCTGTTCGAACCGTTCTTCACCACCAAGCCCGGCGAGCAAGGCCTGGGACTGGGCCTGACCCTGTCCGCCAGCCTCGCCGCCGCCACCGGCGGGCACCTGGGTGTCGAACACCCGGCCGGCGGTGGCACCACTTTCGTCCTCAGTTTACCGTTGGTAAGCCCTCTTTCTGCCGAGCCAATATGAACCCTGAACTCAGTGTGCTGATTGTCGAAGACGACCCCCATGTGCTGCTCGGCTGCCAACAGGCGCTGACCCTCGAAGACATTCCATGCATCGGCGTCGGCAGTGCCGAAGAGGCGCTGGCGCAGGTCGGCGACAACTTTGCCGGCATCGTCATCAGCGATATCCGCCTGCCGGGCATCGATGGCCTGGAATTGCTCACCCGCCTCAAGCAGCGTGATCGCAGCCTGCCGGTGGTGCTGATCACCGGCCACGGCGACATTTCCATGGCCGTCGGCGCGATGCAGAAAGGCGCCTACGATTTCATGGAAAAACCGTTCTCGCCGGAACGCCTGGTCGATGTCGCGCGGCGGGCGCTGGAGCAACGCAGCCTCGCCCGTGAAGTGTCATCGCTACGCCGGCAACTGGCTGAACGCGATTCGCTCGAAGGGCGGATTATCGGCCGCTCACCGGCGATGCAGAACCTGCGCGAGCTGATCGCCAACGTCGCCGACACCTCGGCCAACGTCTTGATCGAAGGCGAGACCGGCACCGGCAAGGAACTGGTCGCTCGTTGCCTGCACGATTTCAGTCGGCGCCACAGCAAACAGTTCGTCGCGCTGAACTGCGGCGGCCTGCCGGAAAACCTTTTTGAAAGCGAAATCTTCGGCCACGAAGCCAACGCCTTCACCGGCGCCGGCAAACGGCGCATCGGCAAGATCGAGCACGCCGACGGCGGCACGCTGTTCCTCGATGAAGTGGAAAGCATGCCGCTGCCATTGCAGATCAAGTTGCTGCGCGTACTGCAGGAACGCACCCTTGAACGCCTCGGCTCAAACCAGAGCGTGGCGGTGGATTGCCGGGTGATTGCGGCGACCAAATCCGACCTTGATGAGTCGAGCAAGGCTGGGGAATTTCGCAGCGACTTGTACTACCGCCTCAACGTCGTGACCCTGGAATTGCCACCGCTGCGCGAACGCCGCGAAGACATCCTGCAACTGTTCGAGCATTTCACCCAGCAGTCGGCGCTGCGCTTCGACCGCGCGCTGCCGGAGCTGGACAACCAGACCCTGTCGAACCTGATGAGCCACGACTGGCCGGGCAACGTGCGCGAACTGCGCAACGTCGCCGAACGCTTCGCCCTCGGCCTGCCGGCTTTCAAGAAATCCGGGGCCAGCGCCGGCCAGGGTCTGGCGTTTGCCGAAGCGGTGGAAGCGTTCGAGCGCAATCTGCTGGTCGACGCCTTGCAACGCAGCGGCGGCAACCTGACCCAGGCCAGCCAGGAATTGGGCATGGCCAAGACCACGCTGTTCGATAAAGTCAAAAAGTACGGGCTGAGCCACTGATGGATCTGATTCTCAAAGCCGCTATCGGCGCCGCAGTCGTGCTGATCCTCGCTGCGCTGTCGAAGACCAGAAACTACTACATCGCCGGTCTGGTGCCGCTGTTCCCGACCTTTGCCCTGATTGCGCACTACATCGTTGGCAAGGGCCGCTCGGTCGACGATCTGAAAACCACGATCGTGTTTGGGATGTGGTCGATCATTCCCTACTTTATCTATCTGGCGACGCTGTACGTGATGGTCGACCGCATGCGCCTGGAAGCGTCGCTGGCCGTGGCGGCGGTGGCGTGGCTGATGGCGGCGACGGTATTGGTGAGCGTGTGGGTCCGGCTGCATGCCTGAACCCACGTGCATCAGCCTCTAGCGACCGTAGACTCTGGCCAGTTGCGCGGACGACAGAGCATCCTCGAACGGCACTGGCACTGACTTCACCGCACCGTAGAGATTGCGGTAGCGCCAGTAGTTGCCGTTCTGCGCCAGTTGATAACCGCGCTCGACCACGCGCTGGCCGTCGAGCACGTAACGCAGGGTTTCCTGCGCGGCGGGCGGTGGCGTCGGTTGCATCAGATCGGCGCTCAACACGCGCATGGATTCGTCAATGCATTCATCCAGCACGGCGGTGACCTTGGCCAGGTCAAGGGCGCCGTCATCGATGCATTGCTTGCCGCAACGACGGATCGGCTGACTGGCCACTTCGATGCGCATGCGGTACAGCGGCGAGCCGGCGATATCCTGTAATTGCACCTGATTGACCAGCACGAAACTGCCGCGATCGGGCGTCAGCATCAGCTTCGGTTCGATCAGCAACCGTGCCGTGACCGCACCTGCCCCCTGCTTGAATCCAGAGACTTGCGACGCCGCCTGAAAACGCTGTTGCAAGCGCTCCTGCAACGGCACGCCGGCGAGCAGGTCGGCCAGCGGCCGCGATTCGTTCAGCGCGGCTTTTTCGGCATCGCGCTGTAACGTACCGGAACCCATTTGCGTGTTGATCAGGCTGGCCACCAGAATGCCCGCCAGCCCGGCGCCCGCGCCGGAGCTCGACACCAGCGTGTAACTGGAATTGGCCGCGTTCACTGCCGCCTTGCTGTCGATCACCGTGCTGGCGCCGACAAACTCCGCCGGCAGTTGCACGTCGACCTTCAGTCCGTGTGCCTGCAAATAGCTCATGGCGGCCTGATCCTTGAAACCGGCCTCGGGTGCCGGTTTCTGCGCACAGCCAGGCAACGCCAGCAGCGAGATCGCCGCGAGGGTCAGCGCCAGTCGTTTCATTGTGCGAACGGGGCGATCATTTGCTGACGGCTGTTATCCATCGCTTGATAAAACGCGTTGGACAGGTTGGTGTAAGACGGCTCGTCCCACTCACCTTGCGCGGCTTGCACAGCGGCGAATGGCTGGTACCACAAGAGTCTGTTGTCCGACAGATCGATCACCATGCCCTGGCCGCCGACCTGGGCCATCGGCACGCTGGTGGGCACGATGCTGTAGTAGCTGCGGGTGGCACCGGTGGCATAAATCGACACCAGCAACAGACGGTCGATGCCGTGGGCAGCTTTCATCGGCGACAGGTCCTTGGTCATGTAGCCCTCGCGGAAATCGACTTCCTTGAAGGTCTTCAGATCGACCTTTTCATCAATGCGCTTGGCCTTGTAGCCCTTGGCTTGCAGCTTGGCGACGATGGCGTCGGGCAGGGTTTCCAGATCGCGCACCTGCCAGGTCTCGACGTTGGCGCTGAGCTTGCTGTTGACGCCGGCGTTGATGGCGTAATCGAGGATGCCCTGATTGCCGGTCAGCGCCAGCACCGGCGACGGTACGACGGTAATGGCCACACCGATGGTCGGCTCTTTGGCATCCCAGAACTGTTTGTCCAGGGCCACGGGCGGTTGCACATGGGCGCAGCCGGTGAGAGTCAGTACGGCGAGCAGGGCCAGCGCGGCCCATTGACGTGTAGCGCGAAAAATCATGGATCAAGTCCCTATGTCTGAAAACGTTCCTGCGCCTTATCGGCAACAACGCGGCAAACAATAGTGGCACATTGATATTTTTTTGGCGACAGGATGCTGGCGCACTCTTACAGCAGATTGTTCGGCGCCGGCGGATCGACCCGAGCCCAATGCGAAGTGTCCTCGCGATGCGCCTGCAAATACGGCAGCACCGCCGCCAGCAACGGCTCCTTGAACGCCTCCTGAAAGCGATGCGCCAGTCCCGGAATCAGTTTCAACTGACTGCCCTGAATGTGCGCCGCCAGATGCACGCCGTGCATCACCGGCAGCAGCGGATCTGCCGTGCCGTGCACCACCAGGGTCGGTACGCGCAGCTGATTGAGCAATGCCACCCGGCTCGGTTCGGCAAGGATTGCCATGATCTGGCGCTTGACGCCTTCGGGGTTGAACGCGCGGTCGTAGGATGCCGCCGCCTGTTGCAGCAAGGCCTGTCGATCATCCGTCACCGCCGGGCTACCGAGTGCCGCGAGCAGATCGGCCTGTTGCTCCAGCGCTACCTCGCGGTTCGGCGCACCTCGGCGCGAGAGCAACTGCACGAGCGCCGCACTCGGTGCCGGCAGGCCTTCAGCGCCGGAAGTGGTCATGATCAGGGTCAGGCTTTCCACCCGCTGCGGCGCCATTGCCGCCATGTGCTGGGCGATCATCCCGCCCATGCTCGCGCCGAGCACGTGGAATTGCTCAACCTTCAGCGCCGTCATCAAACCCAACGCATCGTCGGCCATGTCGGTCAGGCTGTACGGTGCCGACACCGGTAAACCGAGCTTGTAACGCAGCACTTCGAAGGTCAGATTGGCCTCGATCGGCGCCTGCCGCCAGGTCGACAATCCGACGTCGCGGTTGTCATAGCGGATCACCCGGAAACCCTGCTGGCACAAAGCGACAACCACTTCATCCGGCCAGTGGATCAACTGCCCACCCAGGCCCATGACCAGCAACAGCGCCGGGTCCGATGCGCGGCCGATACTTTGATAGGCAAGACTGACCTGCGCCAGCTCGGCGTGCTCGGTCGGCACGTTGACATCACAGCGTCCGGCTGCAAACGAGCCGGCCCCGAACAAAAGCGCGGCCAACGCGGCCGCGACTGAAAAAACTCTCTTGAACATGAAAAACACCAAAACGCAGCACCCCAGTAGAGCGCGAGTCTGATGAAGTTCGTTCAAGCGCGCTGCCACAGTTGCATGACAGTTTGATGAAGAGTGCCGAGCGGTCGTCTGTCGAATGCATCGCCGGATCCTGGCCGGCAGATCGACAAAGCGTGCTTCATGAGACAAACTCACCTTCCCCGCATTCGTCACAAGTTTTCTTCATGGAGCCCCGCCGGTGCTTGAAATCCGACATCTGAAAACCCTGCACGCCCTGCGCGAAGCCGACAGCCTGGTGGATGCCGCTGATCGCCTGCATCTGACGCAATCCGCTCTATCGCATCAATTCAAAGAGCTGGAAGAGCGCATGGGCATGCAGTTGTTCGTGCGCAAGACCAAACCGGTGCGCTTCACCAGCGCCGGTTTGCGCCTGCTGCAACTGGCCGACGCCACCCTGCCGCTGTTGCGCGCCGCTGAACGGGACATCGGTCGGCTGGCCGGTGGCACCGCCGGGCGTCTGCACATGGCTATCGAATGTCACAGCTGCTTTCAATGGCTGATGCCGACCATCGACCAGTTCCGCGATGCCTGGCCGGAGGTCGAGCTGGACCTGGCTTCGGGTTTCGCTTTCGCCCCACTGCCGGCACTGGCGCGCGGCGATCTGGATCTGGTGGTGACCTCCGATCCGCTGGAAATTGCCGGCATCACTTACGTGCCGCTGTTCACTTACGAAGCCATGCTCGCGGTGGCCAATCAGCATGCGCTGGCGAGCAAGCCGTACATCGTTCCCGAAGATTTGTTGACGGAAACGCTGATCACCTACCCGGTCGAGCGTGATCGCCTGGACATCTTCACCCGCTTCCTCGAACCGGCCGACATCGAACCTGCGCAGGTGCGCACTTCAGAACTGACGGTGATGATGATGCAACTGGTCGCCAGCGGCCGTGGCGTCTGCGGGATGCCGCACTGGGCGCTGCATGAATACAGCTCGCGCGGCTATGTGAAGGGCAAACGGTTGGGTGAGAAAGGCTTGTTCGCGACGCTGTACGCGGCGATTCGCACGGACATGCTCGACGCGCCGTACATGCGCGATTTCCTGCTGACCGCCAAGGACACCTCGTTCTCGACCCTCGATGGGGTCAGTGCCGTACGCTGATTTTTCCGAGCAAGAGTTCCCCCTGTGGGAGCGAGCCTGCTCGCGAAAGCGGTGGATGATTCAGCGATGATGTCGGCTGGACGGACGCCTTCGCGAGCAGGCTCGCTCCCACAAGGATTGTCGTGGTGGGTCAGAGCTGGCACCACATGTGGATCTTGTCGAAGTAGTCTTCGCCCACCCGCACGGCGAGTGGCTCGAGGCCGAACTGAATGAAGCCGCAACGCTGATACAACTGAAAAGCCGCGTCATTACCGGCAGTCACGGTGAGCTGCAGCAATTTCAGCGCCGGATGCTTTTGCGCTTCGACCAGTGCCGCCTGCACCAGATCAAAGCCCAGCCCCTTGCGACGAAAATCCGCCGAGACATACATGCCGAACAGCGTGGCCTTGTGTCGTGCCTTCTCGCGCGGTTCAAAGGCCAGGCCGACAATCCCGGCCAACGTCCCGGCATCGAATGCCCCCAGCACCACATCGAGCTTGCTAATCAGGCGCCCTTCCCACCAACTCAATGGCATCACCGCGCGTTCGCGCACGCTGGAGGTGAACGCCTGCGGATGCCGGTCGTAGGCTTGCAGCATCAGTTCGCGGTAAGCCAGGGCATGGCTGGCGTCCAGCCGCTCGATCCACATGTCAGGCGGTCCGGCGTTGTTCGAGCATCAGCCGTACGGCGAGGCCACCGAGGACCATGCCCATGAAATAACGCTGCATCACCAGCCACGTCGGGTTGCGCACAAACCATGAGGCGATGCCTGCGGCGAACAGCGCGATCAACAGATTGACGCTGAAGCTGACGCTGATCTGCGTCACGCCGAGGACGATGCTTTGAGTGAACACCGAGCCGTGCTCAGGGCTGATGAATTGCGGGAACACCGACAGATAGAACACGGCGATTTTCGGGTTCAGGGCGCTGGTGAGAAAGCCCATGGTGATCAGCTTGCGCGACGAGTCCGGCGGCAATTGCTGCGCTTCGAACGGCGAACGCGCGCCGGGTTTCACTGCTTGCCAGGCCAGCCACAGCAGGTACAGCGCACCGGCCCATTTCAACACTTCATAAGCCATCGGCACGGCAAGAAACACTGCCGTCAAACCGACCGCCGCAGCGAACATATGCACGAAGAACCCGCCGACCACGCCGAGCAGCGACGTCACCCCCGCGCGGCGCCCCTGACAGATCGAACGCGAGATCAGATAGATCATGTTCGGCCCCGGCGTCAGCACCATCAGCAATGCGGCGGCGGCGAAGATCAGCAGGTCTTGCAGCGGGATCATGGCAACGTCCTTTGCGGGAATGATCAGGCGAGTGCAGTCAGTGAACGGCGATAAAACGGCAGGATGTGTTCGCGTGTCAATGGCGCCAGCTCGAGCGCCGGATCAGTGGCCGGATCGACCCATATGACTTCCTCGATTTCCGCCGCCGGACACACGTCAGTATCGATGGTCAATTGGAAAATCTCCGCGTGCACGATGAAGCCCGGCTCGTTGGCGGCGGGGGCGGAAAAACTGTTGAGGAAAATCGCCTGCGCCGGGTCGATCTGCAACCCGAGTTCTTCTTCCAGCTCACGGGCCAATGCGTGTACTGGCAACTCGTGGGCTTCGATCTTGCCACCCGGTTGCATGAAGGCCGTGGTGCCGCGCTTGCGCACCAGCAGGGTCTGGCCTTGGGCGTTGAGCAACAGGGCGGCGGCGATATGGATGATGCAGGGCGAAACGGCGGATGTCGGCGTCATGAGTCGAAAAATGCCTTGTGCGAAAAGATCGCAGGATCCCACGCCCGACGCGCCTGCGTCATCAGAAGATCCCTACAAGGAGCATCCGTGATCAGCCTGACTCTGACGACAAGTCCGCCCAAAGGCTCGGAAATTTCCCACTCGCGAATTTGGTAGCGTTATTCATCGCTGCCCGGCAGCCATTCGCTACATCGCCTAAGAGGGAAAACGCTGCATGTCTGACATTTCAACGCTCAAGGAAAAGAACAATCTCAAGACGCTCCATTTCATTCTCCTGACCGTAGTCACCATGGGGCTCTACTCGGTTGTATGGCTGCACAAAACAACAACCGTGGTTGAGGAGGTCACTCAAATCAAGACACTGAGCCAGACCGGTCTGGTCGTTTATCTGGCGCTCTGTGGTATCGGAGGGATCTTTTTCACCGTATCTGATCCGCGGTTCATAGCCACGGGGTATGCGATGACGGTCATTGCCCAGCTCATCGCCATTGCTTGGTGCTTTCGAGTTCGCAGAGCCTTGCGCGCCTACACACTGACCAAACACAACTTCGAACCGCGAATGAACCGCTTGTATTCAGTCCTGTTCACCTTCTATCACATCAATTACTGCATCAACGATATGGCCAGGGCCAAGCACAAACATGACCAGAAACGGCAAACGCCTCAGGAATCGGTCGCGGCATAAACAAAAAGGCAATCGTCGATTTCGCGTGCAAGTTCGCTTCCACCTTTCACTGCAATTCCTTGTGCGAGCGTGCTCGCGAAGGCGTTCGTCAATGCCACAAGTTTGCCCACCAGTATTGCTGCATGGCTGCTTCTCGCGTTCAACAGCCAAGTCAACTGGCATCGTAAGCGAGACGGCTCCGATGTAGGCGAGGAGAGGGAAATCTGCCTGTTCACGGTTCCGTCGTTGGCGCAATATGCCTGCCAGCCACAAACAATCCGAACCAAGGAAACCGTATGAGCCTGTCGCTGCTGAGCCGCTACGCCTTCTTTGCCGTCTGCGTGATGTTCACCCTCGCCAGCCTGCCCTTTCTCGAACATGACTGGCTGTGGCCGATCACCGCCGCCACCGCTGTGCTGAGCCTGCTCGGCGTGTTCGACCTGTTGCAGACGCGCCATGCAGTGCGCCGCAATTATCCGATTCTGGGCAACATCCGTTATCTGGTCGAAGGCATCCGCCCGGAGATTCGCCAGTACCTGCTCGAGTCCGACAGCGATGCCCTGCCCTTCTCCCGCGCGCAGCGTTCGCTGGTGTACTCGCGAGCGAAAAACGAAACTGCCGACAAACCGTTCGGCACGCTGATCGACGTCTACCAGTCCGGCTTCGAATTCATCGGCCATTCGATGCGCCCGGCGCCGTTGAGTGACCCGAACGGTTTCCGCGTCATTGTCGGCGGTCCGCAGTGCACGCAGCCGTACTCGGCATCGATCTTTAATATCTCGGCAATGAGCTTCGGCTCGCTCAGTGCCAACGCCATCCGCGCCTTGAACCAGGGCGCCAAACTCGGCAACTTCGCCCACGACACAGGCGAAGGCAGCATCAGCCCGTATCACCGCGAACACGGTGGTGATCTGACTTGGGAACTGGGCAGCGGCTACTTCGGCTGCCGCACCAGCGACGGCCGTTTCGACCCTGAGCGCTTCGCCGTGCAGGCGCAGAATCCGCAAGTGCGCATGATCGAAATCAAGATATCTCAAAAGTTATGATGTCAATACGTTGATCTAAATTATTTGCTTCCCCCCTCCTCAACCGCCCCCGAAATCCTTGCCTTCCTCGCTCCTCCAGCCTTCCCCAAAAGCCCATCCAAGATCAACACCTCAAAACCACCTCCGAAAAACTGTTGTCCTACCCTCAATCGCTCAATCCTCGATCAGAAAACAACACAGCGCTGCGTTTTCCCCCAAGTCGACAGAAAACAGCGAGCACCGAATCGAGCTTGGGCTTTCCAAAATCGAGGGAAAAAAGCCTTGTTCGCCACCTCCTGCGATTCCGGATGCGGTGGAAATTGAGGGCCAAAGAGTCCGTAAAGCGTTTTGAAAATTTCAATCCGAACATGCGCTACACACTGCACGCTGCCGACCGGTTTTTTTGCACAACGGCTAGTTCCACCCATGTAAACAATTTAGGATCAACGCTACCAATGGAATGAGGACACAGGTAATGATCAGTAGCGGTTATATGATCGGGCAAATCATCGACGAATTTTCAGCACTGGGCGAACAGGCAAAAATTAGAAACCACTTAGGATTTTCTGATCTTTCCGTTTACAGTGAAAACTTTTTCAAAGACATCATAAACATTGCAGAAGGTTACAAACTCGTTCATGCCAATCAGAAGCGCGCAAACGAGCCGGGGATCGACCTTATCGATAAAAAGAACAGAATAGCAATCCAAGTCACAACAACAAACACCAGCGAAAAAGTAAAACACACGTTACAGCAAATAAATGAAAACCATCTCAAAAAATATGAAAAATACCGGATCCTCATTATTGGCGAAAAACAAAAAAAGTACGCTGCAGTCAATACCGCATTAAGAAACCGTAAAGCCAGCAAAATACACCCGGATTTAAATTTCGATCCAGAAAACCACATAATCGACTTAACCGATTTAGCGAGAAAAATAGTCGGACTGGATTTGAAAGCCTTACAAACCTTACACAATTACATTCAAGAACAGGTGGCCAGGGTAAAGATCGAGTTTGAAGTCCCGAACAAGAAGGGAAACTACAAAACTAGCGGATTCAAATTATGGGAACAGCTCCCTACTCCAAAGCCTGCAACTGGGAGAAATTTTGCCAGGTGGAATTTAAGCCCCAAAGCTCCCTCTGATGACGAAATAGAAGAAGCCAAAGTAGCGATTGATGAACTTACTAATCGACTTCGCAGGCTACCGAGAATTACTCGTGAGTTTTTTGCAGTGCTTTTTGAACGCTCCGAACAAGTAAACGGACGCTTCAGAGAGCATCGAAGCTTACTCCTTCCAACCGTGGAAAAAACATACCCTAAAGCACAATCCGAACTGGATCTGCTGCTCGCCGAGAATCTTATTGACATAGACCGTAGCGACTTAGGTCATGGCCCAAATTTACCACCCGAGATAGGCCTTCGAATGGGATTGGGATATAGCGATCTGGAGATGGGGTTCTACGATTTCATTAAAGCGAAAAAACTCTCTATTCGAAAAGTAATTGTGGAGCTGGACTTTTCCAAATTCTAATCTGGCCGAACACGTAGATTCCAATACCTCCGACTTCGTGTGACAGCCACGGCGCAGTGAAAAACCTCGAAACAATATGGCCTGCCTGCTAGCCAGAAAACCTGGAAAGCAGGCCCTGGCCTGCGAACTCACGCGCCCTGAAAATGATACGTTTCGACATAAACCACCGTAGAAGCAAACAAAAAAGAAACACAGAAACACAAACACACACAACCCAAGCGGCCAGCGCGCCGACGCCACCGTCCGGGCATTGGACTTAGCCGTTGTCACTTGCGAGCGTCTGATCTCGATTTCTCAGGGCCCAGAATATGTACCGTAAGAACCATACGAAACACGAAGCGCCTCATGACACGACTGACGAGCACGGCAAAAAAATCAGGAACCCCAACAAAATTACCGTGGATCAGCATGTCACCGCGCGCAAGCACCTTGCGGAGTGGGCAGGTAGCGGCGGTCGTATTTCCATCATTGACATAGAGACCGGAAAGTCCATTCAGCCCCGCCCAGACGACGCATTTGTCGTGTCGCGCTTGTGGGATCAGCCCATGGAGGCGGGGACGGTCAAATCGACCGAGGACAAATATCAGGAGGAAATCGCTGCGTTTCGAGCGAGCAACAAAATCTCCCGCCATCAACTGATCACCGAGTATTTCGTGATGCTGGGTGCACGCGCCTGCTGCGCAGCCATGCCCCGTCCTGATCACAAGTCCACCATGCACTCCCCTAATCTAACGCCCACCAAGGAGGAGCTTGAGCTCGACGAGCTAGCCCAAGTCAATGACTCGGTTCGCTTCATTCGAGGCTTTAATGGACAAAGCAACTCAAGGTTAGTGGTCTCAATGACCATGAACAGCATTTTCCTGAGATACAGGACTGACCTGAAAGATCGTCAATGGATTCCATTTGAGTCGCTGGGTGAAAAGTTTATCCTCCCGGATTCGCTGTGGTTTCTCCTTCAACATGACTTTCTCCTTCTACCGGTCAGCCCTGACATGATCCTCATCGAGAGCAGGATTTATGAACAGCTCAGCGATAGAGGGCTACTGAACGCCGAAGCACTGAATACGTTTTTGAAGCAGAGCGTGCGCCAGCATTTTGTGGAAGCACCAAAAGAACCCTGAAACGAATTTAAAAGCTCCAAAAATACGGAACCCCAACGAGGAGACAAGGATGCTTTTGGCCAACTTCCCAGAACGCAAGTATCCGTTGCTTGCCATTTGCCCATTCCGTACATACGGCATACAAGAACGCTGGGTGATGAAAGCCTTCCGGCTTTACCCAAGTGGCGTAACGCGATGGAGACCCCACTTGATCGAACCTGTGGACGGTCGATTGAGAGCAGACATTTACACCTCACTCGAAGAGGCTGCCCGCGAGGCCGAACGGTTCAATGCGAGCATGCCAGAGCGGTTCGATGCCATTGATCTACCCGCTGCCGACAGAGAGTCACTGCTGCTCAAAACCGACAAGGAAGTCACCGCTCTGCTTCGTAGATCCAGGGAAGAGCAACTGATGCTCACAGAGGGCATTCGACGGCATGAGAGCGATCCTCGGCCTCTGTTGGACGATGTGAAAATTGCAGGTTTTCCAGGGAAAGATATTCAAGCAAGTCTACATGCCGTACTAAAGGAAACACCCTACGTCGGCCTGGTAAGCCTCCCTCGATACAACATTGCATTTGTCAAAAAAGACGACGGTACGTGGAGGCAAGTTGCATCCAACAAAAAGACCCTTCTGCTGTGCTTCAGAGAAAAGATTGCTAAAGCGTTTGATCTTTCGGCCACCGATCACTGGGGCCGAACGAAGGCTGCCATACGTTCGATCTTGCTACCCCGGGCGAACCAGTTGCTGCAGTTGGCGAGTATCCAGAAGATCCTGCGCGACGCCGAGGCCAGAGGACTGAGAGTCGTGGTGATCGGTGAATTTGTGCTGTGGTATGAAGGCGGCTCAGCCCAGTGGGTCGTCAAAGTGAGCGGGGGTGAGTCCTCATCGGAGGGTGGCAACACTGTCTGGTACAAAGGCACCATCCTTTCGAAAAATCACGGTCGTATCGTGGTTCTTCCCTATATCAAAGAAAACGGTGAGCGTGTACAAGGCCACACCAAAAATGGCCCTAACGATGGACGCGCCCTCCCCCGGCACCCAGATGACTACGTCGCGCTACCTTTCGAGGTGCTGGAGGGTGACTTGATGATCGGGTTGTTTGGGGAGTTGCCTTACGAGTAGGCGTGCCGCAAGGGGGGCTCAATGAGCATAGTTTTTTCGTTTGTTGGTATTGGCTAGTCTTCTTCCACCCACAGGAAGGTTGGACAAGAGCAATGAACGATGAACTGCGCGCATTACTGAAGAAGCTCCGCAAGTCGGCCAAGATCAGCGTTGCACTGGCTGCGAAGCGTGCCTTTGTCAAAGAGCGCACCTGGCGTTCCTGGGAGACCTTGGGTGGCCGGAAATTCGACCGTCACCCCTCCGAGGGCGCGCTATGGAGTTTTTTCCAGCGTTCTTGTATCGAAATGCCACCGGAGTTCAAGAAGTATTTCAGCGACAAACCACTGAGCCGTGTGCTTTCCATTTCGACCTTCAAGGGCGGCGTAGGCAAGTCGCCGATCACCATCAGCGTGGCGGCACGGCTGGTGGAGCAACACTTCAAAGTCGCTGTTGTGACTGACGATGCTGTGTTTCGGGGGATGTCCAGAGACGGCAAGGGGCCGGCCTCAGGAACACTGGTGAGCAAGATCGACTTCTATGACGAACGCGACCTGAAAGCTTCGCCGGCAGAACTCAAGAAAAAGAAAAAAGAGATCCGTGACAATGTCACGAGCCTGCCCAAGGAGGAGCAAGAGTTCGGCGCATTCATCTACGGTCACCTCATCGAAACGATAGAGCGCAAGAAACTCGCCACGGAGAATCTCAGCGACCTGATCCGCCGATACGACTATGTCTTTCTCGACATCAACGTAAACACCGAGCTGATCAGGAGACACGCGGACGTGGTCGCCATTGTCCTCGACAGCGATTGCTATTACTCAATTGAAAGTGGCGAAGCGTTCATCGCTGCCTTGAGAGCAATCAAGTGCCGCAAGGCTGCACCCTCCTATTTCGGGTTGGTGACCAACTGCGACGTCGGCGGGGTCAGCAGTGAACTGGAGGAGTTCGTCGGCGACCTGCCCAACCTGGCTGATGAGATCCTTGATCAGCTTAGGCAGGCCAAGCGTACGGAGCACCTACGCCGCGAGCATATTTACGGGATGATCCGAGAATTGGATTTTCCGATACTTTCAACTGAGATGACGACCTCATATAAAGTGGCGATTGAACGTTACAACGAAGGACGGGAGTTTTTGGCTGGCTACTGCTATTTCCATTCTCTTGCGGACGTCGCTCCGAATTCGCATGCAGCAGGCGAAATTCGGCGACTGACAGAGGAGCTAATCAGCAGTCGAATGTAAAAACCCTAAACGCGCTTTGCTACTTGACCGCGCTCTCGATGCATAACTCTCATATTGCTCATTTTAAAAAACACCATCCATGTAATCGCTTCGCGATGGTTTCTTACTGGCCTTGCGAAGAACACCGCTTGGTGCCTTATCGGCGATGCTGAGCGAAACGTCGCCAAGCAGTTGGACTACGATGTCATTCACAACTTTTGGCCAGACACTTTGTTTTGCGAGGTTGGCTGGGATGAAGAGGTGAAGCGCTGGTTCGCTTCCCTCCCGCTGTCACTCAATCTTTCGGCTGAGCTCAAGATTGCGTCATTCGTGGGGCAGCCCTCACGGGGGGCACTTGTATTCGCTGAATAAGTGAGCCCTCGTTAATATTGGTTGTATTCTGTCTGAGAGTCTCTTTCCCAAACTGCAGCCTCACGAAACGCGCTGTAAAAGACACACAGCCAAGTGTGCATACGCAGCCACCGGTCACCTGATGGGTAGCCACGACCGGTACCCAAGCGTTCTGGTCGCCCACAGACTCTGACCGCATGCATTGCACGCCTTCACCTGGATCGATCTGGCGAGGTTTCAAACACCGACCCGCTACCGTGTTCCTACGTTTTCTGACAACACTGGAAAAAAATCATCGCGAGCCATCGATTCGGTACCTACTAGAATCTGAATACAGATCAAATCCAAAGGGTTAACGGCCAATGTTTCGGATGACGGTGACTTGCTCAGCCAGCAGAGTCGTGCGGCGTCGCCCGTCTGATTACCATTGCTGTTGATTTTTTGCTACCGAACAGGCATATCTGATCCTAGGCTGCCTGCAACAGCGCCTGCGGCAAGAGGACGAAGCCAGAACAGCCTGTGCTCAGTCTGGCGTTCTGATGTATACTGGCATAGCTAAAGGAGGACTTATGACTGGTTTACTCAAAGCATTACGTTCGAACACCAAAGCCGACTTCACGTCCAAAGTCTTGGATCGTTACAGCTCGAAAAAGGCTGTGAGTACCTTTGCGCGTAACCTTTTCCGCTCCGAGGATGCTGCCTCCATCAACGAGCGCTTCGCCAAAGCCAAGCGTAACGTTTCGGCATAGTGGGCAGCCAAGGGCAAACGAGCATTGCGCCGCCCTCACCCTCTTCAGAGGATTCGACTTCGAATCACGAAGCTGAATACAACATGGTTTACCAGAAACTGGTGACTGACGAGAACGATATCGTCGGCCAGTTGGCGTACTGCCTCTACAAGCAAAGCAAGCAAAAATATCTCCAGGAATTCTTACGACTGAACCACAGACGGCCCAGTGATTCAGAGCTTCGTATCCACGTGAACTGCGCCGAAATACCTGCCCTTGATGATTACAGGGAAAAGGCGACTCAGGTGGTGGCTGAGGTATTGGCACAAGCCGCTCAGGAAAAACAGGAAGAGCTCGAAAAACACTTCAAAGATCAGCTGTGGGAATTCATCAACAGACACCAACCTGAGACCCTACCCGAACGCGGTTGGCGCTGGCTCAAAGGCCTGCTGTACGGTGGTGCTGGTGGCGTTGTCGGCAACTTCCTGACCACCGTCCTAGTCCTGCTCTTCCTCTTCGGCGCCGCCTCAAGCTCTACGCGAGACGAGTTCACCAAGAGTGCGAAGGAAAGCTTCGTTTCGGGGATCGCTCAAGTGGTCGGTGTCGGAGAGTCTTTCAGTGCCAAAGACGATTCTAAGTCGCCTACTACTCCCACAGCGCAGCCACAATGATGGGCAACCCCAGACAGCAGGGTTGCTCAAGCTGTCGATGAACAGGCTCGCCTCAAAGCCTCCTTTGTAGGGATATACAGTTGACCCAAGTTTTCCACGCATCGCCCAGATTCTGAAATTCTCTTACGCAGTCACCACTCATGAGTCGCGGCTTTTGCCGTTGGCTCATCGTCCGGCGTCGACTGCTCTTTAGAGTGATACAGCAGTTCATGAATGATGTGATGCACCAGGCTCCCAGCTCACGTACTTGATACGAAGCGGATCAAAAGACGTGACGCCGCTGACGCCAAAACATCTGTTAGACCTCGACAACATTAGGGTTGCAGGGTACGCCACGTGCGAGAACCACTCGATGCCGCTGTTGAAGCCTCCTGCTCAAGTCCTGCCGGTCAACTCGAATACGCACTTCAAAGAGAGCAGGCTTCATGACTAGCTCTGCAATTCAGCGCTCAATCCTGCGTTAAGTATTTGTAGAGACAGACAGAGCAAGCATTGCGTTAAAGAATCGTGTCGCACTTGAAATTACAACTGTATGCATATACAGAATCATGTCCGTAGTGGCAAAACAGTTGCACGCACAGCGAGTGTATGGCTTCATAGCGGGCCAATAGCGCAAGGATGCGGTTTCTCTAACCAGCAATATACCTTGTGCCAACAGGGTGAGAGTCATGGTTACTGGAAAAACATTCATGGAGGAGACTACTGCTCCCGGTACAGGCGCAGCCTTCGACTATCAGTTTTACTATTTTCTATATCGTTTACTGAACATGAAGAAAGGTCAATCAATTGGCCTTGAGATAAGAGATGACGTCCATAGTGAACTGGATAATGACGTCCAGTTGCTCTTCCAAGTCAAACATACTATTCAAACAAAAGCAGATGGTGATCCCATCGCACTCGCTGAGCTCGACGCCGACCTCTGGAAAACCCTTTACAACTGGGCGAGAGTCATCACTGATGCAAAGGCAGGTCGCAGCGAAATGTCAGCGCAACTGGCTTTCATTCAAAAAACAGAATTTCATTTAGTTTCCAACAAAAGCGTAAGCAAACGGAATAAATTTTCTAACCTAATAGTTGCTTACACAGATTATTCTTCCCCAGAAAATCTTCAAGCCGTCATCAACCGTGCATCAGATTTATATCTTTCGACGGATGACGAAAAAATTGAAGGTTACATAAATTTCGTACTTACACTCGACGAAATTGTTTTTAGAGAGTTTTTCAAGCGTATTTTCTTTGAGCTTGAAGAAATCGAAATCATCCAGCAGATAAAAGATACCCTTGAAGAAAAATTCGTTCTCCCCGAAGACATTGACAATGTCTACGGCCGTCTTTGCACGCTGATTCGAGATGACAACTACATTTCAATCATTTCTGGAACACTGACTACCATTAGTTTTGCGGATTTCAGAACTCGGTATAGACGTGTCATTTCAGAATCATCCAAGAAGAGACTTACCCTTCACAAATTCAAGGTACCGTTACCAGAGGACATGCTGGGACAACGCTTTATCAAGCAGCTTGTGGCGATTGACGACATTTGCGAAACCGACATTGAGGACATTACAAAGATGTCCACCCACAAGGTACGGATGGCCCGCAATCTCGAACTTTGGGTACAGGGTGGGGAGGTGGTCTCAGATGAGGTTACCGCCCTGCACGACGAAGTGACTTTGCGATGGAGCAATAAGCATCGCAAAGCTTTTAAGAAGTGCGCCGATGACGATATAAACGACAGAGCACAAGAAATTGTTGACGACATGCGGGAACAGTTATTCCGACTCGGTGACGACATGCTGAGTACTGAGCAATCAAACGGAGAACTCTACATCCTCTCGGACGACGCCATCGGCTGGCACCGTGACTGGGAGAGTATTTTATGAGTATTGAAGTCGTAAATCCCCCGCCCTCCACACCACATGCGCAACAACACGCCTGGAGTGGTTATAACAATGCTGGCATTGCCGCCGTAGCGATAGGGTGCGTGCTCAACCATATCCAAGAGCTGACTTTGTCCAAAGCGCTGCTGATTATGCCAATCATAATGCATAGTGAAACGACGAAGTTTCTAGCTAGCGAGAAAACACGGTCGAGAGCAATCGCATCGCTTGTCGCTCTGCGTCCTGATTTTGTTCAAAACTTTAATCGCCGCTTTCATGCCAGTCTAGTCCACTCAATAAATGCGATCCAAGTGCTGCACGAACTGGACTACATGACGTTTGATTCTTGCCTGACGCAAAACATTAAATTTGAATGCACCAGCGAGTTTGGCAAGCGTGCCCTACTGATCGAGAAAGCCTCATCTGAAATTGCCAAGCTTTTGCAAACTTCGGAAGAAGAGCTTTACCTAAATCTCAGGATTGAATTGTGAAATTTGGAATTGACACCATCCGTCTTTGGTCACATAGCGGCGAAACGCGTGACGTGAACTTCGAACGAGGTCGTATCAACGTACTTACCGGTCGAAGCAACCGAGGAAAAACATCTCTTCTTCACATCATCGATTATTGCCTTCTTTCGAGCAGTCACAAAATCCCTCACGATGTCATCAACGATACCGTTGCGTGGTACGGCATCAAGTTTTATATCGGCGATAAGGAGTTAGTGATTGCCCGGCACAGTCCCCATGCTCAGGCTGTGTCAGACCAGCTTTACTTCTCCAGCGTAGGGCAGTTTCCAGACCAGCCGTTTAGTAATTCGACCAGCGATGACATCAAGGTGATTCTGCAAAATGAATTTGATCTGGACAGCAGTGTCATTCTCTACGGAGGCAGAGGGGTACGCTATGGCACCCAGGTCTCTTTCCGCTACTTTTTGCTATACAACACCATCTCAGAAGACATCATCACAAACACAGCGGCTTACTTCGATCACCAGCAGGAAGACAGATATCGAGTAGCCTTACCCCGCGTCCTAGATCTTGGACTAGGAATCGATAGCTTGGAGAACATCGCGTTGCGTGAGCGTCGCGATGACACTAGGCGAATGATTGAGAAGCTCGAAAAAAAGAAACAGGTCATCGGTAGCGGCCGGCACCTGTTTGAGAGCGAAGCGCGCAAGTTAGCAGCTACAGCCGCCGAGTACGGGCTGATTGAGAAAGTGCCCAACGTGGTGACAATCGACTTCCTGAAAGGAATTGTGAAGGACGTACCAACTCCGGAGGCTTCGGGGGAAGACGCAAAGCGATTATCCAACGCCCGCTCGAAGCTGTTTGAACTCAACCGTCGTATGCGACGTTTACGCGAGTTCTCTGATGAGCACAAGCAATACAAGGCCGCCCTCAACGTCACGCGTGACAGTCTAAAACCACTGGACACACTACTTGCACAATCCTCTCAGCTTCTTAAAACGGACGTCTTCGACGACCTGATTGACAGTCTGAACGCTGACCTCAGAGCACTGAAAATTGCGACGTCTAACCGCCAACCTGTGGATACCCAGGTATCGGCCATGATGGAGCAATTACAGGAGCAAAAAGAGGAACAATTAAGGATTATTGAATCCTTACCGAAAGCTCAAAAGTCGTTTGAAGACACCATTCAATTGGTGAAGTTTGTCACTCGAATAGAAACGAAGCTGGAGACTTACAGTGCTGTTTCCACAGACAGCCCAGAAGATTACGATGCTCAAATCAGCAAGCTGACTCAACAGCTGAATGCGATGGAGGTCGTCGACGTCGCCAGCGTTCGTGACGGTACGATTGGTCTCATCAATGATGTCTCGCTTGCTTTGCTCAGCGAAGCAGCAGCTGCTATGGACAACTATGCGAGCTACCTGACGTCATTCAACTACGACGCGAAGAAATTGCAGCTCAGAAGGCCTCACTCCTCATTTATTGAAAACGTAGGTAGCAGCTCCAACCACATGTTCCTTCATTTGTTCATGTTCCTTGCACTGCATGAGGTCGCAATCACCAAGGGCGGAAAATTCGTTCCAAGCTTCCTTTTCATAGATCAGCCGAGCCGTCCGTACTACGGCGAGGAAAAGATCATGGACGAAGTCCACCTCAAAAACTCGGATCAGGCAAAAGTTAGCCAGGCATTTGAGCTATTGGGCAGCTTCGTCACCCGAATGAAGAAGAACCATGACGCGGAGTTCCAGATGATTGTTCTGGAACACGTCCCGGTGGAGCTGTTTCAAGACATCCCCAACGTGAGGGTTCTCCCAGAGTTCCGGGGTAAAAATGCGTTGATCCCATCGCATTGGCGAGCGGCCGAAAGACATTAAAAAAACGTTAGGTTTTGAAGATAAAATTTAACGCTCTTAAGCATATCGACTCACTCAAAGAGCTCGGTTTTCCGACCAAAAACCGGGCACCTTCATAGTCACGGTCGCTACGGCCACTCCGCCCGAATTAATGACGAGAGGTTTGACTGGCGTAGAAGCCCTTCACCTCTCCCACGTCATTTTCATGGCGATGTTCCGTACAGAGGACTCACCGAGGAGATAACCTTCACGTCAGGATCCGTGATGGGTGAGAGGAATTTGCCGATTCCCAATATCCGTACAGTCCCCACCGTACCGTCCTGGTTAAAAATTACTGCAGGGCGATGATATCCCACTTCGAACAACGCCCTCACCCCAGACTTCGGCCACTCCCAATCGACAGTCATGGGAAACGCTGAACTAACGGTGTGAAGAACGATTGGAACGATCCCTTTTACGAGTTTGCCGGGAAACGCTCTGAGAAGCTCCATATCTGGAATCTCTCAAGCACTGCGTCCAACCAAGCATTGAATGCGCTGAAAGACCACAACGAGACTCGGCCTGTCACCCGACAGTTGAAGAAATTCGAAGCCAAGCTTGAGCGCCGAAAATCTCCGATGTGATCGACGCCACTGCGTTGTGCACACCATTCTAAAGTGCCGCCGAGCAGCGTCTTTTTTTATGATGGGCGATACCATTCACAATTTGATTCGACTCCTGATCCATCCCCACAACCCCGAAGTCGCAATGGGGCTTTGAGGTTGTGTGGTTGCTGGCTCTCTTCCCTTCGTCTCAGGCAGAGCTTTCGCTCCATAAAATCGTTCTTTGGCCGAGCTAGAAAGCGCTCTCCCCCTTTCAATCTGCTCAGACGACATCTCCCCGGCCCACCGAACACTTCCTCCACGAATGAAGTAATGTGCCCTGCAGGGAAAATTCCAGTTACCAATGGACGGACTCAATGTCACCGCCCCGTTGAAGCTCAACACCCAATCCGTCGGTGACAAGGGCGTAACCACTTCCTTGCGGCACCCGCACGCACACAAATGCGCTACAGTGCGATATGGCATGGAAATATAGAGGACACCCTCTTCCAGCTTGTCTGGAACGAACTCGACGAACTCATTGCGGAAATGGTCGATTTTCATCACCGAGTCTCAGAGTTCGTGATTTTGTTGGTGGCCGTGTTAAAGGACGCATTTAGGCCTCCACCGTCCTCATAGTAAAAGCCACATAGCTGTTTGAATTTAATGACCGCGAGCGTCGCGTTCAGCGCATTCAGCTCTACCACCTGAACGTTGGAAGCATAAAGGTTCTCCTTCTGCGCATCGCCCATTGGTACCCGAGAAAACACGTGATCGCGTGCGTCCGGTGTACTAGCAGTGACTCGTAAGGAACCCCACAAGGAACCTTCGTCTGTCGCCTGAACATCCATACCAGCATCAATCAGGCAGACATTTGAATCTCCCAGACGATCATAGATCAAACGCCTGACAGGCCCTTTGTCCACACAGACAAATACGTAATCGAATCCCCTCAGGTCATCGATGTTTGACTCGGATACCTTCTGATTGTGGGCTACGACACCCTTATGCATGGCCGAATAGGTTTCTTGGTAAAAGTCGACCTTGCTCATATGCCGATCAAGTGTTTCGCGCCTGATCGCCCCGGGAGAACGGTACGCATTGTGCTGCTGAAGCTCGTCATCATCGTACAGATGGATCTCCCGCACCGGCGTTTTCGCGATGCAATCCAGTACATATGCGCCCGTGCCTCCAAGTCCGATAATAGCTATACGCAGAAGACTCAACTTCCCAGTCAACGCGCCGATCCCTGCACGCGCCGAGGCGGTATCTTCGTAAACGAATACGGAGTCCGGATCGACAGGATCGACCGTTTTGAAGGTGCAAGGGGTCTCCCCGCCCCCTTGGCTGCGCACCTCGTACCAGATGACTCGAAGATAGCTCCAGACCTTCTCATAAAAGTTCTCGAACCCGGTAGGGTCTCTCGGTTTGTTCGAGAATGAGTAATTGGCAACAATTCCGTCCGCCAATGCCATTGGCCCTTTTGAATGCTCGATAGCAGTAATCGGCCCGCCGCTCAGTTTATGTGGAAAGCCGCCAATGAAATGCATGACATGGTCAGAAGGCTTTGCAGTCATTTCTGGGCTGGCCAATGTCAAAGGGCAACAAAGCGCTCCAAACTCCACCACACCTTCGGCATTCAAGTAAGGCACCGAGTGAACCAGGAGATGACCAGATCTCACTTCAACTTCCAGCCCTTCATTGCGCAGGCGGAGAAGATCAGGACTACGACTTATCACTGACTGCGACATAAAAGGTCATCCCCTCTTTGACTTTTACATGTTGACCTTCAACCAAAGAGCCTTCCGGATTTGCATGGGGGCCCCGGTCATAATCAATGGTGTAAACAGTGCCCGGAGTAGGCTGAGCACCAGGAAAAGCCAGTTCAACCACGTCCCAGTAAGACAGCCGACGTCGATGCACTTCCTTCGGCCTGGCGTTCACAATGATGGTCGCGCTGAAACGCTTGGTGAGGAAGCGTTCTACGCCAGGCTTTTCGAGATCAGAAAACTCCTTGTTCCCGATCAACTCATCCTTACCGCCGACGACGATTTCCCATACGTCGAAATCGCTCAGATCGACCCCTGCCAGGGTCTTCAAAGCTGCACCGGAGATAAAGCGGGCTCCCCAATCTAATGCCCGGTCATCCAGATTGATGCGGTAGGTTTTATCACTGCGAAAAACAAGAAATCGCTCAGCCCCCGAGCTTCTGATATCCGTTGTTTCCTCCGGGTTAATTTCTTCGAGGCGGCCATCGGCCAGGACTTGAAATAGGAGATGTTCAACGGGTTGACGGACACCCGCCGCAGACAAAATCTGTGCGCCCGTCACCACAGGGTCAGCGATGACAACCGGAGTGAATTGGAAATTTTCGTTTCCAATCAAAATGCCGTAGGGCCCGTGCTCCGGAGGGCGACCCCCCTTCGCGATTACAGCTGCCAGATCCACAACTTCGTCACCAAAATGCGAAACCATGTCCTGCTCCTCGTCCCCCTTAAAGGACTTTTAGACCGTGTACCGCTAGGCTAGACAAGCGTGCTTGATAAATCAAGCACACTTCGAAAAATTATTGTCTTGCCGACGTCACGAGCTAAACTGCCCCCATGATCAAGCCAGCTCCAGTCTGGCAAATGCCCCGCCACAGAAAACAAGAGGACATCGTGAAACCTACACTTGCACAGTATTTGGCTTCGATCCGCCAGGATAGAAAGCTGTCACTTAGGCGAGTTGAGGAGCTCAGTGGAAAGGAAGTGTCGAACGCTTACCTAAGTCAGTTGGAGACCGGAAAGGTCAACCAACCGAGCCCGAGTGTCCTTCATACACTCGCGGGGATTTACGAGATTGAGTACATCAGGCTGATGGAGCTCGCGGGCTACCTTCCAGAATCGAGAGAGTCAGCAGATAGGCATGGCAGGATTGCCACTTTTGCTGAGCATCACCTTACTCAAGAAGAAGAAGGTGAACTGTTGGAGTATCTTCAATTCATGAGGGGACGAAAACGCTGATGGCCAAACCCGACGACAGTAGCCTTGAACACCACGAACTGCTGGCCGTCGAAGCCAAAGCGATCGCTCTTCTTCACAAAGCCGATGCATGGGACAGATTTCCCACCCCAGTCGACGACATACTCGAAGCTGCCAAGCTACGCGTCGCCCCCTCCGGAATGCGCGACGCTGCCAATTTTTTAGCCTATGTGGCTCAGAAAACAGCGGCAGCGGGGAAGCTACTCAAATCCGCGCTATCGAAGGTCTTAGGCTTGTACGATGCCAATGAGCACATCATTCATATCGATGAAAGCGTCGTCGCATCCAAGCAAACTTTTCTGAAGCTTCATGAGACCGGCCATCATGAAATACCAGCACACCGTGACACCTTCAAAATATTTCAAGACTGCGACCTGACGCTCTCCCCTACCATTGCCGATCTTTTTGAACGCGAAGCAAACAACTTCGCTCGCTATGCGCTTTTCCAGGGAGACACATATAAAAACAAAGCCGCTGATATGGCTTGTGTGATCAAAACCCCAATGGCACTGGCGAAATATTTTGGCGCATCGGTTTACGCCTCGTCGCGCGAGTACGTGAGAACACACCATCGCGCCTGTGTGCTCTACGCGCTTGAGCCGCTCATACAGCTTCCCACCGGAGGCTCAGTGGCCCCTGTTCGCCGGATTGAAGCCTCTCAAGCATTCAAGCAACAATTCGGCGTTCCCAATGATCCGTTCATCGACTTCACCCACCGGCTGGGGAGACTCGTTCCACCACCTGGTCGTCGAATGACAGCTGCCTCCGTTGTGTTGTTGCGCGACTTGAATGGCGTAGAGCACGAATGCATTGGCGAGGCATTCAATAGCACCTTCAACATCTTTTTACTCGTATTCCCAACGAAGGCGCTGACTGCAACGTCCATTGTTATGCCTCCATAGCCCGCATAGAAAATCAGCGTTGACCGCAGGCGACAAGGGCACTTACCTCAGCTTCTGGCGAGTCGGCTTTCACCCACACCGGCGTGATCTCCTCCAGGCAGTTGATGACCTCACCATTGCCAAAGCGCCAATCATCTTGAAGAGGGTCAATTTTGAACTTGCGTGAGCGCGTTGCCTTACTCCTGTTCCATCAATCGCCGTCCATCAGCTCGGCAGAAGACGTCGGTCATCTGCAGCGTGCTAATGCTGTGGTACCGGCTGAAATTCTGGCCGTCGCCGGCGACCTGCTCGAACAGCATGGATTGATCACCAATCGCTTTGATGATGACGGGTACGTCCGGCGGGCACGGGCGTTGGATCAGCTGCTGCAGGCGCTGGCGGAATAGCACAATAAAAACACTGGCTACTTCACCTCTGGCTACGTTGAATGCCACCAACGCTTGGAGGGCCTGCCCGAGACTCATGCCCTCTCGCTCTCTCTCGATAATGAAATCGGCATCAAACGTTGCAGGATCGGAAGCCGGGTTATCCGGATAACCTGCCTCGGCTGACTTACGCGCATTTTCGATCACAGATTCGAGACCTTCTCGCTCCACCAGCGAAGCGCCTGGCTTTTCCATTCAATAGCCCAACCCGCGTCTGAACGCACGAATGAATACTAAGCAGAGTGCATCGCTTTGGAATGGCAACTGAGCCCCTGAAGGAGGGCCGTCGGCACATAAGTTCAGCCGGTCACGCCAACGGAATACGCTCTCGTAGCCCTGGAAAAGCAAAAACGTCAGCTTTTGAGGGCCAGACTCTCAACCAAATCAAGTACCCGCTCTCGCTCACCTTTTTTCAAGCAATGAAAACACTGCAGCAGATGCGCCGTCTCATCGTCCTCGCAGTAAAAATACGGCACCGGCAGATTCATGACTGCAGCGATCTGTTTCACGATGCTTTCACCAGGCTGGTGAACGCCCTTTTCGTATTGAGACATCCGCGCAGAGGCCGTGGCCGGCTCAATGCCCGCCTCAATCCCCAAACGCTCCTGTGAAAAGCCCCTTAGCTTGCGCGCCTCTTTCAAACGCTTGCCGAACGTACTCATTTTCTCATCGCCGAAAGGCTAAGAGATTCTTAGATTTGCTTTGACCGCATACTAAGTATTCCTTAGTATTTGGTAGAAATATCCTTTTGCCATCACTCAGCGACGCAAGGACAGGGACTCAAGATGAAGGAAATGCAGATCTTAGACGGCCGGCTCGATGAGAAATCGCGCGGCTTCGGCGGCGACATGGTGAGTTACCATTTTTGGAAAATTGACGGCAAAAAACTCGAACCGATCGAAATCCCAGATGTGCTGGACGCTCACGTCAAGGCAGGGGATCGTGTTCGAGTGACAGCACAGCTGGGTAAGGACAAGGTCTACAGAATCTGGGCAATGCAAGTGGCAGGAGAGCCTGTTCGCTCGGTGGTTACTATCCCCTTCATTGGCGTCTCTTTGGGAAGGCTCGGGATCCTGCCTCTGGCGGTCGCCATATTTACTATTTTTATTGCCTACGGGTTCTGGACAAACAGCGACAACCACCGAAGCTTTCACGGTTCGTCCTACCAGCTAGCCTGGATCGCGCTGAATTTGTTCGTCAGCTATCGCTATATGGTTAAGCCAATATTGATCATCACGCGCGGCATCAAGGCGTTCCGTGAATATTGCGCCAAGACTCCTGCTTCTGCCTCTACCGCCAATTGAAAAGAGCCACCAGTAAAACCAGAGAGCAAAAGTGAACAACGTCGAGCAGATCCAACACCAAGCCGAGCTTGTCTTTGGCAACAAAAAGAAAGCCGATCATTGGCTGAGCCAAGCGACCGCAGAAACCGGTGATTGCTCGCGGTTGCAAATGGCTCAAAGTCGAGTGGAATATGAAGCCGTGAAAGCAGAACTCGATAGGCTCAATCATGGGTTCGCCAGCTAATGCGTCCCTTTGTGAAGGATCGACATGATCACCTTTGATCTCAACACAAACGACGCCGAAGCTTTGCTTCGGCATGCACAAACATTCGATCCGGATACTGGCGATGCTCGTGAAGATCGGCGACTGCGCGAGGCACTGCTCGATCTGAGAGACGCCCTTTCATTGCACTTGAAGGAGCAGGTAGATGACAAAACCCGCTCTTAGCCTGACCATCTGTAAAAACTGCCTTTGCAATGAAACCGTCAGCCAGAAGGCCAGGCGCCAATGACAGTGTCGGGTTCTTGCGCCCGGAATGATTGGGCGCTGACGCTTTAGAGTGTCTACGTGAAGGGCAGCATCTTGCAGGTAAAACGTCAGTACTGTTTTAAGCAGACCCGACGATAGTTGCTCTTGTGAACGGACATTATCCCCACCTGTTGAAGGGAGTCATTCAGACAATTCCTGCAGAGCGATGGCCCAAGGATTTGCTTGAATGGAGACTGCAACTAGATCTGGCGGTGTGATAGTGAGGTACCGTCATTCTCTTTCAAGATGACGGGCATCTGAAGTGACTGCGTCCATGATGGATTGCAGTTCTTCAAGCAGTTCTGCGTAATGCCGCTTCAGGTAAGCGGAAATGGCTTCATCGCGAAGCAGGCGTGCCAAGTAGCCTTTTGCGACGACCAAGACCAGCATCGTTTCACCCAACGTGTCCTCAACTTGCTTGTAATCATGCTGCAGGTTTTCCATTTCACGCTCCATGCGAGCAATATCCACAGAGCTGACATCCGCCCCCTGTTTTTTCTTCTTCTCCACGAGCATCTCTGGGCGAGTCGCGGCCAACACCATCCGAGCATAATTTTGAGTAAAGCAGTTAGCCGAGATCATCATTTCCACAGTCTCGATCTGCCGAATGGGCTTCATCTGTCTAAGAGCGCGAAAAACGTCCTGAGCGACCATTCGAACCTTGAGCATCTCCACCACTTCAGGCGCGATGCCGTTGAGCAGGTTCTCTCTCTCATGGATTCGATCCACGTTGATCCCCAGCACTTGGGCAATGCGGGTGGCCTCAATTCCTTTCTTCAGGGCCGCAATAATCATCTTATGCTCTTGGATCGGTGTCAGCCGGTTGATCTGTCGGTTGTAGGTAAACCCTTCATCATCAGTAGAAATCAAGCACAGAGCTTCCGTACCACCTAATGTCTTCAGTGCCTCCAAGCGAAGATGCCCGTCCAAGAGCATATACATTGACACCCCACCACTCACCACTGGTTTGGGGTGCACGGCCAAGGGCTCGATTATTCCTAGTTCCTTGATCGAACTGAGAATGCTGGCGTATTTTTTACTACCCTGAATGATTTTTTCGATCTTGCGAGTAGGGAGAATCCGTTCAATTGGAATGGCAATGATGCGCTGCTCGAAAGCCTGTTTTATCTCGGCCATTATTGAGTCTCCCCGAATACCCGATCTGCCAATGGCTTAGGCATGTCCGAGATCTCCTCAGTGCGCAACAAAGTGACGAAGTACTCGTCTGATAGCAGTCGACGCATTGTCGTAACGATAATAAGCAGACGCTGCTCGCTGATATCCGCTTTTTTGATCATCACTCTTTGACGACGCACCTCCGCTTGATAAACGTTCAAAAGCTTTTGCGGAGTTGTCGGTTTATCACTGTGAGGCTGCTGCCCGTAACGCTTGCCCAACGCTTTACGCCTTTCAACCAGGCGTCGCACCTTCATCAGTTGCTCGCCCTTCAACACACCGGTCTCGTATGCCTCCATCATGGCATGCTGGACTTCTCCATCATCGGAGCGCGCAATTTCCGTCGCCATGGAGATTGAAACCCACCCCTTTTCTACGGCGGCTATCAACCGCTCCTCTCCTTGCCGCAGAAGCAGGAGAATTCCGTGTATGTAAGTCACATCCAGGCACGTTTTACTGGCAATCTGTTGAGGCGTATAGCCTCGATCAGAGAGGATTTGAATCGATAGCAGCAGTTCTTTATTCGAGTGTTTGCGGCGGGCCAAATTCTCGACAAGACTGATGAGATAACGGTCAGTTTCGCTGGCACTCACAACGATGCACGGAATCTTTTTCTCCCCCAAAGCTTGGTAGGCTTCAAAGCGACCCTGCCCACAAACGATCTCAAATGTCTCGGCGCCAATGGCGGTAGGGGTTACAGTGATTGGACGTTTTAGACCCAATGCAGAGATATTCTCCACTAACTTCGCAAAAATCTGGCGGTTACGCATTCTAGGGTTGAGCACGCGAATATCATCCAACGGAATGAGCCGAATCAATGATTCTTCTGCGACATGCATCAACGCTTTACGATGGTTTTGGATTGCCGTCATGCCACCCTCCGATGAGCAGACCGCCGAGACAGCTGCGCAAGGATATCCAATGAGTCGAACCTGTAGATTTCGAGATTGGACTGATTACTCTCGGCCAGACGCAATGAGGGTGCTTCCATTTCCACGGTCGGCAAGATGTAATAGTCCAGCGCGGCTTCTTCTTGCTCTTTCATACGCACGGCGACGGTGATGTCTGGATTCAGACCAACGTCGAATCGAATTTTCCAACGCTTATAGCCGGTGATCGATATTTGGCAGCGGCAGAGCACCAGCGATATAACTAATTCCTGGTTAACCAGCATAAGGTCTGTGTTGGGATCGATGATTACCTGCCCGCCCACCTCCGAGATTCTGTCTGTGGTTTTCCCCAGCAAGACCGGGTGCAAATGTCGAAGGCGCCTATTGGCTTCTATGTATTGATAGTCCCTTTCAGGCGTGTAACCGATCAATGAATAACACCGGAGCAAGCTCCCAAATCGGTGTTGATAGGCGCTACTGGACGGACACCCTTCTGACTCATCAATCACCAGTCCCGACAGATATCCCTTCTGTTCGTAGATAGCCTTGAGCACGCAAAGCATCTCATCATCAGGCATACGGTATGAGCGCGTCTGGATGACGGCTTGAGCGGCTTGAAAAAGAATCACACTGATAATTGGCTGGAAGACTCCGTTGGCCCTCACCCAATCTTCTGGACGATTGCGCTCACGCGTCTGCTTCAATTTGAAGGAGCTGTGGTTCCAAACGTTGTTTCCTATGTACTTTTCATTGATCAGGATCTGGTGAACGGTGCCGCGTGACCACGCTGAGCCCCGCTCGTTGACTACACCACGCGAATTGAGCCAGTCTGCGATTTCCCGTTCACTTCTACCCTCTTCTACAAACAGCTGATAAACGCGCTGGACTATCGCGATTTCACTTGCAGGGCCAGGTATCAGGATGACCCGATCTGTTTGGATGCTTTTGTGTTCACCGATACTCAGTTCATTTTTGGGCTGCCCACTCGCGTCCACCAATTGACGCCTAAGTCCAAATCCTGCGGGCCCGCCCTGCCGAAAGCCCATCTCGATCAAACGTGATTGCCCAGCAAAGACCTTAACCGACAACTCCCTACTATATTCTCCTGCCATCATGCGTTTGACGCTTTTGACGATGTTCGATACCGGCGAGCCGTCATTTGTGAATTGCTCGGCGCAATATTGGACTGATACGCCAGCTTGGCGACATCTCACTTCATAACTTGCACTGACATCAGGATCTTGGAATCGCCCCCACCGGCTCACGTCGTAGACCAACACCGTAGAGTATTGAGCACGCCCGTTTTCCACATCGGAAAACAGCTGTTTTAGCCCATCTCGACCCTCCAGGTGCAGGCCGCTTTTGCCGGCATCGGTATAGACCTTGCTGATCTCTAACCCATGCGTTACCGCGTATAGTCGGATGGTGTCGAGCTGGTTTTCTGTTGAGTATTGCTGGTGCTCCGTAGACATACGGACATACGCCGCAGCCAAGGCCATAGGCGAGTCAATGTCATCCGCACTCTCAATTAGCGTCCGCACGGGCGTTACCCTCGTCCTGATCTACGGCCGACCTAACTTGTCACAAGCCGCGAACGGTCAATGCGTTTCTTCGAAAATAGCCCTTAAGAAGGTAGAAGACCGAGGAGCGAAATATGTTCACTAAAACAGGCAATTCTTTTCTGCCCCAAAAACAATATGCCGCTGAGATTGCCTTGGCCCTGCATAGAGAGCTTGGTGAAACTCATCAGGCGACAAAGACTTTGATGCGCTGGACGAATGCGGATGAGAGGACTGTGAAAAACTGGATGTCTGGGAGTAACGGCCCAAGGGGTGAACATTTGGTTGCCTTGGTTAAGCATTCCGATTTTGCTCTAGCAGCCTTGCTAAGCATGGCGAAAAGGCCTCACGCCCTGACTGCATCGCAGCTGCCTCAGCTTAGACAGAAACTCCAATCTGCAATAGATAGTATTGACTCGTGTGACTGCCGGGACGGACTTCCCTCACCTTAAGCAAATCACACCCTCTTTTTCATTTCCGACAATTCGATGTGATCTTAGCTGCACACCACGGCAAGACCAGGGTGAGTCAATCAACTGGGTATCCGGCACACCTGCACCTGGTACCCCATGGCAGTCAGCCTCTGTGAAAACTGTCGGAAGTTAACCTTAGAAAAAAATGGCATGTGCAAGACGTCATGGGGCTGCATGATGGCGAAAACAATGCGGTTACGTGGCTGGGTAGACGGATCAAAGACAAAGCGAAAGTCACCGTCCAGCGCAAGATGTGCATTCACCTGAACCGCAACGTCTGGAGAGTTAATCAACGCTTCGGCGGACACATAAGCTTGAGAAAACAGATGACTGAGTACGCTTGATGATGAGTACTTTTTCACATGGATGATGTGGTGATCAGGGGTAACCAAGTCACAGAATTCAAAGGGGCTTGAGGCCCCGTTCAGTCGCACCAGTTTCTGATCAAGCAGATGGAAATTGATGTTGTCTGCAATTCGCCTCAGGTAGGGCCCCTCAAGATCAGTGTGATAGGGAGGGAAATGCAGTTCGGATGGAGTAGCTGCTGCAAAATACCGATTGACCTGATCAGTGTACTCACGATCAATTTGGTACCAATCCCCTTCGCTTAATAGATACACCTTCTCCTGAAACCCAATTTCACCTTCAATGCATATGTATAAAGGCCAACACTCGCGTCGCTGTTCATCCCCACCGTAGAGGTAGATACGCTCCGAATGCAGCGACTGTAGCGTTACAGCGCCTAAAATGTGTTTGGAAACGAGTGCTTGTCGAAGATCCAAGTCAAAGCTTAGCGCGGGCCCATTTTTGGAGCGCGCTCCATGTCGAACGTAGCCGAAACCGCTAACGTCATCTGTTAAAAGCATGGGCGCAGCGGCACGAACCCGATCGAAATCCTCTGCGTTAATGGCATCAACCAACAACCCATCAAGCTGAGACGTAAGGGCTGCGTCTCGTACCGGAACTATATAGTCCATCCAGGGATATTTTTCCTTGCAGCGCTCGTCCTCATAGGCAACCAGTAATCTTGAGGCAATGTCCGGAAACTGTTCCAGTCTGACATCCGAATGCAAGGCCAATGAATCCGAACCGCTCACGTATTCGCTTTCATCGTTCTCACCTTCAATGACTCCCGTGAGCGACTTTAAAATTTCCGAGTCAAATTTGAAGTCGAACTCTGATATCGTCATATGTTTCGAAGATTGGGCTTTCGAGCGCAGAGGTGTCCGATCAATATTTGACTTCTCCACAGACTTTATTAACAGCGGATCTGTAAGGCTTAGTGCGGTGCGAAGGCCGAAATAGCGCTCAATCCCGGCACCGTCGATAAGGTGCCGCGCATGCCCAAATGTGAAACAAAAAATGCGATCACGTACAGCCATCACCATCAGCGCCTTGAGCGACCGACCGTGGAGGTCTAGCTCCGCAACTTGTTCAATATCATTGAAGAGCTGCGTCCACTTGGGATGAGATGCGTTTGTTTGGTGATAGAAAAGGCACTCCACTCCGGGTAGTGAGAATGGAATGGGGTCTAGCCTAACTTCATCAGAGAGCGCGTCGCGAAGGCTACGACCTGCCTTAAGGAGAAAGACATTAATGGTTAGCTTCATACGCCCTCCTTGACCTTTCGCCTCAAACTCAACCTATCGTCCAGATGCCGCAGGTTAAGTCCGTATATGCTAGGTTTTTAATGTATAGCCGTCTTCTATAACAACTGCACGCAGTTTAGTCGCATATATTTCAAAAGGCTCAATTTCCGCGTCATTGAATCACCGTGATGGAGAAAAACATTGAGGATGAACCTTGCCATTATCACCCTAGAAGACAAAAAAGGGCTGCGCTGGCGAGTGTGCGCCTGATCTCACTTTTGCAGGGTTCTCGCCGGTTTAAGAAAAAATGAAAAACCAAGTAATCATCCAAGATGCGAAGGTAGATGACCAAGCGGATTCGATGCGAGTGCAACGCTTGGCATACAAGGTACGCCAATGAGGATCCGGCTAGGTTGAACCTCCATCGCTTCGGAGGACTCTCAAACCTAAATCCAGGAGAACCGTATGACCCAGACAGCTTTGGTCGTCGGCGCCAGCGGCATCGTCGGCAGCGCCATCACTCAGTTACTCATCGACAACAAGTGGCAGGTCGCGGCGCTATCGAGGCACCCGTCGCAAGTGCAAGGCGTAATACCTGTCGCGGCAGACCTTCAGGATCCTGCTTCGCTGGAACAGGCGCTGGCGGATTTGAAACCCACTCATGTGTTCATTACCACATGGTCACGGCAAGCCACGGAAGCCGAGAACATTCGCGTTAATGCCGCCATGGTACGCAACGTGCTCGCCGCCATTCGCCCAGCCAAAAGCGTCGAGCACGTCGCACTGGTTACCGGCCTCAAACACTACCTCGGCCCGTTCGAATCCTATGGAAAAGGCAGCCTCCCGCAAACACCGTTCCGCGAAGAGCAGGGTCGCTTGGATGTCGAAAACTTCTATTACGCCCAAGAAGACGAACTCTTCGCCGCTGCTGAAAAGGATGGCTTCACATGGAGCGTCCATCGCCCGCATACCGTTACCGGGGTTGCCGTAGGTAACGCGATGAATATGGCAACCACCCTCGCCGTCTATGCCACGATTTGCAAACAAACCAATCGCCCCTTTGTGTTTCCCGGATCAAAAGTGCAGTGGGACAGCCTTACTGATATGACGGATGCCCGGCAGTTGGCGAAACAACAACTGTGGGCAGCCACCACGCCGGCTGCAGCCAACCAGGCATTCAACATCACCAATGGCGATGTGTTTCGTTGGAAATGGATGTGGAGCCGAATTGCCGCGTATTTCGACTTGCCTGCTGCCGATTATCCCGCTTCACTTTCACCACTTGAGACACAGATGGCCGATGACCAAGTCGTATGGGCGGAAATAGTCGCGGAGCACGGCCTGAAAGAAGCAGATATTGGTCGCCTGATATCCCCATGGCACACCGATGCAGACCTTGGTCGACCAATCGAAGTTGTCACGGATATGTCGAAAAGCCGTGCCATGGGCTTCACCGCCTACCAGGCGAGTGATCAAGCATTTTTCAACGTGTTCGACAAACTACGCGAGATGCGCTTGATACCCTAGGTAGTGCCAGAACGGATAAGTAAACCTCGCCATCTTGGGAGCTTGCCAGCAATGATGCTCTTTTGGATGCTTCGCTGTTGCTAGCCTGTAAATTCAGCGGTCATTGCTGAAACCTGTCCCTCTAGAGGAGGATTTACTTCGTGATATTCGGGCCATTGACTTAGATGCGCTGAAAAATAGTACTTCGCAGTTTCAAATTCAGAATCCGCCAACTTTGCTCTTTCAATGGCGTTTACAAGGCTGATCTTGTTCTCTTTCACCAAATGCATCAGCCATTCAAACTCATCAATGCTAAAAAAATATATATTCGATAGAGGGATCTGACTGCTAAGAGGGTAATCTCCAAGAATGCGCTCAACTTCCTCACCACCTAAAAGATGATTCAGAAACTCGCCATTGCCAATAAATAGTGGCTTGTAGGTAACCGCGAATAGATAATTCTCTTTTCGTGGCTTAATCACTGGATCGGAACATTCAAACTCTGTCAAACGTAGATTTGTGTCCTGCCCCTGCACAATCGCTTTTAACAACGAACTTTTCACAGCCCCCTTCAAAACATCACTTAAATGGGTCAGCTTTGCCCTTGCCGCCAAATCCACACCTTTGGCATCAATGAAGAAATTAGCACCTTCTGACGTGACTAGGAAATCGACCACCTTACTGTCGCTCCCCAGCGCCTTCTTCAAATCACTCTCAACCCTATGATTAAGGCCGCTTCCTAATATGATGGATCCCACGTACCCTTCAAATCTCTTCCCAAACTTATCGGAAAACTTACTTTTCTCTCTCAGCGTATCATAAACAAAATAATTGAGCGCTTGCATAAGTATTTTTCTATTTACGCACCAATAAATGTCGCCAACCTTCACTAATGGAAACGACATAAAAGGTGTTTGCTCAAAGAACTCCTTTGGTCTTCGAGGCCCGGGACTGGCCTCTGACAGCTTTTCGCCTAGCACCTCAATATTGATAGAAATTGACTCTAAATATCGAACTACGTGTTCTTTTTCAAACAGCTGCAACGGCAGATCCAACATAGAAAACTTTAGTTTATTATTAACTTCTAATATCGAAACGAGAAATCCCGAAAGCCTCAGAAACACTTCCAAAGGAAGCCCGTGCAATCCATGAAAATCCGCTTTGAAAAATTCGTTCTCCTGACACTTTCCAAACATTAAATCTTGGCGCGCCAATCCATATGCTGCAATTAGTACTTGATAAGGCGCTTGCTGGTACGTAATCGCTCTCGTGTACAGCTCCATAGGTTTGTATTGCGTCGGGAGCAAGGCGTAATTCGATATTTTTACCAGTAGTAAATTGAGACCTTCTAGCTCTTTGCTGGTTATTTTTTTGCTGCTGCCAAAGCTTGTCCCGACGTCAATGAACGCCCATTTTAATGCAACAATCCAAAGCCAAGGCATTGCCAAAAGCCCTTCCACGCTGCCTTGATCGAATTTGTTCATTTTCTCAATGCAGGCCTCCAAAATGCTTTCAGAGGAATACTTGCGCAATTTATTTCTAAGCGGCTTATACCGCTCATAAAAACCTCTGTCACTTACAACCCAATTGTCATCTAAATCGTCTTCGAATTCTTTTTTAATCATTCTATAAAATCAACCAATTAATATTTAGACCAAGCGATACCCACACAAAGGCAACCATCAATTATTGCACTCATAATTTTGCGCCAAGTATCACCAAACGTTTAACCACCTCCCATGACACTAGGTTGCGTCATTCGTAGATTTTGCAGAGAAATCCTCTTCGACGCTAGCAACCGACGAGCATTGTCTTTAAGACGTTCCTGATCTGATACGACTTAGTGACCGGACTGCTTGTGCCCCGAGCCAAGAACAAGGGCGCCATTCCCATCTGTCAACCTTCCCTTTAAGCGAAGATCAGCGTAATAGCCCCACCCTTTGGCCATAAGACATCAGCCTGAGATAGCCTCATGCCCTGCCCGCACCCCTAGACTCCGGCTCATTCAAGGGACTATCGACTTTCCCTACAGCCCCGCGTTCAAGCCGGGCTCCTCCTCACTCAGTCGGTACCCGTTGAATAGCCGACGTGCCACTGACATCCTATAGGGAAATTTCAATCCGATTCGTTGATAACGGTAATGCTTCTGAGGAAGCGCATATATGAAACCAAAAAGCTCTCGATACACGCCTACTGAGCGCAAAGGTGTTAACGCAGTTGAAGGTATTTTCCTGGACTTTGGATGGATATTTCGAGAACAGCATACCTCGGACATCGGCATCGATGCACAAGTCGAGCTTATTGATGACGACAACGTCACTGGAAAGCTTATAGCGATACAGATTAAATCGGGTGAGGGGAATTTCACCGAAACGAAATCTGGCTATAGATACTACGGCTCTCTTGCTCACTATGACTACTGGCTCAGCCACAGCTTACCTGTACTGCTGATCGCTCATATACCCAACGCTGGCAAAAACTTCTGGATTAATGTATCAGAGAAAACAGCCAAGAAAACCCAAAAAGGGTGGAGCATTCTTATACCCAAAGAAAACATATTAGACAAAAATGCAAAAAATAAAATCAGAGGTTTTTTCCAGGGTTCCGAGCGTGAACAGAGACTGCGAAGACTTGCTTTAGATGAGCCGATAATGCAGCGCTTGGCTAGAGGCCAAAAGATCGTTATAGAATTTGAAGACTGGATTAATAAATCTCTCGGGCGAAGTGAATTCACAATATCGCGCATACGCAAGAGTGGCGATAAATTAATTATCACCAAATTCCCAGCCATCTACTCAGGAAGGCTAAGATCAATTAGCAATTTGATTGGAGCTTTATTTCCGTGGGCTGACGCAGACATTGATGAAGAGTTTTATGAGGAGCATTGCGAAGACCGCGGTGACTGGGTCACCAGCCAGTGGGCTGAGGAATCAGACTACTATGAAACACGGGGCTTTTACCCTTACGGAGAGGAGGCAGGCGAGGCGGAACTCTATAGGCTACAATTGACCCTCAATGACCTTGGCAAAGCTTACCTTCTATTATCGCAATTCCTAACAGATGAAAGCATCCAGGTATTTTGAGCTCCCCCCGGCTCCGGCCTTACTCTCTGAAGGTCGAAAAGCAAAAATGGCCCCTCAAAATCTCTTCAAGCCTGACTCTTGCTAACCAGGTAAGCCATAAGCCTGGGGACGAGTAACGAGAGCCGCTACACAGCTCTCATGAAGACGGCAGATCTAAGTTCACTGAAGATTTCACAGGCGTGCAATCTATCCTGTTGAGCAATCTGATCCAGCGCATCAGCGCCGCCAGTATTGTATATAGCCGACTGTGAGCGCAGAGATTAGAAGCCCCATCAATGCAGGAAGCAGCAGTTGATCCGCGTCTAGTCTCTTTTAGGATGAGCATTTAATAGTGGTTTTCGTTAAAGCACTGCATCGATTTGTCGGATCGGCACGCTTGCAGCGGAGCGGTACCGACGATGCCATCGATGGCTACAACCCAAGATCTCGTTCAAGCAGATCCGCTTTAAGCTCGTCAGAGGCAAAACTCATCTTGATCACGTGCAATTGCAGATGGTCGCGTAAATGCATTCTCAGACGAGATCTAAGCTCGACGTAACTTTCAGTTGGGCCAGCGTCGATATCAGAGCGTTCCAGAGCATCACGTAGCACTCTGATGCTCTCAGCACCGATCCCTGACGCGTGCAGGCGCACGATAGGATCAAGCCCAGGGATTCTCTTGAAACTGGCGACCGCCTCTTCAAGCAGTCGCGCAAACGACACCTTGCTACATGCCTGCTGCGCCGAGCGCCAAACCTTAAACTCAATCTCGTCTTCCATCTGCTCTCTCCAGTTGATCTGCGTACTGACACGCACAAAGTTGTCCGACACGGGTATTTTTTCAAAAAAAAGACCGTGAATTTGAAATCAAACGGGTTAGCAGCGGCTTTCAGCCGCTGAGGGACGATTTTGCTGCACCCATAAGGCGGCCATACACCTGCGTCAGCCAGAAAAAGTCGCAAGAAAAAGCCAGAAGCAAGAGCACAGCAACAGCGAAAAACCACATAGGTTATCCGGGAAGACCGGTGAACGGAGAGGCACCGAGATCGCTGCTTTTCTGTTGCCCTCAAATAAAAAGATCCGTCGCACAAAAAAATTTTCAAGGGGCGAAAAAAAATAAATTTTTCCAGCCGCGAAAAATGAAGGCCGCTACCAGTATGAGGGCGCTCGCAACCACCCCTTCCTTACGCCTGTGCAGGAGCTTCTTGAGGAACCGAAATGCGCACCAACTTCATCATCCGCACCGCCCTATTCCTCGCAGTGACTGATAGCATTCGCTTATACGCCAAGGGTGGTAGCAGACGGTCAATGTAGTAAGGAATTGTTGATGGATACTGATCTAAAAGCGCTCTGGATACGCGAGCGAGACCGTAGAGAAGCGCTGTGGGAGTTGGAAGGCCTGCAACCTGGCGCAGCGGAAGCCAAAGCCCCTCTGGCCGCACTGGCTAAAATCGACCGACAGGATCTGGACAACCCTATTGGACACTCCTACACCATGTCGATCGATGAGCTTCGTGAAGCCGTTCCAGAGACGCGAATCGAAGGCACTGATGGTCATCCTTTTGTGATCGTCCTGGATCAACATATCCCCCAACCTTGGCACGCAAGATTTGAAGCCGCCAGCATGCTTTCAACCCGCTTACCCCAAGGAAGCTACGCAAGTGACTGGCGACGCTTTTTACGACTATGGGTACGGGAGATGGAACATCTCAAAGCGCACCGGGAGCGGATTCAAAATGATTGAGTTTGATTTGAATGCAAACGACTGTGAGGCGTTGATCAGGCATTGCGAGAGCTTTGAGCCAGCAGGAGATAACCCGCGAGAGAAGCGGCGTCTGCAGGACGCTCTGGAAACGCTACGCGAGGCCTTGGTGAGTCACCTGAATGAGTCAGCAACCTCAGCAGAGAACACGTAATCGACTTGATTCTGAACCATCAACGCTCGACGTAAAAAGCATGCAAACCTGCTTCAAAAGCAGGTTTTTTTTGCCTTCACCATTGTACTTTCTCAACACGTTAAGACCCGCCTTGCCGCACCAGCAATCTGCTGCGCAGCGGCCACCTTGTCGACCTCTGGATCCGGCGAAGGAAAATTCAACGCCCACAACTAATGATGTCCATGCCACCCATGTACTGCTTCAGTACATCCGGTACGCGGATCGAACCGTCGGCCTGCTGGTAGTTTTCCATTACTGCTACCAACGTACGACCGACCGCCAAAGCAGAGCCGTTTAGAGTGTGCACAAGTTCCGGCTTGTCAGTTTCTGGGTTACGGAAACGTGCCAGCATGCGGCGGGCCTGAAAATCGCCGCAGTTGGAGCATGAGGAAACTTTGCGGTAGTTTTCCTGGCTCGGAATCCACACTTCCAGATCGTGAGTCTTGACCGCGCTGAAAGGTAGGTCGCCGGTGCACAGCGCCATAGTTCGATAAGGCAGGCCCAGCAGTTGCAGGACTTTCTCGGCGTTGGCGGTTAAGTCTTCCAGCGCCCCCATCGAGTTAGACGGCTCGACGATCTGTACCAGTTCGACCATATCGAACTGGTACAGACGGAGCATGGCACGGGTGTCACGCCCCGAAGCGCCGGCTTCGCTGCGAAAGCACGGGGTATGGGCAACAAACTTGAGGGGCAGCTGTTCCGCATCGAGAATCCGCCCTGCCGCCAGGTTGGTCAACGGGACTTCGGACGTAGGGTTCAGGTAAAGATCGTCCTGACCTTCACGGGCGATCTTGAACAGATCTTCCTCGAACGTCGGCAGTTGACCGGTGCTTTGCAGCGCAGGGGCCCGCATCATGTATGGGGTGTAGGCCTCTTCGTAGCCGTGCTCGCTGGTGTGTAGGTTGATCATGAACTGCGCCAGGGCGCGGTGCAGACAGGCAATCGGGCCGCGCAGCAGAGTGAAGCGCGTGCCGGACAACTTGGAGGCGGTTTCAAAGTCCACCCAACCGGACTTCCCGCCAAGCGCGGCGTGATCTTTGATCTCAAAATCAAAGATTCGTGGAGTACCCCAGCGGCGCACTTCGACACTCCCGTTTTCGCCGACCGGCACGGACTCGTGCGGCAGGTTGGGGATGCCCAGTAGGATCGCTTCCAACTCAGCCTGGATCTCGTCCAATGCAGCCTTGTTCTCGCTCAGTTGGCCGCCCGTGCTCTCGACATTGACCATCAGCGGTGCGATTTCTTCGCCGAATTGCTTGGCCTGACCAATTCTCTTGGAAATCGCGTTACGCTCAGCCTGCAGAGCTTCGGTGCGGATCTGGACTGTCTTGCGTTGTTCTTCCAGCGCTTCGATGCGCGCAACATCCAGGGCAAAGCCACGGGGCACTAGGCGATCCGCCACGTCCTGAAGGTTGCTACGTAACAGCTGGGGATCGAGCATAGGGGGATCTCGCAGTGTTGGAACACGTCGCTTCGCATAGGGCTGGGTTGATCGATGATTCGAACCAGCTGTGAAACCGAGATCAGTTGCCCAGGGGCAATCCTAATTTGATCAAGGCATCCAGCCCCGTGGTGTCATGGACATGTGCGTAATCCTGTAGTGTCCACGTCACAATTTCCGCCCGGAACGCCTCCACAGATTTAAATGGCATGGTGGCCACTGCATCGAGCATTCCGACGCGTTTGTTGCTCCACCGATCGACGTCATCCAGGCGAAGAAAGTAGGCATTGATATCTTGCGCATAAACGATTTCGGCATGAGCGTTCAGGCAAAAAAACTCCCGTAGCAGCTGTAGAGCTGCGCCCTGCCCTCGCACAGCCTCTACCGCTTGTATGTAGTGGCTGGCACAAAAGTGGAGCTCGGTGCGTGGATCAACCATTCACGATATCCGAAGTGAAAAATGGAGGAGGCTTGGGAGAGCTTTCGCGAACCAGGACACAGGTAGGCAGTAACGATCAGCGTGCTTTCCTGTAATCATTCAGCGCTTGAAAAGCCGGCATGCTCACATGCTTGCGAAAGCCTCTGCCAGCAAGTACGTACAGCGCATCCTCGCTTTCAAAAAAACACCCTTGGAAGTTTTTTTGAAATCCAGTAATGAAGCTGTCGCGAGCTGCAGTTCGCCCTTCGCTGTCGAATACTGTCTCGTGGACAAACAGAGCTGAAGGTTGCAAGCCGCGCTTTTGGACATCCCTTTCCTGAGTGTCAGGGAGCAAGACGTCCATGAGCATCCAGTTCCGGACGATACAAAACCGTTGCTCCGCAAACTCCTCCTGAGCCAATTTGATCAGCTCTTCATCCCCTAATCGCGATCCCCCTATCATCCTTGCAGGGCCATAAAGCACATCTTCAATCAGTTCAGTCTGCACACTGTTGCCTAATTCTTAAAAAATTCTGAATCCGCACGAAAACCTTCCAGGCAGCTGCTGGTCTTGCCTCGTGAGTACCCGGTAATCGGCACACCGAAATCGATTTTTCTCTGCGTCCCGCACACATTGTGGAAACCCCATTTCCCCACCGTTTTTTACCTGCAAACGCCAACGAAGGCAGCATCAATGAACCCGGTCAAAACGATCTAAAGCGCCATTTTCATGTAGCCAGTGAGCAACAACGAAAGTCCCACCATCGATTATCGTGAAAAGGTCGTAGCCTGCTCTCCGACACCGATTGATGACTGGCAGAGCATGAAAGGGAAGTCCCTCCGGGTACTTTTTTGCCGGGTCGAAAAACAACAGACCTGTGATTTTTGGAGGTCGCTCCAAGGCGCAGAGCAAGTACCCGGCAATATCCGGATCTGCAATGGCTTTACGTGCTCTCTCAATGACACTGGGGTATCTGTGAAAGCGAAAATCACAGTGCTTAGCTCCATAGGTTTTTATCCAGTACATCCTGGCTACCCTCATCAACTGGGTCAGATTTCAATCGTGAAATCCGGAATGAATCCTGTGCCTTCGCCGGGGTAACCGCGAGGATTTGAGATGATCCAGCCCCTGCCAATCTCCACATCAACAGCGCAATGTGTATGTCCAAAATCCAAACGTCTGTCATCGGTAAAAGTGAATGCCACCGATTTGTACAAGCCGCGCTGAGATGACTGCCATGCTTGTCTCCCTCAACTTCCAGGATCGGACAATGGTGCGTAACAATGACTGTTGAACCTTCAAACGGATTAGCAAATTCATCGCTCAAGAATTCATACGCACCTGGTTTCGCTCAATCACGTCTGCTGGACGTAGCCGTCGAAAGTTCTCCTCAGCTCTGATCACCTGGAAGTCGTTCATCCACAGTCGCAGGTCACCATCGCTTCCACCGGGTCTCAGGTGGATGTGAAATCCGTCCAGACTGTTTAGACCAGAAAGCGTGTTTGGTTGCAGATCCAAACCTGATTTCCAGGGCTTGCACATGCGGCGCAGCGGCCTCTCGCATTTTGCGAAGCGTGTGGTCGATGCGGCCTTTGTAAAATTCGCGGTTGCCGGCGCAGTAAATGAAGGGCTGGCTGAACGTCTCGTTGGCCCATTTCACGCCGCGCGCCAAGATGTCGATGTCACCGGCCAACACGACGATGTCAGCGTCTGTTGTGGGTGGTTCGAAGGGGCGAACTCGTTGTGCAGGTCTGAGTAAACTCGAATCCTCATGGCTCGCTCGATCTCGATTTAAACCTATATTGCTTAGACCCTACGCGCAGCCTCACACGTGCTGGGTGCGACCGGCCCTCCTGACGGTGCAGATGCACTGGGTCGAAAAGCCAGAAGTTCCTATAATACCACTAGATTGTGTTTATCGGAACATCGGCGATGTGGCCCCATCCTTGTCTTTTGGGACGAACATGTCGCTCACTAAACAATTTGCCGCAGCAATCCGAGTGATTCGCCGGCAACGTGGCATCGAGTATGAGGATCTGGCCGATGTCAGCGTGCGAGCCCATATCGGCGCGTTGGAGCAAGGCAATGCCAACCCTAGCCTAGACAAGCTAGTGAATCTGGCCGCCGCATTAGATTTTGATCCAGTGGCATTGCTGGCGATATGCGTTGCCCTGCGAGATGGCAATACTCCCGATCAGGCACTCGAACGCGCCCATGCCCAACTGAGTGACTTCAAACACGTGGGAGGTATCAAGCAGCTGGAAGGCGAATATGCCGGAAACGAACTGGTTAAGCGTCGCCCTGGCAAACCGACCAATAATGAAAATGCTGAGGCGGTTAAGAGATTAAAATCTGAAGGAATAAGCCAAGCAGAAACCTGCCGGATTCTTGGGTTATCGAAGTCCACAGTGCATCGCTACTGGCAAAAGGATTGAGTAGTTGCATTATCTGACTACATCCGCCTCACTCACTTCTTCCTGTTGCTTTGATGAAGTCGAGCACCATCTGATTCTTCTCAATCTGAAACGGAGCATCACTCATCACCATCTTGATTTTAGTGATCGATCTGTAACTAGTCGGATAGTTTTGAGCTTTAATTGATGCACCGTTAATTGAGCAAGGGCTGGGGTCGCTGTAGAGTATCTCCCGATCAAACATGCATATCATGGATGCAGGTCTGCCGCGCTTAAACTTGAGCCATGTTTCCTTCCTGTATCGTCTTATCTATGGCTACCTTCTTGAAACGCCACTTCGCAGCAGTGAATACAAATGTACTCAAGCCAGTGATGCGTCTGCCTTTGCAAGGTATTATCGGGATAACGGGATATGCTCAAGCACGCGTTATTTTTGCAAGGAAGCTCTACCCCATGATGCCTCGATAACGACACCGAGGCAAAACTTCACACTTTTCACGGGTGCTGGCTAGTGAGGCAAATGTCGGATGAAGGGCTATTCACTATCATTCATAAACCTCCTTCTCGATCTGTTGCACTAAAGCATACAAGAAGCCACTCTCTGGGGGTGATATACCCTGAACCTCATCCATGGCGCTAACCTCCAAGGCCTGGAGCCTAAAGTAGTCGTAAGTAAACTTTCCGATCTCAGAAACAATTCTATATCGAAGTATAACAGCCGGCCCGTCCTGCGCCTTCTGAACTACTAGATGACTAAAAACATCAGTAAGATTAGGGTGAGCAAACTTATAATGCATCATGTTGAAAAGTTTACTTTTATCAATCTTCGGAACCATCAGCAGGTCATCAAGAAGAAAGTCAACCTTATCCCCTTTGTAAAAATTACACCTACGACATGAAACAGCCAGATTTTTTAGATCAAATATACAATGCGTAAAAATACTTTTCGGTAAAATATGCTCAAGATCCAGCGTCATTGAATGCTGACCTTGGATATATTGCTGACAGTAACAGCACACCCCACGCTGTTCTCGCAGTCTATGGTCTTTCAGCCTACGTTTCACGGGCTTAACGCAATGCGCATCCCAGATTTTGGTCGAATTAGACGCCGGTTCTCTGCGCAGCCCTAACGCTTGCATGATCAGTCGATGCTCATCTAACGAGTACTCAAACTCACTCATGCGCAAGCCGCCGTGCTTGGTCGATCAGCATCAACTGTTTATCATCATACTGAGCAGCACCACGTAACTCTTCAAATGCCTGATCAAAATCTAGCTTACTGATTTGCCCAACCTCAAACTGGTGCAGCAAGTCAGCAATATATCGAGAAAGAAAGTTACTCCTTGGCGTGAGAATCTTGAACGCATCCCACATTACCTGTTCCATACCTCCTGCGTGCGGATACACGGGATGAATGCACCCCTGCTTAAGCTTGTACAGACTATGACGGACATCCACATTAGGCGCTGAGGTTACCAAAACCGGAGAATGAGTGGCAATTATCACCAACGGCGAAAAACCATAAAACAAGTCAAACAGCCGACTTATATAGTCCCGCTGCCAGCGCGGATGCAAACTGTTCTCAGGTTCATCAATTATAATAGCAGTGCGCTCAGTAATGTTGGACGCAATGAATGCCAGCATCGTGAACATCTGTATCTCGCCAGAACTAGCGTGTTCTAAGGGAAACTCCACCCCTTGCTTTCTCAGAAAAACAGCAGGCCAATTCTGTAGCTCCGTTTTGTTTAAATTCAAGCTCCACCGTCCAAGGTCGATGCTATCTCTTGATACTGCGGAGTTACTTGACTCTAGGTTATACCAATCCACTTGACCCTGCTTCTCTTTCTGACAAACTCCAAGAATTGGATCAAACCTGAGATATGACAACACTTTTCCAATATTAAACCTGGTGACCGATGGCTCCTTGATAGACTTCACAACTGCCGCTAGCGCAATACTAATAAAGTCCCTCCCATAGCGACCACCCATAAAATGATACCGCTTGCCATGATCGCGAAATTTATCAAAAGGACAATTGGCAATGGCAATAACTCTATATTTTTTACTTATGTAGGCTTCAGCAATCCTCGCTAGCATTTGGCTTTTTCCGCTACCGTTTTCACCAATCATGATTGATAGCGACTGTTCATAATCGAAATGTTCTAGGTCATTGTGCATAGCGTTACAATCCATTTTTTAATGTAGTCTCGACGCACTTTTATTGGCCGATCTCACTGACCCAGCATTGAAATCAAGGCCTGTCTCGCAGTATCCATGGCCCGCCAAAGGGTCGCCCTTTCAGGCAATCAACTCATCATTTTGTCGTAGTGTTCCTCAAAGCCGGTACGCACAAAAACCTGCCTGAAGCGTTCCACAAAGTGCGCAGGATTGATCTCGCCGAAATCCGTGAGATTGATGGCGTCTGAATGGGACTCTCGGTTCACGTAGCGGTAAAGTGCCCGGAAATCGGCATCCTCATCGGCGAGGTCAAACAGGGCTTGCTGCAGTGCTTCTTGACGATGAACGAACGTGAAATAGTACTCTAGGATATTGCGCATCATATTCGGAATGACGTTCGCTGATGTACGCCCTTCCAAAGCATCCTTGATGGTCTGCCAAAAAGATTGGTAGTCATTTTGGACATCCGTATCTTTCATGGGAATCACCGCACTGAATGTAGATTTGATAATCCGGAAAAGTGAAAACTGGTCTGCCCTCCTCAGGTGCTTCAGCATCTCGTGAAAGAAAAAAAGATTATGCGTCAAGATGAACACTTGCTTGAAACGGTCTTTGGGGTTCAGCACGCGCCTGTAGATTAGTGATGCGATATCATAGATGTAGTTGTGTGACAAACTGGAAATCGGATCATCAATCACGATCACCCGGTTACTTTTCAGTTTGCTGGCTTTGCCATCCATATCGCCGTTGCACACTTCCAAGAAATACAGAAAGGAAATGAGCGTTTTCTCACCCTCACTGAGGGTTCGGAACACGTCGTTAGCATTGCCAGGCCGTTGTAATCGGTATTGGGGAACATCCCCCTCCTCCCTGATCAAACTGAACCCCTGCAGACCCAAGTGTCCAAGAGCATTATTGATGCTATCAACGGACTGATCGATGTTCGTGATTTTCGCTTTGCTCTGCGTGATCACCTCACGATGGACTTTGACCTTCTCTCGAATGAGTTCAATGGCCGTTCGCTTTTCCTCTCGTTTGACGTCGAGCTCGCGGTGTTTCTTCGTCGCCGCCTTGATCACCGTATCGCAACTGCCTCTGAAGCAGTTCCAGAACCTGGCCTTTATCTGCTCAAGATACTTCTGCTTGTCCTTGACCTTGAGATTGATCGCATCGATTTTTTCCTGCTCAACCTTCACCGCTTCATTCAGCGCCTTAAAGTAATCGACAGTCGACTCCAACGCGACTGAAGTCGAAGGGCTCGCAAGCTTGGTCACAAGGCCTTGGGCATTCCTCTGAAGCATCACCCTCAGGTTAGCGACATGCAGTTGATACGCACTGCTCTGGTATTCAGGTCTTCCACACTGCAGAAGCACTCGCTCGACACCTTTGTCGTAGCGAGACTTGAGTTGCCGTATTTGCTCTAGCCTCTGCTCGTAAGTCTTATCGAAGACCCTGGCTACCTCGTCGTAAAAATCTGGGGGCAAGACTTGTTGACAAAAAGGGCAGTGCTCGTCGCTTTTATCGACGAATCCCAAGGCATCCTTCACCCAGTCGGAATGCCCAAGCTCTTGAATCAACGCGGAGAGGTAAGAATCGCCGGAGCCTGCAATCACCTCAGTCAGTACGGTATTCACCTCAACATCCATTTCGCGGAAGCTGAACGACGCGATTCCGGGTAACTCCAAATCACTTGCTGATTGAAGCTCTGCCGCTTCAGCGCTAAGGCTCTCAGGGGTATCGGTAGTCGTGGTGTGCACAAGAGGGATAACCCTTTCCAGAAGCCGCTCTTTGGTGTTGAGTTGACTAAAGCAGTACCTGAGAGGCGTATTGTCAAACGTTTTTTTCAAAGCCCAGACATGCTCCCTTAACGCTTCCTTTGCAGCCTCTTGCTCAGCGACAACAGCCTTGCCAGCCTCGATCTCCACCTGCTGTTCTTGAGCAAGCGTCTTGAGTGCCGCCTCCGCCGCCTGGAGGGCAGCCTCTGCCTCGATATTGCCCTCGTTTAGAGTGAACACTCCCGGTTGAGCATCGGCGGGGAAATTCTTTTCCGTGAAAAGGTGGTTGTAAACCAGTATCTCGCGCTCATCATCGCGCGGCTCTACTCTGCACGATGGGTAGCAAAGCTCCCCAGGATCTTGAAGAAAATTGCCAATCGTGGTTTTGCCCGTCCCGTTGTGGCCATAGAACACGTTGACCTTGTTAAGTGGGCCTATGACTGAATCCACCGTCGGGGAGTAGCTCGATACGTCACGTAAAATGATCTGTTTTATCATCGAGCTGTCCTTGGCCTCAGTTAGAGTCTCAGCATCATCCTAGCCGGCAGCCCAGTGGATAACCACTCACTACTGAAGCGTATCCGAGTGCGAAGTCGGCTCGAAAAATTTCGCCATTGACGCCAGTACGTGATCTGCCATGCGCCCCTCAACTCGGTGCTTAACGTGGGGCGTTAGAACAGGCAGCCATGCCTCTGTCTCCGTTCGTATCACAGTGCGTATATACATCTTCGTGACTTCGATATCACGATGCCCCAGTTGAGACCTGAGTTGCTCGTGAATATCATGAGCGTAGGCCAAGTTTGGCTTTAACCCGTGTGCTTTAAAGTAGTTATAAATAATGTAGGTTGCATAGGTATGACGCAGATGGTGAGGCTTGACCTCCCTACCCACCGTCCGTGAGGCTGCTCGGAAGGCATTCCAAATATCATTCTTGTATATTTGTTTGCCATTTCTATTCAACCACAAAGGAACGTCTGCGGATTTGCTTTTACTTCTGTATACCTGCGCCCGTTCTTTACGCACTGTTTGAATATAGCTCTCATGAAGCACCTTCAAAGACTCTGTGAGAACAATGCATTGTAGGAGACGCTTATTGCCTTTCGGTAAGTAGATGAGCTTTTGAAGCGTTGCGCCACTGGCCGCCAACTCAGGGTATCGTAGCCATTTAGGATTCCTTTTATCCGCACCCACCGGCATTTGAATAATGCCACCAATTCGCAAACCCGTGGTAACCATCATGTACCCGATACTTTCATAAACCGGATCTACGACCCGCAGCGCCTCGGCAAAAGCTGCAAATTCATCGTGATTGAGTACGAATTCCTTATAGTCATCTACGGTTGTCACTGCCTCTAGCCCGGGGTCAGTCAGAATTTTTGCATTGCTGGTAAGCTGATTGGCGAGCAGAGGATTACCGCGCGATTGACTCTTGGTTGATTCAACTTTCGAGGGGAATTGCATGAGATGCCCAATTCCCTGGATATCACACCACTCATAGAAGACCCGCCATGTACGATAATAGGCATTGATGGACTGAGGCTGTGCGCGGCTGGCTCTCAACGATTTTTTCAGAACCTCCAAATGCAGTTCGAAAGTAACCTGATCAAATTTCAAGCCCAAGTCTGCGCAATAGTCGAACCATATTTTCATATGGATCGCCATATTGTTAATGGTGGTAGGCTCTCGGCGTCCACCTCGACTCATTGGCGTCACACGCTGGTAAATCAGGAATTGAACAAGCGGAACGCACAGCTTCCCTTGAACGTGAGGAATATGGGTACCGTCAGTATTCTTTACGAATTCAATGTACATGATCCCCCCTACCCTCGAACCATTATGATTTCATCGAAAATCTCGTGTTCATCAAAGAGCGTGGGATATTCGATACTTTCATAACACGCACGAAGTTTTTGGATGGGTAGCTTATCCGCTGACACTCTCTTCTTATTGCGCTCCTCCAACGTTTCCAGTGCAAGGCAAAACACCACGGCGACGATATGAATTCTAGGGTTCTGTCTAACGATATCAAACAGCTCATAACGATCGCTTCGAGTCAAATTACAGGCATCAAAAATCACCGAGATCCGATGACTAAAGGTGAACGTGGAACTCCATGTAGATTTGCCACTCCCCGGTGCACCAATGGTCACATACACATTCTTCTGGTTGGGCGTGTCGATTGCGGCCTTCAGATGTTTCAACGCCTCGATCCACGCTTTTTTCATGGCGAGCGCATCAGTCCCCGTGCGCAAAGCATCCGGGCTGATGACGGTTGGGCGACCACTGAAGGCAACAACTGGGCCCTTTACATTTTGAACATGGATTTGCCCTTCCAGTTGACGGACATGTAACTCAAGTTTATCGACCTGCTCCTGAGACTTAGACCACAGCGTTTGAAGCCGATCCTTCATCTCATCGAGCTGTCTGACTTGCTCCACCAAACCGTAATTTTCAATGATCGCGTTTTTCAGTTTATCGCTATCCGTTGGCTCATCACTGACAAGCACAGCTTGCTTTTGCACCAACTTGTAGGCGCTGATCTCTTTCCCCAGAGCAACCCACTTGTCACGCAATCCCGAATCTGGCGTATTAATGTTCCCATAAAAATACTTGCGGTCGACCTGGGCACGCTTCGCCACGGCTGCGATCGTGGGCACCGCGCCTGTCTGTACAAACTCCTGTTTCATCTCCTCGAAGCAGGCCTTGGCCTCTTTGAATCGGTCTCTCTTCAAACTCATCGAACACTTTCCAAAACTGGCGAATACAACTCAACAAACTCCTGAGCACTGGACATGAGGTGAAGATTGCCCGCGTAGTCCTCCTCGATAGCGCCGCCGATAAGCTCGCTGTAAAAACCAAGAGACTGGTCGAGTGACTTTGACTCACACTGGGTGATCAAGCACCGATCACACTTCACACCCACGCAGTTATTGACGATCGGTAAACCACCGGCAGCAGCGTCGAGCGGCTGAACGCCCTCACCGCCGGTTTTTGCGATCAACTGAGTGCATGGCTTCTCTTCCTCGTCTTCAGGATCGAACATGCAGACCGCCAACGGCGTCAGTAGAAAATGCATGGAACCGTGCAGGGCGCGTTCCCGAAGGTACTCCTCCATGGTCGTGCCCAACTTGTCCCCGGTAATGCCCTCGAACAACGGATCCTGAAGCATTCCGGCTTTGATGCGCTCACCTGATACACCTGCAAGCTTGCCCGCCTGGGCAGACCGGCTGATGCCGTGAATCAGGTTGAGCGACTGCTCGGCAAGCATCTCCTGACGAGCCTCTTGAATCAGAGGGTTGTTTCTCAGGTACATCTCGGTCATCGCCAGTGACTTGTGCGAAAACAACCGCATGACCAACAATGGCCCCAGCACGGGACTATTGAGCACAAACCAACCCGCAATGGTTTTCCGGAATTGGTGCGGATGAGGGATGTACGCGCTGCCAATTTCTTGAGCAAACCCTTTGACGTAATTGAGAATACTCCCGACGTTCACCGGGCCAGTAACATGGTCACTCTTCTCGTTCGACTGCAAGGGAGCCACCAGGTAGTTCCCACGACGCTTCAGCGAACCCAGCTTCTCCAGGACTCGCACGGCAAGGTAAGTGATGTAAGGAACCGGAATGGTGATGATTTGCCCAGCCTGATATTCTTTGCTGGTTTTACGCACGGTCACCGTCATTCGATAGAAGTTCTCCACCCCGATACTATAGTCAGGCACACAGCACCCTACCTCCAGCCAAGACACCTCGCTGCTTCTCATCCCTGTGGTGAACAGGACAATGGTAACCGCCGCCCTCTTCATATGAGCGAGGCTTTTTTCCGCGTCCTTGCGTTCAAGCCTATAGGTGTACTTTGTGCGATCCGAAGGGGAGGCATACTTGCTGAACTTTAATTCAAAGGGTAGACCAGCAGCGACCTGATCAATAGTAAGTCCAAGCTCCGTACACCTTTCTGTAAAAGCACCTTGGCTAACTACACTGCTGCTACGCTTATCAACGACTCCCTCATAGACCACTTTATGAAACTGAATCAGGGGCTCTGCATAGCGCTCAATATAGTCTGCCGCCGCATTGGCTAAAGGAAATGCATATTCAAGAGGGATCGGTTGCCACCCGGACTCTTCTTCCAGTTTTGGCTCAGGCTTGTCATTGTCACTACTGACACCATGATCAACTAATTTTTTGCCATTGAAAGGGTCGCATGCCAATCTTAGAAATGAGGGCAGAACACCCTCATCGCCTGAGAGACTCCACCACTCGGAAAGCAATCGCACCCTGTCCCATTTGCTATTCTGGTGAATATCTTCAGAATTCACACCTTTGAAAAAATCCGAAAATTCTTCGAGAGTGATATCCCTTGGCAACTTGAAATACCCACCTTCCGTGTCTGCGACCAAACAACTGAGATCAGCGAGCCATGTAATGAGTGGTTTAGCCCCACTGAGAATATTGTAGACAGTCCTTGGCGATCTTTGAATGATCGCCGTATGCCCGAGAAGTGAAAAAGTTAAAGATTTCAGCAAAACTCGCATTGGAAAGTGAGTCATGGCATCGCTGCCGGCAATCCCATTAAAATTAAAACGATACGGCGCCCCCTCCTTTCGTAAATCCCACTCGTTATTTATGAAGGTGCTCAGACTGCTTACTTTTGTATCACCCCAACGGCTTTCGATATACCTCAGCAACTCCCAGTGTTTTGCGACAACACTGTCGGTAATGCTTTCGGCAACGCTCTCGACAGCCGACGACTGTGCTGTTGGCTGATTTACGTAGACGCTCATTGAGTTTCCCCCTTAACCACGACAGATAATTTCAGGTAGGAAAACCGAATTGTTCTTTGCGGCGTCCCACGCATCATTCACAGCAGCCCTATCCGACCACCCATTCAGAACATCTTGGGCCCTGGCCAACTTGCGGCCAAATGCAGCCTCCCAACCTTCGCGTGGCATCGTTTCTCGTTGCGCTTCGTATTGAAGGATACGTTTGGCAATCCTGGGCAAATGCGCGTCGAAAACCCTGCTCTGCGTACACCCAAGGCACATATCGTACTCCTGGCAAACCTTTACCCCCGATGCGGCTGCTCCCTCGTAATCCGGAGCCTTTGGATTGGCGCAGGCGGCATAAAAGCCCGGGAGCCCCTCAACGTCGGCGTTCTCCTTACGAACTCCGCGAAACTTGCGCGCCTCCTCAAGGTAGTTTTCTTGGAGCGTGAAGATTCCAATGTCCGTAATGGCTTTCGGGGTGCCCAGGAAAAGGTAGCTGCCAAGCGTTGTATCAAACTGCTTATGCTTGAGTGCGTGGGTCAGGCTCGCCGCGAGCTCCCGATGATTCTGTGCCTCATTGATGGCCTTCATCATCTCCTTGGCGGCGTACACTTTTCGAAAACGACGTGAGTCCAAAGACGCCAAGCGACGATTCGATACTTCACCGTTAGCACCTACATGGACGTCCCAGATTTCATGCCTATCAAGAAAGGCCAGCGCGGACTGCAGGAATCGATCCGTAATACTGCAATCATTTACACCTCGCTTCCCGAAATATAACCAAAGACTGTCCTTCGACCGCTCCCCTACCAAAGATACAAGCGGTTCGGTGTACCACATCAAAAACTTGAAAATGGGATACATACCCTCTTCTGAAATTTTGATGTAGGTATCGTCGGCTTCAATCTTGCCCCTACCTTTCCCTCGTGACTTATAACCACGTACACGGCACTTGGTTGGATCAAGAGGATCTTTCCAATCCAGTGGTGATACAGAGGTCTTGCCGATGCGATACATTCGCTGCCATGACATCACAACCTCCTTGTTCTTACCTGAACAAATGAGGAAAAACAGCAGGAATGGAAACAGCGAGCCACGGGTTGCCACTTCTTTTTCTGTAAGTCTTTTGTGAGCATCTACACCATCCGATGTAGTTTCAGTGCAAATCAGCTTTACCGCGTCTGTAAACTTTCCGACCTCAGCTGTCGAGACACTCGAAACCCTTGATGCAATAGAAGTAAGCTTGGCACGACCATCCGATTCAGGATGAGTATCCGGAACATACCCGCCTCGAAATGAGCAACTTTCAAAATAGGCCCGCACAATACGCCGCCAGTCAGCCCCCCTTGCGTACAACTCCGTCTCCGGCACGAATGCAGTATCACCTAGCTGCTTAAAACCTTTCGCAGCCTCCATGATTGTTTCAATATCGCTGACGCATGCACCGATCAACTGATACATCACAGCATCGCTGTAAGGTGCCAGTGGATCCGGGGCATCCGACGTATACACCGGCATCGTGAATTTTACGGGAAATAAACTTGTTCCCATCACCTGTTCAACGACTCTACTGAATCGCCTGAACACAGCTGCTTTATATCGGCTATTCATCTCCACAGATCGTAGGTCATTACGCCAGGCGCACATCAACTGAAAACTGAAATCTTTGAAAGTATCCAACCTGACGTTTTTTTGCCTGCAGTACTCAAAAAAACTGCCCACGGCATTTCTTGCATAAGAAGCTTCATTTTGCGAACAACGGTTTTCCATGCACATTGTCTTGAGGCCTTGGCCAAGTGCCACGACTGCCCAGTCGTATTGCGATTGATACTCCGAATAAAAGAAACGACGACCGTTGTTTCCCTCTTCAATTAGCTCTTTGGCAGAGGCGCTTCGGCTATCGATAGTGAGGGAAACAGTCTCCCCTCTTCTCTTTCCGTTCTGGGGCGTCCAACGCCATACGGGGGAGAAAGGGTAAATGCCTTCATCATTCCTCAGTTCCAGGGGGTGGAGGGACTGTTCAAGGTTCAGCGCTTGCTCTACATCATGCTTGATGTGCTTACGGCCCATTCTTGGCTCCTTAGGTCTACAGGTTTGTAGGGTATAAGTTTATGAGCCAGGGCGCCAAACCCGGCCATGGCGGGATCTTGCCCAAGCATAAGGTCACCAGGGAGATTGCGGAAACACGCGGCATCCTGATGGGCGAAGACTGCGTCTCGCCGTCGCGCCACAGTGCGTTTTCAACGCCGATCGAGATGATGCAGTTCATCCAGCAACTGCGCGAATTGTCCGGTGGCAAACCGGTGGGCTTCAAATTCTGCCTCGGCCATCCGTGGGAGTTCATGGGCATTGCCAAGGCCATGCTGGAAACCGGCATCCTTCCCGATTTCATCGTCGTCGATGGCAAGGAAGGCGGCACTGGCGCCGCCCCTGTCGAGTTCACCGACCACATCGGCGTGCCGATGCGCGAAGGTCTGCTGTTCGTGCACAACACGCTGGTCGGCCTGAACCTGCGCGACAAGATCAAACTCGGCGCCAGCGGCAAGATCGTCAGCGCCTTCGACATCGCCAGCGTGTTGGCCATCGGCGCTGACTGGGCCAACTCCGCGCGCGGCTTCATGTTCGCCATCGGCTGCATCCAGTCGCAGTCGTGCCACACCAACAAATGCCCGACCGGCGTTGCCACCCAGGACGCCTTGCGCCAACGCGCTCTGGTGGTACCGGACAAAGCCCAGCGCGTCTACAACTTCCATCGCAGCACGCTCAAAGCACTGGCGGAAATGCTCGCTGCAGCAGGCCTTGAGCATCCCTCGCAACTGTCGGCCAAGCATCTGGTACGACGCATGTCGGCGACCGAGATCAAACTGTTCTCGCAGTTGCATGTATTTCTGAAACCGGGGGAATTGCTTACCGGCGAAGTGAATGGCGAGTTCTATTCGCGGATGTGGCAGATGGCGCGGTCGGACAGTTTTGAGCCGAGCGAGGTCGTCGCTGCGTAACTGCTCAAAGGTGTGCATTTCCATTCGGAATGCCCACCGCTACCGATCATGGTTCAAATGTACGGATCTTGAATAATCGCACATGACCTATTTCTTCCTTATCGATAATTTTTGCTTCGTACCTTTCTAGATTTTTGATTCCCTGAGCAAAACCAGGACCATAGTTCGTCTCCAGAACATAAAATTCTTTCGGGTGACTGGGCAACGACAAATCAGTTTTCAGCTTCTCTAAATTACTAACAAGCAGCGGAGATCCCAGCAACTTGAAATAGACACCAAACTGAATCGCATCAAGCGAATAGATTGGCAACACGCTTGACTTATTCATTACAGAGATGACGATATCTCTCATGTGCGTCTCGCGTGAGTACGGATTTTCAGGATCCCTCAGATAACTGATATCCCTGAATAAAGGCGTAGCAGAAAATGTCATCAATACCACCAGCATTGACACTTTTACTGGCACATCTCTTATATTGCCAACTGCGTACGCAGCCACCAGCAATACGGCGGGCAGAAGAAAAATAAAATTGCGTTGAGTTGTCACCGGGCGTAAGTAAACAGAACAGACATAGGGCACCACAATTCCTACTACCCCCCAGAACACAATCAGCCTGCAAGCAATTGCGCTTTCAGGATTTTGAGCCATCGACGCCAGCCCTGAAATTAAAATTACAGCGAGCAAAGCGGCCAGAAACGTATCTCCGAAATACAACAGGAAAACCTTGAAGAAAAAAACAGTTTCGGGTGGTTGAATCCAGAAATCCCGAGAAAAGCTACTCTCAGCGTACGATAAACCAGGAATTACGGTTAATGCGGCAAAAAATCCGGCGCAAATGAACCTGTATATAACTTGGCTGTGGACCTCGCTGCGCAAGATCATGTGAAGCAACACAAGCACTTGAGCAAAGACCGGCAGATAACCGAAGTAATGAGTATTTATCAGCGCGGCGGAAGTCAGCCAATAGCAAAAAAAATCCTGCCCTCTGCCTCGACTTAAGCAGCGCAAGAAGATCACAAAAGACAAAACGGTAAGCAACGACAGAAGCGCATAAGAGCGAGTCTCTTGCGAATACTGAACCAAGAAACTATTGACCGCTGCCAACCACGCAACGATGAGCCCTACTTGTTCATCAAACAATTTGCGCCCGAGGAGGAATACAGAGGGAATCAACAGCACGCCGATTACCGCAGAGAGATACCGCCCTGTGTGTTCGCCAAACCCGACAGCCTGATAATAAGTCCACAGTAAAATCTGATAAAAGGGAGGATGAACGTCACTCAATGTAGTTCGATACACGTCAAAGAATCCATTTTGCGGATCGCTTACCGATACACTGAAGGCCTCATCCAGCCACAGGCCAGTAGCATCGATGTTGCGCAACCTTACATACAGGCCAAATCCAATTGCGCCAATCAGACACAGGTACATTGCCAATTTGTACTTTCGCGACGCAGTGTCCATTGTCATCTCCTCAGTAGTTACTCAGCCATGATCAAAACCGGCTACCGACCTCTTCCATAAAAGTGCAAGCATTCCCACCCCGACCGCCAACCACAACGTTACCAGCCGTAACAAAACCGTCGCCGCGATCGCATCTGCCAACCCGACTCCGCCTGAAACCAGCAGCGCTAGCATCGCTGCTTCGGCACTGCCCAAACCGCCCGGCATGAAACTCAGAGCCCCCGCCAACATGGCCACCGCATAAATAAAGATCGCCAACGTTAGGCCCACGTCCGCGCCCATCGCCTGCAAAATCCAGTAAAACGCCAATGCTTCAAGCCCCCAGGCCAGCAGGCTCAATAGCGTTGCGCCCATGAAGCGACGAGGGGAATGACAGCGGCGCGACTGACGCAATACCTGAACGGCATGCCCCAGCAACCGCGAGAATCTGTCGTGCCGTTGCTCAGTGCGACGATCAATCGCGCTGACAAGGCTTGGCGAAAACATCATCGATGTACCGCATACCAAGAGGACGAAACTGGCAATGATCATCGACAACCATTCCGGATGCGCGCTCAAGCCGAACAATGCCAGGCCCACCATCGCCAGCAGGTCCGCAAGCCGCTCACTGAACAGCGCGGCAAAGCTCTGTGCGTAAGGCACCTCCAAACGTTTGAGCAAAACACCGCGCAACGCCTCCCCGGCCTTGCCGGGAGTCGTCGTCAGGGCGAATCCGGCCAGGTAGATGTTCAAGCTCGGCCGCCAAGGCAACCGGTGACCCAAGGCAGACAGATAACCCTGCCAACGCAAAAAACGCAGACCGTATCCAAGCAAAACCACGCAGACGATTTGCCCGCACTGCCACCAACCCACTCGACTGACCGCCGCGCTCACCGCCGACCACCCACCCCACAGGGAAACAGCGAGATAAGCGAGGGCGGAGCAAATCACCGAGCCAATCAAAACGCGGTAACGCCACCCGGATAACCTCAGTGTCTGATTCACAGGTTCAGCCTCTTGAACAGCGGCTGCGGCATCACCCGAATCAGCCACATGATCACCGCCCAAAAGCCGGGCACATACAGCACCGCCACCTGTCGATTGATCCCTCTGACTATTCGCCGGGCAACCGTATCCGGTTGCGCTACAAGCACGGAGGGCAGCGCCACCCCTCGCGTCATGGGCGTGTCGACTAACCCAGGCTTTATCGTGATCACATGCACACCCGCTTTGAACAAGCGTACCCGCAAGCCTTCGCAGAACGTGGAAACGGCCGCCTTTGCCGCGCCGTACAGGTAATTGGAAGGTCGTCCTCGATCCCCGGCAACCGAGGAAATGACCGCCAGCGTGCCGTGCTGCTGGACAACCATGCGATTTGCCAACAGCGTCAACAGCGCGATCATTGAACTGCCGTTATTGGCGAACTGCTCCATAGCCTGTTCAACGTGTTTTTCGCACGCGTACTGATCTGGCAGCGAGCCATAGGCAATCAGACAGATATCCACCGTCTGCAACGTCGCCAGGCATTTCTCGTACATGACCGGATGTGCGGCGATATCACTGGCGTCCATGACGTACGTGGTCACGGCTCTGGCACCTCGAGCCTGAAGATCGACGCTGGTTTGCTGGAGTTTTTGCGCATCCCTGCCGACCAGGAACAATTCGCTGCGATCAGCCGCCCACAATCGTGCGCAAGCGCAGGCAATCGCCGAGGTGGCGCCCACAATCAGTATTTTTTTCATCGAGTGACTCGCTGCCAGAAACGGGACATCAGGGTCGGATCGCGCATCGCTTCCAACTGCTCCCAGGCGGGATAGGCCTGGCGAAAATCGCTGCCGCTCATGTGAGCGTCCTTGGCTGGATACAAACGACCGCCTGCTTCCCGCACGATGGCGTCGAGACGCGGCAGAAGTTTTTTCGGCAGATCTATGTCGTGTGGAAAGTCCAGCGCCAATGAAGTACCGGGCATAGGAAAGGAAAGCCATCCCGGCGAAGGAATGTCGCCACAACGCTTGAGCACCGCGAGGAAGGAGCCACTGCCGCTACGCGCAATCGACTTGAGTAATTCGGCCAGTGCCACGGCTGCAACCGAGGCCGGCAATACGCACTGAAATTGCTGGAAACCTCTGCGTCCGTAGATGCGATTCCAGTTTTCGATACGGTCCAACGGATAGAAGAACGAGCTGTAGGCAACCTTTTGATGTTGTCCGTTCGTTGGCTGCCGTTTCCAGTAGTGATAGTTGAACAGTTTCAAGGTGAGCGAATTGATTAGCGATACCGGAGGGCGGATCGGGACAGACAGAGAACGTGGTGCAGCGACCTCAAGGGGCCCCGCCTCGCAATGATCCCCAGCCGTGTAGCATCCGCGCCCTAGCGCATTGCCCTTGGCCAGGCAATCGATCCACGCGACGCTGTATTCATGCCGCGCATCCATGTCGGCCGACAGGGCAAAAAAGTCATCCAGACAGTCAAAACGCACCCGTATGCTGTCGATCAGGCTGGACTGGATTTTGCGCAGACGAATGCGCACCCAGGTAATCACGCCCGTCAGGCCGAGCCCGCCGATGGTGGCGGCAAACCACTGTGGGTTTAGCGTCGCCGAGCACACCATCGGCGATTGCATGGAACGGTGCAGCCCGAAACACACCAGCGAATGGGCAAACGTGCCGCAGCGATGGTGATTTTTCCCGTGGACGTCATTGGCCACCGCCCCACCCAGCGTTACATGCCGCGTACCGGGTGTGACGGGCAAAAACCAGCCACGGGGAATGGCGAGTTGTAAAATCTCGCCCAGTGTCACGCCGGCCTCAGCGCAGATCTCACCCTTTTCCCAGTCGGCTTCGATGAAGCGGTTCAGGGGACGTAATTGCAGCACATGATCGCTTGCGGCCATGCAGCTATCGCCATAGCTGCGCCCATTGCCAAACGGCAAAGTTGTCCCGTGTGATTCGATCAACTGCTGCCACTGCGGTCCGATATCCGCTTGCCAGTGGCAGGGACGACCACTCTGCGGGGCATAGGGATAGTTTCCCCAGGAAGCCAGCGAGGCCATCATGCCGCCACCCAGAAAATCAGACAGAACACTGTTCCCATCACCAGACTCAAGCGATCACGCAGTGCGAAAACCACCGGATCCTCATTCATGCGGCCGCGATGCGTCAGCAGCCAGATACGAGTGATCCAGAACAGCATCAATGGGCAGGCAAACCAGAGCCATCGGGGATATGCATACAACTCGGTAGTTGCGCTGTCATGGATGTAAAGCGCCAGCACCAGGACAGCGAGATAACCGGATGCGGCCCCCAAAGAGGAGAGCATTGCCAGGTCCGCAGGAAAGTAGTCGCGGCCGCCGGCCTTACCGGTGATGCCGCCGTGCAGCGCCAGCAACAGCTCGGCATAGCGCTTGACCAGCGCGAGGCTCAAAAACATGAACATGGAAAAAGCCAGCATCCACCCCGTCAGGTCGAGCCCGAAAGCGGCGCCACCGGCAATGATGCGCAAGGTGTAAAGCAGCGCCAAAGCGATGACATCCAGCGCCATCAACCTCTTGAGCACCAGCGAATACACCAGCGTCAGGCCGTAATAGCAGGCCAGCACGGCAATGAATGGGTGAGGCAGCCACAACCACGCGCCGATGAACGACACTGACAACAGCAGGGGGAAAATCAGCAGACCGGACTGGATGGATAACGAACCATTGGCGAAGGGTCGATTGCGTTTGCTCGGGTGCCTGCGATCATCGTTCAGGTCGAGCAAGTCGTTCAGAAGATAGACGCTGGATGCACACAAGCCGAAAAGCATGAAGGCCAGCAAGCCGCGCCCCAATAGCAGCGGGTTGGCCACTTGATGCGCTGCAAGCAGGGGAACGAAAATCAGCACATTCTTCATCCATTGATGAATGCGCAAGGCTTTGTACAAACTTCTGAAATACGTAACGCGAGAGTGAACCACCTGGACTACGTTATCCAGATGCCGGGCGGCACGTTGGACGCCCGCTAGCGGATTGACGATATAAGCTTGCCTGGCCGACCGCCAGATCGGCAGATCGTCCAGCGAATTGCCGATGTAATCGAAACTTTTCTCCCCATATAACGCCACCAGCGCATCACGTTTGTTCGTTCCCGAAAGGTTCTGCTCGAGGGTTGAACCCAGAACGTCATCAAACACCTGCAGATGCTCGGCGATCCGCACTGCCAATGTGTAATGACTGGCTGTGGCGAGAACAATTTTCCGACCGGCGTTGCGCTGTTCCTCGATCATCCGGAGTACGTCGGGATCATAGGGCAAAGTCGCGAGATCGACGTCCGATGTCATTGCCAGTCGATCTTTCAGATACGCCTTGCCGTGCCAGAGCCAGGGAAAGAGTTTCAGGCAGTGCAATGGTTTGCTGCGGACAAAGGACATCACGCATTCGAACAGCAGATCAGATTTGACGAGGGTACCGTCCAGATCAACTACGAAGGGCATTGAAGCAGCGCAGGACGCTGACATCGGCAGTACGTCAGGCGGAGAGACGTTCATGCCCGTCGCCCTGGAAAAAGGACAAAGCGGAAAACGCAGTACCCTAAAACAATATTCACCAGCGAAAACGAAGCGACCGTCACAAGCCCCGACAAGCGCCAGACATCCCCAATGACACCCACGCCAAAACTCACGCCGCCCATCAGGCCGATGAACATCAGATAGGGAAATACCGGCGTTTCCCTTTCAAAGATATAAAGCATGTTCAGATAGAAAGAGAGCGCAGCAGCTACGCAGAACGCCGCAAAGTTGCTGGCCGCCTGACTCAGGGCGGCCGCCTGACAGAGCACGAAAAATATCTGCCAATGGATGAGCGCATCGGCCACTCCGATGGCGGTGGTTGCAGAGAATCCTTTCATGGTGAGGGCCAGCCGCTGCCAGAGGACGGACCTCCAAACTAGGCCAGAGCTTGAAGACGGTCTACTGTCAGAAATTACAGGTCGAGGGCTTTATCCGACCAGCGGTCATCTTGTCGTACTCACGTGTCAATAGCTCTTCCCGTGCGATTTTAAGGCGTTGACCGTTAATCGCCTTGCCCATAAAACCCAAAAGCCCCGATCTCTCGATCAGGGCTTCGTTGTTTACGCACTTAAGGTTCAAGAAACCGAACGCACCGAACCTTGCGTCACTTGCGTCGGCTGCAACTTGAACACGTAAAACAACACCGTCAGCAGCACAAGAAACGCCGGTCCTACATACAGCGCCACGCGGGTATCCGGGAAGTACGCCATCAGGCCGACCACCAGTACCAGGAACGCCAGCGCGAAGTAGGAACTGACCGGGTACAGCCACATCTTGTACTTAAGCCCGGCACGTTCGCTGGCGCTCAGGCCTTTGCGGAATTTCAGCTGGGCGAGGAGGATCATCACCCAGGTCCAGATCGCACCGAAGGTGGCGATCGAGGTGACCCAGACGAAGACTTTTTCCGGTACCAGATAGTTGAGCATTACGCCCAGCAGCAACACCGCGATCGACAGCAGCAGTGCCCGGCGTGGCACACCGTTGTTCGAGGTCTTGGCGAAACCGGCCGGGGCCTGGCCGTTCTGCGCCAGGCTGTAGAGCATGCGCCCGGTGCTGAAGATGCCGCCGTTGCACGACGACAGCGCCGCAGTAATCACCACGAAATTGATGATGCCGGCGGCGGTCTTGATGCCCAGACGCTCGAAGGTCATCACGAACGGGCTGCCCTGGGTGCCGATTTCATTCCACGGGTAGATCGACAGGATGACAAACAGCGCGCCGACGTAGAACAGCAGGATCCGCCAGAACACCGAGCCGATTGCGTCAGGAATGGTCTTCTGTGGGTTCTTCGCCTCACCGGCAGTCAGGCCGATCATCTCGACACCGAGGTAGGCGAACATGACCATTTGCAGTGACATCAGCACACCGGTCACGCCGTTGGGCATGAAACCGCCGTGCGCCCATAGATTGGAAATGCCCAGCGCCACGCCATCGTTACCGAAACCGAAAGCGATGATGCCGACGCCGCCAATGACCATGGCGATGATGGTGACGATCTTGATCAGGGCGAACCAGAATTCGAATTCGCCGAAGGCTTTGACTGCGATCAGGTTGATCGAGCCCATGCTGATCAGCGCTGCCAAGGCCCAGATCCAGCGCGGCACATCGGGAAACCAGATGCCCATGTACACGGCCACGGCGGTGATTTCCGCGACGCAGGTCACCAGCCACAGAAACCAGTAGTTCCAGCCGGTGAGAAAGCCGGCCAGCGGACCGAGATAATCCTGCGCGTAGCGGCTGAACGAACCGGCGACCGGGTTATGCACGGCCATTTCACCGAGGGCGCGCATGATCACCAGGATCGCCAGACCGCCAAGGATGTAAGAGAGCATGATCGCCGGACCGGCCATCTGGATGGCTTTGGCCGAACCGAGAAACAGACCGACGCCGATACAGGCACCGAGCGCCATCAGGCGGATATGCCGTTCGCCGAGTTCACGTTTGAGCGGACCGCCCGAAGCGGTGTCGCCGTGCGGCAGAGGATTGCCAACTGGCATAGGGGTACAACCTCGTCTTGTTATTGGATATGACCACCGGGTTTCGAAGCGTCGGCCGATAGGCCTTGGCTGGGCAGGAAACCGCGTCGGCTTCGTGGGCAGACGTGTCTTGCAGGGCTGGCCTGAAGATCAGCGGGGCGTGCAGTATAAAAAGCTCAGGGCAGGATTTTTCACTCTAAAAGTCACAACATTCAGCGACAACTCTCGGCAATAGTGGGTTCTGCGGAGAGGCATTACCTGCATTACGTAGGAAAAGTCGCCACTGAAAAAGCCGCGAAGTATTGCACAGACATGGTGCAGCGTCATGTTCCAGCCCCGGTGCATTTGATTCACTGCGCGATGTCTCCCCTCGCGCTTGATCACGGATAAATCGCCCGGCGGATTCAGAAATTTCGCTCAACAGTTGCAGCGCCGACCGGAGCGGCCAACCACTAACCTTTGAAAAAGCCAGGAGCACATGCAAGGAAGCTCACATGCCAGTCCGTCCCAATTCCCACCGTCTGCGCCAAGGTCGTTTCTCGGAAAACGGTCGTGCCTACTTCATCACCTCTGTCATCCACGAACGCCAGCCTGTATTTGCAGATTGGCGGACAGGCCGATTACTGGTTGCAGAACTGCGCCGGGCTCATGAGCAAGGAGTCGCGCAGTCCATCGCCTGGGTTGTCATGCCTGACCACTTTCATTGGCTGATGCAATTGCAACGCGGCTCACTTGGTGAAGTCATTGGCGGTGTAAAGGCTCGCTGTACGCATGCGGTTAACAGAAACACCGGACGTCACGGACCGCTGTGGCAAACCGGCTACCATGACCGAGCGATCCGTGACGGCGAGGACCTGGAGCCCATCGCCCGCTATATCATCAATAATCCCTTGCGAGCCGGGCTGGTCGATAACCTCGGTGATTACCCGCTTTGGGATACCTGCTGGCTCTGAGCGCAACAGCTCTCTGGAATAAGTGCATCTATTGTGGCGAGGGGATTTATCCCCGCTCGGCTGCGTAGCAGGCGCAACTTGCTCACATGCGGTGTGCCTGTAGAAATCGTGCTGGCAGGTTTTGGGGCTGCTTTGCAGCCCAACGGGGATAAATCCCCTCGCCACAGGGAGTCCCTGCAAGACTGATAAATCTGTCCATCGCTCGCACAGACACATCATGGGGATGTGAACAGCATCCTTGTGGCGAGGGGATTTATCCCCGCTCGGCTGCGCAGCAGTCGCAACTTCCTCAGACTCGGTGTGCCTGTAGAAACCGTGCTGGCAGGTTTTGGGGCTGCTTTGCAGCCCAACGGGGATAAATCCCCTCGCCACAGGGAGTCCCCGCATGACTGATAAATCGGCTAGCCACAGGGAGTCCATCACTCGCACAGACACATCATGAGGATGTGAACAGCATCCTTGTGGCGAGGGGATTCATCCCAGCTCGGCTGCGTAGCAGGCGCAACTTGCTCACATGCGCTGTGCCTGTAGAAACCGTGCTGGCAGGTTTTGGGGCTGCTTCGCGGCCCAGCGGGGATAAATCCCCTCGCCACAGGGAGTCCCCGCATGACTGATAAATCGGCTAGCCACCTGAATCCCTCACACTGACAACATCCCGGCATGTGAACAGCCTTTTTGTGGCGAGGGGATTTATCCCCGCTCGGCTGCGTAGCAGGCGCAACTTGCTCACATGCGGTGGGCCTGTAGAAACTGTGGTGGCAGGTTTTGGGGCTGCTTTGCAGCCCAACGGGGATGAATCCCCTCGCCACAGGGAGTCCCCGCATGACTGATAAATCGGCTAGCCGCCTGAATCCCTCACACTGACAACATCCCGGCATGTGAACAGCCTTTTTGTGGCGAGGGGATTTATCCCCGCTCGGCTGCGTAGCAGGCGCAACTTGCTCACATGCGGTGTGCCTGTAGATACCGTGGTGGCAGGTTTTGGGGCTGCTTTGCAGCCCAACGGGGATGAATCCCCTCGCCACAGGGAGTCCCTGCAAGACTGACAAATCTGCTAGCCACAGGGAGTCCATCGCTCGCACAGACACATCATGGGGATGTGAACAGCATCCTTGTGGCGAGGGGATTTATCCCCGCTCGGCTGCGTAGCAGGCGCAATTTGCTCACATGCGGTGGGCCTGTAGAAACTGTGGTGGCAGGTTTTGGGGCTGCTTTGCAGCCCAGCGGGGATGAATCCCCTCGCCACAGGGAGTCCCCGCATGACTGATAAATCGGCTAGCCAACTGAATCCATGCCCACACAGACACATCATGAGGATGTGAACAGCATCCTTGTGGCGAGGGGATTTATCCCCGTTCGGCTGCGCAGCAGTCGCAACTTGCTGACATGCGGTGCGCCTGCGTAAACCGTGCTGGCAGGTTTTGGGGCTGCTTTGCAGCCCAGCGGGGATAAATCCCCTCGCCACAGGGAATTTCCGCATGACTGATAAATCGGCTAGCCACCTAAATCCTTTCCTCAACACAGACAACATCCTGGGATGTGAACAGCATCCTTGTGGCGAGGGGATTTATCCCCGCTCGGCTGCGTAGCAGGCGCAACTGGCTCACATGCGGTGTGCCTGTAGAAACCGTGATGGCAGGTTTTGGGGCTGCTTTGCAGCCCAGCGGGGATAAATCCCCTCGCCACAGTGTGTGTTCCAGTTATTCAGACAAGCCGTCTCCTCCGCTCTGCACATTTTCTTCACCGGCTCCAACCACCGTCTAAGCTTCAGACAAGTCCGATCAATCTGCGTGAATGGATCAGTCGACTATGGGCGCTTTGTGGCAAACCGATTCGAGTAAAACCGTGGTTCAGACTGAACGTGTGAATGAAGCGCCTGTCCCTGAAAAACCCCGTCGTCAGCGGCACGGGTGGAAGGCTTTCTGGTTGCTGTTTTTGATCATTGCGGTGGTGGTGGGACTCGCCGCGTCCAAGGAAATGCGCACTTCGCGCTTTCAGGCGCGGGAGCTGAGCCAGTACGCCGCTTCGCTGACCTACAAACTGGAACCCGGTCCCAGCGAAGCGATTCGTTATCCGGGCAACGGCCCTTTCGATCTGCGCCTGGGTTACAGCTCTCTGGACGAATTCCTGCCACGCCTGCTCAAGCGCAATTACGTGATCACCGAGCAAACGCGCTTCTCCCCCGCCCTGCTCGGTTACACCGACAAAGGCCTGTTCGTGCCGTACTCGGAAAAGATCCAGGCCGGGTTGTCGATCACCGACTGCCGAGGCGCGCCGCTGTATCGATACAACTATCCGCAGCAACTGTATGCCGACTTCGCGGCGATTCCGCCGGTGGTGGTCAGCAGCCTGCTGTTCATCGAAAACCGCTTTCTCCTCGACCCGAAACAGCCGCTGGCCAACCCGGCGGTGGACTGGCCGCGCTTCGGCATGGCCGCGTGGTCGCAAGTGGCGAAGTTGCTGCACCTGCCCGGGCAATCGGCCGGCGGCAGCACCCTGGCAACGCAACTGGAGAAGTATCGCCACTCACCCGATGGCCTGACCGTGTCGGGCGCGGAGAAGATCCGCCAGATGATTTCCGCCAGCGTGCGCGCCTATCAGGATGGCCCGCAGACTCTCGGTTCGCGGCAGAACATCGTGCGCGACTACCTCAACAGCGTGCCGCTCTCGGCGGTGCCCGGCCACGGTGAAGTGCACGGCATGGCCGAAGGTTTGCGGGTCTGGTACGGCAGTGATTTCAACAAGGCCAACGAGCAACTGAACAGCCCGAAGACCGACCCGCAGACCATGGCCGCCAAAGGCCTGGCCTTGCGTGAAATGCTCTCGCTGATGATCGCCCAGCGCCGCCCTTCGCATTACCTGACCAAGGGTCGCGACGAATTGGCCAGCCTCACCGACAGCCACCTGCGCCTGCTCAAGCAGAACGGCGTGATCGACAGCGCCCTCGCTGACGCTGCGCTGGCGAGCACCGTGTCGTATCGCGACTGGCAGACCCAGCCAACGATGCAGCCGATTGAAACCAACAAGGGCATCAGTGTTGCCCGCAGCCGCTTGGCGAGCATGCTCAATCGCCCGCTGTACGACCTCGATCGCCTCGACCTGTCGGCCACCAGCACCCTGCAGGGCGATCTGCAAACGCAGGCCACGGCTTATCTGAAAAAACTTGCCGACCCGGCCTACGCAGCAGAAATCGGTCTGCTCGGCGAACGCTTGCTGACGCCGACCAGCACCACGCAAGTACGCTACAGCTTCACCCTGTTCGAACTGACCCCGGACGGCTCGCGGGTGCGCGTGCAGACCGACAGCACTGATCAGCCGTTCGACATCAACGAAGGCAGCAAGCTTGAACTCGGCTCGACGGCGAAAATGCGTGTGCTGACCACGTACCTGCAAATCGTCGCCGAGCTGCACGACAAATACGGCGCGATGGGCGTGGCAGAACTGAAAAAAGTCGAAGTGCCCGATCAGGATCGCCTCAGCCGCTGGGTCATCGACTACCTGATCCAGAACAAGGATCACGACCTGTCGAAGCTGCTCGGCGCCTCGCTCGATCGCAAATACTCGGCCAGCCCCGGCGAGGCGTTTTTCACCGGCGGCGGCCTGCACAGATTCAACAACTTCCGCAAAGAGGACAACGGTCGCCTGCCGACCCTGCGCGATTCGCTGCGCGAGTCGATCAACCTGCCGTTCATCCGGCTGATGCGCGACATCGTCCGCTACACCACCTACTCAGGCCCCAACGGCGAATTGCTCAAGGATGATCGCGATCCGCGCCGTCAGGAATACCTGGCCAGTTTCGCCGACCGCGAAGGCACCTCGTTCCTGCTCAAGTTCTGGAAGAAGTACAAGAACAAGGACACCCAGGCGCGCCTGGAAACCTTCCTCGACAGCATCCGCCCGACGCCGATCCGCATGGCGGCGGTGCATCGCTATCTGCTGCCGGAGGCCAGTCAGGAAGACTTCAACCGTTTCGTGCGCTCGCACCTCAAGGGCACCAAGCTCAACGAAAAACTCACCGACGACCGTCTGATCCGCCTCTACGATTCCTATGGCCCCGGCAGTTACGATTTGCCTGACCAAGGCTTCATCGCCAAGGTGCATCCGCTGGACCTGTGGATGATGGGTTACCTGCTGCATCACCCGGAAGCGACCTTCAGCGAGATCGTCAAGGCCAGCCATTTCGAACGCCAGGAAGTCTACAGTTGGCTGTTCAAGAGCCGGCACAAGGGTGCGCGAGACAGTCGTATTCGCACCATGCTCGAGATCGAAGCGTTCCTCGACATTCATCAGCGCTGGCAGAAAGTCGGCTACCCGTTCGATCACCTGGTGCCGTCACTGGCCACGGCCATCGGCAGTTCCGGCGACCGTCCCGCCGCGCTCGCCGAGCTGATCGGCACCATCCTCAATGACGGCGTGCGCATGCCGACGCTGCGCATCGACAGCCTGCACTTTGCTGCCGATACGCCGTATGAAACCAGGCTGATCAACGACCCGCACGTGGGCAAACGCGTGATGCCGGTGGAAGTGGCCCGAGCCATGCGCGAGGCGCTGTCGCAAGTGGTCGACGCCGGTACCGCCAAACGGCTGTCCGGCAGTTTCAAACTGCCCGACGGCACACCGCTGGCCATGGGCGGCAAGACCGGCACCGGCGACAACCGCATTGCGGCGATCGGGTCTGGCGGGCGGATCATCAGTTCGAAGTCGATCAACCGCACGGCGACCTTTGTGTTCTACATCGGCGACCACCATTTCGGCACCCTCACCGCGTTCGTCCCGGGGCGCTCGGCGGAGAACTTCAAGTTCACCTCGGCTCTGCCCACGCAGGTACTCAAAGGCATGGCGCCGATTCTCACGCCGTATCTGCAACCGGGCAGCGACTCACAGTGCCAACCGCCACAGGCGCCCGTGGTGGCATCGGCGCTGCACTGACCGAACGTAGCCTGCACGTCGCGCCGAAGGCCATCGGCGCAAAAGGTGGTATTCGTGCATTGTTCCGATTCGAATTCTTGTCGCATCGCTGAGGCGATCACACGTTTGGCTCCCGATCTTTGAACTTTTGTTTTGCCCTGCCGCCGGTACGCTGATCATTCCTCAAACAATCAAGGATGATTGGCCATGTCTGACTCCCCTCAGCCTGCCGAAGCCGCCGACAAAGGCCGGCATTACGCGTTCATCGAATCGGCTGTCAGCGCGCCGTTCAAAACTGCAACGCTCAGCCGCAGCCTGGCACTCGCCGCCACGCCACTGAAGCGCGAACCCTGGTACAGCGCACCCGGTACGTTTGCCAGCCGACTCGCCGCCGCCAATCTCAAGGCCTGGGACTCGCAGAACAAGGTCGATCATCTGCTGGCCAGGACCGACCTGTACGCCTTCGCCGAGCCGCTGCTCAAAGCAAGGATCAAGCAATGCCATGGCATCGAGCCGGACGTCAGGAAGACCTGGCTGCGCCTGTATATCCCCGCCAGCAGTCCCTGGTATGCAATCGACGTGGTCGACGGTTCGACGACCCGTACGGTCTCACTGCTCGATGCCGCTCTGCACAACTTTGCCGCCAAAGAGACGGTCGGTGCAGGCTCGGACTACATCAGCCAGCCTGATGCGCGCGGCCACTTCGACGTCTTGCCGCTCAAAAACCAAATGCCCATCAGCCAGTTCCAGACACTGTGTCGCGACCTCGACCTGGGCGGGCAATATGCCAGGCACTTGCAGGGCTACTTGCTGCCCGGCGAAGCGCTGGCCGAGAGCCTTCTGCAATACAAGATCGGCACCAGCCTCAAAGACGCCCTCGCCGTCGCGGCGCACATCGCCTTGCTCAAGGCAGAGATCCAGTACGACACCTTCAGGATGGTGCTCAGCTTCAGCACAGAGGAAAACCCGCGCTTGCGTCTCAACAACCGTTCGATTCGCTGCAATGACCTGTCCATGCTCGGTACCCGCCTGACCGGCATTCTGTTGCTGATGCACGGCCACCCCGACAGTCGTGGGGTTCGACGCCTGATCGTCTACGTGCCGCACGATCCGGATCATCCACTCAAGGAGTACGAGTCGCTGGCGGCGTTTCGTGACGAACTGACCCGCCAGTTGCGCGAGGACCGCCTGAGCGCCTCGACCGGGCATACGTACCGGCAATTCTTCAGCCAGTTCGTCGATCAGCAGCAACGTGGGCATTTTTTTGCCGAACTCGAACAGCGGTTGTTCGTCGTCCGCCATCACGAACGCGAGCAGAGCACCGACCAGCGCCCGGTGTGGCGCAAGGACCCGGTGGAAAAGCCCAGGTTGCAGTTCACGCGCTTGCCGTTGCAGGGCGATTACTGGCGGCACGTCTATCAGCAGAAACTCAACAAGGTCATCAATGATGCGCGGCAAATCGCTGTCTCGACCGCCGATGCCGATAGCAACGCACGCTGGGCGTGGTGGGACAACTTCAAGCGGATCGTCTCGGACATCTTCAACGTCGCCCTGCTGATTGCCACGCCCTTTGTGCCTGGTCTGGGCGAGGTGATGATGGCCTATACCGCCTATCAACTGACCAGCGATGTAATTGAAGGCATCGTCGATCTGGCCGAAGGCGTCTGGGAGGAAGCTGCCGGACATGTCATCAGTGTGGTGACCGATGTCATTCAACTGGCGGCGTTCGGCGCCGGCGCGCAGATTGGCGAAACGTTGCGGATAAAACTCTCACCGCAGGTCGATGCCATGCAACCGGTCAAATTGCCCGACGGCAAACCAAGCCTGTGGCATCGCGACCTAAGCCCTTATGCACGCGACGAGCTGAGCCTGGCAGCGCAATCGAAGCCCGATCGTCACGGTTTGCATCAACATGCCAGCGCCAGCGTCCTGCCGCTGGAGGGCAAGCTCTACGTGGTGGAAAAAGCCTCCGCCGATGCCACCAGCAAAACTCACCGGATCAAACATCCGAATCGAGAAAATGCCTACCAGCCAAGGATCGAACACAACGGTCACGGCGCCTGGCTGCATGAAGCAGAATCGCCAGGCGACTGGCCCGACGCCCGGCTGATGCCTCGCCTGGGTCACAGCGTCGAGCGCTTCACGCCTGTGCAACTGGAGGACATCCGGCGCAGCAGCGGCACCAGCCACGATGAACTGCGTCGCATGCACAGCGACAACAGCCCGCCACCGCCGCTGCTGGCCGACACGGTCAGGCGCGTCAGTGCATACGAGGATGTCATCGAGGCTGCGCAGAACCTGCGTAACGGCAAGCCGATCGATGCCGATGCGGTATGGCTGGAGCCGATGCTGACCAGCCTGCCGGGCTGGCCGCCGCGACGCGCGCTGGAGGTTTTCGCGCGTCAGGACCTGACCGGCTACTCGCATAAATACGGCAACGCGCTGGCGTCCGAAGCCGACACGTTGCGCATCAGCCAGGCTGATCTCAACGCCGGACATTTGCCCGAGCGGGTCGCCGGGTTCCTGCGCGACGACGAGTTCAATCATCTGCTCGGCCCGATGGTCACTGCCGAGCAACGGGTCCAGGTCCTGCGCAGTCAACTGGCCGACGCGCTCAATGAGCAGCGCAGCGCCGTCGCCCGCCATCTGTACCAGGCCGGGCAGCGCAGCGGCGACGCCGAGATAGCGGTGATCAGACAGTCGTTCCCGGACCTGCCGTTGCCCTTGGCCGAGACGGTTCTGAGCCAGGCTCGCGTCGCCGAACGGCAACGCATCAGCGATGAACAGCACTTGCCGCTACGCCTGAAGAATCAGGCCCGGGAGCTGGATTTCGAGGCGTCGGCCAGTCGCGCGTACGACGGTTTTTATCGGGACGATCTGATGACCGAACAGACCGAACGCCTGGCGCTCAATACGCTGAAAATCCACACCGACACCTTTGCCGACCTGCGCATCGAAGTGTTCGACGGCAGCCCGCACGGTCCGTTGCGCTGCAGTGTCGGGCCGCAAGACGCCAGCACCGTAAGGCAGCTGCTGAGGCGTGGCAAAGGCCGTTATGAAGTGCGCGACGCCAAGGGTCAGTTGCTGCATGACAGTAGCGACTTCCACGAAGCCATCCTGCGCGCCGTACCGCTCGAAACGCTGGCGAGCACCGGTTATCAGCGCGGTCAGGGCCGCGCCTTGAAACTGTGGATCATGGAACAGTGCGCGCCGCCAGCCGAACGCCGTATTGCTCTGGCGCAACCGCCGATTCGAACGGTCGCCCCCCGCGAGACGGAGATTCTTCTACGCGGCTGGCCCTGGGCGGCAAAAACCCCGGAACAGCGGCTCAGACAGTTGTACCCGAAACTCAACGACAGAGAGGTCGCGGGTTTCCTGGCGGCGCTGGAAAAAAAGGGCAACAGCGAACGCGCCATCGCCGACCTTGAGCGCGAACGCGAAGTGCTCGACAACGCCCTCGACAGCTGGCGCAGCAGTTACACCCCCGTCATTGAAGACAACGGGGAACTGATCGCGCTGCCAACGGATTTCGTCCGCGAGGGCGGCTTGTACATCGAGCAGCAGTTGAGGAAGTGCTTCAAACGCGAGAACGAACGGCCCGGCGCACGCAATCCCCATCCGGAACACGGCTATACGCTGGACCTTTCAGCCGAACTGCCGCTACCGAACCTTGAGTCATGGTGGCGCGACTTGCGACGGCGTCCCGGGATGCAGCAATACTTCGAGCGGATTACCGGACTGAACATCACCAACATTGCGCTTTCAACCACACCGGACAGCCTGCTGGCGAGTTTCCCGAATCTGCGGCAATTGAGCGCCCAACGCTGCGGTTTCAAGGAGGTGCCGGCTGCCCTCGGGAAAATGCATCAGTTGCAGACGCTGGATCTGTCGCACAACAGCATTGAACTGACCTATGACTCAAGCACGCGCCTGGGCAATCTCACCCGCTTGCACAGCCTGAATCTCAATGGCAACAACCTGCGTGTGCCGCCGGATATCGGGCGCATGGAGCAACTGGTCGAACTGAACCTGGTCAATACGCGCATTCGCGATTGGCCGGCAGGATGGCTTGAAGTCGATGGACAGATACGGCAGCGCCCGAAGGGGTTCTACCTGGACATGCGAGACAATCCGCTGGACACCCTGCCCCGGGTCGAACCCGGTAGCGATCAGGCGCGCCTGCTGGCTCGCGCACGGATCAGTGTTGCCAAATTCGACAGTGACCAGTTGCGGCGTCTTGGCGAGTATCGCCAGTCGGTAGGGTTGAGCGTCGTGCCCGGTTATTCATCCGCCGCCGCCGATGAGCTTGATTACTGGAAGTTGATGCCCGCCAATGCGGATCAGTCCCACCCTTCGGCAGCCTTCAGCCGATACCGCGAGCAGTCCTGGCATGACCTGATGGCCGAGCCTGATTCCGCCGGATTTTTCAGCGTGATCCGCAAGCAACGCGAATCCGCCGATTACGGGACTGACGCGGGGCGGCGGAATTTGACCGCACGGGTCTGGGACATGGTCGATGCGGCGGCGCTCGACGAACATCTGCGCAAAAAGCTCTTCGAGCAGAACGTGTCTGCACAGGATTGCGCTGATCTGGGCCAGCAGCTGTTCAATTCACTGGGGCTCAAAGTCCTGGTGTCCAAGGCCTGGAACGAAACGGCATCGGCCTCGCAGCTGGAAGACAGACTTGTGCGTCTGGCGCGCAGCGCGGCGCGCCTTGATCGGGTCAGCGATGAGGCCGCCATGGAGGTCAGTCGTCAGCAGCAGCAACACCTGATCGATCCGCGCCTGCCGGCGCCGGACGAAATCCAGATTCATCGGGCGTTCGAAGCGGGCCTGGGCGAGCGTCTGGATTTGCCCTGGCAAGCGGAGGGCATGCCTGTGCAGCCTCGGGCCGGGGTAAGCGAGGAAAAGCTCAACGCGGCTTACCAGAGAATCATCCAGCGCGAACAAGGGGATGGCCTGGTCAACGGCATGATCGATCTCTATACCGATCCTTTCTGGGAGGATTACCTGCGCAATACCTATCCTGACCGTTATCAGGAAAATCTGCGCCTGTTCGAAGAAAAATTCCGTCAGCTCGACAGCCAGGTGTTCAGCAGCGACCGGGAGTACAGGAAGCTGGCCGACAAAATCAGCTACGAGCGCAACGAGCTATCCCGCGCCTTGAGTCGCGAAGCCCTCGACAGGGCCGGACTCTGAAACCATCACACGGCATTCGGCGAGCGTTTCAGGCTGGCCGAATCTGCCCACGGACCCTGGTCGTGCTTGCGATACCCACCGCGTAAGACATTCAGGCATCAGCGTCATTGCCGTCTGGCGCGCTGGCGTTGAACAACAACACTACGTTGCCGCTGTAATGCCCGGGGCGATACCCACCTGGGGGTTTGATGGGTTCGATTTTCAGCAGCACACGTTTACCGACAGCCGCCTCTTCTTCCGAAAGCACTTGTTGCGGAATGATGTGCGAACTCAGCACGACGTCATTGAACGTCACCCGCAGCTCAATCACTTCACCCGTTGTGCCGGTATCAAGGAATGGCTCGGTGGCCAGACGCGCCTCGATGGCGCTGCTGTCATGCCGCATGTCAAAAGATTTTTCCAGATTGCCCAGGCTGTCCGTGGCATGGTGCCAGGCCAGCACCTGCGGACGGTGAATCCAGTCCGGTTGTGCCGGAATGATGTAGAAGGGCCGACTGGGAATGGTCAGCGACACTTCGAAGGTGTGCTCCTCCCGGGCGGCCCACGTCACTGCCGCGGTCAACGCGGCGGCGACCGCCAGCAGGGCGGCGGTGCATTGCTTGATCATGTTGGCTACCTGATGCGTGAATGGAAAACCGGCCTAGCGGCTGGCGACTTTCATGGTTTTCTTGTCGCTGCCTTCGATCAGAAAGAAGCGGTACTCACGGCCCTTTTCCTTGTTGAAGGCAAAGGACTTGCCCGCCAGCACATGGTGTTTGGTGGTCGCCCCGCAATCGCTTTCCTTGCTCAGCGAACAGCTCTTGAACTCATCGACGATCACCACGGTATTGCCGTTGTTGCGCAGTTCGTAGCGACCTTCGGTTTCGTTGATCGCCGTGGCGTAACGCGCTTCCCTGGGGCGGACAAAGAAGATCGTGCCAAACCCGGTCATGACGTTGACGCCGGCCGACAACGACTTTTTGCAATCCTCCCGCTCTTCACCGGTGACGACAAAATCGTCTTCCTTTTCCGGCACCACTGGCACGAAGCGCACGCGGAAATAGCGTTCTCGATCCCGTTCGCCCATGTACAGCAAGCGTGTGCCCTGCATGCCTTGCGCCGGGACGATCAGACGCGCCGGGCTGGCCATCAGGCCGTTGCGCGAGGCGCCATCGGCGGCGTTCTCGACAGCAATTTCCTTGGGCGTGCCGGCGTCGTCGTAAACGATTTCGAGCACATTGATCTTGACGAATGCGGTGGCGTCGCCGCTGTTGAAAACTCGCTTGAGATAGGTGCTCTTGTCGGCTTCCAGATAGTCGTAAACGGTGCCGACATTGATCTGCGGCCCGGCCTGCGCCGTCAGGCAAAAAACGCTGAGCAGGCCCAGCAAAAGACCACGGTTCATCGTGTTGAACTCCATGAACGTTGAGTGAAAGCGGACCGGGACGCTCATACTTCCGAATCCCAGATAATGGTGACGTTGCCGCGCAAACGGTCGTTCTTGCCCGGCCTGAGCAGGAAGTCGATTTCTCTCGAGTCCATGTCGAAATGCAGATAGCCAGGCTTGCGCTCCACATACATTCCAGGCTGAAAAGGCGCTGACCAGCGATTGAAATCCAGGGGGATCCGGTTGACCTGACCGCCGCCGGGGCCAATGATGCCCGGCGGCAGACTCATCCTGACTTGAACCCGAGAGCTATCGCCCTTCGGGCTACCCAGGTTGCAGACATTTCCGCCTTGGGAATTGCACAACAACATGACCTTGAAACGCGAAGAGGCCGAAATGTAGAAGACCTGGTCGGCAAATATCCGCGTGGGTTTGCGTCCGCTGTTGATCCATGGCTCCCAGCCACCTACGGGCTCAAGCGTGACCCGAGTGCCGCCGGGGGGCAGGTCGCCCTTGAGGGTGTGTTGCACGTCGAGGACGAAATCCAGGGTCAGCGTGGGGTCGTCCGGCTGCAGCAAGAGGCCGCCCAGAACAAAATCGCGGCCGCCTCCCAAGGTGTAAGTAACCGAGCCGGTATATTGCCCGGTAGACATGCCCAACGGATTGGGAGTCCTTAATTCATAAGCAAAATCCATCTTGTCGAAAGCTATTGACGGGAGACGGTAAGCGGCGTTTTTGGAGCAGCCAGCTTGCACCGGGGTCTTCCAGAAGAAGCGATAACTGTGCGTACCGTAGGACGCCACACCGCTGTAACGGCAGGGTTCCGGCACATAAACCCAACCGCTGGAGTCCCATAATTTGTCATGCGCTTCAGCCACGTCTGACACGCCGGTGATGCTGGTCGCGGAATCGCCCAGAATGTACGTGGAGCCGATACCGATGATGCGCACTTCGACGGTTTCGGTTTCCTGCGTTTGCATATTGGTAACTGTCAATTGTCGCCAGTCGGCCGGGGCTTTCACCAGCATCGGTTCACCGCGTGAGATGAAGCGTGTGGAGTCGAACCGTACAGGCATCTCGATGCTGAAAATGTTGTGGTCGGCGCATTGCGCCGGGTAGCTTGCGCAGTAGCCGGTGTTGGGGGTTTTGTTCACGAACAGATTCTTGCCTGGCTGCGTCGGGTCAGGCTGAAACGTCGCACGGATTTCCTGATTGAACCCATGGGCGGTGGACATGGCCAACGCCAGCGTCAGCGCGCAGCCTGCCTGGAAGATTTTCATATGCTCAGCCTGCCTTCATTTCGGTGGTAGTGACGTCGGCGAGGGTGTCTGGGGTGCAACGCAGATCGCCGATCATCAACACGTCGTTTTCGCTGCGGTGGTCGGCCTCGTTCAAGCGGAACTGACACAGCAACTGGTTGCCCTGGCGCACTTCCAGGGTGGGTGAACCGGCGTTCATTTCCATCGAGAAGAAACCGTCGACTTCGGTCACGCCACGGCTGGCGTGGTTGATCACGTGGTGGCCCTTGAGCGGCCGCCCGCTTGCATCGACCAGGCGACCGAGCACGGTGAGGGTTTTCATCACGCGAACCTTGCGATACTCGATGCCGCCCTTGTTCAGGTGATAGCGGGTTCGCGCCGGTTCGATGGTGGCGGCCGGTACGGTGTTGCCTTCGAAGTCGAAGCTCACCGAGCTGTTCTGATAAGCGGTGATCGGAATGAAATTGCGCCCCGGCTTCAGCGCGGCACCGCCGCCGCTGTAGTCGTCAGCCCGCAGGACGATGTCGTCGATATCCGACTCGACGTCGACGATCATTCCGGCACCGCGCACGTCGCTCTGGCTGGTCAGGAGCATCTTTTCACCGCCGACCACCAGTGTGCTGTCGAGGTTGAGCCCGCCGGTGAAGTTGCCGTTGTAGGAAGAGCGCTGGACGAAGGCGTCGCCGTTTACCGCGTCGGTGCGGAAATTGGTCAGGCTCGACATGCCCAGGCCGTAAGTGTCGGTAAGCGCCGTCACCGAGACGCTTTGCAGCACGTGATCCTTGAAATCCTTGCGCCAGCCGAGCGAAGCATTGTTATCGCGTTTGCCGTCGCGGGCCGTGCGTGAACCGATGCTGCCGGTGAGCTGCTGACCGGGAGCGCCCAACGCCAGGTTGATGCTCAGATCGACGCCGCGATTGCGCGCATCGCCACTGCTGAAACTGCCCGGCCGATCAAAGACCGACAGGCGCCAACTGGCATCACTGCCCAGCAATACGGCGCGCTGGGTCCAGCCCAGATCCACGCCCACGCCTTCGACATTGCCTTCGCTATGCGAGACCCGGGCATTGACCGAACTCTTGCTGCTCAGCCGATGGTTGAGCGCCAGTGACGAATTGCTGGTCTGGCCGACAAACACGTTACGTGGACGAACGCGCGTGCCGTCCGGCAGCGTGTCGTAGGTGTTGGTGGTGTCGAGCCAGCTGCGGTTGTGGCTGATCACCAGACTGCCCGCGCCATAGTTGTAGAGGCTTTGCAGGTCCAGACCGGTGCCGTAATCCTCGGTCTTGTAGACATTGGCATACAGGCTGACGTGGTTGGCCAGGGTCCAGTCGATGGAAGTACCGTATTGCAGTTTTTCGCGGATCTGCCGCGCCGACGCGCCGACAATCACCCGTGGGTGCAGCAGGTAATTGACCGCCGCACCGGCGGTGGGACTGCCGCTCGATTGCGTGTCCCAGTTGCTCAGCAGTTTGCTTTCTTCACCGGCAAACACGTTGTAGCGCCAGCGTTCGTCAAGGTTGCGCCAGTTGCTGGGCTTGTACACCAACTCCTGGGTGGTGGAGGTGATCTGGCCGTCTTCGATCAGGCGCACTTCCACTTCATAAATACCGCCGGGCAGCGGCCGGGTGTCGAGGGTCTGCAAACCGGCCGGCACCGATTGGGTATTGATCAACAGACCGTCGCGCCAGATCTCCACCGAACCCTGCCGGTTGGCTGTCAAGTAGATCGGGTAAACGCTGGGCATCGGGCTGTTGATCGCGAGGCTGTCGGAGCTGCCGTACATGAGGCCGACCGCCGTATCGGGGCTGGTGCCAAACGTGCGCGGCTGGCGCGTCAGCCCTTCGGAATTGGGGGTGAAATAACCCAGGCGCAAGAAACTGCCTTGCAGTTCGCGCTGGGTGTGCAGCTCGTGCACGGCGTGGTAGAGCTTGTCGTCGGGGCCACCAAGCCGGGCCAATTGCAGATTCAGCGTCTGGCTCCAGTTGCCCAGGCTTGAACTGGCTTCCAGGCCAAAGCGTCCGCCGAGGTCCTGATCCTGGCCACCGTTGAGGTTGAGCTGGTTGCGCACCATCAGGCCGCTGCTACCACCGCTCGGTTGCTCGTAATAACGCTTGGCTTGAAGGTCGCGTTCGGCGTTTTCGGTGACGATCGATACCAGCGAACTTTCCAGGTTGTAGTGCACCGCGAGAAACTGGTCGGGGCAGGAACCGCTGCACGCACCTAATGGCACGCCGGGTTTGAGGTAGCTTGCCCATTTTTCCCGTTCAGCGGGGCCGAAGCGGTTTTCGCTGGTGTCGGTGAATTCGAGAAGGGTGATGCGATCATCGCGGGACAACACCACCATGGCCTCACCCAACGGCTGTTGGTCGACTTCGACCCGCACCGCCAGAGGCACATCAAAGAAATGCTCCTCGAAATCCGCTGGCAAGCCTTTGGCCTGCGCCAGCAAACTGCGTGGCGTCGTACCGGCGGTGTTGGATGCGACGGCTGCGCTGGCACAAAACAACAGCGCAAGCGCAGCCGCGATGGGTGTCATCGGGAACATGAACTCGTACTCTGATTGACTGACAATGAAAGTCCGTCGGGGCAAACATCACTGCCTGCCCCGTCGGTTGACGCCACTGCTGAAAAGCGAGCGTTTTGGACCTGATCAGTCGATCAGTTGCCGCCAACCGGTGGCACGGCGTCGAAGATCATCGCCACGGAACCGGTGTAGTCACCCGGCTGGAAGTTGCTGCCTTTGGCGGAGATTTTCAGCGGGGCGCGGTAGTTCACATCCGACTCGGATTCACCGACGACCATTTGCGGGGTCAGGGTCAGTTCCTTGTTGTTGAGCATGACCTGCAGGTCGATCGAGGTATTGCCGGCAACCAGTTTCGGCAGGCTTTCCAGGCTGGCGTGAACCGAACCGTTGTTATTGCGCACGTCGAAGAAACCGTTGACGTCGGCCATCTTGCCGGTGGTCGGCTGATAGCTCATGTCCTGGTCTTTGTTGACCAGATCCGGATCAGTCGGCACCACATAGAAACCGTTGGTTGGCACATGAGCGATCAGGCTGATGGAGTGCGACGCTTCGCCCGCAGCGAAGGTAGTGGAGGACATTGCCAGAAGAGCCAGTGGAGCAGCGATTGCGATTTTCTTGAACATCGTTCAGTACCTGTTTGCTTTATATAGGGGGTGTCATTGAAAGTTCACAAACCATTTGCTCATCGACCGCCAGAGCAACTTGAACTTTCAATGGCGGGCATCATCGGCTGTTGCCTCTGGAATGTAAGCAGGCAACTTCCGACAAACTCGTAGTTAAACAACCTCACACCCCGCCAGAAAAAAGAACAAAAAACAGATACTTGCAACATTCGCTGTAAGTTGCGCCCTACACACAGTTACAGGCAAAAAACCATACAGCAACTTGGCCGCTTTAACGCGGCAACTTGCGAGGAATTAGAACATATACTCAAGTACAACTAGAGCGATAACTTTAACTTTACGGTCACCGCTTTGATTTATTGATCAAAAAACTTTTTCCGGCTCTTTTTCGCTTTGACCGCTCGTCCGTCAAGCTCAGGACAAGGCCAAAAACGTCTTGCGCAACCATTAAGATATATCTTAAGTTGTATCTAAATACGACGAGAGAGAAGCGAAATGAGAGACCATCATTCCCCCCATCGCGAGCACGGCGATGGCCGCGACGGCTTCGAGAAACGCCCCGGTCGCGAACGCGGCGGTCGCGGCCCGCGAGTTTTTGCCCCCGGCGACTTGAAATTGCTGTTGCTGGCGCTGATCGCCGAGCAGCCCTGCCACGGCTACGACCTGATCCGCCAGATCGAAGGCATGTTCGATGGCGCTTACAGCCCGAGCCCCGGGGTGATCTACCCGACCCTGACCTTTCTGGAAGAGAGCGATTTGATTGCCGGTGATGCCGAGGCCGGCAAAAAGCGTTACAGCGTCACCGACGCCGGTCGTTTGTCTTTAAGTGAACAAGCGGTGGCGCTCGACGGCGTACGCATGCGCATTGACGTCAGCAAGCGCTCGCTGCGCGGCCATGATCGTCCGCCGGAAATCCACGAAGCGGTGCACAACCTGCGCCATGCCTTGCAGCTGCACCACGGGCGCTGGAGCGCCGAGGAAATCCTGCGCGTGCGCGACCTGCTCAACGACACCGCCAAAGCCATCGTCGACGGCCCTGCCGTTCAACCTGCCACGGAGAAAGCCGAATGACTGCAGTCGATACTCAAACCATTCACCGCGTGATGCACGAAATCAAACGGCGCAAGCTTGAAGTGCTGCGCGTCACCGACCTGACCCCACGCATGCGCCGCATCACCCTCGGCGGGCCGGAACTGGCCGGGTTCATCAGCCTGGGCACGGACGATCACGTCAAACTGCTGTTCCCGCAGAACGCCGAACAAGCGGCGGCGCTGGAGACGATGCAACTGGGCGCCGGCAAGGACAACGGGCCGATGCCCGAGATGCGCGACTACACGCCGCGTCGTTACGACCTGGAAAAAATGGAGCTGGACATCGATTTCGTCCTGCACGGCGACGGTCCTGCCTCGACCTGGGCCGAGCAGGCACAACCGGGGCAGTTCCTGCATATCGGCGGGCCACGCGGGTCGATGATCGTGCCGGACATCTTCGACAGCTATCTGCTGATCGGCGACGAAACCGCCCTCCCCGCCATCGCCCGCCGCCTCGAACACCTCGCGGCGAATCGCAAGGCGCTGGTGGTGATCGAAGTGGAAAACGGTGCTGAGCAGCAAGTGCTGGAAAGCGCAGCGCCGTTCAATGTGATCTGGGTGCTGCGCGAAGGCGGCAAGGACAACCTGCTGGCTACCGTCAAGCAATTGCAGGTGCCCAAGGGCAATCTGTACGCGTGGGTGGCGACCGAAACCAAGGTCTCACGGCAGATCCGCCGGGTACTGATCGATGAGCATGGGCTCGATGAACAGTTCATCAAGGCGGTCGGCTACTGGCGCGCCGAGGGCTCTGAGGAAGAGTGATCTCTTCCTGACCCATATCACCCTTGTGGGAGCGAGCCTGCTCGCGAAGGCATCGGCACAGTCGAAAGATTTGCTGGCTGACGCACCGCATTCGCGAGCAGGCTCGCTCCCACACTGGATCTCAACTTCGTGCGGACAATTTGCGGTCGAGGCCGATAATCAGCACCCCCACCAACACAAACCCCACCAATATCCCCCCGGCATTCGCCAGCACCTGTGGATAACCCAACACCGCCACATCAATGAACGGGTACGCATACGCGCCGAGCAGATGCCCGCGCAGCAAGGCATAGATGAAGTACACCAGCGGATAGATCAGCCACAGCGGCAGATGCCACAGGCGCAACGTGCCTTTGGGGACGCAGCGCCACCAATAGCCGAGAAACAGCAATGGCATGACGTCGTGGAGCAACTCATCGGCAACAAACTGCCAGCCTTCGGGGTGCCACAAATGCCGTAACAGAATGCTGTAGGCCAGACCGACGACGGCGATACTCACCGCGATTCCACTGCTGACCCACGGTTGCAGAAACCAGCGCCGTGCGGCGGATTCGCGCTCGGTGACCGCGCAGGTCAACACCGTCGCCACCAAGGTGTTGGTCAATATGGTGAAGTAGCTGAAAAAACTCACCAGCCCGCCCAGCAGGCTGGCGCCGATGCTCAATCGTGCGAAGAAGATGAGGTACAGCTGAATCGTCAATCCGGCCCAGCCCAACACGGCCAGGCCGGTGATCAGGCGTCGGCGCCTCGCGCTGTCCATCTCAGAGCGGTCGCTTGGTGCGCATCAGCTTAACGTACAGGCGCTCGACCTTTTCCCGCGCCCACGGGGTTTTACGCAGGAAGGTCAGGCTCGACTTGATGCTCGGATCGCTCTTGAAGCAACGGATGTCGATACGCTCGGCCAGCCCCGACCACTCGTAGTGAGTCACCAGTGCATTGAGGATCTGTTCAAGGGTCACGCCGTGCAGCGGATCGGGGGTTTGTTCGTTCATGCCGGGCCTTTGGGCGAAGTGATATGCAGAAGCCGCGCACCTTAGCCGAGGGGCAGAGCAGGTGGAAGGCCTTCCTGCAAATGTAGGCCAACCCGGGAAGATCGCAGGCTGTGGCCCGACTCACAATGCGCCCGTTTGCCGCACTGTTACCGAATCCGAAACGCTGCATGTCTGCAAAAGCGCTTTCTCAATTTGTTACAGATCATTATCCTGCCGCCCTTCCGCTGAAACGCTTCACTGCCTGCGACAATCTGAAGCGTTCGGCCTGCACCTGAAAACATCAAAAAAAGACTTCTTCATGCCTGACTTTTCCTTCTCCCGAGACAGCGCTATCTCTGCCCTGCGCACCCTTGGCGGCTGCACCGCCCTCGGCCTTGCCACTTGCGCCCACGCGGCGCCGGCCTTCGACAGTGAATCACCGTACATGCTTGGTGACTGGAACGGCACGCGCACGGAACTTGCGGAAAAAGGCTACGACTTCAAACTCGATTACACCGGCGAAATGGGCAGCAACCTGCACGGCGGCTATGACCACGACCGCACTGCCCGCTACAGCGACCAGTTCGGCCTCGGCACCCATCTGGATCTGCAAAAGATCCTCGGTTGGAACGACGCTGAATTTCAGCTGACCATCACCAAGCGCAGTGGCAACAACATCAGCAACGACCGCATCAACGACCCGCGCGTTGGCGGATTCACTTCCGCCCAGGAAGTCTGGGGTCGTGGCCAGACCACTCGCCTGACGCAGATGTGGTATCAGCAGAAATTCTTCGATCAGAAGCTCGATATCAAGGTCGGCCGTTTCGGCGAAGGCGAAGACTTCAACAGCTTCCCTTGCGACTTCCAGAACCTGGCCTTCTGCGGCTCGCAGGTCGGCAACTGGGTCGGCGGCATCTGGTACAACTGGCCGGTCAGCCAATGGGCGCTGCGGGTCAAATATCACCTGACGCCCGAGCTGTATGCGCAGGTCGGCGCCTACGAGCAGAACCCGTCGAACCTCGATCGCGGCAACGGCTTCAAACTCAGCGGCAGCGGCACGCAAGGCGCGATCCTGCCGGTCGAACTGGTGTGGACGCCGAAGCTCAACGGCCTGCCGGGCGAATACCGCGCCGGTTACTACTACAGCAATGCCAAGGCCTCTGACGTCTATAAAGACCGCAATGACCAACCGGCAGCGCTGAGCGGCGAAGCCTATCGCAGTGCCTCGAGCAAGCACGGCGTATGGCTGGGCATTCAGCAGCAGGTCACCAGCATCGCTAGCGACCACTCCCGTGGTTTGAGCCTGTTCGCCAACGCGACGATGCATGACAAGAAAACCAACGCCATCGACAACTACGTGCAGGCCGGCCTGACCTACAAAGGCCCGTTCGACGCCCGCGCCAAAGATGACATCGGTTTCGCCCTGGCCCGCGTCCACGTCAACCCGGCCTATCGCAAGAACGCCGAGGCGAGCAACCGCGCCAACGCCGTCTACGACTACGACAATCCGGCGTTCCTGCCACCGCAGGACACCGAATACAGCGCCGAGCTGTATTACGGCGTGCACGTGACCAACTGGCTGACCGTGCGCCCCAACCTGCAATACATCCGCCATCCCGGTGGCGTGAACGACGTCGACGACGCCCTGATCGGCGGGATCAAGATCCAGTCGTCGTTCTAAAAAACGCCACAAGGCCCTGTGGTAGCTGGCTTGCCAGCGATAGCAATCTGTCTGGCGATTTCAGTGTTGGATGTGCAATCGCCATCGCTGGCAAGCCAGCTCCCACAGGGATCCATGAAATTCGTTAGCCGAACAAGTTTTTATCTGAACCATGCCTGCGCCAGATCGTCATCTAAAGTGACTACAGCGCGGGACTACATAAACGTCACGGAGAATCACACTATGAGCACCGAAAGTGCTTCGAGTCGGGGCCGTCTGCTACCGGGCCTGCTCGGCATCCTGCTTCTACTGATGGGCCTGGCCATGCTGGCCGGGGGAGTCAAGCTGAGCATGCTCGGCGGCTCGCTTTACTATCTGCTGGCCGGTATCGGCATCGCGCTGAGCGGCATTCTGCTGCTGATGCGCCGCCGCGCGGCACTGGGCCTGTACGCCATCGTGCTGTTTGCCAGCACTGTCTGGGCATTGTGGGAAGTCGGTCTGGACTGGTGGCAACTGGTGCCGCGTCTGGCGCTGTGGTTTGTCCTCGGTTTCGTGATGCTGCTGCCGTGGTTCCGTCGTCCGCTGCTGCTCAACGGCCCGGCGAAAATCGGCACTGGCGGCCTGACCGTCGCTGTGATCCTGGCCGGCGTTACCGCTCTGGCCAGCCTCTTCACCCACCCGGGCGAAACCTTCGGTGAACTGGGCCGCGACACCGCCGACATGACCAGCACCGCACCGGCCATGCCGGATGGCGACTGGCAAGCGTACGGTCGCACCGAGTTCGGTGACCGCTACTCGCCGCTCAAGCAGATCACCCCGGAAAATGTCGGCAAGCTGCAAGAAGCCTGGCGCATCCAGACCGGCGACCTGCCAACTGCGGATGACCCGGTCGAGCTGACCAACGAAAACACCCCGCTCAAAGCCAACGGCATGGTCTACGCCTGCACCGCGCACAGCAAAGTGCTGGCACTGGACCCGGACACCGGCAAGGAAATCTGGCGCTTCGATCCACAGATCAAGAGCCCGGTCGGCTTCAAGGGCTTCGCCCACATGACCTGCCGTGGCGTGTCGTACTACGACGAAGCCGCCTATGCCAAGTCTGAAAATGCCGGTTCCGCTGTCATCTCTGAAGCCGGCCAGGCCGTTGCTCAGGCCTGCCCGCGTCGCCTGTACCTGCCAACCGCCGATGCCCGCCTGATCGCACTGAACGCCGACACCGGCAAGATCTGCGAAGGCTTCGGCACCAACGGCGTGGTCGACCTGACCCAAGGCATCGGCCCGTTCACCGCCGGCGGCTACTACTCCACCTCGCCAGCAGCGATTACCCGTGATCTGGTGATCATGGGCGGTCACGTCACCGACAACGAGTCGACCAACGAGCCATCGGGCGTGATCCGCGCCTTCGACGTGCGCGATGGGCACCTGGTGTGGAACTGGGACAGCGACAAGCCGGACGCCACCGAGCCATTGGCCCCGGGCGAAACCTACAGCCGCAACTCGGCGAACATGTGGTCGCTGGCCAGCGTCGATGAAAAACTCGGCATGGTCTACCTGCCACTGGGCAACCAGACCCCTGACCAATGGGGCGGCAACCGCACCCCGGGCGCCGAGAAATTCAGCGCCGGCCTCGTCGCGTTGGACCTGGCTACCGGTAAAGTGCGCTGGAACTACCAGTTCACCCACCACGACCTGTGGGACATGGACGTGGGCAGCCAGCCTACCCTGCTCGACATGAAAACCGCTGACGGCGTGAAACCTGCGCTGATCGCTCCGACCAAACAGGGCAGCCTGTACGTCCTCGACCGTCGTGACGGCACGCCGATCATTCCGATCAAGGAAATCCCGGTTCCGCAGGGCGCCGTGAAAGGCGACCACACCGCACCGACCCAGGCCCGTTCGGACCTCAACCTGCTGGCCCCGGAACTGACCGAAAAAGCCATGTGGGGCGCCAGCCCGTTCGACCAGATGCTGTGCCGCATCCAGTTCAAGGAACTGCGTTACGAAGGTCAGTACACCCCGCCATCGGAACAGGGCAGCCTGATCTATCCGGGTAACGTCGGCGTGTTCAACTGGGGCGGCGTCTCGGTCGACCCGGTTCGCCAACTGCTGTTCACCAGCCCGAACTACATGGCCTTCGTCTCGAAAATGGTGCCACGCGAGCAAGTCGAAGCCGGCAGCAAGCGCGAGAGCGAAACCTCGGGCGTGCAGCCAAACACTGGCGCGCCATACGCGGTGATCATGCACCCGTTCATGTCGCCACTCGGCGTACCGTGCCAGGCCCCGGCCTGGGGCTACGTCGCCGGTATCGACCTGACCACCGGCAAAGTCGTGTGGAAACGCAAGAACGGCACCAGCCGCGACAGCTCGCCAATCCCGATCGGCTTCACCCTCGGCGTACCGAGCATGGGCGGTTCGATGGTCACTGCCGGCGGCGTCGGCTTCCTCAGCGGCACCCTCGACCAGTACCTGCGCGCCTATGACGTGAATACCGGTAAAGAACTGTGGAAATCGCGCCTGCCAGCAGGCGGCCAAGCGACTCCGATGACCTACACCGGCAAGGACGGCAAGCAATACGTGCTGCTCGTTGTTGGCGGTCACGGCTCGCTGGGCACCAAGATGGGTGACTACATCATTGCGTACAAACTGCCGGAATAAGCGGTAGCGGCGGTAAAAAAAGAAGGCGCCACCCTGTGAGGGGTGGCGCCTTTTTGCATGGAGGCGTGCCCAACATGCTCCATTCGCACCAAGGTGTATGGCATCAATGAAGTCTGTCCACTTCGCCTTGGGCAATTCGGTGCTTTCAAGAAAAAATCAAAAGATCGCAACCTTCGAACGCTTGTCGTCAGCGTGACCCGACAGAATCAAAAGGCTTTTCCTCCATTTGCCATCCGTTGCAATCGATCGATGATCAGTTGCTCGGCATGCTTGCGGGTTTCCAGCAACAAACTCTTATCCGTTTCGCTGTAGATCACCTGGAAACGCAAACCCGGCGTGTCGGAAGAATATTCGCGAATGATGAAATCCCTGTATTTCGTATCGGTATGACTCATGGTTCGATTCCTTGACGTTGGTAAATTCTCGAACACCTCTCTGTCGTTCGAGATTGAACCGCAATCTTCGGCCGATTGAGTCAGTTGTCTACTGTCAGAAATTACAGGGATTCAAGGCCAGTTCGAAATAAGCCGAACGGAATCCATCAAAACTCCATTTAATAGTTAAAGCTAACCAACACTCGCGTTTTTCGCTAGTTATGCACAGACATTGTTAGATTCCACTAGGCATCCGTGCCGACCTGAAGGATCTTGCCACCGGCCCAAAGGCCGCCAAGGCTAACAAGGTCAAAAACTTTGCAAACCTGAACACACAAGCAGAAACACACCCGCCCCATTGAAACCACCCCACCCCTGCCCCATCTAAGACCCCATACCCCATTGCGCAGGTGCCCCATGACCGACCAGCAAGATCGCCCGGACAACCACGACGATTACGAAACCGACCACATCGAACACACCTCCTCCGGCACCGGCCTGGCGCTGCCCGGGCAAAACCTGCCGGACAAGGTCTACATCATTCCGATCCACAACCGTCCGTTCTTCCCGGCCCAGGTCCTGCCGGTCATCGTCAACGAAGAACCGTGGGCCGAAACCCTCGAACTGGTCAGCAAATCCGAACACCACTCCCTGGCCCTGTTCTTCATGGACACGCCCCAGGAAGACCCGCGCCACTTCGACACCGGCGCCCTCCCCGAATACGGCACGCTGGTCAAGGTGCACCACGCCAGCCGCGAAAACGGCAAACTGCAATTCGTCGCCCAAGGCCTGAGCCGTGTGCGCATCAAGACCTGGCTCAAACACCACCGCCCGCCGTACCTGGTCGAAGTCGAATACCCTCACCAGCCCACCGAGCCGACCGACGAGGTCAAGGCCTATGGCATGGCGCTGATCAATGCGATCAAGGAATTGTTGCCGCTCAACCCGCTGTACAGCGAAGAGCTGAAGAACTACCTCAACCGCTTCAGCCCCAACGACCCATCGCCGCTGACCGACTTCGCCGCCGCCCTGACCTCCGCCACCGGCCCCGAACTGCAAGAAGTGCTCGACTGCGTGCCGATGCTCAAGCGCATGGAAAAAGTTCTGCCGATGCTGCGCAAGGAAGTCGAAGTCGCGCGCCTGCAGAAAGAAATTTCCGCCGAAGTCAACCGCAAGATCGGCGAGCATCAGCGTGAGTTCTTCCTCAAGGAGCAACTCAAGGTCATCCAGCAGGAACTCGGCCTGACCAAGGACGACCGCAGCGCCGACCTCGAACAGTTCCAGCAGCGCCTCGAAGGCAAAACCCTGCCGGCGCAAGTGCAGAAGCGCCTCGAGGAAGAAACCCACAAACTGTCGATCCTCGAAACCGGCTCGCCGGAATACGCCGTCACGCGCAATTATCTGGACTGGGCAACATCGGTGCCGTGGGGCGTGTACGGCGAGGACAAACTCGACCTCAAGCACGCACGCAAAATCCTCGACAAGCACCATGCGGGTCTGGACGACATCAAGGATCGCATCCTCGAATTCCTCGCCGTCGGTGCGTACAAAGGCGAGATCAGCGGCTCGATCGTGTTGCTGGTCGGCCCACCGGGCGTGGGTAAAACCAGCGTCGGCAAATCCATCGCCGAATCCCTCGGGCGTCCGTTCTACCGCTTCAGCGTCGGCGGCATGCGCGACGAGGCCGAAATCAAGGGCCACCGCCGCACCTACATCGGCGCCCAACCGGGCAAACTGGTGCAGGCGTTGAAAGACGTCGAAGTGATGAACCCGGTGATCATGCTCGACGAGATCGACAAGATGGGCCAGAGCTACCAGGGCGACCCGGCCTCGGCGCTGCTGGAAACTCTCGATCCTGAGCAGAACGTCGAATTTCTCGACCACTACCTCGACCTGCGCATGGACTTGTCGAAAGTCCTGTTCGTCTGCACCGCCAATACCCTGGATTCAATTCCCGGCCCACTGCTGGACCGGATGGAAGTGATTCGCCTGTCCGGCTACATCACTGAAGAAAAAGTCGCCATCGCCAAGCGTCACTTGTGGCCGAAACTGCTGGAAAAGGCTGGAGTATCAAAAGGCAGCCTGAGCATCAGCGACACCGCGCTCAAAGCCCTGATCGACGGCTATGCCCGCGAAGCCGGCGTGCGCCAGCTGGAAAAGCAGATGGGCAAACTGGTGCGCAAAGCGGTGATGAAGCTGATCGACGATCCGAAAGCGGTGATCAAACTCGGGCCGAAAGACCTCGAAGCCTCGCTGGGCCATCCGGTGTTCCGCAACGAACAAGTGCTGTCCGGCACCGGCGTGATTACCGGTCTGGCCTGGACCAGCATGGGCGGCGCGACCTTGCCGATCGAAGCCACGCGGATTCATACGCTCAACCGGGGCTTCAAGCTCACCGGGCAATTGGGCGATGTGATGAAGGAATCGGCGGAGATCGCCTACAGCTACGTCAGCTCGCACCTCAAGCAATTCGGTGGTGATGCGAAGTTCTTCGACGAAGCCTTCGTCCACCTGCATGTACCGGAAGGCGCAACGCCGAAGGACGGTCCGAGCGCTGGCGTGACCATGGCCAGCGCCCTGCTCTCGCTTGCACGTAATCAGCCGCCGAAAAAAGGCGTGGCGATGACTGGCGAACTGACCCTGACCGGGCATGTATTGCCGATCGGCGGCGTGCGCGAAAAGGTCATCGCAGCGCGCCGGCAGAAGATTTTCGAATTGATTCTGCCGGAGCCGAACCGGGGTAATTTCGACGAGTTGCCGGATTATCTGAAGGAAGGGATAACCGTGCACTTTGCCAAGCGGTTTGCGGACGTGGCGAAGGTGCTCTTCTGACAATCATGTAGTGCCTGATGTACCGCTATCGCTGGCAAGCCAGCTCCCACAATGTTCAATGTGCCCACAAATCTTGTGGTCAACCGAGAAACCTGTGGGAGCTGGCTTGCCAGCGATGGCTTCAGTGCTGCCAACACGGAACTCCCTGACCGTCACACTTTGTCCCATCTTCAGTTATGCTCGCCGTTCGTCGTAACCGCCGGAGCTGCTGACCTTATGTCCCCCATTCGCCTGTTTCTCCCCCTCGCCCTTTCCTTGCTGGCGGCCTGCGCCACGCAACCGAAACACAACGTGACTGTGGAAAAACAAAGCGAATGTCCCGTGCGGCTCAACGTCGGGCAAAACCTGATCATCAGCCTGCCAAGCAACCCGACCACCGGCTACCGCTGGGCGATTCAGGATTCAGCTGGCGGCGTGTTGCGCGCCCTCAGCCCCGAGGTTTACAGCAATCCGGAAGATGCCGGCGTGGTTGGCGCAGCGGGGGTTTCGACCTGGCGCTTCCAGGCCTTCGCAGCAGGCACCGGGCGTTTGCGCCTGACCTCGCAACAACCGTGGGCACCGGAAGTGCTGCCTGTTGAGACCTTCGACTGCGCCATTTCGGTGAACTGACTGCAGCTTCTTCGCGAGCAGGCTCGCTCCGACAGATCACCGCGCCCCCCCTGTGGGAGCGAGCCTGCTCGCGAAAGCCATATCCCGGACGGCGAGAATTACACCCGGTTCGGTGCTTTATCAGACAACCCAAGCATCCCCGCGCCACTTTGGCTAAAATGCCGGCCTTTTCCACCGACACCGCCGGACGCCGCCGTGAGCAAAGAACCCGATCGCCTATTCGCCCAGCCTTTGGCCCAGGTGCCTGACTTCGCCTTCAATGAAGACGTGGTGCGGGTGTTCCCGGACATGATCAAGCGCTCGGTGCCGGGTTACCCGACCATCGTCGAAAACCTCGGCGTGCTCGCGGCGCAATTCGCCCAGCCGAACAGCGTGCTCTACGACCTCGGCTCGTCGCTCGGCGCAGTGACTCAAGCCCTGCGCCGCCATGTGCGCACCGACGGCTGCCGGGTTATTGCTGTGGATAACTCGGCGGCGATGGTCGAGCGTTGCCGCGAGTATCTCAATGGTCAGGATTCGATGTTCCAGGAACTGCTGCCGGTCGAGGTGATCGAGGGCGATATCCTCGCGCTGGAGTTTCAACCGGCCTCGGTGGTGGCGCTGAACTTCACTCTGCAATTCATTGCCCCGGCCCAGCGCACCGCGTTGCTCTCGCGCATTCGCCAATCGTTGTTGCCCGGCGGCGCGCTGATTCTCTCGGAGAAGCTGCGCTTCAACGATGCCGAAGAGCATGCGCTGCTCACCGATCTGCACGTAGCGTTCAAACGCGCCAACGGCTACAGCGAACTGGAAATCGCCCAGAAGCGCAGCGCCATCGAAAACGTCATGAAGCCCGACAGCCTCGGAGAACACCGCGAACGCCTGCTGGCCGCCGGGTTCTCGAAAGTCGTGCCGTGGTTCCAGTGTCTTAACTTTGCCTCGTTGATTGCCTTGCCATGATTGATCTGTCCCCCCTCGCCCGGCGTCTGGCCGGTACTCCGCTGGCCGAATGGGCCAACACGCTGCAAGCGCAACTCGACAAGAAAATGGACAAAGGCCACGGCGATCTGGAGCGCTGGCAAAGTGCGCTGGACGCCTTGCCGAAGATCCAGCCAAGCGAAGTCGACCTGCTCAACGGCCTGAAACTCGACACCGATTGCGACGACGACACCCGCGCGCAGATGCGCACCGCGCTGATGGGCCTGTCGCCGTGGCGCAAAGGGCCGTTCGATCTGTTCGGTGTGCATGTCGACACCGAATGGCGCTCGGACTGGAAGTGGTCGCGGGTCTCCCCGCACCTCGACCTGAAGGGCAAACGCATCCTCGATGTCGGTTGCGGCAACGGCTACTACATGTGGCGCATGCTCGGCGCCGGCGCCGACAGCGTGATCGGGGTCGACCCGAACTGGCTGTTCTTCTGCCAGTTCCAGGCGGTGCAGCGTTACTTGTCCGAGCCGAATGCCTGGCACCTGCCGTTCCCGTTTGAAGACCTGCCGCCGAATCTGGAAGGCTTCGACACAGTATTTTCCATGGGCGTGTTCTATCACCGTCGCTCGCCGATCGAGCATTTGCTGGCGCTGAAGGATTGCCTGGTCAAGGGCGGCGAACTGGTGCTGGAAACCCTCGTGGTCGAAGGCGACAAGCATCAGGTGCTGGTGCCGGAAGATCGCTACGCGCAGATGCGCAACGTGTGGTTTTTGCCGTCGGTGCCGGCGCTGGAATTGTGGCTGCGCAGAGCCGGATTCAGCGATATTCGTTGTGTGGATGTCAGTACCACGACGGTGGAAGAACAACGCGGGACCGAGTGGATGAAGTATCAGTCGCTGAGCGATTTTCTTGATCCCGAGGATCACAGCAAAACCATTGAAGGGCTGCCGGCGCCGATGCGGGCAGTTATCGTCGCCAGGAAGTAAGCGTATTTTCCCATGACCGCGGTGGGCCTACCCCTCACCCCAGCCCTCTCCCCAGGGAGAGGGAGCTGATTGTTGAGCTTTTCAAAACTTGAGTCCGACTCGGTATTTCAGGTCGGCGGACTTGGTCCATTCAACTCGGTCGGTCCCCTCTCCCTCTGGGAGAGGGTTAGGGTGAGGGGTTTTTAGTGCGTCTGGCGCGGAAAAACTCGGTCAGCACCGCACCACATTCTTCTGCCAGCACACCGCCCTCATACAACACCCGGTGATTCAAAAAAACCTGGGTAAAAAACTGCCCCTGACTCTGCACAATCCCGGCCTTGGGTTCCAGCGCGCCGTACACCACCCGCGCCACCCGCGAATGCACGATCAGCCCGGCGCACATGCTGCAAGGCTCCAGCGTCACATACAGCGTGCTGCCCGGCAGCCGATAGTTATCCACGGCCTGCGCGGCGGCGCGGATCGCGACCATTTCGGCGTGGGCACTCGGGTCGCTGGTGCTGATCGGGCAATTGAAGCCGCGACCGATGATCACGCCATCCTGCACCAGCACCGCGCCCACCGGCACCTCACCGAGGGCGGCGCCCTGTGCGGCGAGGGTCAGGGCTTCGCGCATGAAGTCGCGGTCGCGGCTGCGGTCGATGATCGCCGCCGGGCGGATCTGGCGCATCACTTCACCTCGATCGCGGCCATCAGGCCGGTTTCCATGTGGTCGATGACATGGCAGTGGAACATCCACACCCCCGGGTTATCCGCCACCAGCGCCACTTGCGCACGCTCGTTCTTGCCCAGCAGATAGGTGTCGGTGAAATACGGCACGACTTTGTGCCGGTTCGACGCGATCACCTTGAAGCTCATGCCGTGCAGGTGGATCGGGTGCTGGTACTGGGTCATGTTCTTCAATTCGAAAATATAGCTCTGGCCCAGTTTCAGGCTGGCAATCGGTCGGTCAGCACAGGTCTTGTCGGTGATGTCCCAGGCCTTGCCGTTGATCTGCCACAGGCTCGGCGGTTTGCCGTTTTCGGTGTTCACCGAGACCGAGCCGACCCATTCGAAATTGAAGTTGAGTTTCTCGGCATTGGCCAGGTCCGGCTCGGCCACCGGGTTGGCCGGCAGGGCCTTCGGCCAGTCCGTCGGCGCATCGGTGTTGGCGACTGAACGCAGCGTACCCAGACGCACCGGGCCGTTGCGCAGCGACAACTCTTCACCGGCCGCCGGCGCCTTGATCGCCAGGCAAATGCGCATGCCGGGGCCGAGCCAGTATTCCTTGCCCAACGGGCGCGGCTCGACCGGGTTGCCATCCAGCGCGTAGATTTTCGCTTCGACACCGGGGATGTTGATGCGATAGGTCAGGGTGTTGTCGAGATTAAGCAGACGCACCCGAGTGACCTGCCCGGCCGGCAGATCAATCACCGGCAGCGGCACACCATTGATCGTCGACAAGCGCCCGGCGGTACCGCCACGGGCCGCTTCGCGGGGGATGCTGAACTCGACGAACTGGCCTTGCTCGTCGACATGCCAGTTCTTCAGGCTCAGGGTTTTCTCGTACTTGAAACCGGTCGGCTCGCGTTCCTCGATGATCAGCGGCCCGACCAGACCACGTCCGAGTTCTTCGCTGCTGCTGACATGCGGGTGATACCAATAGCTGCCGGCGTCCGGCACGCGGAATTTATAGTCGAAGTATTCGCCCGGCAGCACCGGCAACTGCGATACGTAGGGCACGCCGTCCATTTCCAGCGGCAGACGGATGCCGTGCCAGTGAATGGTAGTCGCCACCGGCAGGTGATTGATGAAGCGCACCCGCAACCATTCACCCTGGCGCACGCGCAACTCGGTGCCCGGCGCCGACGGGCCGAACGCCCAGGCCTCGGTCTTGTGGCCCGGCACCAGTTCGACATCCAGCGGCGCGGCGATCAGTTCATAGTCGTGGCCGGCCTCGGCGTCGGCCATCTTGCCCAGCCAGTAACGCGACGCGCCTCCCGCGCCCACGCCAACGACAACAAGACCGGCCAGGCCACCGAGGATTTGGCGACGGGTAAAGGACATGAACTCAACTACCTCACGTATCAGCGACAGACCCCGAGGGACCTGCAAAAGGCGAATACGATACACCCGCAGTTGAGAAACAGTAAGGGCGACCTGCGGCCGCACGTCTTGTCGGCCTTATGCGCGCAGCCCGGTAATCAGGTGCAGCACGCCGCCCTCAAGCGGCATGACGCCCGCCACACCGGCCACACTCAGGGCCTGACGGTCGACCCGTGCCGCGTCGTGCAGCGCCACGCGCACCCGAGTCAGCGCCACCGGTTGCTGCGACTTGAGGTTATCCACACCGCCCAGCGCCGCAACAATCTCGGCGCTCAGGCCGGCAATCGGTTCGGCGACGGCTTTCACCTCATCCGGGACCAGATCCGGTGTCAGTGCTTTCCAGAATGCCTGCTGCAATTTGTCGAACATGTTCAATTCTCCATTACCGGCGAGGCATCGACTTTCGCCTCATGAAACCGCTGCAAGGCTTCGCGCACGTCGGCGGCGCTTTCCAGGTTCGAGACCTGTTCGGCGATGATTCGACAGTCGGCCAGATTCACCTCGCGCACCGCCGACTTGATCGCCGGAATCAACGGCACACTTACTGACAGCTCATCCACACCCAGCCCCAGCAGCAGCGGCACGGCAAGGCGTTCAGACGCCATGGCGCCGCAGACGCCGACCCATTTGCCGTGGGCATGCGCAGCCTTCACCGTCATGGCAATCAGGCGCAGTACCGAGGGATGAAAGCTGTCCGCCTGACTGGCCAGACGCGGATGATCGCGGTCCATGGCCAGGGTGTATTGGGTGAGGTCGTTGGTGCCGATGGAGAAAAAATCCACGTGCGGCGCCAGCACATCGGCCATCAGCGCAGCGGCAGGCACTTCGATCATGATTCCCAGCTTTGGCAGGTGCGCCAGGCCCAGCACCCGCGCTTCTTGCTCGAGAATCTGCCGCGCCAGACGCAGTTCGGCCAAATTCGTGACCATCGGCAACATGATGTGCAGACGCGTCAGTTCACAGCAGGCGAGGATTGCACGGAACTGCTCGCGCAACAGTTGCGGTCGCTCAAGGCACAGACGAATGCCGCGCAAACCAAGGAAGGGATTGGTTTCGCTGTCCATCGGCACGTAGGCCAGCGGCTTGTCGCCACCGACATCGAGGGTGCGCACCACCAGATTGTGTGCCGGCCCGATGGTGCGCGCGATGGCGCTATAAGTGGCCACCTGTTCGTCATGGCTCGGCGCCTGTTGACGGCCCAGGTAGAGAAATTCCGAACGCAGCAGCCCCACGCCACTCGCGCCCAGCTCCATGGCCTGGGCGGTTTCGCCCTGCGAGGCAACGTTGGCGGTGACTTCGATGTGCTGACCGTCACGGGTGCAGGCCGCCTCGCTGGCCTGCGCCAGCTCCTGCTGATGACGCTGGCGCTGGCGCTCATGCCGCGTGCGCAATTGATCAATGGACTCGGCGTCCGGGTGCAACTGCAATTCGCCTTTATCGGCATCGAGCAGCACCCGCGTGCCGTTGCCGAGCCCGAGCATTTGCGCCGGCATGCCGCAGATCGCCGGTAAACCGCAGGCTCGCGCGAGGATCGCGACATGGCTGGTGGCGCCACCGCCGACGGTGGCAAACCCAAGCACCTTGCGCGTATCGAGTCCGGCGGTCTGGGACGGGGTCAGCTGATCGGCGATCAGAATGGTGTCGTCCGGCAACTCCAGCGCTTGCTCGTGAACACCGAGGATCAGCTTCAGCACGCGCTGGCCGACATCATCCAGATCCGCCGCGCGCTCGGCCAGCAAGGCATTGCCCAGCGAGCGAAACATCGCCGCCGTTGCGTCGGTGCTGGTCTTCCAGGCAAACGCCGCGCTGTTGCCCGCGTCGATCAGCGCCCGGGCCTGATCCAGCAGGCTCGGGTCGGCCAGCAGTTCCTGATGCGCCTTGAAGATCTCCGCCTGCGCTAGGCCGCTGGCGGTGTCGCGTAGATGCTGCAGGGCCATGTCGGCTTCGATCAGGGCTTGGCTCAACGCCTCCAGTTCAACTGGCGGCTCGGCGCCGAACTCGTTGACCATGAGCGACGCTTCGACAATCTGCATGACTTGCCCCAACGCCGAACCGGGCGAGGCGCAGACACCGCGCAGGATGTTCGGCATTTCTGCTGCATCGACTTCGACCGGCGCGGGCGCTTTGACCGCTTCGCCACAGCCTTCGCTCAGCAAGCGTGTCAGCGCATCGACGGCGGCTACGGCATCTTCGCCTTCGGCGCTGACCTGCACACTGTCGCCATGAGCCGTTTGCAACGCCATGATCGCCACCAGGGATTTGCCGTTGGCTTGAGCTTGCAGCTTGTGCAGATGGATGGTCGCTGAAAATGCTTTGGCCGCTTGGGCGAATACTGCCGCCGGCCGCGCGTGCAGGCCATTGGGATTGGGCAGATGGATCGGCTGCGAGAACACCGCGTCGCCCGGCACCGGCGCAGGATGTTCGCCGGCGGCTGCGCCGACCACGACGTCAAGCACTGGCTGGCCCACCTCGACCAACCCGGTTGAGCCAACGAGTGAATCGAACGGCTCGCCGCTGACCACCAGCATCAAGGTCAACAAACTGCGCGCGTGCAGGGCAATGTAGTCAGCATCGAAGTCGATCAGCGCCTGCCCCGCTTCGACCCGCTGCCCCGCGTCAACGCGGCGGGTGAATCCTTCGCCGGCGAGATTCACCGTGTCCAGGCCGATATGCATCAACACCTGAACACCCGCATCACTGGTGATGGTGAGCGCATGCCCGCTGGCCTGCACGTCGCTGACCACACCTGCAAGCGGTGCGCAGAGCGTTGACGAAGTCGGGTCGATGCACAAACCGTCGCCGATGATCCGCCCGGCAAACACCGGGTCGGGCACCTGGTCCAGCGCCATCAGCACGCCGGATAAAGGAGCCAGCAGCTGCAATTGTTGGGGTGTGGCCATGACATCACCTGAGCGTGTATTGATTGAATGAGCGGTCGCAGCCGCTTTGCTTATTTCCACCAGTATTCAACCTGCAGCCCGACATTGGCCCCGTGCCGTGCGTTGCCGAAGGCGCCGGTGTCGGACAGCGCCGAACCTTTGGCCAACAGGTTGGCGGCACGCTTGGCTGCCTGGTTCCAGCTGGCATAGGTGTAATAAAGACGTACTTCGGGCCGCGCCCAGAATTCCGGGCCTTTTGGTGACCAGGTCGGTGCAAAGGTGAACTTGCTCAGCTTGCGCGTGCCGTCCGCCGCCTCGACCTGATCGTGACCCAGTTCGGTCACCAGTTTGAACTGCTCGCTCAGTGCATAGGCCGGGCGCACACCGAGTGACAGCCAGTTCTGGTCGGCGTCGCCCTGACGAATGTCTTTCTGATACACCGCCTGGAATTGTCCGCCAAAACGTGGCGTCAGTTGCCAGTCGAAGAACTCGACGATGCGATAACTCTTGTTGCGGTCATCGAGCCTGACGTTACCGGTATAGCCCAATCCGGTGCCCGGCCCTTCACCGTATTGCAGCGCCAGTTTGTTCTTGCCGCCGAGAAAGTCCTGCTGCACGTGCTGAGTGGTAATCGCCCAGCCACGGTGGGCGTCGCGGCTGTCGGGCTTGTCGATGTAGCTGAGGCCGAACTCAAGTTCACCGCCCGGGTTACTGTTGAAACCGCCGACGTTGAAGTCGTGGCGGTTGATGTAATCCTTTTGGTAAAGGTTGTCCTTGCGCGAAAAGGCGTAGCTGTATTTCAGGCCACCGAGCAACACGTCTTCAATGCCTGCACCGGTGGCGCTCTGGTTCCAGTAATAGAAATCGGAAATATGGATGTCGTTACGTTTGTAGTAACGCCGCCCGGCCCACAGCGAGCCGCCGTTGAGCGCGGGCATCGCCGACCATTGCGCGTAAGCCTGGGGCAGGCGAGTCGAGCCGTTGTTTTCCTTGAACGTCAGGCTGCGGTCGTAGCGGTTGTACAGCGATGCCATGCCGTCGACGCTCAGCACCGAGCCGTCGTCGAGGGTGTACAGATCCTGGCGCAGCTCGAGCTCACCGTACTGCTCGCACTCGTTACCGAGGCGATATTTGGTCTGCGCGCCGGGCAACTGGAAACACGACTGGCTGCTGCTGTTGACCGAAGTACCGACACCGCTGCGCAGATAGCCGCCGAACTCCAGCGCCTGTGAGGACGTGGGCATTGCCAGACAAATCCCCGCGACTGCCAGGCTGTAATTTATGGTTGCTCTCATATATGCCACCCGTTGTTTTTATTGTGTGGTTGCAGGAATTCAGCGCGCACAAATCCCCCGCGCAGCGTTCTGCGTGTTTTTTCAAAGGTTGTTATTCAGTTAAAAAATCAGGGGTCGGTCAGGTGCAGCACGAAGGATTCGTAAGGTCGCAACTGCAGCAAACTCGTGCGTTGCGGGCAGTCCGGGTAGTTGCTGATCAGCAGGCGCTGCTCCTGGGCTTCGCCGATCAGCGCCGGTAGCTCGACCTCACAGGCAGTGCCATAGAAATTGTTCACCACTAACAAGCGTTCTCCCGTCCCCTCGCGCAGGTACGCCCAGACCTGTGGATGCTCCGGCAGTAGTTGGCGATAGACGCCATCGGAGATCAACGCTTCAGTGCGGCGCAAAGCGATCAGGCGCCGATAGTGATGCAGCACCGATTCCGGGTCGTGCAGTTGATGCGCGACGTTGATCTGTGCGGCATTGGCCGGCACGCCGATCCATGGGTCGCTGCGAGTGAAGCCGGCGTTGTGCCCGGCGTGCCAGTGCATCGGCGTGCGCCCGTTGTCGCGGGACTTCTGCATGATCGCCGCCATGTTGTCGAGGTCGCTTGCCCCGGCTTCACGCTTGAGGCGAAAGATATTCAGGGTCTCGACGTCACGGTATTGCTCGATGCTCTCGAACCCCGGATTGGTCATTCCCAATTCTTCGCCCTGATAAACGAAGGGCGTGCCCTGCAGAAAGTGCAGCGCAGTGCCGAGCATCTTCGCCGACAGCTCGCGGTACTCGCCGTCATTGCCAAACCGCGAGACCACGCGTGGCTGATCGTGGTTACACCAGAACAGCGCATTCCAGCCGCCACCCGCCTGCATGCCGGTCTGCCAGTCGGAGAGAATCTGCTTGAGCTGGAGGAAATCGAAATCGGCGCGCACCCACTTCTGCAGATTCGGGTAATCGACCTTCAGGTGATGAAAGTTGAAGGTCATCGACAGTTCTTTCGACTGCGGGTTGGAGTAACGAATGCAATGTTCGAGGCGGGTCGAAGACATTTCTCCGACATTGATCAGCTCATGCCCTTCGAAGACTTCGCGGTGCATCTGCTGCAAGTAGGTGTGCACGTTCGGCCCGTCGGTGTAGAAGCGCCGACCATCGCTGTCGTCCTCGGGGAAGTCCGCCGGTTTCGAGATCAGGTTGATCACGTCCAGACGAAAACCACCCACACCCTTGTCGCGCCAGAAGCGCATCATCTTGAACACTTCGTCGCGGACCTTGGGGTTGTCCCAATTGAGATCCGCCTGGGTGTGGTCGAACAGGTGCAGATAATACTGGCCGGTCTGCGCTTCGTACTCCCAGGCCGAGCCGCCGAATTTGGATTCCCAGTTGTTCGGCTGGTCGCGCCAGATATAGAAGTCGCGGTAAGGGTTGTCGAGGCTGCTGCGGGCCTGCTGGAACCAGACGTGCTCGATCGAGGTGTGGTTGACCACGATGTCGAGCATCAGCTTGATCCCGCGTTTGCCCGCTTCGGCGATCAGCAGTTCACAGTCGGCCATGCTGCCGTAGCTCGGATCGACCGCGTAGTAGTCGCTGATGTCGTAGCCGTTGTCGCGCTGCGGCGAGCGCAGGAACGGCGTGATCCACAGGTAATCGACTCCCAGCCATTGCAGGTAATCGAGCTTGGCGACGATGCCGAGCAGATCGCCGGTGGCGTTGCCGGCATGGCTGTGAAAGCTCTTCGGGTAGATCTGGTAGATCACCGAACGTTGCCAGTCTTGCATGGCGGATTTCCCTCTTGAATTTTACGATCTCTGTAGGAGCTGCCGGAGGCTGCGATCTTTCGATTTTGAAAGGCAAGATCAAAAGATCGCAGCCTCCGGCAGCTCCTACAGTTGAATTTCAGGCAACCCGGTAACCCGGGCGGATGATCTTCATGCTCAGCACGCAGGTCAGGGCAAACGGCACGAGCATAGCGATCAGCATCCCGATGACGAACATCGGGATGAACTGCGGAATGATCGAGATGAAACCGGGCAGGCCACCAACGCCAATGGCCGAGGCCTGGATCTTGTTCAGCGAGAGGAACATGCAGCCCAGCGCCGAACCGGCCAGCGCGGCGTAGAACGGAAACTTGTAGCGCAGGTTGACACCGAACATCGCCGGCTCGGTGATGCCGAAATACGCAGAAATCGCCGAGGTCGAGGCCATGCTCTTGTCCCGCGCATTGCGCGTCATCCAGAACACCGCCAGGGCCGCACTGCCCTGCGCCAGATTGGACATGACGATCATCGGCCAGATGAAGGTGCCGCCCTGGCTGGAGATCAGTTGCAGATCCACGGCGAGGAACATGTGGTGCATGCCGGTGATTACCAGCGGCGCATACAGCAAACCGAAAATCAGACCGCCCACCAACGGCGCCAGATCGAACAGCATCACCAGCCCTTCGGTGATGTAGATGCCGATATGCCGGGTCACCGGGCCGATGATTGCCAGCGCCAGCACGCCGGTGACAACGATGGTGGTGATCGGCACCACCAGCAACTGCACGGCGTTGGGCACTCGCGCCCGCAACCATTTTTCGATGACGCTCATCACGTACGCCGCCAGCAGGATCGGCAGGATCTGCCCCTGGTAGCCGACCTTTTCCACCTGGAACAGGCCGAGGATGTCGAAGTACGGCAGTTGCTGCCCGTCCAGCCCGGCCACGGCCTTGCCGTAATTCCAGGCATTGAGCAGGTCCGGGTGTACCAGCATCAGACCGAGGACAATGCCGAGGATTTCGCTGCCGCCGAAACGCTTGGCCGCCGACCAGCCGACCAGCGCAGGCAGGAACACGAACGAGGTGTTGGCCATCAGATTGATCAGGCTCCACAACCCGTCGAGGTTGGGATAGGCATCCAGCAGGGTCTGGCCCTCGATGAACATGCCCTTGGCACCGAGCAGGTTGTTGATGCCCATCAACAGGCCGGCAATGATCAGCGCCGGCAGGATCGGCATGAACACATCGGAAAACACCCGCACCAGCCGCTGCATGGCGTTTATCTTCTCGGCGCTTTTCTGTTTAACGTCGGCGATGGTCGATGCCGCCAGGCCCGTCTGCTGGCGCAGTTCGGCATAAACCTTTTCAACATCACCCGGGCCGATGACCACTTGATACAAGCCGCCGGTGAAGAACGAACCCTTGACCAGATCGACGCCATTGAGCGCGGCCACATTCACCAGCGCGGGGTTCTTCAGCGCCAGGCGCAAACGCGTCACGCAATGCGCCGCCTGCTCGATGTTGTCGCGGCCACCGAGGCTTTCCAGCAGCTCCTTGGCGATGTTCGGGTAGTCATGGCTCATGCTTGTTCTTCCGTCGTGGATTGTTGTTATTGGCAGCACGCCGAGAGGAAAAATACTCGTCTGTACGAGTTAATGCAACAACTCGTCTGTACGAGTTTGCGTCCGTGGATGAACATCAGAAAAATGCGGATTCTTCCTACTCTGACCTAAGATGTTTTCCTTCGTCCGCATGGACAAACCCCTACCCTGCCCTTAAGGTTCGGGGTTTTGAGCACCGTCGGCACAGAGTCCAGCCATGAGCAAATACAACCAGATCTACAGCGATTTGCTTGCCAGCATCACCACGCAGCGCCTGGAGCGCGGCGCCCGGCTGCCTTCCGAAACCGAGCTGATGGACACCTATCAGGCCAGCCGTGGCACGGTACGCAAGGCCATCGACCAGTTGCAGGAACGCGGTTTCGCTCAGAAGATTCACGGCAAAGGCGCGTTCGTGCTGGCGACCAACCCGATCGAATTCCAGCTCGGCGGCATCGTCAGTTTCCAGGAGACCCACCCGCGACTGGGCAACGACGTCAGCACCGAAGTGGTCGAGATGTGTCAGGTGCCGCTGGAAGGTGCGCTGCTTGAACATATCAATGCCGAGCCCGGCAGCCCGATCACCCGGATCAAGCGGGTGCGGCGCATCGACGGCAAACGCGTCATCCTCGACATCAACCACTTCGTCAGCGAGGTGATTCCCGACCTGTCTGCAGACATCGCCGAACATTCGATCTACGCCCACATCGAACAGACCCTGCAACTGCAGATCGCCTACGCCCAGCGCACCATCGAAGCCGTGCCGTGCAGCAAGGACGACCACCACCATCTGGACCTCGACGGCCAGAGCCATGTCATCGTGGTCAGCAACCAGACCTTCCTGCAGGACGGCCGCCAGTTCGAGTACACCGAATCGCGGCATACGCTGGACAAGTTCTATTTTTCGGATGTGGCGCGGCGCTGACGTTCGCCAACAGGCGAGCCCATTTCAAAATATGTGATTGGCTGACAAGCCGCGATGACCTCCGGTAGTATGCCGCCGTGGCTATGGAACACCTTCCTTCTATCCTCCATGAACTAGGGGTTCCGCTCTCCACACCGCGCCTGCTTATTGCAGGCGTTTTCGTATCGATTGCACAGGTGAGCATCAGCTCACTGGAAACGGCGACCAAGGAAGAAATCATGATCAATCAGGAGCTGTTCCTGCGGCGCCGTACAAAACTTCACGTCCCTGCCGGCTCTGGCGGAGCCACGCGCGCGCAGGTCGCATCAGCGGTCAAAGAAGTCGCGGCGTTTCGATATGTACTCTCTGAACCGCTGATCGAGCGAATCGGCATGCTCTCTGCGGTAGAACTCAAGAACTGGCTGCGTGAAGTCATTCGAGTCCTGCGCCGTCGCAGCGGTGCTCATGTACATCACCGACCGTTTTATCCTGACTTCCCCAATCAAGTCCTCGAAGCGACAGAGGCGGAGTTGTATCTCAACGCCGTCATTCACTACCACACACTTCGGCGCCTGCCACCCAGCGAACAGGTTCGGCCAGCCATGCTTGAAGGCAACTTCATCCATTGGGTCATCGAACCGGGAAGTGTCGGCGAGTTCGAGGCATTGCTCGAGCCGCTGGTCTCATCGCGCACCTCGCTGTCCGAAGAGGAAGCTGCGGATGTCAGCTGGTTTATCCGAACGTACAAAAGCGATGTGTTCCGTCTACTGCCCGAGACCGTTCCGTTTCGCGAGATTCGCGCGCTCGTTGGCGGCGCGCTAATCCTGCATATCGGCGACGATGCACAGGTTGAGGCTTTCCTTGAGCAAAATGTCGAAACGGCGACGGACGTGCTGCGCGTGGCGATCGCACTGCATGGTGGAGACGTGTCGCTGGCGACAGCGTTGACGCGCTTTAGCAAAATGAAACGTTCGATGCGTCGCAAGCTGTTGCGCCTGCTCGACCGCATGCCCAACGCTACCGAGGATGTGATGCGCCAGGCCGAACGCTGGAAACGTCTGGCCGAAGTCCTGCATCCAGGCGATTACGCTGAGAAGTATCCGCGAGCATTTGCGGCCATCACCGCAGCGCGACGCAATGATCCGCCGGCCTCGTTCGGGTCGCGTGTCGAAACCATGCTTGCCCAACGCCAGATCGCCGCGCTTACGTCGGTGCTGCAGGATCGTCCCGGAGAATTCGCGCGCCGTCTGGACGTGATGTTACGGCGTGCCACAGAACCGGACGCGGTGCTCGACGCCTTTGCGGCTGTCGCGGCGCAAGTGTCCTCACCTGTGCTGCTGCAATTACTGGCCCAGGTAAATGCCCCGCGCCCCCTGCCCTTGCGAGCGTTCACACCTAAAGGAGCGCTGGCGAAAGTCTTCGGCACTGCTGATCGTCGAGAGTCGATCGCACCGCAGGTATTGGCACGTGCCGCACAGATTTGCGAGAACGCCCTGATCGCACGTTTCGCGTCGCTGCCACCGCTGGGCCGCTGCTTTGTCGATCCGGCATTGCGCGAATACCGGGTGCCATTGGCACAGCGCGCCGCAGCGAAGTCACTGCGAACACTTGTACGCGGCAGTCGCTTGCCAATGCCCGATACGCGATTCATTCGCCTATTCCTGTGGTGGAAGAACGGTCGTGACCGCACGGACATCGACTTGTCCGCCGCCTTCTTCGACAGCGACTTCGTCTTCAAGGAAGCGGTCGCCTATTACAACCTCAAAGGTTATGGCGGTTACCACAGCGGCGACATCGTCGACGCGCCTAATGGCGCTTCCGAGTTCATCGACCTCGACCTTGATGCTCTCGTCAAAAAGGGCGTCCGCTATGTCGTCACGTCCCTCAACTCATTTACCTGGCAGCCATATTGTGACCTTCCTGAATGCTTCGCGGGCTGGATGGCCCGCGCCGATACGGCATCTGGCGAAGTGTTCGAGCCGCGCACCGTAGTCGACCGCATCGATATCGCCTCCGACACGAGTATCTGCCTGCCATTCGTGATGGACCTGGTGGAACGTCGCATGATCTGGGCCGATCTGGGGCTGACTTCATCGCCCCGCTGGAACAACGTCGACAACAACCTCAGCGGAGTTTCGTTGATGCTGCGCGCCCTGGTGCATACACCAAGGCCGGACCTGCACACGCTTTTCGATTTACACGTGCGAGCACGAGGCGAACGAGTGGCCTCTGCAGAGCAGGCGCAGAGGGTGTTCGCACCTGAACAAGGGCTGACTCCGTTCGATACGGATCTTATTCGGTCTGAATATCTTTGATATCTGCGAAGGCATTGGCTCACTTTCAAAAGGACAACACGCGATAACCGGCTAACACCCTCCCCTTGAGCGCATGGGCCATCTTCTGCCTTTGTGTCTCAAGGATGAACACCCGAATGACCACTGCCGAACGTCGTCTGCTGCCAAACGCAGCGGACAAAACCGCCCTCAAAGCCATCGCCACTACCATTGTGCAGAACTGCCCAAGCCTGCTGGATGAGGCCCGGCTAGTCGCGATCGAACTGCTGACCGCCAAGGGCCTATCTGGCCTTGATCCCGACCAGGTTTATTTCCATCGTTTCAAAACGGCGCAAAGCAGCACGCTGACCTTTACCGGTTGGGAGCACTTGCTGGAAAAGCCTTATGAAACGCTCACCCTCACGCAACTGGTCGTCCATCGATTTCGCGCCACCGACCAAGACAACGCAGATTTGCTGGGCCTTTACTGCGGCTTCTACTCGGATGGCCCGGGCGCGGAGAATTTCAATCAGAGCAACGAAGTGCGACTGCTTGGCAGCGATGTGCTGAAGGCATTCTGGGCCGTTGATTTCAGCACGCGTTACAGCGGTCAATTGACCAAATTCTGGCAAACCTCGTCGGACGATTTCCGCGCCCTGGCCAAGTGCAACTTCCTCAGTCAGGCGGTGCAGGCGCTGCAACAGGGGGACGTTGACGGCAATGATTTTCAACGCATCGTCACCTCGCTGATCGGCCCCGTAAGCTGGCCGGTAACCCTGCAAATGCTCCGATCGACGTACCCGGTCGGCGCGCAAGTGCGCACGCTGGATCTGGACGGTCACGTTGCCACCAACGTGCTGCGTCTGGTCGAAGACAGTGGCCGGCAGACCCTTTACCTGCCGGGACAGGCCCAGGCCTTTCGGCTGATGGACACTGCCGCGGATCTGCACTGGTGGCTGCTTGAGCAGATGAATTCAGAGCAGAAACGCTCTTTGTTTCTCAAGCACTTCTCGCTGGCTGACAGCAATCACATCACCGAGAACCTCACTGATCTGATGAACCGTTTGGTGAGCACCTGGGGCCACAGCGATCATCGAATGATCAACCGCAGCAACGTTGCGATCAGCGGTGACGCCTTCACGTGGTTAAGCGAGTCGACCCGCACGGGCATGGTTGCCGAGGCGCATCTGGTGCTCACGTCCAACAGTGACCTGCGCAAGAAACTCTGGACCGGCTATCTGAGCGCCGGGCTGAAAGTGTTCGGCCCGATGGCGGCCGTGGGCTGGCCTGCAGCTTTGCCGTTGATTGGGGCGGGCGTCGTCAACACGGGGCTGAACATCGATCAGGCGATCAACGGCATTACGGCGACCGAGCGTAGAGCCGGGGTTATCGGTGCGGTGCTCAGCGCTATCGAAACCGTATTCAATGTTCCGTTCCTGATTGGCACTGGCGCGCAGTTGGAAGTTGGGCCACAGGTTGAGTATGCCGAGGCTGAAGAGATGCGCGGGCTGATCGAACTTACTTCGGCTGACTCGCGGTCATTGCCGCCTCTGGATCCCCCGCCCGTCACGTCGTCCAATGAAACTGCCAGCGAGTTGGCAAACGAAATCCCCGGCGAAACGGCATTCGTCGATGTCACTGAGCCATTGATTACGCCTGCTCCGCGGCAAGGTTCGACTTTTGCGCAAGTACCGGCCAGCTATCGATGCAACGAGTTACTTGCGCAACACGCTGTAGAGGCGACGCCGGGGAAATACGAAGGCATCTACCGCCTCGACAAAGAACCCGGTCATGCCATCGAAATGGATGGCGCCGCCTATTACGTGCGCTACTTCGCCGACTCGCACGACGGTGGCAACTGGGCAATCATCAATCCCGAGCGTCCCAATCAGTTCGCTTATTCGTTGCCGGTCCGCCTGGGAAGCGCCGGCAAGTGGGAGCGCATGCCAGCGCTGCGGCTGCGCGGAGGCGGTCAATGCGTGGGCAAGGCATGTTTGCCGGAGACTGATGTGAGCTCAACCGAGGCAACACCGTCGGTGGACCTGCCACGCGTCGAACCGCTTCCAGGCGTTCCGTGTCCGCTACGCCCGGCTACGAAGCTCAAAGGTATCTCAGAGACGGAAATACCCGGAATGAGAAGATGGGCAATGAACTTGCCCAACCCTTCTGCCGAGACCACAAGCGCCGGACGCCGCTATCTGCTGGCTACCGACCGCTACGTGGCCCATTTCGGCGAACAACGCACGGCTCTGCTGAACGACGCCGAAGCATTCTACCGGGAGTTGAAATGGATCAACCTGCCCCAGCGCCCGGTCATTCCGCCCGTCAGTCCGCAGATGGAGATCGATGAGTTGATTGATCTCATCTTTGCCAATACCGATGGACTGGCCGTCGGTGAAACCCTCGATCGCATCGCCAGCACGCGCTTCATGATCGAGAACATGCCAACGTTCGCGCGGCATATCAAAACCCTCTACGTGCGTGGATTGCTGAGTGATTTCGCCCAGGATGACCTCAACCATTTCTACCTGTCGGGGGACATGTCAGAAGACCTCAGTACCTATTTGTCCAGCCTGGGCACTGACTCTGAGAACCGGTTCAACATGCTCGAATTGATCCGGGCTGCCCAAGCCAATGGCGTCCGGGTTCATGGGCTGGATGCAGCAGAAACCTGCACGCTGAAAGTCCCGCTCACGTCGATCGAAGAGCAGATGATCAAGGCGCGCCTCGCAACGCAGATCATGGAGCGTGACAAGCTGCTCAACAGACCCGGCAAGTGGGTGGCTCTGGTCGATGCCACGAATACCAATACCTTCAGAGATCTGGCAGGCATAAGCGAACTTCGGGGCGGCATCGGTTTGCGCATCGAAGAAGTCTGGCCCGACGAGGTGGCCGACCTCAGGATCGACCCGGGAGTGGAAGTCGCTCGCGGCCCGTTTTACAACGGGGCGACGACAAACAGCGCCTTCGACCCTCTGTTCGCTGACCTGCGATTGCAGGTCAAGGCCCCCGTGCCGCCATGGAATGATGCAACGCTGGAAAAGCTTCTGCCTCGCAATGGCATGTTCGTGATACGGAAAACAGAACCAAGCACATACACACTCGTGCGGCGCAACAGCGCCAGCAACATCGTGCAAACAAGGGTGCATTGCACCGCAGATGGCCGGTTTTATATCTGGGACCAGTCGATGCGTCGCATCTCCGGCATGGTCTTCCGCGACATCGCCGCAGTAGCCGAGCGCCTGATCGAGCTCGGCATGACCCTGCAAAGTCGTTTACCCGCCTGACCTGTTTTCAGGGCCCTGAAACGAAAAAACCCTTGGCTTCACGCCAAGGGTTTTTCGTTATTCGAACCGCAGCAGGATCATTCCCACTCAATCGTCGCCGGCGGCTTGCTCGACACGTCGTAAGTGACGCGCGAAATGCCTTCGATTTCATTGATGATGCGGCCGCTGACAGTTTCCAGCAGTTCGTAAGGCAGGTGCGCCCAACGTGCGGTCATGAAGTCGATGGTTTCTACGGCACGCAGGGCAACGACCCAGGCGTAACGACGGCCGTCGCCGACCACGCCGACCGATTTGACAGGCTGGAACACTACGAACGCCTGGCTGACCTTGTGATACCAATCGGCCTTGCGCAGTTCTTCGATGAAGATGTGGTCGGCGCGACGCAGCAGGTCGGCGTATTCCTTTTTCACTTCACCGAGGATGCGCACACCCAGGCCCGGGCCTGGGAACGGGTGACGGTAGACCATGTCGTACGGCAGGCCCAATTCCAGACCCAGACGACGGACTTCGTCCTTGAACAGTTCGCGCAGTGGCTCGACCAGTTTCAGGTTCATCTCTTCCGGCAGGCCGCCCACGTTGTGGTGCGACTTGATCACGTGGGCCTTGCCGCTTTTCGCGCCAGCCGACTCGATCACGTCCGGGTAGATGGTGCCCTGAGCCAGGTACTTGATGTTGTCCAGCTTGCAGGATTCGGCATCGAACACGTCGATGAAGGTACGGCCGATGATCTTGCGCTTCTTTTCCGGGTCGGCTTCGCCGGCCAGGTTGTTGAGGAACTGCTCCTCAGCGTTGGCGCGGATCACCTTGACGCCCATGTTCTCGGCGAACATGGCCATCACTTGCTCGCCTTCGTGCAGACGCAGCAAGCCGTTGTCGACGAAGACGCAGGTCAGCTGATCGCCGATGGCCTTGTGCAACAGCGCGGCAACCACCGAGGAGTCAACGCCGCCGGACAGACCCAGCAGCACGTTGTCGGTGCCGACCTGGGCGCGGATGTTGGCGATGGCGTCTTCAGCGATCTTCGACGGCGTCCACAGGGCTTCACAACCGCAGATGTCGAGGACGAAGCGCGAGAGGATGCGCCCGCCCTGCTTGGTGTGGGTCACTTCCGGGTGGAACTGCACGCCATAGTAAGCGCGGTCGTCGTTGAACATACCGGCGATCGGGCAGCTCGGGGTGCTGGCGAGGATGTGGAAGTCTTCCGGCATCTTTGTGACTTTGTCACCGTGGCTCATCCACACGTCGAGGCCGAACAGGCCGTCGGCATCGATGTGGTCTTCGATGCCGTCGAGCAGGCGGCTCTTGCCGACCACGTCAACGCGGGCGTAACCGAACTCACGCAGTTCGGAACCTTCAACCTTGCCGCCCAGTTGCTCGGCCATGGTCTGCATGCCGTAGCAGATGCCGAACACCGGGACGCCCAGGTCGAACACCGCCTGCGGGCAGCGCGGGCTGTTGGCTTCGTGTACGGACTCGGGGCCGCCGGCGAGGATGACGCCTTTAGGGGCGAATTCGCGGATCGCATCTTCGTCCATGTCGAACGGGTGCAGTTCGCAGTACACGCCGATCTCGCGCACGCGGCGGGCAATCAGCTGGGTGTATTGCGAACCGAAGTCGAGGATCAGGATGCGGTGAGCGTGAATGTCGAGGGCCATGACTCATTCTCATGTAGTGAATCAGAAACAACTCGGGGCTGAATGAACAGCCCCGGTGATTTAACGTTTTGCTGGAAGCCTCAACCTACGCGGTAGTTCGGCGCTTCCTTGGTGATCTGCACGTCGTGAACGTGGGACTCGGCCATGCCGGCACCGGTGATCCGCACGAACTCGGGCTTGGTACGCATTTCTTCGATGTTGGCGCTGCCGGTGTAACCCATCGAAGAACGCAGACCGCCCATCAACTGGTGAATGATCGCGCTCAGGGTGCCTTTGTACGGCACACGGCCTTCGATGCCTTCCGGGACCAGTTTCTCGGCGCCTGCCGAGGAGTCCTGGAAGTAACGGTCGGACGAGCCCTGAGCCTGGGACATGGCGCCCAGCGAACCCATGCCGCGATAAGCCTTGTACGAACGGCCCTGGAACAGTTCGATCTCGCCCGGGGCCTCTTCGGTACCGGCGAACATCGAGCCCATCATCACGCAGGACGCACCGGCCACGATGGCCTTGGACAGGTCACCGGAGAAACGGATACCGCCGTCGGCGATCAACGGTACGCCAGTGCCTTCAAGGGCAGCGGCGACGTTGGCGATGGCACTGATTTGCGGTACGCCGACACCAGCGACGATACGGGTGGTGCAGATCGAGCCAGGGCCGATACCGACCTTGACTGCGTCGGCGCCCGCTTCGGCCAGGGCCTTGGCGGCAGCGCCGGTGGCGATGTTGCCGCCGATCACCTGCACTTCAGGGAAGTTCTCTTTGACCCAGCGTACGCGGTCGATCACGCCTTTGGAGTGACCGTGTGCGGTGTCGACCACCACCACGTCCACGCCGGCATTGACCAGTGCAGTCACGCGATCACCGGTGTCTTTACCGGTGCCGACCGCAGCGCCAACGCGCAGACGACCTTGATCGTCCTTGCTGGCCAGCGGGTAGGCCTTGGCTTTTTCGATGTCGTTGACGGTCATCATGCCTTTGAGGGCGAATTTGTCGTCGACGATCAGCACGCGCTCGATGCGGTGCTTGTGCAGCAGTTCACGGACGTCGTTCTTGTCGGCGCCTTCCTTGACCGTGACCAGACGCTCTTTAGGCGTCATCACTTCGCGGACAGTGGCTTCCAGACGGTTTTCGAAACGTACGTCGCGGGAGGTGACGATGCCGACCAGGTCGCCATCGTGCAGGACCGGAACGCCGGAGATATTGTGCAGACGGGTCAGTTCGAACAGATCACGCACCGTGGCATCGGCCTCGATGGTGATGGGATCCTTGACCACACCGGCTTCGAACTTCTTGACCTTGCGCACTTCGGCAGCTTGCTGCTCGATGGTCATGTTCTTGTGGATAATGCCGATGCCACCTTCCTGAGCCATGGCGATTGCCAGACGGGCTTCAGTAACGGTGTCCATGGCGGCAGAAACCAGAGGAATATTCAGTTCGATGCCACGGGTAAGACGGGTCTTGAGACTGACTTCGTTGGGAAGTACCTCGGAATAACCGGGCACTAGGAGAATGTCGTCGAATGTCAGAGCTTCTTGGCTGATACGCAGCATCGCGGGGGCTCCCGAGCGGGAAAATGGAAGCGCGCCATTATAGTCAGACACCCCCTGCTGTTCAATGTAAAACTCAGCCTAATTGATAGATGGAAAAGCCCGGCCCTACAGCTCCACCTTGACCCAAGAGACAGGTTGATCGAGCCAATCGGCGAACTCGTCGATAAAGCTCTGCTTGAACCCCGCCTCCAGCCAATTGTTGAAAATGAAGCCGAGGTTGGAAAACGCGCATTCCTGCAGAAACAGGAAGCCGTTGATGTCGTCCTCATGTCCGCATTCGGGGCAGGTGAAATTGTCGGTGCGGCCTGGAAACCAGTCTTCAAGACTCTCGAACAGCGCCTCACCCACTTCGCGGCGACATTCGGCGCAACCCGCCTCCTCGAGAAAGCCCTTGGCCGGGGTGTAGATGCAGCGTTTGGTGACGATCTCCAGGCCATTGACCGGCTCGCCGAACGGCAGCGCTTGCGGGTGCAGCACCACGGCGCGAGCACCATCAGCGATGGCGTGGGCCATACGGTTGCCGGTGCGGCCGCAGGTGGTCAATTGTTCTTCGATGATGTTCTTGCGCACCAGCCAGCGCACGATCGCCCGCGCCCGGGGCTCGTGCACCGGCAGGGTGGAGATTTTCGGGACGATGATGCTTTGCGAGTTCATGGTGGAGCCTGCTGCCAGTATTTAAGATTTCCAATGTGGGAGCGAGCCTGCTCGCGAAAGCGCAGTGTCAGGCTGCATTTTTGTTGCTGACCCACCGCATTCGCGAGCAGGCTCGCTCCCACAAGGAACTGCGGCCGGCAGCTTAATCCCTGAAGAAATCCGGTCAAGTGCTGAAATAGCGCACCATCAACGCGATCCCGCTGGCCAGCACCAGCCAAGTCACCAGCCGCACAAACGCCTCGCGCGACAATCTCATGGTCAGCCGCCGCCCGATCCACAAGCCCAGCGCCATCGCCGGCAACAGACACAGCGCCAGCATCAACAAGGGTAGCTCGGCATACACACCGGCGATGACAAACAGACTCAAGCGCACCACGGTGCTGCAACTGATCAACGCGCTTTGCGTGGCCCGCGCCGCTTCCTTGGGCAGGCGGCTGTTCAGATAGATCGCGTAAAGAAAGCCGCCACTGCCAAACAACGCGCCGAACAACCCACCCACCGTGCCCATCGGCACCGCCCACGCCGCTGACAACTGCGCCGGGCGCGCTTTGACCCACAGGCTGTAAACCGCATAGGCACTGATAAACAGCCCCATCAACAGCAGCAACAGATCGGATTTCAGATTCAGCAGGAAGATCACCCCCAACGTGCAGCCGATCGCCATGCACGGCAGCAGCCTGAGCAATTCCGGCTTGGCGACGTCGCGCCGCGAGGGCAGCAGATTACCGAATGCCGCGACGAAATCCAGCAGCACCAGCAGCGGCACGATTTTCGATAGCGGCATGAACAGAATCAGCATCGGCCCCGCGACCAGCGCCGTGCCGAAACCGGCGATGCCGAAGACGATGTAGGCCAGGGCAATGGCCAACCCGATGACCGCCCAACCGCCAGCGCCCCACGACCACGCCCCCAACAGCTCCATCACGCTCATCGTCCGCATCCTTTATAAGACCGCGCTGACTGTAGCCAGTAGCGGGCAGCACGACCAGATATCAAATTGATCCCATGTGGGAGCGAGCCTGCTCGCGAAGGCGGAGTGTCATTCCCGTTGTTGTCCGCTGACACAATGCTTTCGCGAGCAGGCTCGCTCCCACAGGGTTTTGTGCGGCGTCATGGTGATTGGCGGGCAAATGCCTTTAAACTGCGCCCCATGATTAAAGATCCCTTTGCAAGACTTGGCCTGGACCGTGAAGTCCTGACCGTCAGCCAGCTCAACGGCCGCGCGCGGGTGTTGCTTGAAGACGTGTTCAGCAACATCTGGGTCGAGGGCGAAATCTCCAACCTCGCGCGCCCGGCGTCCGGCCACGTCTACTTCACCCTCAAGGACAGCGGCGCGCAGGTGCGTTGCGCGCTGTTCCGGCAGAACGCCGCGCGCGTACGTCAGGCGTTGAAGGATGGTCTGGCGGTCAAGGTGCGCGGCAAGGTTTCGCTGTTCGAAGGCCGTGGCGACTATCAGCTGATCCTCGACACCGTGGAGCCGGCCGGTGACGGCGCGCTGCGTCTGGCCTTCGATGCGCTGAAGGAAAAGCTCAGCGCCGAAGGCCTGTTCAGTGCCGAACGCAAAGTGCCGCTGCCCGCCCATCCACAGCGCATCGGCATCATCAGCTCGCCGACCGGCGCGGTGATTCGCGACATCATCAGCGTATTCCGCCGCCGTGCGCCACAAGTGCAACTGACTCTGATTCCAACCGCTGTACAGGGCCGCGAGGCCACCGCGCAGATTGTCCGCGCGCTGAAAATGGCCGATGCCCGTGGCTTTGACGCGCTAATCCTCGCCCGTGGCGGCGGCTCGCTGGAAGACCTCTGGTGTTTCAACGAAGAAGCCGTGGCGCGCGCGGTCGATGCCTGTGTCACACCGATAGTCAGCGCCGTCGGCCATGAAACCGATGTTTCGATCAGCGATTTTGTCGCCGACGTCCGCGCACCGACGCCCTCGGCCGCCGCCGAACTGCTCGCTCCGGATTCCAGCCATCTGATCCGTCAGGTCGAGAGCCTGCACCGGCGTCTGGTGATGCGCATGCGTGACCGCTTGATGCGTGATCGCCTGCGTCTCGAAGGCATGGCGCGACGGCTGCGGCATCCCGGCGAACGTCTGCGCCAGCAGGCGCAGCGTCTCGATGATCTGGACATGCGCATGCGCCGCGCATTCGAGCGCAGCCTCAATACGCGTCGAGAACGCCTGATCCGTCTGGAAACCCGTCTCGCCGGGCAACATCCGGGACGCCAATTGGCGATGCTTCGTCAGCGCCTCGACAGCCTCGCCGAGCGTCTGCCCCGAGCCATGCGCGATGCTCTGAAACAGCGTCGGCAGCAATTGCACAGTCAGATGCAGACGCTGCACGTGGTCAGCCCGTTGGCGACTCTCGGCCGGGGTTACAGCATTCTGCTCGACGAGCGTGGCCACGCGATCCACAACGCTGCGCAGACCCACACCGGCCAGCGCCTGAAAGCCAAACTCGGCGAAGGCGAACTGCAAGTGCGCGTCGAGGACAATCACCTGACGCCCGTCACCCTCTCTTTACTGGACTGATCCATGCCGCGTTTTCTTGCTCCGCTGCTGTTGCTCTGCCTGACTTTCAACGCCCACGCCGACAGCTACATCACTCGGCTGCTGAACAAACCGGTGCCGGGCGGCGTCGCCGTGGTGAATCTGGGCACTGCCGCGCAGGCGCCGAAAGCCACTTATCAGGGCAAACCGGTGCTGGTGGTCAAAGAGCAGAACAATTGGCTGGCGATCGTCGGCGTGCCGCTGACGGTCAAGCCTGGCGCGCAGCAGATCAGCAGTGGCGGGCGCAACTTGCCGTTTACCGTGGGCAGCAAGAAATACCCGGAACAGCACATCACCCTGAAGAACAAACAGCAGGTCAATCCGAACGCCGACAACCTCAAGCGCATTGAAGGCGAACTGGCGGAACAGATCGCGGCTTACCGCAGTTTCAGCCCGAACACGCCGAGCAATCTGCTGCTGGACAAACCGGTCAACGGGCCGCTGTCGAGCAAGTTCGGTGTGCGTCGTTTCTTCAACGGCGAAGAGCGCAATCCTCACGCCGGCCTCGATTTCGCAGTGCCAGCGGGCACGCCCATCAAGACCCCGGCGGCGGGCAAGGTGATTCTGATCGGCAATTACTTCTTCAACGGCAACACGGTGTTTGTTGACCACGGCCAGGGCTTTATCAGCATGTTCTGCCACATGTCGAAGATCGACGTGAAGAACGGCCAGCAACTGGCGCGCGGCGCGGTGGTGGGCAAGGTCGGCGCGACCGGCCGGGCAACCGGGCCGCATATGCACTGGAACGTCAGCCTGAATGATGCGCGGGTGGATCCGGCGATTTTCATTGGTGCCTTCCAACCTTGAGTATGTTTTGAGGCGACCGGCCTCTTCGCGAGCAGGCTCGCTCCCACACTGGATCTTACTCACAACAAAGATCCCCTGTGGGAGCGAGTCTGCTCGCGAAGGCGCCCTATAACACACTGCCATACTCAATAAATCTCCAAAAACTCAATTGCGCCCCAATCTAGCCTTACGCAAACATCAACAACTTCCACCGCCTTAAGCGCAATAAATTCCTGCAAAATCCCGCATTCCGGATATTCCTCTCAATTTTTTTCGACTGCTTGCCATCCTTTCCCCTCGCGGTTAGGGTTGAAGCCATGAAAACCTCTCACACCCTCATTCAGCTTCGCCAGCACCGCAGCCTGTGCCTCGTCAGCGCACGACTGCCAGGCTGAATCGCTGCGCCTCGTCCCACGCTTTTCCAAGAACATTCGTTCAACCGGCAGGCCGCCTCTTTTCGGCCCAGACAACAAGGAATTTCCCGATGAGCATGCTCAAAGACCCGTCTTCGAAATACCGCGCGTTTCCCGTCATCAACCTGCCGGATCGCACATGGCCGTCGAAGACCATCGACGCCGCGCCGATCTGGTGCAGCTCCGACCTGCGTGACGGCAACCAGTCGCTGATCGAGCCAATGGACGCGGCGAAGAAGCTGCGCTTCTGGAAAACCCTGGTGCAGGTCGGCGTGAAGGAGATCGAAGCGTCGTTCCCGGCCGCGTCGCAAACCGACTTCGACTTCGTGCGTACGCTGATCGAAGAAGGCCACATCCCGGACGACACCACCATTCAGGTACTGACCCAGGGCCGTGAAGACCTGATCGAGCGCACCTTCGAATCCCTGCGCGGGGCGAAGAAAGCCATCGTTCACCTGTACAACGCCACCTCGCCTTCTTTCCGTCGCATCGTCTTCAACCAGGACAAGGACGGTATCAAGGCCATCGCCGTCAACGCTGCCAAGCTGTTCGTCAAATACGCAGCCATGCAGCCGGAAACCGAATGGACCTTCGAATACTCGCCGGAAACCTTCAGCGCTACCGAGCTGGAATTCGCCAAGGAAGTCTGCGACGCCGTGATCGAGGTGTGGAACCCGACGCCTGAGCACAAGATGATCCTCAACCTGCCGGCCACGGTTGAATGCGCGACGCCGAACGTCTACGCCGACCAGATCGAATGGTTTGGTCGCAACATCAACCGTCGTGACAGCGTGATCATCAGCCTGCACACCCACAACGACCGGGGCACCGGCGTGGCCGCCACCGAGCTGGGCCTGATGGCCGGCGCCGACCGCGTCGAAGGCTGCCTGTTCGGCAACGGCGAGCGCACCGGCAACGTCGACCTCGTCACCGTCGCGCTGAACATGTACACCCAGGGCGTCGACCCTGAGCTGGACTTCTCCGACATCGACGGCGTGCGCAAGGTCGTCGAAGAGTGCAACCAGATCCAAGTGCACCCGCGCCACCCGTATGTTGGCGACCTGGTGCACACCGCATTCTCCGGCTCGCACCAGGACGCAATCCGCAAGGGCTTCGCCCAGCAGAAACCGGACACCCTGTGGGAAGTGCCGTACCTGCCGATCGACCCGGCCGACATCGGTCGCAGCTACGAGGCGGTGATCCGCGTCAACAGCCAGTCGGGCAAGGGCGGCATCGCTTACTTGCTGGAGCAGGAATACGGCATCAGCCTGCCACGGCGCATGCAGATCGAATTCAGCCAAGTGGTGCAGCGTGAGACCGATCGCCTGGGCCTGGAGATGACGGCCAAGCAGATTCACTCGCTGTTGATCAGCGAATACCTGCAGGCCAACACTCCGTATGCGCTCGTCAGCCATCGTTTGCAGGAAGAGAACGGCAACAGCGCCGTCGAAGTCGAAGTAGCCAGCAAAGGTCAGGGCGAAACCAACCTGCACTGGCGCGGCAAGGGCAACGGCGCGCTGGAAGCGCTGGTCGCCGGCCTGCCGATTCCGGTGGAAATCATGGACTACAACGAACACGCGATCGGCGCAGGCACCAATGCCAAAGCGGCGGCCTATATCGAATTGCGGGTGAACGGTGAACGTGCGGTGCACGGCGTGGGTATCGATGAAAACATCACCACGGCGAGTTTCAAGGCACTGTTCAGCGCGCTGAACCGCTCGCTGAGCCAGCCAGAGGCGAAAGCGGCGTAATCCGACTGCTGAAATGCGAAAGGCCCCGGAGTGTGAGCTCCGGGGCCTTTTTTTGCCTTCAGGTTTCTGGCTGACTTTTATGGCCCCTTCGCGAGCAGGCTCGCTCCCACATTTGGAATGCATTTCCCTGTGGGAGCGAACCTGCTCGCGAAGGCGTCCTGACAGGCGCTGGGAGTATCAGGTGAACTCGAAAGTGTCGGCATCCAGGTTCGCCGGAAAGCGCTCGCGATACGCCGCCAACGGCGCCGCTTCCACAATCACCTTGAACACGCCATCCGCCTCCCCCGCCGCCAGCAACGTCTCGCCCTGGAAATCCAGCACCTGACTGTCGCCGGTATACGCGAAGCCTTTGCCATCGCTGCCCACCCGATTTACCGCTGCCACGTAGCAGAGATTTTCAATCGCTCGTGCCGGCAGCAGGCGGTTCCAGTGCAGACGCCGTGCGCCCGGCCAGTTCGCGGTGTACAGCAGCAGATCGGTGTCCTGCGCGTCGCGGCTCCACACCGGGAAACGCAGGTCGTAGCAGATCAGCGGACGAATCCGCCAGCCCTTGAGCTCGAACTGCACCTGACGCTCGCCCGGCGTGTAATGGTTGTGCTCGCCGGCCATACGAAACAGGTGACGCTTGTCGTAATGCAGCACTTCGCCGTCCGGCCGCGCCCACAGCAAGCGGTTGCGATGGCTGCCGTCAGCCGCCTGAATGATCACGCTGCCAGTGATGACCGCATCGAACTTCGCTGCCTGCGTCCGCAGCCATTTGCTGGTCGGGCCGTTTTCCGCCTCGGCGAGGGTTTCCGACTCCATGGAAAAACCGGTGGTGAACATCTCCGGCAGGATAATCAGATCGGCGCCACGGGCCTGCTCCAGCAGCAGCTCAAAATGCTCGAGGTTGGCCTGGCGGTCGTGCCAGGCCAGGCTCGTCTGGATCAGCGCCAGGGTCAGGTCTGGCAATGCACTCAGATCACGCATAGTTTCGCCGCCGCTTCACGCAGCGTCTCCTCGCGTTTGGCAAAGCACAGGCGTATCAGGCGCTGGCCTTGCGGTGGATTCTGGTAGAACACCGACACCGGAATGCTCGCGACACCGTGCTCGCGAGTCATCCACATGGCCATCTCAACATCGTTCAGATCAGGACGGATCTGCGAATAATCGACCAACTGGAAATAGGTGCCGGTGACTCGGGTAAAGCTGAAGCGCGACGGCGCAAGCAGATCGCAGAACAGATCGCGCTTGGCCTGATAGAAACCCGGCAGCTCTTCAACGTGTTCCGGGTGCTCGGCCATGTAATCGGCCAGCGCGTATTGCAGCGGTGTGACGCCACAGAAGCTCACGTACTGATGCACCTTGCGCAGTTCGGCTGTCAGGGCTGGCGGGGCGACGACATAGCCGGTTTTCCAGCCGGTGACGTGGTACGTCTTGCCGAACGAGCTGACCACGAAGGCGCGCTGATACAGCTCTTCATGGGCCAGCACGCTGACATGCGGCACGCCGTCGAACACCAAGTGCTCGTAGACTTCGTCGCTGATCAGATAGATGTCGCGATCGCGGATCAACGCCGCCAGTTGATCGAGCTCGGCGCGGCTGATCAATGCGCCGCTGGGGTTGTGCGGGGTGTTGATGACGATCATTTTCGTCCGCGGACTGAGGGCCGCTGCGAGTTGATCGAAATCGATGGAGAAATCGTTCGCATTCAGCTGCACATGCACGCAACGACCACCCGCCAATTCTGTCGCCGGTGCGTAGCTGTCGTAGCACGGATCGAACACGATGACTTCATCGCCGCTGTGAATCACTGCCTGAATCGCGCAGAAGATTGCCTGAGTCGCACCGGGCGTTACCGTCACTTCATGATCGGCATCGACTGTCACGCCATAGCTGCGCGCGATCTTGGCCGCGATCTGCTGACGCAACGCCGGCAAACCGGTCATCGGCGAATACTGGTTATGGCCACTGGCGATATGCCGCCCGACCGCATCACGCAACGACTGCGGGCCGTCGAAATCCGGGAAACCCTGGGACAGGTTGATCGCGCCGGTCTGCGCCGCGAGCTGAGACATCTGCGTGAAAATAGTGATGCCGACATTCGGCAGCTTGCTGGTGATCATCGGGGGTTCTCTGCTCAACACCCGGCTCTGACGACGGCGCGGGAGAGCCCGAGGATAGCCCATCCGGCGCCCATAAAAAAAGGCCGCCAAACGGCGCCCTTCTCTCATTGAACAAACCCAATCCTGTGGCGAGGGGATTTATCCCCGTTCCGGCTGCGAAGCAGTCGCAAACCCGTTGAATGCGGTTTGACTGATACACCGCAGACACAGGTTTTGGGGCTGCTGCGCAGCCCATCGGGGATAAATCCCCTCGCCACAAAAGCCCCACACAAAATTGTGCAGGGCCTCGGATCACTTCTTGTCGCGGCGCTTCTTGCTGGCTTTCTTGTTGTGCGACATCAAGCGACGCTTCTTGTTGACCTGGCGGTCGGTCAGCGTGTTCTTGTTGCCTTCGTACGGGTTCTCGCCGCCCTTGAACTCGATGCGGATCGGCGTACCGACCAGCTTGAGTACACGACGGTAAGTGTTCTCCAGATAGCGCACGTACGACTTCGGCACTTTCTCGATCTGGTTACCGTGGATCACGATGAGCGGCGGGTTCGCACCACCGAGGTGAGCGTAACGCAGCTTGATCCGGCGGTTGTTGACCATCGGCGGCGCGTGCTCGCCCACCGCATCTTCGAGAATCTGGGTCAGACGGTTGGTCGGCCAGCGGGTAACAGCGGACTTGAACGAGTTCTGCACCGAAGCGTAGAGGTTGCCCACGCCCGTGCCGTGCAACGCCGAGATGAAGTGAATGTCGGCGTAGTCGACGAAGAACAGACGACGTTGCAGCTCGACTTTCACAAAGTCGCGCTCGCTCGGCGTCATGCCATCCCACTTGTTGATCGCGATGACCAGCGCACGACCGGATTCGATCGCGAAGCCCAGCAGGTTCAGGTCGTGATCGACCACACCCTCGCGGGCGTCCATCACGAAGATCACCACGTTGGCGTCTTTGATCGCCTGCAGGGTTTTGACCACGGAGAACTTTTCGACTTCTTCGTGGATCTTGCCGCGCTTGCGCACACCGGCGGTGTCGATCAGCGTGTACTTCTCTTCATTGCGCTCGAACGGAATGTAGATGCTGTCGCGGGTGGTGCCCGGCTGGTCATACACGATGACCCGGTCTTCACCGAGCATGCGGTTGACCAGGGTCGACTTGCCGACGTTCGGACGGCCGATGATGGCGATCTTGATCCCGTCTTTTTCGCTCGGACCAGGAATGCGCTTGGCTTCCTCGCCTTCGGCAACGACTTCTTCCTCTTCGCCTTCAGCCGGCTCGTCATCATCGCGCGGGAATTCGCTCAGGGCGGCTTCCAGCAATTGCGTGATGCCACGGCCGTGGGCGCCGGCGATCGGGATCGCGTGGCCCATGCCCAGCGGGGCGAATTCGGCACGGGCCATTTCCGGGTCGATGTTGTCGACCTTGTTGGCAACCACGTGGGAACGCTTGTTACGTTTGCGCAAATGCTCGGCGATCATCTGGTCGGCAGCGGTAAAACCGGCCTTGGCATCTACCAGAAACAGCACCACATCGGCTTCTTCGATGGCCAGCAGCGACTGCTCGGCCATTTTTTCGTCCATACCATGTTCGTCACCGGAGATACCGCCGGTGTCGATCAGAATGTAGGAACGCCCTTGCCACTTGGCCTCACCGTACTGGCGATCACGGGTCAGACCGGACAGGTCGCCGACGATGGCGTCACGAGTCCTGGTCAGGCGGTTGAACAAGGTGGACTTGCCGACGTTCGGTCGGCCCACCAGGGCGATTACGGGAACCATGCGGCTCTCCACTTCGTTATTTCAGAAAATACAAAAGCCGCTGCGAGGCAGCGGCTGGTGCTCGGGGCAACACCCGGGGGCGCTGCAAACCCTGCTGATGCAGGGCCGCTTGGGGATGAACCCCAAGCATAGTTGTTACTTGATAGTCAGGGCTTCCAGTTTGCCGCTGTTGCCATACACATAAATCGTGTCGCCCACCACCAGCGGACGGGCACGCAGGCCGTCGCTGTCGATGCGCTCACGGCCGACGAAACGACCGTCGACCTGACTCAGCAGATGCAGATAACCTTCCAGGTCACCCACAGCTACGTAGCTGGAGAACACTTCCGGTGCCGACAGTTGACGGCGAGCCAGCGAGTCGTTGCTCCACAGTGCGGTGGTGGAACGCTCGTCGACGCCTTCAACGGTGCCCGAGGACAGGCTCACGTAGACGCTGCCGAAACCCTGAGCGATACCGGCGTAGCTCGACGCATCGCGCTGCCACAGTTGACGACCGCTTTCCAGGTCCAGTGCCGCAACGCGACCCTGATAGCTGGCCACGTACAGCGTGCCGCCCGACAGCAGCAGACCGCCGTCGATGTCGACGACGCGCTCCAGCTCCGAACGACCTTGTGGAATGGCGATGCGTTGTTCCCACACCGGCACGCCGTTGGAGATGTCCAGCGCGACCACTTTACCGGTCGACAGGCCAGCTACGGCCAGACGGTTGGTCACCAGCGGAGCACTGGTGCCACGCAGGGTCAGGACCGCCGGGGTGCTGTCATACACCCAGCGCTGGTTGCCGGTGGCAGCGTCCAGACCGATCAAACGATCGTCCTGGGTCTGCACGACGACCACGTCGCCATTGTTGGCCGGCGGCGCGAGCACTTCACTGTTGACGCGGGCACGCCACTTCTCTTCACCGTTGCTGGTGTCCAGAGCGACGACTTCGCCACGCAGCGTACCGATCAGTACCAGACCGTAACCCACGCCGACGGCGCCGGAGACAGGCAGTTCCAGATCCTGGTCCCACTTCACGTCGCCGTTGCTGCGATCCAGCGCCATCACCACACCAGTCACATCGGCGGCGTAGATGGTGTCACCGTCGATCGCCGGCACCAGCATGTTGTAGGTTTCGCCCTGACCGTCACCGATCGAGCGGCTCCACTGCTTCTGCAGAACGACTTCTTCTTTGAAGTCGGTCAGTTCGGCCGGTGGCAATTCTTTCTTGCTGTTGCTGCTGCAACCCGCGGCCAGAAGGGCCAGAGCCAGCAATGCTGCATGCTTCCAACGGATCACGTCACGCATCCCCTTTGGCCAGGTCGTCGAGCTTGATTTGAAGGCCACCGACCGCCGCTTCATCCGACAGTGCCGCCTTGGCTTTTTGATACGCCTTGTTCGCGTCATCGGTACGGCCCAAGCGCACCAGCAGGTCGCCCTTGAGTTCTTCGCGAGTGGCCAGGAACGCTTTGTCGGCATCGCCGTCGAGCAGTTTCAGGGCGTCTTCGGCCTTGTCCTGCGCGCCCAGCACCTGCGCCAGACGCTGACGGGCGATTTCGCCCAGCGCCGGGTTGGCCGGTTTGTCGACGATGGCTTTGAGTTCGGTTGCCGCGTCGTCCAGCTTGCCGCTGTCGACCGCCACTTTGGCGACGAACAGGCTGCCGTATTGCGCATAGGCAGAACCGCCGTACTCGCTGTTGAGCTTGCCGGCCAGATCCGCAACGCGGGCGGCATCAGGCTTGCCGTCAGGCGTCAGCGTGGTTTCCAGCAATTGCTGATAGAGCACCGAGGCGCCTTGCGACTGGTTGCTCTGGTACTTGTGATAGGCCTGCCAGCCGAACACGATGACCAGCGCCAACAGGCCGCCGGTGACCAGAGGTTTGCCGTTGCGTGTCCACCAGTCCTTCAAATCCGCCAACTGTTCGTCTTCGGTACTCGACACCCCAATACTCCTTAATCGCTAAATCGGCTGTTAAGACAGCTTCAACCCTGCACGACGCAGGTGGCCAGGTGAGCGGCAAGCGCATCCCAGGCAATGCTTTGTTGTTCGCCCTGGCCACGCAGGGGTTTGAAACCTACCACTTGCTGGGCCATTTCGTCGTCACCGAGGATCAATGCGTACAGCGCACCGCTCTTGTCGGCCTTCTTGAACTGGCTTTTGAAGCTGCCGGCGCCGGCATTGACTTGCAGGCGCAGGTTTGGAAGTTCATCGCGAACCCGTTCGGCCAGGGCCAGACCGGCCAGCTCGGCCTCTTCACCGAAGGCGCAGAGGTAGACGTCGACCTGACGGGAAATTTCCTGCGGAATCTGCTCAAGGGTTTCGAGCATCAACACCAGACGCTCGATGCCCATGGCGAAACCGACGCCCGGGGTTGGCTTGCCGCCCATCTGCTCGACCAGACCGTCGTAACGGCCGCCCGCGCACACGGTGCCCTGGGCGCCGAGCTTGTCGGTGACCCATTCGAAAACGGTTTTGCTGTAGTAATCGAGGCCACGCACCAGTTTCGGGTTGAGCACGTAAGGAATGCCGACGGCATCCAGACGCGCCTTCAGGCCTTCGAAGTGAGCGCGGGACTCGTCGTCGAGGTAGTCGGCCATTTTCGGCGCATCAACCAACACCGCTTGAGTGTCGGCATTTTTCGTGTCGAGCACGCGCAGCGGGTTGGTTTTCAGACGACGCTGGCTGTCTTCATCGAGCTTGTCGTGGTGCGCCGAGAGGTACTCGACCAGCGCTTCACGATAGCGACCACGGGATTCGCTGGTGCCAAGGCTGTTGAGTTCGAGCTTGACCGCATCACGAATGCCCAGCTCGCCCCACAGGCGCCAGGTCATGATGATCAGTTCGGCGTCGATGTCCGGACCGTCGAGGTTGAACACTTCCAGACCGATCTGGTGGAACTGGCGATAACGGCCTTTTTGCGGACGCTCGTGGCGGAACATCGGGCCGATGTACCAGAGTTTCTGCACCTGACCACCGCCGGTGATGCCGTGCTCAAGCACGGCACGCACGCACGCCGCAGTACCTTCCGGACGCAGGGTCAGGGAATCACCGTTGCGGTCTTCGAAGGTGTACATCTCTTTTTCGACGATATCGGTGACTTCGCCGATCGAGCGCTTGAACAGCTCGGTGAACTCGACGATCGGCATGCGGATCTGCTTGTAACCGTAGTTATCCAGCAGACGCGCCACAGAGCCTTCGAAATAACGCCACAGCGGGGTCTGTTCGGGCAGGATGTCGTTCATGCCACGAATGGCTTGCAGAGACTTGCTCACAAAATTTCCTTAATTCGTTCGATCAGCCGCGCGCGATAACGGCAGCGTCAGCTTCGACCTTTTCGGCCGCTTTCTGGCGGATCAGCTTTTCCAGCTCGTCCACCAGATTGTCATTCGTCAGCTTCTGCGACGGCTTGCCGTCGATGTAAATCAGGTTTGGCGTGCCGCCGGTCAAGCCGATATGGGCTTCCTTGGCTTCGCCGGGGCCGTTGACCACGCAACCGATGACCGCGACATCCAGCGGCACCAGCAGGTCTTCAAGGCGCCCTTCCAGCTCGTTCATGGTCTTGACCACATCGAAGTTCTGCCGCGAGCAGCTCGGGCAGGCGATGAAGTTGATGCCACGGGAACGCAGATGCAAAGACTTGAGAATGTCGTAACCGACCTTCACTTCCTCGACCGGGTCGGCCGCCAGCGAGATGCGGATAGTATCGCCAATCCCTTCGGCGAGCAGCATACCTAGGCCCACGGCGGATTTCACCGTGCCCGAGCGCAAACCGCCAGCTTCAGTGATGCCGAGGTGCAGCGGCTGGACGATTTCTTTCGCCAGCAGGCGGTAGGCTTCGACGGCCATGAACACATCGGAGGCCTTCACGCTGACCTTGAAGTCCTGGAAATTCAGGCGTTCGAGGTGTTCAACGTGGCGCAGCGCGGATTCGACCAATGCGGCCGGGGTCGGCTCGCCGTATTTCTTCTGCAGGTCTTTTTCCAGCGAACCGGCGTTGACGCCGATGCGGATCGGAATGCCGCGATCGCGGGCAGCATCGACCACGGCACGCACGCGGTCTTCGCGACCGATGTTGCCCGGGTTGATGCGCAGGCAGTCCACACCCAGCTCGGCCACGCGCAAGGCGATTTTGTAGTCGAAGTGGATGTCAGCCACCAACGGCACTTTGACCAGTTGCTTGATCTTGCCGAACGCCTCGGCGGCGTCCATGTCCGGCACCGAGACGCGGACGATGTCGACGCCGGCGGCTTCCAGACGATTGATCTGCGCCACGGTCGCGGCGACGTCATTGGTGTCGCTGTTGGTCATGCTCTGCACAGCGATCGGCGCGTCGCCGCCCACCGGTACGTTGCCGACCCAGATCTTGCGCGATTCGCGACGTTTGATTGGAGATTCGCCGTGCATGACTTATTGACCCAACTTCAGGCGAGCAGTCTCGCCACTGGTGAACGGAGCGATATCGACCGGTTGGCCGTTGTAGCTGACCTGTGCCGCGCGGGCAACGCCCAGACGTACGGCGAGCGGCGGCTTGCCGGAAACACTCACGCTGTCGCCTTTATGCTTCAGGCCGCTGAAAATCACTTTGCCACGGCCATCGGTCACCTGTGCCCAGCAATCGCCGGTGAACTGCAACTGCACCTGGCCTTCGCCGGCAACAGGCGCAGCTGCTTCAGCGCTTGGCGCTTGAGCAACCGGCGCGGTCGGGGCAGGTGTCGCTGGGACATTCGGCGCTGGAGTGGCCGGAGCCGCCACCACTGGCGCAGGCGTCTGTGCCGGTGCGCTTGGCGCAACTGCCGGGGCAGCTGGCTCGGTCGCTGGGGCAGCAGATTCGGCGCCGGTCGATTCAGCACTGGTTTCCGACTGCGGCAAGGCCAGCGTTGTCGAACTGTCGGCCTGATTTTCGGCGACAGCCTGATCTTCCGGCTCGTCGATCGGGTGGATCTGCGTGGTGCCGTCCGCGCCTTCGACTTCGACGTGTTCCGGCGCCAGGCTGGTCAGATCGCGGGTGCGCTGCGAGGTCTGATCCTGCCACCAGACGAAACCGCCGCCGATGACCGCGATCAGCAGCAACAGGCTGACGATGCGCAAAATGGTGTGGGAAACGCGCACCGGCTCTTCGATACGACCGAGGGCATGAACGTTGCTGCCCTGGGAATCGGTACCGGTGGACTGGTCGAATTGCTGAACCAGAACGGTCTGGTCCATGCCGAGCAATTTGGCATAGGCGCGAATGTAACCGCGAGCGAAGGTATGCCCCGGCAGCTTGTCGAAAGCGCCGGCTTCAAGATTGCTCAGGGACGTCACGGTGAGGTTGAGCTTGAGGGCCACTTCGGCCAGCGACCAGCCATTGCTTTCGCGGGCCTGGCGCAGGGTCTCACCGGGATTTACGCGATTCGCTGCTACAACTTCGGGATGCGCCGCTTTCATCATTGCTCCGACAGGTATTGCTGATATTCCGGCGTACCGGGATAGAGTCGTTTTAATTGCAGACCGTAACTGGCTGTCTTGTCGCGATCTTCAAACACTTTTGCCAGCCGAACGCCGAGCAATAGACTACGTGCATTTTGTTCGGTGAGCTGGCTGAAACGGTCGTAATAGTCACGCGCGGGCACATAATGCCTGTCTTCGAAGGACAACTCAGCCATTTCCAGCAATGCGCGCGGTTGTTGGCGATTCAGGCGCAGCGCCTTTTCCAGCTGTTGCTGCGCCAGATCACGCTGACCAAGCTTGGCGGCGGTCATGCCGAGGTTTTCGAAGACCCGCGAGCGCTCAGGATACAGGGTATCGGCGGCCGCTTGTTCAAAACGCTCGTAGGCTTCCTTGTAGCGCTGTTCTTCGTAGAGAAAACTGCCGTAGTTGTTGAGGATGCGGGCATCGGCAGGACGTGAGGACAAGGCCTTGCGAAAGTGCTCGTCGGCAAGTGCCGGCTCCATCTCGGCCTGAAACACCAGACCGAGGGCCGCATTGGCATCGGGGTCTGAACCGTCCAGCTCCAGCGCTTTCTTCAGTGGCACCTTGGCGCGCTCGGTCATGCCTTGCTGAAGATAGCCCAGCCCCAGCTGAACGTAGGCAGCCCGCGCTTCATCGCGGCCCTTGCTGGTCTTCATCGGGTTGTAGTCACCCGACAGGACACAGCCAGCGCACAGGCTGGCCAACAGCAACAGCAGCGCAAAGCGCAGGGACATAGAGATCCTCTCTTAGTTAGTGTTCGCGGCGTTCTGTGCCAGATCGCTGTCGGCGCTCAACTCGCGCACGGCGATGTAACGTTCGCTGCGACGGGTGCGATCCAGCACCTGCCCTACCAATTGACCACATGCGGCGTCGATGTCTTCACCACGGGTGGTGCGCACGGTGACGTTGAAACCGGCCTGATGCAACTGATCCTGGAAGCGGCGGATGGCATTGTTGCTCGGCCGCTCGTACCCGGAGTGCGGGAACGGGTTGAATGGGATCAGGTTGATCTTGCACGGGATGTCTTTAAGCAGCTCGATCATTTCCACTGCGTGCTCAAGCTTGTCGTTGACGTCCTTGAGCAAGGTGTACTCGATGGTCAGCACACGTTTCTCGCCAAGGGCGGACATGTAGCGCTGGCACGACTCGAGCAGCATCTTAAGCGGATATTTCTTGTTGATCGGCACCAATTGGTTACGCAATGCGTCATTCGGTGCATGCAGGGACAACGCCAGGGATACGTCGATGTGCTTGGCCAGCTCATCGATCATCGGCACCACACCCGAGGTGGACAGGGTCACGCGGCGCTTGGAGATCCCGTAGCCGAGGTCATCCATCATCAGATGCATGGCGGCGACGACGTTGTCGAAGTTCAGCAACGGCTCGCCCATGCCCATCATCACCACGTTGGTGATGGCGCGGTCGACGGTGGCCGGGACGCTGCCGAAAGATTTGTTGGCAATCCACACCTGACCGATGACTTCGGCGGCGGTGAGGTTGCTGTTGAAGCCTTGCTTGCCGGTGGAGCAGAAACTGCAATCCAGGGCACAGCCTGCCTGGGACGAAACGCACAAGGTGCCGCGTTTGCCCTGGGGAATGTACACGGTCTCGACGCAGCTGCCGGACGCCACGCGCACCACCCATTTACGGGTGCCGTCGCTGGAGATGTCCTCGCTGACCACTTCCGGTCCACGCACTTCAGCAATGGCCTTGAGCTTGTCGCGCAAGGCTTTGCTGACGTTCGTCATGGCGTCGAAATCATCAACGCCAAAGTGGTGAATCCATTTCATTACCTGACCGGCACGGAAACGCTTCTCCCCGATTGAGTCGAAGAATTTTTCCATTTCCGGCTGGGTCAGACCCAGCAGGTTTGTTTTAACAGTCGATGTAGTCATGGATTCACCTTCACTCTGCAAGCAATGCTTAGCGAGTGGTTACTTCAGTAGCTGCGAAGAAGTAAGCGATTTCGCGAGCGGCAGCAGCTTCGGAGTCCGAACCGTGAACGGCGTTGGCGTCGATCGATTCAGCGAAGTCAGCACGGATGGTGCCGGCAGCAGCTTCTTTAGGGTTGGTAGCGCCCATCAGCTCACGGTTGCGAGCGATAGCGTTTTCACCTTCCAGAACCTGAACGACAACCGGACCGGAAGTCATGAAAGCAACCAGGTCACCGAAGAAACCGCGCTCGCTGTGCTCAGCGTAGAAGCCTTCGGCTTCGGCTTTGGACAGTTGCTTCAGTTTCGAAGCTACAACGCGCAGGCCAGCGTCTTCGAAGCGAGTGGTGATCTTGCCGATCACGTTTTTAGCAACGGCGTCAGGCTTGATGATGGAGAAAGTACGTTGAACAGCCATGGTGTAACTCCAGAAACGGTAATTTGCGAAAAATTAAACCCGCGAATTATACGCGGGTTCTTGGGTATTGCCTAACCTGCGAGACGATCAGTCCAATTCTGCGGCCCAAAGCTCCTGAACCACTTCAAGCACCCTCTCGCCGACCCGGCCAGAAGTAGCATCGAAGTCAGGCAGCTCAAGGATCATCTGCTGCAGACGGACAAAACCTACAGAGTATGGATCGAGCCCCTCGTGGGCCTCGGCCAGCTCTTCTGCAATGCGTTGAACATCATTCCAACCGTAGCTCATGACAGTCTTACCAGTCAGTGCGGCGCTTCCGCCGCATGGTTAAGCGAATATTTCGGAATCTCGACGGTGAGGTCTTCCTCACCGACGATGGCCTGGCAAGCCAGACGCGATTGCGCCTCAAGGCCCCAGGCACGATCAAGGAAATCCTCTTCCAGCTCGTCAGCCTCTTCCAGCGAGTCAAAACCCTCGCGGATGATGCAGTGGCAGGTGGTGCAGGCGCAGACGCCGCCGCACGCGCTTTCCATCTCGATATGGTGTTCGTGGGCCAGTTCGAGAATCGATGTGCCGGGCGAAGCCTCGACCACCATGCCTTCAGGGCAGAACTTCTCGTGGGGCAGAAAAATGACCTGCGGCATCAGATATCCTCGATTTCATTCAGGTTGCGTCCCGACAGAGCGGCTTTCACCGTCAGATCCATGCGGCGGGCAGCAAAAGCATCGGTCACTTGCGACAGACGCTTGGTCTGCTGCTCGATGGCGTAGCCATCGGTACCTTTCATCAGTTCGGCCAGTTCCTGCATTTGCAGTTCGATGACCATGCGCTCTTCGGCGTCGAGCAGACGCTCGCCATCGGCCTCCAGCGCGCCCTGCACCGCTTCGAGCAGGCGCTGGGCATCGACTTGCTGCTCACGCAGAACGCGGGCGACCTTGTCGTCATTGGCGTGCTGGAACGAATCCTTGAGCATCTTGGCGATTTCGCCATCGGTCAGACCATAGGAAGGCTTGACCTGAATGCTCGCTTCAACGCCCGAGCCCAATTCACGGGCAGACACGCTGAGCAGACCGTCGGCGTCGACCTGGAAGGTCACGCGAATTTTCGCCGCACCGGCCACCATCGCCGGAATGCCGCGCAATTCGAACCGAGCCAGAGAGCGGCAGTCGCTGATCAGCTCGCGCTCACCCTGCAACACGTGGATCGCCATGGCCGACTGGCCGTCTTTATACGTGGTGAAATCCTGAGCGCGCGCGACGGGGATGGTGGTGTTGCGCGGAATAACCTTCTCCATCAGCCCGCCCATGGTTTCCAGCCCCAGGGACAGCGGAATCACGTCGAGCAGCAGCAGTTCGCCGCCATCGCGCTTGTTGCCAGCCAGGGTGTCGGCCTGGATCGCGGCCCCGATGGCAACCACTTGATCCGGGTCGATTTCCGTCAATGGCTGACGACCGAAGGCTTCGGCAACGGCTTCACGCACGCGCGGCACGCGGGTCGAACCGCCGACCATGACCACGGCGTGGACGTCTTCCAGCTCGATACCGGAATCGCGAACCGCGCGGCGGCAGGCTTTCAGACTGCGCGCGACCATTGGCTCGATCAGCGCATCGAAGGCTTCGCGGGTCAGTTGCGCTTTCCAGTCGCCGTAAGCCACTTCCACACTGGCCGCATCGGTCAAAGCCTCTTTGGCCGCGCAAGCGGTTTGCAGCAGATTGCGTTGTGCGCCCGGGTCGAGATCGGCGGACAGGCCAGCACTCTCGATGATCCAGCCGGCAATCGCATGATCGAAGTCATCGCCGCCCAGCGCGCTGTCGCCGCCAGTGGCCAGAACTTCAAAGACGCCGCCAGTCAGACGCAGAATGGAAATATCGAAGGTACCGCCACCAAGGTCATAAATTGCAACCAGGCCTTCAGCATGTTGATCCAGACCATACGCCACAGCAGCAGCGGTCGGCTCATTGAGCAGACGCAACACGTTCAGACCGGCGAGTTTGGCCGCATCTTTGGTGGCCTGACGCTGCGCATCGTCGAAGTAGGCAGGAACGGTGATTACCGCGCCAACCAGTTCGCCACCCAAGGTCGCTTCAGCGCGCTGACGCAGGACCTTGAGGATATCGGCGGAGACTTCAACCGGGCTTTTCGGTCCTTGCACGGTGTCGATGAACGGCATGTGCGATTCGCCGCCGACAAAGCGGTACGGCAGTTGCTCGCCCAATTGCTTGACGTCGGACAGACCACGACCCATCAAGCGCTTGACCGAAAGCACGGTGTTAAGAGGATCGGAGGATGCCGCCAGCTTGGCGGACTCACCGACTTCGACGCGGTCGGCGTGATAACGCACGGCGGACGGCAGGATGACCTGCCCGTTGGCGTCGGCCAGCGGTTCGGAAAGACCACTGCGCAGCGCAGCGACCAGCGAATTGGTAGTACCCAAGTCGATGCCCACAGCCAGACGGCGCTGGTGCGGTTGAGGACTTTGGCCGGGTTCGGCGATCTGCAGTAGAGCCATGGTGATCAGGTCTTGTCTGTCTGTCAGCGTGCAATCAGGGCAGCACTGGGTTAATCGTCGAGGCGCTCTTCCAGCTGGCGCACTTCGTAGGTGAGCTTGTCGAGGAACTGCATGCGCCGCATCAGGCGTTCGGCCTGTTCACGTTGCGCTGCATCATCCCAACAGGCTGCGAAGCTTTCGTTGAGCTGTTCCTGAGCCGCCTTCAAACGACGCTTGAATACCGCGACACCGTCGAGGTCGGCGCTGTCCTGCAGATCTTCGAGCTCTTCGCGCCATTGCATCTGCTGCAGAAGAAACTCGGGATCGTGGACGGTGACTTCCATCGGCACTTCATGCCCGCTGATTTTCAGCAGGTAGCGTGCGCGCTGGGCCGGGCTCTTGAGCGTCTGGTAGGCGTCGTTGAGCCGCGCCGATTGCTCGAGCGCCGAGCGCTGCTCGCGTTCGGAGGCGTCGGCAAAACGGTCAGGATGGACGCCGCGCGCCAACTCACGGTAACGCGTGGCCAACTGCTCGAGATCCAGGCGGAAGCTCGGTTGCAGCTCGAATAAAGCGAAATAACAAGGAATACCCACGACCAGCCTCAGATGTTGAAGCTTTCGCCGCAGCCACATTCACCGCGCACGTTGGGGTTGTTGAACTTGAAGCCTTCGTTCAACCCTTCCTTGACGAAGTCGAGCTCGGTACCGTCCAGGTAGGCCAGGCTTTTCGGGTCGATGATCACCTTTTCGCCGTGACTCTCGAACACCTGATCTTCCGCCACTACCTCGTCGACAAACTCCAGCACGTAGGCAAGGCCGGAACAGCCTGTGGTGCGAACACCCAGACGAATCCCTTCACCTTTGCCGCGCCCGTCGAGGGAGCGCCGCACGTGTCGAGCAGCCGCTTCTGTCATGCTGATAGCCATCGTTGACTCCTTACTCGTCGCCGAATCTTGAAATTCAGATCAAGCCTTTCTTCTGCTTGTAGTCGCGAACAGCCGCTTTGATAGCGTCTTCAGCGAGCACGGAGCAGTGGATTTTCACTGGCGGCAGGGCCAGTTCTTCGGCCAGCTGAGTGTTCTTGATGGTTTCGGCTTCATCCAGGGTCTTGCCCTTCATCCACTCGGTAGCGAGGGAGCTGGAGGCGATTGCCGAACCGCAACCGTAGGTCTTGAACTTGGCGTCTTCGATAACGCCCTGATCGTTGACCTTGATCTGCAGGCGCATCACGTCGCCGCACGCCGGAGCGCCGACCATGCCGGTGCCGACATCAGGATCTTCCGCGTTCATCTTGCCGACGTTGCGCGGGTTTTCGTAGTGGTCGATGACCTTTTCGCTGTAAGCCATGATTCTCAATCCTCACTCATCAGGGCCGCTCTTGAGACCCTGCAACTGCGCTGCGTTAACCGCCGCGTCGCTACAGGATCTGTATCCGGCGGCTTCTATAGTTAGTGTGCCGCCCACTCGATTTTCGAGATATCGACGCCGTCTTTGTACATGTCCCACAGCGGCGACAGAGCGCGCAGCTTGGTAACGGCCTCGCAGACTTTCTGCGCGGCGTAGTCGATTTCTTCTTCGGTGGTGAAACGGCCGAAGGTAAAGCGGATCGAGCTGTGTGCCAGTTCGTCGTTGCGGCCCAGGGCGCGCAGTACGTACGAAGGCTCCAGCGACGCCGAGGTACAGGCCGAACCGGACGATACCGCCAGATCCTTGAGCGCCATGATCAGCGACTCGCCTTCAACGTAGTTGAAGCTCAGGTTCAGGTTGTGCGGAACGCGGGCGGTCAGGCTGCCGTTGACGTACAGCTCTTCCAGATGCTCGACCTGCTTGTAGAAGCGATCGCTCAAGGCTTTGATGCGCACGTTTTCAGCGGCCATGTCTTCCTTGGCTACGCGGAACGCTTCGCCCATGCCGACGATCTGGTGGGTCGCCAGGGTGCCGGAACGCATGCCGCGCTCGTGTCCGCCGCCGTGCATGGTCGCTTCGATGCGCACACGCGGCTTGCGGCTGACGTACAGCGCGCCGATGCCTTTAGGGCCATAAGTCTTGTGAGCAGAGAACGACATCATGTCGACTTTCAGCTTCTGCAGATCGATTTCGACCTTGCCGGTGGACTGAGCCGCGTCGACATGGAACAGCACGCCTTTGGCGCGCAGCATCTCGCCGATGGCAGCGATGTCGTTGATGGTGCCGATTTCGTTGTTGACGTGCATCACCGACACCAGAATGGTGTCTTCGCGCAGTGCGGCGTCAATCATTGCCGGGGTGATCAGACCGTCTTCGGTCGGCTCGAGGTAGGTGACTTCGAAGCCTTCACGCTCCAGCTGGCGCATGGTGTCGAGGACTGCCTTGTGCTCGATCTTGCTGGTGATCAGGTGCTTGCCCTTGGAGGCGTAGAAATGTGCCGCGCCCTTGATCGCCAGGTTGTCGGATTCGGTGGCACCGGAGGTCCAGACGATTTCGCGCGGGTCGGCGTTGACCAGATCGGCCACCTGACGACGGGCGTTTTCGACGGACTCTTCAGCCTTCCAGCCGAACACGTGGGAGCGGGACGCCGGGTTACCGAAGTTTCCGTCGACCAGCAGGCATTCACTCATTTTCTGCGCAACGCGCGGATCAACCGGGGTGGTTGCAGAGTAATCAAGGTAAATCGGCAATTTCATGGACTATCTCCTAAATCAGGGCTGGCGTGCCGCGGGTAGCTCTTCGGCTGTCATTCGACGGCGGACGCTTCAATCTTGTCCAGGCGTGGCGCCTTGCTGCTGCAACGGCGCTGGTCCTGACGCTGGGCCACTTCTTGTACCTCACGGCGAGTGACAAGGTCGGCCAAGCTGATACCGCTCAGAAATTCGTGAATCTGCAGGCTCAAGTCGCACCACAGATGATGGGTCAGGCAGGTATCACCGGAATGGCAATCGCCCTGGCCCTGGCACTTGGTGGCATCGACCGATTCGTTCACCGCATCGATCACCTGGGCGACCTGGATGCCCTGCATGTCGCGGGACAACTGGTAGCCACCACCCGGACCGCGAACGCTGGAAACCAGGTTGCTGCGGCGCAGCTTGGCAAAAAGCTGCTCGAGGTAGGACAGGGAGATGCCTTGGCGCTCGGAGATATCGGCCAGAGACACCGGCCCGTGCTGCGCGTGCAACGCCAGGTCAAGCATGGCGGTCACGGCGTATCGGCCTTTTGTAGTCAGTCGCATGGACAGTTACCACGGAGTTCGGAATGGGCGGGAGTATGCAATTCCCGAGCATTTAAGTCAACTATAAGACCTAGTGCTTTAGTCGGGTTTACCCGCAAAAGAGCGCGCGCACTATAGCAAAGACGGGCTGCGGACAGCCAGCGGAACCGCGTGATCGTTCTTCGCGAGCAGGCTCGCTCCCACATTGGAATGCATTGCTCTTGTGGGAGCGAGCCTGCTCGCGAAAAGCAGCGCCGCGGTTCAGCCGGCTTTCGATTCGTCCTTGCCCTTGACGCAAGCGAAGTCTTCTTCACGCAGTTCAGGCAGATCTTTCGCACAGTAATTGCTGCCCAGATCCTTCAGTGCGCCGCACATGCCTTCCAGGCGCCCGTCCACTGCTTGCAGATGATCGAGCAACTGGCCGATGGCGCGGGCCACCGGGTCGGGCATGTCTTCGCTGACACCGTAGGCGTCGAAACCGATCTTTTCCGCCATGGCTTTGCGCTTGGCGTCCTGCTCTTCGTCGGTCTTGACGATGATCCGCCCCGGAATCCCCACCACCGTGGCGCCCGGCGGCACTTCTTTGGTGACCACAGCATTGGAACCGACTTTGGCGCCGGCACCCACAGTGAACGGGCCAAGCACCTTGGCGCCAGCGCCGACCACCACGCCATCACCCAGCGTCGGGTGGCGCTTGCCTTTGTTCCAGCTGGTGCCGCCGAGGGTCACACCCTGATAGATAGTCACGTCGTCGCCGATCTCGGCGGTTTCACCAATGACGATGCCCATGCCGTGGTCGATGAAGAAACGCCGACCGACCTTGGCGCCCGGATGAATCTCGATCCCGGTCAGCCAGCGACCGAAGTTCGACACCAGCCGCGCCAGCCACTTCAATTCGTTGCGCCAGAGCATGCCGGCCAGTCGATGAATCCAGATCGCATGCATGCCGGGGTAGCAGGTCAGCACTTCAAAAGCGTTACGTGCCGCCGGGTCTCGATGGAATACGCTCTGGATATCTTCACGCAAACGCTCAAACATCATTCAATCCTTCCGCTTTAGAAGCTCGCCACGGGCCGCTTTCTGGGTTTCCGTGAGGATGCCACGCAAAATATTCATTTCCGCCCGGCTGACCGAGCTGCGTCCGTACAACCGGCGCAGGCGCGCCATCAAGTGCCGTGGCTTTTCCGGATCGAGGAATTCGATGGCGACCAGCGTCTGCTCCAGGTGCTCATAGAATCGCTCCAGCTCATCCATGGTCGCCAGCTCGGCGCTTTTCACCGAGGCCACTTCTTCTTTCTCGACCTTGCTCGGCTGACCCTGTGCGGCCAGCCAGGCCATGCGCACTTCATAACTCAACACCTGCACCGCCGCCCCGAGGTTCAGCGAACTGAACGTCGGGTCGGAAGGGATGTGTACGTGAAAATGACATCGCTGCAGCTCTTCATTGGTCAGGCCGGAATCTTCACGGCCGAACACCAAAGCAATCTCGGCGCCCTGCCCGGCTTCCTCGACCACCTTGTTGCCGCATTCGCGCGGATCCAGCAGCGGCCAGGGAATACGCCGGTCGCGGGCGCTGGTGCCGAGCACCAGATTGCAGCCGACCAGAGCATCTTCCAAGGTGGCGACGACTTGCGCGTTTTCAAGGATGTCACCGGCACCAGAGGCGCGGGCATCGGCCTCGTGGTGCGGGAAGACCCGCGGATCGACCAGCACCAGTCGCGACAGACCCATGTTTTTCATGGCGCGCGCGGCCCCGCCGATGTTGCCGGGGTGGCTGGTGTTGACCAGGACGACACGAATGTTCTGCAGCAAGGGAGGCGCTCTCGGACACAGGAAAGGGGGGCAAATCTTACAGAACAGCCTACCGTTAAGCTATGAAAGCGAACAGCGTCCTTCACCTGAAGAAAAGTTCTGATAGAATGCGCGGCTTTCTTTAACAACCTTAGGTGACACATCCATGCAGCCCATGCTGAATATCGCGCTGCGCGCCGCCCGCAGCGCCAGTGAACTGATCTTCCGCTCCATCGAGCGCCTGGATACCATCAAGGTCGACGAAAAAGACGCCAAGGATTACGTATCCGAGGTCGATCGCGCCGCTGAACAGAAAATCATCGATGCCCTGCGCAAGGCTTACCCGAACCACTCGATTCAGGGTGAAGAAACCGGCCTGCACGCTGGCACCGGCATCGAAGGCGAAGAGTACCTGTGGATCATCGATCCGCTGGACGGCACCACCAACTTCCTCCGTGGCATTCCGCACTTTGCAGTGAGCATTGCCTGCAAATATCGTGGCCGCCTGGAGCACGCAGTGGTTCTGGACCCGGTTCGCCAGGAAGAATTCACCGCCAGCCGTGGTCGCGGCGCTCAACTGAACGGTCGTCGCCTGCGCGTCAGCGGTCGCACCAGCCTCGACGGCGCTTTGCTCGGCACTGGCTTCCCGTTCCGTGACGACCAGATGGACAACCTCGACAACTACCTGGGCATGTTCCGCGCCCTGGTTGGCCAGACTGCCGGCATCCGCCGCGCCGGTTCGGCGAGCCTGGACCTGGCTTACGTAGCTGCCGGTCGTTTCGATGCGTTCTGGGAATCGGGCCTGTCCGAGTGGGACATGGCTGCAGGCGCCCTGCTGATTCAAGAAGCCGGCGGCCTGGTGAGCGACTTCACCGGTGGTCACGACTTCCTTGAGAAAGGCCACATCGTTGCCGGCAACACCAAATGCTTCAAGGCAGTGCTGACGGCGATCCAGCCGCACCTGCCGGCTTCGCTGAAGCGCTAAGCTTTCCGCGAAACCAGAAAAGCACCCTACGGGGTGCTTTTTTTATCCCTGCGATTCAACACCGTTCCCTGTAGGAGCTGCCGAAGGCTGCGATCTTTTGATCTTGCTTTCAAAAAACAAAGTCAAAAGATCGCAGCCTTCGGCAGCTCCTACACTAATCAGGTGAATCAACAGGAGATCGGTTGACTGAAGAAATCGCGAGCACAAAAAAAGCACCCCGCAGGGTGCTTCTTTTCACAACTGTGGAGCCTTACTGTCCCGGCTCATTCTGCGACAGGATCAGCTTGCCTTCCTTGTCGACCGGAATCTGGTTGCCCGGATCGCGATCCATCCGCACTTTGCCTTCCTTGCCATCGAGCGAGTAACGCACGTCGTAGCCGACGACCTTGTCGCTGATGTCATTGACCGTGTTGCAACGGGTTTGCGTGGTGGTGTAGGTGTCGCGGTTCTGCATACCTTCCTGCACCTTGTTACCGGCATAACCGCCGCCAACTGCACCGGCCACAGTGGCAATCTTCTTGCCGGTACCGCCGCCCACCTGATTACCCAACAAACCACCGGCTACGGCACCGATCGCCGTGCCGAGAATCTGGTGTTGATCCTTGACCGGCGCCTGCCGGGTCACGGTTACATCCTTGCATACTTCACGTGGAGTCTTGATCTGTGTCTTGACCGGCTCAACGGCTAATACTTGCGCATACTCAGGGCCGCTTTTAACCAGGCTGTAGGTGGCAACAGCACCCCCGGCTGTGACACCGACAGCACCCAATACCGCACCAACCAGCAACGACTTGTTCACATGAACCTCCTGACCATCACATGCGGGACGCGCCCGCGCTTCTCCCAGCCTTGGAGCACAAAAAAAGGCGCGAGTTCAACTCGCGCCTTTTGTTGGCTGACAGCCGGGAAATCGCTGGCCGTTATGGACGGTCGTCGACTTCCTTGTCGGTGTTGGCCGGAGGAATCAGATCCTCGGTGGTCAGGTTCAGCCAGATCAGCACCACGTTGGCGATGTAGATCGACGAGTAGGTACCCGCCAGTACACCGATGAACAGCGCGATGGAGAAGCCGAACAGGTTGTCGCCGCCGAAGAACAACAGTGCCGCGATGGCCAGCAGCGTGGAGATCGACGTCGCCATGGTGCGCAGCAGGGTCTGGGTGGTCGAGATGTTGATGTTCTCGATCAGCGTCGCCTTGCGCAGCACACGGAAGTTCTCACGTACCCGGTCGAAAACCACGATGGTGTCGTTCAGTGAGTAACCGATGATCGCCAGCACCGCCGCCAGCACCGTCAGATCGAAGGTGATCTGGAAGTACGAGAGGATACCCACGGTCACGATCACGTCGTGGATCAGCGAGACAATGGCGCCGACCGCAAACTTCCACTGAAAGCGGAACGCCAGGTAGATCAGGATGCCGCCGAGCGCCAGCAGCATGCCGAGGCCGCCCTGGTCGCGCAGTTCTTCACCAACCTGCGGGCCGACGAACTCGACACGCTTGACCGTCGCCGGGTTGTCGCCGCCGACTTTCTGCAATGCGTCTGCGACCTGATGGCCCAGCTGCGGGTCCTCACCCGGCATACGCACCAAAAGATCGGTCGTCGCACCGAAGTTCTGCACCACAGCTTCGTGATAACCGGAAGTCGCCAGTTGCTCGCGCACCTTGGTGACATCGGCCGGACGCTCGTAGGTCAGCTCGATGAGCGTACCGCCGGTGAAGTCCAGACCCCAGTTCATGCCCTTGGTGGCGACGCTGAACAAGGCAATGACGGTAAGCAACACGGTGACGCCGAACGCGAAGTTGCGAACGCCCATGAAGTTGATTGTACGTAACATGGCAGCCCCTTAAATCCACAACTTCTTGAAGTCACGCCCGCCAAAGATCAGGTTGACCATTGCGCGGGTCACCATGATGGCCGTGAACATCGAGGTAAAGATCCCGAGGGACATGGTCACTGCGAAGCCCTTCACCGGGCCGGTGCCCATGGCGAAGAGAATGCCGCCGACCAGCAAGGTGGTCAGGTTGGCGTCGAGAATCGCGGTGAATGCCCGGCCGAAGCCTTCGTTGATTGCCCGCTGCACAGTCATGCCGGCGGCGATCTCTTCACGAATCCGCGAGAAGATCAGTACGTTGGCGTCGACCGCCATACCCATGGTCAAGACGATACCGGCGATACCCGGCAGGGTCAGCGTGGCGCCCAACAGCGACATCAATGCCAGCAGCAGCACCATGTTCACCGCCAGCGCGACGGTGGCGATGACGCCGAAGAAGCGGTAGATGGCGATGATGAACAACGATACGAACAGCATGCCCCACAGGGAAGCGTCGATACCTTTGGTGATGTTGTCAGCACCCAGGCTCGGACCGATTGTGCGCTCTTCAGCGAAGTACATCGGTGCAGCCAGACCACCGGCACGCAGCAGCAGTGCCAGTTCGGACGACTCGCCCTGACCGTTCAGGCCAGTGATGCGGAATTGCGCACCCAGCGGCGACTGAATGGTCGCCAGGCTGATGATCTTCTTCTCTTCCTTGAACGTCTGCACCGCAACGTCTTTCTCGACGCCATCAACCACTTGCTTGGTGTAAGTGGTGACCGGACGCTGTTCGATGAAGATCACCGCCATGCTGCGGCCGACGTTGGAGCGGGTCGCGCGGCTCATCAGCTCGCCACCGTGGCCATCCAGACGGATGTTCACTTCAGGCGTGCCGTGTTCGCCGAAACCGGCCTTGGCGTCGGTGACCTGGTCACCGGTGATGATCAGACCACGCTCGATCTGCGCAGGAGGACGGTTGCCTTCGCGGAATTCGAACGATTCGGAAGTGGCTTTCGAAGCGCCCGGCTCGGCGGCCAGACGGAACTCGAGGTTGGCCGTCTTGCCGAGAATACGCTTGGCTTCGGCAGTGTCCTGCACGCCCGGCAGCTCAACCACGATGCGGTTGGCGCCCTGACGCTGCACGATCGGTTCGGCAACACCCAGCTCGTTGACGCGGTTACGTACCGTGGTCAGGTTCTGCTTGATGGAGTATTCACGGATTTCCGCCAGCTTGGCCGGGGTCATCGCCAGACGCAGCACCGGTTGACCGTTGAGGTCGGCCGGAACAATGTCGAAATCGTTGAAGTTCTTGCGGATCAGCGCACGGGCCTGTTCGCGGGAATCTTCATCGCTGAAGCCCAACTGAATGGCACCGCCCAGTTGCGGCAGGCTGCGATAGCGCAGCTTCTCTTTGCGCAGCAGGCTTTTGACGTCGCCTTCGTAGACTTTCAGGCGCGCATCGAGGGCTTTGTCCATGTCCACTTCGAGCAGGAAGTGCACACCACCGGACAAGTCCAGACCCAGCTTCATCGGGTGCGCACCGAGGTTGCGCAGCCATTGCGGAGTGGTCTGTGCCAGGTTCAGCGCGACGACGTAGTCATCACCCAATGCCTTGCGCACAACATCCTTGGCCGGCAGCTGGTCTTCAGCCTTGCTCAGACGGATCAGACCGCCCTTGCCGCCTGCCGTCAGCGTAGCCGCCTTGACGTTGATGCCGGACTCTTTCAGCGCTGTGCTGACGCGAGCCAGATCGGCGTCATTGACCTGCAGAGCCGTGCTGGCGCCGCTGATCTGAATGGCCGGGTCATCAGGATAAAGATTGGGAGCGGAATAAATCAGACCGATCGCCAGCACCGCCAGGATCAGAATGTATTTCCACAGAGGGTATTTGTTCAGCATCACGCCGCCCGTTATGAACGCGGGGCGCCTTGCGCGCCCCGTCGATTGAGTAGAAGTTGTTGCTCTTAGATCGCTTTCAGCGTGCCTTTTGGCAGCGTGGCGGCGATGGCGCCTTTCTGGAACTTCATTTCCACGGTGTCGGAAACTTCCAGAACCACGAAGTCATCGGCAACCTTGGTGATCTTGCCGGCGATGCCGCCAGTGGTCACGACTTCGTCGCCCTTCTGCAGGCTGCTCAGCAGGTTCTTCTGCTCTTTGGCGCGCTTGGCCTGTGGACGCCAGATCATCAGGTAGAAGATGACCAGGAAGCCGACCAGGAAAATCCACTCGAAGCCGCCGCCCATTGGGCTTGCAGCAGCCGGTGCAGCTGCGTCAGCCATGGCGTTAGAGATAAAAAAGCTCATTTAGCACTCCAGTTGCAAATGTTGAATCTTGGGGTCAGAAAACTCAGTCCAAAGGCGGGACGGGAAGTCCGCGTTTGGCGTAGAAGGCATCGACAAAGGCGGCCAATGTACCCTGTTGAATAGCCTCGCGCAAACCAGCCATGAGCACCTGATAATGGCGCAAGTTATGGATGGTATTGAGCATGCTGCCGAGCATTTCGCCGCACTTGTCCAGGTGATGCAGATAAGCGCGCGAGAAGTTCTGGCAGGTGTAGCAATCGCAGGTCGGATCCAGTGGCGATTCATCATGGCGATGGAACGCGTTACGGATCTTCAGCACACCGGTATCGATGAACAGATGCCCATTGCGGGCATTACGGGTTGGCATCACGCAATCGAACATGTCCACCCCGCGGCGCACACCCTCAACCAGATCTTCCGGTTTGCCAACGCCCATAAGGTAACGAGGTTTGTCAGCGGGCATCTGGCCCGGCAGATAATCCAGCACCTTGATCATTTCGTGCTTCGGTTCGCCCACCGACAGACCGCCGATGGCGAGGCCGTCGAAGCCGATCTTGTCGAGGCCTTCGAGCGAGCGCATGCGCAGGTTTTCATGCATGCCGCCCTGGACGATACCGAACAGCGCCGCGGTGTTGTCGCCGTGGGCATTCTTCGAACGCTGCGCCCAGCGCAGCGACAATTCCATCGATACGCGCGCGACGTCTTCGTCAGCCGGATACGGCGTGCATTCGTCGAAGATCATCACAATGTCGGAACCGAGATCGCGCTGCACCTGCATCGACTCTTCCGGGCCCATGAACACTTTGGCGCCGTCGACCGGAGAAGCGAAGGTCACGCCCTCCTCCTTGATCTTGCGCATCGCGCCGAGGCTGAACACCTGGAAGCCGCCGGAGTCGGTGAGGATCGGGCCTTTCCACTGCATGAAATCGTGCAGGTCGCCGTGCTCCTTGATCACCTGAGTGCCAGGACGCAGCCACAGGTGAAAGGTGTTGCCCAGAATGATTTCCGCGCCCGTGGCGACGATGTCGCGCGGCAGCATGCCCTTGACCGTGCCGTAGGTGCCGACCGGCATGAACGCCGGGGTCTCGACGGTGCCACGGGGAAAGGTCAGGCGACCACGACGAGCCTTACCATCGGTGGCCAGCAGCTCAAAGGACATTCGACATTCGCGACTCATTCTGTTTCCTCTGGGCCTGTCTGTTCAGGGGCAGTTGGAGCGGGATTGCGGGTGATGAACATCGCATCCCCGTAACTGAAAAAGCGGTAGCCGTTTTCCACGGCGGCCTTGTAGGCGGCCATGGTTTCGGGATAACCGGCAAACGCGGAAACCAGCATCAACAGCGTGGATTCCGGCAAATGGAAATTGGTCACCAGGGCATCGACTACATGAAACGGCCGGCCCGGATAGATAAAGATGTCGGTGTCGCCACTGAACGGCTTGAGCACACCATCGCGCGCCGCGCTTTCCAGCGAACGCACGCTGGTGGTGCCGACCGCAATCACCCGACCGCCACGCGCACGGCACGCAGCGACCGCATCGACCACATCCTGGCCGACTTCCAGCCACTCGCTGTGCATGTGGTGATCTTCGATCTTCTCGACGCGCACCGGCTGGAACGTCCCCGCGCCGACGTGCAACGTCACGAACGCAGTCTCGACGCCCTTGGCAGCAATCGCCTGCATCAACAGCTCATCGAAATGCAGCCCCGCCGTCGGCGCCGCCACCGCACCCAGACGCTGGGCATACACGGTCTGATAACGCTCGCGATCCGAGCCTTCATCCGGGCGGTCTATATAAGGAGGCAACGGCATGTGCCCGACACGGTCGAGCAGCGGCAAGACTTCCTCGGCAAAACCCAGCTCGAACAGCGCATCATGACGCGCGAGCATCTCGGCTTCGCCACCGCCGTCGATAAGGATCTTCGAACCCGGTTTCGGCGACTTGCTGGAGCGCACATGGGCCAGCACGCGGTGCGCATCGAGCACGCGCTCGATGAGAATTTCCAGCTTGCCGCCGGACGCTTTCTGCCCGAACAGCCGCGCCGGAATCACCCGGGTATTGTTGAACACCATCAAATCGCCCGGGCGCAAATGCTCAAGCAAATCAGTGAATTGACGGTGTGCCAGGGCGCCGCTCGGCCCATCAAGGGTCAGCAGGCGACTACCGCGACGCTCGGCCAACGGATGGCGGGCGATCAGCGAATCAGGAAGCTCGAAAGTAAAGTCAGCAACGCGCATGATGGGGTTCGTCTAGCAGGGCCGGAAAGTCTAGCGGAAATATCGAAAATTGACCATGAAACGTGATTGACCAACGGTAATCACCTCTCTATACTTCGCCGCCATTGAGCCCTGATGGCGGAATTGGTAGACGCGGCGGATTCAAAATCCGTTTTCGAAAGGAGTGGGAGTTCGAGTCTCCCTCGGGGCACCAACATTAAGAAAGGTCTTGCTTAGCAAGGCCTTTTTTTTGCTTGGCGTAAAGGCGGCGTAACCCGCTTTTCGCAGAAGACGGCAAGAAGACGGAATCTAGACAGTCAAAGTCTCGTGGTGATATGGAAATGCATAAAAAATACAGTTGGCTGTTTCTCTCAGTATTGTTTCCTTTGATCCTGTTTACTGCCAGCCCATGGTGGGGAGCTTTTTTTACGGACAAAAAAGAGCTTAGCTATCAAACGCTTCTGAAACGCGATATTTCAGCTGATGAGAAGATATCGGAACAATGGCCAGGCATCGCTATTTCCTACGAAGGGAAAGATGTTAGCAAAGGGTCAGTTCTGACACTCGAAATCTCTAACACAGGTAAGGTTCCGATACAACGTGTTGATTTCGATAGCTCGATAATCATCCATGTATCGGATGCTTCCTCAATAATCTCATACAAGGTGCTTGACAGTTCACCGGCGAATCTTGGCGTCACCGTTAGCACGGTTAAGGAAGGCCTAGGGGTCGACAAGCTACTTTTAAACCCCGGAGAAGGTTTCTTACTCCAGATATTTTCGATTGCCCCACTGAAAATACTAGACGTGACAGCAAGGGTTTCTGGGATTTCTGAGGTTACTGAAGTAAAACAGGTCGAGCGGAATGGTGTTTACGTGAAATATGTATCATCCGTTGATTTCGGAAGAACAATGGAAAAACAAATATTCTCTATACCCCTATCAATTATAATTCTTGGCTCTATAGCTTCTCTCCTGGGCACTTTGATAAATGCAGCGCAAGCCATTGCTACTGACAAGTATCTGGGCAAAGCCGTATATGGCTGCATTTCCGCCACCCTATATCTGGCGACTCTGACCGGACTAAAGTTGCTTATGACACATGGGCAACAGGTCGGGATGAATAAATATTTTTTAGCTACGCTGATCTCCGTGAGCGCACTGATCATAGCAGGCTCATCCTTCTATCTAAGGAATCGAATCAATACTCCAAATCCGGAGTGAAGATCGCGGACATACTAAACGCCATAGCATCCCCCTTTGCCGACGCTTTTCAAACCTCTCTGGAGACCACGAGTGTGCTGGACTACTACGGTCTCCCTCGGGCTCCAACACAGAGAAAACGGCCTTGCGAAAGCAGGGCCTTTTTTTCCTCTGGAGAAAAGTGGTTGGTGCAATGCTGATCATTCAAGCCTCGTACTGACTGGGGAGCAGTTGAAACAGTCGGAATCGCTGCATCGCAGACACCTAAGGTGCTGTTCCCCCCAATCACGCGACACCAAACGTACCTACTTAACACGTGACCGGCCTCATAGCCTGGACGCTATCTCTTTCCACATGTAGTCATAGTTGTACTCCAACCAACGCACCAATAATCTGTCGTACTGCCTGCGAAACCAATTGCGCCGTCGCGCCGCGAGCCTCTCCTCTATCTCGGATCTGAGCCAATCAGGGTCGAACCCAGTCCATACAGTGGGCAGAACTGCAGCAATGTTTGTGAAACACACTGGTGCTACTTCTGAATAAAAAATCTTGTAGAGCACCGCTGGATCAACGCCCTTGAGCTGACGAACGACGTAGTCGTAATCAGTGGGGAAATGATTGAAAGGCTCCGATAAGGCATCTCTGACCCTAGTCAGTTGTGGTTCATTCAGATGATGTCCCAATGCAAAAATCCTCCGATTCCTTATCCAGTAACTCGCTACCGTTTCGTCTGCAGATCTGCGTGTAACCGCACCGACGACAATCGTATGCATATCGCTATGGCGAGCCATGGCCAAAACTGACGTCATTTTGCCGAGCAACAGCTCAAGTCCATAATCGGGCGCTTGCCCAACCTATTCCTTAGCCCCAAACATCCGCTCAGCAATCTCCCGCCCCCGCTCCATCCCTTCCTTCGTCAACCATATCGACTTGTTCCGGTTCACCGGATTACTGATCAAACCCTGCTCGTGCAAGCGGTTCATGATCTCGAAGTCATAGCCCTTCCACGCATTGCCGTCGTCGGAGCTATAGGCAGCCAGGAGAGCAAGGACGGCGTCGTCGATCAGTTTCATGTCGTATTCCATGATGGTCACTCCGCTGATGTTCAGTGTTTGTAATCAAAGCGTCGTATCAAAGTGGATGTCAATGCTGCGCGAGCTTGTAGGTTTTAGATGCCCGATTGCTGGTTGCCTCGACTGCGATCCCCGCCCGTATAATCACGCCCGCACGTCAAACCTCCTCTGGCATTTCGCGCATTGGTTTCAAGCCATCCACTTCACTGACAGACATCCCCATGGAAACCTCACTGGAAACCGTCGCCCTTTTCTCCCTCAAACTCGCCTACGAAGAAGAGGGGCTGAGCCCGATCCTGCGCGATGACATGGTCATGGGCGATTATCAGAAAGATGTTTTCGAGCTACTGGTGAAACGCGGCGATGTCGAGGCCATTCAGTTCAAGATGAACGAATGCCTGAACCTGGCGCTGGATGCCTTGGGTGGGGTCGAGAAGCCGTTGGGGCGGGAGTTGCGCAAGTTGTCGGCGGAGTTGGCTCAGGCGCGGTCGGTGGAGCAGCTGGGTCAGCCGCTGCTCGCGCTGAAGGGGTATCTGCGCGACATTCTTTGAGTGCCGCGCTACAACCATGCCGGTATCTCTCCTGTCAGCGACGTGCTTTCAGCACTCGAATATCCGTTGGGAAGCCGTCAGCGCCCACCAGTTTTTTCCAGCCCATGTACTGAAATTCGCCGCTGGGATCAATGTAGTCGCCCTTCTCTGGTTGCCCCCCGCCAACTATCGCAACACGCTTCACTTCGCCACAGCCGCCATCCGACGGTCGCACCGTGTAGATCACATAGGGCTTCACGTATTGCGTGGCGCGGAAGTATTGGCCGCAGATTTCGTCGACGGTAATCAGCATGGTTTTCAGGCGGGCTTCGCCGTCGGTGTCTTCGTGCAGTTTCAGGAAAGAGATGTCACCGACGTCGCTGTAGCCGAGGGAACGGGCGCGTTGGTAGGCGGGGGAGTTCTGGTGCGCAATACGGCCCTCCTCCACACCCCGTTGCATTTGCGCGGCGAACTCGGCTTTGCCTTGGGCCAGGGTTGCCTCGGCATGGGCCGCGACGTTTTCGCAGTGGGCATACTCGCTGGAGTCGAGGTGTTGCGGTAGCAGGTTAAGGCGGCGCTCGTTCATGGAGGCGAGGCTGTCTTGCAGGCCGGACGTTAGTGCATAGGCAGCGGAGACGCGACCGCTCTGGACGTCGGCGATTGTCTCCTGCATCCACTGGCAATTGGCGAGGTAGTAATCCCAGCTGGCTTGCGGGTGTTCTTTCGCGAAGCAGAAGGCTGGGGTAATGGAGACGGCAAGGGTGAGAGCGCCGAGCAGTTGCAGCAAACGGGTTGAGGAAAACATGGGTAGTCCATTACAGAGAAGGCATGGCGCGACGCTACTATTTTGCTATCGTTCCGTCCACTCTCAACAGGCGAACAAGTTGTCGCCTCTGTCTCGTGGCAAGGAAAGAAATCCGATGGATGCTGTGTTGTGTTTAGTGGTCATGGCGGCAATGTGGTTCTGGGTGGTGCGCCAGCGCGGGCACTGGAATCTATGGTTGGCAAACCTCGCCGGAGCGGGCAGCGCTGTGGTGGCGGGCATTGTCTTCACACTGCTTTATGACGGGCTGTTCGGCACCACCATGGCAGCGCCGGGACTGCATAACAGCCTGGTGGTGTTCATGACCAGCGCGGGCGTTCTGGCGGGTGTGTGGTTGTGGATCGCCAAGCGTCGACAGCCGGCGCATCCGGTTGCACGTCAACTGCTCGCGGGCGCCTGTGGCGTTGCCGCCGGCATGGTCACGTTGATTTTTCTGGCGGCGAATTATTTTCCGCAACCGTAGCCGGACGGCGCGTCTATTTTGCTATCTTGCCGCGCATCGTCGGGGCTTGCTGATCGTCTCGCGTCGCGCTTGGATTGTTGAAAGGTAAGGAAAGGATCAAATGGAGTTTCTGCGTTTTCTGGCGTTCGTCGCTGTCTGGGGTTTCATGTGGCGCTGGGTGGTGAAGAACCGCGGCAGCTGGAATATTTTCTACGGCAACATCGTTGGCGCGGCGGGTGGGTTCATTGTCGGGCTGGTGATGTTGTCGATCACGTTTTCGCTGTTTCCTTCGTCGTTCGATCACGAGGCGCAGGTGCAAAACACGCCAGTCGTCGAGTCGACCTCTGTGTTGCCTGAAGCCGAGGCAGTCACGCCCGTCACCGAGCTGAAAGATGCGCCGGTGTTTGCTGCCATCGAGGCGGACGACAAGCCTTCCCCCCCGGACTCCGCACTGCTGCCGAATAACGTCAGCCGAGCGCCGAAATCAATGGCGGTACAAACGGTGCTGAATCAGAGCGACTACGAGGGTCGCATGGCCCTGGCCGCGCTGAACAAGAAATTGCGCGGCGACGCACAGGCCGACAAATCGATGATCGCGTATGTCATGTGCAGCCCGTTTGTCACCAGCACCCTGCGTTATCCCGCTTCGGCGCGTTTTGCTGACAGCAAAGCGCTGGTCAGTCATCGCTACAAGGATCAGGTCTACAGCTTCAGCAACAGCGTAACTGCGCGCAACATGAATGGCGACGATGTCACCTACCGTTTCGATTGCTCCGTGCAGGAATTGCCACGGGTTGATGCGACGGCTGGGGAGTGGCGTTTGCTGGCGCTGAAAGTGCAAAAAGCCGACTCTTAAGACTCATTTAAGGGATCAAGGCGCCGGCTGCGCTATCATCGCCAGCCTGTGCGCCTTGAACTTTGCCCTCGATGTTTTCAACACCTGATGACCTGATCTCGCTGCCTCCTGTACTAGCCGGTCCGTTGCTGCGGCGGCTGGAGCCGACGCGCGTGGTGCTGTGGCTGGTGGGCTCGCGTGAACTGTCGCTGACCTTGCACCTGCAAGGTGTAGGAGATATTCCGCTCGACTCGGAGAAATGCACGGTCATTGCCGTAGGCCGTCATGCGTTCGTGCATCTGATAGACGTTCAACTTGAAAGCGCCCTGCCCTGCGACACGTTTATCGCTTACGACCTGCTGATCGACGACGCCATCGGTATGGCTGAGTGGGCGCCTCATCTGCTTTACCCTGGTGCCAGCTGCGCGAACCTCGTCGTGCGTTCGCGGATCGATCAATTGCTCCACGGTTCCTGCCGCAAGCCACATCATCCGGCAACCGACGGTTTGCTCTGCGTCGATCAATTGCTGGCCGACGAAACCGATGCGCAACGGCGCCCGGCGCTGCTGATGATGAGCGGTGATCAGGTCTATGCCGACGATGTTGCCGGGCCGATGCTGCGGGCGATTCATGCCTTGATCGAGCGTCTGGGTCTGTTCGATGAGCACCTTGACGGTGCCGTGGTCAGCGACAGCGCCAAGCTCTACCAACACCCGGCCAGCTACTACCACCGTGCGGATTTGTTACCGGCGCTAGAGAGCAACGAGACCTTGCGCGAGCGATTTTTCGGTGGCGCGCGTAAGCCGATTTTCACCAGCAGCAGTGCCGACAACCATCTGGTGACGTTCGCCGAAGTCATGGCCATGTACATGCTGGTGTGGTCGCCGACGCCGTGGTCGCTGATCAATCCGAGCGCGCCGACGCTGACGCCGGAACGCCGCAAGCGCTACCACCTCGAGCAGACGCGCATTGATGCCTTCAATACGGGCCTGGGCAACGTCGCGCGGGCGCTGGCGCATCTGCCGAGCCTGATGATTTTCGATGACCACGACATCACCGATGACTGGAATCTTTCTGCGCAGTGGGAGGAAACCGCCTACGGCCATCCGTTTTCCAAGCGCATTATCGGCAACGCGCTGATTGCTTATCTGTTGTGTCAGGGCTGGGGCAACAATCCGGACGCTTTCAAAGGAATGCTGGAGCAGACCGCACAACTGAGCGCCAGCGGTGATGACGGCTATCTGGACATGCCGGTGCAGGATGATCTGATTGATCAGCTGCTGCGTTTTCAGCAGTGGCATTTTGTGCTGCCGAGCAGTCCGGCGCTGGTGGTGATCGACACGCGCACCCGGCGCTGGCGCAGCGAGATGGCCCTCAAGCAACCGTCGGGCCTGCTCGACTGGGAAGCCTTGAGCGAACTGCAACAGGAACTGCTCGATCACCCTTCGGCGATCATCGTGTCGCCGGCGCCGATCTTCGGGGTGAAGCTGATTGAAACCGTGCAGAAGGTGTTCAGCTGGTGCGGTTATCCACTGCTGGTCGACGCGGAAAACTGGATGGCCCATCGCGGCGCGGCGCAGGTGATACTGAACATTTTCCGACACTCGCGCACACCCGGAAACTACGTGGTGCTGTCCGGCGATGTGCATTATTCCTTCGTCTACGAAGTCCTGATCCGCCACCGCAAGGCCGGCCCACGGATCTGGCAGATCACCAGCAGCGGCATCAAGAACGAATTCCCACCGACCCTGCTGGAATGGTTCGACCGCCTCAACCGCTGGCTCTACTCACCACGCTCACCGTTGAACTGGTTCACCAAACGCCGCCTGATGCGCATCGTCCCGTACACGCCGGAACATGCCGAGGCCGGGGAACGGCTGTGGAATTCGGCGGGGATCGGACAGGTGTTTTTCAATGAACAGGGGCAGCCGAGCGAGATTGTTCAGCACAACTCGAATGGGGCGGAGAAGACGAGGATGCTGGCGCCGGAGTTTGCAAATGCGCCGGACTAAAGCCATGCGCTGATCTGTGGGAGCGAGCCTGCTCGCGAAGGCGCAATTTCAGTCGACACCTACTGTGAATAGTCGACCGCTTTCGCGAGCAGGCTCGCTCCCACAGGGTTTTGCGCAGACCAATCAATGTGCGGCCAGAGCCCGCCCAACCCCTCTGACAATCATCCCCACCTCGCGCTCATCAATCGTCAGCGGCGGGAGCAATCTGATGGTCTTGCCACGAGTCACGTTGATCAACAAGCCGTGATCCCGCGCAGCGATCAGCGTCAGGTCGCGCACCGGTTGTTTCAGTTCGATACCGATCATGAGGCCCTGCCCCCGGATTGCCAGCACGTTCGGATTGTCTGCCAATTCGGCGCGCAAGCGTTCCAGCAGCCGTGCGCCCTGCACCCGCGCATTCTCCAGCAGGCCTTGCTCTTCGATGATGTCCAGCACCGTGCAGCCAACCCGACAGGCCAGTGGATTGCCGCCGAAAGTGCTGCCGTGGCTGCCCGGGGTGAACAGGTCGGCCGCCCGGCCACGGGCCAGGCAGGCGCCGATCGGCACGCCATTGCCCAAGCCTTTGGCGAGGGTCATGACGTCGGGCACGATGCCTTCGTGTTGAAAGGCGAACCACTGCCCGGTGCGGCCGATGCCGGTCTGGATTTCATCGAGCATCAGCAGCCACGCGTGGCGATTGCACAGGTCGCGCAGGGCCTTGAGATAACCCGGCGGTGCGACTTGTACGCCGCTTTCGCCCTGAATCGGCTCGACCAGAATCGCCACGATGCGCGCGCCGTGTTTGCGTTGTATCTGCTCCAGCGCCGCGAGATCGCCGAACGGCACTTTGACGAAGTCCCCCGGCAGTTCGTTGAAGCCCAGCCGCACCGCCGGGCCATCGCTGGCGGACAAGGTGCCAAGGGTGCGGCCATGAAACGCGTTGGCCATGACCACCACCAGCGGCTGCTCGATGCCTTTGCGCCAGCCGTACAGACGCGCCAGTTTCAGTGCGGTCTCGTTCGCTTCGGCGCCGGAGTTGTTGAAAAACGCGCGCTGCATGCCCGACAACACCGTCAGCCGTTTGGCCAGTTGTTGCTGCCAGTCGATGCTGTACAGGTTTGAGGTGTGCAGCAGCAGCCCCGCTTGCTCGCTGATCGCCGCGACGATACGCGGATGCGAGTGGCCGACGTTGGTCACTGCCACACCAGCAACGGCATCCAGATACTCGCGCCCCGCCTGATCCCACAGGCGCGTGCCCAGGCCCTTGGTGAAACTCAGGGCCAGTGGTTGGTAAGTGTTCATCAGGGCGGCGGTCATGACGTGAAACTCCATTGCAGGTCGGTGTTTTTGCAGTATGGTTAGCCACCTGAGCTGGATAAACCCGGAAAAACTTCAATCATTTAAAAGCCGAGCTTGATAATGGATTTGTTTCAGTCGATGGGCGTGTACGTCAAAGTGGTCGAAACCGGGAGCATGACGGCCGCCGCTGCGAAGTGCGAAATGTCGACGACGATGGTGGGCAATCATCTGCGCGCGCTGGAGCAACGGCTCGGCGTGCAACTGCTGCAACGCACCACGCGCCGCCAGCGCCTGACCGAATTCGGCAGCGTCTATTATCAACGCTGCCTGGAATTGCTTGGCCTGGTGGCCGACTCCGAACGCCTTGCCGAACAAGCGTCGGACGAGCCGCGCGGTTTGCTGCGTATCACCGCGCCGCTGACCTTCGGCGTCGAACGACTGACCCCGGCCCTGAGCGAATATTCCTTGCTGTATCCGCAAGTGAAACTCGACGTGGTGCTGACCAACAGCCGCCCGGATCTGCTGGAAAACGGCCTCGATGTTGCCTTCCGTTTAGGCAATTTCGACCAGTCCAACCTGATCGCCCGGCCCTTGATCGACTACACCCTGACCGTCTGCGCCTCCCCGCAATACATCGCGCGGCGCGGCATGCCGCATACGCCACAGGATTTGCAGCAACACGATTGCCTGTCCTTCGCCTATCCGGCTGGGGATGACTGGCAATCGGTGGAAAAACGCTGGCGTCTGAGCGGCCCGGAAGGCGAAGTCCTCGTCGACGTCAGCGGACCGATGCTGATCAACAGTTCCGCCGGTTTGCATCAGGCAGCGCGCAACGGCATGGGCATCATGATGCTCCCCGACGCACTGGTGGAGCAGGATCTGCGCGACGGCAAACTGGTCAGGGTAATGACGGATTACCAACCGCCAAGCAGGCCGATGCACCTGTTGTATGCGCAGGATCGCTATCGATTGCCCAAGCTGAGACGGTTTGTCGAGTTTGCGATGCGTACGTGGGGGAAACCCGCTGACGCCATGCCCGGAAAATAACGCACGCCGGGAAAAATCCCGACCACCAGACCGTTGCTCCGTGACAACGCCGCCCCGCTCCCCTAAATTAGTCGGCCTGAAAAAGACCTCGTGCTTTCTCGCCTCAACTCAAGTTAAAAAGTAGTGAAATTTCAATGTCCGATTTCAACACCGCTGAATCCGTAGTCACCCAGTCGTCCAAAGCGGAATACGAAAACTCCATCAATCTTTCACAACACCTGCCTCAAGCCAAAATCATCAGCGAGATGGTCCTGGACGCGTTCCAGTCGACCCGCGAAAGCGACCAGATCCGCGAATTGCGTGCGGCGATCCGTCAGGCGCATGACAGTTTTGATGACGACAAGGCGTACGAGCTGATGGGCGAACTCAAGCGCCTGAAAGACGCCGAGGCAGCCGACATTGCCGCGCTGGAAGACCTGAGCAGCAAGTTCTCGATCGGACGCATTCTGTCCAGCTTCAAGGACGATCCGGCATTCCAGGAAATCGTTTATGGCCTGGCGCTGAAGGTGTTGAATCAGACCCATCAGGCGATCAGCAATCCGAGCGGCGGCAAGAGCAAAGCTGCGAAGAAGAAAGAAGTGGAAATCTTCACCATCAGCAAGGACGGCGCCAGCGTGACCCTGCCAATGCGCACGCCGCGTTCGCGCCTGAATGTTGATCGTGAGGCACTGGAGTTCCTCGGTTTCACCTTCGTGGGTGAAGGCGATGAAGCCGAGCTGGAAAGCGAAACCTTCGTCGATAACGCCGGTACCGAACAGGCGGTGAACCGCAAGAACATCATCACCGCCCTGCAGCAGCAGACCGCGTTTGATGGTTACAGTATCGCGGCGCAGTAATAGCGCAGCCGCTGTACGAAAAAGCCCCGCACTGAGATTCAGGCGGGGCTTTTTGTTGTCCGGCTTGTGATTCGTGAGGAGGCGAAAATCGTCGCCCCTCACCCCAGCCCTCTCCCGAGGGAGAGGGAGCCGACTTGTGTAATTTTCAAACCTGAGTTCGGCTCGGTATTTCAGGTCGGCGTATATCTTGAAAGCCCCTCAGTCAGTCCCCTCTCCCGAGGGAGAGGGAGCCGACTTGTGTGATTTTCAAACCTGAGTTCGGCTCGGTATTTCAGGTCGGCGTATATCTTGAAAGCCCCTCAGTCAGTCCCCTCTCCCTCCGGGAGAGGGTTAGGGTGAGGGCAAACCGCTACCCCCCCCCTCAAGCCGAAGGATGCAACGCCGCAATCATGTCCACTTCAATCGCCGCATTCTTCGGCAACTGATACACGCCGATGGTCGTGCGCGTATGCCGCCCGGCATCGCCCAGCACATGGCTGAACACATCCGAAGCGCCGTTGGCCACTTCGCTCAGGTCGACGAAGTCGGCGGTCGATTTCACATACACCGTGACCCGCAACAACGCACGAATCTTGTCCAGTGAACCCACCGCATCGACGATCAGCGCCAGGCAACGCATCGCGCTGATGCTTGCGGCGGCTTGCGCATCCTTGAGGTTCAATTCCAGCCCCACGCGACCGGGATAGAGGATCTTGCCATTGACCCGCGGCACCATGCCGCTGATGTAGAGCTCGTCGTGATGACGGATCAGCGGCGCGTAATTGCCACCGGCGGTGTTCTCGCCATAGATGTCGTAGTTGAGTTCTTCGGCCAGGGCGATAAAGCGCTCATCGCAGGTCATCCGTTCGGTCATTGCGCCCAGCCTTTTGATCAATGCAGGGGTTGAGACAGTCGAGCACCGGAGATGGCTTGGAGCTACTACTGTCGGGGTTGGATCCGAATCTATGGCGTTTGCCTAAGTTGTGCAACCAGCGTAGATGGAACAAAAAGCCCTAAACCTTTCGGATGCCCCGGACCACAAGCTGGTCTTCAGCGGCGCTCAAACAGTGTTCAAGCGCTCAACCATATCTGGAAATTTTTCAACCAGTCGTATCAATAAGGCTGCTTGAGCATTGGGCTTCGACTTTTCCTGCTCCCAATTTCGAAGGGTGTTTGGACTTGTCCTGATTCGACTGGCAAAAACAGCTTGAGACATATGCAGTTTTTCTCGAAGAGCAACAATTTCCTGTGCGCCCACTTCAGGTACAGGCTTGTCCTCAAGCACTGTATTGCGCAGTGTGATCTTGCCCTCGCGTTGAGCCGCCATCTCATCAACGCCCTGCATTAACTCTGCAAACAGGTCGCGTTTTTTCATGGGGTACCTCGTTTTTTCAACTCTTTATCAATGGCTGTCCTGAGTGCCCTCTCTTGCTCGGCAGTCAGCTTCTCAAGCTCATCTTTGTCGTAAATGGCGAACATCCAGAACTGACCATCATTCATAAGCCAATAGTAGAGAACCCGCAAGCCGCCTCGTCTTCCCTTGCCACGGCGAGAATCAGCCCAGCGCAGCTTACGGAAGCCACCCGTTCGAGGCATTACATCGCCCGCAAGCGGATTGCTCTGAAGGTAGTTCTGCAATGTTCGATATTCGTCGTCCGTCAGATAGCGGCCAACGCTTTTGGTAAATATCGTTGTTTCAAAAAAGATTGTTCGCATAGCCAAACTATAAGCAGCTTGACTATAGACAGCCTATCAACAAATCGCTGCTCGAATAAACAAAAAACCCCGCACATCTCTCAACGTGCGGGGTTTTTCCTGAAGCTTGCAAACCTTACGGTGCGTACGTCAGCAACAGCTCTGTCGGCACCTTGAAGTCCAGGGACATCATGACGCTCAACGCAGTGATGGTGAAGATCGAGAACACGAACAGCTTGCGTGCCCAGACGGTGTCATCAACTGCCTTGTAGCCGGTCCAGGCCATGTACAGCCAGTACATGCCCATGGCGGCGGCGACGGCTAGGTAGCTCATGCCGGCGTAGCCGCTGAAGGTCAGCATCAAGGTCGCCACGAGGAACGCCAGGATGTAGAGCAGGATGTGCTTCTTCGCCACTTGGATGCCGCGTTTCACTGGCAGCACCGGAATCGATGCGGCCAGGTAATCATTGAAACGGAAAATCGCGATGGCGTAGGAATGCGGCATCTGCCACAGGCTGAACATCACCAGCAGGGTCAGTGCGGCCATGTCGAAGCTGTTGGTCACGGCAACGTAACCGATCACTGGCGGCATGGCGCCCGACAGACTGCCCACCAGCGTGCCGTGAACCGACTTGCGCTTGAGGTACAGGCTGTAGAAGCCGACGTAGATGATGAAGCCGATTACTGCGAACAAGGCAGCCAACGGGTTGGCCACCTTGTACAACAAGGCAACGCCGAGAACACCCAGAATGGTCGCGTAAACCAGGGCCAGTTTCAGGGAGATGAGGCCCTGGACCAGCACACGGTTCTTGGTGCGTTCCATCTTCAGGTCGATGTCGCGGTCGATGCAGTTGTTGAACACGCAACCGGAGGCCACGACCAGGGAAGTACCGATCATGGCGGCCAGAAACACCGCCAGATCGACATGCCCTTTCGAGGCCAGGAAGAACCCGCCTGCCACAGAAAGCACGTTACCGAAAATGATCCCCGGTTTGGTGATTTGGATAAAGTGCTTGAGCGACATCGGGTCTACCTCACTTCGCCATCATGTACGTGTGGATGCTGAACATGATCCACAGCGACAGGCCAACCAGCAGCACGATCACAATCGCCGTGAAGACGAACGCGATCACGTTGTTACGCTGTGCAATGGAACGGTCCAGGTGCAGGAAGTAATACAGGTGAACGATCACCTGGATCACTGCGAACAGCAGAACGATTGCCAGCGTCGTCGACTTCGGCAGGGTCGGGTACATCACCAGACCGAACGGAATGACGGTCAGGATTACCGACAGGATGAAGCCGATGGCGTACGACTTGACGCTGCCGTGGCCAGCATCGTGGCTGTCATGGGAGTGTGCATTAGCCATTACAGAGTCCCCATCAGGTAAACAACGGTGAAGACGCAGATCCAGACCACGTCCAGGAAGTGCCAGAACAGGCTCAGGCAGCTCAGACGGGTCTTGTTGGTCGACGTCAGGCCATGCTTGTTGACCTGATACATCATGATGCCCATCCAGATCAGACCGGCCGAAACGTGCAGACCGTGGGTACCGACCAGGGTGAAGAACGCCGACAGGAAGCCCGAACGGCTAGGACCGAAGCCCTCGGAGATCAGCAGGTGGAACTCGTTGATCTCCATGGCGATGAAGCCCGCGCCGAGCAGGAAGGTCATGAACAACCAGCCCAGGACCGCCTGCTTCTTGCCCTTGTACAACGCCAGCATGGCGAAGCCGTAGGTGATCGAACTGAACAGCAGCAGAGCGGTTTCGCCCAGCACGTAAGGCAGTTCGAAGATGTCGTGGCCCGACGGGCCACCGGCAACGTTGTTTACCAGTACTGCGTACACCGCGAAGATCGACGCAAACAGAATGCAGTCGGTCATCAGGTAGAGCCAGAAACCGTATACGGTCATCTCGCCCGAGTCGTGGTGATGGTCATCGTGCCCATGGTCACCATGGGCGTGTCCAACATTGGTCACTAAGTTCGACATGGTTTAAGCCTGTTCCAACGAGGTTTCAACACGGGTGGCATTGGCCGGGATTTTCCCTGCCGCGACCAGACGCTTGTGCTGCTCGGCTTCGATACGCTCGATCGTTTCAACCGGAACCATATAGCCCTGGTCGTCACGTGCAGCGTGGATCACGAAGTAAACGACGGTGCCCACCAGGCTCGCGATCGCCAGCCACCAGATGTGCCAGATCATCGCGAAACCGAAGACGGTCAACAGCGCGCCCATCACCACGCCAGTGGCGGTGTTGTTCGGCATGTGGATCGGCTCGTACTTGGCCGGACGCTGGTACGCAGTACCGTTTTCCTTGGCTTCGGTGAACGGGTCGATGCAGTCAGCCTTAGGCAGCACAGCGAAGTTGTAGAACGGTGGTGGCGACGAGGTCGACCATTCCAGGGTGTGTGCATTCCACGGGTCACCGTGATCGCAAACGTTCTCTGGCTTGTTGCGGTCGCGCACACTGACGTACAGCTGGATCAGTTGGCAGGCGATACCCACAGCAATCATCACCGCACCGAACATGGCAACGTACAGGTACGGTACCCACTCAGGGTTGGTGGTGGCGTTCAGACGACGGGTCATGCCCATGAAGCCCAGTGCATAGAGCGGCATGAACGCGACGAAGAAGCCCGAGATCCAGAACCAGAACGCTGCTTTACCCCAACCTTCGTGCAGCTTGAAGCCGAACGCTTTCGGGAAGTAGAACGCGAAGCCAGCGATGTAACCGAATACCGCACCGCCGATGATCACGTTGTGGAAGTGCGCGATCACGAACAGGCTGTTGTGCAGCACGAAGTCAGCACCCGGGATGGCCAGCAGTACGCCGGTCATGCCGCCGATGGCGAAGGTCACCATGAAGCCCAGTGTCCACATTACCTGGCTGGTGAAGCGCAGACGGCCCTGGTAGATGGTGAACAGCCAGTTGAACAGCTTCACACCCGTCGGGATGGAAATCAGCATCGTCGCCAGACCGAAGAAGGCGTTGACGCTCGCACCCGAACCCATGGTGAAGAAGTGGTGCAGCCAGACCATGAAGCCCAGTACCGAGATCGCGCCCGAGGCGTAGATCATCGAGTGGTGGCCGAACAGTTTCTTGCCGGTGAACGCCGAGATCACTTCCGAGAAGATGCCGAATGCCGGCAGGATCAGGATGTAAACCTCAGGGTGGCCCCAGGCCCAGAACAGGTTGACGTACATCATTGGATTGCCACCAAGTTCATTGGTGAAAATGTGGAAATCCATGTAACGGTCAAGGGTCAGCAGTGCCAGGGTAGCGGTCAGGATCGGGAACGAAGCCACGATCAGAACGTTTGCCCAGGTGCAGGTCCAGGTGAAGATCGGCATGTCCATCAGTTTCATGCCAGGGGTACGCATTTTCAGTACGGTCGCGAGGAAGTTGACCCCGGTTAACGTAGTACCCAATCCGGATAGCTGTAGCGCCCAGATGTAGTAATCCATACCCACGCCAGGACTGTATTGCAGACCCGACAGCGGCGGATACGCAACCCAACCGGTCTTGGCGAACTCGCCGACGCCCAGGGACAGGTTGATCAGCACAACGCCGGACACCAGCAGCCAGAAGCTCAGGGAGTTCAGGAACGGGAACGCAACGTCACGCGCGCCGATCTGCAGCGGCACTGCAAGGTTCATCAGGCCGGTGAAGAATGGCATCGCCATGAAGATGATCATGATCACACCGTGAGCGGTGAAGATCTGGTCATAGTGTTCAGGTGGCAGGTAGCCAGGCGAACCCTCGGTGGCCATGGCCAGCTGGGTACGCATCATGATCGCGTCGGCAAAGCCGCGCAGCAGCATGACCATGGCGACGATGATGTACATCACGCCGATTTTCTTGTGGTCGACCGAAGTCAGCCACTCGGTCCACAGGTACGTCCACTTCTTGAAGTAAGTGATCGCAGCGAACAGCGCCAGACCACCGAGGGCGATCATGGCGATGGTCACCATCACGATCGGCTCGTGGAATGGGACTGCTTCCCAACTTAATTTACCAAACATCGTTTACTCCTCTGCCCCGGCAGCTGAATGCGAACCCGCGTCAATATCCGTGGCCGCCACTTCTTTCTCTTTCTTCTCGTGCTTCAGCGGCTTGCCCGGCTTCATACCTTCGTACTTGTCGACGATGATCTGGAACTGGTTCGGCGTGACCGACGAGTAGAGTTCGACTGGGTTGTTCTGGCTCGGTTTGGCCAGGGCCGCGTATTCAGCCTGATCAAGCTGTTTAGGCGACTTCTTGACTTCACTTACCCAGGCGTCGAAATCTTCCTGAGTGGTGGAGATAGCCTTGAATTTCATACCGGTGAAACCGGCACCGCTGTAGTTGGCGGAGATACCGTCCATTTCAGCGTTGCGGTCAGCGATCAGGTGCAGCTTGGTCTGCATGCCCGCCATCGCGTAGATCTGGCCGCCCAGGCCCGGGATGAAGAACGAGTTCATCACGGCGTCGGAGGTGATCTTGAAGTTGATTGGCGTGTGCGCCGGGAACACGATCTTGTTGACCGTGGCAATGCCTTGTTCCGGGTAGATGAACAGCCACTTCCAGTCCAGCGCGACGACTTCGATGGTCACCGGCTTGACGTCAGACTCGATCGGACGATACGGGTCCAGCTCGTGAGTCGAGATGTAAGTGATGTAGCCCAGGGCGATGATGATCAGCACCGGGATGGTCCAGACGGCCACTTCGATCTTGGTCGAGTGCGACCACTTCGGCGTGTAGACGGCGTTCTTGTTCGAAGCGCGGTACTTCCAGGCAAACAGGAAGGTCATGACGATGACCGGCACGACGACCAACAGCATCAGCAGCGTGGCGGTGATGATCAGGTTGCGCTGTTCCAGGCCGACCTGGCCCGTTGGATTGAGCAAGGTCATGTTGCAGCCTCCCAGCAGCAACGTGCCGAGCAGCGGCACTAGGCCTAGTAATCTGGGGTACCTGTTTTTACTCATCTCACGACCTCTAAAGCAGCTTGCGCAATGCAGTTGGGTTTTGATCGCCAACACTTCACCCTGCCAAGGGTTGGCATTTTCTTTGGATTGAATAAGGGCCGCCCGTCGCGCGTCTCACGCTCGACAAAACCTTGGGACAGCGTTCAGTTCTTATTCGAATTCGTGGTCAAAGGCCTTGTTACAGACCAATTCCATTTGGTGCGGAAAATTGGAAAGGCACCGACACCAGGGTGTCTCGAAAGCCTCGCGGCTCGCTCGACACCCGACCTCCTGATCAGTTCCTTGATAAAGGCTGAACAGCGTCGGGAATTCAGTGCGGGCGATTGTAGATAGGTAGCGCCCTATACACCATGTCTTATCCCGAAATAATTTTTATCACTCAGAGCAACAATCCATCGCCATTTTTGCAAAAGTTGCGCAAGTTATCGAAAGCGTTTCTCAATAAAAGCGGCAAAATCTGCCAGCGTAACCGCCTCAAATCAGACAGCTCTGCACCCGATCTACAAACGCTGGAGCGGCGCAAAGCCCGATGTTCCAAGGGCTTCGTCCATCTGCCGGCGCCTGTTAAAACTGCCTGCTCTGGTACGTCCGTGCTCAAGCCCGAAAACACTAAAACTGGCCAATGTTTTTATGTAACAGGCGGCCAATCCGCCGCATCCCGAGTCCCTGCGACAGCCCCTGTGTGACAACATGTCGCACATTTGCCGCACGCTTCATTGTCGTTCGTCACGGTGTTTTCACAAACGCTCTGAAATGCAAAACGCCCCGATTTTCAACAACGAAAATCGGGGCGTTTTGTTTATCGGCAGCTCTGCCGAGAAGTTGACTCAGCGCAGCGCTTTTCGATTACGCGAAGTCAGCAGAGGCACCAGAATCACCACCAGCACGAACGCCACCAGCGCCCATTGCGCCAGCGACAGACCGAGGATCGGCGGATACGGCGTCGAGCAGAAACCGTCGACCTGGAAGCCCAGCGGGAAAATTTTCGCCAACGGCAGATCATCGACAATCGGTTGCAGCACATCGACGCCACAACTCACCGCCGGATAGAACTGCGTATAGACGTGATGCCCGGCCACACCGACCCCGGCAATCGCACAGATCACTACCAATGTCTCGAACACGGTGATGCTGCGACGGCTACGCATGCCCGCACCGATGAAGGCGAACACTGCAATCAGCAAGAGTGCATAGCGCTGCAGAATGCACAGTGGGCAAGGTGCTTCGCCGAGCACGACCTGCATGTAAAGTGCGCCGCCGATCAACGCCAGGCAGATGATCCCCAGCAACACCAGATAGCGCCGCTCACGCCCCAACCGCATCGTTTCCTCGCTCATTGCCTTTCCTTTGTAAGTCCATGGTCCAGCCGGCCGGCGGCTGAAATTGTCGCAAGTCTACACCGGGGCAATAAACGATAGAGCGGTTAAGGAATGATTAACCAACATGGCTTTGCGGCGCGCGGAAGATTCGCGAGCAGGCTCGCTCCCACGATGGATCTGCGTCGCACGCAATTCCTGTGGGAGCGAGCCTGCTCGCGAACGAGACAACTCGGTCTCGGATCACTCCAGAGCAGCAGCCGGCCCGAAGAACTCGTAACGGCTCTGCTTCTCCGGCACGCCCAACGCTTTCAGGTGCCGTTTGATCGCGCCCATGAACCCTTTCGGCCCCAGGAAGTAAGCATCGACATCACGCTGCGCCGGCAGCCACTGGCCGAGCAGTTCTTCGCTGAGCAGGCCGACCTTGTCCGCCGCCGGGCTGACGCCATCCTCTTCGGCGTAGCAATAGAAGCGCTTGAGTTGCGGATGACGCGCCGCCAGCCCATCGACCCAGTCGCGGAACGCGTGGACACTGCCATTGCGCGCGCAGTGGATAAAGTGCACCGGACGCTCGGTTGCCAACGCTGCTTCCAGCATCGCCAGAGTCGGAGTGATGCCGACGCCGCCACTGATCAGCACCAGCGGCTTGTCGCTGGCCGCCAGGGTGAATTCGCCCGACGGCGGGAACAGCTGAATGCTTGAGCCGACGTGCAGTTGATCATGCAGATAGTTGGACGCGCGACCATTCGGTTCACGCTTGACGCTGATGCGGTACTGACCGTTATTGGCCAGTGCCGACAGCGAATAGTTGCGACGGATTTCTTCGCCGTCGAGCATCAGCTTCATGCCGATGTACTGACCCGGTTCGGCCGCAAGAATCGGCCCTTTGTCTGCCGGTTCGAAGTAGAACGAGGTAATTTCGGCGCTCTCTTGCACTTTAGCCGCAACGATGAATTCCCGCGCACCGCGCCAGCCGCCGACGGCGTGTTCCTTCTGGTCATAGATCGCGGCTTCCGCGCCGATCAGGATGTCGGCCAGTTGCCCGTACGCAGCGCCCCAGGCACTCATCACCTCAGGTGTGGCGATCTCTTCGCCGAGCACTTCGGAAATGGCGCGCAGCAGGCAGCTGCCGACGATCGGGTAATGCTCCGGCAGGATCTGCAGGGCGACGTGTTTGTTGATGATCTTGGCTACCAGATCGCCCAACTGGTCGAGCTGATCGATGTGCCGCGCGTACATCAGCACGCCGTTGGCCAAGGCACGCGGCTGATCGCCACTGGCCTGATGCGCCTGGTTGAACAGCGGGCGCACCTGCGGGTATTCGGAGAGCATCATGCGGTAGAAATGCGTGATCAACGCCTCGCCGCCGCTTTCCAGCAGAGGCACGGTGGATTTGACGATGGCACGATCCTGGACGCTAAGCATAAGGTGACTCCTGGGCTTTCTGGAAAGATTGCCTTAGGAATATCAGCTTTCATGCCAACTAATTAATCTTTTAAATTCAATAGCTTGAAACCTTAATAGTCATTTCGACACAAATGAACGTATAGTCATCGCGACTACATCTTGTCTATTTGACTACATACCCATGACCGCCAAATCCCTGCTTACCGCCCTGCTGCCTCTGGTCGCTGACCTGTCCCGCGAACTGCCCGAGGGCGAGCGCTATCGGCGCCTGCTCGAAGCCATGCGCGCTTTGCTGCCTTGCGATGCCGCCGCGTTGTTGCGTCTGGATGGCGAATCATTGGTGCCGCTGGCGGTGGATGGTTTGAGTACGGATACCCTCGGCCGCCGCTTCAAGGTCAGCGAGCATCCGCGTTTCGAGATTCTGCTGGCCGGCGCCGGGCCGACGCGTTTTGCCGCCGACAGCGACTTGCCCGATCCTTATGACGGATTGGTCGATGGCCTCGACGATCATCTTGAAGTTCACGACTGCCTCGGCTGTCCTTTATTCGTCGATGAAAAACTCTGGGGCCTGATCACCCTCGACGCGCTGGACCCGGAGCGTTTCGAGCCGATCGAACTCGACGCACTGCAAGCCTTCGCCAGCCTCGCCTCGGCCACGGTCAACGCGGCCGAACGCATCGAACGTCTGGCCACCCGCGCCGAAGACGAGCATCAGCGCGCCGAGGTCTACCGCCAGGCCAGCGGCCAGCAGCACCGCGAAATGATCGGCCAGAGCAAGGCGCATAAACGTCTGGTGGAAGAAATCAATCTGGTCGGCGGCAGTGATCTGACTGTTCTGATCACCGGCGAAACCGGGGTCGGCAAAGAGCTCGTGGCCCAAGCCATCCACGCCGCCTCCGCGCGCGCCGACAAACCGATCATCAGCCTCAATTGCGCCGCCCTGCCCGACACGCTGGTCGAAAGCGAACTGTTCGGCCACGTGCGCGGCGCCTTCACCGGCGCCACCAGCGACCGTCGTGGCAAGTTCGAACTGGCCAATGGCGGCACGCTGTTTCTTGATGAAGTCGGCGAACTGTCGCTGACAGTTCAGGCCAAGTTGCTTCGCGTATTGCAGAGCGGTCAGTTGCAGCGCCTGGGTTCGGACAAGGAGCATCAGGTCGATGTGCGCCTAATTGCAGCGACCAATCGCGATCTGGCCGAGGAAGTGCGCAGCGGTCGCTACCGTGCCGACTTCTATCACCGTTTGAGCGTGTATCCGCTGCGAGTGCCGGCGCTACGCGATCGTGGGCGTGATGTGTTGTTGCTCAGTGGTTTCTTTCTCGAGCAGAACCGCTCGCGCATGGGCCTCAATAGTCTGCGTTTGAACAGTGATGCTCAGGAAGCGCTGCTCGCCTACACCTGGCCGGGGAATGTCCGGGAGCTGGAGCATTTGATCGGGCGCAGTGCGCTGAAGGCTCTGGGTAACTGCAAAGTGCGGCCGAAGATTTTGAGTCTGAGCGCGGCGGATCTGGATTTGCCCCGTGAGGTTGTGGATAACGTGGTTGCGCCTGCCTATGCAGATTTGGCCAATGAGATGCCGATGATCGGTGGTGATTTGCGCAGTGCCACCGATGAGTTTCAGCGGCGGTTGATCGGTACAGCGCTGGAGCGTCATCAGGATAACTGGGCGAGCGCGGCGCGAGAGTTGGGGGTGGATCGGGCGAATCTTGGGCGGATGGCCAAACGATTAGGCATGAAGAGCTAAAAGCACACCCTCACCCTAGCCCTCTCCCAGAGGGAGAGGGAACTAATTGGGGGATATTGAAGAACTCCACTGACGTGAAAGATTTCTTCCGAATCCATAATCGACTCGGTCGTTCAGGTCGGTGTAAAACGCCAGACACCTCCGTCGGTCCCCTCTACCTCTGGGAGAGGGGACTGATTGGGGGATACTGAAGAACTCCACTGACGTGAAAGATTTCTTCCGAATCCATAATCGACTCGGTCGTTAAGGTCGGTGTAAAACGCCAGACACCTCCGTCGGCCCCCTCTACCTCTGGGAGAGGGGACTGATCGGGGGATATTGAAGAATTCCACTGACGTGAAAGATTTCTTCCGAATCCATAATCGACTCGGTCGTTCAGGTCGGTGTAAAACGCCAGACACCTCCGTCGGCCCCCTCTACCTCTGGGAGAGGGCTGGGGTGAGGGGCAGTGATAGAGAGAACAGCGATCAACTCAAGCCGACTACCCGACAACTAACCTAAAGCCCACCCCTTTAACGCCGATAACACGGCATCAAAGGTTTCTGGCGATTTCCACTCTCGCCCCACAGAAGGTTCTTATGTCCTCCACCAAAGCCCGCGCAGATTCACTTTCGCTTCTGCTGTTTACCTTGCGCAGCGGCAAGCTGATGGCGATCAACCTGCTGAAAGTCAGTGAAATCATCCCCTGCCCGCCGCTGACCAAGCTGCCGGAGTCGCACCCGCACGTCAAAGGCATCGCCTCCCTGCGCGGTGCCTCTTTGTCGGTGATCGACCTCAGCCGCGCGATCGGCGAGCGGCCGCTGGAAGATCCCAACGGTGGCTGCCTGATCGTCACCGATGTCAGCCGTTCCAAGCAGGGTCTGCATGTGCAGGCGGTGAGCAAGATCGTCCATTGCCTGACCACCGACATCAAGCCACCACCTTTCGGCTCCGGCGGCTCGCGTGCCTACATCACCGGCGTGACCTCGGTGGACGGCACGCTGGTGCAGGTGCTGGATATCGAAAAAGTCATCCACAGCATCGCCCCGGCGCAGATCGAAATGGCGCCGACCGACCTGACCATGGAAGACGCCGAAGTGCTCGGCAACGCGCGCATTCTGGTGGTCGACGACAGCCAGGTGGCGCTGCAGCAATCGGTGCACACCCTGCGCAACCTCGGCCTGCAATGCCACACCGCGCGCAGTGCCAAGGAAGCCATCGACTGCCTGCTCGACCTGCAAGGCACCGCGCAGCAGATCAATCTGATCGTCTCCGACATCGAAATGTCGGAAATGGACGGCTATGCCTTTACCCGCACCCTGCGTGAAACCCCGGACTTCGCTCACTTGTACGTCTTGCTGCATACCTCGCTCGACAGCGCGATGAACAGTGAAAAAGCTCGCCTGGCCGGTGCCAACGCGGTGCTGACCAAGTTCTCCTCGCCGGAGCTGACCCAACGCCTGATCGAAGCCGCCAAGCACGTCGCGGCCAACGGGCACTGAGTCTTGGCCGAGACGTTTTGCTTTCTGCTGCGCCGCGACTTGAGTGGACCTCTGCCGGATGCTCAGTGGCCGGACGGGATTGAGCTGTCCGTCTACCGCGAGGAACTGGCGCCGGCAGTGCATCAGTTGATGCAGCTCGGACAGCTGGAAGGTGGCGGTCGAGTGCCGTCACTGGACGATTGGCAGCGGCGCTTTGCCAGCGACCCTGAATACGACCCTGCGTTGTGTTTCATTGCCTGCGATGCCGAGGGCGTGGTGGGCGTGGCGCAGTGCTGGACCAGTGCGTATATCAAGAATCTGATGGTGCACCCGCGAATGCAGGACCGGGGGCTTGGACGCGCGTTGTTGCTGCATGCCTTCAGCGACTTTCAACAGCGACGCGAGGGGTTTGTCGATTTGCGGGTTCTGGAGGACAACCTGCGGGCGCGGCGGTTGTATGAAAATGCCGGGATGGTTGTGGTTCGGCGCGAGCCTGTGCCCGACTGATCTACCGCTTTCGCGAGCAGGCTCGCTCCCACAGGTGGATTGCATTTCAAACTGTGGGAGCGAGCCTGCTCGCGAAGGGCAGCACTGGCAACTTCCGCTATCCGACAGACTCCAACCTTGGCCATAACCAAGGATGCCCCAACCATGAAAGCCATCACCCTGGCGCTGCTCAGCCTCATCGCCCTCGCCTCCCAGGCCCATGCCTCCAGCCCCGACGCCTGGGCTGCCTATGACAAGACCGTCCTCGCCAGCTGCACCAAGGCCAGTGGCCTGAAAAACGTCAAACCGGTCGGCACACCGGCGCAATTCGACGACCGCGTCGGTTACACCGCCGTTCTGCTGCAAGGCCAATACCCGCAGAAACACATGAAAGGCCAGCAAGGCAGCGAGCTGTGCCTGTACAACAAACAGTCGAAAACCGCGTACGTCACCGAGTGGGATTCGATTCGCCCGACCGCCAAACCTCAGTGAATGGCGCACAACTTGCTTCGACCCGGCCCTGTGCGGTGGTTTTCCGCCACCGTTTCACACCCTGATTGAAGACAGATCGCTCAATGAATACGACGTTTTCCTGCGTAGGTTGCGGCAAATGCTGCACCGATCACCATGTCCCGCTGACGCTCGCCGAAGCCCGCATGTGGGCGGCGGATGGCGGTCAGGTGATCGTGCTGGCCGAGGCTTTTCTCGGCAATGGCCTGGGCCTGCCAGCGCAACAGCGCGAACATGCCGAGCGCCGTTCGGCGGTGGTCCGCAGTGGCACTACTGATGCTCACGTGGCGATCACCTTTGCCGCCTACAACGTCGGCCCCTGCCGGAATCTTGACGACGAAAAGCGCTGCCGGATCTACGAGCGTCGCCCGCTGGTGTGCCGGATTTACCCGGCGGAAATCAATCCGCACATCCCGCTCAATCCTGCTGCCAAGGATTGCCCACCGGAGTCCTGGGAACAGGGACCGGAGCTGATTGTGGGGGGCGAGTTGGTTGATCGGGAACTGCTGGAGTTGATTCAGCGTTCGCGTCAGGCGGATCGGGATGAGATCAAACTCAAGGATGCGATCTGCGCAACCCTGGGAATTCGCACCACGGCGCTCAAGGGCGACGGGTTCACCGCGTACTTGCCGAACATGGATGCCTTTGCGGCAGTGATCGACCAAGTGAGCGCGCAACCGCTAGCGGCGCAAACCAGTGAATGGCTGTTTCATTTGTCTGGCGATGACGTGGCTGGACAGGTACAGGCTGCGGGTGGGCAAGTAGTGACCGAGCCGGCGCAGACTTATGCGTTTATTTCATTGCGCGCGGCTTGATCTGATATTTGTGCTGTAGCGGATGTCGCTTTCGCGAGCAGGCTCGCTCCCACAGGGTTGGGTTCTACACAAATCCAAAGTGGGAGCGAGCCTGCTCGCGAAGAGGCCAGCACAAGCACCATCACTTTCCGATGTCAGCGCTTACCCATCGACCGACGCGTCCCCGGCGGCGCCATGCCCGGGGTTTTGGTGTGGCCATTCTTCGCGCCATTCTTGTACCACGGCTGATTCGAGCCTTTCGCCGAAGCCAGCTCGCCCGGCTTGAACGGGAACTTGAACGCCGGGATCTCGGCCTTGGTTTCGCTGGCGTCAGCCACTTCAGCCGGGACGTCGCTCACAGCGTCGTCAACCGGCGGTTGGGTCGGGGAAGTCATAAAAGCTCCGGGAACATAAAGTCGGCCCGATCAGTGAGCCGCAAAGGCGCGCAGTATACCTGTGCGCTCTGGCTCGGCATCTGAAGATTTGCACCGTGCGCTGAACGGTTTCCCCTCACCCTAACCCTCTCCCTGGGTAGGGGACAGACCGAGGTGTTTACTCGAGGTTCGCCGACATGGGATACCGAGTCGAACTCAGGTTCGAAAAGCCCACAAATCGGCTCCCTCTCCTTGGGGAGAGGGCTGGGGTGAGGGGCGAATCCAACACAAGAGCATCGCCGCACACTGCTACTCCCCATCTATACAAACGAAACTGACAATCCTGACAGCCAGCCGTCACCCTGCCGACCGCCTGAGCGGTTTATAACTGGTCAATCTGCCCAAACTCCAGACTTCGGCGCCGCGCATGTCCATCCAGAAAAACAAAATCCTGCTGGCCACTCTCCTGATTCTGCTGGCAGCCGCCGGCCTGTGGTTCGCGCTGAAACCGGCGCCGGCCAAACTGGCTACACCGACTGCCATCCCGGTGCGGGTGGTGACGGTCAGCGCAAAAGACGTGCCGCGCTATACCAGCGGCATCGGCTCCGTGCTCTCGCTGCACAGCGTGGTGGTGCGTCCGCAGATCGACGGCATTCTGACGAAGATTCTGGTCAAGGAAGGTCAGCTGGTCAAAGCAGGCGACCTGCTCGCCACCATTGACGACCGCTCGATCCGCGCCAGCCTCGATCAGGCCCGGGCGCAGTTGGGCGAGAGTCAGGCGCAGTTGCAGGTCGCGCTGGTCAATCTCAAGCGCTACAAACTGCTCAGCGTCGACGACGGCGTATCGAAACAGACCTTCGACCAGCAACAGGCCTTGGTCAATCAGCTCAAAGCCACTGCGCAAGGCAATCAGGCCTCGATCGATGCGGCGCAGGTGCAACTGTCCTACACGCAGATTCGCTCTCCGGTTACTGGGCGCGTCGGTATTCGTACGGTCGATGAAGGCAACTTCCTGCGCATGACCGACACCCAGGGCCTGTTCACCGTCACGCAGATCGACCCGATCGCCGTCGAGTTCTCCCTGCCGCAGCAGATGCTGCCGACCCTGCAGAGCCTGATCAGCGATCCGCAACGCGCCCCGGTCAAGGCGTACATCGGAGCCGACACCGATGGCGAAACCGGCAATTTGCTCGGCGAAGGTCAGCTGACCCTGATCGACAACCAGATCAACGCCAACACCGGCACCATCCGCGCCAAGGCCGAGTTCGCCAATGCCAGCCAGAAGCTCTGGCCGGGTTTGCTGGTGACGGTAAAAATCCAGACGGCTGTGGATAAAGATGCGCTGGTCGTTCCGCCCACCGTCGTACAGCGTGGCCTCGAACAACACTTCGTTTACCGCGTGAAGGACGACAAGGTCGAGGCAGTGCCGGTGCAAATGGTTTATCAGGGCAGCGGCCAGGACATCATCAAAGGCGTCAACGCCGGTGACGTACTGGTGACCGACGGGCAGTCGCGGCTCAAGCCGGGGTCGAGCGTGCAAATCATGAGCGAGCCGCCGCAAGTGGTGCAGGCGGAGCCCAAGCCATGAACTCGCATAAAGGCATCTCGACCTGGTGCATCGATCACCCGGTAGCGACGATTTTGCTGACGTTCGCTCTGGTACTGGTCGGCGTAATTGCCTTCCCGCGTTTGCCGATTGCGCCACTGCCGGAAGCGGAGTTTCCTACAATTCAAGTGTCGGCGCAGTTGCCCGGCGCCAGCCCCGACACCATGGCTTCCTCGGTGGCGACGCCGCTGGAGGTGCAATTCAGCGCCATCCCCGGCATGACCCAGATGACCTCGAGCAGTGCGCTGGGCTCAACTCTGCTGACCTTGCAGTTCACTCTCGACAAAAGCATCGACACCGCCGCCCAGGAAGTGCAGGCGGCGATCAATACCGCCGCCGGCAAGTTGCCCAAAGACATGCCGACGCTGCCAACATGGAAGAAGGTCAACCCGGCCGACAGCCCGGTGTTGATTCTCAGCGTCAGCTCGACGCAAATGCCCGGCACCGAACTCAGCGACCTGGTGGAAACCCTGCTCTCGCGTCAGATCAGCCAGATCGACGGCGTCGGCCAGATCAACATCACCGGTCAGCAACGCCCGGCGATCCGAGTGCAAGCCTCGGCGGACAAACTCGCGGCGATTGGCCTGACCCTGGCCGACATTCGGCTGGCGATTCAGCAGACCAGCCTCAACCTGGCCAAAGGTGCGCTGTACGGCGAGTCGAGCATTTCCACGCTGTCGACCAACGACCAGTTGTTCCACCCTGAGGACTACAGCCAGCTCATCGTTTCCTACAAGGATGGCGCCCCGGTTCACCTGCGCGATGTCGCCAAAGTCGTCAACGGTGCGGAAGATGCCTACGTGCAGGCCTGGGCCGGAGATCGACCCGGCGTGAATCTGGTGATTTTCCGCCAGCCCGGCGCCAACATCGTTGAAACCGTCGACCGCATTCAAGCCGCCCTGCCCGGCCTCGAAGCGATGCTGCCGGCCTCGGTGCAGGTGAAAACCCTGATCGACCGCACGCAGACCATTCGCGCCTCGCTGCATGAAGTGGAAATCACTTTGCTGATCGCGATCCTGCTGGTGGTCGCGGTCATGGCGCTGTTCCTGCGGCAGTTATCGGCGACGCTGATTGTCTCGGCGGTGCTCGGTGTCTCGCTGATCGCCAGTTTCGCCCTGATGTACGTCCTCGGCTTCAGCCTGAACAACCTGACGCTGGTGGCGATCGTCGTCGCGGTCGGCTTCGTTGTGGACGATGCGATCGTGGTGGTGGAAAACATTCATCGCCATCTCGAGGCCGGTGACGATATACGCGAGGCGGCGATCAAGGGAGCCGGCGAGATTGGCTTCACCGTCGTTTCGATCAGTTTCTCGCTGGTGGCGGCGTTTATTCCGCTGTTGTTCATGGGCGGTGTGGTCGGAAGATTGTTCAAGGAATTCGCCTTGACTGCGACATCGACCATCATGATTTCGGTGGTGGTGTCGCTGACGCTGGCGCCAACCCTTGCTGCACTGTACATGCGCAAACCGGTGCATCACGCCAGCGCCAAACCGGGTTTCAGCGAGCGCTTGCTCGGCTGGTACGAAAAAGGCCTGCGCCGCGCCCTCGATCATCAGAAATTGATGATTGGTGTGTTCGGCTTATCTTTGGCGCTGGCTGTTGCCGGTTACATCTTTATTCCCAAGGGTTTCTTTCCGGTGCAGGACACCGGATTTGTCCTCGGCACCACCGAAGCCGCTGCGGATATCTCCTACGGCGACATGGTGAAAAAACACTTGGCGATGGCCGAAATCGTTGCAGCCGATCCGGCGGTGCAGGCGTTCTCGCACTCGGTCGGGGTTTCCGGCAGCAACCAGACCATCGCCAACGGGCGCTTCTGGATCGCCCTGAAAAAACGTGGCGATCGCGATGTCAGCGCCAGCCAGTTCATCGATCGCATCCGCCCGCAACTGATGAAAGTGCCCGGCATCGTCCTTTATTTGCGCGCCGGGCAGGACATCAACCTCAGCTCCGGCCCTAGCCGTGCGCAGTACCAATACGTACTCAAGAGCAACGACGGCGCGACCCTCGCCACCTGGACCCAGCGCCTGACCGAGAAACTGCGCAGCAACCCGGCGTTTCGCGACATTTCCAACGATCTGCAACTGGGCGGCAGCATCACCCACATCAGCATCGATCGCAGCGCAGCGGCGCGTTTCGGCTTGACGGCAAGCGATGTCGACGAGGCGCTGTACGATGCGTTCGGCCAACGGCAGATCAATGAATTCCAGACTCAGGTCAATCAGTACAACGTGATTCTGGAACTGGATACCAAACAACGCGGCAAGGCCGAAAGCCTCAACTATTTCTATCTGCGCTCGCCGCTCAGTGGGGAAATGGTGCCGCTGTCGGCGCTGGCCCGATTCGACGCGCCGACCATCGGCCCGCTGTCGATTGCCCATGACGGCATGTTCCCCGCCGCCAACATGTCATTCAACCTCGCCCCCGGCGTGGCATTGGGCGATGCGGTGATTCAGCTCAATCAGGCCAAGGCCGAGATCGGCATGCCCACCGCGATCAGCGGCAATTTCCAGGGTGCGGCGCAGGCGTTCCAGAGTTCGCTGGCCACCCAGCCATGGCTGATTCTGGCGGCGCTGGTGGCGGTATACATCATTCTCGGCGTGCTTTATGAAAGCTTCGTGCATCCGCTGACGATCATTTCGACCCTGCCGGCAGCAGGCCTCGGCGCGGTGATCATGCTGTGGATCTGCGGCCAGGACTTTTCGATCATGGCGTTGATCGGTCTGGTGCTGCTGATCGGCATCGTCAAAAAGAACGGCATCCTGATGATCGACTTCGCGCTCGAGGCGCAGCGCCAGCGCGGTCTGCCGCCGCAGGAGGCGATTTTCGAAGCGTGCATCACCCGGTTCCGGCCGATCATCATGACCACCCTCGCCGCCCTGCTCGGTGCGTTGCCGCTGATGCTCGGCTACGGCACCGGCGCCGAATTGCGCCAGCCGTTGGGCATTGCCGTGGTCGGCGGTTTGCTGGTCAGCCAGATGCTGACGCTGTTCACCACGCCGGTCATATACTTATGGCTCGAGCGGCTGTTTCACCGGCACTCACACCCACCAGCCCCAACGCCCGCAACGGCACTGGCGACCACAGACTGAGGCGGTCATGCGCGTTCTGATTATCGAAGACGAAGAAAAAACCGCGGACTATCTGCACCGTGGCCTGACCGAACAGGGCTACACCGTGGACCTTGCCCGCGACGGCGTCGAAGGCCTGCATCTGGCACTGGAATGCGACTACGCCGTGATCGTCCTCGACGTCATGCTGCCGGGGCTCGATGGCTTCGACGTACTGCGCGCATTACGTGCGCGCAAGCAGACCCCGGTGATCATGCTCACCGCCCGCGAGCGCGTCGAAGATCGCATCAAGGGCCTGCGCGACGGCGCCGACGATTACCTCGGCAAACCGTTTTCCTTTCTCGAACTGGTCGCCCGCCTGCAAGCGCTGACCCGGCGCAGCGGCGGCCACGAACCGGTGCAAGTGACCATCGCCGACCTGTGGATCGATTTGATCAGCCGCAAGGCCACCCGCGCCGGCACGCGCCTGGATCTGACCGCGAAAGAGTTTTCCCTGCTCAGCGTGCTGGCCCGTCGCCAGGGCGAAATCCTTTCGAAAACCGCCATCGCGGAAATGGTCTGGGACATCAATTTCGACAGTGACGCCAACGTCGTCGAAGTCGCGATCAAACGCCTGCGCGCCAAGCTCGACGGGCCGTTCAACGAAAAGCTGCTGCACACCATTCGCGGCATGGGTTATGTGCTGGAGAGCCGTGGTGTCCAGTAACTCGATTGCCTTGCGCCTCAGCGGCATGTTCACCCTGGTGGCGCTGGTGGTGTTTCTGTTGATTGGCGGCGCGCTGTATCAACAGGTGGACAAGGGCTTGGGATTGTTGCCCGAAGCCGAGCTGGATGCGCGGTACAGCGTGCTCGAATCCACCGTTGGCCGTTACGGCACGCCGGAGCATTGGGTGAAGATCAACAACAAGCTCAAACTGCTCGGTGAGGAAGACAAGCGCATCAGTTTCTGGATCAGCAGCGGTGATCCGCGCTACGAGTACGGCAACCTTACGCCGCAGATTCGCGCGGCCATCAACGGCCCGTTGGGCATGCATGATCTGCAACTGCCCGATCAGCCCTACCCGCTGAAAGTGCTGGTCAGTCAGTTCCCGGCCAAGGACCAGCGCCCGCCGCTGAGCTTCATGATCGGCATCGACACCGAGACGCTGCATCAGACCCAGCATCACTTGCTCATCGCCCTGATCAGTCTGGCGATTGTCGGGGTGCTGCTGGCCTCGGCATTGGGCTATTGGGTCGCAAGAATCGGTCTGAAGCCGCTGATCAAACTGTCGCAGGAAGCCCAGCGTCTGGCACCACCACTGCGCGCCGGGCGCTTGCGTCTGTCGCCGCTGCCGCCGGAACTGGAGCAGTTTGTCGAATCGTTCAACTCAACTCTGGAACGGGTTGAACTGGCCTATTCGCGGCTAGAATCGTTCAACGCCGACGTCGCTCATGAACTGCGTTCGCCGCTGACCAACCTGATCGGCCAGACCCAGGTCGCACTGACTCGCGGGCGCTCCGCCGAACACTATTTCGAAGTGCTGCAATCCAATCTCGAAGAGCTTGAGCGACTGCGCTCGATCATCAACGACATGCTGTTTCTGGCCAGCGCCGATCAGGGCAACAAGGCGACCAAACTGACCTCGACGTCACTGGCTGATGAGGTGGCGACGACACTGGACTATCTGGATTTCATTCTTGAGGACGCGCAGGTTGAAGTGCAGGTCAGCGGCGATGCGCAAGTGCAAATCGAGGTCGCGCACCTGCGCCGGGCGTTGATCAACTTGCTCAGCAACGCGGTGCAGCATACCGATCCGGGCCAGGTGATCGAGGTGCGCATCGAGGTTGAAGAACACCAGGTGAGCATTGGCGTGGCCAATCCCGGGACGCCGATTGCCAGCGAGCATCTGCCGAGATTGTTCGAACGGTTTTATCGGGTCGATGCTTCGCGCAGCAACAGCGGCAATAACCACGGGCTGGGGCTGGCGATCGTCAAGGCGATTGCGCTGATGCATGGCGGGGATGTGTTTGTGCGCAGTGATCGGGGCATGAACACCTTTGGCATCCATCTCCCGGTCTGAATGCTCAGCCAAGCCCTGTGGCGAGGGGATTTATCCCCGCTCGGCTGCGCAGAAGTCGCAAATCCTGTGCACAAGCTCTAAGAATCTTTGAGGCTGGAATTCTTGGCGCCGCTTCGCAGCCCAACGGGGATAAATCCCCTCGCCACAGGCCACCATCACGCACAGACCGGGTTGTTACCCGTGCCGATCTTTGCTTTTGCTGTAACAGTCATTTATGAAAATCGCGCTGTTTCCCAACCCACGGCAACCTTATCTTTGCCCGCACCAAACAGCACTCGCCAAGCGAGAAGGTTTTCAAGATGTCCAACAGTATGGGTATTGCCAGCGCATTCGTTTTGTCCTCATTGATCCTGTCGCCGATGGCGATGGCTGAAGAATCGCAAGCGTTCGTGGCGCACAACGTCGCTCGCGCACAGGCATTCGATCAGCATCAGGCCGAAGTGATGGCCAAGGCTCAAGACGCGACGCAATCCCCGCAGGCCGCCACTTCCCAGGCTCAAGCGCTCGAGAAAGACAGCTGAGTCGCACCGCGAAAGGTTTCCCTCGACGCGGTTGTTTGGCTCTTCCCGTTCAACCGTCGTCACTCCAGGCCGCTGCCATTCAGCGGCCTTTTTTCGTTGTGGTCTGAAAGCCGTCTGGCGCGTCTGAAAAAACAAGAAACATCAAGCCGCTCATGAACCGGAGCGGCCCGCTGACCCAAGGAGCTCCACCGCACGTGTTCTACCCTGCCTGCCTCACCCCGCTGTTCATTGCAATTGCCGCAACGATTGCTCCCGCCGCCCACGCCGACGAGCCCGCTGAACAAGGTTTCGTCGAAGGCTCAAGCCTCAGCCTCAATGCCCGCAATTACTACATGAATCGCAACCGCTTGCAGAAAGCGGACGACAACATTGAATGGGGGCAAGGTTTTCTCGGGGTTTTCGAATCGGGTTATACCGAAGGCACGGTCGGCTTCGGCGTCGATGCTCATGCCATGCTCGGCTTGAAACTCGATGGCGGAGGCGGTACCGACGGTTCGAGCATCCTGCCGATCAGCGACGGCAACGGCAAAGCGCCGGGCTCGTTTTCAACCGCCGGCGGGACCCTGAAGCTGCGAGCATTCGATACCGAACTGAAGGCCGGTGACCTGTTCCTCACCAACCCGGTGATTGCCGGCGGCGACACGCGGATGCTGCCGCAGACCTTTCGTGGCATCAGCCTGAGTAACCGCAGCTTCGACGGCTGGCTGATCGAAGGTGGCCAGGCCAGTTTCACCAAGCCGTATAACCAGAGCGGTCATACCCGAATCGGCACGTCCTACGGCACGCTGGCCGATGGCGATGACAGCCAACACTTGAACTGGGCCGGAGTGGCCTGGAGCGGCGTTGAAGGCCTGACGAGCAGCCTTTACGCGTCCGAGCTCAAGGACATCTGGAACCAGTACTACTACGACCTGGATTACACCTGGCACTTGAACGATCTGGTCAGCCTCAACCCGGGCCTGCACTTCTATCACACGCAAGACACCGGTGATGCGCTGCTCGGCGATATCGACAACAACACCTACAGCCTGCACTTCACCGTTGGCGTCGGTCATCACAGCGTTACCGCCGCCTTTCAGCGGGTCAACGGTAATACGCCGTTCGACTACATCAGCCAGGGCGACAGCGTTTATCTAGACAACTCGCAGCAGTATTCGGACTTCAACGGTCCGAACGAACGCTCCTGGAAGCTCAAGTACGCTTACGACTTCACTGGCCTCGGCATGCCCGGATTGACCTCGGCGCTGTCCTATTCACGCGGCACGGTGGATCTGACCAAAGCCGACCCGAACAGCCCAGGCTATTCCAGCTGGTACAGCGCCGACGGCCATAACGCCAAGCATTGGGAACGCGACATCGATTTGCAGTACGTCGTGCAAAGCGGCCAGGCCAAGGATCTCGCGGTGCGCCTGCAATGGGCCACCAACCGTGGCGGCAACGGCTACGGCGCGATTGATTCGGATACAGATGAATACCGCGTGATCATCGACTACCCGGTCAACGTCTTCTAAGATCGGCGCTGCGTTTTTCAGATCCTGTGATCTACCCTGTGGGAGCGAGCCTGCTCGCGAAAGCTGATTGTCAGTCAACATCTGTGTTGAATGACACACCGCTTTCGCGAGCAGGCTCGCTCCCACAGGTTCGTCCGGCGTCAGCCCAACTAAGCTTATGAAACCACTTCAACCGGCTCCCCATCATGATCACCAGCCGCACGCCTTCCATCACAGGCCTTACCGGTCGCCCCGAGCGCCTGCTGATCCTCGGCAGCCTGCTGACCGTGATTGCGATGGTGTGCATCGTCACGTTCCTGTTGATCCGCGAGTACGCCAGTGCGCAGGAAGTCGCCACGCGCCGCGCCACGACCATTGCGCAATTGATCGACGCCGATGTGCTGCGCACCGTCGAGCTGTACGACCTGACGCTGCAAGGCCTGATCGCCGCCGCCCAGCGTGACGACCTGCAGAACGTCTCGCCGCAGATCCGTCATCTGGCCCTGTTCGATCGCTCTGCCACCGCGCGTTTCAAGGGCGACATCCTCCTGCTCGACAAGCATGGCGAGGTTATCGCCGACTCCTCGCGCATCGAACCGAAACCGGGCAATTTCGCCGACCGCGATTATTTCCTCGCCCACGCCTTCAACCGCGACATCGGCATGTTCATCAGCCGCCCGTTCAAGACCCGCTGCGATTGCGAAGAGGCTGATCAGTGGCGCATTAGCTTCAGCCGGCGCATTTCCTCGCAGACCGGCGAATTCCTCGGCGTAGCGGTGGCGTCGCTGAAACTCGACTACTTCGACGACCTGTTCAAAAGCCTCGACATCGGCACCGACAGCACACTGAACATCATCAACAGCGATGGCGTGCTGCTCGCGCAGAAGCCCTATTTGCAAAGCGATTCGGTCGGCAAGAGTTTCGGCAACCGGCCCAACGTCGTGCGGATTCTCAACGATCGCGATGGCAGCGGCAGTTTCACCAGTACCTCGAGCATGGATAAACAACGCCGGCTCTATACCTACTCGCGGGTCGGCAATCTGCCGTTGACGGTGATGGTCGCGCTGTCCAGCGAGGAGGTGTTCGGCACCTGGCGGCGCACGGCGATTCTGATCAGCGGCGCCACCGGCGTGTTGTGCCTGGGGCTGTTGTGGCTGACCTGGCTGCTCGCTCGGGAACTGCGTTTGCGCCATCGCGCCGAACGCGAACTGGCGCAACTGGCTGCCACCGATGACCTGACCGGCGTGGCCAACCGGCGCATGCTCGATCAGACCCTGCGCCACGAATGGTTCCGCGCGCAACGCTCGGGCCAGCCGCTGTCGGTGATGATGATCGATGCCGACCACTTCAAGGCCTTCAATGATCGCCATGGCCATCAGGCCGGGGATCAGGTGTTGCGTGAACTGGCCAAGGTAATCACCGCGAACGTGCGGCGCCCGGCGGATCTGGTCGCGAGGTATGGCGGTGAAGAGTTTTCGGTGATTCTCGCCGAAACCGACAGCGCCGGGGCGCAGCAGATCGCCGAGCAGATTCGCCAGGCGGTGGAAAACTTGCCATGGGTTGAAGGCGCTGAGCGGGCGATGACCGTGAGTATCGGCATCGCGACATGGACATCGGCGAGCGAGATGACCCTGGAGCAGTTGCTGTTTGCAGCGGACAAGGCGCTGTATCAGGCCAAGGAAGGCGGGCGCAATCGCGTTGTAGTGTCAATTTAAAGTCAAAAGATCGCAGCCTTCGGCAGCTCCTACATCTGGAATGCGTTCCCCTGTAGGAGCTGCCGAAGGCTGCGATCTTTTGCTTTCGAAAGGGCATAAAAAAAGGCCATCCGAGGATGGCCTTCAAAAAACTAGAGAGGTTTTTTACTTACACGGCCGCAACAGGGCGCATGTAAGAGATCGGTGCGGTGCTGGCGTCTTCGAACGTCACCACTTCCCAAGCATCTGTCTGCTCAATCAATTTGCGCAGCAGCTGGTTGTTCAGTGCATGACCGGACTTGAAGCCTTTGAACTCACCAATCAGGCTGTTGCCCAGCAGGTACAGGTCGCCAATCGCATCGAGGATCTTGTGTTTGACGAATTCGTCTTCATAACGAAGACCGTCTTCGTTCAACACGCCATCAGCGTCGACCACGATCGCGTTTTCCACGCTGCCGCCGAGTGCGAGGTTGTGCTTGCGCAGGTACTCGATGTCACTCATGAAACCAAAGGTACGGGCGCGGCTGACTTCTTTTACGAACGAAGTGCTGGAAAAATCCACGCTTGCACTCTGGGTGCGGTCCCGGAATACCGGGTGATCGAAATCGATCTCGAAGCTCACCTTAAAGCCTTCGAAAGGGACGAAAGTGGCGCGCTTGTCGCCGTCTTCCACTGTCACTTCACGCAGGATGCGGATGAATTTCTTGGCGGCGTCCTGTTCTTCCAGGCCTGCCGATTGAATCAGGAATACGAAGGGTCCAGCGCTGCCATCCATGATCGGGACTTCGGACGCGGAGAGCTCGACGTAGGCGTTATCGATGCCCAGGCCAGCCATGGCCGAGAGCAAGTGCTCTACCGTGTCCACTTTGACGTCGCCATTGATCAGCGTCGTCGACATAGTGGTTTCACCGACGTTTTCCGCGCGGGCAGGAATCTGCACCACAGGGTCGAGGTCAGCGCGACAAAACACAATGCCAGTGTCGACAGGCGCAGGCTTGAGGGTCAGATAGACCTTCTCGCCGGAATGCAGGCCTACACCTGTGGCACGGATAATATTTTTCAGTGTGCGTTGTTTAATCATGGCTTGGGCCGCTTCAGCGCAAATTGCGAACTGGTATCAACAAAGGCTGGCGATGATAGCAGACCATGCCTTTGCTGAACACCAATCACCTTCATAGCCCTGATACATTCCATCAATCGGCCTGACGACGCAGGAATGCCGGAATGTCCAGGTAATCCAGGTCATCCTGCGGATTCATCTTCGCGGCAGCCGCAGCACCGGCCTGAGCCTGGTTGCGCATGACGGTCGGACGGTCCAGATCACGGTAGTTCACCGCTGGCTGCTCCTGACGGGCCGGAGCCGGTTGTTGCACCTGCGCCGAGGCCATGGAGGTGTGAACGGTGTTGTCGATGACCTTTACAGGCTTCTCGATTTTCGCGCCCAGACCGGTGGCAACCACAGTCACGTGCAGCTCGTCGCGCATGTCCGGATCGATAACGGTACCGACTTTGACCATCGCGTGCTCGGAAGCAAAAGCTTCGATGATCGAACCCACGTCGGAGTACTCACCCAGGGACAGGTCAGGACCGGCGGTGATGTTCACCAGAATGCCGCGCGCGCCTTGCAGGTTGACGTCTTCCAGCAGCGGGTTGCGGATTGCCGCTTCGGTAGCTTCACGTGCACGGTTCGGACCGCTGGCGCAGCCAGTGCCCATCATCGCCATGCCCATTTCGCTCATCACGGTGCGTACGTCGGCGAAGTCGACGTTGATCATGCCCGGACGCTTGATGATGTCGGAGATACCGCGAACGGCACCGGCCAGAACATCGTCAGCCTTGGCGAAAGCCGACAACAGGCTTGCGTCTTTGCCGAGAATGGTCAGCAGTTTTTCGTTCGGAATGGTGATCAGCGAGTCGACGCTTTCGGAAAGCATGCGAATGCCTTCGTCGGCGATCTGCATACGCTTGCGGCCTTCGAACGGGAACGGACGGGTCACGACCGCAACGGTCAGGATGCCCATTTCCTTGGCCACTTCGGCGATGATCGGCGCTGCACCGGTACCGGTACCGCCGCCCATGCCGGTGGTGATGAACACCATGTTGGTGCCAGCCAGGACTTCAGCGATGCGCTCACGGTCTTCCAGAGCGGCTTGACGGCCGACTTCAGGATTGGCGCCGGCACCCAGGCCCTTGGTCACGCCGGTGCCCAGTTGCAGGATGGTCCGCGCGCCGATGTTTTTCAGCGCTTGAGCATCGGTGTTGGCGCAGATGAACTCAACGCCTTCGATGTTGCTCTTGACCATGTGATTGACAGCGTTGCCGCCGCCACCGCCGACACCGATAACTTTGATTACCGGGCTTGCGGGGATGTTGTCTACGAGTTCGAACATTTTCCCTCTCCTTACATTCTCTAGTTTTTTCGCCTACTGCTGTTTGTTGCGGTGTATCTACTGCAGTTGCTTGCCGCTTGAAGCTTGTCGCTCCAAGCTGCTTTTTTAAAAATTGCCCTGAACCCACTTTTTCAGTCGGTCCAGCAGCGGCGCCTGAGGCTCTTCGCTGCTGTAGCTGTCGCGGCTGCCGATGCCGGAGAACGAAACTCCATCGGACTGCTTTTGCAGGCCGTACATCAACAAGCCGACGCCAGTGGAATAAATCGGGTTGCGCACCACGTCATCCAGACCTTTCACGCCATGCGGTACACCGAGGCGCACCGGCATGTGGAAGATTTCTTCGGCCAGTTCAGTGGCGCCTTCCATTTTCGACGTACCGCCGGTGAGCACGATGCCCGCCGGGATCAGGTCTTCGTAGCCGCTGCGACGCAGCTCGGCCTGGATCAGGGTGAACAGTTCGTCGTAACGCGGCTCGACCACTTCGGCCAGGGCCTGACGCGACAGCTCACGCGGTGGACGGTCGCCAACGCTCGGCACCTTGATGGTTTCGCCGGCACCGGCCAGTTTGGCCAGGGCGCAGGCGTAACGGATCTTGATTTCTTCGGCGTACTGGGTCGGAGTGCGCAACGCCATGGCGATGTCGTTGGTCACTTGATCACCGGCAATCGGGATCACGGCGGTGTGACGGATCGCGCCTTCGGTGAAGATCGCGATGTCGGTGGTGCCGCCGCCAATGTCGACCAGGCACACGCCCAGTTCTTTCTCGTCGTCGGTCAGCACCGAGTAGGCCGAGGCCAGTTGCTCGAGAATGATGTCGTCGATTTCCAGACCGCAGCGGCGCACGCATTTTTCAATGTTCTGTGCAGCGTTGACGGCGCAGGTGACCACGTGAACCTTGGCTTCCAGACGCACGCCGGACATGCCCAGAGGCTCGCGCACGCCTTCCTGGTTATCGATCACGTAATCCTGCGGCAGGGTGTGCAGCACGCGCTGGTCAGCCGGGATCGCCACGGCCTGGGCGGCGTCGAGCACACGCTCAAGGTCAGCCGAGCTGACTTCGCGATCACGGATCGCGACGATGCCGTGGGAGTTCAGGCTGCGGATGTGATTGCCCGCAACGCCGACGAACGCCGAGTGAATGCGGCAGCCGGCCATCAGTTGGGCTTCTTCGATCGCGCGCTGGATCGACTGCACGGTGGATTCGATGTTGACCACCACGCCCTTCTTCAGGCCGCGGGACGGATGCGTACCGATCCCGACGATTTCCAGCTGGCCGTCGTCCGCGACCTCGCCTACCAGCGCCACCACTTTGGAGGTGCCGATATCCAGACCGACGATCATTTTGCCGCTTTGCACGTTTGCCATGGGTCCTGCCTCTTCTTAATTCTTTGCGACAGCGGGTTGGGCTGTCGTCGGCGCTACGGGTTCCCGCCAGCCAACAGCGAGGCCGTTGGCGTAGCGCAGATCGATGCGCGCAATGTTCGTAATCTGCTCTTTCAGCGTCTTGTCATAGATGGCGATAAAGCGGCGCATCTTTTCCACCAGGTTGCCGCGTCCCAGCAGCAACTCTATGCCGGGGCCGGAACTGCCGGCACCGGTGGTCAGGAACCAGCTGCCGCGTTCACGCAATTCCAGGCGTGCAATCGAAAAACCCAGCGGGCGCAACATCTGGCTCAGCACCTGATACTGCTGCATCACCTGCTGCTGAGCCCGTTGTGGGCCGAACAGCTGCGGCAGGTGTTCGTAGTTCGCCAGTTCCTTGGGCGTGAACGCCTGGCCCTGGTTGTTGAGCAACGACTCGTCGCCCCAACGCGCCACCGGCAATTGCTCTTCGAGGCGGATCACCACCTGATCCGGCCACACCCGACGCACTTCGGCGTGGGCGATCCAGGGCATCTGCTCAAGCTCGGTACGCATACCGGCGAGGTCGATGGTGAAGAAGCTCGACGCCACGAACGGCGCGATCCGCTGCTGCACCGCCTGCTGGCTGATGTAGCTGAGGTCGCCCTGCACCGCGATCTTGCTGATCGGCCGGTCGGCGTACGGCAGCAAACGCTGCGCGCCTTCGTACGTACCAAAGCCCAGCGCCACCAGCAGCACCGGCCAGAACAGACTTTTCAGAAAGCTGAAATTGGCTTTCGGCAGGCGCGCGGACATCGGCTCTTTCGCCACCATTCGGCTGGCACCCCGCGGCACCGGCTTGCGGCCGGGTGCGGGTGGCTGATGTCTGAGATGAGCGCCTTGCATGGTCTTAACCTCGCGCCTCTGTTGCGCCTGCGTCTTCGACGCTGGCGGCCAGAATGGCCAGAACCAGTTGCTGGAAATCCAGACCGGCAGCCCGCGCCGCCATCGGCACCAGGCTGTGATCGGTCATGCCCGGTGCGGTATTGACTTCGAGGAACCAGAACTGCCCGTCGGCGTCCTGCATCACGTCCGCCCGGCCCCAACCGGCGATACCCAGCGCCTCACAGGCCTTGGCCGTGAGTTCCATGAGTTCCTGTTCCTTGGCCGCGTCGAGCCCGCACGGAATGCGGTACTGGGTATCGTTGGCGATGTACTTGGCGTCGTAGTCGTAGAACGTGTGCGGTGTACCCAGGGCGATAGGAGGCAACACCTGGTCACGCAGGGTGGCGATGGTGAACTCCGGACCTTGAATCCATTGCTCGACCAACACTTGCGAATCGTAGGTACTGGCCGCTTTCCATGCGTCGATCAACTCGGACGCAGAATTCACTTTGGCCATCCCGATACTTGAACCTTCATGCGCCGGTTTGACGATCAAAGGCAGGCCCAGTTCCGTCGCTGCGGAAATACAATCGGCTTCGCTGCACAGCACGGCGTGACGCGGCGTCGGAATCCCGAGACTGTGCCAGACCTGCTTGGTGCGCAGTTTGTCCATCGCCAGTGCGGAAGCAAGAATGCCGCTGCCGGTGTAAGGGATGCCGGCGCACTCGAGCAGGCCCTGCATGCTCCCGTCTTCACCGCCGCGACCGTGGAGAATGATGAACGCGCGGTCGATCTTTTCGCTGAGCAGACGCTGCAGGAAGTCTTCGCCCACATCGATGCCGAACGCATCGACGCCAGCGCTTTGCAGCGCCTCGAGCACGGCGTTGCCGGATTTCAGCGAAACCTCACGCTCGGCACTCAGGCCACCGAAGAGCACGGCGACGCGGCCGAAGTCTTTCGGCGCGATGGTGGAGAACAGCTTGGCGTAGGCAGCAGTCATTTCAACTTCCCCTCGACCGGCGCCGCCACGGCGCCGGCGAACAATTCACTTTTCAACAGCTTCGGCGCGAGACCGCCGATATCACCAGCGCCCTGGCACAGCAGAATGTCGCCGGCGCGCAGCAGCGGCTTGACCAACGGCGCCAGGTCAACGCCCCGCTCGATGTAGATCGGGTCGAGCTGACCGCGCTGGCGGATGCTGTTGCACAGCTTGCGGCTGTCGGCGCCCGGGATCGGCTCTTCGCCGGCCGGATAGACTTCCATCAGCAGCAGCACGTTGGCGTCGGCCAGTACATTGACGAAGTCGTCGTACAGATCACGGGTGCGGCTGTAGCGATGCGGCTGGTAGACCATCACCAGACGACGCTCCGGCCAGCCACCGCGCACGGCTTTGATCACCGCAGCGACCTCGGTCGGGTGGTGACCGTAGTCGTCGACCAGCATTACATTGCCGCCATCTACCGGCAGTTCACCGTAGACCTGGAAGCGCCGACCGACACCCTGGAAGCCCGACAGGCCCTGAACGATGGCCTCATCGCTGACGCCTTCATCGGTGGCGATGCAGATGGTCGCCAGCGAGTTGAGCACGTTATGGTTGCCGGGCATGTTCACCGACACGTCCAGCGGCTCGCGATCCGGGCGCAGGACGGTGAAGAAGGTCTGCATGCCCTGCTGACGGACATTGATCGCGCGCACATCGGCGTCTTCGCTGAAGCCGTAGGTCACGGTCGGACGCTTGACCAGCGGCAGGATTTCGCGCACCACCGGATCGTCCAGGCACATCACCGCCAAACCGTAGAACGGCAGGTTGTGCAGGAATTCGACGAAGGTTTTCTTCAGTTTGTTGAAGTCACCGTCGTAGGTCGCCATGTGGTCGGCGTCGATGTTGGTGACCACGGCCACCAGCGGCTGCAGATGCAGGAAGCTCGCATCGCTTTCGTCGGCTTCGGCGATCAGGTAACGGCTGGTGCCAAGCTGGGCATTGGTGCCCGCTGCGTTCAGACGACCACCAATCACGAATGTCGGGTCCAGACCACCGGCCGCGAACACCGAAGCGATCAGGCTGGTGGTGGTGGTTTTGCCATGGGTACCGGCGACGGCGATGCCGTGGCGATAGCGCATCAGCTCGGCGAGCATTTCTGCGCGCGGCACCACTGGAATGCGGCGCTCAAGGGCAGTCGCCACTTCCGGGTTGGACGTGTTTACCGCGCTCGACACCACCAGCACGTCGGCGGTAGCGGCGTTCTCGGCACGGTGACCGATGAAGATCTGCGCGCCGAAGGTTTCCAGGCGCTCGGTGACCGGCGAGGCTTTCAGGTCGGAACCGGAGACTTGATAGCCCAGGTTCAACAACACTTCAGCGATACCGCACATGCCCACGCCGCCGATGCCGACGAAGTGGATGCGACGGATGCGGCGCATTTCCGGTTGTGGCATGGCTTTCTGATTCTCAACCATGGGCCACCTCCAGACAGGTATCGACCACGCTACGGGTGGCATCGGGTTTGGCCAGTCGGCGGGCCGCTTGGGCCATTGCTTCGAGTCGTTGCGGTTGCATCAAGACCTCTGTCAGGCGCGCGGCAAGATCCGCGGCACCAGTCGTTCTTTGCGGCATCAGGAAGGCAGCGCCTTCGCGGGCCAAATAATCGGCGTTGCGGGTCTGGTGATCGTCGATCGCGTGGGGCAAGGGCACCAGCATCGAGGGCAGACCGGCGGCCGCCAGCTCACTGATGGTCAACGCGCCAGCGCGGCACACCACCAGGTCAGCCCAGCCATAGGCCTGGGCCATGTCTTTGATGAACGGCTGCACCTGCGCCTCCACGCCCACGGCGCGGTAACGCTCGGCAGTCACTTCATCGTGGTTTTTACCGGCCTGATGAAACACTTCCGGGCGCAGGTCGGCAGCGACTTGGGCCAGGGCTTCAGGCAGCAATTTGTTCAACGGTTCTGCGCCCAGGCTGCCGCCAAGGATCAGCAAACGCGCTTTGCGCCCGGCCAGCGCCGGTCGCGATGTGTCGAGGAACAGCTCGCTGCGCACCGGATTACCGGTGGTACGGCGGCTGTCCGACAGAGTAAAGGTGTCGGGGAACGCTTCACACACTCGGGCGGCGAACGGCACCAGCAACCGATTGGCGGTGCCGGCGACAGCGTTCTGCTCGTGAACGATCACTGGCACGCCGGCCAGTTTTGCGGCAAGACCGCCGGGGCCGGTCACATAACCGCCGAAGCCAACCACGCACACCGGTTTCAGGCGGCGCATGATCGCCCGCGCCTGCCACACCGATTTCAGCAGCATCAGCGGCGCCTTGAGCAGCGACAGCTTGCCCTTGCCGCGCAGACCGCTGGCGTTGATCCGGTGCAGTTCAAGCCCAGCCGCCGGAACCAGTTCGTTCTCGATGCCGCGTGGAGTGCCGAGCCAGTGCACGGTGTAGCCGCGCGCCTGAAACTCGCGGGCACAGGCCAGCGCCGGGAACACGTGGCCGCCGGTACCGCCGGCCATGATCAATACGTTAGCGCCCATGAGTCGGCTCCTCGGCGAAGTCGCTCTCCTGGAATTCCATCTCTTCGCTGCCCAGGTGGGTCCGACTCTCCCACTCGATGCGCAGCAACAGGCCCAGACAGGCGCAGCAGATCACCAGCGAGCTGCCGCCGTAACTGAGGAACGGCAAGGTCAGACCTTTGGTTGGCAGCAGGCCGACGTTCACACCGATGTTGATCAGGAACTGACCAATCCACAGGAACGACAAGCCGTAAGCCACGTAAGCGGCGAAGAACTGCTTGGCCTTCTCCGCCCACAGGCCGATGTACATGCCGCGAATACACACGAACACGAACAGCGCGACGGTGCACAACGAACCCACGGCGCCCAGTTCTTCGGCAAGTACCGAGAACACGAAGTCGGTGTGCGCTTCCGGCAGATAAAACTGTTTCTGCACGCTGTTGCCCAGGCCGACGCCCAGCCACTCGCCGCGACCGAAAGCGATCAAGGCCTGCGACAACTGATAGCCGGCACCGAACTGGTCGGCCCACGGGTCGGCGAAGTTGGTCAGACGCGCCATTCGATACGGCTGCATCTGAATCAGCAGAACCACCGCGCCAACCGCCAGCACCACCATCAGCGAGAAGCGGAACAGCCCGACCCCGCCAAGGAACAGCATCGCCGCCGCCGCGCCCATCATGACTACGGTGGCACCGAAGTCCGGTTCCATCAGCAACAGACCTGCCATCGGCAGCAGGACGATGAACGGCTTGAAGAAGCCCATCCAGCTCTCGCGCACTTCTTTCTGCCGGCGCACCAGATAACCGGCGAGGTAGATCACCACGAACACCTTGGCGATTTCCGACGGCTGCACGTTGAAGAAGCTGAAACCGATCCAGCGCATCGAACCGTTCACTTCGCGGCCGATGCCGGGGATGATCACCATCACCAACAGGCCGAACGCACCGATCAGCATCATCCAGCCGAGGCGCTGCCAAGTGGCGATCGGGATCATCATGGTGACAATGCACGCGCCCAGACCCAGCACCACATAGATAAGGTGGCGAATCATGTAATACAGCGGACTGCCCGACTGAGCCGCCGCCACTTCGGTGGACGCCGAAGCGATCATGATCAGGCCGAGACCGAGCAGCGCCAGGCAACCGGCGAGCATCGGGAAGTCGAGGTCGATGCCACGCCCGGTGATCAGCGGCGACGGGTACGGCTTGATGATGTTTCTCAGGTTCATGCCAGTTCCTCCACAGCGCGGACGAACTGGTGACCACGGTCTTCGTAATTCTTGAACATGTCGAAACTGGCGCAGGCCGGCGACAGCAGCACCACATCGCCCGGTTGGGCAGCGGCGCGGCATTGCGCGACGGCGTCGACCAGCGAGGTCGCGCGGATCAGCGGCACGGCATCGCCAATGGCTGCGCCGATCTTGTCGGAGTCGCGGCCCATCAGGACCACAGCGCGGCAGTTGGCCGCCACCGGATCGCGCAGATCGTTGAATTCGGCGCCTTTGCCGTCACCGCCGGCGATCAGAATGACCTTGCCGTCGATGTCCGCACCGAGGCCTTCGATCGCGGCCAGAGCGGCGCCAACGTTGGTGGCTTTGGAGTCGTTGTAATAAGCCACGCCGTCGAGATCACGGACCCACTGGCAGCGGTGTTCGAGCCCGGCAAACGTGCGCAGCGCCGCGAGCATGGCGTCGAACGGCAGACCCACAGCGTGCCCCAGTGCCAATGCGGCGAGAGCGTTGGACTGGTTATGCGCACCGCGAATCTTCAGTTCACGCACCGGCATCAGGTTCTGGAATTCGAAGGCCAGGTACTTCTCGCCGTCTTCTTCGCGAATGCCGAACGCCTTGAAATCCGGTTTGCTCAGGCCAAAGGTCCAGCATGGCTGACCTTCACCGATCAATGGACGGCTCAGGGCATCCTGACGGTTGACCACAAATTGCTTCGCGCCCCGGAAGATCCGGTGCTTGGCCAGGTGATAGGCCGGCAGACCGCTGTAGCGATCCATGTGGTCTTCGCTGATGTTCAGCACGGTGGCGACTTCGGCGTTGAGCTGGTCGGTGGTTTCCAGCTGGAAACTCGACAACTCCATGACGTACAGCTCGACGTCATCGCTGAGCAGGTCCAGCGCCGGGGTGCCGAGGTTGCCGCCAACGGCGACGCGTTTGCCCGCCGCAGCCGCCATCTCGCCGACCAGCGTGGTCACGGTGCTTTTCGCGTTGGAGCCGGTGATCGCGACGATCGGCGCCCGCGCGTTACGCGCGAACAGTTCGATGTCGCCGGACATTTTCACGCCACGGGCAGCGGCGGCTTGCAGGGCCGGGGTCGCCAGCGCCAGGCCGGGGCTCACGTAAAGCTCGTCGGCACGGCAGAGGAATTCGACGTCCAGCTCGCCACAACGCACTTCCACGTGCGGATAGTCACGCTTGAGCGTGGCCAGTTCCGGTGGATTTTCCCGCGTGTCGGCCACAGCAAACGACGTGCCCCGGTTCGCCAGGAAGCGAACCAGGGACATGCCGCTCTTGCCGAGGCCGACAACGATGCGGAAGTGGTCAGAAGCGATCAGAGACACTCGTTCTACCTCAGCTTCAGGGTGGCAAGGCCGACCAGGACAAGAATCACGGTGATGATCCAGAAACGGACGATCACGCGCGGCTCGGGCCAGCCCTTGAGTTCAAAGTGGTGGTGAATCGGCGCCATGCGGAACACGCGGCGACCGGTCAGCTTAAAGGAGGCAACCTGAATGACCACTGACAGGGTTTCCATCACGAACACGCCGCCCATGATGAACAGGACGATTTCCTGACGAACGATCACCGCGATGGTGCCCAGTGCCGCGCCGAGTGCCAGTGCACCGACATCGCCCATGAACACTTGCGCCGGATAAGTGTTGAACCACAGGAAGCCCAGACCCGCGCCGATCAGCGCGCCGCAGAAGACGATCAATTCGCCTGCGCCCGGCACGTAAGGAATCAGCAGGTATTCGGCGAATTTCACGTTACCCGACAGGTAGCAGAAAATCCCCAGGCCGCCGCCGACCATCACCGTCGGCATGATCGCCAGGCCGTCGAGGCCGTCAGTCAGGTTGACCGCGTTGCTCGAACCGACAATGACGAAGTAGGTCAGCACGATGAAACCGGCGCCCAGCGGGATGCTGTAGTCCTTGAGCATCGGCAGAATCAGCGTGGTTTCCACCGGCGTCGCGGCAGTCATATAAAGGAAGATCGCAGCGCCGAGGCCGAACACCGACTGCCAGAAATACTTCCAGCGGCTCGGCAGGCCACGGGAGTTCTTCTCGATGACTTTGCGGTAATCGTCGACCCAGCCGATGGCGCCGAACAGCAGGGTCACCAGCAGCACCACCCAGACGTAGCGGTTGCTCAGGTCAGCCCAGAGCAAGGTGCTGACGCCGATCGAAGACAGAATCAGCGCGCCACCCATGGTCGGCGTACCGGATTTGGACAGGTGCGATTGCGGGCCGTCGTTACGTACCGATTGGCCGATCTGACGGTTCTGCAGAGTACGGATCATCCACGGGCCATAGCACAGCGACAAGACCAGCGCGGTCAGCACACCGAGAATCCCGCGCAGGGTCAGGTACTGGAAGACCGCGAAGCCTTTGTAGAACTGTTGCAGATACTCCGCTAGCAGCAGCAGCATTAATGTTTCTCCAGACTGGACCCGCACAGAGCCGCAACGATGTTTTCCATCGCTGCGCTGCGCGAACCCTTGATCAAAATGGTGGTGTTTGTGTCCTGCTCCGCGGCGAGGGCCTGGATCAGCTCGGCCTGGGTGCCGAAATGCTGCGCCTGCTCACCGAAAGCGTTTACCGCGTGGACCATGTTCGGCCCGACCGCGTAAAGCGCAGAAACCTTGCCTCGGGCGTACTCGCCCACGTCGCGGTGCCCCTGCTCCGCCCAGTCGCCCAACTCGCCGATATCGCCGAGCACCAGGACGGTGCGGCCGGAAAAGCCGGCGAGTATATCAACGGCCGCGCACATCGAGGTGGGGTTTGCGTTGTAGGTGTCATCGATCACGCGCATGCCGTTTTTTGCCAGTTGCGCGACGGTGCGCCCCTTGACCGGTTGCACCGCGCCCAGCCCGGTGGCGATGCCGAACAGCGACACGCCCAAGGCGTGAGCAGCAGCGGCGGCAGCCAGGGCATTGGCGACGTTATGAGTACCGAGCAGGTTCAGTTGCACGCGCTCGCTACCTTCAGGCGTGTGCACATTGAACGCCGGGCAACCACGGGCATCGGTGGCCAGATCGCTGGCGTGGAAATTCGCCTCGCTGTTGCTCAGGGCGAAGGTCAGCACCTGACGGCCGGCCGCGCGGGTCTTCCAGATACCAAAAGCCTTGTCATCGAGGTTGAGCACGGCGATGCCATCGGCGGCCAGACCCTCGATGATTTCGCCTTTGGCTTCGACGATTTTTTCCGGACCGCCGAACTCACCGACGTGAGCGGTGCCGGCGTTGTTCAGAATCGCTACGTGCGGCTTGGTCAGGCCGACGGTGTAGGCGATTTCACCGAGACGCGAAGCGCCCAGTTCGATGACAGCCGAGGTGTGTTCCGGCGCCAGTTCGATCAGGGTCAGCGGTACGCCGAGGTCGTTGTTCAGGTTGCCACGGGTCGCCAGCACCGGACCGCGCGTGCGCAGGATGCTCGCGAGCATTTCCTTGACCGTGGTCTTGCCACTGGAACCGGTCACCGCCGCCACTGGCTGGGTGAACGCAGCACGGTTCAACGCGCCGAGTTGGCCCAGCGCCTGACGGGTGTCCTTGACCAGCAATTGCGGCAACGCGCTGTCGGCGACTTCACGCTCGACCAATGCAGCGACGGCGCCTTTGCCAGCGACATCGTTAAGGTAGTCATGACCGTCGAAACGCGGGCCGGTCAGGGCGATGAACAACTGGCCGGGCTGAATGGCGCGGCTGTCGATACTGACGCCGTCGAAACTCGCGTCAGCGCCGATCAAACGGGCTTCGAGGGCGTTGGTCAGTTCACTGAGTGTCAGAGCCTTAAGCATGGGCCACCTCCCAAGCGGTCAAGGCATGATCGGCCTCAACCAGATCGGAAAACGCATGGCGCACGCCGTTGATTTCCTGATAGTCCTCGTGACCTTTGCCGGCGAGAACAATCACGTCGTCAGCGGTCGCGCCGGCGATAAGTTGTGCGATGGCCTGGCCGCGACCGGCGACGAAAGTGACTTTATCCACAGCGGTGAAACCGGCGCGGATGTCGTCGAAGATCACTGCCGGATCTTCAGTGCGCGGGTTGTCGTCGGTGACTAACACTTGGTCAGCCAGACGCTCGACCACTTCGGCCATCAACGGGCGTTTGCCGCGATCACGATCGCCACCGCAACCGAACAGGCACAGGAGCTGGCCTTTGACGTGCGGGCGCAGTGCTGTGAGAACTTTTTCCAGCGCATCCGGGGTATGGGCGTAATCGACCACCACCAGCGGTTGCGTGCCGCCGCCCAGACGCTGCATGCGCCCGGCCGGGCCTTCGAGCTTCGGCAGCACTTTGAGAATTTCGTCGAGGGCGTAATCCAGACCGAGCAAGGCGCCGACTGCGGCCAGCACGTTACTCAGGTTGAAACGACCAAGCAGCGTACTGCGCAGGTGATGCTCGCCCTGCGGCGTGACCAGCGTGGCGCGTACACCATGGTCGTCGAACTGCGCTTCGCGGCAGAACAGGTAGGCACTGCTGTCGAGCAGGCTGTAGGTGATCAAACGCGACTCGCGTTTTTCCGCCGCCAGTTGCCGGCCGAAATCGTCGTCGAGGTTGACCACGCGGCACTTCAGGTCATTCCAGGCGAACAGCCGGGCCTTGGCCTCGGCGTACGCCTGCATGGTGCCGTGATAATCCAGATGATCGCGGGACAGGTTGGTCATCACCGCCACGTCGAACGCCAGCGCGGTGACCCGGCCCTGATCCAGACCGTGGGACGAGACTTCCATGGCCACGGCTTTGGCACCGGCCTTTTTCAGGTCACCCAGGGTCGCTTGCACGGCAATCGGGTTCGGCGTGGTGTGCAGGCCGCTTTCCAGCGCGCCGTAGAAACCGGAACCCAGCGTACCGACGATGCCGCAATGCTGGCCGAGCAGATCCAGCGCCTGCGCGACCAGTTGGGTCACGCTGGTCTTGCCATTGGTGCCGGTGACACCGATCAGGTTCAGGTGATGACTCGGCTCACCGTAAAAACGCCCGGCGATGTCCGACAGCTGCGCCGCCAGACCCTTGACCGGAATCAGCGGCACGTCAGTGATCGGCAGCACGGTGGCGCCTTCGACTTCATAAGCCACGGCAGCCGCGCCGCGTTGCAAGGCATCCGCGATATGCGCACGGCCATCGAAACGGCCGCCGGGCACGGCGAGAAACAGATCGCCGGCGCGCACGTTGCGGCTGTCCAGCGCCAGTTCACGGATCAACAGATCGTGGCCGGCGTGGGGGAATATCTTGTTCAGACTTAATGACATCAGCCGCGCCCTCCATTGGCTTTCAGCGGAACGACCGGGGTGGCATTGGCCTGTTGGGTGGTCGGCAGGTTGTCCGGGGTCACGTTCATCAGGCGCAGGGTGCCGGACATCACACGGCTGAACACCGGCGCCGACACCAGACCACCGAAGTAACCGGCCTTGGTCGGTTCATCAATCACCACAACAATGGCGTAACGCGGATCGCTCATCGGGCCGAAGCCGGCGAACAGCGAGCGGTAGGAATTTTCTGCGTAGCCCTTAGTGCCGACCGAGGTCTTGCGCGCGGTACCCGACTTGCCACCGACGTGATAAGCCGGCACCTGCGCACGGAACACGCCGCGCGGCGCTTCGATTACCTGCTGCAACATGCCCTGCATGGTTTTTGCCACAGCTTCCGGCAGCACTTGGGTGGTCTGCGGCATCTTGTCGGTTTTGATCAGGGTCAGTGGCGCGAGGCGACCATTGTTGGCCAGCGCCGAGAACGCGTGCACCAACTGGATCGCGGTCACGGAAATACCGTAGCCGTAAGACAAGGTTGCAGTTTCAGCCTTGCGCCATTCGCGGTAGTTCGGCAGATTGCCGACACGTTCGCCGGGGAAGCCCAGGCCGGTGTCCTGACCGAGGCCGACTTTCTGCGCGAGACGGAAAATGGTTTCGCCGCCGATATCGAAGGCGACCTTACTCATGCCGACGTTACTGGAATTGATCAGGATGCCGGTCAGATCGAGCACTGGCCCTTCGGTCTTCGACACGTCTTTAATGGTGTATTTGCCGATCTGCAACGAGCCCGGATACACCTCGACGGTGTCGCTCGGTTTCCAGCGGCCGGTTTCGATCGCCGCGCTCATGGAAATCGCTTTCATGGTCGAACCCGGCTCGAACACGTCGATCATGGCGCGGTTGCGCATCATCGCCGGTTGCAGGTTGCGACGGTTGTTCGGGTTGTAGGTCGGCTGGTTGACCATGGCCAGGATCTCGCCGGTCTTTACGTCCATGATCACCAGACTGCCGGCCTTGGCGCCGTTTTCGATGATCGCGTTGCGCAGCTCGCGGTTGGCCAGGTATTGCAGACGCAGGTCAATCGACAACGCCAAGGGCTTGCCGGCCTTGGCGTTCTTGGTGACTTGAACATCCTTGATCAACCGGCCCCGGCGATCCTTGATGACTTGTCGTTTGCCCGGCACCCCGGCCAGCCATTCGTCATAGGCCAGCTCGACGCCTTCGCGACCGTGATCGTCGATGTCGGTAAAGCCGACCATGTGCGCGGTGACTTCACCGGCCGGATAGAAACGACGGAATTCTTCGATGCCATAGACGCCCGGCACTTTCAGATCGAGCACAGCCTGACCCTGCTCGGGGGTCAGCCCGCGCACCAGGTAAATGAATTCTTTGTTGGCCTGGGCTTCGAGTCGCTCGCTCAGGGCTTTCGGGTTCTGGCCCAGCGCGGCGGCGAGTGCCGGCCACTTCTCTTTGGCCGACTGCATTTCCTTGGCGTTGGCCCACAGCGTGGTCACTGGGGTACTGACAGCCAGAGGCTCGCCGTTACGGTCGGTGATCAGGCCACGGTGCGCCGGAATCGGAATATGCCGCAGGCTGCGCGCATCGCCCTGCCCTTTGAGGAAGTCACGGTCGACCACTTGCAGGTCGATGATGCGCCAGCAGATCGCCGCGACCATCAGACCGAGCAGCGCCACCATCAGGCGGAAGCGCCATGGGAACAGCGCGCCTTCGAGTTTCATCATGGCGCCACCATCTTCACGTCAGCCGCGCCAGGTATGTGCATCTTCAGTTGTTCGGTGGCCAGCACTTCGATGCGGCTGTGCGCAGTCCAGGTGCTCTGCTCGAGAATCAAGCGGCCCCACTCGGCCTGCGCCTTGTCGCGCACGCTGAGTTCGTTATAAAGGGTGTTGAGCAACTGCCGGTTCCAGTGCGCGCTGTACGACACGGCAATGGCCGAAAACAGCACGCCGATAAACAGCAGCAGCATCAGAAAGCTGCCGCCGGGCAGTGGTTTGGCGAAAAGCTTGCTCACCGCAACTTCTCCGCGACACGCATGACGGCGCTACGGGAACGTGGGTTGGCTTTGAGTTCGGCCTCGGAGGCCGTCTGCGCTTTGCCGTGGATTTTGATTTTCGGTTCGAAGGCGACGTGGCGAACCGGCAGGTTGCGCGGCAAATTGTCGGCCTCACCTTTCACAAGCTTGCGCATGAACAGTTTGACGATGCGGTCTTCCAGCGAGTGGAAGCTGATCACCACCAGACGGCCGCCAACTTCCAGCGCTTCCAGCGCGGCGTCGAGGCCGGCTTCCAGATCGCCGAGTTCGTTGTTGACGTGAATGCGCAACCCCTGGAACGCGCGGGTGGCAGGGTTCTTGCCCTTTTCCCACGCCGGGTTGGCGACTTTCAGCACTTCGGCCAGATCGGCGGTGCGCTCGAACGGCTTGATGTCACGGCGCTCGGCAACGGCACGGGCCATACGCCCGGAGAAACGTTCTTCGCCGTATTCCTTGAACACCCGGGCGATTTCTTCCACAGGCGCGGTGTTGACGAATTCGGCAGCGCTGATGCCACGGGACGGATCCATGCGCATGTCCAGCGGCCCGTCATTGAGGAAACTGAAGCCGCGCTCGGCGTCATCGAGCTGCGGCGACGACACGCCGAGGTCGAGCAGAATGCCGCTGACCTTGCCGGTCAGGCCTTGCTCGGCAACCACCGAACCGAGCTCGGCAAAGCTGCGCTGCACAACGACAAAGCGGCCGTCTTCGGCCGCTAGCGTTTGCCCGGTGGCAATCGCTTGAGGATCCTTGTCGAATCCGATGAGTCGACCGTCCGGCCCGAGCTGGCTGAGGATCAGCCGACTGTGCCCGCCGCGCCCGAACGTGCCGTCCAGATAGCAGCCATCAGGACGTACGGCGAGAGCCTCGACGGCTTCGTCAAGCAGTACGGTGATGTGGTTAAAGCCGCTATCAATAGTCACAGGATCAAATCACGCAGTTCATCAGGCATCGCGCCCGGTTGTTGAATAGCAGCAAGGTCAGCGGCAGACACCGCGTTCCATGCATCCTCGTCCCACAATTGGAACTTGTTCAGTTGGCCGACCAGCATCGCGCGCTTATCGAGCTTGGCGTATTCGCGCAAACGCGGCGGAACCAGGAAACGACCACTGCCATCGAGTTCGAGGTCGACGGCATTACCAATCAATAAACGTTGCAGGCGACGGTTCTCTTCGCGAAGCGAAGGGAGTGCGCGCAACTTGGTTTCAATAATTTCCCACTCGTCGAGCGGATAGACACAGAGGCATGGATCAACGGCATCAATGGTCACGATCAATTGGCCGGAACTGCGCGAATCGAGCTCGTCACGGTACCGGCTCGGCATGGCGAGACGGCCCTTTGCATCGAGACTGATAGCGTTAGCTCCGCGAAACACGTCAGCGTTTCTCCAATTTTTATCGTTTTGAGCTCAAAAAACCCACTTCATGCCACTTTCCGCCACTTGCGCACACTATAGGAATGCGCCCACCACACCGTCAAGGCGCGGATTAAAGGAAAAGCCTTACAGAACGGAGATTTAGCGACGTAAAAGGAGGCTCAACGAGAATCTGACGTGAAGTTTTGGTCAATAACTTGATGCAGCACTGAAAGCTGCGCTCGAAAGTTAAAGTAGTTTGTTAAGAGTAAGATTTTTTCGGTATTACAAAGGCGCTTCGGCTGTTGATTGAAGCAGGGTGGGAAAAGGCTATTACCGCGTTTGCCGCTGCCGGAGTTTCAGACCAGGCCGGCTGATATTACACAGCCACGTCTTCTTTGTTTCAAGCAGGGAAAGAAAAAGGTGGAGAGTCGATCTGTAAGCCGGGTTCTGTCTTGAACAGTCATTCGTCTACGATGGCCATCACTGGACATCTTTAGCAACCTACCCGGTCCCAGCGCGGGCCACGCCTTGGGACCCTATTTGGTCTTGCTCCAAGTGGGGTTTACCTAGCCACGAACTGTTGCCAGACGTGCGGTGCGCTCTTACCGCACCTTTTCACCCTTACCGGCGCTTGCGCGCTTAGGCGGTTATTTTCTGTGGCACTTTCCGTAGGCTCACGCCTCCCAGGCATTACCTGGCACTTCGCCCTATGGAGCCCGGACTTTCCTCCCCCCCCTAATTTTCATAGAGGGCAGCGACTGTCCGATCGACTCTCCGCCGCGAAGGTTAACGGCAGAGCGCCGGAAGAACAAGCGCTAAAACCCTCCAGACCGCCATGGGCGACGGCTTACACGCCTTTCTGTTTATCCAGCGCGACCTGATACAGCACGTTTTTGCGCTCGCCGGTGATTTGCGCTGCCAGTGCGGCGGCGCGCTTGAGCGGCATTTCCTCCAATAGCAGATCGAGGATGCGCATGGCTTCGCTGCTGACCGCGTCCTCCGACTCCGGCGCCGTCCAGCCGGCCACCAGCACCACGCACTCGCCGCGCTGCTGATTGCTGTCGGACTCGACGAACGCACGCAGTTCGCTGAGCGGCAGGCCTTTGAGGGTTTCGAAGGTTTTGGTGATTTCCCGCGCCAGCAGAGCCTGACGCTCGCCGCCAAACACTGCTTCCATATCCTGCAGGCATTCGAGAATGCGATGCGGCGCCTCATAGAAAATCAGGGTGCGCGGCTCTTCTTTGACTGCTTCCAGCCGCGCCTTGCGCCCGACCGACTTGGCCGGCAGAAAACCTTCGAAGATAAAACGGTCGGACGGCAAGCCCGCCGCCGACAGCGCTGCGATCAACGCACAGGCACCCGGCACGGGCACTACGTTGATGCCGGCCGCACGGGCCTGACGCACCAGGTGATAACCCGGATCGGAAATCAGCGGCGTACCGGCATCGGAGATCAGCGCGACGTTGTCGCCCGCCAACAACCGGGTAATAAAGCGGCTACCCTCATCCCGTTCGTTGTGTTCGTGACATGCGGCCAAGGGCGTGCCTATGCCGAAGTGCTGCATCAGGCGCGCCGAATGCCGGGTATCTTCCGCTGCAATCAGGGCCACTTCACGGAGGATTTTCAAGGCCCGGGCGCTGATGTCGTCCAGGTTGCCGATGGGCGTCGCCACCACATAAAGCGAGCCAGCAGCGGAATTCAAAGGACCTGGAGCAGTCAAAGCGCACACCTCGTGATCGGTAAAAGCGGCCATTGTAGCGCGTCATGAGGCTTGCGATGCGCTCCGGCCGAGTGTGGTTTTTCGCCCGGTTGTGCGCTGCCGCAACATTTACTCCAGCTAAATTGACCGATTCACGCCAGTAACATCGCGCCCCGGCCAGTGCTTGGGTACAATTCCACGCTAATTTGATCGAGTATCAGGAACACTTACATGATCGCTTGCCTGCGGCTGTTCACTGCCCTCTGCCTCGCTGCCTTGTTGGCCGCGTGTGCCAGCTCCCCTTCCTCCAGCCTTGGCGAACTTCCACGGACTCCGGACGCCAGCATCGAGCAACTGCTCGAACAGGCTGCCCAGGCTAAAACCCCGGAACAAGCCGCCCTGCTGCGCCTGAGCGCAGCAGACCAGGCTTATCGCCAAGGCAATGCCGGCCAGTCCGCGCAAATCCTGCAACAAGTGCCGGTGGAGCAACTCAAGCCAGGCCAGCAGATTTTCGCCAATACGCTGTCCGCCGAACTGGCCATGACGCGCAATCAGCCTAAAGCTGCGCTGACCGCCCTGAGCCATCCGAGCTTCCAGAAGCTCAGCGAAATGCCGGAAGAGCAGCAAGTGCGCACTGGCACTGTTCACGCCCGCGCCCTTGAAGCCGATGGCCAGACGCTGGCCGCTGCCCGTGAGCGTGTGTTCATTGCACCGATGCTGGAAGGCGAAGCGGCGAGCAAGAACCACGAAGCGATCTGGACCCTGATCGCTTCGCTGCCAACCGATCAATTGCAACCGAACAACACCGACGATCTCGGCGGTTGGATGGCTCTGGCGCAAGCGGTGAAAACCGCAGGCACGCTGGAACAGCAACAAGCCGCGATCGACAACTGGCGTGCGCAGAATCCAAAGCACCCGGCGGCGATCAACCTGCCGCTGCCGCTGACCAAGCTCAAGGAACTGGCCAGCCAGCCACTGAGCAAAATCGCCCTGCTGCTGCCACAGGACGGCCAGTTGGCGTCGGTCGGCAAAGCGCTGCGTGAAGGCTTCATGGCCGCGCATTATCAGGCGCAACAGGCCGGCCAGAACCCACCTGCCATCGAGTTCTACGACAGCTCGAAGCTGACTTCGATGGACGAGTTCTATCGCAAGGCTCAGGCTGACGGCGTGCAACTGGTAGTCGGCCCGCTGGAAAAACCACTGGTCAAGCAACTGAGCACTCGCCCGCAACTGCCAATCACCACCCTGGCGCTGAACTACAGCGAAGGCGAGCAAGGCCCGGCGCAGTTGTTCCAGTTCGGCCTGGCGGCTGAAGACGAAGCTCGCGAAGTTTCCCGTCGCGCTCGTGCCGACGGCCTGCACCGCGCCGCTATCATGGTACCGAAGGGCGAATGGGGCGATCGCGTCCTGCGTGCCTTCAGCCAGGACTGGCAAGCCAATGGCGGCAGCATCGTTGCCACCGAGCGTGTCGATCAGCCGGTGCAACTGGCCCAGCAGATCGCCGACATGTTCCAGCTGCGCCAGAGCGAAGCCCGCGCCAAGAGCCTGCAGAATGTTGCCGGCACCAATGTCGCCGCGCAGCCTTCGCGTCGTCAGGACATCGAATTCATCTTCTTGGCCGCCACGCCGCAACAGGCCCAGCAGATCAAGCCGACCCTGAACTTCCAGTACGCCGGTGACGTGCCGGTCTACGCGACCTCCCACGTCTACAGCGCCAGCGGCGACGTCAATCAGTACAACGATATGAACGGCATTCGCTTCTGCGAAACCCCATGGCTGCTGGAAACCAGCGATCCGCTGCGCCAGCAAGTGGCCGCGCAGTGGCCGCAAGCCAATGGCAGCCTCGGCCGCCTGTACGCCATGGGCGCCGATGCCTATCGCCTGGCACCGCGCCTGGGTCAACTCAAGGCCCTGCCGGACAGCCGCATCGAAGGTCAGTCGGGCAGCCTCGGCATGACCCAGACCCAGCGCGTTGTGCGCCAGTTGCCGTGGGCACAGTTCGTCAGCGGTCAGGTGCAGCGTCTGCCGGACACCCCGCGCTGATGCCCGACAGGTCACGCTCGCAAAGCGGCAAGGATGCCGAGCGCCAGGCGCTCGAACATCTGCAACAACAAGGGCTGCGCCTGCTGGCGCAGAACTGGTTATGCAAACGCGGCGAGCTTGATCTGGTCATGCTTGATGGCGATACAGTAGTATTCGTTGAAGTTCGCTACAGAAAAAACACTCAATGGGGTGGCGCGCTCGCCAGTATCGACGAGCGCAAGCAGCAGAAACTGATCTTTGCAGCACAGTATTTTCTTCAGCGCGAGTCGCGTTGGGCCAATTCCCCCTGCCGCTTCGATGTGGTGGCAATCGACAGCCACCCGAATCAGCTGAACTGGTTGCAGAATGCTTTCGACAGTTGATTGCCTGCACCCAGCCCCGTTTTCGTCCCACACATTTTGCTCTTTGCTTTGCCGGCTGCACATTCACGTGCCGAACAGCCGCGCCACTTAAGGTCACACAGATGGACATGCAATCCCGAATTCGCCAGCTTTTTCAGGCCAGTATCGACACCAAGCAACAGGCGATGGACGTACTTGCACCGCACATCGAGCAAGCCAGTCAGATCATGGTCAACGCCCTGCTCAACGAAGGCAAAATGCTCTCGTGCGGCAACGGTGGTTCGGCCGGCGATGCCCAGCATTTTTCTTCGGAGCTGCTCAACCGCTTCGAGCGCGAGCGTCCGAGCCTGCCGGCGATTGCGCTGACCACCGACACTTCGACGATCACCTCGATCGCCAACGATTACAGCTACAACGAAGTGTTCTCCAAGCAGATCCGCGCGCTCGGCCAGCCGGGCGATGTATTGCTGGCGATTTCGACCAGCGGCAACTCGGCGAACATTATTCAAGCAATCCAGGCCGCACATGATCGCGAAATGATTGTCGTAGCTTTGACCGGACGCGATGGCGGCGGCATGGCGTCGCTGCTGTTGCCCGAGGACGTCGAGATTCGCGTACCGGCCAACGTCACTGCACGTATTCAGGAAGTCCACTTGCTGGCGATCCATTGCCTTTGCGATCTGATCGACAGCCAACTGTTCGGGAGTGAAGAATGACCCCTAATCGCCTTGGCCTTCTGGCCTTGACCCTGTGCCTCGGCATCAGCGGCTGCACCTCGGTGGTAAATGCCAGCCGTGAAGCGCCGATCGAAGACGACCGTGGCACGCGCACCTTCGGCAGCAAGATCGACGACTCGCTGATCGAGACCAAAGCAGGCGTGAACATCGCCAAGGCCGATCCGGCCCTGGACAACGACTCGCACATCGTCATCACCAGTTTCAACGGCGTGGTCCTGCTCGCCGGCCAGACGCCACGCGAAGACCTCAAGGCCAAAGCCGAACAGGCCGCCGCCAATGTCCAGCGCGTGAAGAAGGTGCATAACGAACTGCAAGTGCTGCAACCGTCCTCCCTGCTCGCGCGCCAGAATGACGCGTGGCTGACCACCAAAATCAAGACCCAGATGCTCACCGACCCCAGCATCCCCGGCTCGCGTATCAAGGTCGTGACCGAGAATGGCATCGTCTATCTGCTGGGTCTGCTGACCAAACAGGAAGCCACTCAGGCAACCAATCTGGTTCAGGGTGTGTCCGGTGTGCAGAAGATCGTGAAGCTGTTCGAATACATCGACTGACCTGATTACGCGGGAGCTGTGTAGGAGCTGACGAGTGCATCGAGGCTGCGATCTTTTGATCTTGCTTTTAAAAATCAAAAGATCGCAGCCTCCGGCAGCTCCTACACGACCAAGGCAGACATAAAAAAGGCGATCCATCCGGATCGCCTTTTTTTATTTCACAACCTTCAAGCTTGGCCGGCCACTCGGACGTGGCGGCTCGCTGCCCGGTGGCGGCGAGTCGTCATCCGGATCGATGTCTTCCTCGTCGTCCATCGGCAACTCGAGGTCAAACACCATGCCCTGGCCGTTCTCCCGGGCGTAGATGCCCAGGATCGCGCTGATCGGCACGTAGAGACTGTGCGGAACACCGCCGAAGCGGCCTTCGAACGTCACCACGTCGTTATCCATGTGCAGATGACGCACGGCACTCGGCGAGATGTTCAGGACGATCTGGCCGTCACTGGCAAAACCCTGTGGCACCTGCACCGCCGGGTACTCGGAGTTGACCAGCATGTGCGGGGTGCAATCGTTATCCACAATCCACTCGTAGAGCGCGCGGACCAGATAAGGTCGACTGGAGTTCATAGCGGCTCCTTAAGCCTTAGCGCATATCGCGTTCGACACCAGACAGACTTGCCTGGAAAGCCTCACGCGCAAACTGACGCTCCATATAATCAAGCAGCGGCTTGGCCGGCCGCGGCAGTTCAATACCCAGAATCGGCAAACGCCAGAGTATGGGTAATAGGCAGCAATCCACCAGACTTTGTTCCTCACTGAGGAAGAACGGTTTGTCGGCGAACAGCGGCGAAACGCCGGTCAGGCTTTCGCGCAGTTCCTTGCGCGCCACGACCCGTGCAGCCTCTTTGCTCTTGGGATCCAGAATCAGATCCACCAGCCCGCACCAGTCACGCTGAATCCTGTGGATCAGCAGACGACTGTTGGCCCGCGCCACCGGATAAACCGGCATCAGCGGCGGGTGCGGGTAACGCTCATCCAGATACTCCATCACCACGGTCGACTCCCACAACGCCAGGTCACGATCGACCAGCGTCGGCAGACTGCCGTAAGGGTTCACCTCAATCAGTTTAGGCGGCTGGCGGCCCGCTTCCACGTAGATGATTTCGGCGCTGACACCCTTCTCTGCAAGCACGATGCGCACTCGGTGGGAATAGTGGTCGGCGGGGTCGGAGTAACAGGCCAACCGATTGGTCACGCCCATGGCGATCCTCCTCGCTTGTTGAATTTGTCGGAACCGGAAAAACGCGCGCGCCCAGAGAGCACCTCCCGCAGGGTCTGACTGAGCAGACCCTGCTTTAGCGGAGGCGCCCTTGGGCGCGCGCGATTAACAGCAATGCTTGAAGCGTATCAGTGCACGTCTTTCCAGTATTCACGCTTGAGCAGGTAGGCGAACACAAAGAAGAACGCCAGGTACAGCAAGACATAAGTACCGATGCGCTGATGTTGCAGCTTAACCGGGTTAGCCGAGTAAGCCAGGAAGGTTACCAGATTCTTGACCTTCTCATCGAACTGCTCTTCGTTCAGAGCACCGGACTTCGGCACGATGGTCAACTGATCACACGCTTCATGAGTCAGCGGCGTGCCGGTCAGCGGATCGTATTGCTTCTTGCCGTCCTCGACGATCTGCACCTGCTTGCAGCCGACGACCTGCCGACCTTGCAGGCCGACCAGCACGTTAGGCATGCCGACGTTCGGGAAGACCTTGTTGTTCACGCCCCATGGACGCGCCGGGTCTTCGTAGAACGACTTCAGGTAACCGTACAGCCAGTCGGTGCCGCGTACCCGCGCTACCAGAGTCAGGTCCGGCGGCGCCGCGCCGAACCAGGTCTTGGCGTCGGCCGGCTGCATGCCGATGTTCATGTGGTCGCCAATCTTGGCACCGGTGAATACCAGCTTCTCCAGCATCAGCTCGTGCGGGATGCCAAGGTCATCGGCGACGCGCTCGTAACGCTGGAACTTGGCACTGTGACAACCCATGCAATAGTTGGCAAAGGTCCGCGCACCATCCTGCAGGGCGGCTTTGTCGGAGACGTCGATATCGACACTTTCCAGTTCCGGACCATGGCCCCCGGCAGCAAAAGCCAGGGAAGGCAGCGCAGTAAAAATCAGAGCAAGAAATAACTTTTTCATCAGCCAGTCACCCTTTCCGGAACCGGTTTGGTCTTCTCGAGCCGGGTGTAGAACGGCATCAGAATGAAGTACGCGAAATACAGGAAGGTGCAGACCTGCGACAGCAACGTGCGCCCCGGCGTTGGCGCAAGAACACCGAGAACGCCGAGAATCACGAAGGAAATGCAGAACACCACCAGCCAGATTTTGCTCAACCAGCCCTTGTAGCGCATCGACCTCACCGGGCTGCGATCCAGCCATGGCAGCACGAACAACACCGCAATCGCCGCACCCATGGCGATAACGCCCATGAGCTTATCCGGCACCGCGCGCAGGATTGCGTAGAACGGAGTGAAGTACCAGACCGGGGCAATATGCTCAGGCGTCTTGAACGGGTTAGCCGGCTCGAAGTTTGGTTTTTCGAGGAAGTAGCCGCCCATTTCCGGGAAGAAGAACACAATGAAGCAGAAGATGAACAGGAACACCACGACGCCGACAATGTCCTTCACCGTGTAGTACGGGTGGAACGCGATGCCGTCCAGCGGGATGCCGTTTTCGTCTTTGTGCTTCTTGATATCGACGCCGTCAGGGTTGTTCGAGCCCACTTCGTGCAGCGCCAGAATGTGCAACACCACCAGACCGAGAATCACGATCGGCAGCGCAACAACGTGCAAGGCGAAGAAGCGGTTCAGGGTGATTCCTGAGATCAGATAGTCACCACGAATCCACTGGGTCAGGTCATCGCCGATCAGCGGAATCGCACCGAACAGCGAGATGATCACCTGGGCGCCCCAGTACGACATCTGGCCCCACGGCAGCAGGTAACCCATGAACGCTTCGGCCATCAGCGCCAGGTAGATCAGCATGCCGAACACCCAGACCAGCTCGCGCGGTTTCTGGTACGAGCCGTAGAGCAGGCCGCGGAACATGTGCAGATAGACGACGATGAAAAACGCCGAAGCGCCGGTCGAGTGCAGCAGACGCAGGATCGAACCGTACTCGACGTCGCGCATGATGTATTCGACGGAAGCAAATGCCTCTTCTGCCGACGGCGTATAGCTCATCGTCAGCCAGACGCCAGTAACGATCTGGTTGACCAGCACCAGGAGCGCCAGCGAGCCGAAGAAATAGAAGAAGTTGAAGTTTTTTGGTGCGTAATATTTGCTGAGATGGTCTTCCCACATTTTGGTCGCGGGAAAGCGCGCATCAACCCAATCCATGAACTTGCTCATCACGCTTTCTCCGTATCGACGCCAATGACAATCAGGTCATCGGTCTCATAGGAATGCGGGGGAACTGGCAGGTTCAAAGGCGCAGGTTGCGACTTGTAGACGCGGCCAGCCAGATCGTAGTGGGAGCCGTGGCACGGGCAGAAATAGCCGCCTACCCAGTCCTTGCCCAGATCCGCAGGTGCCACTTCGGGACGGAAGGTCGGTGAGCAACCCAGGTGCGTACAGATCCCGATCAGCAGGAGAATTTCCGGCTTGATCGAACGTACTTCCGGGTCGACATAAGTGGGTTGCGTGGAGTTTTTGGAGGTCGGATCGGAGAGCTGACCCTCGATCTTCTTGAGATTCCCCAGGATTTCCTCGGTACGGCGGACAATGAACACCGGCTGGCCGCGCCATTCAGCAATCATCTGCTGGCCTGGCTCGATTTTGCTGACATTCACTTTCACCGGTGCACCGGCAGCTTTCGCCTTGGCACTGGGAAACCATGACCCCACGAACGGGACCGCAGCCCCCACCGCTCCTGCAGCACCCACCACGGATGTGGCTGCCACCAGGAAGCGACGCCGGCCTGCATTCACGCCGTCATTGCTCATTCAGTCCTCTCCCATCAGCTTTTTTGGCCTGTTAAATCAGGCGTCTACTAAATAAATCAAATGTTACTTATAAAAATTTTGCCCGAATGGTAATGAAAACCCCCAATTCTGACAAGGTTAATTCCCTGGGGCTCAACCCCTCAAGCCTTGGAGTATAGGGGGTCTACGGCTGTGGCAAGTTGTCACAACGCAATTCTTTGATAAATCGCACGCATAAAAAAACGCCCGCTTCCGTGAGGAGGCGGGCGTTCTTTTTTGAACGTGGAAGCGGAATTAACGCTTCGAGTACTGCGGACGCTTACGCGCTTTACGCAGACCAACTTTCTTACGTTCAACTTCACGGGCGTCGCGGGTAACGAAGCCAGCTTTGCGCAGAGCGCTACGCAGGGTTTCGTCGTAGTCCATCAGAGCGCGGGTGATGCCGTGGCGGATTGCGCCAGCCTGACCACTTACACCACCGCCGATCACGGTGACGTAGATGTCGAACTTCTCGACAGTCTCGGTCAGCTCCAGCGGCTGACGAACTACCATGCGGGCAGTTTCGCGGCCGAAGAAGTTATCCAGCGAACGGTTGTTGATGGAGATGTTACCAGTACCCGGACGCAGGAAAACGCGTGCGGTTGCGGTCTTGCGACGGCCAGTGCCGTAATTTTGAGTCGCCGACATAATGAACTATTCCGTTAAATCTTCAGTTCTTGGGGCTGCTGAGCAGTATGAGGGTGTGCAGCGCCCGCATAGACTTTCAGCTTACGGTACATGTCGCGACCCAGAGGGTTTTTAGGCAGCATGCCTTTAACCGCGGTCTCGATCACGCGCTCAGGGGCTTTGGCGATCAGCTTTTCAAAGTTGATCGACTTGATGCCGCCCGGGAAACCGGAGTGGGAGTAGTACATTTTGTCAGTGGTTTTAGCGCCGGTAACACGGATCTGCTCGGCGTTGATGACGACGATGTAGTCGCCGGTGTCAACGTGAGGAGTGTACTCAGGCTTGTGCTTGCCACGCAGACGGCTCGCGATTTCGGTGGCCAGACGACCCAGGGTCTGACCAGCAGCGTCGACGACAAACCAGTCGCGCTTTACTGTTTCCGGTTTAGCAGTAAAAGTTTTCATTCTTTATAGCCTCAGGGGCCGCCTGTAAATAAGACGGCGGATCTTACTGAATAGTGCGTACTTTGACAAGTCAAAGGCAGCCGGATACAGACGCTTTCGGGGGCTCGGGTCGGCGCGTCCGTTCAACGGCAAGATTCTTCGGCGGCGGCGCATCACTTCCACTGCAGAAAGAGGTCGGCAATTATGCAGATTGCGAAAAATTTTTCAACCTGCTTTTATGATTGTTTTGCCCAAGGAGCACCCGATGGACTATCGCCAGCTAGGCCGTACCGATCTGAACGTGAGTGCAATCTGCCTCGGCACCATGACCTGGGGCGAGCAAAACACTGAAGCTGAAGCCTTCGCCCAGATCGAAAGGGCCAAGGAAGCCGGGATCAATTTCCTCGACACTGCCGAAATGTATCCGGTGCCGCCCAAAGCCGAAACCTACGCCACCACCGAGCGCTACATCGGCAATTACTTCAAGAGTCGCGGTGACCGTGCCGACTGGATCCTCGCCAGCAAGATCGCCGGCCCCGGCAACACCATCGACTACATCCGCGACAAGAACCTGCGCCACAACCGCCAGCACATCACCGAGGCGCTGGACGGCAGTCTCAAGCGCCTGCAGACCGATTACATCGATCTGTACCAACTGCACTGGCCGGAACGCAGCACCAACTTTTTCGGACAGCTGGGCTACAAGCACAAGATCGAAGCCAACCTGACGCCGCTGGAAGACACCCTCGAAGCCCTCGACGAGCAGGTGAAGGCCGGCAAGATCCGCCACATCGGTCTGTCCAACGAGACGCCGTGGGGCACCATGCGCTTTCTGGCTCTGGCCGAAGCCCGTGGCTGGCCGCGTGCAGTGTCGATCCAGAACCCGTACAACCTGCTCAACCGCAGCTTCGAAGTCGGCTTGGCCGAGATCGCCATCCGCGAACAGTGCGGCCTGCTCGCCTATTCGCCGCTGGCGTTCGGTTTCCTCTCCGGCAAGTACGAGGGTGGCGCCCGTCCAGCGAAAGGACGCCTGAGCCTCTACAGCCGCTTCAGCCGCTATTTCAACCCGCAATCCGAAGCGGCGTGCAGCCGTTACGTAGCCCTGGCCCGTGAACACGGTCTGGACCCGGCACAAATGGCCCTGGCCTTCGTGACCCAGCAACCGTTCGTCACCAGCAACATCATTGGCGCGACGACGCTTGAGCAACTGGACAGCAACATTGCCAGTTTTGATCTGAAACTGTCCGATGAAGTGTTGGCCGGGATCGAGGCGATTCACAAGGATCATCCGAATCCGGCGCCGTAACTGACCGCCAAAAGCTTCGCGAACAGGCTCGCTCCCACAGTGGAACACTGTACCTGTGGGAGCGAGCCTGCTCGCGAAGAGGCCAGTCGGATTACCTCAACAGCGGAACGCGGAGCGTCCCCGGCGGCATTCCCACGCAGAGCGTAGGAACGATCATCAAAGCGACCGCGCAATAATCTCTTTCATGATTTCATTGGTGCCGGCATAAATCCGCTGCACCCGCGCATCCGCCCACGCCCGGGCCACCGGGTATTCCCACATGAAGCCGCAGCCGCCGTGCAGTTGCACGCATTCGTCGAGCACTTTGCATTGCAGGTCGGTGCCCCAATATTTGGCCATCGCCGCCGTCGGCACATCGAGTTTGCCTTGCAGATGCAACTCCAGGCAGCGGTCGACAAAAACCCGGCCGATCTGGATCTCGGTAGCCATCTCGGCCAGTTTGAAGCGGGTGTTCTGGAAATCGGCAATCGACTTGCCGAACGCCTTGCGATCACGGGTGTAATCCAGCGTCCATTGCAACGCCGCTTCAGCCGAGGCCAGGCCGCCAATCGCCACGGTCAGGCGCTCTTGCGGTAACTCCTGCATCAGATAGGCAAACCCGGCCCCCGCCTGGCCGAGAAGGTTCTCCTTCGGCACGCGCACGTCCTGGAAGAACAGTTCCGAGGTGTCCTGCGCCTTCATGCCGACCTTCTCCAAGCGCTTGCCCTTCTCGAAGCCCGGCGTATTCGCCTCCACCAGAAACAGGCTGGTGCCCTTGGCCCCGGCCTTCGGGTCGGTCTTGGCCACCACGATGACCAGATCAGCCAGAAAGCCGTTGGTGATAAAGGTTTTCGAGCCGTTGATCACATATTCGTCACCGTCGAGCACCGCCGTGGTTTTCACCCCTTGCAGGTCGGAACCCGCCCCTGGCTCGGTCATGGCAATCGCCGTGACCATTTCGCCCGAGACCAGTTTCGGCAGGTACTTGTGCTTCAGCGCTTCGCTGCCGTAATGCAGGATGTACGGCGCGACGATATCCGAGTGCAGGGAAAAGCCGATGCCGGTGAGTCCCAGGCGCCCGACTTCTTCAATCACCACGGTGCTGTAGAGGAAATCCGCGCCCAGCCCACCGTACTCCTCCGGCAGATGCGAACAAAGCATCCCCGCCTCCCCCGCCTTGTTCCACAGTGCGCGATCGATGTGCCCCTGCTTCTCCCACTGCGCGTGATACGGCACGGCCTCTTTTTCGAGGAAAGTTCGCACGCTGTCGCGGAACAATTCGTGTTCGGGGCTGAACAGGGTTCTAGGGATCATGCGGCACCTTTCTTTGTTGTTGGAGGGATTCGGCTCTCAGAGACTAAGCCCCGCTTCCGCTACGGGACACTGGACACATCCGACAAAAAATAAGACGATCCAGCCGTCTGGTGACCACTTTCCCTTATAAAAACAAAACAAAAGTTGAATTATGTCTAAGCACGTCTCCCCGCCCTTGCGGCGCGTCAGCATCCTGGCCATCGACCGGGTTTTCGCTTACACCCTCATGCAGGCCAAGGATTTTTTCCATGTGGCCAGCCTGCGTTACGGCAAACAACTGGGCCACGGCCTGACACCGGCGTTTGAAACGCGCCTGGTCAGCCCGGATGGCAAACCGGTGAAAAGCTTCAGCGACGTGGTCATGCCGGTCGACGGTGGCCTGGAAAACGCCGATGTGATCATCCTCCCGGCGTTCTGGGACGACTTCGATACCCTGTGCGGCCGTTACCCGCAGATCCTGCCATGGCTGCGCGAACAGCATGCGCGCGGTGCGGTGTTGTGCGGCGAAGCTACCGGGGTGTTCTGGCTCGCCGAAGCCGGGCTGCTCAACGGCAAGGAAGCGACCACCTACTGGCGCTTCTTCAATGCCTTCGCCGAACGTTTCCCCAAGGTCTATCTGAATCAGGACAAGCACCTGACCGACGCCGACAATCTCTACTGCGCCGGCGGTACTACCTCGGCCTGCGATCTCTATATCTATCTGATCGAACGCTTCTGCGGCGCGAACGTGGCGCAAGCCGTGGCCCGCGACATCCTCTACGAAGTGCAGCGCAGCTATTCGCCGGGACGTATCGGTTTCGGTGGGCAGAAGCTGCATCAGGACGTGATCATCTTGCAGATCCAGCAGTGGCTCGAAGAGCATTTCGCCGACAAGTTCCGCTTCGAAGACGTCGCCCGCGAGCACGGCATGAGCATCCGCAACTTCATGCGCCGCTTCCAGACCGCCACCGGCGACAAACCGCTGCACTACTTGCAGCGCCTGCGCATCGAGACGGCCAAGGGCTTGCTTTCGGGCACGCGCAAGAGCATCAAGACCATCAGTTATGAGGTCGGTTACGACGATGCGAGCTTCTTCGCGCGACTGTTCCGCCAGCACACCGAACTGTCGCCTAACCAGTATCGGCAACAGTTTCAGCAGGCTGCGTAAACTTCCGCCAGACTGACGTCCCTGTGGGTGTAGTCCTTCCACGGGGACCGACTTGTAAGTTGTGATTCGTCCGACACAAATGAACGAAAACAGAACAGCGTCTGGCTGTGTTTTACGACTGTTCGGACGTGCCTGCGCCGACCAGACTACTTCCCAAGCACATCGCATCAGGGAAGATCAACAGTGACCATCGGCTCCAGCTACAACTATCCCTCACAGGCTCCTGGCCTTGAAAAACGCAAAAAACGTTCGCCACAGGACAACTGGAAAGCCCGTTTCCCCAATCCGCCGGACCTGTGTTTTGACTACCGCGCGTTACTGGAGCAGCCAGGCGGAATCGCCCGAGCGACTGATTCGAGCCATCGAATCTGCATCATCGGCGCAGGCATCACAGGCCTGACGGCAGCGAGAGAATTGCTGCGCTGCGGCTTCACCCAGATCACGCTGATCGAACAGTCCTCGCGAATCGGCGGCAGGCACCTGACCGTTCCCGGCAGTCCTCAATCCAAGGCCAGCCATACCCCGTTCGAAATGGGTGCGATGCGTATGCCTTTGTTCAATCGCGAAGGAGAATCGCCGAAGGAAGGTCGTTCGCTGATGGCCTACTACGCGACGATATTCGACCTGGCCCTTTCAGACTTTGCCAATCCCGGCAGCCAATGGGTCAAATCAACCGGCATCTATCTGCGCGAGGGCAGCCTGTCAGAGCAGGCTACGCCGCAAATGCTTATCTGGAAAAACGCCGACGGTCAGACCCGCCCTCCCGGCGAGGAGCTGCAAGCGGTGTATGCAAAATGGAGAGCGTTCGCCGACCGCATGACCCGGCACGTTTGCGACAGTTATGCGAGCGAGGAATGGGAGTCCATGTGGGCAGCTATTGTCGCCAGGTATCACGCCATTTCCTTCCGTGATCTGGTGAGCATGCCGGTGCTGCAACGCTGGGAAAAAGACGCGCCGGGCGATTTTGGCGGGATGGGAATGTCGCCAGAGGAATCGGCCATTTTTTATGCCATCGGCATCGGTGACGGCAGCTGGGGCGCATTTTATGACGTCTGTGCACTGTACCCGCTGCGCACTGCCATATTCGGGTTCAGCAGTCACTTGCAACTGGTGCTGGGTCGGGTAGATGAACAAGGCGATCCTCTGCCTGACTCACCGCATATCCGCAGCAATGCGGTTTTCGATTCAACCGGCCTGCAGTTTGAAGGCCCGCGCTACCTCGGTCTCGCGGCGCTGAGTGAAAGCCTTATGTTCATCAAACCTGATGAAACAGCGATGTCTTTCCACGAACACAGCCTGCAATACCGCGAAGGTTTGCTGACTGATAGCGCCGTCACTCGGCTGAAAAAGCTCGACAGCGGTAAAACCCGTGTCTACTACAACTGGAAGCAAAGTCGCCCCCATCAGGCCCAGGAACATTTCAGCGATTATGACTCCGTGATCATGACGCTGCCTTCGTGGTTGATCGAAACACGAATCAGGCTTGAAAACTTCACTGCACAAATGCTGCCGTTCGAAACGATCAATGCGTACAAGACTGCACATTGGGAAACCAGCTGCAAAGTGTTCGCGCCGCTGAAGAAATCCTTCCTGTCCGGCAATACCGCCATCCCCCAAGCGATCGTCACGGACAGTTTTATCCACGATGTTTATACCTACCGCTATAACGATCACTACAACTACGACTGCATTCTTCTCAGTTACACCTGGGAAGATGACGCTACCAAACTCTGCTGTTTCAGCGACAAGGAGCTGGTCGCCAAATGTGCCGAAGAACTTGATCGAATCCTGATGAACTGCAGCAATATCGGGCAGCGCATCTCGCCTTTCATTGGCCTCAATCAGGCCGTCGTACAGCGCTGGATCACCGATAAGAACTCACTGGGGTGCGCCAAACTTTACCGCCCCGGCGCCTACTACGACGCTGTAAGCCTGATGAAATACAACCGCGACTATTCCAGTGTTTCCGGGCTGTATCTTTCTGGCGAGTCGTTTTCAGTGGATGCCGGCTGGACCGAGCCCTGCTTTCGCGGTGCCATCGATGCGGTGATTCATATTTGCGAAAAAACCTCGGCGCAGTTCAATGGCGGCTTCCAGATAACCGACTATCCACACTACCAGGCCGGACCATGAAGTTTTCAGTCACGCAATTCAGCGTCCTGAACGTGCATCGTCGATATGTGTTTAATCGTCCTAGGAGGCGTACTACAACTTAACCGGAAAGCGCCGACTTACCTTCCAGTGCTGACTCGACTCTTATGTTCCCCGCCCCCCGATGGCGTGAAAACAACAATAAGGGATCATGAAAAATGATTGAGTCAACAAGCCCTGTTCGTGTTGCGGTTGTGCAATGTGATCCGCAGGTCGGTACGCAAAATCGTGCAGCGAATCTGAGTAATAGCCTGGAGTTGGCACTGCAGGCGGTCAATGGTGGTGCCAACCTCATCGTTTTGCCCGAGCTGACAAACACCGGTTATTTCTTTCGCACTCGACAGGACGCGTTCGATCACGCCGAATCGGTTCCGGATGGGCCGAGCGTGAGCCGATGGGAGGATTTTGCCCGCCAGCATCAGGTGTATCTGGTGGCAGGGCTGACCGAGCGCGAAGGCGCACGGTTGTACAACACAGCCGTGTTGTTGGGACCTGACGGTTTCATCGGCAAATACCGCAAGGCGCACCTGTGGAATCTGGAGAAGCTCTGGTTCTCTGCCGGCGATAGCGGTTTCCCGGTGTTCGAAACGCCGATCGGTCGTATCGGTCTGCTGATCTGCTGGGACATCTGGTTTCCCGAAGTCCCGAGAATCCTCAGCCAGCAGGGCGCGGACATTATCTGCAGCCTGAACAACTGGGTCTGGACACCACCGCCCTTGTTCGATGACGCCGGCAAGTGCATGGCTTCGTACCTGACCATGACCGCAGCGCACGTCAACAACGTGTTCATCGCGGCGGCAAGTCGAATCGGCGAAGAGCGTGGCGCTCGTTACCTTGGATGCTCTTTGATTGCTGGCACTAACGGCTGGCCGATTGGCCGCGTGGCGTCCGCCGACCAGCAGGAAATCCTCTACGCCGATATCGACCTGACCAGCTCGCGCAGTGCGCCAATCTGGAACGACCTGAACGATTTGCACCGTGATCGGCGCTGTGATGTCTACGATCGAATGCTCGGTTACACCCAGCATCCGTGCCTGCCGCGTTGACCGGAGGCCGGGCTATGGACATTCACGCAAAGCAACGCAAAACAATCGTGGCCAGGACCGCGATGGACAGCACCATTATCGGCCTGATTCTGGGTGCGACGGTTTTGATTGGCTGGCTATCGCTCACCCATCATTCGTTGTGGTCGGCGCGCTGGCCGGACTACAGCCATATGGTTTCGAGTTTCCCCGACGCTGCTGCCTGGCTGCGTTGGGTGCTTGGAGATATCAGCGAGGTGGCGTTTTATAAACACGAGTTTGCCTCGATTGGCCTTCTGGCCGGTGCATATCTGGGCTATTGGGCTAATCGAACGGGAAAAGCCTGGCAAGGCTTCACGATCTGTTACGGCAGCGGGCTCTGGCCGTGGCTGGTGACAAGCTCACTACTGGGTCTGGTGCTGAGCAATTTGCTGTGGGGCTGGACCGTCACCGCGACCAGTTGGCAGCCCACCTTCGCGGCATTCGTGTCGTTGCCTGCCGCAATGGTATTGATGTTCGGTGCAGGCTGGAAGGTCGCGATCAACGGAGCCATCATGGGCGCCCTGTTCGTGACACCTCTGTGTCTGCTGATGGTCAATTACGTATGCAACCCACTCGGTCTGCCCGTGGTGATTGGCAATGTTTCGGGCATGGCCATCGCCAGCATCGGCGCCTTCGTGCTTTGTCGCTACGTGCCAAGCTTGGTGAGACCAGCGGAGCCCGAGCCGGCTGCCGAGGAAGTCAGCATGACCGTGTCCGGCAAGGCGCCGGATTATGGCGTGGTATGGAGCATGCGCCGGGTCTTGGCGGATTTCTCCGAGGCACCTTTCTTCGGCAATGAGTGGGCCAGTCTGGGACTGATTGTCGGTGCGTTGCTCGCATTTACACTCAACCCGATGAGCCCGGTCTACGGCACTGGTCTGCTGCCGCAATTGCTGGCCGGTCAGGCGCTGACCTCGGCACTGGGCGTGGTGATCTGGCGCAGGCAGTGGATGGAGCGCGGTTGGTATCCGACTTATGTGCCGCTGGTGTCCGTTGTTCCGGCTGCGATCCTTACCTTCGGCGGCGCTTGGCAAGTGATCATCTCCAGTGCGCTGCTCGGCGCCCTGATCGCCCCGCCACTGGCCTGCGCCCTCGCGCAGCGGCTGCCAGGCTTCATGCATGGCTTTATCGGTAACGTGTTGTCGATGGCTCTCAGTACGCTATTGATCCTGCCAATCGTCGGATGGCTGGCCAGCCACTGATCTTTCCCCTGCCCCGGCTGGCATCTGGATAGTCCCCGGTACAGTCGGTCTTTCTTCGCGAGGTATCACATGGAACTGCCAAAACTGGCCGTTGCCGCGCTCGGCGGCACTGTCAGCATGCAATCGACGCAAAACGGCCAAGGCGTCGTTCCGGCGGTGTCCGGCGAAGCGTTGCTGAACACCGTGCCGGAGTTGAATATGCTCGCACGAGCAACCGTCGAGACTTTCGGTCTGTTACCCAGCGCTTCGCTGGATTTCGAATACCTCTTGGACGTATTGAACTGGGCCAACGCGCAGATCAGCCAAGGCGTGGCCGCAGTCATCATCATCCAGGGCACGGACACTCTGGAGGAATCCGCCACTTTCTTCGATTACCTGTGGGCGCACGACGAGCCATTGGTGCTGACTGGCGCCATGCGCTCTGCCATGCAAGCGGGGGCTGATGGCCCGGCAAACCTGCTGGATGCTGGTCGCGTTGCGTTGGCGGCATGCAGTCATGGGCGCGGAGCACAGGTGGTTATCAACGGCGAGATTCACCGCGCCAGTAGCGTGCGCAAAGTCGATTCAATGGCCATGCACGCCTTCGCCTCGCCCTTGACCGGCCCTGCTGGCTTGATAGTGGAAGGCGCTCCGCGCTACTTCCATGCGCCGGTTGCGCGCCATGTTTTGCCGATGCCCCGAGACACCCGCCAGAATATTGCTTTGCTGGAAGCTTCGCTCGGTGCAGACAGTCTGCTGCTAGAGAAGGTTGTGGAGCTAGGTTACGCCGGCCTAGTGATCGCTGGCTTCGGTGCCGGCCATGTTTCAGCGGACTGGGCCAACGTCATCGAAGGCATTGCCCGACATATTCCGGTGATCATCGCCACCCGCACCGGTTGTGGCGCGACGGCGCAAGTGACCTATGGCTTCGTCGGCAGTGAAATCGATATGACGCGTAAAGGTGCCGTGATGGCTGGGTTCCTATGCCCGCGCAAAGCAAGAATTCTGCTCTGGCTTCTGGTTGGCTGCCAACAGCAATCAACGTTGGCAACCTGCCTCGCTGAACTGGCCCCATAAAAAAAAGGCCTGCAATCGCAGGCCCTTTTTTGTCGCCGAGACTCCGCTTAAGGCTTGTGCGCCCGCGACAGAAACTCGTGGGATTGCATCTCCAGCAGTCGGCTCAGCGTGCGCTGGAACTCGAAGGTCAGGCGTCCGCCGGTGTACAGATCCTTCAACTCGACTTCAGCAGAAATGATCAGTTTGACGTTGCGATCGTAGAATTCGTCGACCATGTTGATGAAGCGACGGGCGATGTCGTCGGTGGTGACGCTCATCTGCTCGACGCCGCTGAGCAGCACGGCGTGGAAGATCTTGCCCAGTTCGATGTAGTCGTTCTGGCTGCGCGGGCCGTCGCACAGTTCGCGGAAGTCGAACCAGGCCACGTCGTCGCAGGTGCGCAGGGCACGGATTTCGCGGTTCTCGATGATCAGCACATCGTTTTCCACCGCTGCCGTGCACTCCGGCGTCAGTGCCTTGAAGCTCTTGCGCAGGCTTTCGTGCGCGGCTTCGTCGAGCGGATAGTGGAACAGCTCGGCTTGCTCGAGGTGACGCAGACGATAATCGACGCCGCTGTCGACGTTGACGATCTCGGTGTTCTGCTTGATCAGCGCGATGGCGGGGAGGAAGCGCGCACGTTGCAGGCCATCCTTGTACAGGCCGTCCGGCACGATGTTCGACGTCGCGACCAGGGTCACGCCGTTCTTGAACAACTCTTCCATCAGCGTGCCGAGGATCATCGCGTCGGTGATGTCGGAGACGAAGAATTCATCGAAGCAGATCACCCGCGACTCGGCCGCGAAGCGCTTGGCGATAATGGTCAGCGGGTTTTTCTCGCCGCCCAGGGTCTTCATTTCTTCGTGCACACGCTTCATGAAGCGGTGGAAGTGCGTGCGGGTCTTTTCCTTGAACGGCAACGCTTCGAAGAAGGTGTCGACCAGGTAAGTCTTGCCGCGACCGACGCCGCCCCAGAAATACAGGCCCTTGACCGGTGCCTGATCCTTTTTGCCAAACAGCTTGCCGAGCAAACCCGGCTTGTTCTGGTCAGCGGCGATCAAGTCGTCGTACAGACGCTGCAAGTGACGCACAGCAGTTTCCTGCGCGGCGTCATGGAAGAAGTCCGGGCGTTTCAGATCAGCTTGATATCGTTCTAGGGGCGTCATAATTCGTTAGCAAGGCAACAAAAACGGGCCGTCACTGTAGCGACGGCCTGTGGGAATGGCAATCGGCCCTTGGTCGGGTCGTGCCGCCGATCAGTCTTGAGCTGGAGTCAGTGCGACGCGCAACGCCTCGATGGCGGCGTCCCGCGCACCGATGTTGGCAAACGCCGGGCTGTCGCCCACGCACTCACCGGCCAGCCAGACGCTGAAGCTCAGGTCATCAGTACGCACATCCAGCGACTCGCCGGACTGCAACTGTTTGGTCACCTGGCCGGCAGTCTTGCCGTCGGCGAAGTTGCGCGACAACAGCAATTGCTCGCCATCGGCCGCCAGCAGACGGAAACGGAAGCTGCCGTCGTCCTCGCGGAAGCTGACGAAACGTGCGGCTTTCGCGGCTTTCTTTTTGGTGGTCGCGGCGACCTGAACCTGATTGACGAAAGAACGCAGGCCAACGGCTTCGCGCAATTCATTGAGGAACGGCGTGGCCACGGCGCGGGCCTTCTTCGCACCAATCTGCAGAATGTCTTCCAGATCCGCAGGACGCTCGATCAACTGGTGATACTTCTCGCGCGCCTCGCCCAGCTCATTGTCGAGCAACTGGAACAGGCGATTCTTCGCCTCACCCCAGCCCAAACCACCGAGCAGTTCGCTGCGGAACTCGTCAGCCTGCGCCGGAGTGGCGAAGGCCTGGAACAGAGTGAACAGGTGCGAGTTGTCCGGATCTTTCGCTTCGCCCGGGGCCTTGGAGTCGGTGACGATCCGCGAGATCGCGTCCTTCATTTCTTTCGCGCTGCTGAACAACGGAATGGTGTTGTCGTAGCTCTTCGACATCTTGCGACCGTCGAGGCCCGGCAACGTCGCCACGCTTTCTTCGATCAGCGCTTCGGGCATGGTGAAGAACTCTTTGCCCTGGCCGAACAGATGGTTGAAACGCTGACCGATATCGCGGGCCATTTCCACGTGCTGAATCTGATCGCGACCGACCGGCACCTTGTGCGCGTTGAACATCAGGATGTCCGCCGCCATCAGCACAGGATAGCTGTAGAGGCCCATGGTGATGCCGGCATCCGGGTCTTCACCCGTCTCAACGTTCTTGTCCACCGAGGCCTTGTAGGCGTGCGCGCGGTTGAGCAGGCCCTTGGCAGCGACGCAAGTCAGCAGCCAGGTCAGCTCGGGGATTTCCGGGATGTCGGACTGGCGGTAGAACGTCACGCGGTCGACATCGAGGCCACCGGCCAGCCAGGTCGCGGCGATTTCCAGACGCGAGCGCTGGATGCGCAGCGGGTCATCGCATTTGATCAGGGCGTGGTAATCGGCCAGAAAATAGAACGAATCTGCCTGGCTGTCGCGGCTGGCGAGGATTGCCGGGCGAATGGCCCCAGCGTAGTTGCCCAGGTGCGGCGTGCCAGTGGTGGTGATGCCGGTGAGAATGCGGGTACGGTTGGTCATGGGTAATCGCTTGTCAGACTGCAATCAATTCGAGAGACGCGGCAGCAGCAGATCCTTGAGATCGGTCAGCTTGCCGTGAAAAAAGTGTCCGCATTCTGCCACTTTCAGCAGCTCATGGGGGCGCTGGAGTTGTTCCGACCACTGGTAGACCAGTTGCGGATCGATGACTTCATCGGTTTCCGGCTGGATCACGGTCAACCCGCCGTGCTGCGGCAGTTGATCCTCCTCGCCCAGACGCATCACCGCCGGGGCAACCATGAACAGGTGCTCAAGCTGCACGCCCTGGGCTTCGAGACGGCCGCCGAGACTTGCTGCAACAAATCCGCCGAAGGAGAAACCGAACAGGGTCAGCGGCAGATCCGGGTGTTTTTCCCGCAGCCATGTGGCGGCGGCCAGGGCGTCGTCGACTTCACCGGTGCCCATGTCATGCGTGCCCTGGCTGGCGCCGACGCCGCGATAGTTGAAACGCAAGGTGATCAGGCCTGCGTCGCGCGCAGTGCGCTGCAGGGTCGAGACGACCTTGTTGAGCATGGTGCCGCCCTGCACCGGGTTCGGATGGCAGATCAGCGCGATGCCGCGCGGCTGCTCGTTATCCAGGTAAAGGCTTTCCAATTGACCCACCGGGCCGTCAATCAATACAGGGGTTTCACGCATCAGCAAGGGAGGAACTCCGTGACCTCGAATCGGGTCGACTCGTCTAGCAAATTGTCTGTGCCAATCTATTGCGAGTGAATCGCGGTATACAGCGCAGGTTCGAGCCGTTAACGTAAAGCAAAGCCGTTTATAGAGGAAGGACTCGTGGAACACTCGCTCTTAGTTTGGTTGTTACCGACTCTTGCCCTGGTTGTGGGTGTCGCCATTGGATTCCTGATCGCGCGCGTTGCGCCGAACGCCGCACCGAGCCGCACGCAGCGTCAACTGGATGATATCCAGGAGCGTTTCGACAGTTATCAGAACGAAGTGGTCACCCACTTCAACAGCACCGCGATGCTGGTCAAGAAACTGACCCAGAGCTATCAGGAAGTGCAGGACCACCTCGCCGAGGGCGCCAATCGCCTGGCCCTGGACGAGCAGACCCGCCAGCGCCTGATCGCCGCCCTGCACGCCGACGCAGCGCAGGCACCACGTGAACGCCTGACGCCACCGCGCGATCAGGAGCCACCGCGTGACTATGCACCGAAATCGCCAAATTCCCCTGGCATGCTCGATGAACATTATGGTTTGAAGAAGTAAGCAGTCTTCGCTGCGAACAAAAAGCCCCCGGACAGTGATGTGTCTGGGGGCTTTTTTGTATCTGCAATCTTCGCTGCGCTCGTCGGCCTCTTCGCGAGCAGGCTCGCTCCCACAGGGGGAATGCATTTCAAATGCGGGAGCGAGCCTGCTCCCGAAAGGGGCGGCACCGATGAAACAAAAAAATGCCCGATCACAGGATCGGGCATTTCTTCATTCAGGCAATCGCTTATGGATACTGCTGCACCGTACCCGGCTGTTGCTGCTGACCACCATACTGCTGACCCGGAATCGCTTTCAGGTTGACTTCAACGCGGCGGTTCTGCGCGCGGCCGTTGACGTCGCCGTTGCTGGCAATCGGGTTATCCGGGCCGGCGCCACGGGCCGACAGGTTGGCACCGCTGACACCTTGCGAGGTCAGGTAGGTCGCCACGCTCTGCGCACGACGTTGTGACAGGTCCATGTTGTGCTGGCGGCTGCCGGTGCTGTCGGTGTAACCGACGATTTCGATCTGGTTCTGGTTGAACTCCTTCAGCGAGTTGGCCAGGTTGTTCAACGGCTGGTAGAAACTCGGGGCAATGTTCGCCGAATCGGTGGCGAAGGTGATGTTGCCCGGCATGATCAGCTTGATCTGATCGCCCTGCCGCTGCACTTCAACGCCAGTGTTGGCCATGCTCGCGCGCAGTTTCTTTTCCTGCTGGTCGGCGTAGTAGCCGTAGCCTGCTGCGGAGGCACCGACGACAGCAGCGCCGATCAAGGCGCCCTTGCCACGGTTGTCGTGACCGATGGCGGCACCGGCGAGTGCGCCGGCCAGTGCACCAAGGCCACCGTATTTGGCGGTTTTGCTCATGCCTTGCGAGCCACCGTCGGCCTGACCCTGATTGTCATACGGATTAGGCGAGGCGCAGCCGGACAGCACGGCCACGGCAGTAGCGACAATAATCAAACGACGCGTGGTGAACATGGAGAGCTCCTGGTTTTCTGCATTCTGTGGTGCAGCGGCCACTGATCAATCAATGGACCTGCGCGGGCGTTGGATCATGACAATGCCTAAAAATTCCGCCCGCTGCCCGTGACAAAAAATTCAGGCACGCACAAACGGGTTCTCGCGCATCTCATCACCCAGACGCGTGTCCGGGCCGTGCCCGGTGACAACCGTTGCGTCCTCGTCCAGCGTATACAGCCGCTGCTTGATTGAACGCACGATGGTCGCCTGATCGCCACCCCACAAATCCGTGCGCCCTACCCCGCGACGAAACAGCGTGTCGCCGGCTATCAACAGCTTAGCCTCGGAAAACCAGAAGCTCATGGAACCGGGTGTATGTCCCGGCGTGTGCAGGGCCACGCCGCAACCGCAGGCGAGTTCTTCGTCATCGCTCAGCCAACGATCCGGCGACGGCACCGGGGTGTAAGGCACGCCAAACATCTGGCATTGCATTTCAAGGTTGTCCCAGAGGAACTGGTCTTCCTTGTGCAGATGCAGGGTCGCACCGGTTTTCTCCTTCATTTGGCCGGAAGCAAGGAAGTGATCGAGATGGGCGTGGGTGTGGATGATGCTCACGACTTTTAGGCCATGCGCATCGAGACGCGCCATGATCAGGTCCGGGTTGCCGCCGGGATCGACGACGATGGCTTTTTTTGTGAGTGGGTCGCCGATGACCGTGCAGTTGCACTGGAGCGGGCCGACGGGGAAGGTTTCGCGGATAAGCGCAGGGCTGGGCGTGGTCATGGAAAAATCCTGGACAGGGTCAACGCCGTTGGCAACGGCCGATGGCGAATTTTACCGTCGCTAGAGCAATAACCCCAACGCCTTCGCCCGCGCCACCGCCTGCGTACGCCGCTCAACCCCGAGCTTGCTGTTGATATGGCTGGCATGGGTTTTCACGGTGTGCAGGGAAATGAACAACTGCTCGCTGATTTCCTGATTGGAACAGCCTTGGGCGATCAGGCGCAGCACGGCCAATTCCCGGCTGCTGAGTTGTTCGGTAGTTGAGCTTTCTACGCTCGGTCGCGGCGCGGCTGTTGGGAACTGTGTGAGCAATTGCTGGCTGACGGCGTGGCAGGAAAGCGCCTGCAATTGCCCGCGCATCCAGTCGGCATGACTTTTCAGCAGCGCATCGAAGGGCTGGAAGACGCCGCCGGCCGCAGCTTCCAGCGCCTGACTCAACACCTTGCGCGCATCGGGCTCGCGTCCACTGGACAGCAACAGCGCCACCTTCTGCGTCAACGCCATCACACTGAGCAACTGCCGGCCGGTCCGCTGGCCGTTTTCATGCAACACGTTCAGCCGCCCTTCGGCGAGCATCGGTTGCCCCTGAATCACATCAAGCAGCGCCTGTTGCAGTTCCACATGCAGCGGCAGCTGCGGATGAAACTCTGGCGGTGCCGCAGCGTGTTCGCCGGTGTAGGTCTGGCCCAATCGTGCAAGCCACGCCTCGGCAAGATCAATCCGGCCCTGGGCCAGCCACAGTTCGCATTTGACCAGGGTGATCATCGCCAGATAGTAGATCGGCGGTACGTCCCAGATGTGCATCAGGCGTTCGGCTTCGGCGAGTTCGGCGAAGGCCTTGGCGAATTCGCCACTGGCGCCGTCCAAGCGAGCGATCACGCAGTGCCCGATCAGCACGCTGATGTCGCGACAGGCGCGCGCCTCGCCAATGCCGGCCAGCAGACGCACGCGTGCGGCTTGCGGCTGCAAACGCATCGCCAGCAGGAAACCTTCGTACAACGTCAACCGCGCGCGTACGGCGTACAGGCGTTGCGGCGACAGACCGCGCAGCCGCTCCAGGCCCTGATGCACTTCATCGAGCGCACGCAGAATCTCGCCCCGCGATTGCAGAACCCGCGCCCTGTCGTAATGCGCCAACGCTTCGAATAATGGATTGCCGACCCGTTGCGCCAGCTCGAGGGATTCACGGTTCAGGCCACGGGCGCGCCACAGATCGCCGTCGGCGATCGCCAGATTGGACAAGGTCGACAGGCACATCAGCCGCTGGCCATAACGCTTGGCCGGCAGGCTCTCCAGTGCTTCGCTGCAATAACGCAGGGTCAGTTCGCGATGGCCGCGCCCGCGAGCGATGATCCCGCTCAGCGCCAGCCATTGCGCCAGCATGGATTTTTGCGCGGTGGCCGAAGGCGCCGGCAGGAAACGGCTCAAATGGCTGGCCAGCTCTTCAGCGGCGTCGAGCTGACAGGCCAGCCCCAGCGCCCAGCTGTAGAGCACGATCAGTCGTGGCGTGCTGATCAGCAGGCTGTCGGGCAAGTCCATTTTCCAGCGCAGCAGCATGCCGACGTTCTGCTCGGCGAGCAGCTGTTCTTCGGACAGGTTCTGTACCAGATTCGCCGCGACGTCGAGATGCCCGGCACGCAACGCCTGCTCCACCGCTTCGTCGAGCAGGCCCTGCGCATTGAACCAGCGGCAGGCGCGCAAATGCAGGGTAGCGTTGGGCACCATCGCCTGGGCGATTGGCCGGCTGCGCAACAAGTCAGAAAACAAATGGTGATAGCGGTACCAGTGACCGTGCTCGTCCAGCGGCACCAGAAACACCTGATGGGCGAGCAGAAAGCGCAGGATCTCGGCGCTGTCATGGGCTTCGCGGACCGCGTCGCACAGCTCGCTGCAAAAGCGTTCCTGCGGTGCGGTTTCGTAGAGAAACGATTGCACTTCGGCCGGCAAGCAATCGATGACTTCTTCGAGCAGATAGTCGCGTATCAACCCCTCGCCGCCGTTCAGTGCTTGCGGCAGCGCGGCATCGTTGCCCGCCTCGGCCACCGCCAGCAGCCAGAAGCGCAGGCCGGCGACCCAGCCTTCGCTGCGCTGGATCAGGCTTTCCAGTGCTTCGCCGCGCAGTGAGCTGCTGTGGCGATCGAGCAAGGTCAGGGCCTCGTCGTGGGTCAGGCGCAAATCCTGTTCGTGCAGCTCGAGCAACTGCCGCGACAGGCGCAGACGCGCCAGATGCCAGTCCGGGCGCTGACGGCTGGTGACCATCACCAGCAAGCCATCGGGCAGATGATTGAGGAAGAATTGCAGGCAACGATCCAGCACCGGCCCTTGGGCGAGGTGGTAGTCGTCGAGCACCAGCAGCAGCGGTGCAGCAGGATCGAGATGCAGCGCCAGCTCATCAAGCAGACCGTCGAGCCATTCTTCAAAAGCGAATGGCTGATGACGCTGACGCATTTTCAGCAGACCAAGAGCGCCAGCGCCCAACGCAGGGAAGTAGTCCTGCAGACCTTCGAGCAAGCGCTCAAGAAAACGTCCGGGATCGCTGTCACGTGGACTCAAGCCCAGCCAGAGACTTTGCCAATGCGCCGGCAGGCTCTGACAGAACTCCACCGCCAGCGAGCTTTTGCCGAACCCGGCCGGGGCGCTGACCAGCAGCAACCGACCTCCGAGCCCGGCCTGCAGACGCTGGCAAAGGCGCGGCCGCAAGACATAGCCATCAGGCAGCGGCGGGCGAAAAAAACGCCCGTCCAGTGCTGCGACGGTGATGCTTGCGGGACCCGGAAGTGGGGACAGATCAGTCATGGCCGGCTCTTGTTCGAAGGCGATTGGCGGCGTTGCAGATGTCCGCAGCCTAGCCTTAAACGAAGAGGTAATGAAGGTCACTGCTACAAATGGCTACAAAAAGCCTACACAGCGCCGCCAAAATCCGGCATCACCGACCAATCGCGACCACGATGAATCCGTGTAGGAGCTGCCGTAGGCTGCGATCTCTTGACTTTGCTTTTTCCAGAATCAAAAACAGGATCAAAAGATCGCAGCCTTCGGCAGCTCCTACATGAGCGGTGCGGCGTGAAACCGCACGCAAAAAAACGCCCCGAACCGGTCGGGGCGTTTTCACGAGGATGCGGCCTCGGGTTTACGCAGGTTTAGCGAACACCATCCTGACGCAGAGCGGCCGGGGTGAAGTCGCTGGTGGTGGCGGTGAAGCCGAAGTCATACGCCTGCTTCTCTTCGTTCTTCATGCCCAGTGCCAGATAACGGCCGGACTGCAGGTCGTAGAGGGTTTCGAGGGCGTACCACGGCACTTGCTTGTCGTAGTAGTTCTCGGCATGTGCCTCGGCTACACGCCACAGTTGGCCACGACCGTCGTAGTGGTCGATGACCGCTGCCTGCCAGGTGTCCTCGTCGATGTAGAAGTCACGCTTGGCGTAGATGTGGCGCTGGCCTTCCTTCAGGGTCGCGACCACGTGCCAGACGCGGCGCAGCTCGTAGCGTGCCAGGTCCTGGTTGATGTGACCGGCCTTGATGATGTCCGAGTACTTCAGTTTCGGATCGTCGAGTTTGTAGCTGTCGGAGGCGATGTACATCTCTTTCTTGCCTTCGAGCTTCCAGTCGTAACGATCCGGCGCGCCGTTGTACATGTCCAGGTTGTCCGAGGTACGCAGGCCGTCGGCGGCAGTACCCGGGCCGTCATACGACACTTGCGGTGCACGGCGCACACGACGCTGCCCGGCGTTGTAGACCCACGCCGAGCGTGGCTCTTTGACCTGGTCGAGAGTCTCGTGCACCAGCAGTACGCCACCGGCCAGACGCGCCGGCGCGGTCACTTTCTGCTTGAAGTAGAACAGGATGTTGCCCGGGTTCGCCGGATCGTAATCCTTCATCTTGTCGCGGAACACGAACTGATCCTGGAAGTACACCAGGCTGTACGAGCCGTTCGGTTGCGGCGTGGCCTGGGTCACCAGACGGGTCACGCTCCCGCCGCGATAGCGGGTGATGTGGTTCCAGATCACTTCCACACCGGTTTTCGGGATCGGGAATGGTACGGCGGTATCGAAGTTTTCCAGACCGTTGCCGCCGGACACCAGGTTGGTGCTGGTGGCGTTCTTCTTGATCGCGGCGAACACGTCATCCGGCACGGTGGCGCCGCGATGGGACGGATAGACCGGCATCTTGAAGGTTTCCGGGTAGCGCTTGAACATCGCGTACTGGCCCGGCGCAAGCTTGTCCTTGTACTTGTCGACATCCTTGGCGGTGATGGTGAACAGCGGCTGCTCACTGGCGTAAGGGTTGGACAGGAAGCCCTTGCTGTCGACGCTGCCGGCATTTTTTGGCAGCGGTTTCCAGGCCGGGATCGAACCGTCGGCATTACCGGCCATTTCCGCGCCCATCGGCGTCAGGCTCTTGCCCAGTTTATCCGCTTCGGCAGCAGGCACCGCCGCCATGACACTGGTCGCCAGCAGCGACAGGCCCAGAACACCGGCGTGGAACAGACTCTTTGTTATTTTCATAAATTCGTTCGTCCTGAAATGCAGTGCTTAGAAGTTCACGCCGAAGCTGAGCGCCACGAAGTCGCGGTCATCCACGGTGGTGTACTTGCCGTCGAAGAAATTGGTGTAAGCCAGGCTCGCGGTGTAGGTGTTCTGGTATTCGGCGTCGACGCCCAGGCTGACCGCTTTGCGACCTTCCTCGAAGTTGCCGCCAGGGCCTGGCGAGTAACCGCTGACGTCGTGGGACCAGGCCACGTTCGGCTTCAGGTTCACGCCAGCGAACACGTCGTTGTATTCCCAGATCGCCCGACCACGGTAGCCCCACGACATCGACGTGGTGAAGCCGTCGTTTTCGCAATTGCGGCTGCGGTTGTTCTGCGGCGAACCGGGACCGGCGCCGTTGATCGTGCTGTTGTTGAGGATGTTGGCGCAGGTATCGACTGTGCCAGTAGCCGGCAACTCACCCGGACCGTAGACCGGATCACGGCCGTAACGCTTGTCGGAACGGCTTTCCAGGCCACCGACGTAGGTGGCGCCGACTTCACCGACGAGGGTCAGACGGCTGGCGCCCATGACCTGATCGAAGAAGTGCGTGAAGGTCGTCTGGATCTGGGTGATTTCCTTGCGCTCATAGCCGTGCAGGTCCTGACCCGGCACGCCAGTGAGCAACGAAGCGTTGGTCAGCGCGCCGCCCAGTGGACGCACGCCGGCAAACAGGATGTCGGTGGAGTTCAGTTGCACCGGCGCGTTCGGACGATAGCTGATCTCACCGCTCCACGCCGTACCGGTAGGCAGAGTGGTGGAGAAGCTCAGACCGTAGAGGCGAATGTCTTCCGGGTATTCGATGAAGTAGTTCGAGTTGCCCGCGACCAGCAGGGGTGCGAGTGCGGCGAACGGCCCCGGCAGCGCGGCGGCAGTGTTGTAGACCGACTGCGGTGCGCCGGTTGCACTGAAGATCGGCGCACGGCTGTGGTAGTTCATGAAGTAGGCGCCGAACTCGGTGTCGAGTGGCTCGAACATGTATTTGAGGGACGCGCCCCACTGCCCGCTGTCGCGCGCGTCACGGTCCGGCCCACGGCGCACCAGCACGCCTTCTTGGTCGACGTTCACACCGTTGGCGGCCAACGGCCCCAAAGCGATCGCCGGAATCTGCGAACGCTTGTTCAGTACGCGCAGATTGCTGTCGCAACCGTCAGCAACGATGTCCGGCTGGGAGAAGAAGGTGCCGCAGTTGTCGACGACGGTCTGGTCCCATTCCAGTTGGTAGAACGCTTCGGCCGAGAGGTTATCGGTGAGGCTCTGCGACACGTAGAACATGTTGACCGGAATCAGGCCTTCCTTGATCTCGGCGCCCGGACGACGGAACGCGGAGACGTCGATCGGGTTGATCGAGTTGATGCCGCCGCCGATGAAGGTACTTTCACCCCAGCTCACTACCTGCTTGCCCAGACGCACGGAGCCCGGCTGATCGGCAATCGCGTAGTTGTGGTAGACGAAGGCGTCGAGGATCTGCCCGCCGGAGGACTTGGCGCCCTCTTTGCGGTTGCTGTCGCTGATGTCCTTGAATTCGCGGCTCTCGTCCTTCAGTTCGAAGTCGTACCAGTATTTGCCACGGACGAACACGCCGGTGTCGCCGTATTTCAATTCAAGGTCATGGATGCCCTTGAAGATCTTCGAAAAGGTTTCGCCGCTCTTGAAGTTGGCGTGCCCGTCATCGGAAGTCTGCGACAGGCCACGGCCGCCGTTGTTGACGCCGATAAGGTTCTTGTTCGGGCTCTGAGTAGACCAACTGGCGCCGATCGACAGGGACGAGTCGAACTGGCCTTCGATTTCACCGACGTTGAAACTGACGCCGAATGCAGGCCCGGCGAGCGAGGAGGCAAGACTGACCGCCAGAGGCAGTTTCGCCCGGCGCCAGAACTGGTTTACTGAGGTCATCGACGCTACTCCATGTGCATTATTGTTATGGCAGTGAGTACTTTTAAAAACGCTGTGGAGGACCGGGCGCCAGGGCTGCCCGAAATCGTTCCAGAGTTGCTCGCCCCGTTCAGTGCGTGTGCTCCGTTTTCAAAAAGTCCTTGAGCGGACTATAGCCAGCGGGTGGTAGTGCTTGATCCCTCTAAAGTGTGATTTGCAGCCGCCAACCACTCTGGAACAGTCCTTTCGCCAGTCCGACACACGTCGGCACGGCAAGGATGGCTTATTTTTTCGATTTCACAAGCCAAGCGCTTGCTTGGTGGGTCTGGCGCGCCGGTTTCGGCGCGCCAGCAGTCACTTACAGTGTCGAAAGGAAGGTGCTGTTGTTGGCCTGCCATTCGGTGATGTCGAGGCGGATGCGCTTCTTGTCGAGCTTGCCGACACTGGTCTTGGGAATTTCGGTAACAAGGGCGATCTGACTGGGGATCGCCCACTTGCTCAAGTGTCCCAGCTCGACGAACGGCTTGAGGTGTTCCTTCAGTTCCCGTGCACCGATCACCTGCCCTTCGCGGACCACCAGCAAGGCAAACGGGCGCTCGCCCCACTGCGGATCGGCGATGCCCACCACTGCTACTTCGCGTACCGCCGCATGGCGGCTGATGAGGTCTTCGAGGTCAAGGGAGGAGATCCACTCGCCGCCGGTCTTGATCACGTCCTTGATGCGATCACGAATATCGATCACGCCCATGCTGTCGAGCGTGGCGACGTCACCAGTGTGCAACCAGCCACCGGCCCAGAGCTCGGCGCCCTTCTGCGGTTCATTGAAATAGCCTTCGGTCAGCCACGGCGCGCGCAGCACCAGTTCGCCCTGGGTTTCACCGTCGGCCGGAAGGAAGTTGCCGTCGCCGTCGACAATCGCCGCTTCGACCAACGGCCCCGGTACACCGGCCTTGATCCGGTAAGTGGTGCGCTCGTCTTCGCTGCCGGCCATCAGTTCGTCGTTGAGGTGCGCGCAGGACACCAGCGGCCCGGTTTCCGACATGCCGTAAGCGGCTGTCAGCTGAATGCCACGGGCCTTGGCGTTTTCATAAAGACTGCGATTGAGTGCGCTGCCGCCGATGACGATCTTCCAGCCGCCGAAGTCGGCACCCTGCGCGGCTTTGGCGTTGAGCAGCATCTGCAGGATGGTCGGCACGCAATGGGAAAAGGTGACCTTCTCCTTGCGCCACAACTCCACCAGATACTCCGGATCGTAGCGCCCCGGATAAACCTGCTTGAGCCCGAGCATGGTCGCCACGTACGGCAAACCCCAGGCGTGGACGTGGAACATCGGCGTGATCGGCATGTACACATCGTTGGTGCCGAGCAGCCGTACGCTGTCGATCGAACCCATGATCGTCGCCACGCCGATGGTGTGCAGCACCAATTGCCGATGGGTGAAATACACGCCTTTCGGATTGCCCGTGGTGCCGGTGGTGTAGAACGTGGTGGCGACCGAGTTTTCGTCGAAGTCCTGGAAATTGTATTGCGCACTCGCAGCGGCCAGCAGTTGCTCATATTCGCCGACGAGGTTCGGCAGCGCTGCGGTTTTCTCCGGCAGATCGCTCAGCAGCAGGGTTTTCTCCACCGTGGTCAGCTGCGGCGCTATGGCCTGATACAGCCCGACGAACTCGCTGTTGACCAGCACGAAGCGGTCCTCGGCGTGGTTCATGGTGTAGAGGATCTGTTCTGGCGACAGACGCACGTTGATGGTGTGGATCACCGCGCCGATCATCGGAATGGCGAACATGCATTCCAGATAACGGTGGCTGTCCCAGTCCATCACCGCCACGGTGTCACCGGCCTTGACCCCGGCAGCCGTGAGCACGTTGGCCAGCCGCGCAACCCGCTCGATCAGGGTCGGATAGCTATAGCGCAACTGGTCGCGGTAGATGATTTCGCGGGTTTTCTCGTAACGGGCGCCGGACATCAGCAACCGTTTGATCAGCAATGGATACTGGTAGGCCCCATCGGCCGGCGGAATGACCCGAGTCTGCAACATAAGAATCCCTTTTCTGACTGCACGGTGTTGGCGGAGAGATTCGTACTCTAGTGCGCCTGCATGACAGTCAAATCAGCCAAAGGAATGATTTGCAGAGCCGTACAAATGCTAGCTTTGCGCCAGCACCCCAGGTATCGGGAAATTGGATATGGCCCCTGTAGGAGCTGCCGAAGGCTGCGATCTTTTGATTTGCTTATGAAAAGACAAGATCAAAAGATCGCAGCCTCGTTGCACTCGTCAGCTCCTGCAAGAGAACAATGCGGCCCGGTCAGTGCATCTCGGTAAAAGCGATTTTCACGCCGAGAGCGATCAGCACCGCGCCCATGGTGCGGTCGAACCAGTGGCCCATGCGGGCGAAGCCGGCGCGCACGCGTTGCTGGCTGAACAGCATCGCCACCAGGCAGAACCAGATCGCCGTCGCCACCGCCAGGTAAACGCCGTAACCGGCCTGCACCGCCAGCGGTGTGTGCGGGTTGATCACCACGGTGAACAGCGAGAGAAAAAACAGCGTGGCTTTCGGGTTCAGGCCGTTGGTGACGAAGCCCGAGGTAAACGCGCCCCGCGCGGTGCGTACGCCGGTTTCCCGGTGCAAATCATCGCTGACGGTTTTCGCCGGTTGCGCGCGCAAGGCCTTGAAGCCGATGTACAGCAGGTAGGCCGCCGCCGCCCACTTCAGCGCGTTGAACAGCACGATCGACTGCGACACGATCAGACCGATGCCGAGCAACGAATAGCCGACATGCAGGAAAATCGCCGAGCCCACGCCCAGCGCGGTCCAGGTGCCGGCGCGGCGCCCGTGGGTCACGCTCTCGCCCACGACGACTGCAAAGTCCGGGCCAGGGCTGGCGACGGCGAGCAAGTGGATCAGGGCAACGGTCAAGAACTCGGTCCAGTACATGGGGGCTCCTCAGGATTCGAATGTTCACACTGGGCTCATTGCCGAATGCTTTCCCTGTGGGAGCGAGCCTGCTCGCGAAAGCGCTGGGTAAGCCAACAGAGATGTTGACTGGGCCAGAGCTTTCGCGAGCAGGCTCGCTCCCACAAGAGTTCAAGGCATCTCGGTGTCGAGTAACCAATTGTTTCATCTGGTAGGCTCGGCAGAGTACGCCCTCCGCTCACAGCACAAAAGGTACAGTTGATGACGAACACGCGCCGCGCGGTATTCCTTGATCACCCTTCGCTGGATCTCGGCGATCTGGACCTCGGTCCGTTGCGCGAATGCTTCAGCGACTTGCAGCTGTTCGCCCAGACTCTGCCGGAACAGGTCAGCGAACGCCTGCACGGCGCCAGTGTGGCGATCACCAACAAAGTCGTGATCGACGCTGCTGCCATAGCCGCCAACCCGCAACTGAAACTGATCCTGATCAGCGCCACCGGCACCAACAACGTCGACCTCACTGCCGCCCGCACCCACGGCATCACCGTGTGCAATTGCCAGGCTTACGGCACGCCGTCGGTGGCGCAACACACGATCATGCTGCTGCTCAACCTCGCCACGCGCCTGGCCGACTATCAGAAAGCTGTGAGCGCAGGCCGCTGGCAGCAGGCGAAACAGTTCTGCCTGCTCGACTACCCGATCGTCGAACTGCAAGGCAAAACCCTCGGCCTGCTCGGGCATGGCGAGCTCGGTGGCGCCGTGGCGCGATTGGCCGAAGCGTTCGGCATGCGTGTGTTGCTCGGACAGATTCCGGGGCGCCCTGCTCGACCGGATCGCCTGCCGCTGGAAGAACTGCTGCCGCAGATCGACGCCCTGACCCTGCACTGCCCGCTCAACGAGCACACCCGGCATTTCATCGGCGCCCGCGAACTGGCCTCGATGAAGCCTGGCGCATTTGTGGTCAATACCGCCCGGGGCGGCCTGATCGATGAGCAGGCGCTGGCCGACGCTTTGCGCAGCGGTCATCTCGGCGGTGCGGCCACCGATGTGTTGAGTGTCGAGCCACCGACCCAGGGCAATCCGCTGCTCGCCGCCGATATCCCGCGCCTGATCGTCACCCCGCACAACGCCTGGGGCAGCCGCGAGGCACGCCAGCGTATCGTCGGGCAACTGAGCGAAAACGCCCAGGCGTTCTTCAGCGGTGAGGCGCTGCGGGTCGTCAGTTGATAAACTGCGGCACTTTTTTTCAAGGAGCAGTTATGGATCCGCGCAGTGAAGTACTGCTTCGTCAGGCCGAGTTATTCCAGGGTTCGCTGCTGTTGGCCGGCCTGCCCGCCGATGATTTGCTCGGGCGTCTGCCGAATGCGTTCGGCTGGTGCTGGCACGCTGGCGATCAAGCCGCGCTGGATGCACGTTTCGAGGGCCGCAGCCAGTTCGGCGTAAACGTGCCCGAGCGTGAGTTCGACAGCGCTGTGGTGTTCCTGCCCAAATCCAAGGACCTCACCGATTACATCCTCAACGCCGTGGCGTCGCGTCTGGCCGGGCGTGAGGTGTTTCTGGTCGGGGAAAAACGCAGCGGCATCGAAGGCGCATCCAAACAGCTCAATCCGTTTGGCAAGCCACGTAAACTCGACAGCGCCCGGCACTGCCAGCTCTGGCAAGTCACCGTGGCCAATGCGCCTGAAGCGAAATCCCTGGAAAGTCTTGCGCAGACCTACGAACTGCCCCTGGCCGAAGGGCCGTTGAAAGTCATCAGTTTGCCGGGCGTGTTCAGCCACGGTCGACTGGATCGCGGCAGCGCCCTGCTGCTGGAGCATCTGGACAAACTGCCGAGCGGCCATCTGCTCGATTTCGGTTGCGGCGCCGGCGTGCTCGGGGCTGCGGTGAAACGTCGCTATCCGCACAATCAGGTGACGTTGCTGGATGTCGACGCGTTCGCCGCCGCCAGCAGCCGTCTGACCCTGGCCGCCAACGGCCTGGAGGCGGAAGTGCTGACCGGCGACGGCATCGATGCCGCGCCGATGGGTTTGAGCGCGATTCTGAGCAATCCGCCGTTCCATGTCGGCGTGCACACCGATTATTTCGCTACGGAGAACCTGCTGCGAAAAGCGGCCAAACATCTGAAAAACGGTGGCGAACTGCGCCTTGTGGCGAACAGCTTTCTCAAGTATCAGCCGTTGATCGAGGAGCACCTGGGCGTGTGTGCGATCAAGGCTGAAGGCAACGGTTTCCGGATTTACCGGGCCAAGCGCGGTTGAAAATTTGTTCTTGCCCAATCGGATTTGCCTAGGCAGAATCCGCTCCGTCCTAGGGGAGTAGTCTCCCACGAGCGCCAAGCTCGTCCGGCATACGTCAACATACTTGATCCTCAGATCATGGCGTATGCGACCCAAGCGTCCGCACCAGACGGATCGCAGGGTTTGACAAGACCTATGACACGCACACCTTACCCGGGGCGGGAAGGCTGTACGTGTCATAGCCGTGTCGACCCGCCCCTTAGGAAATCCCTGATGCTGGACTCGCTACTCGTTCCCACCGCTATCGTTGCCTTGGCCGAAATCGGCGACAAGACGCAACTGCTCGCGCTGATTCTCGCCGCTCGCTTTCGCAAACCCTGGCCGATCATTGCCGGGATTGTCGCCGCGACTTTGGCCAACCACGCAGCAGCCGGTGCGGTAGGCGCCTGGTTCGGCAGTTTCTTCTCCGACGCCGTTCTGCACTGGATCCTCGCCGCCAGCTTCGCCGCCACGGCACTGTGGACACTGGTCCCGGACAAGATGGATGACGACGAGGCCAGCACGGCGCGCAAGTTCGGGCCGTTCCTGACCACACTGATCGCATTCTTCCTGGCGGAAATCGGCGACAAGACCCAGATCGCCACGGTGATGCTCGCCGCGCAATATCCGGAACTCTGGCTGGTGATCATCGGCACCACAGTGGGCATGCTGATTGCCAACGTGCCGGTGGTACTGGCGGGTAACTTTGCCGCAGAGAAACTGCCGCTGACCCTGATCCGCCGCCTCGCGGCTTCGGCGTTCATGATTCTGGCGATTGTTGCGGTTTATAAAGCGATGCAGAGCAGCGGCTGGGTTTAACCCCGTCTACTGAACTACCCAAAACCTGTGGTGAGGGGATTTGAAGGATCGTTCCCACGCTCTGCGTGGGAATGCCTCAAGGGACGCTCCGCGTTCCAATGGGACGCAGAGCGTCCCGGGCTGCATTCCCACGCAGAGCGTGGGAACGATCATTGGCTCAGGACTTCGGGGCTTTTTCGTACAACGGCATCACCTTCGGAATGGCTGCCTGCAACGCAGCAATGCGGCTGCTGGATGCCGGGTGAGTGCTCATGAATTCCGGTGGCGCGCCTTCGGAAGCCTTGCTCATCTTGTCCCACAGGGTGATCGCCGCGTTCGGGTTGTAACCGGCGCGGGCGGCCAGTTCCAGGCCGATCAGGTCGGCTTCGTTTTCGTTGGCGCGGCTGTTGGGCAAGGTCATGCCGTAGTTGGCCACGGTGTCGGCCAGCGCCAGGCTGTCCTGGCCCAGACCGAACAAAGCGCCGGCGCCCTGCTTGGCCATTTCCATGCCATAGGCTTTGGACATCGCCTCACGGCCGTGCTCGCGCAGGGCGTGGGCGATTTCATGGCCCATGACCGCAGCGATTTCATCGTCGGTGAGTTTCAGGCTGTCGATCAGCCCGGTGTAGAAAATGATCTTGCCGCCGGGACCGCAGTTGGCGTTGAGCTCATCGCTCTTGATCAGATTGACTTCCCATTGCCACTGCGCCGCGTCCGGGCGGAAGGTTGGCGCCTGGGCGATCAAGCGGTTGGCGATGGTCTGCACGCGTTTGGCTTCCGGGCTGGTCTTGTCCAGCACACCTTTGCTCGACGCCTCGCCGACAGTCTTCTGATACGACTGTGCGTACATCTGGTCGACCTCTTGCGAGGACAGCATGCTGAACATGTACTGCTTGCGCTCCACGCCCACGGCGCCGCCGCTGGTGGTGTTGACCGACTGACAACCGGCCAGCAACAGCGCTGCGCTCAAAGCACTTACCACTAATGTCTTGTTCATTCAAAAGCTCCCTGAAAACCTGAGGCGTATCCTAGGCGGCTAATTGTATTGGCGCCAGATACAACGGACGCATTGCGCGTACATCCACCTAAGGCCGCAAGACTGGCTGGAAATTCCTCGACGCGCATTGAATCCGCCGTGCATCGATCCATCAGCGACATCGCGCGGCGATTCCGACCAACGTCTCTCATGGCCCCGCACACCCCGCCGATAAATCCCTCGCAGATTGTCCTCTTGCGTGCGGAGCTCCCATGAAGTTCAAGTCGATCCAGTTTTCCGTCGCCGCCCTGGCCGGCGCCATCGTCCTCAGCGTGGTCGCGGCGCTGGTGCTGTACGCGCTGTTCTCCGGCGCCCGCACTCAAGAAATGGTGCAACAGCGCACCCAGGCGCAGTTCGAGCAAGTCATCGAACAGCGCCTGACCTCGCTGGCGCAGACCCAGGTCAGCCAGATCCAGCGCGAACTCGAAGCGCCGCTGCTGATTGCCGGCGGCCTGGTGCGCGTCAACGCCCTGCTCGGTACAACCGGCGCCGACGGCCAGCCGCGCCTGAGCGTCAGCCGCGAGCAACTGATCAGCCTGATCAAGGAAAACGTAGAAAAGAACCCGAAGGTTCTCGGCACCTACATCGGCTGGGAAAAAAACGCACTGGACCACAATGACGCGGCCTACATCGGCAGCGCCGTGGTCGGTATCGATCCAGCCAATGGACGTTTCCTGCCGTGGTGGTTCCGCAATACCGACGGCAGTCTGGGCGTGGACAAACTGGCCGATGTCGACGATCAGAAAACCTTGTCCACCGGGGTGCGCGCCAGCGAGTACTACCTGTGCTCGAAAGAGACGAAGAAAGCCTGCGTGATCGACCCGGCACCGTACAAGGTCGGCGACAAGATCGTCATGCTCGCCTCGTTCATTGAACCGATCATGGTCAACGGGGCGTTCCAGGGCATCGTCGGCGCCGACCTCTCGGTGAACTTCATTCAGGACATGCTCCTCGCCGCCAACCATAAGCTTTACAGCGGCGCCGGTGAAATGGCCCTGGTCGGCGGCAATGGGCGGATCGTTGCCTACACCAAGGACTCGAGCAAATTCGGTGAAAAAGTCAGCGACATCCTCGACGCCGAACAGGCCAGCAATCTCGCCAACCTCAAGCGCGACGAGGTCACCTATTCGGTGAATCAGGCCAAGGGCCGCATCGAACTGTACCTGCCGTTCGGCATCGGCCAGACCGACGCACGCTGGACACTGATGCTGCAATTGCCGCTCAACGCGGTCATGGCCGATCTGCAAACCCTGCAGGCTGATCTTGATGCCCAGCGCAAGTCCGACACCTTCGGCATGGCGATGGTCGGCCTGATCATCGCCGGCATCGGCCTGCTGGTGATCTGGCTGGTGGGCCACGGCATTGCGCGGCCACTCAAACAAATGGTCGCCATGCTCGATGACATCGCGCAGGGCGAAGGCGATCTGACCCGGCGCTTGAGCAGCGACCGCAGCGATGAACTGGGCTCGATTGCCAAAGGCTTCAACACCTTCCTCGGCAAGTTGCAGGCGATGATCACCCAAGTGGTGACCTCGGTGCAGAGCGTCAGCGATTCCTCGGAACACACCGCCGACATCGCCATCCGCACCAACATCGGCGTGCAGAAACAAATGGCCGAAATCGATCAGGTGGCCACAGCGGTGCAGGAAATGACCGCCACCGCCCAGGATGTGGCGCGCAACGCCACCCAGGCCGCACAAGCGGCAAGCCACGCCGATCAGGCCGCCAGCCAGGGCATGCAGATCGTCCGTGACACCTCGAATTCGATTGGCGTACTGGCGGTGGAAATCGGCAAGGCTGTCGAGGTGGTGCAGACCCTGGCCAAGGACAGCGAAAACATCAACGCCATCCTCACCGCCATTCGCGGCATCGCTGAACAGACCAATCTGCTGGCACTGAACGCGGCAATCGAGGCCGCCCGGGCCGGCGAGCAGGGTCGCGGTTTTGCCGTGGTCGCGGATGAGGTGCGCAATCTGGCGCAGAAAACCCAGAAGGCCACCGAAGAAATCCAGAGCATGATCCAGCAGTTGCAACAGGGCACGCGCGATGTGGTGCGCGTGATGGAAGACAGCCAGAACCGCACCGACGAAAGCGTGCAGCACGCGGCGAAAGCGGCCGAAGCGCTGGAGACGATCACCCAGGCCGTGTCGGTGATCAACGACATGAACACGCAGATCGCCAGTGCGGCAGAAGAGCAAAGCGCAGTGGCCGACGACATCAACCGCAACGTGATCAACATCGGTCAGGTGGCGAATGAAGTGGCCGGCGGTGCGGATGAATCGAGCTCGGCGAGCGCCGGCTTGACCAAACTGGCGGAACAGCAGCGGCGGTTGATCAATCAGTTCAAGGTCTGAAAGATCAAGAGCCCCTCACCCTAGCCCTCTCCCGGAGGGAGAGGGGACCGACCGCGATGTCTTGCGCTATACATCGACCTGAAAAAAACAGTCGATTATGGATTCACAACAGATCGTTCAGGTCGGTGTACCTCTGAAGTATCCCCATTCGGCTCCCTCTCCCTCCGGGAGAGGGCTGGGGTGAGGGGCTTTTGATCCACGCAAATCAAGCCGGGGTCAAACACTCCGGCCCGTTCAACTTCGGATCATTCACCAGATTCGCCAACACCCGCTCACGCAGCGCCGCCGGTTCACTGGCGAGCAAACCCTGCAACACATGGAGCGGCGTTTCGGGATCAAGCCAGGCAGCCTGCCCCGCTTCATCGAGAATCAACGGTCGCCGCTGACTCGCCGCCGATTGAGTGATCACTGCCGTGCTCAGCCAGACCTGTTCCTGCACCGGATACGCTTCCCAGATCGCGGCGAAAAACAACGATGAGCCCTCCCCCGGCGTCAACCAGTACGGTCGCTTGCGCTGGGTGCCGCGCCATTCGTAGAAACCGTTGGCCGGCAGCAGGCAACGCCGCAGACGCAGCGCCTCACGAAACATCGGCTGCTCGGCCACGGTTTCGGCGCGAGCATGGGCCGGGGTCTTCGACAGATCGGTCAGCCACGGCGGTGTCAGGCCCCAGCGCGCACGGGCCAACGTGCGCTGGCCGTCTTCGTCGGCACGCAGCATCAACACCGAATCATTGGGGGAAATGTTCCACTGCGCCTGTTGATCGGCGGGAAAACCTGGCAGGACCGCAAAGTCGCGGTTCCAGCGAAACAGGGCATAACGTCCACACATGGGGCAACATAACTCTGAATAAAACCAGCGCCAGCCTAACAGACCAGCGTCCCGGGGAAGCTCTCCGGTTCGTCGCCGTGCAGCGGCAGCGCGGCATTGTACAAGTTGATCAGCTCGCGGGCGTATTCGGCCTGATCGTTATCCACCGACAGCCCGAGCAGGCCGAAGATCGGCAGTTCACCCGTACCGCCCACCAGATCACAGCCGATCAGGTGCGCCTCGATTCCTTCGTTGGCGAGCATGCCCTTGAGCATCTCCCCTTCCATCAGGTTCGCCGGTTCGTAGATGCGCTGCATACGCGGCCCTCACTCGTTTTCGCTGAAGACTTCCAGATGCCACTCGTCTTCATGGACTTGCAGGACAAAGGTGATCGGACGACAGCACACCTGGCAGTCTTCGATATACGTTTGATCGCCGCCGGACAAATCCAGCGTGGTCTCGACTTCCTCACCGCAATACGGACATTCATACCGTGCATCTTCCAGCATCGCGGTCTCCCAAGTGACTTGTGCGTATAATCGCCGGTCTATTTGCAGGGCTATTTTTGTCTGGCTACTTTTCAGACCGTGCCCTGCGGGTTTTCGATCAAACCCTTTACTTACCCTAGCCGTTTCCAACAAGAGAGCATGATGGGCGAATTCGATGCCATCCGACCTTACGACGACAGCGAAGTACCTGCGGTACTGGCAAGGCTGCTCGGCGACAAGGCGTTTCTAGATATCCTCACCCACTTCCGCTTCCCGCGTTTTGCCGGTGCCTTCGGCTGGATGCTCAAACCTCTTATAGCCCATCGGCTGCGTCGTGAGTTTGCCGACGTGAATTCCGTGGCTACCTTACAGGACAAAGTCGAGTTCTACGTCGACCACACCATCGAGCGCGCCACCGACGGCGTGACCTATACCGGTGTCGAGCAGTTCAAGTCCGGCAGCGCCTACCTGTTCATCGCCAACCACCGGGATATCGTCATGGACCCGGCCTTCGTCAACTACGCGGTGTACCACGCCGGCCTGCCGACGCCGCGCATCGCGATTGGCGACAACCTGCTGCAGAAGCCGTTTGTCAGTGACCTGATGCGCTTGAACAAGAGCTTCATCGTCCACCGTTCGATCACCGGCCGTCGCGAAAAAATGGCGGCGTATCAATTGCTGTCGGCGTACATCAATCACTCGATCCGCAACGATTGCGCCTCGATCTGGATTGCTCAGGCTGAAGGTCGGGCGAAGGACGGCGACGACCGCACCGAGTCGGCGATCCTCAAGATGTTCCACATGAGCCGCAAGGACGAGCCGTTCGGCGAAGTGATCCGCTCGCTCAACGTGACGCCGGTGTCGATCAGCTATGAGTACGACCCCTGCGACCAGGCCAAGGCCCGCGAACTCTACATCCGCGCCACCACCGGCACCTACGCCAAGGCGCCGGGCGAGGATGACGTGAGCATTGCCAAGGGCATCACCGGCTACAAGGGCCGGGTCCACGTGAACTTTGCCGCGCCGATCACTGAGGTGTTCGAGGACACCAAGCAATTGGCGATCGAGATGGACAAGCAGATTCTCGGCGGCTACCGGCTGTTCCCGGTGCATTACCTGGCGTACGCGCAGTGGGCGGATGCCGATCCGCAACTGAATGTGCCGACGGCGGCCGAGGTGTTCCCGGCTGACGAACTGGCCAAGGCGCAGGATGAGTGGCAAAGCCGTCTGGACGCCTGCCCCGCTGAGCATCGTCCGTACCTGGTGCTGCAATATGCGACGCCGGTGCGCAATCAGTATCGGGTCAAGGCTGGGTTGCCGCTGTAGGCAACGGCTGTGGCGAGGGGATTTATCCCCGTTGGAGTGCGCAGCGCTCCCAAGTTTTTACCTGAGAAAAACGGGGCCTGCTACGCAGTCCAGCGGGGATAAATCCCCTCGCCACAGGGTTTGCTTTTGCTTTCAGAAGCGCGTGCTGATCCACGAGACGATCAGGGCCAGGCCCAGGCAAGCAAATCCGAAGCGATAGAAAAACCGGTTCATGCGCAACGTCGCCCAATCGAGCATCGGCTCGGCATTGGGCTGCGCCTGGCGCTGGGCGGCGAGACTGGCCTGGGCGCGTTGCTCACGGCGGCGGGTCGCGTGCAGCAGCCAGCTGCCGGGAAAGGCCAGCAGCAAGGCCAGCAGGTTGATCAACTTGGCGGGATGGGCGGTAAACAGCGTCATCAAGTGCAGCGACATCACAGACCTCGAACTTAACCGGTGTGGCAGACGCCAGACCGACGACCGCGGCGCGGATTCTACCCAAACCCTGACGCCCTGCCCCAGCCTTTGCGACAAATAACCTGACAATCGACCGATGGCTGTCCTGTGTCATGGCATCGTCACGTGGATGCTTCACCCTGCGCGCCTCGAAACCCGAATGGAATGCGACATGCTGCACGCGGAAAACCAGGATCGCCTGTACCTCATCACTCCTTACGACGACCAGCAAAGCCTGATCGGCAGCCTTGCCTTCAACGTGCAGGATCGGCACTGGCTGGTGTATTGCGCGCTGGGCGGGCATCAGCATGCGGACCTGCCCGAGACAGATTTGTTGACTGGCGTGAGCGTGCTCGATTTTTATTCTCAGGCTGCCTGAACGTCAAAAGACCCTCACCCTAGCCCTCTCCCAGAGGGAGAGGGGACTGACCGAGGTGTTTGCGGTAGATACGCCGACTTGAGATACCGCGCCGAATTCAGGTTTTGAAGCACACGCGATCGGCTCCCTCTCCTTGGGGAGAGGGGACTGACCGAGGTGTTTGCGGTAGATACGCCGACATGAGATACCGCGCCGAATTCAGGTTTTGAAGCACACGCGATCGGCTCCCTCTCCCTCGGGAGAGGGCTGGGGTGAGGGGAATCGATTTCCCATACGACACAAATCTCAGATCCACAAAAAAGCCCGGAACCATCACTGGCCCCGGGCTTTTTCATATTCGCCGCAAGCTTACTCAGCGAGCACCTGACCCACGGTCGGGTCCTTGAACAGACGCGTCAGTGCGTCACTCAATACATCGCTGACCAGTTTGGTATTGGTCTCCTGATTCGGCGCCATGCCGAAGCGCTGGTCCAGCGACGCACCGTAACGGCCGCTGTAACGGCGGTTGGCGTTCTGCACGTCGGAGCGGAATGTCGCACCGATGGTGGCTTCGGTCACGTACATGCCTTCTTTCGGCGACTGGTATTTCAGCTCGGCCAGGGTCACGGTCAGCTGCGGCGCGTTAGGTGCGCTGGTGGTCGGGGTGAAGCCGAGCAGACGTACGGCAGCTTCGGCCTGGGCCTGCAGCTTCGGCAGGATCTGCTCGCGCTGCACGGTGATGGCGCTGGTTTCCGGATACAGACCGCCACGGGTACCGAGGGTCGGCGACGGACGACCGTCGACCACACGCACGATGACAGGCTGGCCGCGACCGACCGCTGGCAATTGCGTGGTCAGCTTTGGCTCCGGATTCAGTTGTTGCGGGCTGTGGGCGCAGCCGGCGAGGGTCAAACCGGCGACAGTGATCAAACCGAACAACAGGCGTTGCAACATGCTCTTCTCTCCAGAATCAGGCACAAACAGGCCGGCAGTATAGCGGTGGGCCACTGCGCGTAACCAGCGTCGCACAGTGAATACTGAAATGTCTGACAAACCCCGCCGAAAGCGGTTCCTGTCACACATTCTTCACCGTCCATACACCGCGACGTCACGGCCCACCGGCAAGCTTCACAGCAGTCCTCCTTCAAGGAACTCTGCCATGCGTTATCTGATCTCGCTGTTCGCCCCACGCCCGCTGCATCGCAGCTTTGCCCTGCTCGACCGCAACGGTCATTGCCAGGCCTTCAAGAAGTGCAGCCTGCAACCGATGGGCGACGACTGGGTGGAAATCGAAGAAATCCGCCTGACCTGGCTGAACCAGCCGCTGCCCGCCAGCGCCCGGGTCGTACCGCGACAAATGCGCGCACGGGGTCAGGTGCAGTTGAGCATCTGACCGGATGCCTAATAAAAGTCATTAAACACGAGCAACTGCGCGCATTTCTTCGCTACAATCTCCCCCCGATTATAAGGACGTCTCCTGATCGGGCCCCGCAACAGCGTCAATGCGCATGCATCGACATCAAAATCGCCCACAGAGAGCCGCCCACACAGATCGAGTGAAGTTGGCGCGCTTGCCTGTTCTTCCGGCAAAAACCCGCTTTTCGCGAATCTGCAGAGCTGTCATTCGCTCGGCCACCGCGTTGTTTTGCCCTAGCGGGCAGGTGCCAGGCCAAGGCAGCCCTTTTTGAGGTTCACGTCTTCAAAAGAGCGTGAAAAAAACGGGTTTTCACAACTTCACAAGAGTGTGGCGAGCAAATGAATAGTTTTGCGTCTGAACATGCACCATTAGCGTCTGAAACAGCCCAACGACACAGGACCGGGTATACCTCGAACATCGGAGCCTGAAGCCTGTCCGCTACGGATTTGGTTGCACGAAAACGGATGACTCGACCATAAGTCGAATTGCCAGCCCTGCGCGAAAATGCGTTCATGGAACGCTTGAAACCAGGCCGCACGCATCCGTCGAAGTTGCGAAAAATTGCGAAGATTCGGACATGGCCCACCTGACCACGGATAGCCCGGGCCCACTGACCTGCCCTGGAACGCCTGGCAGCCATGCCGACAATTTGGTGCTGCAGATTTGGGAGACGCGTTAAATGGCGCATAACGAAGCAGTCGACGTAGTTCTGGTAGGGGCCGGCATCATGAGTGCCACCCTGGCCGTACTGCTCAAAGAGCTCGACCCCGCGATCAAGCTGGAAGTCGTCGAGCTGATGGATTCCGGCGCCGCCGAGAGTTCCAATCCGTGGAACAACGCCGGTACCGGTCACGCCGGCCTGTGCGAGCTGAACTACACGCCGCAGGCCGCCGATGGCAGCGTCGACATCAAGAAAGCCGTGCACATCAACACCCAGTTCGAGGTGTCGAAGCAGTTCTGGTCGTACCTGACCAAAAAAGGCACGTTCGGCTCGTGCAAATCCTTCATCAGCCCGGTTCCGCACCTGAGTTTCGTTCAGGGCGAAAGCGGTGTGTCGTTCCTCAAGGAGCGCTTCAATGTCCTGAGCAAGCACCACGCGTTTGCCGACATGGAGTACACCGAAGACAAAGGCAAGATGGCCGAGTGGATGCCGCTGATGATGCCGGGCCGCTCGCCAAACGAAGTCCTCGCCGCCACCCGTGTGATGAACGGCACCGACGTCAACTTCGGCGCCCTGACCAATCAGTTGCTCAAGCATTTGAGCAGTGCCCCGGACACCCAGGTCAAATACTGCAAGCGCGTGACCGGCCTCAAGCGTAACGGCGCCGGCTGGACCGTCAGCATCAAAGACGTCAACAACGGCAACACCCGCGAAGTCGACGCAAAGTTTGTCTTCCTCGGTGCCGGTGGCGCGGCCCTGCCGTTGCTGCAGGCTTCGGGCATCGAAGAAAGCAAAGGCTTCGGCGGCTTCCCGATCAGTGGCCAGTGGCTGCGCTGCGATAACCCGGAAGTGGTCAAGCACCACCAGGCCAAGGTTTACAGCCAGGCGGCCGTAGGTTCGCCACCGATGTCGGTGCCGCACCTCGACACTCGCGTCGTCGACGGCAAGAAATCCCTGCTGTTCGGGCCATACGCCGGGTTCACCACCAAGTTCCTCAAGCATGGCTCCTTCATGGACCTGCCGATGTCGGTGCGCGCCGGCAACATCGGGCCGATGCTGGCGGTGGCGAAAAACAACATGGACCTGACCAAGTACCTGGTCAGCGAAGTGATGCAATCGATGGAACAGCGTCTGGAATCCCTGCGGCGTTTCTACCCTCAGGCGAAAGCCGAAGACTGGCGCCTGGAAGTGGCCGGCCAACGGGTGCAGATCATCAAGAAGGACCCGAAAAAGGGCGGCATCCTGCAGTTCGGTACCGAACTGGTCGCGGCGAAGGACGGCTCCCTCGCCGCCCTGCTCGGCGCTTCGCCAGGCGCGTCGGTGACCGTTTCGATCATGCTCGAACTGATCGAGAAGTGCTTCCCGGCCAAGGCGTCCGGCGAGTGGGCAAGCAAACTGGCCGAGATCTTCCCGGCCCGTGAAAAGGTTCTGGAAACCGATGCTGCGCTGTATCGCAAGATCAACACGCAGAACAACATCGCCCTGGAACTGGTTGAAGAAAGCAGCGAGACGCCAAGCTTCGCTTGATCTTGCTGCATGAAAAAAACGCCCCGATCGGGGCGTTTTTTTATGGCCTTGAAAAGAAAAAGATCGCAGCCTTCGGCAGCTCCTACACGGGATTGATTTACACCCTGTAGGAGCTGCCGCAGGCTGCGATCTTTTGATCTTAAGAGCGGGACTTTTCGATCAGCTCGATGTAGTCCGGGGCGTTGCGCTGATCGGCGATCAGGTCAACAAAGGTCTTGCCCTGCTCATCCTTGCCATCAACGTCATAACCCGCCGCAACGAAGAAGCCCAGAAAGCGCTCGAAATCATCGATGCGCAAACCGCGATAGGCCTTGATCAGTTTGTGCAGCGACGGCGAAGTGGCGTCGACCGGCTCAAAATCGAGGAACAGCTTGATCTGCTCATCGCCGATCTCGTCACCAATCACTTGTTTCTTATCTTTACGCATTGCCGACTCCAGCTCGCAGACATGACACGGGGCGGGCAGTTTACCCTTGCCCGGCCGCCCGGCTCAACGCGGACGAATCGCCCCGGTATGAAGATCGGCCCAGATATGGCCATTGGCATAACTGAGGAACTGCACATACACCGTGTCGTTGCGCAGCAGATCCATCACCACGCGGTACTGAGCGAGCGGATAGAACAGCGTCAGGGTTTTGCTTTTGTCGTCGTAGGCCGGTTTTTTCAGGCTTTTGCTTTCGCCGTCGAAACTCACCAGCACCTGGTTGATGTTCGCGCCTTTGTTCAGAGACTTGCCCTTGAGGCGGATCAACAAGGATGAGGTGACCGGAATCGGCTGCTGATTGGACTGGCGCTGCGCACCGACCACCACCGAATACTCGCTGACTTGCAGCAGTTGCTGCTGCTCGGGTTCAGCGTCGCGCAGGGTCAGATCGTCCGGCGGCAGGAACTGGCTGTGCATCGGCGCGGCGGACAGCGGCAGGCTGAGGGACAGCAACAGGGCGGCGAGACTGCGGATCAAGAGGCGCATGACAGGCTCCGGGGGGCGGGGCCGAGCACTCTAGCATGGCTGTCGCGCAAGGATCAGCACACACAAAAACAACTGTGGGAGCGAGCCTGCTCGCGAAAGCGGTGTGTCAGTTTTCAATGATGCTGACTGACACGACGCCTTCGCGAGCAGGCTCGCTCCCACAGGGGGCAATGCAGGTTCTTACATGCCTTTAACGGCGTAAATCCCGTTGGCGTTGCGCCAGTAGCCTTTGTAGTCCATGCCATAACCGAAGATGTAGCGGTCGATGCACGGCAGGCCGACGAAATCGGCTTTCAGGTCAGGACGTGCCTTGCGGTCGTGGTCCTTGTCGATCAGCACGGCGGTGTGCACTTTGCGTGCGCCGGCGTGTTTGCAGAAGTCGATGATCGCGCCCAGGGTATGACCTTCATCGAGGATGTCGTCGATGATCAGCACGTCGCGGTCGATGAACGAGACTTCCGGCTTGGCTTTCCAGAACAGGTCGCCGCCGCTGGTTTCGTTGCGATAACGGGTCGCGTGCAGGTAGGACGCTTCCAGCGGGAATTGCAGATGCGTCAGCAGTTTGCCGGAGAAGATCAGGCCGCCGTTCATCACGCAGAAAACCACCGGATTGCTGTCAGCCAGTTGTTCGTTGATTTGTGCACCGACGCGGGCGATGGCCGCCTCGACTTCAGACTCGGTGTACAGGCAGTCAGCCTCTCGCATGATTTGACGGATATGCTCGAGATCAGCGGACATGGCGCTCTCCAGGGGTTGGCGGAATTGGAAAAGCGGGCAAAGGTACGCATCCCGCGAGGTCGAATCAAGCTCTTATGGACTAACGTACAGAATGTCCTATAGGACATCACCCTCGGATAGATTAATCTAGGCCGGTTTTTTTGCCCGCCGCCGGAGCCTTTCCCATGCCCATCCTCGAGATCCGCCATCCGCTGATCCGTCATAAACTCGGCCTGATGCGCCGCGCAGACATCAGCACCAAGAATTTCCGCGAGCTCGCTCAGGAAGTCGGCGCCCTGTTGACCTATGAAGCTACAAAAGATCTGCCGCTCGAATCCTACGACATTGCCGGTTGGTGCGGCACCGTGTCGGTGGAGAAAATCGCCGGCAAGAAGATCACCGTCGTGCCGATCCTGCGTGCCGGTATCGGCATGCTCGAAGGCGTGCTCAGCCTGATCCCGGGCGCCAAGGTCTCAGCTGTGGGCGTTGCCCGCAACGAAGAGACCCTGCAAGCGCACACCTATCTGGAAAAACTGGTACCGGAAATCGACGAGCGCCTCGCGATGATCATCGACCCGATGCTCGCCACCGGCAGCTCCATGGTTGCCACCATCGACCTGCTGAAAAAGGCCGGTTGCCGCGACATCCGCGCCATGGTCCTGGTGGCCGCGCCGGAAGGCATTGCTGCGGTCGAACAGGCGCACCCGGACGTGACCATCTACACCGCGTCCATCGATGAACGTTTGAACGAGCACGGCTACATCATTCCTGGGCTTGGCGACGCCGGTGACAAGATCTTCGGCACCAAGCAGAAGGACGCGTGACCATGCAGCAAGAGTTCAACGATCCGCTCTGGCGCACGGTGCTGTCCGGCGCGCAGATGCTGTTCGTGGCCTTCGGCGCCTTGGTGCTGATGCCGCTGATCACCGGCCTGGACCCCAACGTGGCACTGTTTACCGCGGGTCTGGGGACGATCCTGTTCCAGATCGTCACCGGACGTCAGGTGCCGGTGTTCCTGGCCTCGAGCTTCGCTTTCATCACGCCGATCATTCTCGCCAAGGGCCAGTTCGGCCTCGCCGCGACCATGGGCGGGGTGATGGCGGCCGGTTTCGTCTACACCTTCCTCGGCCTCGCCGTGAAGATCAAAGGCACCGGCTTCATTGACCGTTTGCTGCCGCCGGTAGTGATCGGTCCGGTGATCATCTCCATCGGCCTGGCCATGGCGCCGATTGCCGCGAACATGGCGATGGGCAAGGCCGGCGACGGCAGCGAGCTGATCCACTATCAGACGGCGATGATGATTTCCATGCCGGCGCTGCTGACCACGCTGATCGTGGCGGTGTTCGGCAAAGGCATCTTCCGTCTGGTGCCGATCATTTCCGGCGTGCTGGTGGGTTTTGCCATGTCGTTCTATTTCGGCGTGGTCGACACGGCGAAAATTGCTGCAGCGCCATGGTTCGCTCTGCCGCACTTCACCGCGCCGGAGTTCAACTGGCAGGCGATTCTGTTCATCGTTCCAGTGGCACTGGCCCCGGCGATCGAACACATCGGCGGCGTGATTGCCGTGGGTAGCGTGACCGGTCGCGATTACCTGAAGAAGCCGGGCCTGCATCGCACCCTGCTCGGTGACGGCATCGCCACCACGGCCGCCGGCCTGTTCGGTGGCCCGCCCAACACCACTTACGCCGAAGTGACCGGCGCGGTGATGCTGACCAAGAACTACAACCCGAAAATCATGACCTGGGCGGCGATCTTCGCCATCACCCTAGCGTTCATCGGCAAGTTCGGCGCGCTGCTGCAAAGCATTCCGGTGCCGGTAATGGGCGGGATTCTGTGCTTGCTGTTCGGTTCGATCGCGGCAGTGGGCATGAACACCCTGATCCGCCACAAGATCGACCTGGGCGAAGCGCGCAACCTGGTGATTGTTTCGGTGACGCTGGTGTTCGGTATCGGCGGCGTGCTGGTTGGCACCGGCACCGGTCCTGATGACTTCGGCCTCAAAGGCATCGCGCTGTGCGCGGTGGTGGCGATTGCGCTGAACCTGATCCTGCCGGGCAATGATGGCTGGAAGCAGAAGAAGGCGGATGAGCCGCTGATCTAAGGCTTTCGGATCTTCATCGCCTGACAGATAGCATTCGCGAGCAGGCTCGCTCCCACAGGTCTGGAATGCATTTCAACCTGTGGGAGCGAGCCTGCTCGCGAAGCTTTTAAAGGGCCAGCGGCGCTCGTTCGCAGAGGGTCGCCAGCGCCTTGGCCCATTGCGGGTCGTCGTTCAGGCACGGCACCAGCACCAACTCCTCGCCCCCCGCTTCGCGGAACTGTTCCCTACCGCGATCGCCAATCTCTTCCAGCGTCTCGATGCAATCGGCGACGAACGCCGGGCACATCACCAGAATCTTTTTCGTCCCGCTTTTGGCCAGTTCATCCAGCCGCGCTTCCGTGTACGGCTCGATCCATTTCGCCCGGCCCAGGCGCGACTGAAACGACACCGACCATTTGCCGTCCGCCAGCCCCATGCTTTTGGCGAAGGCGGCGGCGGTACGGAAACACTGCGCGCGATAACAGGTTGCCAATACCGCCGGCGAGGCGGTCTGGCAGCAATCGGCGCCTTTGAGACAGTGATTGCCCGTCGGATCGAGTTTGCTCAGATGGCGCTCAGGCAAGCCGTGAAAGCTCAGCAGCAGATGATCGTAGTCCTGCTGCAGATGTGGTCGAGCGCTGGCGGCCAGCGCCTCGATGTATTCCGGCTGATCGTAGAACGGTTGCAGGATCGACAACTGCACGTCGAGCTTCTTCTCGCGCAGCACGCGCCGGGCTTCTTCGATCACCGTGGTCGTGGTGCTGTCGGCGAACTGTGGGTACAGCGGCGCCAGAGTGATTTTCCTGTGCCCGGCCTTCACCAACCGCAGCAGACAGGTCTCGATCGACGGCTCGCCATAGCGCATCGCCAGATCCACCGGGCCGTGTTTCCACGTGCGGGTCATCTGCTCTTGCAAGCGGCGGCTGAGCACCACCAGCGGCGAGCCCTCTTCCCACCAGATCGAGGCATAGGCATGGGCCGATTGCTCGGGACGCTTGATCAGGATCAGCGACACCAGCAGCCGCCGCAGCGGCCATGGCAGGTCGATCACGTAGGGGTCCATCAGAAATTGATTGAGGTAGCTGCGCACATCGGCCACCGAGGTGGAGGCCGGAGAGCCCAGGTTGACCAGAAGCAAAGCGTGATCGGTCATGCAACGTCCTATTTCAGAGGCGGCTGGAGAGGTCATCCAGAGCCGCGCGTAAATCCGTAAAGCGGAAGCTGAACCCCGCTTCCACCAGGCGTGCCGGCGTCGCACGCTGGCCGCCGAGCAATAACAGTGACAGCTCGCCGAGCATGACTTTCAGCGCCAGGGTCGGCATCGGCATGAACGCCGGGCGGTGCAACACACTGCCCAGGGTCTTGGCAAATTCGCGGTTGCGCACAGGTTTCGGCGCGCAGGCATTATAAGGACCGCTGGCCTGATTCCGGTGCAGAAGAAAATCAATCAGGGCGATTTGATCGTCGATGTGAATCCACGGCATCCACTGCCGACCATTGCCCAAAGGCCCGCCCAGCCCGAGCTTGAACGGCAGCAACAGCCGCGACAAAAAGCCGCCCTCAGCCGACAGCACCAGACCGGTTCGCACCAGTACCACGCGGATGCCGAGGTTTTCGGCGCGCAGGGCGGTTTCTTCCCAGGCGATGCACAACTGACTGGCGAAGTCGTCGATGCCCGGCGGTGATTCTTCAGTCAACTCGCGTTCGCCACCGTCGCCGTACCAGCCGATCGCCGAGCCGGAAATCAGCAGCGACGGTTTCTGCGCGCGAGTTTCCAGCCACGCCAGCAGCGTTTCCGTCAGGGTGATGCGGCTGCTCCACAGCAACGCCTTGCGACGATGGGTCCAGGGGCGGTCGGCAATCGGCGCGCCGGCGAGATTGACGATCGCATCCAGCGGCTCTTCGCCGAGGTCCTCCAGACGCGAAATTCCGCGCACCTGCGCGCCGCAGATCTGCGCGACTTTTTCCGCGCGGCGACTCCACACCGTCAGCCGATGGCCCTGCTCCAGCCAGTGCCGGCAGAGCTGACGTCCGATCAAACCAGTACCGCCGGTCAGCAATATGTGCATGACATCTTCCTCGCGTGGCGTTTAACCCGGATCACTAGTCTATTTTTATAGGCAGGGATCTTTTCGATCGGGCAGGCTCTATGGTTTAACAATAGGCCAAGCTGTCAGAACGAGAACGCTAGAAGTTATACCAAAAAACAGAATTGTACAGGTTTCATCGACGGCGTAGTCTGTACAGAAAGGTAAACGAGGCCCCTATGACTGTACCTATCGCAATCATCGGCACCGGCATCGCCGGGCTCTCCGCCGCTCAGGCTCTGACAGAGACCGGGCATACCGTCCAACTGTTCGATAAAAGCCGCGGCAGCGGCGGGCGCATGTCGAGCAAGCGTAGCGACGCCGGCTCGCTGGACTTGGGCGCTCAATACTTCACCGCGCGCGACCGGCGCTTCGTCACCGAAGTGCAGCGCTGGCAGAGCCGGGGCTGGGCCGCTGAGTGGACGCCGCAGCTGTACACCTTCCAGGGCGGCCAACTGAACATGTCGCCGGACGAGCAGACCCGCTGGGTCGGCACGCCGCGCATGAGCGCCATCACCCGTGGCCTGCTCGATGGCCTGGACGTGCAGTTTGCCTGCCGCATCACCGAGGTCTATCGCGGCGAAGAACACTGGCATCTGCAGGACGCCGACGGATGCACCCACGGCCCCTTCAGCCATGTGGTGATCGCCACACCGGCACCGCAAGCCACCGCGCTGCTGGCCGCCGCACCGAAACTTGCCGGCGTCGCTGCCGGGGTGAAAATGGAGCCGACCTGGGCCGTCGCCCTCACCTTCGAAACCCCGCTGGATACGCCAATCGAAGGCTGCTTCGTGCAGGACAGCCCGCTCGACTGGCTGGCGCGCAACCGCAGCAAACCCGGGCGCGACAGCACTCTCGACACTTGGGTGCTGCATGCAACCAGCGCCTGGAGCCGGCAACACATCGACCTCTCCAAGGAAGCAGTAATCGAACATCTGCACGGTGCGTTCGCCGAACTGCTGCACAGCGCCATGCCTGCGCCGACCTTCAGCCTCGCCCACCGCTGGCTCTACGCCCGCCCCGCTACCGGCCACGAGTGGACCACGCTGGCCGACGCCGACCTGGGCTTGTACGCCTGCGGCGACTGGTGCCTGTCGGGCCGCGTTGAAGGCGCTTGGCTGAGCGGTCAGGAGGCTGCACGTCGCTTGCACGAACACCTGCAATGAATCGCATCAATCCGCGCAAATTGCTGCTGTCGAAGTGGACAGCAGCCCACCCGCAAAATCGCGAAAAACATTTTCTGGTCACCGAACTGATCCGCGACGAGGAAGGTACGGTGCTGGAAGTTGAATTGCAGGCGGTGCTGACCCAGCGTAGCGAGCGACTGGATTGGCAGGTGCTGAAAGACAGCGAGCACTGGTTACTGGGCTGGAAATAGATTTCCCTTGTGGGAGCGAGCCTGCTCGCGAAAGCGCTGTATCAAATGCAATTTCATTCACTGACCCACCGCTTTCGCGAGCAGGCTCGCTCCCACATATTCAGCGCTGTAGAAAAATCTTATACAAATCATTTGACTTGTACATCCATCGATCTATGCTGAGGAAAAGTTGTACAGAGATAACTCTCTGTACAGGTATAGATTCGAGGTGCTCATGTCTACTGCTTCCCTGTCCAAGCCGAAGATCGCCATCAGCGCCTGCCTGTTGGGCGAAGAAGTGCGCTACAACGGTGGGCACAAGGAATCGCGGCTGTGCAGCCGTACCCTTACCGAATATTTCGAATTCGTCCCGCTTTGCCCGGAAGTTGCTATCGGCATGGGTATTCCCCGTGAGCCGATTCGGCTGGTCGGCGACCCTGAGCAACCCGAGGCGGTCGGCACCGTTGACCGGACCATCAACGTGACCAGGCCGCTGGCCGAGTACGGCGAGAAAATGGCCGCCGAGTTGCAGGACCTGTCCGGCTACATCTTCATGCAGCAGTCGCCCTCCTGCGGGCTGGAACGGGTCAAGGTCTATCACGACAACGGCGCGCCAGTGAATGGTGGCGGACGCGGGATCTATGCGCAGGCATTCTGTGCACAGCATCCGGATCTGCCGGTGGAAGAAGCCGGACGCCTCAACGATCCGGTGCTGCGGGAAAACTTCATCACCCGCGTCCTGGCCTACAGCGCTTGGCAGCAAGTGCTCGCCGAGGGCCTGAGCCGCCGCGCCCTTACCGAGTTCCATTCGCGCTACAAGTACCAGCTGATGGCGCACAACCCGCTGCAATACAAAAACCTCGGCAAGATGCTCGGCAACATGGCCGACAGCGATCCCGCCGAACTCGGCCCGCGCTATTTCAGCGAGCTGATGGCCGCGCTGAAGAAATGCGCCACTCGCGGCACCCACTGCAACGTGCTGCTGCACCTCAGCGGTTATTTGAAACAATCGCTGAGCGCCGAAGACAAACAGGAAATGCAGCAGATCATCGGCCAGTACCGCCAGGGCATCGTGCCGCTGGTGGTGCCGTTGACGCTGCTCAAACATCACTTTCGACTCCATCCGGACCCGTACATCGCGCAGCAGGTTTACCTGCAGCCGCATCCGGAAAACCTCAGTCTGCGAAACGCGATCTAATGAACGATAAAACCGACAGCAGCGCCCAGGAAGACCTCGGCGCCGACTTCAAGAAAGCCCTCGACGAGGGCTGGTTGCCGATTCGCGAAGTCGCGCGGCAGACCGGCGTCAACGCCATCACCCTGCGCGCGTGGGAACGTCGCTATGGGTTGGTGGTGCCCCAGCGCACGCCCAAGGGCCATCGACTGTATAGCGCTGAACATGTGCAGCGGATCATGGCCATCCTCACCTGGCTCAACCGTGGCGTTGCGGTGAGCCAGGTCAAGCCACTGCTCGATGCGCCGCAGGCCTTCACGGAAACTGTGGAAAACGATTGGCAGCGTCTGCATCAGACGTTGCTGTCGGCGGTCACCTCGCTCAATGAGCGCGCGCTGGATGACAGCGTCAATCAGGCCATCGCCTTGTATCCGCCACGGACGTTGTGCGAGCAATTGCTGATGCCGCTGCTGGCCGAGCTCGAACAGCGCTGGCAGGGCCAGTTCGGTGCGCAGATGGAACGGACGTTTTTCTTTTCCTGGTTGCGCAGCAAATTCGGCGCACGCATCTACCATAACAACCGTCAGCTGCATTCGGCGCCGCTGCTGTTGATCAATCATTCCGACCTGCCGCTGGAGCCGCATCTGTGGCTGTGCGCATGGCTGATCAGCAGTGCCGATTGCCCGGTGCAAGTGTTCGACTGGCCACTGCCGGCCGGTGAGCTGGCGCTGACCGTCGAGCATCTGCAAGCCCGTGGCGTGCTGCTGTATTCGAGCAAAGCCATGCAACTGGCGCAGCTGCCCAAGCTGCTGGCGAACGTCAATTGCCCGACCTTGATTGCTGGCCCCACGGTGCACATTCACCACACCGAATTGTCCGCACGCACCGCCCAGACTGCCGACCTGTTCCTGGCTGAAGATCCGCTTGCCGCACACCAGGCGCTGCTCGAGCGCGGATTGATTTGATGATGGGTTTAATCACATGCAACTGATCTGGCTGCGCAGCGACTTGCGCCAACGTGACAACACAGCCCTCGCGGCCGCCGCAGCTCGCGGCCCGACCGTGGCGGTGTATCTGTTGAGTCCGCAGCAATGGCTGGCGCACGACGATGCGCCGTGCAAAGTGGATTTCTGGCTGCGCAATTTGCGCGAACTGAGCCAGAGCCTCGGCGCGCTGAACATCCCGTTGTTGATTCGCAGCGCACCGCACTGGGATCAGGCACCGGCAGAACTGCTCAAGCTGTGCCGGCAATTGAAGATCGAGGCGGTGCACGTCAACGAGGAATACGGCGTTCACGAAAGCCGCCGTGATGAAACCGTGGCCGAAACGTTGCAAGCCGAAGGCATCGAATTCCACAGTTACCTGGATCAGTTGCTGTTAAAACCCGGCACAGTGCTGACCAAGACCGGCACCTACTTCCAGGTGTTCAGTCAGTTTCGCAAAGTCTGCTACGAACGCCTGCATCGCTCGATGCCGGCACTGGTCAAGGCACCCGGCAAGCAGGCCGCGCTGGATATCGCCAGCGATGCAATTCCGGAGGCGGTAAAAGGTTTCGCCACACCGAGCGAATCCCTGCGCGCCCTGTGGCCGGCCGGCGAGCAAGAGGCGCGACGCCGCCTCGACACCTTCACAGATGCGCAGATCGACTACTACCGCAGCGAACGCGACTTCCCAGCCAAACCTGGCACCAGCCAATTGTCGGCGTATCTCGCCGCCGGCGTGATCTCGCCACGCCAGTGCCTGCACGCTGCACTGCAAAGCAATCAGGGCGAGTTCGAAAGCGGCAAGGTCGGCGCAGTGACCTGGATCAACGAGCTGCTGTGGCGCGAGTTCTATAAACATATTCTGGTCGGCTACCCACGCGTCTCTCGGCATCGCGCCTTCCGCCCGGAAACCGAAGCGCTGGCCTGGCGCGATGCGCCGGAAGAACTCAAGGCCTGGCAAGAGGCACGCACCGGGCTGCCGATCATCGACGCGGCGATGCGCCAATTGCTGGAAACCGGCTGGATGCACAATCGCCTGCGCATGGTCGTGGCGATGTTCCTGACCAAAAACCTGCTGATCGACTGGCGCGAGGGCGAACGCTTTTTCATGCGCCACCTGATCGACGGCGACCTGGCGGCCAACAACGGTGGCTGGCAATGGAGCTCATCGACCGGCACCGACTCAGCGCCGTACTTCCGTATTTTCAACCCGCTGAGCCAGTCGGAAAAATTCGATGCCGAAGGCGTGTTCATCAAGCGCTGGTTGCCGGAACTGGCCGGGCTCAACAAGAAGGAAGTGCACAATCCGGCGGCAGCCGGAGGACTGTTCGGCGTGGCCGGTTATCCGGCGCCGATCGTCAACCTCAGCACTTCACGCGAGCGTGCGCTGACGGCGTTCAAGAACCTGCCGTCGCGCCAGCCTGTGGGCGGCAGCGATGAGTGAATTCCTGCGCAGCTTCGCCCGCGAGTTTTGCGGGTTGAACAAAGACAACCTGCATCGCCTCGGCGAGCTGTACAGCGACGACATTCATTTCACCGATCCGCTGCACGAAGTTCAGGGCCTGGCACAACTGCGGGATTACTTCAGTGAGCTGTACGCCAACGTCAGCGATCTGCGTTTCGATTTTCATGGTTTCGACCAGATCCGCGAAGGTGAGGGTTACCTGCGCTGGGTCATGAGTTATCGCCATCCGCGCCTGGCCAACGGTCGGGAAATCAGGGTCGGTGGCTGCTCGCACCTGCTCTGGCGCGACAAGGTTTATCGCCATCGGGATTATTTCGATGCCGGGGCGCTGCTGTATGAACACTTGCCAATATTGGGCCGGGTGATTGCCTGGCTGAAAAGGAGAATGGGATGAGTCGTACACCTCCACGGCGGTATTGGTTGACCGGCGCCAGCAGTGGCATCGGTGCAGCCTTGTGTGAGGACATTCTGAAAAGCGGCGCACACCTGGCGGTCAGCTCGCGCTCGGCCGCGCCGCTCAAGGTCTTGTCCCAGCGTTATCCGGGCCAGGTGCTGGTGGTGCCCGGCGATCTGACCAACAGTCAGACCGTGCGCGAAATCGGTGAGCAGATCACCGAGGCCTGGGGTTCGCTGGACAGCGTGATTCTCAACGCCGGCACCTGTGAATATGTCGACGCGCGCCAGTTCGATTCGTCGATCATCGAGCACGTGGTGCGCACCAATCTGCTCGCCAGCAGCTATTGCATCGAAGCCGCCCTGCCGCTGTTGCGCAAAGGCACCGCGCCGCATCTGGTCGGCATGGCCAGCTCGGTGACTTACCTGCCGCTGCCACGGGCCGAAGCCTATGGCGCATCGAAGGCCGGGCTGCGTTACCTGTTCGAATCGCTGCGCATCGATCTGGCGGATGAAGGTATTGAAGTCACCATCATCAGCCCGGGTTTTGTCGAAACGCCGCTGACCGAGAGGAACGATTTCCCGATGCCGCTGAGCTGGCCCGCAGATAAAGCGGCGCGGCACATCTTCGCCAAACTCAAGGACCGTCCGCTGGAAATTGCCTTCCCGGGGCTGTTCATGGCCGCGCTGTGGCCGCTGTCCAAGCTGCCCGCCCGCGCGCAACTGGCGATCGGCAAACGCATGGTGCGCAAGAACCCTCCGCAGCGGGACCCGATATGAAAATCGCCGTAATTGGCAGCGGTATCGCCGGGCTCACCTGCGCCTACCTGCTGAACCGCCGCCACGACATCACCGTGTTCGAAGCGAGTGACTGGGTCGGCGGCCACACCCACACCGTACCGGTCAGCGTGGCTGGGCAATCGTTCGCCATCGACACCGGTTTCATCGTGTTTAACGACTGGACCTACCCGAACTTCATTCGCTTGCTCAACCAGCTCGGCGTGGCGTTCAAGCCGACCGAAATGAGCTTTTCGGTAACCGACCCGGACACTGGCGTGGAGTACAACGGCAACAACCTCAACAGCCTGTTCGCCCAGCGCAGCAATCTGTTGTCGCCCGGGTTCTGGGGGATGCTGCGCGACATTCTGCGCTTCAACAAAGAAGCCCAGCGCGACCTGGTGGAACTGCGCATCGCCGCCGATACCACGCTCGATGATTACCTCAAGGCCGGCGGCTACGGCGAGCGCTTCATCCTGCACTACATCGTGCCGATGGGCGCGGCGATCTGGTCGATGCCAATGGCGGAAATGCTCAATTTCCCGCTGCAATTCTTCCTGCGTTTTTTCAAGAATCATGGCCTGTTGTCGGTCAGTGATCGGCCGCAGTGGCAGGTCATCGAAGGCGGTTCCAGTGCCTACGTCGCGCCGCTGACCGCTTCGTTCAGCGACAGGATTCGCCTGACCTGCCCGGTCAGCCGCGTCGAGCGCAATCAGCATGGTGTGGTTATCCACAGCCCGGCCGGCCTCGAACATTTCGACAAGGTGGTGTTCGCCTGTCACAGCGATCAGGCCCTGAGGCTGTTGGCCAACCCGAGCGACGCCGAGCGTTCGATTCTCGGTGCCCTGCTCTACGCCGACAACGACGTCGTGCTGCACACCGACACGCGCCTGCTGCCTACGCGCAAACTGGCCTGGGCCAGCTGGAACTATCGCCTCGGCGGCGCCGGCCATACCCGCGCGGCGGTCACCTACAACATGAACATCCTGCAGGGCATCGAGAGCGACACCACGTTCTGCGTCAGCCTCAACCAGACTGCCGGCATCAGCCCCGATAAAGTGCTGGCCCGCTATACCTACGCTCACCCGCAATACACCCTCGCCGCAGCGGCCGCGCAAAACCGCTGGGGCGAACTCGACGGCGAGCAGCACACGCATTATTGCGGCGCCTACTGGGCCAACGGCTTTCATGAAGATGGCGTTGTCAGCGGGCTGCGCGTAGCCGCCGCGTTCGGTGAAACCCTGTGAACAGCGCCCTCTACAGCGGCGTCATCGGCCACCGACGTTTTGCGCCGCGCCGCCACGAATTCCGCTACCGCATCGGTTTGCTCTACCTCGACCTGAGCGAACAGGACGCCGTGCTGGCCTTGTCGCCGCTGGCGGGGCGCAGTCGTTTCGCGCCGTTCTCGTTTCGCGAAACCGATTACCTCAAAGCCTTCACCGGCAAGGGCATACGCCTGATCGACGCGGTGCGCCAGCAGGTCGGTGCAGCCATCGGTCATGAACCACAAGGCGCGGTATGCCTGCTGACCCAGCCGCGCAGTTGGGGGCTGTCGTTCAATCCGGTGAGCTTCTTCTACTGCCATGAAGCCGACGGACAACTGGCGGCGATCGTTTGTGAAGTCACCAATACGCCATGGCGCGAGCGTTTTCATTACGTGTTGCCGGCGCAGACGCCGACCAGTCTGGTGGATTTCCACCAACATTTTGCTGTAGCCAAGGCGTTTCACGTTTCACCGTTTCTGCCCCGCGACCTCGAATACCGCATGAGCTTCAGCCCGGCCGCGCAAAGCCTGGGTGTGCACATGGCCGATTGGCAGGGCAGCGAGAAACTGTTCGACGCCACACTGAATCTGCGCCGCGAACCGCTCGATCGTCGCAGCCTGCATCGCTATCTGCGGCGCTTCCCGTGGATGACCGCAAAAACCGCTCTGGCGATTTATTGGCAAGCACTGCGACTGCTGCTCAAGCGCGCGCCGATCTTCCCTCACCAGGCTGCCGACGGCAGCTTTAAAACCGCCACTGTGCCTCCGAAGGAGCCGCACCATGAAATCCTCTAGCCTGCCGCTCGGTCGCTTCAGCACCAACGGTTTGACCGGCTCGCTGCTGCGCCGTGGCGTGTTGCGCCAATTGGCCCAGCTCAAACACGGACAATTGATGGTCGTCGAGGATGGCGAACAAATGCTTTTCGGCACCCCGGGCAGCGCCCTGCTCGGCGAAGTCCATGTACTCGACCCGGCCCTGTGGGGCATGGTCGCCAGCAGCGGCTCGATCGGCGCCGGCGAAGCATTCATCCACGGCTATTGGAGTTCGCCGGACCTGACTGCTGTGGTGCGCGTGTTCGTCAGCAATCTCGATGTACTCGATGCCATGGAAGGTGGCCTGGCGCGTCTGGGCCGGCCCTTCGTGCAAGGCCTGCACTGGCTCAATCGCAACACGCGCAAGGGTTCGCAGAAAAACATCGCCGCGCACTACGACCTCGGCAATGAACTGTTCGAACAGTTTCTCGACCCGACCATGATGTATTCCGCCGCCCAGTTCCTTTCGCCGAGCGACACCCTGGAACAGGCGCAATTGAACAAACTTGAACGCATCTGCCAGAAACTCGCGCTCAAGCCCAGCGACCACCTGCTGGAAATCGGCACCGGTTGGGGCAGCATGGCCCTTTACGCAGCACAGCATTACGGTTGCCGCGTGACCACCACGACGCTGTCGAAAGAGCAGTTCGCGTTCACTGCCAAGCGCATCGAACAACTCGGCTTGCAGGATCGCGTCACCCTGCTGCTCAAGGACTACCGCGACCTCAGCGGCGAGTACGACAAACTGGTGTCGATCGAGATGATCGAAGCGGTCGGCCATCGGTTCCTGCCGACCTACTTCAAACAATGCGCGCAGTTGCTCAAAAGCAACGGCCTGATGCTGCTCCAGGCGATCACCATTCGCGAACAACGCTACGAACAGGCCAAGCGCAGCGTAGACTTCATCCAGCGCTACATCTTCCCCGGCGGCGCCCTGCCCTCGGTGCACAAGATGCTCGATGTGGTCGGGCGCGAAACCGACATGAACCTGCTGCACATGGAAGATTTCGGCTTGCATTACGCCAGGACACTGCGCCTGTGGCACGAGAACTTTCGCCTCGCCCATGGTCGCCTGAGCGAGCTGGGCTACGACGATTATTTCCTGCGTTTGTGGGAGTTTTACCTGTGCTATTGCGAGGGCGGGTTCCTCGAACGCACCATCGGCACCGCGCAATTGCTGCTGGCCAAACCGGCGGCGATGACCGCGCCGCTGCTCGGGCGCTTCGATGCGTGAGCAAATCGCCAATGCCGTGCTGTTTCAGCTCGGCTGGCTGGCCTGCGTGCTCGGCGGCAACAGTTTATGGCTGTTGCTGGCGGTGGCGGCTCTGGTGATTCATCTGCGCTGGATCAGCAGTTGGGCGGCAGAAGGTCGTTTGATTCTGTGCGTGGTGATTGTCGGCACGGCGGTGGACAGCGTCTTGCGTTACCTCGACGTGTTCCGCTTTGCAGACGCCTCGCCGCTGATTCCGCTGTGGCTGATGCTGCTATGGGCACTGCTCGCCACCACGTTGCGCCACTGCCTGGCCTGGAGCGCGCGGCCATGGTGGCTGGCCAGCGGACTTGGCGCGGTGGGCGGGGCGTTGTCGTACTACGGTGGCGGACGCTTGGCCGGCGTGCATTTCCCTTACGGCGAAGTGTCGACGCTGATCGTCATCGGACTGCTCTGGGCAGGGCTGTTCCCGCTGTTGCACTTGATGGCACGGCGTCTGGCGCCGTGAGCGTCCGTCAGCGCTTTCACACCCACAGCGATCACTGCCTTACACTGCCACGATGAAAACCATCCCTCACACACAAATCGCCGAACCGGCGGTCACCTGCTCGACCTGTGCGGCGTGCTGCTGCCAGCTCGAAGTGATGCTGATCACCGACACCGGCGTGCCTGATCGCTTTATCGATACCGATGAATGGGGCGGCGAAGTGATGCTGCGTCTGGACGACGGCTGGTGCGCGGCACTGGATCGCGACAGCATGATGTGCACGATCTATGAACGACGCCCGCTGATTTGCCGCGAGTTTGAAATGGGCGCGCCGGAGTGCATCGAAGAGCGCCGGGGAATTGCTACAGCCTACCGCTGATTTCTTTCACGGCGCAGAAACAACTGTGGGAGCGAGCCTGCTCGCGAAGGCGGTGTGTCAGCCACCATTTGAATTGACTGACACTCTGCTTTCGCGAGCAGGCTCGTTCCCACGTTGGTTCCGCGTAGGCGGATTACAGCGGCATTGTGTAATGCAGCGCGTAGCTTTCTACACCATCGTTGTCGCTGGACAGGCCGGCGTTGGAGTAGTGCGTGGCGCGGATGCCGACTTCGTGGCCGCCGTTGAAACGCAGGCCGACACCGATGCGGTCTTCAAACTGGAAGGAGCCGCCCAGGTTGTTGCTTTCGTATTCGGTGTTGGAGAAGAACGCCACGCCGATACCCGCTTCCACGTATGGCTTGACCGACTGGCCGGCAAACTCGTAAACGAATACAGGTGAGAACGACAGGCTGTTGTTGCTGGAAGTCTTGTCACCTTCCCAGTACGTGTAGGCACCGCTCCAGTAGCCGGTCAGGCGACCCACGTCGCTCTGCAGCCAGCTCTTGTCCCAGTCGAAATTCATGCCTAAGCGATACGTCATTGTCGAATCGCTGGTACCGCCGACGGCGAATTCAACGCCAGCGGCTTGTGCAGTAATGCTTTGCCCCATCAGTGCGGCCGCAATCGCGGCCAAGCAGAATAGTCGCTTCACTTTGAAACTTCCTTTTCCGGAACGATCGTTTGGTTTTTAGTTGCTGCTGTCGCTATAGAAATCCGCGCTTGGTCAGAAGTTCAGCGTTTTTTTAGTTATTTCACATTTTTTTTACAAGTCGAAGTTTTGCACATTCGACGCAGTTTGGCCCAGCAACGGTAGGATTTTTCTGAGAGATTGCGGATCGCCGCTGGTCCAGAACTTCACCGGCTGGCTCGGACGTCGCGCCAGCAGATCACGCTCGGCGAGCAAGCGTTGCAACTGCCGGGCCACGGCAGCTCCGGTATCGATCAGGCTGACATCGTCGGCGATCATCGACCTGAGTAACGGCTTGAGGAAGGGATAATGGGTGCAGCCAAGAATGATCGTGTCGCAGTTTTGCGCCAGCAATGGAGCGACGTAACCTTGCAATAAAATGCGTAATTCGGCGCTGTGCAGATCACCCGTTTCGATCAGTTCGACCAGTCCCGGACAGGGCTGGGTGATGACTTTAATGTCGGCCGCGAAGCGATCGAGCAACGCGGCAAACTTCGCGCTCTGCAACGTGCCGGTCGTGGCCAGGACGCCAACCACGCCGCTTCGTGTGGCCGCTGCGGCCGGTTTGACCGCCGGTTCCATGCCGACAATCGGCCAGTCGGGGAAATCGCGACGCAGATCGGCAACCCCCGCTACGGTCGCGGTATTGCACGCCAGCACCAAAGCTTTGGCCCCCTGCTCGCGAAAGAACCCGGCCATCACGCTGCAACGCTCGCGGATGAATTCCGGGGTTTTCTCGCCGTAAGGAATGTTCCCGCAATCGGCGACATAAAGCAGCGATTCGTTGGGCAGCAAGCGCTGGATTTCGCCGAGGACCGACAAGCCGCCGACCCCGGAATCGAACACGCCGATCGGCGCTTCACGCATGGCGGGCGCCACAGACGCTGCAGCCCGGATCACGCTTGACGCGAAGCTCACGGAATCGCGAGCCCAAGGCATCGATCAACAACAGTCGCCCCACCAAGGGTTCACCAAAGCCGACCAGCACCTTCAACGCTTCCAGCGCCTGCAAGCTGCCAACCAGACCGACCAATGGCCCGACCACGCCGGCCTCGCTGCAGGTCAGTTCGGCTTCACTGCCGTGACCGTACAGGCAGTGGTAGCAAGGGCTCTCGGCACGCCGAGGATCGAACACCGACAATTGCCCTTCCAGACGAATTGCCGCGCCACTGACCAGCGGCTTGCACGCGGCAACACAAGCGGCGTTAACCGACTCGCGCGTGGAAAAGTTGTCCGAACAATCGAGCACCAGATCCACCGCCGCCACCGCTGCACCGAGAGAATCCTCGTCCAGCGCCTGGCGATGGGCGACCAGTTGAATTTCCGGATTGATCGCGCCCAGGCGCTTGAGCGCCGAGTCGACCTTGGACATGCCGACACTGTCGGTGTCGTGAATGATCTGCCGTTGCAGATTGGTCAGATCGACCGTGTCGAAATCCGCCAGATGCAATTCGCCGACGCCCGCTGCTGCCAGATACAGCGCCACTGGCGCGCCGAGACCGCCGAGGCCGACGATCAGCACGCGGCTGGCCTTGAGCTTCAGCTGCCCGTCGATGTCGATGTGTTGCAGCAGAATCTGCCGGCTGTAGCGCAGCAATTCCTGATCATTCAGCACGGCAGGCGCCCCAGACTGATGCGTTGATGGCCGCCCAGATCGGTGCGGCTGTGGACTTCTTCAAAGCCACGGGTAAGCAGCAGATCACGCACGGCTTCGGCCTGATCATAGCCGTGTTCGAGCATCAGCCAGCCTCCGGTTTCAAGATGATCCGGCGCCTGCGCAACAATCAGGCGCAGATCATCGAGGCCATCTTCACCGGCGACCAGCGCACTGGCCGGTTCGAAGCGTACATCGCCCTCGAACAGATGCGGATCGGCGGCGGCAATGTACGGCGGGTTGCTGATGATCAGTTGAAAGCGCTGGCCTGCAAGTGCGCTGAACCAATGGCTGTTCAGCACCGTAGCGTTGTTCAGGTGCAGACGCTGGCGATTGCGTTCGGCCAGGGCCACGGCTTCAAGCACACGATCCACGGCAGTGACTTTCCACGCCGGCCGTTCGCTGGCCAAGGCCAAAGCAATCGCGCCACTGCCGGTGCCCAGATCAAGAACCTTGGCCGGAGTTGCCGGCAGCAGCTCAAGGGCTGCCTCCACCAGCAATTCGGTGTCAGGACGCGGAATCAGCGTGTGCGGCGCGACTTCCAGATCCAGCTTCCAGAAGCCCTGCTGGCCGAGAATATAAGCCACCGGCTCACCGCTACGCCGCCGTTGCAAATACTCGGCAAAGGTCAGCGCAGCCTCGCTCGGCACGATGCGCTCGGGCCAGGTGTGCAGGAAGCTGCGCGACTTGCCCAGTGCGGCGGCGAGAAGCAATTCAGCGTCCAGACGCGCAGTCGGCGAGTCCGGCAACTCGGCGGCGCGCAACAGGCTGGCGATGATGGTCATTTATTCACCTATCGCTGCGAGTTGGTCAGCCTGATATTCGGCCAGCAAGGGCTCGATCACAGCTTCGACGCCACCGGCGAGAATTTCATCCAGCGAATACAGGGTCAGGTTGACGCGATGGTCGGTGACCCGGCCCTGGGCGTAGTTGTAGGTGCGGATACGCTCGGATCGATCGCCGGAGCCGACCAGCAACTTGCGCTCACTGGCAATCGCGTTGGCTGCCGCTGCGTTTTGCTGATCGTTGAGCTTGGCCGACAGCCACGCCATCGCCCGGGCACGGTTCTTGTGCTGGGAGCGTTCTTCCTGACACTCGACGACGGTGCCAGTCGGAATGTGGGTGATGCGGATCGCCGAATCGGTGGTGTTGACGTGCTGACCACCAGCGCCAGAGGAACGGTAAGTATCGACACGCAGATCCGCCGGGTTGATCTCGATCGCTTCGCGCTCGTCCGGCTCCGGCAACACTGCCACGGTGCACGCCGAGGTGTGGATCCGACCCTGGGATTCGGTGGCGGGTACGCGCTGAACGCGGTGCGCGCCGGACTCGAATTTCAGCTTGCCGTAAACGTTGTCGCCTTCAATGCGCGCGATGACTTCTTTATAGCCACCGTGTTCGCCTTCGTTTTCCGAGAGGATCTCGACGCGCCAGCCACGCCGCTCGGCATAACGCGAGTACATGCGGAACAGGTCGCCGGAGAAGATCGCCGCCTCGTCGCCACCGGTGCCGGCGCGGATTTCGAGGAAGACGTTGCGCCCGTCATTCGGATCTTTAGGCAGCAACATGCGCTGCAGATCGGATTCCAGCGTGACCAGCAACTCCTTGGCTTCGCGAACTTCTTCCACGGCCATTTCGCGCATGTCCGGGTCGTTGTCCTTGAGCAGCGCCTGCGCGCCTTCAAGATCGCTTTGTACGCCGAGCAGCTTTTTATAGGCGGCCACTACCGGCTCGAGTTCGGCGTACTCCTTGGAATAGGCGCGGAATTTGGCCTGATCGGCAATGACTTCACCGTCGCCGAGCAGCGCGGTCAGTTCCTCGAAACGGTCCTGGAGAATGTCCAGCTTGTTGAGCAGTGACGCTTTCATTGCGGTTTTTTATCCGAAAAACTATCCGGTGAGCCCTCAAGGGCAAAGAGTTCCTGGGCCATGGCCAGCGCATCGAGGCGGCCTTCGGCAGACAGCTTTTTCAATTGCACGCTGGGCGCATGCAAGAGTTTGTTGGTCAGGCCACGGGCCAGTTGCCCGAGCACGTCTTCGGCGTTGCCGCCGTTGGCCAGCAGACGCAGGGCTTTTTGCAATTCCTCGTCACGCAAGCGCTCGCTCTGTTGACGATAGGCCTTGAGCACATCGACTGCCGCCAGTTCGCGCAGGCGCACCATGAAATCGTCGGCGCCGACCGAGACCATCTCCTCCGCCGCTTGCGCAGCGCCCTGACGGCTCTTGAGGTTCTCGGCGACCACTTCGTGGAGATCGTCGACGCTGTACAGGTAAACGTCGTCCAACTCGCCGACTTCTGGCTCGATATCTCGTGGTACCGCGATGTCGACCATGAAGATCGGCTTGTGCTTGCGCAGCTTCAGCGCACTTTCCACCGCACCCTTGCCGAGGATCGGCAACTGGCTGGCGGTCGAACTGATGACGATGTCGCTGCGCACCAGCTCCGCCGGGATGTCCGAGAGCAGCACCGCGTGAGCGCCGAACTGCTCGGCCAACTGACTGGCGCGCTCGAGCGTGCGGTTGGCGACGACGATGCGCTTGACCCCCAGCTCATGCAAATGGCGCGCGACCAGCGTAATCGTCTCGCCGGCACCGATCAGCAGCGCCTGGCTGCGTTGCAGATCGCTGAAAATCTGTTTCGCCAGGCTCACCGCAGCAAACGCCACCGACACCGGGTTCTCGCCAATCGCAGTATCGGTACGCACCTGCTTGGCGGCATTGAACGTCGCCTGAAACAACCGCCCCAGCAGCGGACCGATGGTGCCGGCCTCGCGGGCCACGGCGTAGGCCGATTTCATCTGACCGAGAATCTGCGGTTCGCCCAGCACCAGCGAGTCGAGCCCGGAGGCGACGCGCATCATGTGACGAACAGCCGCATCGTCTTCATGCACGTAAGCACTGGCGCGCAGCTCGTCGAGACTCAGATGGTGATAATCGGCCAGCCAGCGCAGCACGACATCGGCCGACAGCTGATCCTGTTCTATATAAAGCTCACTGCGATTGCAGGTGGAGAGGATCGCGGCTTCGCGGCTGTCGGTCAGTCGGCAGAGCTGCTGCAAGGCCTCCACCAGCTGCTCAGGGGTAAAGGCCACGCGCTCGCGGACGTCTACTGAAGCAGTCTTGTGGTTAATACCGAGTGCAAGGAAGGCCATTCAAGGTCGCTGATGGTGACGTGAAGCCGGCAATTGTCCTACTTCGAAAGATTCAGAACAACTACCGCTGACTATTGTCCCAATCGTCAGCCCCTATAATGGCCACAATTGAGTCTCGGTTATGTTTGGCCGAAGGCTTGTGTCATGATGATCCGACCGCAGGTTAGTCGTCCTCTTCCTATATGAATAGATCTTCCGCGTTGCTCCTCGCTTTTGTCTTCCTCAGCGGCTGCCAGGCCATGGCGCCCGTTGCGCCGGATGGCACCCCGCCGGTCGAAGACACCACGCCCGCACCTGAAAAGCCCAAGGTTTACGGCTCGTTCAGCGAGGAAACCGTGTTCAGCCTGCTGAGCGCCGAACTCGCTGGCCAGCGCAATCGTTTCGACATTGCCCTGGACAATTACGTGACCCAGGCCATCAACACCCAGGATCCGGGCGTTTCCGAGCGTGCGTTCCGCATCGCCGAATATCTGGGCGCCGATCAACCGGCCCTCGACACCGCGCTGATCTGGGCCCGCAATGCCCCGGACGATCTCGAAGCGCAACGCGCCGCTGCCGTGCAACTGGCCCGCGCCGGGCGTTACGACGACTCCATGGTCTACATGGAGAAAGTCCTGCAGGGCAAGGGCGACACCCATTTCGATTTCCTCGCGCTGTCGGCCGCCGACACCGATCAGGAAACCCGCAACGGCCTGATGAAAAGCTTCGACCGTTTGCTCCAGCGCCACCCGAACAATAATCAGCTGATTTTCGGCAAGGCTCTGCTGTTGCAGCAGGACGGCGACAATCAAGGCGCGCTGACTCTGCTCGAAGACAACCCACCGGAAGACGGCGAGATCGCACCGATCCTGCTGCGCGCGCGCCTGCTTCAATTGCTCAACCGTGGCGACGAAGCGCTGCCGCTGTTGCAGAAAAGCATCAGGAAATACCCGGAAGACAAACGCCTGCGCCTGACTTACGCGCGCATGCTGGTCGAACAGGACCGCATGGACGACGCCAAGGCCGAATTCTCCACGCTCGTTCAGCAATACCCGGAAGACGATGAACTGCGTTACTCGCTGGCACTGGTGTGCCTGGAAGCCAAGGCGTGGGATGAAGCCAAGGGCTATCTGGAAGACCTGATCGCTCGCGAAAGCCACGTCGATTCAGCGCATCTGAATCTCGGCCGGATTGCCGAAGAGCGCAACGACCCACAAGGCGCGCTCATCGAATACGCCCAGGTCGGCCCGGGCAATGACTATCTGCCGGCACAGCTGCGTCAGGCCGATATCCTGATGAGCAACGGCAAAACCGCCGAAGCGCAGAGCAAGCTGGCGGCCGAGCGTGACGAGCAACCCGACTACGCGATCCAGTTGTATCTGATCGAATCGGAAACCCTGTCGGCCAATAAACAGGACGACAAGGCCTGGAAAGTTCTGCAACAAGCGCTGCAGAAATACCCGGACGATCTCAATCTGCTTTACACCCGCGCCATGCTCGCGGAAAAACGCAATGATCTGGCGCAAATGGAGAAAGACCTGCGCCTGATCATCAAGCGCGACCCGGACAACGCCATGGCGCTCAATGCGCTGGGCTACACCTTGTCCGATCGCACCACCCGCTACGCTGAAGCGAAAACGCTGATCGAGCAGGCGCACCAGATCAACCCGGAAGACCCGGCAGTTCTCGACAGCCTCGGCTGGGTGAACTATCGCCTGGGCAATCTGGACGACGCGGAGAAATACCTGCGCCAGGCGCTCGAGCGTTTCCCTGACCACGAAGTCGCCGCGCACCTGGGCGAAGTCCTCTGGGCCAAGGGCAATCAGCGCGAAGCCAAACAAGTGTGGGGCAAGTTCCTCAAGGATCAGCCCGACAGCACCATTCTGCGCAGCACCATCAAGCGCCTGACCGGATCCGAGAATCTTTAAACCATGCTTTTGCGCCACGTTATTGTTTTCAGCTTCATCGCCCTCCTCGCCGGCTGCTCGGGTTTCGGCACTCGCGAATCGGTCGAGGGCCACGGCAGCCCGGCCCAGTGGGCGGCGAATAAACAGCAACTGACCGGCCTTGATGGCTGGCAGATCGACGGCAAGATCGGCATCCGCGCGCCGAAAGATTCCGGCAGCGGCACGCTGTTCTGGCTGCAGCGTCAGGACTACTACGACATTCGCCTGTCCGGCCCGCTGGGTCGTGGCGCGGCGCGCCTGACCGGGCGTCCGGGCAAGGTGTCGCTGGAAGTCGCCAACCAGGGCCGCTACGAATCGCAATCTCCTGAAGCCTTGCTCGAAGAGCAACTGGGCTGGAAATTGCCGGTGTCGAATCTGGCCTGGTGGGTTCGCGGCCTGCCCGCTCCGGAAAGCAAGAGTCGCTTGAACCTGGACGCCGACAGTCGCCTGGCCAGCCTTGAGCAGGACGGCTGGAAAGTCGAATACACCGCCTACACCGAACAGAATGGTTATTGGCTGCCCGAGCGCATCAAGCTGCACGGCACCGACCTTGACGTGACGCTGGTGATCAAGACCTGGCAACCGCGCAAGTTGGGGCAATAAAGCATGACCGCTGCACGCCTGACCCTGCCCTCGCCGGCCAAACTCAACTTGATGCTGCACATTCTCGGTCGCCGTGAAGACGGTTATCACGAATTGCAGACGCTGTTTCAGTTCCTCGATTATGGCGATGAAATCACTTTCGCCGTGCGCGATGACGGCGTGATTCAGCTGCACACCGAGTTCGCCGGCGTGCCCCACGACAGCAACCTGATCGTGCGCGCGGCGAAGATGTTGCAACAACAATCCGGCTGCGCGCTCGGTATCGACATCTGGATCGACAAAGTCCTGCCCATGGGCGGCGGCATCGGTGGCGGCAGTTCAAATGCGGCGACAACGTTGCTCGGACTCAACCATTTGTGGCAACTGGGCTGGGATGAAGATCGCCTGGCGGAACTGGGCCTGTCACTCGGTGCCGACGTACCAGTGTTCGTCCGTGGCCATGCGGCATTTGCCGAGGGTGTTGGCGAGAAACTGACCCCGGTCGACCCCGAAGAACCGTGGTATCTGGTGCTCGTGCCGCAAGTCGCTGTTAGTACGGCAGAAATTTTTTCCGATCCTTTGTTGACACGTAACACACCGCCCATTAAAGTGCGCCCCGTTCCCGAGGGAAACAGTCGAAATGACTGCTTGCCGGTGGTAGCAAGGCGTTATCCAGAGGTACGTAACGCATTGGATTTGTTAGGTAAATTTACCGAAGCAAAGCTCACCGGAACTGGAAGTTGTGTGTTTGGGGGCTTCCCAAGCAAAGCTGAAGCTGATAAAGTCTCGGCCCTTCTGACAGAGACCCTTACAGGGTTTGTAGCGAAAGGAAGCAACGTTTCGATGTTGCATCGCAAGCTGCAAAGTCTGCTCTAAAGGAATCAAGTGCCCGGCACTTGAAAGCAACAGATACAGGGGCGTCGCCAAGCGGTAAGGCAGCAGGTTTTGATCCTGCCATGCGTTGGTTCGAATCCAGCCGCCCCTGCCATTTTCTCTACTCATCCAGGTTACCCTCAGCCTCTAGGTACTGCGCGTGTCCAAGATGATGGTCTTTACGGGGAATGCCAACCCCGATCTGGCTCGGCGTGTCGTACGTCAGCTGCATATCCCTCTCGGTGACATCTCTGTCGGCAAGTTTTCCGACGGCGAAATCACAGCCGAGATCAATGAAAACGTTCGCGGTAAAGACGTCTTCATTATTCAGCCGACCTGCGCTCCGACCAACGATAACCTGATGGAACTGGTAGTGATGGCTGATGCCTTCCGCCGCTCCTCAGCTACTCGTATCACTGCTGTTATTCCTTATTTTGGTTATGCCCGTCAGGATCGCCGTCCGCGTTCCGCACGTGTGGCTATCAGCGCGAAAGTCGTTGCTGACATGCTTACCGTAGTCGGCATCGACCGTGTTCTCACGGTTGATCTGCATGCTGACCAGATTCAGGGCTTCTTCGATATTCCGGTAGATAACATCTACGGCTCCCCGGTTCTGGTGGATGACATCGAAGATCAGCGCTTCGAAAACCTGATGATCGTGTCCCCGGACATTGGTGGCGTCGTGCGTGCACGGGCTGTTGCCAAGTCGCTGGGCGTCGATCTCGGGATCATCGACAAACGCCGTGAGAAAGCCAATCACTCTGAAGTGATGCATATCATCGGTGATGTCGAAGGGCGTACCTGTATTCTGGTCGATGACATGGTCGATACCGCCGGCACCCTGTGCCACGCGGCCAAGGCCCTGAAAGAGCATGGCGCAGCCAAGGTCTTTGCCTACTGCACACACCCTGTGCTGTCGGGCCGGGCCATCGAGAATATCGAAAATTCCGTGCTGGACGAGCTGGTGGTCACTAACACCATCCCGCTGTCCGCTGCAGCACAAGCCTGTGCACGTATCCGTCAACTGGATATCGCACCGGTTGTTGCCGAAGCGGTTCGCCGCATCAGCAATGAAGAATCGATCAGCGCGATGTTCCGTTAAGGGCCCTGCCCTTCGCGAAATGTCTCGTTGACGAAAAGCGCCCCGCCCCGGCATTCCTGTCGGGGCGGGGCTTTTTTGCCCATACCGTGTTCGGCGCTGGTCGCAAACGCCACTCGGTCATGGCTATTTTGGAGATACAAAATGAACGATTTTACTCTGAATGCTGAAGTGCGTTCCGACCTGGGGAAAGGTGCGAGCCGCCGCCTGCGTCGTCTCGCCGCTCTGGTTCCAGCTGTTGTTTACGGTGGCGACAAAGCCCCTGAATCCATCAGCATGCTGGCCAAAGAAGTTGCCAAACTGCTCGAAAACGAAGCGGCTTACAGCCACATCATCGAGCTGAACGTTGGTGGCACCAAGCAGAACGTCATCATCAAGGCTCTGCAGCGTCACCCGGCCAAAGGCCACGTGATGCACGCTGACTTCGTACGCGTTGTTGCCGGCCAGAAACTGACCGCCATCGTGCCTGTACACTTTGTTGGCGAAGAAGCTCCAGTGAAGAAAGGCGGCGAAGTTTCGCACGTTGTTGCTGAAATCGAAGTGACCTGCCTGCCAAAAGATCTGCCTGAGTTCATCGAAGTCGATCTTTCGAAAGCAGAAATCGGCACCATCATTCACCTGTCGGACCTCAAAGCTCCTAAAGGTGTTGAGTTCGTTGCTCTGGCACACGGCGATGACAAGGCTGTTGCCAACGTCCACGCTCCACGTGTTGCTGCAGAACCTGCCGAAGAAGGCGAAGCAGAGTAATTCACTCTGTCATGCCGGAGTGAGCAAGTAACATCGCGGACTGGAACGTAGCGAGAAAGCGGGCGAGAACGCGGAGTTTACATCCATGGTAAATGAGCATTTTTCGTCCACTTTCGCCGCTTTCCCCGATCGCGGCGATGTTATCCACCACTCCAAGGAAGGGCCCCTATCGTGACTGCCATCAAACTGATCGTTGGCCTGGGAAATCCAGGCGCTGAATACGAACAGACCCGGCATAACGCAGGGGCCCTTTTTGTTGAGCGCATCGCCCACGCACAGAATGTGAATCTCGTGGCCGATCGCAAATATTTCGGCCTGACCGGGCGCTACTCGCATCAGGGTCAGGATGTTCGTCTGCTGATTCCCACCACCTACATGAACCGCAGCGGCCAGGCCGTGGCGGCACTCGCCGGTTTCTTCCGCATCAAGCCTGAAGAAATCCTCGTGGCGCATGACGAACTCGACTTGCCTCCGGGCGTTGCCAAGCTCAAGCAGGGCGGCGGCCATGGCGGTCACAACGGGTTGCGCGACATCATTGCGCAACTGGGCAATCAGAATACGTTCTACCGCCTGCGGCTTGGCATCGGCCACCCGGGCGTTGCCAGTATGGTTTCAAATTTCGTCCTGGGTCGTGCGCCACGCGCCGAACAGGAAAAACTCGATGCCAGCATCGACTTTGCCCTCGGCGTGCTGCCGGATATCCTCGCCGGGGAATGGAACCGCGCGATGAAAAACCTGCACAGCCAGAAGGCCTGACTTTTACCCGAGGGGAAACACCATGGGATTCAATTGCGGCATCGTCGGCCTGCCTAACGTCGGCAAGTCCACCCTGTTCAACGCCCTGACCAAATCCGGTATCGCGGCCGAGAACTTCCCCTTCTGCACCATCGAGCCGAACAGCGGCATCGTGCCGATGCCTGATCCACGCCTGGAAGCGCTGGCGGCCATCGTCAATCCCAAGCGCATCCTGCCGACCACCATGGAATTCGTCGACATCGCCGGCCTCGTCGCCGGTGCCTCGAAAGGTGAAGGCCTGGGCAACAAGTTCCTGGCCAACATCCGTGAAACCGACGCTATCGCTCACGTGGTGCGCTGCTTCGAAGACGACAACGTGATCCACGTGTCCAACAGCGTCGACCCGAAACGCGACATCGAAATCATCGACCTTGAACTGATCTTCGCCGACCTCGACAGCTGCGAGAAACAACTGCAGAAAGTCGCGCGCAACGCCAAGGGCGGTGACAAGGACGCCGTGGTTCAGAAGGCTCTGCTCGAGCAACTGATCGCGCACTTCACCGAAGCCAAACCGGCACGCAGCCTGATGAAGAACATGAGCGCGGACGAGAAAGCCGTGATCAAGGGCTTCCACCTGCTGACCACCAAGCCGGTCATGTACATCGCCAACGTTGCCGAAGACGGTTTCGAGAACAACCCGCACCTGGACGTGGTCAAGGCCATTGCCGAAGAAGAAGGCGCCATGGTGGTTCCGGTGTGCAACAAGATCGAAGCGGAAATCGCCGAGCTCGACGACGGCGAAGAGAAGGACATGTTCCTCGAAGCGCTGGGCCTGGAAGAGCCTGGCCTGAACCGCGTGATCCGCGCCGGTTACGAAATGCTGCACCTGCAGACCTACTTCACCGCCGGTGTCGAAGAAGTCCGCGCCTGGACCGTCAAGGTCGGTGCCACCGCACCACAGGCCGCCGGCGTGATCCACACCGACTTCGAAAAAGGCTTCATCCGTGCCGAAGTCATCGCCTACAACGACTTCATCCAGTACAAGGGCGAAGCCGGCGCCAAAGAAGCCGGCAAGTGGCGCCTGGAAGGCAAGGATTACATCGTCAAGGACGGCGACGTGATGCACTTCCGCTTCAACGTCTAAGCAACAGCCGCACAAGAAAAAGCCGCGTTTGATACGCGGCTTTTTTGTGCCCGAAAGATTGTTAAAAGATCGCAGCCTTCGGCAGCTCCTACAGATGTACATCTATCCCCTGTAGGAGCTGCCGAAGGCTGCGATCTTTTGATCTCAAGCTTTTTTAGTACGCGGGAGAAAGATCGCCAACACACCAAACAACGGCAGGAATGAGCAAAGGAAATACACGTACTCAATCCCGTGCACATCCGCCAGATGCCCGAGCAGCGCTGCGCCAATCCCGCCGAAACCAAACATCAGTCCGAAGAAGATCCCGGCAATCATCCCGACATTGCCTGGCACCAGTTCCTGCGCGTACACCACGATCGCCGAGAATGCCGACGCCAGAATGAAACCGATCACCACGCTGAGAATGCTGGTCCAGAACAGATCGACATGCGGCAGGATCAGGGTGAATGGCGCCACCCCCAGGATGGAAAACCAGATCACTGCCTTGCGCCCGATCTTGTCGCCGATAGGCCCGCCGAAGAACGTCCCCGCCGCCACTGCGCCCAAAAACAGGAACAAGTGCAATTGTGAACTCGCCACCGACAGGTCGAACTTCTCGATCAGGTAGAAGGTGAAATAACTGGTGAAACTGGCCATGTAAAAATACTTGGAGAACACCAGCAGCCCGAGCACCACCAGCGCACTGGTCACCCTGCCCTTCGATAAGCCGTGCGTCGCGGCTTGGCCGGCCTTGAGCTTGAACAGGTTCAGGTGATTGGCGTACCAGCGGCTGATGCGGTACAGCACGAACAGCGCAAACACCGCGAACAGACCGAACCACGCCACATTGCCCTGGCCGAAGGGAATGATGATCGCCGCCGCCAGCAATGGGCCGAACGCGGAGCCGGCATTGCCGCCGACCTGAAAGGTCGATTGCGCCAGACCAAACCGGCCGCCCGAGGCCAGCCGCGCAACACGCGAGGCTTCCGGGTGAAAGGTCGACGAGCCGATACCAATCAGCGCCGCCGCCAGCAGAATCAATGGGAAGCTGCCGACCACCGACATCATCAGAATGCCGATCAAGGTACACACCGTGCCCGCCGGTAACAGCCACGGTTTGGGGTGGCGATCAGTGTGATACCCGACCCACGGCTGCAACAGCGACGCGGTCAACTGAAAGGTCAAGGTGATCAGGCCGACCTGGGTAAACGTCAGGCCATAGCTGGCCTTGAGCATCGGGTAGATCGACGGCAGCACCGACTGGATCAGGTCATTGATCAGATGCGCCAGCGCCACCGCGCCGATGATGCGCATCACCAAGGGGCTGCTTTGCGGAGCAGCGGTCGCCGAGGCAGCGGCGGTCTGGACGTTGCTGATAGCCATGGAAAATTCCGGACAGCAGATGGGTGCCCGCAGGCAGGTGCGTCAATGTGCCATTTTTCGGTGCGCCAGCGCTATCCCCTTAGCCAGCTAACTAACCAACATTCCTATCTCGCGTAGGAGCTGCCGAAGGCTGCGATCTTTTGATCTTGCTTCTAAGCATCAAAGTCAAAAGATCGCAGCCTTCGGCAGCTCCTACAGGGGATCGCTGGTGGCGAAGGTGATAGCTCAACGCCATGGTCTGAATCTTGCCTTGCTTCTGCCCTTGAACACGATCGCCTTACAAAGGCGCTCGACAATGGGAAGTTTCGCTACAGAGCCGGCCTACAGAGCGGGCGAGGGTGAACTTTCGAGGCCTTTTAGAGGGCACGGGTCGTGAGCCAACAGCTCGCGATGCACGCCAATGGTGCGTGGTGTCCAGAGGAGTCATGAGGCATGCAGGCTTTCCTTTCACCGGGGATCAAATTGCTGGGGCGGTTTGGCTTCGCAGGTAAATTCCAATTGTTGTTTCTGCTGTTCATTCTGCCGCTGGCCGGCAGCCTGTTGATGATCGGCCATGACTATCGCGAGAAGCTCAATCTGATCTCGGGCGAACGTGCCGGCGTGCGTCAGCTGCTCGCGCTGGATGCGCTGGACAACCTGCTCGCCGCTCAACGCGACCGCGCCGCCCGCTGGCGCGCCACCGAGACCAATCGTCAGCCTACACCGGCCACCCTCGCCGCCATGGCCGCCTTCGACGGCGTGCAACCGGCAGTGCTGCAAGCCACCACAGAGCTGGGCAATGCCCTGAACCAGCAAGGCGCCGACGGCGCAATCCTCGAACGCTTTCAGGCGCTGCAAACCGCACTCAATGGCCTTGATTCGAAAAGCCTGAGCAGTGTCGGCTGGTGGCCGGACGGTTATGACCGCTTCACCAATGCCCTGGGCGCGCTGCAAGCCTTGCGCGAGCAGATCGTCATGGACAATCGCCTGACCCTCGCGCCGTGGCTGGAAACCTACCTGCTGACGCAGATTTCCACGCAGCACGCGCCGGACCTGATCGAGCGTGTCGGCCGTCTCGCCGCGGTCGGCCAGGCTTCGGTGGTCTCCGGGCAGTTCACCCTGCAGAGCCGCCTGCAGTTGCGCGACCTGCGCAGCCGCATTGGTGACGCCCGCGAGCAACTGGTGAAAACCGCCGGCCTGCTGGAGGCGCGTCTGCCAGCCGAGCTGCAAGCCTGGGCCGGCCAGTATCACGACAGCCTGAAACACCTCGACAGCGGCCTGAAAGTCCTCGACGACGGTGTGTTTGGCGGCAGCATCAACCTAAAGCCAGAGGACTTCGAACGCAGCCTCGACGCGCTGCTCACCGACCTCGCTTCCCTGCGCCAGCAATCCCTGGTCGCGCTGGATCAGCGGCTCGATGCGTATTACAGCTCGGCGATCCGCCAGTTCATTGTTGTCGCCGCAATCTTCGGTTGCCTGCTGTTGGCCGCGTTATACCTGTTCGTTTGCCTGCAAGCCTCGATCCGCCGTAGCGCCAGCGGCATCACCTTGCTAGCCGAAGCCTTGCGCGACGGTAACCTGAGCCTGCAAGTGCCGGTGGTGGGGCGCGATGAGCTGGCAGCGATCAGCACCGCGCTCAACGTCGCTGTGGTGCAATTGCGCAGCAGCATGCTCGGCGTCGACCACGAGACCTCGCAGTTGAGCAACGCGGTGCGCAGCCTCAACCAACACTCCAGCGGCGCCCTGAGCGAAGTCGAAGCGCAGCAATTGCAGATCAGCCAGATCGCCGCTGCCGCCACGCAATTGGCCGCCACCTCGCAAGGCGTCGCGCAGAGTTGCGAACAGGCCTCCGGCAGCGCCCAGCAAACCCGGCGCATCGCCGCCGACAGCAGCCGCGACAGCCAGCGCACCACGGCGAGCATTCAGCAGCTCAATCAGCGCCTGAACGACACCGCCGCCGCGCTCGGCCGGGTCAGCGAGCAAGGCCAGCAGATTCAACTGGTCGTGGACACCATTCGCGGCGTCGCCGAGCAGACCAACCTGCTCGCGCTCAACGCCGCCATCGAGGCCGCCCGCGCCGGCGAACAGGGTCGCGGCTTTGCCGTGGTCGCCGACGAGGTGCGCAGCCTCTCGCAACGCACGCAATCGTCCACCGCGCAGATCGCCGGCACCGTCGACAGCCTGCGCGCCACGGTCAACGAAGCGGTGAGCCTGATGGAAGCCGCCTGTGGTCAGGCGCAATCGGATGCCGAAGCGGTCACCGGACTCGGCGAACGCCTGGGAGAAATCGCCAGCGCCGTACAGAGTGTCACCGACACCCTGGCGCAAATCGCCACAGCGGTTGAAGAACAGGCCAGCACTGCCGACGAAGTCAGCGGCAATATCCAGCAGGTCGATCAAGCGGCGGTGCGTTTGCTCGAAGGCGCACGCGCCGTAAACCTAGCGGCGGACACCTTGAGCCAGGGTAGCGAGGCCCTGAGCGCCAATACCGCCAGATTCCAACTGCGCTGACGCCCTCCCCGGCCCCGATTTTCGGGGCTGGAGGATAAGCAGTTGAAAACAGGAAGAAATATTTTCGATTTACGCTTGACGCTTTGCCATTTCAGGGGAATAATGCGCGCCACTTGGCTACATAGCTCAGTTGGTTAGAGCATAGCATTCATAATGCTGGGGTCCGGGGTTCAAGTCCCTGTGTAGCCACCAAGTACTAAAAACGGCTTACCGAAAGGTAGGCCGTTTTTTTATGCCTCGAGAAAAGTCCTTTTCCTCCCGCTCCCTGCATGCAATTCAGATGCCTCCGTAAGAAAAAAGTAGATCTCTGGTACGAAACGGATCTTTCGTAGCATCAGCCACCTGTCGCTCTCTCCCCGAATCGCTCCTATACCGACAAGCTCCCCTGGCTCGACTCAGCGCCATACAGGGAGTTGGCATGCCTCAATACAAATACCTTCTCGACGATGACTGGTTATTAAATCCGTATAGCGGTGGCAGGGCCTGGTTTACTTTGCTTCCACCGAAAGCACCGGAGCCGGTGTACATCGAGAAGGATGAGTGGCCTGCGCCCAAGCCACGCGAAGACAGGGTCTTTGCCAAGTCCTGCACGCCGGACAACTGGTGTCGCACGGACGCTGGCACTGCCAAGGAGCCAGCCAGCAACTTCGGCAAGATCATGGTCGCCGGCGCCATGCTCATGCCCTCCGCCAGTACCGCTGTAGCGACGGCGATAGGTGCCGACCTGGCTTTGGGGCGTCTGGCCGGCGGCGGGATTTTGCAACAGCGCCTGAACTGGGCCATCCGTGGCGCCGGCGGGCCGGCCAGCGTGTTTGTGCTGGGAATGCTGCCGAGCAAAATGGCCGACGGCACGCTTCACACCGACGAAGAACTACGCCGCATGAGCCGCGCCACCACGCGCGTGCGTTTCCAGTTTCGTCGTGATGCCGAAGGTGTTCTGCGGGTCTACGGCATCCACTCCGGCGCCTCTGGCGACGACGCCGTACGCACGGTGAACGTCAAGTGGAACGCCGACAAGACCGCCATGGAGGCCAAGCTCAACGGCATCACCATTCTCTGGACGCCGCAACGCGGGCCGTTGGGATCGATGCCTCCGCTGGTTTATCCCGACCACGGTGAGGCACTCGACCCGATCCTCGTCCACCCGATCCCGGACAACACCGATAGCCAGATTGAGGGACTGCCGGGCGAGGATGTAACGGCCGAGGATTGTATTCTGGTGTTCCCGGCGGACACCGGGCTGAAGTCGTTGTATGTGGTTTATTCAAGGCCGGCGAGGCAGACGCCTGGGATCGTTACGGGGGTGGGTGAGGATGTGGGCGGTATTTGGCTTGACCATGCTCAAGCTCAGGGTGGCGCCCCTATTCCGACCAGCATCGCGGATAAACTCAGAGGGAGCGAATATTCTAGTTTTGATTCGTTTAGGCGGGCTTTTTGGGCCGTTGCCTCAAAAGACAGCGCAGTGGCACAACAGGTCAGCGAAGATAATCTACGACGTATGCGCAACGGAAATGCGCCCCGCGCCCGCTTAGGTGATGCAGCAGGGAAAAGGATCTCTCATGAGATTCATCATGTGGAACCGATATCCGAAGGTGGTGATATCTACAACGTAGATAACCTAAGGGTCTACACACCCAAAAACCATGTCGACGTACACCGTAAATAAGGGCATAGCATGAGCGACCCATTCATCAAAAGCAGCTTTTCCGACTATACCGAGCAGGATTTCATTGATCTCATAGATGAAATAAGAAAGGAGGATATAGCGCCGACAGATCTCCGTGCAGATGCATTGATTATGCACTTCAACAAGATAGTAGGACATCCGAGCGGGATGGATCTGATCTACTACCCCGAGCCCGGAGCAGATACAACATCTGCCGGAATAGCTCGTACAGTCATGGCATGGCGCGAAGCGAATCGACTACCTGGGTTCAAGACATGAATCCTGCCGCCCGTTTCATTTGAACTGTGGAACTTCAACTTGAGAACGTTATGACTAAGATATCCGACTACACCGAAGCAGAATTCTTGAAATTTGTGCAATCTGTTCTTGCAGCCAACACAAGCCCAGACGAGATTCTCGATCCGCTGTTGTTTGAATTTGTACGTCTGTGTGAGCACCCAGCGGGCACTGACCTTATCTATTGGCCCGAGGATATGAAACAACAAACAGCCGAGAGCATTACCGAAATCGTGAAAAAGTGGCGCTCTACCCATGGTCTGCCGGGCTTCAAGCAATGAGTTTCTGACTCACTAACCCTGCATCACTCTCAAGAAGATCGCACCACCCGAGCTACCGCTTTCGCGAGCAGGCTCGCTCCCACAAGGGCATCGTTTTCGGCCAATCGATTGGCGCGGCCGCTGATCGGAAGGGCTGTAATCCCCACGCAGTTTGCACCCCGCCGGCCCGCTCGATAAAGTCCCCGAAGACTTTTACCCCACGGACGGAGAGCCCGCGTGTTTCCAGCCCAGCCCTTGAAGCGCTTTCGCCTGCCAGCCCTGACACTGTTTGTCAGCGCTCTGACCCTCACCGCATGCAACGCCCCGCCCTCTTCTTCGTTGCCGCTGGCACCGGAAGCCGCTTCCGGTTACCGCACTGATCTGCAAACCCGTCACGCCAATAAACACATGGCCGCTGCTGCCAATCCACTCGCGGCCGAAGCCGGGCGGGAGATGTTGCGTCAGGGTGGTTCGGCGATTGATGCGGCGATTGCGATGCAGGCGGTGTTGACGCTGGTTGAGCCGCAGTCTTCCGGGATCGGTGGCGGGGCGATGATTGTGTTGTGGGATGGCAAGCAGGTGCGCACCTATGACGGCCGCGAAACGGCGCCGGCCGGGGCCACCGAGAAGCTGTTCCTGAAGGCTGACGGTAAACCGATGGCCTTTACGCAAGCGCAGATCGGCGGGCGCTCGGTCGGTACGCCCGGGGTATTGCGGGCGCTGGAGCTGGCGCATCGACAACACGGTCGCTTGCCTTGGGCGAAGCTGTTTGAGCCAGCGATCAAACTGGCCGAGCAAGGCTTTGCGATTTCCCCGCGCCTGCATTCGCTGCTGACTGCCGATCCACTGATACGCCAGTCGCCAGACATGGCCGCGTACTTCCTCAATGACGATGGCAGCGTCAAAGCTGTCGGCACACGCCTGCAAAACCCGAAATTGGCTGCCGTGTTCAAACGTATCGCCAGCGAAGGTGCCGATGCGCTGTACAAAGGTCCGATCGCCGAAGAGATCGTCGCCAGGGTTCAACAGCACGCCAACCCCGGCAGCCTGTCGCTGAACGATTTGCAGCGTTATCAGGCCAAGGAGCGCGCGCCGCTGTGTACCGACTACAAGCGTTGGCAGGTCTGCGGCATGCCGCCACCGTCGTCGGGCGGGATCGCCGTGGCGCAGATTCTCGGCACGTTGCAGGCGCTGGAGACTCGCGACCCACGCCTGTCGCTGACCCCGCTCAAACCAACGAAAACCGATAAGCCGGCCGGCATCGAACCGGTGCCGCAAGCAGTGCACCTGATCGCCGAGGCTGAACGTCTGGCCTATGCCGATCGTGCGCAATACGTGGCCGACACCGACTTCGTCCCGGTACCGGTCAAAGGTCTGCTCGATCCGGCCTACCTGGCCAGCCGCGCCAGCCTGATCGGCGAGCGCAGCATGGGCAGCGCCAAACCGGGCACACCGCCGGGCGTGCAGGTTGCCTACGCACCGGACCGCTCGCCGTTGCGCATCTCGACCTCGCAAGTGGTGGCGGTGGATGATCTCGGCGGCGCAGTATCGATGACCACCACCATCGAAGCCGCGTTCGGCTCGCACCTGATGGTTCAGGGTTTTCTGCTGAACAACCAGATGACCGACTTCTCGTTCATCCCCGAAGAGAACGGGCAGAAAGTCGCCAACCGCGTCGAACCCGGAAAACGCCCACGTTCGTCGATGGCGCCGACGCTGATCTTTGATCGCAACACTGGTGAATTTGTCGCCACGGTCGGCTCGCCCGGCGGCTCGCAAATCATCGAATACGTGGCGAAAACCACCATCGGCCTGCTCGACTGGAACCTCGATGCACAAAGTGCAATCAACCTGCCCAACTTCGGCAGCCGCAACGGTCCCACCGAACTGGAACAGGGACAGTTCAGCCCGGTGCTGATTCAGGCGTTGAAAGACAAAGGCCACACGGTCAGTGAAATCGACATGACCAGCGGCACCCAAGCGATCGTGCGGGTGAAGGATGCGCAGGGCAAAGCGACCTTGACGGGGGGTGCCGATCCTCGGCGTGAGGGAGAAGCGTTGGGGGACTGAAACACCGCATTGAAAAAGGCCTGCCGAGCAGCAGGCCTTCTCCCGGGAGTAAATCAGACCGCCAACGTCTTGCCATCCACCCCGTCCCCAATCTTCAGGAAATGCCCCCCCGCCACGTGGTGCAAGGTACGCAATCCATCCTGCCCTTCGAAATGCCAGCGCCCATCGCTGAACACACGCTCGTCGGCCTGGGCGGCGATGACTTCGGCGAGGAACAGGTCGTATTGCTCGTGATTACGCGGCTCCGGCAGCAGGCGGCATTCGAGCCAGGCAACACAACCCTCGAGCAGCGGCGCTTCAACCTGTTCGCCGACAAAGGTGTGCAGGCCGTACGACTGAAATTTGTCGTGCCCCTGGTTGCGTGTGATTTCCAGGCCGGACGTATTGCCGACGGTTTGCACGATATCGGCCTGATTGACGCAAGGCACGTTCAGCACAAAGGTGCCGGAGGCTTCGAGCAACTGGCGGGTCCAGGTGGATTTGTCGAGGACGACGGCGACTTTCGGCGGTTCGAAATCCAGCGGCATGGCCCAGGCGGCGGCCATGATGTTGCGCTGGCCGTCGTGAGCGGCACTGACGAGAACGGTCGGCCCGTGATTGAGCAGGCGATAGGCTTTGTTCAGGGGTACCGGACGGCGTTGGGAGTCGCTCATGGGGATCTGCTCCGGGGGAAAAGGAGCCGATTGTAGCGCTGTCACTGGAGAATCACAGAACCTGTGGGAGTGAGCAGATGCGGCGCTGCCCCTCGGTGATCGTTCCCACGCTCTGCGCGGGAATGCATCCTGTGACGCTCTGCGTCACGCCAGCGAAGGAACGCGGAGCGTCCCGGGCGGCATTCCCACGCAGAGCGTGGGAGGGATCAGTGCGGTGTCAGTGAGAGAGCTGATTGGCAAACTGCCCCACCGCATCCACCACTTTCTGCGCACCGTCCTGAATCTCGACGATCACCGTGCCCGCCTCCGCCGCCAGCGCCAGGCCCTGTTCGGCCTGAAGCTTGCCGTCGGTCATCAGCGCCACGGCATTGCGGGCCATTTCCTGGTTCTGCCGTACCACGCCGACGATTTCGTCCGTCGCCTGGCTGGTGCGCGAGGCCAGTTGCCGGACCTCGTCCGCGACCACGGCAAAACCACGGCCCTGCTCGCCGGCCCGGGCGGCTTCGATGGCAGCGTTGAGCGCCAGCAGGTTGGTCTGTTCGGCAATGCCGCTGATGGTTTTGACGATCGTGCCGATCACCAGCGACTGCTCGTTCAGCGCCTCGATACCTTCGCCGGCGGCTTGCATGTGACGCGACAAATCACGCATCACGTTCACCGCTTCGGTGACGACCGTGGTGCCCCGTTGCGCGGTGCTGTCGGTTTGTTGCGAGGTGCTGTAAGCGATGCTGGCCGCGTCGGCAACCGCCTGCTCGCGGTTGACCTGATCGGTGATCACCGTGGCGAACTTCACCACTTTGTACAGTCTGTCGTTGGCATCGACCACTGGGTTGTAGGACGCTTCCAGCCACACCGTACGACCATGGCTGTCGATACGCTTGAAGCGGCCTGCGACGAATTCGCCACTGTTCAAGCGCCGCCAGAAGTTCTGGTACTCGGCGCTGTTGTACTCTTCCGGGGCGCAAAACGTGCGGTGATGTTTACCCTTGATCTGCGCCAGGCTGTAACCCATGCCGTTGAGGAAGCGATCATTGGCGCTGAGCACATTGCCGTTGAGGTCGAATTCAATCACGGCGGTGGAACGCACCAGCGCACCGATCAGGTTCTCATGCTCGCGGGAGGCCTCGATGGTGCGGGTCAGGTCGCTGGCGTAGAAGGACATGTGTCTGATCCGGCCATCGGACGAGCGTACCGGTTGCACGATGGAACGCAGCCACGCCTCGTCGCCATTGCCGCGCAACAGGCGCACGGCGCCGGCAAAATGCTCGCCACGGCTCATCGAGTTCTTGAAGCGCTGATGGAATTCGTCGGTTTTGACGTGGGCCGGGACGATGTCTTCGATTGCCCGGCCGATCAGGTCCTGGCTCTTGTAGAACATTTCATCGAGAAAATTCTGGTTGACCGAACGAATCCGCCCGTCGGGCTCAAGGGTCAGCGCGAGCATTTCGCTTTCCAGGCTTTCCTTCACTTGTACAAGGCTGGAGAGTTCTTCGCGCAGAGCGGCCAGCTCTTGCTTCAAGCGTTTATTGAACATGGGAAAGCACCGATGGCAGGGTAGTTAGCGGATACAACCTAGCCATCGGCCTTGCGCAGCTTTTCTTAAGCCAGCTCCAGACCCGTCAGTCGAAAATAATCCGGCGCTTGCGGATCAGGCAGCGCCGGCCGCCTGACACGGTCCGGTACGTGGCATGCGCGCACCGAAATACGCCGCCGTCACAATCCCCACAGCGCCCATCACGGCACAAAAGATCACGCAGATCCATGGACTCCACGGCATCAGACCAATCAGCAACAGCGGTGTGATACTTGCCCAGGCGGCGTAGGCAATGTTGTAGGTGAAAGAAATGCCCGACACGCGAATCCGCGCCGGGAACAACCCGACCATCACCGAAGGCACCGCACCTACTACCCCACAAGCCAGGCCGGCGACCGCATAGGCCATGCCGATCCAATGCCCGCCCATGATCAGACAGCCATACAACACGCCAATGCCCAGCGGCAGTAACAAGCTGTAGAGCATGACCGTGCGCCAGGCGCCGATGCGGTCGACCAGCAGTCCGGCGATCACGCAGCCGATATTCAGAAAAACGATGCCCAAGGCACTGAGGCCGAAGGTGTGGCTGGCGGTCATGCCGAAGGTTTTCTGCATCATCGTCGGGGTGATGACCACGAACACCACCACCGCCGAGGTCAGCACACACGTGAGCAACATGGCCGGCAGCATGGCCAGACGATGTTCACGCAGCACCGTGCGCAACGGCAGTTCGACCCGCGCCTCGCGCTGCGCTTCCATGGCCATGAACACCGGGGTTTCGCTGAGCCAGCGGCGCAGGTAAACGCCCACCACGCCGAACACTCCGCCGAGCAGAAACGGATAGCGCCAGGCGTAATCGAGAATTTCGGCAGGCGTGAAAACCTGTGCCAGGAAGGTCGCAGTGAGTGCGCCGATCAAGTAACCGAACGTCAGGCCGGCCTGCAGAAAGCCCAAGGCGTAACCGCGATGGCCGGTCGGCGCATGCTCGGCGACGAACACCCAGGCACTCGGCACCTCCCCCCCCACCGCAGCGCCTTGCAGGATGCGCAGCGCCAGCAACAGCAAGGGCGCGAAATAGCCGATCTGTGCGTAGGTCGGCATGATCCCGATCAGCAGACACGGCAGCGCCATCATCAGGATGCTCAGGCTGAACACCTTTTTGCGGCCCAGACGATCGGCGAAATGCGCCATCAGAATCCCGCCCAACGGCCGCGCCAGATAACCGGTGACGAAGATGCCGAAGCTTTGCAGCAGACGCAGCCACTCCGGCATTTCCGGCGGGAAGAACAACTGACTCAGGGTCAGCGCGAAGAATACGAAGATAATGAAATCGTAGATTTCAAGCGCCCCGCCAAGCGCCGCAAGGCCGAGGGTCTTGTAGTCGGCACGGCTGAACGGCGCCGGTCGGGCTGGGGAGTTGGCAGTCATGACAAAGAACTCAGGCATCGGCAAAAACCAAGGCGCTCATGGTCTACGCAAATGCGCGGATCGACAACCCGTCAGACCATAGTCTCGGTTTGCGAAAACCTGCTCAACAAAAGGGCGGCGCTTGATTTACTGTTAGCGCCTGTCCAAGGGACCACGCCAACACCGACCAGCCGCCCATATGGGAGCGAGCCTGCTCGCGAAAGCGTCAGTTCAGACAACCTGATGCTGAATGTGCCGACGTCTTCGCGAGCAGGCTCGCTCCCACAGGGGTCTCTGTGGCTGTCGAGCCGGGCGACTGCTCCCACGGATCAAAATAACCATAAAAAATCCGAGGTACTTCCCGTGGCCGTTGATATCGAAGATAGCCGCTCCGCGCGCTTTGCCCTGCGCTGTTCCAGTTTTGCCGAACGCTGGTTTCCCGACTCCTGGGTATTCGCCGCGTTGGCCGTGATCATCGTTGCGCTGGCCACCCTGGCCATGGGCGCCAAACCCACCGCTGCAGCGATGGCCTTCGGCGACGGCTTCTGGAGCCTGATCCCGTTCACCATGCAGATGGCCTTCGTGGTGATCGGCGGCTACGTCGTCGCCAGCTCTCCGCCCGCAGTCAAACTGATCGACAAACTGGCACGCATCCCGAAAAACGGCCGCTCCGCCGTGGCCTGGGTGGCATTGATCTCGATGGTCGCCTCCCTGCTCAATTGGGGTCTGTCGCTGGTATTTGGCGGGCTGCTGGTACGCGCCCTCGCCCGCCGCACCGATCTGAAGATGGATTACCGCGCCGCCGGTGCCGCTGCTTACCTGGGCCTCGGCGCGGTGTGGGCGCTGGGCTTGTCATCGTCGGCCGCACAGTTGCAGGCCAACCCGGGCAGCCTGCCGCCGTCGATCCTGTCGATCACTGGCGTAATCCCGTTCACCGAAACCATTTTTCTCTGGCAATCCGGGGTCATGCTGCTGGCGCTGATCGTGATCTCGATCATCATCGCCTACGCCACCGCGCCCGGGCCGAACTCGGCACGCGACGCCAAGGCCTGCGGCATCGACCCGGCGTTCAACCTGCCGCCGCTGCAACCGCGCACTCGCCCCGGTGAATGGCTGGAACACAGCCCGTTGCTGATCATTGTGCTGGTGCTTCTGGCGGCGGGCTGGCTATTCCACGAGTTTTCGACCAAACCGGCGATCACTGCGATTTCCGGCCTGAACACCTATAACTTCCTGTTCATCATGCTCGGCGCGCTGCTGCACTGGCGCCCGCGCAGCTTCCTCGATGCGGTGGCCCGTGCGGTGCCGACCACCACTGGCGTGTTGATCCAGTTTCCGCTGTACGGCTCGATCGCCGCGCTGATGACCACGGTCAAAGGCGCCGACGCGCAAACCCTCGCGCATCACATCTCGACTTTCTTTGTCAGCATCGCCTCCCACGACACCTATGCGCTGCTGATGGGCGTGTATTCGGCGATTCTCGGTTTCTTCATCCCGTCCGGCGGCGGCAAATGGATCATCGAAGCGCCCTACGTGATGCAAGTCGCCAATGACCTGCAGTACCACCTCGGCTGGGCGGTGCAGATCTACAACGCCGCCGAAGCCCTGCCGAACCTGATCAATCCGTTCTATATGCTGCCGCTGCTGGGCGTGCTCGGGTTGAAGGCGCGGGATTTGATAGGCTTCTCGTTTGTGCAACTGCTGGTGCACACGCCGCTGGTGCTGCTGTTGTTGTGGGCGCTGGGGACGACATTGGCGTATACGCCGCCGGTGATGCCGTAAGTCGATAAAAACGCACCTGCTCAAGGGCAGGTGCTCTCAAAACTTGGTTTGATCGCTGCTTTAGACGGGTCGCGCCTGATCAAGCACCTGCTGACGAAATTTCACTGGCAGGTCGCCGGGGGTCAGCACCTCGACCGCAACACCCAGCAGGTCTTCAAGCTCAACCTGAAGTCCGCCCAGATCAAAAAGCGTCGTGCCGGGCAGTGGGTCAACCAGCAGATCGAGATCGCTGCCGTCCAGATCCGTCCCCAGCAATGCTGAACCAAATACACGCGGGTTGGCCACGCGAAAGCGCCCGATCACTTCGCGGACGGCGGACCTTTGCATGTCGAGAGCAGTAGAAGGCTTCATGACTCACCCTTGGAAAATTCGATGTCGCTGCAGTCTAGCAGTGCGGACGCGCACCAGGCAGCGTGCTTGTTGGCACAGCCGTAACAATACGTGCGCTGCTTGGGTAATACCGCATTCGGGCAAGAATCCACACTCAACCGCTTTTCTGTCAAACACCACTGATCCACTATGAAGCGCCCCCAAATCGAGGGGAACCCACGCTGAAAAGGATCTGAGCATGTTCAAACTCGCAGGACTTACCCTCGTTGCACTGACGCTAAGCGCCGCCGTCCACGCCGATGTCGACGTAAAACTGGGCAGCACCGAGCGCGTCACCCGCCTCTTCGCCTACCCCAACAATTGCAGCGTGATCTGCTTTCGCAATTGGACGCTGGAGCAGACCGTCGCTCATTACTTGAGCCAGAGCGTACAGCGCGATGGTTACGCCGATGCCAAGGTGCTGGTGAAAACCGACAACGATCAGCTTTACGCCGAGATCACCGGAGTGCCGGACGGCTATGACAAGCCGCTGTCGGCGTTGCTCGACGCCGGCGACCTGGCTTATGCCGGCGCCAGCAAGCTCAATGCCGATGGCAAGTGGGCCTACAGCTGGTATCTGTTCCTGCCGCTGGGCATGGCCCTGGAAAATCACAAAAGCGTCGAGTTGCTGCACTTCCCGCCTGACTACTCGCTGACCCAGGCGCAGGACTATCTGCGCTCGAACACCACCGATCGCTGGGCGACGTTGCTGACCGATAACGGCATCCCCGCCGGGCAGACGCCGGCTTACCAGACCATCATCGACATCGCGCCGATCGCCGCGCCGTCCAATGCCGGCGGGGATCTGGAGGACGTCTACGACTACTTCAAGGATTACCAGACCACGCTGGTCAAGCAGTTCAGCCAGACCGCCAGCGGCACGACGCTGCCGATGGTTGCGTTCGGGGCGCCGGTGCGCAACTGGATCAAGGAACAATACGGGCCGACCTTGGGGGTGCTGGGGCTGGCGAGCATCAGTCCGGCCGAAGGAGTGAATGTGCCGGTGCTCGGCTCGAATCATCCGAGCTATATCTGGTACGCCGCCGATCCGAAAAGCTATACCGGCGACGATGCCCAGGCGAAGGCAGACGCGGCGGGCTTGAAAGTCATGGGCCAGGATTTGAGTGCTGCCTGCTGGCAGGCGGCAATGGGCAGCAAACCGGGCAGCGATGCGCAGGCCACGCTGAACAGTTGCACGCAAACATGGCAGGTGACGCAAAAGGTCAAAACCTGCGAGTTGTTCTATACCTCGATCCGCAACCTCAGCGCTGAACAAGCGGCTGCCAAGTGCGCCACGCCACGCATCAAGACACAGCTGCAACAGCTGAAAGCGCCACTGCCTGCGGCCGCCGTGCCCGCACCAACTCTGTAATCGCTACTGGAGTCCCCCGTGTCAGCCAATGCTGACGCGGGCCAGCGGTGATCGCGCCTGTCAGGTTTGACAGTAGACCGCTACCTTCAATTGCGCGACGCTTGGATCCAATCATGCCTCGCCTGGCGGGGCATGGGCACAACCCGGAGGCAACACTCAACAACAAGGATCGTTATGAACAATCAAGCCATGGGCCGGCACCTTCCACGCGATACAGAAGGCATCTATCCGTTCGCCGGACTTCCGGTGCGACTGGGCTTTCCATCCTGCCAGGACTTTCAGATTATCCACGACGAACGTGGCATGGCCACGGCGGTGGTCGCGCGCCGCGAGTTTCTGCGCATTAGCCGAATGTGCCGGGTTTCCGGGCAATTGCTGCCCTATCGCTGTCGACAGACCCGTCAGTTGCAAACCGGCATCCACGTTTACGATCCGCGCTTTTGCGGTGTGCTCGAGCACGCCTGCGATCCGAATGTATTTCTCGACATGAGCGAGTTGTGGCTGTGGGCCTTGAAAGATATCCATAGCGGCGAACATCTGAGCATCGATTACGCATCGACCGAAGACAAACTGCTACGCCAGTTCGCCTGCGATTGCGGCTCGTCGCGCTGCCGTGGGTGGATCACCGGTTACGACGATCCACCCACGCCTGAAGGCCAGCGCTTTTTACAGCGCTGGCGGCATCCAGGCCGTAACTGAACGCCGTGGTTACGGGGCGCCGACCGGACGTAAGCGGTATTGCGGCGGCAACTGTTCGAAACCGCTTATGGTGGTATTGAGACTTTTCCAGCGGCCGTCCTTGATCCCGTAGATGCAGCCGTGGATCGACAGCGGCTGTCCGCGATGCCAAGCGTTCTGGATGATGCTGGTATGCGCGACGTTGGCCACTTGCTGGATCACGTTGAGTTCGCACATGCGATCGACCTGCTCTTCTTCGGTCGCCAGCTTGGCCAGCTCTTCGCGCTTTTCGTAATAAAGATCGCGGATCGACCGCAGCCAGCCATCGATCAGGCCGAACTGGCGATCCTGCATCGACGCGCGCACGCCGCCGCAGCCGTAGTGGCCGGTGACGAGGATGTGTTTGACCTTGAGCACATCCACCGCGTACTGGATCACCGAGAGGCAGTTGAGGTCGGTGTGCAGCACGACGTTGGCGACGTTGCGGTGTACGAACAGATCGCCCGGCAGCATGCCGACGATTTCGTTGGCCGGCACGCGCGCGTCGGAGCAGCCGATCCATAGATATTCCGGGGTCTGCTGACGCGCCAGTTTGGCGAAGAAGTCCGGGTCTTCCTTGGTGATCGCGTCAGCCCAACGCTCGTTGTTATCAATCAGGTCTTGTAGATCGTGCATGGATAAGGCCTCAAGAAAGATGCGCAGGTTTGATAGACGACCACCCGTCGAAGTCACGCCGCCAGCGCAAAGTGTTTTCGTTGGAATTCTCGCGCGCCCGGTGAGTCCACTCAGTAAGGCCCACAGTATGAGGAATTGCCATGACTGATTCACGACGCCCTTATGATGCGGTGCAACCGGAACCCATCGACGATAACGAAGACCGCATGGGCTCGGTGCACGAGCTGGATTTCGACGACGAAGAGCCCAGCGCGAAAATCGGAGATGAGCTGCCCGAGCGTGAACGCGAAAAATTGATGCCGGCTGAGCGAGTGCGTGAGGCGGGTATGACCGGGGCTTCGGTGGATGATCATCAGCCGACCGACGATGACCTGAGCCCGGAAACGTTGATTCGCGAGGATGGCGCGCGCGATGCCGATGAACTCGGCGAGGGCAATCCGGCGGATTGGGATTTGAGCGAGGTCAGTGAAACCGACATCGGCGGCGGTGACGGGCTGGATGAAGCGGAACTGGCGGATCTGGATCCGCTGGATGGCAAGCGCTGACCCGCTGACTTGAAATTTTGCCCCCTGTAGGAGCTGCCGAAGGCTGCGATCTTTTGATTTTGCTTTGGATCTTACAAAAACAGGATCAAAAGATCGCAGCCTTCGGCAGCTCCTACAGAGCCTAATCCACCAAGGTACAGGCCATCACCACCGCATCTTCACGCCCACCCACCGCCGGATAATAATCGCGACGCCGGCCGATCTCGTTGAAGCCATACCGCTCATACAACTTGAAAGCAGCAGTATTGCTGTCGCGCACTTCGAGAAAACACTCGCGAGCCTCAGCCGCGTACGCTCGCGACATCAGATGCTCGAGCAACGTCAGGCCCAACCCCCGCCCCTGATTTTCCGGCTTGACGGTGATATTGAGCAGGTGCGCCTCATCAAGAATGATCTGCACCACGCCATGGCCAACCTGTTGCTGGCCTTCGAACATCAGCCAGATCTGGTATTTGCCCAGGCCATCGAGAAAAATCCCCCGGGTCCACGGATGGCTGTACGCGGCGTATTCGATCTTCAACACAGCGTCCAGGTCCGCCTCGGTCATCGGGCGAAAGGTTACAGCCTCACTCATCGGATTGTTTCCAGCGCGCCATCAGCCGACGCATGGCTTGCCACACAGCGGCCTTGCGCTGTGGCTCTTCCATTAACAGTTCCAGACCGGGAATCGCCCAGGCCAGGCCCAGACCTTCGATCTGCAATTCACTATTGAACGCTTCGGCGTCCGCTTCCCCGGCAAACTTCAGCGCCGGCAGGCCGATCAGCCACAGACAGGCGCAGGGTGCTGCTTCCATCTGCACTGAGAGGAAGCCTTGCACGAAGTCGCGCGCCGCTTCCGGGCCTTGATCCAGCGTGCCGCGATTGAGCCACGGCCAGCGCACCGGCTCGCCGACGATCTGCGGCGCATCCGGCAGACCGGCGGCGCGCAGCATGTCCTTGAGCAGCAGGTAGGCCGGATCGCGACTTTGAAACGCTTCGCCTGTGGGTAACTCGACCAGCAGCAGGCAGCGCCCGGCGCGCAGCAGTTGCAGGGCGAACCGAGGCGGCGGCACTGGCGCAGGCTTGACCACCACCGGCGTGTCATCGACTTCCTCCACCGGTTTGGCGCCGTTGCGGGTACTGGCCAGCGACGGACGCGGCACCTCGATTTTCGGTCGCTCGACCTGACGCGCGGCAGGCTGCGCCGGTGCTTCGGCCTGAGGCGCCGGTGCAACCGGCACCTCAAGCTCAGGCTCGGGCATCTCCAGCAGCTCGGGCCGCGACGGTGCGGCGAAAGGCAGTTCGGTGCGCGGCAGCCAGTTGACCACCTGCATGGCGTTCAAATAGGCGCGGCGGCGGGACTCGATAAGCAAAGGTCGGCCACTTGTGGATAACGGAAAGTGCGCTGATTCTACCGCCCTTCGCACAAGATCGCTCGCTGTTGATCGATACCCCGCGCTGCGCTGCGCCGCTGCCCTTTGGGCAAAGAATGCGACAGCCCGTCCCGAGAGTGAATCGCCGCGCCTGTGATGCAGTACAATCGCCGCTTTTAATCGCCAACCAGCCGGCCATTCCGATGATCGAACCCAAGCGCGTCTTGCGCGCCCTCGCTGAACACTGGGCACTTCTGGAGCCACTGTGCGAGCACTTCGACCAAGGCACCCTGAGCCTCAACGAACTGCGCACGCAACTGGCCGCCCAACAACTCGACAGCACGCCGCAGGACATCACCAGCCTGCTCGATGTGTGGATTCGCCTCGATATTCTGGTTCCGGTGGCGAAAAGCCCGAACCGTTTCGAGCTCAACGCGCAGATCCACGACTTCCTCGCCTACCTGCGCCGCGAACACCGCCTCGGTCTGTGCCTGGAAATCGAAGCCTATTTGCGTCACCTTGAGCGTCTGGCCGGTTATATCCAGGACGCTTTCGACGTTCGTGACGGCAACGATCTGGCGCGCCAGCTGCGCTTGCTCGACATGCGCGTGCGCGACGTACTGAAGAAACTCGACAACGACGAACAGGCGCTGGTGGCCGTGGCCGAGCGCGCGAAGACCAGCGACCGGCAGATTCCGCTGCGTCAGCGTTACGCCGAAGTCCTGGCGACGTGGGACGAATACGTCGAGCCGATGATCGATCTGGTCAACGCCGATGGTGCCTTCGAGCAAGGCGTGCGCAAGGTCGAAACCGTGCTGCTGAAGATGCTCAGCGAACAGCAGCGCCTCGGCCATCTGGTCGATGACGACATGCTCCTGCGCACCCACGCGCGCATCCTCGAAATGCAGACCAGCGCGCAACTGACCCTGCGCCATGCCCGCGAACTGCTGCTGCCATTGCGTGAAGAAGCGCGTCGGCATAACGCCGTGACCCGTGGCGCCGCACTGGCGCTGGCGGCGATCCGGCGTAAAGGCATCGACGCCGTGCCGCAAGCGGCGATGCCGCTGTTCACCCGCCCACAGAGCACCTTCCTCGGCAGCGCCAGTCAGGTCGAAGCCTACGTGTATGCCCTGGCGCGTTTCGAGCCGAAACCGGCGCGCTTCCCCAAGGCGCACAAAACCCAGAAGGCGGACGACGCTCCACGAGCGCCGCGCACCGTGCGCGAGATGGTCGATCGTTGCGAAGAGTCCCTGCCGATGCCGGACCTGATGACCTGGCTGCTGGAGCAGGAACCGGACGGCGCCACCGACGAATTGCTTTACTGGTTCTCGCGCCTGTCGCGGGAAAAACGTTTCAAGCGCGAGCGTCTGGAACGCCGCGAATACCATACTCACGAGCACCAGGTCAGCCTGCGCTCCTTCGCCCTGCTCTCGGCCAGCGATACCGCCGCCGAGGATTCTGCGAGCATCCCAAATGCATCTTGATCTTTCCGAACTGTCGCAACTGGCGCCGATCTTCCGCGAGTTGTTCAAGGGTTACCACGTCAGCCGCCGTGATCCTGAGCTGTACGCACAACTGTCAAACTTCCAGGATCAGTACCGCACGCTGTTCAAGGCGCTGGGCTTTGAACTGGTCTGCGACACCCGTGGCTTCTACTATTTCGTGCCGGACATGGCCGCCGCAGCGGTGAACAAGACCGCCCAGCGTCTGGCGCTGTTCACCTTCATCCTCGTCGAGCACCTGGCCGATCAGGGCCGCGACCCGATTGCCGTGCTCGACGGCGGCAGCCTCGGCCGCGAAGAATTGCCGTCGCTGCTCGACAAGTACCGCGACCTGTTCATTCAGGCCGAAGTGCAGACTGTTGAAGAACTCGAAGAAAAAATCATGCGCCGCATGACCCAGCTTGGTTTTGCCGGCGAAGAAAACGGCGTCTACCGCTTCCTGCCGCCGATGCACCGTTTCCTCGACGTGTGCCTGTCGGTGCAGCAGGACCGCGACCTGGCAGCCAGCGTCCACAGCGTTCTGCCGCTGCCGGCGCCGGTGCTGATCGACGAAGAAGCCGAAGCGAAATTCCTCGAAACCGACGATCCGCTCGATCTTTCCGAATTTGAAGAAGAAAGCGAAGAAGACGCACTGGCCCGCGCCATTGCCGAAGAACAGGAGTCCGATGCATGAGCCAGGAACGCTACGGCATCCGCCGCTTTGCCCTTTTGAACACCGCCGGTTACAGCCTCGGTCTGTTCCCGCTGGAAGAACCGTTGTCGGTTTACGGCGCGAACAACCTCGGTAAATCAGCGTCGATCAACGCCTTGCAGTTCCCGATTCTGGCGCGCATGTCGGACATGAGTTTCGGCAAGTACAGCCTCGAACAATCGCGGCGCTTCTACTTCGCCTCCGACACCAGTTACATCCTCGTCGAAGTCAACCTGCCCCACGGCCCGCACGTGATCGGCGTGGTCGGTCGCGGCCCGGGCGGCGGTTTCGGTCACCAGTTCTTCGCTTACGCCGGCAAGCTCGATCTGGCGCATTACCAGAAAAACGACACCTGCCTGCGCCAGAAAGAACTGTTCAGCAATCTCGAAAAAGAAGGCCTGAAAGCCTACGAACTCAAGCCGGATGAACTGCGCCGCTTGCTGGTTGGCGGCCATACGTCGATCCCGCTCGACCTAACGCTGATCCCGCTGCGCTCCACCAGCGAGCAGAGCCTGAAGACCTTCCGCGCGCTGTTCATCAACCTGCTGCACATGCGCGAAATCACCGCGGCCAAGCTCAAGCAACTGTTCCTCGATGCTTTCGAACACAGCTTGCGTTCCGGCAGCGTCGACTACATTGCTGCCTGCGAAGAAGCCTTCCGCGATGTGCGGCGCATGGAGCAGGACTACAACTCGCTGGTCGCTGCCGGCCCGTTGGTTGAAGCGCTGGCCAACGGCGTGAAACAGCGCGATGTGCTGCGCGGCAAACTGCATCGCCTGTCGCCGCTGCTCGACTCCTTGCTCGGCACCTGGTCGGACTACGCCACGGCGCGCAAGGAAGAGCTGACCATCCAGGCCGAGCACTACCGTCGCGAGCAGGACGACCTGCAGAACGATCAACGCGGTGGTACTCAGGAACTGATGCGTCTGGAACGGGAAATTTCCGGTATTCAGCGCTGGCTCGGCGAGTTGTCGGTGCTGAAGAACCGCTTCGCCCTGGTCGATGACGTCAAAGTGCTCGAGCAACAATTGCTCGCGGCCAAGGATGCACACGACGAACTGGCCGGTGCCTTGGCGCAGTCGCGTCAGTTCAGCGCCGAAGATCTCGAAGAGCGTCTGCGCGATCTGGAAAAACGCCTGAAGTCGGTGAAGCAACAACTCGATCACGCCGACAACAACAGCTACGCCCGCCTGCGCGAAGAGTTCTCGCAGCAGGACGTCGAGCGCCTGATGCGCCTGTTCAACAGCGCGCTCTTCAGCCTGCCGCTGGGTGAACACGGCATCACCCTCGACGAGAACGGTGAGTGGGTCAAATCGGTCGAGCTGATTCTTGATGGCTTCAAGGGCGAGCGCTTCGAAGTGCCGGGCCTGTCGATCGACATCTCGCACATTGAGCCGCCTGCCTTGCAGGCTCTGGCTGACCGCGCCGCGTTGCGCGATCAGAAAGAGCGTCTGGAAAAAGAGCTCAAGCAACTGAAAACCCAGCAGGCCGTGGCCGCCGACCGCGCCGCGAGCAAGACCCAGACCGAAGCGCTGTACCAGCAGGTGCTGGACGCACAGAAGGCGCTGGAAGATTTCCGTCGCACCCAGACGCTGAGCGCCGAAGAAAGCGACAAGCTTGAGCAACTGGCGCAGATGGAAGCCGCGCAGGACGAACTCAAGCGCTCCAGCGATGCGTTCACCGAGCGCGTCCAGCAACTGTCGGCCAAGCTGCAACTGGTCGGCCGGCAGATCGCCGATATGGAGGCCAAGCAACGCACCCTCGACGACGCGCTACGTCGTCGTCAGTTGCTGCCAGCGGATCTGCCGTTCGGCACGCCGTTCATGGATCCGGTCGATGATTCGATGGACAACCTGCTGCCGCTGCTCAACGATTATCAGGACAGCTGGCAGGGCCTCCTGCGTGCCGATGGCCAGATCGAAGCGCTGTATGCGCAGGTGCGTCTGAAAGGTGTGGCCAAGTTCGACAGCGAAGATGATATGGAGCGGCGTCTATCGCTGCTGATCAACGCTTACGCGCACCGCACCGATGAAGCCCTGACCCTCGGCAAGGCGCGGCGCGCGGCGGTCACCGACATCGCCCGCACTCTGCGCAACATCCGCAGCGATTACGACAGCCTCGAGCATCAACTGGCGCTGTTCAACCGCGAGATCAACAAGCGGCAGGTTTCCAACCTGCAGAGCTTCCGCATCGTCCTCGCACCGAACAAGGAAGCGCTCAAGCACATCGACCAGATCATCCACAGCGCCGGGCAATATGAGGAAGGCGAAACCCTGTCGGTGTTCGACCTCAGCCAGAGCGCCGAGCAGGACAACAAGAACGAAGAGGCCAAGGAATATCTGGCGCGGCTGGTGGCAGCGAACCACAACCAGCTCGGCCTCAAGGACTTGTTCGAACTGGCCTTCGAGATCACCAAGGTCAACGGTCAACCAGTCATCCACACCGACATCGACGGCGCGGCCTCCAACGGTACGACCATGACCATCAAGGCGCTGACCAACATGTACTTGTTGCTGCACTTGATGGATCGCGATCTGGCCGGCCGCGTGCGTCTGCCGTACTACCTCGACGAGGCGGCGGACATCGATGAGAAGAACCAGGCGGCGCTGCTGGAAACCAGTCTGCAACTGGGCTTCGTGCCGATTCTCGCAAGTGTGAAGCCGCAGGTCTGCGCCAGTGTCGCAATCGACCTGGAAGGCGGCAGCGGCCCGGCCGGGATCTACATCGATGAAGCGGACTGGAAGTACATCCGCCGCCATGATGTGGTCAAGGCCACGCTGAATGTGCAGGCGGATGAGCCGGAGCTGGATGCGGTTTGATCGGCGGTAGCTGAAGCAAAAAAAGGGCCGCGATCTGATGAGATCGCGGCCCTTTTTTATGGTCTGGATTTTGTGTTGATGTGGCTGGCCCCTTCGCGAGCAGGCTCGCTCCCACAATTGGAATGCGTTCCCCTGTGGGAGCGAGCCTGCTCGCGAAGGCTATTCAATAGGCGCCACTACTTACCCAGCTGAATCTTCGGCGCCCAGGTCAGCCATTCATCCTCGAACTTGTCGAACAACGGGAACGTCTGCTCGGCTCGCGCCGGATTGCCCATGCGCTCGCCATCCGGCGTGGCGAAGGCAATCCCGCCCTGAATCAGTGTCTCCAGCGACTCGGTGCGCACCGTCACGCCCTTGAACAACCCATAATCGAAGCCCACGCCGCTGGTGTTCCAGAAGCGGCTGCCACTACGCACCAGTGGCGCGTACTTCGGCTCGATCAGGATGTGCACCAACACACGGTCAGCTGTCTGGCCCAATTCATAACCGGTCACCTTTCCGACGGTGATCTCACGGTAAGTCACTGGAACGCCGGGCTTCAAGGAACCGCGACGTGCGGCGCTCAACACCAGACTCAGACCCGCTTCCTGCCTGGTGACTTCCGGCGCTTCGGCCAAGGCAACGAAGTTCTTCTGCGGGCCGAGATTCTTCGCCGCCGGCTGGACTTCGATGTATTTGCCGGTGACCAGCGTTTCCAGATTCTGCGTCTTGATCAGACCCAGTTCCGGCTCGACCACCCAGAATTGACTGCCGACTCGCGCAATCTTCTCCGGCACTTCGGTGATGCGAGCGGTGAGGATCACCGACTGCATGTCGTCGGTCAGATCGACGCTTTCAATCTTGCCTACGTCCAACCCCTTGAAACGCACTGGCGTACCGCTGCTCAAACCGTCGGCGCGATCGACTTTGATGGTAACGACTGCACCTTTCTTGTTCGCCTCATCGTGATCGGCGAACAGACGGAAGCGCGGGATACGTTTCTTCAACGGCGCATTGGCTTGTGGGGTTTCGAAGGCAATACCACCGGCCATCAGGGTTTGCAAAGATTCACTTTTGACCTGAATGCCGCCGGTCAAGCCACCCGTGAGGGTAATGCCGCTGACATTCCAGAAGCGCGTCGAAGCGTTGACCAGGTTTTCATATTCCTTCTCGATGTGCACGCCGATGACCAGCTGCTTCTTGGTTCTGGAGAACTGGTAGCTCTGCACCGAACCGACCTTGACCTGCTTGTACAGAATCGGACTGCCGACATCGATCGAACCCAGCGAATCGGTAAACAACACCAGATGCAGGCCCGGCGAACGCAGATCCAGCGGCGGAGCTTTCGGTCGCGCTTCGAACTCGCGTTTCGGCGCAGCGCCTTTGTCGCCCGGACGCACGGCGATGTAGTTACCTTTCACCAGCGCTTCCAGGCCGGTAATACCGGCAAGGGATATCGACGGTTTGACCACCCAGAACTGCGTGCCCTCAACCAGATAGTCTTCGGCCAACGGATCGAGGGTCAGCTCGGCTGTGGCGCTGTTCAGGTCCGGATCGACTTTGAGCGCTTTCAGGTTGCCGACCTGAATACCTTTGTACATCACCGGCGTGCGACCGGCCTGCAGGCCCTCGAAATCGCTGAGTTTGACCTTCACGCGAATCCCGGCAGCGGCAGCGTCGAAGTCTTCATAGAGACGGAATGGCAGGCTCGGATCGGTCGCCGGACTGTCCTTGCGATTCTCCGGCGTCGCGAACGCGATACCACCGGCGACGATACTAGCCAGGGATTCGCTGCGCACTTTCACGCCGGACAGGTTAGCGTCGATGCTGATGCCGCTGGCGTTCCAGAAACGAGTATGTTTGCGCACCAGTTTGGCATAGGTCGGCTCGATGAACACTTTCAGTTCAACGGTGCTCTGATCCTCGGACAGCACGTAGCTTTTGACCTGACCGACCTTGATCTGCTTGTAGAACACCGGGCTGCCGCGATTCAACGAGCCGAGGCGATCGGCCTTGATGGTCAGGTGCAGACCGGGCTTGGCGTCGGACAGCGGCGGCTCTTCGGCCAAAGCCTTAAACTTGCGAACCGGCTCGCCTTCACCGGGACTGATGGCGACATAGTTACCCGAGACCAATGTTTCCAGACCGGTGATACCGGCCAGGGTCACGCTCGGTTTGACCAGCCAGAACCGCGTGCTGGTCTTCAGGTACTGCTCAACATCCTTGTTCATCTCGATGGTGGCGATCACCCCTTTCGAGTTGCCCTCATCGTCGAGCTTGAGCGTCTTGACCTTGCCGACCGGCATGCCTTTGTAGACCACTTCAGTCTTGTTGGCCTGGATGCCTTCGCCGCTTTCAAAGCGCACCTGAATCTCGATACCGGTCTCGGAATAAGCACGCCAGCCGAGCCAGCCGCCGATGATCAGCGCGATCAGAGGCAGCACCCAAATGGCCGACCAGTTCGAAGCCGGTCGGGTTTTCGCTACAGGCAAATCAGTCATGGTCGTCGTCCGACTCCGTGTTATCCCAAATCAGTCGGGGATCGAAAGTTACTGCGGCGAGCATCGTCAGAATCACCACGGTGGCGAAGGCGACGGCGCCCAGATTTGCTTCGACACTGGCTATCCGGCCGAAGTTGACGACCGCCACGAGAATGGCGATCACAAAAATATCGAGCATCGACCAGCGGCCGATGAACTCGATGAAACGGTACATCCAGATACGCTGACGGGCCGACAATGGCTGCCGACGCTGCACGGAAAACAGCAGCAGCGCGATGCCGACCAGCTTGAACGTGGGCACCAGAATGCTGGCGATGAACACCACGGTGGCGATCGGGATCATGCCGTGCTGAACCAGTTCAATCACGCCGGACATGATGGTGCTCGGTTCACCCTGGCCCAGAGAACTGACCGTCATGATCGGCAAGACATTCGCCGGAACATAGATAATGGCTGCCGTGATCAACAGCGCCCAGGTGCGGGTCAGGCTGTTGGGGCGGCGAGCGTGAACCTGCGCGCCGCAGCGGGTACAGCTCTGCTCATCGACGTCAGCTTCCTGCTTGTTCAGTTCGTGGCATTCGGTGCACACCAGAATGCCCGCATCAATCGCCCGCATGGGCATCCTCTCCTGATAATGCCTGCCAGATCTGATGCGGTGACATCACCACCTCCAGCCAGACTTGCACCAATAACAAGCCAATGAAACATGCCAGCCCGAGGCCGACGGTGATTGCTGCCATATCCGCCAGCTTCACGATCGCGACAAGCACGCCCATGAGGTAGACCTCGAGCATGCCCCAGTCTCTGAGGTGGTGGTAAATACGATAGAGCAACAAGCCATAACTGCGGCCGACATTGAAGCGGATCGTCAGTAGGACAAACAGCTGGCACAACAACTTCAGTAACGGTATGGCCATGCTGCAAAGGAAGACGACGATCGACACACCTTGCATGTCGGTGCTGAACAGGCCGACTACGCCACTCCAGACCGTATCCTGCGAGGATTGCCCGAGGATATTGAGTTGCATGATGGGTAAAAAGTTTGCCGGCACGTAAAGTAATAACGCGGCAATTACCAGGGCGAGGCTACGCTGCACCACGTTATGGCGATGGGCATACAGTTCGTAACCGCAGCGCGGGCAGAGCGCTTTCTCACCATGGGCAAGTGTCGGCTTGCGCATCAGCAGGTCGCACTCGTGGCAGGCTATCAAGTCTTCCAGCGGTAAATCTGACAGCCCGGGGGCGTCAACCGATTCTGACATACAGGCTCTGGCTCCGATAAAGATGGGGCTATTCTAGTGTTCTGCTTCGAAAATAACTGTGCAATTTTGTTCGCCATAGCTCTGAAAAACTTTCTCGCAGGCAAAACAAAACCCCAACTGCTTTCGCAATTGGGGTTTCGGAATTTAATCTTGACGATGACCTACTCTCACATGGGGAAACCCCACACTACCATCGGCGATGCATCGTTTCACTGCTGAGTTCGGGATG
>NZ_FYDP01000011.1:0-113081 GCF_900187595.1 Pseudomonas sp. Irchel 3F6 | reverse complement strand
CATACGTTGCGACCCAAATGTGAAAGCGTTTTACGAAGCCTTGGTGGCTCGAGGAAAGAGGAAGATGCAGGCTATTGTCGCAGTCATGCGCAAATACCTGACCGGACTATGGGCCTGCATGCGGGCAAGCGAAGACTTCAGTACAGCCAAGCTTTTTAGCGATAAACACACCCAAAAAGCTTGACCGTGAACAGAGTATCTACATTGGGCTTCAGTGTGTTCGGGTGCACCGTTTTCGCGCCTGACTTCGCCGTGTCGTCTATACATACCTGGCCCGACCGCGTTTGGCACGACCGCTGCAACCCTTCTGCGTCTTCCCCTTCCAGCAAGGACTGCCCCATGACGCAGAACGCCTCCGGCAACGATTACCCGCTCAGTGAAGTCCCCATGCACGCGCGCAAAGGCCTGGCCTCGACGGCGATGGTGTTACTGGGCTTCACGTTTTTCACTGCGACCATGTTTGCCGGCGGCAAGCTCGGGGTCGCGTTCGGTTTCGCCGAGATGATGGCGGTGATCATTGTTGGCAATCTGCTGCTGGGCCTTTACGCCGCAGGGCTGGGTTACATCGCCTTCAAGAGCGGCCTCAATTCGGTACTGATGGGCCGCTTCTGTTTTGGCGAAGTCGGCAGCAAGCTCAGCGAGCTGATTCTCGGCTTCACCCAGATTGGCTGGTACGCGTGGGGCACGGCGACGGCGGCGGTGGTGATCGGCAAGTATTTCAATCTCGATGAAAGCACCGTGCTGGTCCTGATGGTGCTGTTCGGCCTCGGCTTCTGCGCCACGGCGTACATCGGTTATCGCGGACTGGAAATTCTCTCGTACATCGCGGTGCCGGCGATGATGTTGCTGCTGATGCTGTCGATGTGGGCAGCGACCGTGAAAGTCGGTGGCTTCGAAGGCTTGCTCAGCGTGGTGCCGAGCGGTTCTCTGGACTGGTCGACAGCGATCACGCTGGTGTTCGGCACCTTCGTCAGCGGCGCAACGCAAGCCACCAACTGGACGCGATTTTCCCGCTCGGCAAAGGTGGCAGTGCTGGCCAGCCTGATCGGTTTTTTCATCGGCAACGGCCTGATGGTGCTGATCGGCGCATATGGCGCGATCGTCTATCAGCAACCGGACGTGGTTGAAGTGCTGCTGTTGCAGGGCTTCGCCATGGCCGCGATGGCCATGCTGTTGCTGAACATCTGGAGCACTCAGGACAACACCATCTACAACTTCGCCGTCGCCGGCTGCAACCTGCTGCGCACCGGGCGGCGCAAGACCGTGACCCTCGGTGGCGCGGTGATCGGCACTCTGCTCGCCCTGCTGGGCATGTACGACATGCTGGTGCCGTATCTCATCCTGCTCGGCACGGTGATTCCGCCGATTGGCGGGGTGATCATGGCTGACTTCTTCTACCGCTGGCGCGGGCACTATCCGCGTCTGGCCGACGCACGGTTGCCAGCGTTCAACTGGCCGGGCCTCGGGGCCTACGGGGTCGGAACCGTCGCTGCATTCAGCTCGCCCTGGGTCGCGCCGCTGGTAGGGATCGCCGCTGCCGCGCTAACGTATGTCATCGTCACCGGTGTGCTGGGCGCCCGTCGCGTCAGCGCACCACTACAAGACCTATAAAAAGGATTTGCCTGATGCACATCATCAACGCCCGCCTGCGCAACCAGGAAGGCCTGCACGAATTGCACCTCGAAGACGGACTGATCCACAGCATCGCCCGTCAGACCGAAGCGCCGACCCTCGGCGCGGATGACCTCGATGCCGGCGGCAATCTGGTGGTGCCGCCCTTCGTCGAGCCGCACATCCACCTCGACGCCACCCTCACCGCCGGCGAGCCGCGCTGGAACATGAGCGGCACGCTGTTCGAAGGCATTGAATGCTGGGGCGAGCGCAAGGTCACCATCACCGAAGAAGACACCAAGACCCGCGCCAAGAAGACCATTCAGACGCTGGCCGCCCACGGCATTCAGCACGTGCGCACCCACGTCGACGTCACCGACCCGCAACTCACCGCGCTCAAAGCCATGCTCGAAGTCCGTGAGGAAAGCCGTCACTTGATCGACCTGCAAATCGTCGCGTTCCCGCAGGAAGGCATCGAGTCGTTCCGCAACGGTCGCGAGCTGATGGAAGAAGCGATCCGTATGGGCGCTGACGTGGTCGGCGGCATTCCGCATTTCGAGTACACCCGCGATCAGGGCGTCAGCTCGGTGAAGTTCCTCATGGACCTGGCCGAGCGTACCGGCTGCCTGGTCGACGTGCACTGCGACGAGACTGACGATCCGCATTCACGTTTCCTCGAAGTGCTTGCCGAAGAAGCGCGCAGCCGCGACATGGGCGCCCGCGTCACCGCCAGCCACACCACGGCGATGGGTTCTTATGACAATGCCTACTGCGCCAAACTGTTCCGCCTGCTCGGCCATTCCGGCATCAGCTTTGTTTCCTGCCCGACCGAAAGCATTCATCTGCAAGGACGTTTCGACAACTTCCCGAAACGCCGGGGCGTGACCCGCGTCAACGAACTGCTCGAAGCCGGCATGAACGTGTGTTTCGGTCAGGATTCGATCGTCGACCCGTGGTATCCGCTGGGCAACGGCAACATCCTGCGCGTGCTTGAAGCGGGTTTGCACATCTGCCACATGCTCGGTTATCGCAACCTGCAAAGCGCGCTGGATCTGGTCACCGACAACAGCGCCAAAGCCATGCACCTGGGCGAGCGCTACGGCCTCGAACAGGGCCGCCCGGCGAACCTGCTGATTCTCTCGGCGGACAGCGACTACGAAGTGATCCGCAGCCAAGGCCTGCCGCTGTATTCGATTCGCGGCGGCAAGGTGTTGATGAAGCGGCAGATGCCGGTGGTGGAGTTCAGTTGAGATTGCGCTGGGGCTGATGGCCTCATCGCTGGCAAGCCAGGCTCCCACAGGTTTTGTGTTGAGCACATGATTGGGCCCTCATGCAAAACCCTGTGGGAGCCTGGCTTGCCAGCGATGGCGTCGGCCGAATCAACCCGCCAACCGCGCCGTGCCAAACAATCTGACGCGCAGCAATTCCCCTTGCGAAACCTCAAGCAAAACCGGTGCGGTGCCACCCGGCATGACCACCCGCACTTTTCCCGCCTCGACCCAACCCACCCGCCACGCGGCACACGCGACCGCACTGGCGCTGGTGCCGGATGACGCGGTTGGTCCTTCGCCACGTTCGAATACCCGGGCGAGGATTTGCTGCGGCGACGCCAGCGCGGCCCATTGCAGATTGACGCCCGCCGGGCAGGGATTGCCGGCACCGGTGGGCATGGCATAGGCAATTGCCGTCAGCCTTTCGTTCAGCAGTGATTCAAGCATCTGCTCGTTACTCGGCAACATGGCCGGATCGCTTAGCAGCGTCACGCAATGCGGATTGCCGATACGGACGAATTGGCTGTGGCTCCAGTCAGGATCGAGTTCCGCCAGGGGCTGGACATGGCTGACGTCGCGATTGTTGAACTGAACGCTTTCAACCGTATGCGCACCCACAACCTCCGGGCCAAATTTGGGCTGACCGAGGTCGAGCCAGAAACCGCGCACGCCTTCGACTTGGGCCGGTGTCACCGCGGTTTCCAGCGCTTCGCCTTTGTCGTGATGAACGCGCAGCATGGCGCCCTGCTCCGCCATCAAGCCTTGCTCGGTCAATGCCTGAGAAAAAATCGTCAGGCCGTTACCGCTGCGCTCGGCGAGACTGCCGTCGGTGTTGACGATCAGCACATCGAACGGCGCAGATGCCTGAAACGGGCCGATCAGCAGGCCGTCACTGCGGTGGGGTTTGCCGTTGGCCGGACGCTGGCCTTCCGGCCAATCGCAGCACAGGGCGATGGCGGCTTCGCTCCATTGCTGCCGAGACCCGGCGCACTCGGCGGCGCTGGCCGGCAAAGCAATCCCGGCCTCGCGCAAGGCTTGGGGTGAGACCACGGCGTAGATATTGCCGCGTGCGTCGTAGAAGCTCGTCATGCCTTGTTCCCGTATTCCATGCTGGCGAAAATCCGACTGTAAACCGCAACTCAGTGTGGGAGCGAGCCTGCTCGCGAAGGCGGTGCGTCAGTCGACAATTCCATATTTGACCCACCGCTTTCGCGAGCAGGCTCGCTCCCACAGGGTAGGATGTTCACCGTTATGCCCCGAAAGGCCTGAGATCGAACCTCAACGCCGTCAGAATGTCACTCGGGATGCAGTTGTTTTTTTGCCAAGGATCGATATGACCAGCCTCAACCCCCAAGACACCTTCGTCCCCGGACGTCTGCAACAGATGTCCACCCGCGTCGCTTTTTTCATCGCTGGCCTCGGCATCGCCGCCTGGGCGCCGCTGGTGCCGTATGCCAAGGCGCGGGCCGGGCTGGATGAGGGCACGCTGGGATTACTGCTGCTGTGCCTGGGTGTCGGCTCGATTCTGGCGATGCCGCTGGCGGGGATTCTCGCCACGCGTTTTGGTTGCCGACGTGTGGCCACCGGCGGCACCTTGCTGATCTGCGCGGCGCTGCCGTTGCTGGCGACGGTGTCATCGATCCCGGCGCTGATCGCCACGCTGTTCATGTTCGGCGCCGGCCTCGGCACGGTGGATTCGACGGTGAACCTGCAAGCAGTGATCGTCGAGCGCGCCAGCGGCAAGCACATGATGTCGGGGTTTCACGGCCTGTTCAGCCTCGGCGGCATCGTCGGTGCGGCGGGTGTCAGCGCCCTGCTCGGCCTCGGCCTGACACCGCTGGCGGCGATGCTGGTGGTAGTGGTTTTGCTGATCGGCGCCTTGCTCAAGTGCGTGCCGCACATGTTGCCCTACGGCAGCGAAAGCTCCGGCCCGGCGTTCGCCATTCCCCATGGCATCGTGCTGTTTATCGGCGGCATGTGCTTCATCGTGTTCCTCACCGAAGGCGCGGCGCTGGACTGGAGCGCAGTGTTCCTCGCTCAGGAACGCGGGATCGACACGGCTTATGCGGGAATGGGTTACGCAGCGTTTGCCCTGACCATGACCGTCGGCCGTCTGCTTGGTGATCGCATAGTGCGCAAGCTGGGGGCTACGCGGATCATTCTGTTCGGCGGTCTGTTGGCGGCGGCGGGACTGTTTCTCGCCACCTTCGCGCCGAGCTGGCAAGCGGCGCTGCTCGGTTATGCGCTGGTCGGCGCCGGTTGCTCGAACATCGTGCCGGTGCTGTACACGGCGGTGGGCAAGCAGACGGTGATGCCGGAGAGCATCGCGGTACCGGCAATTACCACGCTCGGTTATGCCGGGATTCTCGCCGGGCCGGCAGTAATCGGTTTTGTCGCCCATGCCAGCAGCCTGAGTTTTGCCTTTGGACTGATGGCAGTGTTGCTGGTGGCTGTGGCGATTGGCGGCAAAGTCCTCAAGGTCTGAAAGCTTCGCGAGCAGGCTCGCTCCCACAGGGTTTCAGTGGTCCATGTGGGAGCGAGCCTGCTCGCGAAGAAGGCACCGCGCTCTATCAGAAGCCTACGCTGGCCTGCACGAAGAACGTGCGCGGTGCGCCGACATACATCCCCGAGTTGTTGTCGCTGGAGCGGGTGAAGTATTGCTTGTCGAAGACGTTCTTCACCCCGGCGCCGAGCTTCAGGTTCGACACCTGCGGACCAAAGTCATAACCGCCGCGCACGTTCCAGGTCACGTAACCCGGGATGTCGCCGTACTGCCCGTCTGCTGTGCCTTCGGTGATGTAGTTGCCATTGAAGCTGCCATCCGCATTCACACCGGTGCCCGGCGAACGCTGTTTCGATTGGGCAAAGCCGTCGATGTTCCAGGTCCAGCGGTTGATGTCGTAACGCAAACCGACTGTCGCAACCTGCCGCGAATAGAACGGCAGATCGCGGCCCTTGAAGCCGGGGATCTCGCCTTCATAAGTGGCGCGGGTGTAGGTGAGCCCGGCGTTGGCGGTCAGGCCATCGAGGCGCGGGTCGAGTGCGGCCATGTCGTAATGCACCGAGGCTTCAATGCCCTGGTGCTTGGTCGCGCCGAGGTTGGTCCAGCCGACGTCGTTGCTGATGTATTGCAGTTCGTCATCGAAATCGATGTAGAACAGCGTCACCTCGCCGCCCCAGACATCATCGTTGTAACGCGTGCCGATCTCGTAGGTCTTGGCCTTTTCCGGCTCCAGACCGTTGGCGGTGCTGTCACCCGAACCGCCCTGGCCGAGCTGGAAATACTGCAGGCTGCCGAACGAGGTTTCGTAATTAGCGAACAGCTTCCAGGCATCGGACAGGTGATACATCACGCTCAGCGCCGGCAGCGGCTCATTGCTTTCGATGCTGCGGTTTTTCTCCTGGACCGGCCGGACAGCGGTGTCGAGCACGGCGCGGTCGTGCCAATCGGTGCTGATGTGTTCGAAGCGAATGCCCGGGGTGATGGTCCAGTTGCCGACGTCGATCTTGTTGTCGACATACACCGAATTGGCCTCGGTGCCACCGGTGCGATCTTGGAATACATGGCCGTCGGAAGTCGGCGTGACCACTGGCTGATTGTTGACCAGCGCCAGACGACTCGACTCTTCGTGCATGGCCTCTTTCAGATAGCGATAACCGACGCTGACTTCCTGAGTGGTCGGGCCGACATCGAACACCCGCGACACGCGCGGCTCGATGCCCAGGGTGTAATAGGAACGCGGGTACGAGCTGAGGGTGCGCTGATCGCGCGCGGCGATGGTACTGCCGCGAAAGCTGTCGGTGTAATAGGTGAGAATTTCTGCCTGGGTGCGCTCGTCGATCTGGCGGATCCACTTGAACGACACGTCTTTGCGCCGGCCTGTGAACTGGTCGTAATCACGCACCGATTCGTACGGTTTGTCGTCGTACTGACGCTGCGTCAGGCCACCCGGCATGTCGGCACTGGCGTCGTAGTAGTGGAAGTTGAGGCTGAAATCGTCCTTATCGGTCGGCGCCCAATGCGTCTTGAGCAGCACGTCGTCGATGTCATTGCCGTTGTTGCGCTCGCGATAACCGTGACCGTTGACGCCGGAGTACAGCAGCGCGACGCCCATGCCGTTGTCGGCGGTGCCGCCAAGAAATGCGGTGTCGATGTGTTTCCAGCCGCCGTGCTGCGTGGTTTCCAGGGTGGTGCCGATTTCGCCGGTGGTTTTCTCCGGAATCGCGCGGGTCACGAAGTTGATCACGCCGCCGACGTTTTGCGGCCCGTAGCGCACGGAACCGGCGCCACGCACGACGTCGATGCTGTCGAGGTTGCCCGAGGAAATCGGCGCCATCGACAGTTGCGGCTGGCCGTAAGGCGCGAACGCCGCTGGCACGCCATCGATCAAAACAGTCGAGCGTGGCGACAGGCGCGAAGTCAGACCGCGCACGCCGACGTTGAGGGAAATATCACTGCCGCCGGTGCCATTGGAGTCCTGCACCTGCACGCCAGGCACGCGCTTGAGCACGTCGCTGACGTTCATCGCGCCCTGCTCGACCATCGCTTCGCGGCGAATCACCGTGCGTGCGCCGGGGTGGTTCTGCACCACCGCAGCGTCCGCGTCACCGAGCCAGTCGCCGACCACTTTGATGTCGGTCACACCCAGTTCCAGCGGGCCGTTGCTGGCTGCGGAAGTGGCGGCCGGGGCGAGCGTCACCGAGCCTTCATTGATCTGATAATCGAGGCCGCTGCCCTGCAGCAACTGCCGCAGCGCCTGCTCTGGCGCGAGGTCGCCGTCCACCGCCGGAGCTTGTTTGCCGGCCACCAGCTCAGGGCTGAAAAACACCTGCAGCGAGGTTTGCTGGCCCAGTTCGCTCAAGGCTTGGCCTAGCGGTTGCGCGCGGATATGAATGGCTTCAGCGGCAAACGCCAACGGCATCGCGGCGCTGACTGCCAGCGCGAGAGCCAGTGGCAACCAAGGGGATTTTTTATTGTGGGTTGTGGTGATGTTCACGTCGTACGGAGTCCTGTGGATCGCAAGATTGTGCGGCTGTTAATGCAAACCAGTTGCAGTTGAACAGGAAGACGATGAACGGCGAAAAAACCTGAATGCTATCTGGAAATTATTTCCTGACTGCCATCGGCAAGGGTGCGCACCGTCACCGGCAGGATGCTCGGCAAGGCTTTGAGCAAGGCGTCGGTGTCGTCGGATTTGAACACGCTGGTCAGGCGCAGGCTGGCTACGTTCGGCTGGGTTACGGTCAGCGGCTTGTCGCGATAGCGCGATACTTCTGCCGCTACTTCGCTGAGGCTGGCGTTGTTGAACACCAGTTTGCCGTTGCGCCACGCGGTCAGCTGCGCCGGGTTGACCGCGTAGGCCGGCAGGACTTTGCCTTGGGCATCGACCGCCGTGCCGAGGCCTGCGGTGAGGTTGATGAACTCGTTGTCCGGGGCAGCACTTCCCTGTACCTTCACCGTGCCCTGCTCCACCGCCACGCGGGTCTGCGTGGCATTGCGGCGCACATCGAAACGCGTGCCGGTAACCGTGACCTTGCCGCTGCCGGCTTCGACAATAAACGGACGCGAGGCGTCGTGTTCAACGCTGAACATCGCCTCGCCCGCGCTCAATTCGATCACCCGTCGATCCTGCTCATAACGCACCTGCAAGCGGCTGCGACTGTTCAGATCGATCACCGAACCGTCCGGCAACGCCACATGTTTGCGCTCGCCCGGCGCCGTGGCGAATTCAGCGCGGTAACCGCCTGGATGATTCAGCCCGCTGAACAGGCCAAGCCCCAGCGCCACGGCCAGAACACTCGCGGCGACGGCATAACGCAGCATCGGCCGACGTTGGCGGCGAGCTGGCGGAGTTTCGGCAAGGGCCTGCAGACGCGACGTCGGCAGCAGATCAGCAGCCGCCCACAAGTCCTGTAGCAGCTGGAATTCTGCACGGTGCTGCGGATGCTCGTTCAGCCAGGCCTCGAAGCGCTGCCGTTGCTCGACGCTGACATTCGGCTCCTGCAATCGCACGAACCATGCCGCCGCCTCGTCACGCACCGCCGCTTGCCCACAGGCGCAATCTCTCGTCTCCATCATGGAATATTCTGTCCGGCTGAGGTTGAGACCAGGCACGCCCCCCTGTAGGAGCTGCCGAAGGCTGCGATCTTTTCGACGTCACACGTCATCATGACTGCAAGCCATCCAGCCGCTCACGCAGATGGCGCAGGGTGCGGATCATATACTTTTCGACCATGTTCTTGGACAGCCCCAGGCGTTCGGCGATTTCTGCCTGCGTCAGGCCTTCGATCTTCTGCCAGACAAAGATCTTGCGGCAGTTGAGCGGCAGCTCGGTGAGCGCGAGTTCGATGGAGTCGGCCAACTGGATCGCGTGCATGTAATGCTCCGGATCGCCCGCCGACGATGCACTGTCATCGACCGCCTCCGACTCCATGACGCCCCGCCGGTCCTCACGCCGATAACCGTCAACGGCGATATTGCGTGCGGTCTGATGCAAATACGCACGCGGCTGCTGCACCGCCGCCGAATCCGCCTCGAGCACCCGCACAAAGGTGTCGTGCGCCAGATCCTCGGCCTGCGCGCGATTGCGCAGGCGACGAGTCCAGGTGCCGATCAACTCTTCGTAATGCTCGAAAAAGCCGGATCTGCGGGAGCGCATGGGGGATGGGCGGCGTGGTGAGAAAGGGGCGTGAATAGTAATGCTTCGTATTAATACAAAGCAATGCACGCTGTGATGGTGTTCTTGATGCGCAAGGTGCAAGCACCGACGACGCCGAGCTCCGATGGGCATTGAATAGGACCCTGTGGGAGCGAGCCTGCTCGCGAATGCGGTATGTCAGCAACGATGATGGTGACTGACACGTCGCCTTCGCGAGCAGGCTCGCTCCCACAAGGTAAAAGCGTGAATGTCTCAGGCCTGCGGCAGTTTGCGGAAGCCCACTGCCAGGCGATTCCAGCCGTTGATGGTGTTGATCGCCACCGTCAGGTCAACCAGTTCCTTCGGCGAAAACTGCGCAGCGACGACTTCATAGTCTTCGTCCGGCGCGTGGGTCAGGCTCAGTTGCGTCAGCGACTCGGTCCACAGCAGTGCGGCACGTTCACGCTCGCTGAAGAACGGCGCTTCCCGCCATGCTGTCACGGCGAACAGACGACGCGGGGTTTCGCCGTCCTTGATCGCGTCGGCGGTGTGCATGTCGATGCAGAATGCGCAGCCGTTGATCTGTGAAGAGCGCAGCTTGACCAGTTCGAGCAGGCTCTTTTCCAGCGACAGTTTCGAGACGGCATTTTCCAGCGCCATCATCGCTTTCATGGCATCGGGGGAAGCGGTGTAGAAATCGGCACGAGGTTGCATGGTGGGCTCCGGGGTAGCGATTGAATGTGTGGCTACGTTAGTCCCCGGGGGTGGTTCGGCAAATAGCCAATATTGCAGAAGAACGGTAGGCCACTTGGCGCGGCGACTGACCGCTCGTCACTCGACGGGCACCAAGGTTTCAGTGCGCCTGACCAATATCAGGTAATCCCCTTTATCAGGAGACGTACCATGATGACGCGCAAATTCACTTCGTTATTGTTGGCCGGCCTGCTCGCCACGGCATCCGCCGCCAGCTTCGCTGCCAATGACAGCACCGATGCGACGGGCACCAAGTCCGGCGGCGCCAGCAGTTCAACCATGCCGCCAGACAGCACGCCGGGCTCGCCTTCCGTTGACAGCAATTCTGGTGGAACCAATAACGGAACTGGCACAGGAACCGGGACAGGGACAGGGACAGGAACTGGTTCGGGCATGGGCACTGGAACGGGCACCAATGGCGGCGCCAGCGGTTCGGGTTCCGGCGCGGGTGGCGGGACCGGTTCGGCCGGCGGCGGCACGGGTGGTGCGGGCGGTGGCACGGGCAGCTGAACGAACAAGAGCCATCCCAGATAGTCCTGCTTACATCAGGACCCAATGTGGGAGCGAGCCTGCTCGCGAAAGCGGTCTGTCAGCCAACCTTGATGCAAGCTGACACACCGATTCGCGAGCAGGCTCGCTCCCACTTCTGACGTCTGTTGATTGAAAAAATCAGCGATCCGAACGCATCAGCTCGGCAAAACCCTCTTCAGCTGTAAACACCGCCGCGCGATTGCGCCCGGCATTTTTCGCCTCATACAACGCCGCGTCCGCGCGCTGGATAAACACCTGCGGGCTGTCGTTGCCATGCGGAATGAATGAATAACAGCCCAGGCTCACGGTGAGATAACCGGTCGGCGAGCCGCTGTGGATGATGTGCTTGTCGATCACGCTGCGGCGAATCTGCCCGGCTATCGCCAGCGCGCCGTTGATGTCCGTGTCCGGCAACAGCACGGCAAACTCTTCGCCGCCATAACGCACCGCCAGATCCGACTTGCGCTGGCAGCAGGCCTTCACCACTTGCGCCACCTGCGCCAGGCATTGGTCGCCGGCGACATGTCCGTAAGCGTCGTTGTAGCGCTTGAAGAAATCGATATCAAGCATGATCAGGCTGACCGGACTGACCTGGCGCGCGCCCCGGGCAAATTCGATGTCCAGCGAGCGCTCGAACAAGCGCCGATTGGCCAACCCGGTCAGGCTGTCGTGGGTGGCGATCTGCTCCAGCGCCAGTTGCGCCTTGCGCAGGTTTTTCTCGATACGTTCGCCGTCGCGCACCTGATGAATGAACACCCAGCCGAACAGGCCAACCCCGAGAATCACAAGCGCGACAATCACGCTGGACTGAAAGGCGCGGTCATACCAGCCCTGCAGAATCGTGTCTTGCGACGTCGCCGCAGAGACCACCAGCGGATACGAGGCCAGCTGGCGATAGCCATACAAGCGGGTCACACCGTCGACCACGGAATTGAGCATCGCCGTGCCCGCGTTAGCGTTCGGCAGCAAGGTTTGATAGATCTCGCCGTGGGCCACCGAGGTGTTGATCAGCGACTCATCAAAGGGCCGTCGCGCCAGCAAGGTGCCGTCGGTCAGCGCCAGAAACATGATGCCGCTGTCATCGAGGCTGAAGCTTTTGAAGAACTGATCGAAGTACGACATGCGGATGCCGGCCATCAGCACGCCCTGAAAATTGCCGAGCTGGTCGTTGACGCGTCTGGAAATCGGAATGATCCACTCGCCGTTTTCGCGGCTGCGAATCGCCGGACCAATGCGCGCAACGGTCGACGCATTCTGCTGATGGAACTTGAAATAGTCGCGATCGGCCACGCCATTGCCGCGAGGCAGATCGGCGAACGAAGTAATGACCCACTGCCCTTCGCGATCGAAGAGAAAGATGCCATGCAACTGATCCAGTTGCTGCGCGCGGCGGGCGAAGATCCGCTGTAACCGAGGGCGCTGCGCCGCTCCATAACCATCGTCCTGAATCCAGTCGACCAGGCTGGTCATCACCAGATCCGCCGCCCGCACAGTGTCCTCGGCCTGCTGCGCCATGGCCCGGGTCAGGTTGCCCGAAGCCATCTTCGCCACTGCCAGATCCTGACGCCGCGACTGCTCCAGTTGCAGGTACAGCAGACCACACAGGCACAGGCTCACCGCAACGATAAACAGCACCGCCGCTTTGCGTAGCGGCAGGCGCTTGAGCGTGCCGGGGGCCTGATGCGGATCGTGATTGGGGATTGGCAAAAGCATGTCCTGGGCAGGTACGACAGGGGCGCGAGCCCGAAACCCTTGTATATGTGAGCGTAGCCCACCGGGATGTACCGGGCAAACGCCCGCCTCCCGCCCAGTTATCGGCGCCTCGCGAGTTTGGATGATCGCTTTTCGTCGATTTATTTACGATTGCTTCTTTACGGTTAATCAGTTGTGCAGGGCCAGCCGCCGCATCGCGCTGGTCAGGTGCGCGCGGGCACTTTGCGCATCGCCTTCACGCATTTGTTCATAGGCGCGCTGCGCAATCGCATGGGGCACCGGTTTCAATTCGCGCTGAGTGGCCAGTGCCAGCAGTTGCACCTGCGCGGCGCGTTCCAGGTAATACAGATCGTCCCAGGCTTCGGCAATGCTCGGCGCAGCGACAATCACACCGTGGTTTTTCAGAAAGAGAATGTCGGCATCGCCCATGACGCTGGCGATGCGGTCGCCTTCGGATGCGTCCAGCGCGAGACCGTTGTAATCCTCGTCCACCGCCGTCCGTCCGTAGAACTTCAGCGCAGTCTGCCCCAGCCACAGCAGCGGCGGGCCTTGCAACAGGCACAACGCGGTGGCGTGCGGCATGTGCGTATGGAAAGCGACTTTTACCCGTGGCAGTTGTTTGTGCAGGCGCGCGTGGATGTAGAACGCCGTCGCCTCGGGCTCGCCTTCGCCATCGACCACGTTGCCAGCGAAGTCGCAGACCAGCAGATTCTGCGCGGTCACTTCCGAAAAAGCGTAGCCGTATGGATTGACCAGAAACAGATCATCATGCCCCGGCAGCATCGCCGAAAAGTGATTGCAGATGCCCTCCTCCAGCCCATGCAGGGCTGCCAGTTGAAAGCACGCAGCGAGTTCGTTGCGGGCGGTGGTGATCGCCTCGGTGTCCAGGTGCAGCGTTGCGCTTGGTCTGGCTTTGCCAGTGCCGCTCAAGATATGAGCCATGGCAATTCTCCTTAGGTCCAGCCGAGGGATTTGAACAGCGGCAGCACTTGATCGAGGCTGGAGAGGATCGCGTCGGGGCGATAGTCCGGCAACAACTGACGACCCGTGCCGCGATCGATCCACACGCAACGAAAACCCATGTCCCGCGCCGCCGTGTGATCGAGCATGGGGCTGGCGCAGATGTGCACCACTTCATCCCGGGTCACGCCCAATTGCTCATGAGCGTAGTCGAACAGGCGCGGCGCCGGTTTGTAGGCACCGGCCTGTTGCGCGGTAATCACCCGGTCGATATGGCCGCCGAGTTGCGCGACGTTACCGGCGATGATGTCGTCGTCGGTGTTTGAGACGATGCACAGCTTGAAGCCCAAGGCTTTGAGCTGCGCGAGGGTGTCGACCACTTCGGCAAATGGCGGCATGTTCGGGATGGCCGCCGCCAGACGCTGACTGTCCTCGGACTGGCTCGGCAAGCCCAGTTCTGCCAGCGCCAGTTGCAGGCCGAGTGTGCTCAGTTCGCGAAAGGAACGGTGCGGCGGTGTTTGTTCGAGACGGTGCTCGTGACGGTCGTAGACTTCGATCAACTTAGCGGCGTCGACTGCGTGCTCGCCCTTGTCGCTGAGCATTTTTTCGACCACGGCTTTCAGGCCTTCATCCCACTGAATCAGCGTGCCGTAGCAATCGAAGGTCAGCCAGTGCGGGCGCGGCGTGTTGTTTAAGGTCATCGGTCGATTCCTCCACAGTGAGGACTTCAGCTTATGAGCGCGCGGTGATAGTGTTAAATTAAATAAACACGCGATTGTCATTCGCAAATCAACTATCAGGAGCGCCGCCATGCTGGATCTGGAATTGCTGAAAACCTTTGTCTGCGTGGTCGACGAAGGCAGCTTCACCCGTGCTGCCGAACGTGTGCACCGCACCCAATCGACGGTCAGCCAGCAGGTGCGCAAACTCGAAGATCTGGTCGGCCACCCGCTACTCCTGCGCGACCGCACCGGAGTGAACGTCGCGGTCACCGAACACGGCGAACTGCTGATCCACTATGCGCGCCGGTTGCTGGCGCTGTCCGCCGAAGCCACGCAAGCGCTGGCCAGTGACGTCGACCTGGAAGTGCTGCGCATCGGCATGCCGGAAGACTTCGACGCCCGGCGCATGGCCCTGATCCTCGCCGGCTTCACCCGCAACCATCCGCAGGCGCGCCTGGAAACCATCAGCGGCATGAGCCTCGACCTGCGCCAACGCCTCGACGCCGGCGACATCGACATTGCCCTGATCAAACGCGAACCCGACAGCGGCCCGGCATGGGCTACCTGGCCGGAACGACTGGTATGGGTCAAAGGCACCGAGTTCGACACCTCCAGCGGTGTGCTACCGCTGGCACTGTTTCCGCAGGGCTGTCTGTACCGACAGCGGGCTATTCGCCTGCTCGATGTGGCGCAGCGACCATGGCGAGTGGCGTTCGGCAGCCACAGCCTGACCGGAATTCAAGCGGCGGTGGCGTCTGGATTAGGGATTTCGGTGTTACCGGTTTCGGCGGTATTGCCAGAGTACGAGGTGTGTAGGGATCTGCCGGAGTTGGCGCCGACGGAACTGGCGCTGGTCAGCCGCGAGGGAGTGTTGAGCGACTTGCAGCGGGGGCTGGTGGAGTTTTTGCGTGGAGAATTGGGGGTGGATGCGGGGGGATTTGCCTGAACCCCCCGGGGATCCTTATTCGGGTTTGTTGATTTCGCGGAGCAGGTCGGCGGTGGGGATGTTCATGGTGTTTGAGTAGTAGCGTGGTTCGTATTCATATTCACATTTCCAAATCCTCAGACCAAAAAAACAGGCGCTCACGGGAGCGCCTGTTTTTCCTGGCTCATTACGGATGGCTCACCGTACCGGCGGCACCCGAATATCCCCCGCCCGACACTGCGTCTTCACCCCTTTGCCACACGCGCCGAACTGCAGATCCTTGTCCATGCACACCCGCACTTCCGACAGCTGCGGGCCGCTGCAAATCACCGCAATTCCATCCTCGGGAATACCCGGATTGGCCTTGCGAAACAGATCGACAATCTCTTGCGCTTCGAAGTAGTACGACGTCGAGCCGAACGGCTGTAACGCCTGCGGAATCTTCACCGCGCCGAGGGCCTGATCGGACTTGTCCAGATAACCCATTGCGCCAAGACCGCTGCAGGTACCGTGCTTGGACCATTCGTGATCAAGGAGTTTTTTCGTCGGGTACATCGTCAGGCCCTTGCTGGTTTCTGCCGCCGACAGCCTGGTCAGCGGCGGACAGGATTGCGGCCAGCCGCCCTTGGCGTATTGCGGCCACAAACCGTGCAGGACAAAACCATAACCCTTGCCGGTGCACTGCGCATCGTCCTTGTGCGTCAGACAAAAAGTCGGTGACCAGGACAGCGCCAGCAGGTAGTAGTCGAACACCCCCGCCACCGATTCGGCCTGCGCTTTGTTCGACGCCGGCTGACGCGCCGAACTCGTGCCGATGCTACCGGCCGTCAGCGCGATCAGCGCCAGAATTGTAAACAGCTTTTTCATTAACCCGTTCCTTGGGACGCCTGCGTCCGTGGTTTTCGTTGTTGGCCAGACCTGGCCAGTGCTGATTTCGACACGCTTGTATTGCAAGCGCATGACGCAAGGCAAGGCCCTGCGCCGTGCAAAGGTCTACGCTGAACAGGCAGACATCCAACAAGGGAACCGACATGAGTAAAGCAGACGAACTCGCCGCCAGACTCAAGCAGACACGGCACACCCAGGCTGATGCGGTGCTGGAAATCGATTGCTGGCCTGCTCAGGTGTACGACTTGTACCACCGCATTGAGGGCTGGCTGCAACCAGTCACCGAAGTAGGACTGAAGATTCGGCGAAATCCTACGCACGTTTGCGAAAGTTCGCCGGATGGTGAAAGCCACGACTACGCCATAGACCAGTTGGTGATCGAGGCTAATCATCACAGCCTTACGTTCGATCCGATTGCGCGGTTTACCGAGGATGGTTGCGGACGTGTCGAGATCAAGGTACCGGGGCGCGATCAGTCGTTGCTGCGCACGGTTGACGAGCATGGCGAAAGCCATTGGTGGTTGCAGACTATCGAGACCGGCCAGGAGCTGGATGCGATTGCGCTGACGGAAAACAATCTGCTGCAAGTGGTGCAGCAAGGGCTGGGCCTGTAAGGCGTCCGAGTCAACTGACAAAACTGTAATGTTCGCCTCAGCCAACTGAAAGCTGAGGCTGGCTAGTCTCTCTGTCATGAGTCAGACGGGGATTTCCAGCGCATGCCTTCCACTCCAACAAGACGTACCTTTGTCAAAGGCCTGGCCGCTGGCAGCGTGCTCGCAGGCCTCGGGCTGTGGCGTACACCGGTCTGGGCGCTGAACGGCGCCGCCCCCCTCAACGAACTGAGCGGCAACGAATTCGAGTTGTTCATCGGCGAAACTCCGGTCAATTTCACGGGTTCCGCACGCACGGCGATGACCATCAACGGCAGCCTGCCCGGCCCGCTGTTGCGCTGGCGCGAAGGCGATACAGTGACGCTGCGGGTGCGAAACCGGCTCACGGCTGACACCTCGATTCACTGGCACGGCATTCTCCTGCCGGCGAACATGGACGGCGTACCGGGCCTGAGCTTCCACGGCATTGAACCGGGCGGCGTGTATGTCTACCAATTCAAGGTCCGGCAGCACGGCACCTACTGGTATCACAGCCATTCCGGCTTACAGGAGCAGGCCGGCGTCTACGGGCCGCTGGTCATTGAGGCCAAAGAGCCGGAGCCGTTCCAGTACGATCGCGACTACGTGGTGATGCTCAGCGACTGGACCGACGAAGACCCGGCCAGCCTGATTAAGACCCTGAAAAAACAGTCCGACTACTACAACTTCCACAAACGCACCGTCGGCGATTTTATCGACGATGTCAGTGAAAAAGGCTGGGGCGCCACGGTCGCCGATCGCAAGATGTGGGCGCAAATGAACATGAATCCCACCGACATTGCCGACGTCAGTGGCGCCACGTATACCTTTTTGATCAACGGCCAGGCCCCCGATGACAACTTCACCTGGCTGTTCCGTCCCGGCGAAAAACTGCGCCTGCGCCTGATCAACGGCTCGGCCATGACCTATTTCGATGTGCGCATTCCGGGACTGAAGATGACGGTGGTGGCTGCCGATGGCCTGTACGTCAAACCGGTCAGCGTCGATGAACTGCGTATCGCAGTGGCCGAGACCTATGACGTGATCGTCGAACCTGAAAGCGAGGCCTATACCCTCTTCGCTCAAGCGATGGATCGCACTGGCTACGCCCGTGGCACTCTCGCCACACGCGCCGGCATGTCGGCAGCAGTGCCGGCGCTGGATCCGCGTCCGTTGGTGAGCATGGACGACATGGGCATGGGCGGCATGGATCACGGCAGCATGGACATGAGCACCATGGATCACTCCGCCATGGGCCCGATGCAAGCCCATCCCGACAGTGAAAACAACAATCCGCTGGTGGACATGCAGGCCATGATCACCGCGCCAAAGCTTGACGACCCAGGCCTCGGCCTGCGCAACAACGGCCGCCGAGTGCTGACCTACGCCGACCTGCGCAGCACCTTCGAGGACCCGGACGGCCGCGATCCGGGCCGCACGATAGAGCTGCACCTGACCGGCCACATGGAGAAATTCGCCTGGTCGTTCAACGGCATCAAATTCTCCAATGCCGAGCCTTTACGGCTGAAATACGGCGAGCGCATCCGCTTGGTGCTGGTCAACGACACCATGATGACCCACCCGATCCACCTTCACGGGATGTGGAGCGATCTGGAAGACGAAAACGGCAACTTTCAGGTGCGCAAACATACCATCGACATGCCGCCCGGCAGCCGCCGCAGCTATCGCGTCACCGCCGACGCCCTCGGCCGCTGGGCCTATCACTGTCATCTGCTTTATCACATGGAAACGGGCATGTTCCGCGAAGTGCGGGTGGAAGAATGAAGAGGTCCATCATGACTCGACTCAGCGTGTTTCCGCTGCTGCTCGCCGGCACCTCAGCCATGGCCGCCGACGACATGCACGGTATGGATCACAGCCAGATGCCCGGGATGGATCATTCGGCAATGCAAAGCATGGACGACGGCATGATGCAGCCCGCCGCGCCGAGCGAAAGCCGCACGCCGATTCCGCCCGTGACCGACGCCGACCGCGCTGCGGTGTTCACCAGCCCCGGCGGTCATCAGGTGCATGACAGCGTTATAAACAGTTACTTTCTTGCCGACAAACTCGAATGGCAGAACGCCGATGACGGCAGCGCTTTGGCCTGGGACCTGTCCGGCTGGATCGGTGGGGATACCGATCGGCTGTGGCTGCGCTCTGAAGGCGAGCGCAACAACGGCAAGACTGAAGACGCGGAAATTCAAGCGCTATGGGGCCACGCGATTTCACCATGGTGGGACGTGGTCAGCGGCGTGCGTCAGGACTTTAAACCCGGCGCACCGCAAACCTGGGCCGCGTTCGGCGTGCAAGGCATGGCGCTGTACAACTTCGAGGCCGAAGCCACGGCTTTCCTTGGCGAGGGCGGCCAGAGTGCGGTACGCCTGGAGGGCGACTACGACATCCTGCTGACCAATCGACTGATCCTGCAGCCGACCGCTGAACTGAATATCTACGGTAAGAACGATCCGCAGCGAGGCATCGGCTCAGGGTTGTCCAATACCGAGGCGGGCCTGCGGTTGCGTTATGAAATCCGCCGCGAATTCGCGCCTTATATCGGCGTGACGTGGAATCGCACTTACGGCAACACCGCCGACTACGCCCGCGAAGAAGACGAGGATCGCAGTGAGGCGCGCCTCGTCCTAGGCGTCAGGCTGTGGTTCTGAATTCTTCTAAAAAAACAAATCGGAGACCTTGCATGCGCACATTGACCCTGCCCCTGATATTCGCCAGCGGATTGCTCCTGAGCACCCTCGCCCAGGCCCATCCGAAACTGCTTTCGTCAACGCCAGCCGAAGGCGCGGAAGGCGCCGCGCCGGGCAGGATCGAGCTGCACTTTTCCGAGAACCTGGTCACGCAATTCTCCGGGGCCAAACTGGTAATGACCGAAATGGGTGGCATGGCTCACTCGCCGATGCCGATGAAAGCCAAAGTCAGCGCCAGCAGCGATCCGAAAACCATGCTGATCACCCCGCTCGCCCCGCTGCCTGCCGGCACCTATCAGGTGCAGTGGCGTGCGGTGTCCGCCGACACGCACCCGATCACCGGTAACGTCACGTTCAAAGTGAAGTGAACAATGGCGGACCTGCTCAACATCATCCTGCGGTTCGCCTTGTATATCGATTTGCTGCTGTTGTTCGGGCTGGCGTTGTTTGGCTTGTACAGCTTCAACACGTTGCTACGGTTCCGTCGGTTATTGCGGGGCATGGCAGTGACAGGGGCATTGCTGTCAGTGGCCGGGCTGGTGCTGATGACCCGCGCCATGAGTGGCGAAACACAGCTCGCGGCGTTGTGGCCGCACCTGCAGATGATGGTGTTGGAAACGGACGTCGGCCTGGCGTGGGCACTGCGGATGACAGCACTGGCCATCGTGGTGATCCGACCGGGTCTGTGGCCAGCGTCGTTGGCAGGCGCCATTGCCCTCGCTTCGCAGGCATGGAGCGGGCATGGCGCAATGGACGAAGGATGGCTGCGGTTTTGGCACTTTCTCAGCGACATCTTGCACCTGCTTGCGGCGGGAGCGTGGTTGGGTGCCTTGCTGGCGCTGGTGTTGATGGTGAGCGGGCGGATCGGTGATACACGCCTTCGCTTGATAGCCGATGCAGTGAAACGCTTCGAATGGGTGGGCGCTGTGATCGTGCTGACGGTGTTGGTCACCGGCGTGATGAATTATCTTTTCATCGTCGGCCCAAGGCTCGACGGAGTGCTGTTCGGGACCTACGGGCAGCTGCTGACGATCAAGGTGCTGGCGTTTGCCGTGATGCTGGTGCTGGCTGCGTTGAACCGCTTTCATCTTGGACCGTCACTGCAACGATCGCTGCGCGACGGCCAGCACCTCATCGCCGCGAACGCGCTGCGGCGCAGTGTGGTGATGGAGCTGGCCCTTGCCCTGTTGATCGTGGCGCTGGTGGCGTGGCTCGGCACATTGAGTCCGGACCCGGGATGACACCCGTGGAAGGCTTTCACTACACTGGGCCACCTTCCCTTTCAGAAGCCCGATCTCAATGACAACACTAAAAAGCACGATGATCCTCGGCGGCCTGCTGACCCTGGCGACTGGCGCTCACGCCGACCCCGCCACGTCCCACCTCGACAGCATCCAGCAACAAGGCCAGTTGCGTGTCTGCACCACCGGCGACTACAAGCCCTACACCTTCAAGCGCAGCGACGGCGACTTCGAAGGCATCGACATCAGCATGGCCCGCTCCCTGGCCGACAGCCTCGGCGTCAAGGTGCAATGGGTGCAGACCACCTGGAAAACCTTGATGCCCGACATGCAGGCCGGCAAATGCGACATTGGCATGGGCGGCATCTCGGTCACCCTCGAACGGCAGAAAAAAGCCTACTTCAGCAACACCCTCGACACCGACGGCAAAATCCCGCTGGTGCGCTGCGCCGACCAGTCCAAATACCAGACCATCGACCAGATCAACCAGCCCAACGTGCGCCTGGTGGAACCTGCCGGCGGCACCAACGAAGCTTTCGTTCACGCCTTCCTGCCCAGAGCGCAACTGGCCCTGCACGACAACGTGACGATCTTCCAGCAACTGCTCGACAACAAAGCCGACGTGATGATCACCGACGCCTCGGAAGCGCTGTATCAGCAGAAACTCAAACCGGGGTTGTGCGCGGTGAATCCGCATCAATACATGCAATACGGCGAGAAGGCTTATCTGCTGCCGCGCGACGACATCAGCTGGAAACTGTATGTCGATCAGTGGCTGCATTTGAGCAAGGTTACTGGCAAGTATCAGCAGACGTTGAGTGAGTGGATTGCGGTGCCGCAGTAAGCCACGGAACCCGGCGGACGCGCGCATTGAGGGAACCGTTCGCTCAATGCGCGCGTTGGAGAAAAGTGGCAGCCGTGATTCAAAAAGCAGACAAGGCCTACACTGAAATCACAGCGACACGTTCGCTTCTGCCGAGAGGCATACCGCACATCCACCGCTACTGCGCTTGAGGCGTCCCATGAATGTCGACTGGCTCAATTTCACGCCTTGGTCTTCCCTCGCCGGCGGCGCGCTGATCGGCCTGGCCGCGAGTCTGTTCGTGGTCGGCAATGGGCGTATTGCCGGCATCAGCGGCCTGATCGGCAGCCTGCTGCAACGCAACCGTGAAGGCGCCAGCGAGAAAGCCCTGTTCATCCTTGGCCTGCTGGTCGCGCCACTGCTGTGGGGATTGTTCAAGGCGTTACCGCCGATCGAGTTCCAGAGCGACTGGTCAGGGCTGATTCTCGCAGGGTTATTCGTAGGGCTTGGCACACGCTACGGCTCAGGTTGCACCAGCGGCCATGGCGTTTGCGGCATATCGCGCCTTTCGCCACGTTCGATGCTCGCCACTGCCTGCTTTATGCTCAGCGGGTTCTTCACCGTATTTGTCCTGCGCCATCTGACGGGAGTTTGAACGTGCTCAAACTCAATGCATTCCTGGCCGGCCTGCTGTTCGGCGTCGGATTACTTCTGGCGGGCATGGCCAATCCGACGAAAGTCCTGGCGTTCCTCGACGTGGCCGGGGCCTGGGATCCCTCGCTGGCATTGGTCATGGTGGGCGCCATTGCCACCGCTATCGGCCCGCTGACCTGGGCACGCCGGCAACGCAAATCGGTACTGGGCAATCCCATGCAACTACCCGCCCGAAAAGAGCTGGACCGACGTCTGGTTGGTGGCAGCCTGCTGTTCGGGGTCGGTTGGGGGATAGCCGGCATCTGCCCTGGCCCGGCAGTGACCATCCTGTTGACGGGCCACTGGCAGGCAATCGTTTTCGTATTGGCGATGCTGGCAGGCATGGGGCTATTTACGCTGCTGGAAACCCGACGCAACCCGTGACCGCAGAACAACCGGCATTCAGGCGCAGGGCATCCACGGCAGCCAGTGTTGGTGGTGATCAATGTTTTGCACAAGATCGCGGATTGGATGATCTCCCCTGCCACGCACTCGTCGAGATCTGCGCCAATGATTTGAAGGCGGGCCTGGCGAACCAGTAGCCCTGCATCAGATAGATGCCGCAATCGGCGAGAAAGTCTCTTTCCTCGGCCTCTTCTATGCCCTCGGCGATCACTTCCACGCCCAACTCTCTACACATGTTCACCACGTTGCGCACGATCGTCTGGCGTACGCGGTCACGGTGAATATTGCGGATCAGCGCCATATCCAGCTTGATCAGGTCCGGTTGAAAATCCGCCAACAAATTAAGGCCGGAATAGCCTGCGCCAAAGTCGTCGATGGCCGTCTTGAAACCAAACTCACGATACTCACGCAAGATATTCATCAAGTGTTTGTTGCTTTCAACGTGCTCGCCTTCCACAGCCTCGAAGATCAGCCGCTCCAGCGGAAAGCCGTATGTGCGCGCCGCTTCCAGCGTGCTGCGAATACACATCTCCGGCCGGTAAACGGCATTCGGCAGAAAGTTGATCGACAGGTACTGCGTCATGCCCAAGTCAGCCGCCGTGGAAATCGCCCGCACTCGACACAGTTGATCGAATCGGTATCGGTTCTGATCGTCCACCTGTTCCAGGACAGACAAGGCGCCTTCACCGTTTACGCCGCGAACCAACGCTTCATGGGCAAACGTCGTTTGATCGCGCAGATCCACAATGGGCTGGAAAGCGAAGGCGAAATCCATCTCTGGCACACCTTTGTTCCTACAGCCCTGGCAGCCACCGGGAGACGCGAATGATTTTGGAAAGTCGGTCATGACACCCCTGATAACGGGTTGTAACCTTCCATGGTGATAAATGAACAGTTGCAGGATTGCGTCATCTGCAAACCAGGCAACAACTGCAGCCCTGCGGCGCCTGAATATTCAAAGGCGCCGCGTGCTCGACGTTAAATGGTCAGGTGCGGAAATGCGCGGTCATTCGCTGCAGGTCCTGCCCTAGGGACGCCAATTCGATCGTCGCCGCCGCACTTTCTTCGCTGGCGACAGCCGACTGGTCAGCCACATCACGCACACTGACAATGCTGCGGTTGATTTCGTCGGCCACGGCACTTTGCTGCTCGGCGGCGGCCGAGATCTGCAGACTCACCTCCTGGATCGTACCGATGGACTGATTGATCTCGGTAATCGCCAATTCGGCCTTCTGCGCCAGTACCACCGTATCGAGGGTGCGCTCGCGGCTTGAGGTCATCAGCGTCGCGGCCGCTTGCGTGCCTTGTTGCAGGGTAACGATCAGCGCTTCAATTTCCTTGGTCGAGTCCTGCGTGCGCTGTGCCAACGAGCGCACTTCGTCTGCCACCACAGCAAAGCCACGTCCCTGCTCACCCGCCCGTGCGGCTTCGATAGCGGCGTTCAACGCGAGCAGATTGGTCTGCTCGGCGACGGCTTTGATCACATCGATGACTTTGCCGATCTGCTCGCTGTCCTGAGTCAGCACGTTCATCGCACCGCCCAACTCTTCAATGGCCATGGCAAGTTCGCTGATCTGCACCGTCGCCTGCTTGACCACCGTGCTGCCGTGGCGCGCCTGCTGATCGGCGAGGGTCGCGGCAGCGGAGGCATCGGTGGTGTTACGCGCAACTTCCTGCACCGTCGAAGCCATTTCGTGCATCGCCGTGGCAACTTGATCCACTTCACTTTTTTGCTGACGTACACCTGCGCTGGTCTGCTCGCTCATGGCCGAGAGCTTTTCCGCAGAAGTGGAAATCTGCGTGACGCCATTGCCGATACCTTGCACCAGCGTGTTCAGGTTCTGCGCCATCTCCTGCATCGCATTTTGCAGATCGCCCAACTCATCTTTGCGCGCAGACCTGGCCTGGACCGTCAGGTCGCCTTTGGCAATCCGTCGCGCCAGATCAACCGTCAGCGCCAGCGGCGCAGTAATCTGGCGCGAGATGACCACCGAAGCCAACAGCCCGATCACCAGCGCCAGCGCAGTCAATACCGCCATCTGAATAAAAGCCGAATGCTGATCCTCATGTGCAAGGCGCTGCTGGGTGTCCATCAGGCCACTCATGATCTTGTCCATCGCCTTGCTTTCCTGGTCGACCTGCTCGCGCATGTTCTGCTTCTGCTCAAATAGCCCGGCCACTTCCACCAGTACTTCGCGATAACGCCGCATGCCGGCGTGGGCTTCTTCCAGTTGGCTCGACAGCGCCGTCGGCAGGCTGGTGCGCGCCTTGCTGATATCACTCAAGAAGCTATCGATGGTTTCCATCAGCAGTTTTTTGTTCACGTCGTTGGGCACCGCGATGTAACGACGCAACATCAGGCGAAACGTGGTCATGCCATTGCGCAAGTCGGCCACCGTACGCAGCTCCCGAACGCGTTCACCATCGGCAGACGCCAGTGCTCTGGTCGTGGTGCCTTCAAGCATGCCGGCAAAAGTTTGCGCGTACTTGTCCGACAGCGCCGTCAGCGGTTTCAGCGCATCGGTGGTCGATTGATCGGCAGCGATCAGCCGTTTGACCTTCTGGTCGTAGGCAACAATCGTGGTTTGCAAAGCCTTCAAGGCTTGCTGGTTTTCAGCGCGGGTCAAGGTGTCCAGCGCCTTGCCCACAAGGCCCTGCAAGACATTCAACTGCGCGTTATAGGACTCGGCGAAGGCTGCGTCAGCGGCGGCTTCGTACTGTTTCTCGGACAGACGCATATTTTGCGTAGCGTCATTCAACGTGCCGATCAGACGCGTCGTACTCAAGCGATCAACCAGCACGCTGTTGCTGTTATAGCCAATGAAGGCAACCGCCAAAACGGCCAGCAGAAGAATGCCGAAGCCGGTTCCCAGCTTGCGGGAAACTTTGATGTCACCGAGGAAATTCGATGCTACTGCCATATTCAGCCTCAAACGTCCTGACGCGAAACGCCAGGCACAAAAAAATTGATCTCCGGTAACCACAGTCACCGTCCAGACATTCGGGGGTCGTCATCCAGGGCGTAGTACGGGACGCTCCAGCGGTCCCTGAAATGCAAATGCCGATGCTGTTGAAGCGTCGAAAACAACCCGACGCGAGCACCGGCAGACAAAGCCATCACGTCGCAACAGAGCATATGCAGGCTGGATTTATCGTTTCAGCAAAGGTGTCTGAAGGGATGCTATTAATTTTGCGAAAACTTGTACAACTTTATATTTTTGTATAATCGTTGAACTTTTTGAGCGACGTGATGACGCATTGCCATCATGATTTGTGGCACATCGCTATCGGCGTGAAACGGGGGCTGAAAATGCGCATTCAAACGCTTGGCGACTCAATCCTTTACCAGGTGGGAATGGCAATACGCCTACCGGTCGTGGCCTCGCGCAAGCACGGGACTCAATAGAGGCAATCCCCATCTGACGCCGGAGCACCTGCTCGATGAAGTTGCTGGAGCTATCAAGATCCTCTGCCAGCAATCCAGATCGCGTAGTCCGTTTCCGGGGCGAAAATGTGGCTGTCTTGGTAGACTTGCACTCCATTCCGCCGGATGCGGTGTAGCGCATGCTGCCATCCGCCAGTTTTCATGTCCTGACAGCTGCCATAAACGAAAGTGGTACGCATTGGCTTCGAATTGGTACATCGTACCAACCAGATGCTGAACACCCTTGAAAACGCCCAAAAGCACGCCGAAAACACGTTGAGTAAAATGGTCCAGAATCAGAGCTTCAGCCCAGTAAAATCCATGCCTGAGCCGTCTCGCCGCTTCAGTGTGGCACCCATGATGGATTGGACGGACCGCCACTGCCGGTACTTCCTACGCCTCCTGTCGAAGAACGCCCTGCTCTACACCGAAATGGTCACCACCGGCGCGCTGCTCAACGGCGATCACGAGCGTTTCCTCCGCCACAACGAAGCCGAGCACCCGCTCGCCTTGCAGCTCGGCGGTAGTGTTCCGTTGGATCTCGCCGCCTGCGCGCGCATGGCCGAGGAACACGGCTACGACGAGGTGAACCTGAACGTCGGCTGCCCGAGTGATCGTGTGCAAAACAACATGATCGGCGCGTGCCTGATGGGGCATCCGCAGTTGGTGGCCGATTGTGTGAAGGCGATGCGTGATGCGGTGTCGATTCCGGTAACGGTGAAGCATCGCATCGGCATCAACGGTCGGGACAGTTACGCTGAGCTGTGTGAATTCGTCGGCACCGTGCGCGATGCCGGGTGCACGAGTTTTACCGTGCATGCGCGGATTGCGATTCTGGAGGGGTTGTCGCCGAAGGAGAATCGTGACATTCCGCCGTTGCGTTATGACGTCGCGGCGCAGTTGAAGGCGGATTTTCCGGAGCTGGAGATTGTGCTGAACGGCGGGATCAAGACCATGGAAGCCTGCCATGAGCATTTGCAGACCTTCGATGGCGTGATGCTCGGGCGTGAGGCTTATCACAATCCGTATTTACTGGCGGAGGTGGATCAGCAACTGTTCGGCAGTACCGCGCCGGTGATCAGTCGGGCTGAGGCGCTGGCGCAATTGCGGCCGTATATCGCCGAACATCTGCTGGCCGGTGGCGCGATGCATCACATCACGCGGCATGTGCTGGGCCTGGGCACCGGGTTCCCGGGGGCGCGCAAGTTTCGTCAGTTGTTGTCGGTGGATATTCACAAGGCCAAGGATCCGTTGGCGTTGCTGGATCAGGCGGCTGAGTTGCTTGAAGGTCGTTGATTGATGGTTTGAGTGTGCGGGCGGCGCATGAGCGTTGCCCGGTATTTTGATGTACTGACAGGATGTCTTTTGTTTATGCCCGCGTTTATTTTTTCAGGTTTCAAGCGTTTCACCCTCCTCGCTTTGTTCAGCTTCACTTCCAACGTTTATGCGCACTGCGATGGCTTTTGCATGGGCCGTACCGATACGCCGTGGGAGGTGACGCAGCTTTCCGGCTTCACTTTGGTGTCTTTGATCCTCGCACCTATTTCGTCTAGCCAGGAAACGACCGACAGTCACAAGCGTGTTTACTCTGCCGAGGAGCAAGAAGACGCGCGACTCTATCTGGCCAGCGACGGCATGCTGCAAGCCGCGTATTTCACCTCGGCCTTGCAGCGCTTTCGTCAGGAGTCGTCGGATTCGACGTTAAACGATCTCGCCGTGGCGGCGTTGATCAGCGCGCAGTGATCAGGCGGCCGCTGCGGCGGTCCAGTTGACCCAGCCAAACAGCCAGGTTGCCAGAATCAACAAACCAAAACCGATCCGGTACCACGCGAACGCGGCATAGCTGTGGTTGGCGATAAATTTCAGCAGGCCACGCACGGCGATCATGGCGAAGATGAACGCGGTGACGAAGCCGAGGGCGAAGACTGGCAGGTCGTTGGGTTGGAACAGGTCGCGGTATTTGTAGCCGGAATAAACGGCGGCACCAACCATGGTCGGCATGGCGAGGAAGAACGAGAACTCGGTGGCGGCTTTGCGCGAAAGGCCGAAGAGCAGCCCGCCGATGATGGTCGAGCCGGAGCGCGAGGTGCCGGGAATCATTGCCAGGCATTGTACGAAACCGACCTTCAACGCGTGGGACCAGCGCATGTCGTCGACATGTTCGACGCTGACAACATGGCTGCGCTGTTCGGCCCACAACATGACGATGCCGCCAACAACCAGGGCCACCGCAACGGTGATCGGGTTGAACAGGTATTCATGAATCGCGTCGGCGAATAACACGCCGAGGATAACGGCCGGGAAAAACGCGATCAGCAGATTAAGGGTGAAACGTTGCGCGTTGCGCTCGGTGGGCAGGCCTTTGACGATTTCGAAGATCTTCGGACGAAATTCCCAGACCACAGCCAGAATGGCCCCCAGTTGAATAATGATGTTGAACGCCATGGCGCGTTCGCCGCCAAACTCGAGCAGGTCGGCGACAATAATCTGGTGGCCGGTACTCGAGATGGGCAAGAACTCGGTCAAGCCTTCTACCGCGCCCAATATCAATACCTGGAAAAGGGTCCAGAAATCCATTAATCCTCCGTCAGAGCACTCAGGGTGAGCGACCGGTTCAATAACACTCAGGGGTTGAGTATCTGAAGTAATGCATACAGCGATTCGCCGATCCGGAAGAATAGGGTTTATGCAGAGTTAGACTCAAGAGCTGTTAGTAATCGTCGGCCGACGAACTAAACGGAAAAAATTTACATCTATTACTAAAAATATTTCAGTTCAGATATGAAGTGTGATCAACTTCACACATTGTTGACATGGCCAATCAGTGGCAAAAGGACATAGACAAAGCCATCGCCATAAGCTCAAAATAGTGGCACCATTGCATATAGCCATCACTTATCCATTAGTTCACAAGCCCGAGAAAATCAACTAAAAGCCTGAAAAGCTTAGTTATTATTAGAAATCTCGGGAGACACGTCTAAAATCCGCGCAAATGTTACCAATTGTCAGTCACAGATAAGAACCGGTGCTTTAACATCCCGATGTCAGCACCTAATTCGAGTCAACGCATGATGCTCTCAGGGAACTTGGCGACGAGAAGTCCGCGCCCGACAAATGATGAATCCGGTGTTCTTGCTCTGGGTCGTACACTGGGTGTGGCTGATCATTTGAGATCGCTGATCGCAAAGCACGTGCAGCCCGATATGACCCTGGAAACAGGTGCTTTCACTAGTTCATATAAGCAGCACGGTTACATCGGTTCCTACCGCGCCATTTTCGTCATCATCGATAATCCACAAGCTATCGAAGAAAATCTGGCCCTGGTGCAGAACCTGCGCGATGACAACTTGAAGCCGCTTATTTGCGCAATTGTCACCGGCCGCGGTGCCGTCAACAAGATCAAATATTTCCTCGCCGGGGCGGATGCCTGTATCAAGCTCAACACATTGAGCGATGACAGCGAAGACTTGCTCGCGGAGTTCTTCAACAGCGAAGACTGGCAACGAGATATCAATCTCACGCTTGATCCGACGCGAATCTGCCTGATGGACAGTCGGCGCAAACTGGATATCTCTTTCGCCGAAATGAAGATTCTCGAAGCCTTTGCGCACACCGGCAATCACATTCTGAGTCATGATGAAATCGCCAGCATCATGGGCCTCAACAGCAATTTCTACGATCCTCGGGCACTGGAAAAATCAATCAGTCGCTTGCGTGGAAAAATCAAGGACATGTATGGTACAAACGCGATTCAGAGCATCCGCGGCTACGGCTATCGCCTGATGCGGGGCCTGATATCGACTGCCTGAGTCTCGGGCAGTCTTCCCTTTTGCATACGTACGAAGGATCGTCTGATGCAGCCATATCGTTTCAATTGCGCCTCATACTTATTAAAACTCAAGCACTTGAATGAGCACGGCATCACGCCACATAACAATAAAACTCCATAACATAGCAGCAGATCGAGTGGAATTTATCGATGGCCATTTTCGGCCAGAACCCTGCCTACGATTACTTCCGAGGAAGTCATTGCTCGCCTGCCGATTTATCTTTTAGCCAATTTTGGTGTGTATTTAGGAGAGAGACATGGAAACGAGTACAACCCTCCCCAGAAAATATTTTGTTGTTGTGACGCACAGCACAACGTCGCAACGTGAACTGGAAAGCATCTTGTCCAGTGAGCGTTTCAATTCGTTTGGCACGTCGCAGGCACAAATGTTTGTTGAAGGTGTTGCTTCGCCCTCTTCCGCCCCGATGGTCATGGAGTTCAGTTACCCGAGCCTAAGTCGAAAGAACGTTGCGCGCAGTATCGAACATGATACTCAACGCATACTGGCCACTCTTGAAAATGAATGGCGAGCCGCGCAAACAGACAATCCGTTTCAAAGCTTCCCGACCCGCAGTGCAGAACGCGCTCATATCTCCAATGTCAGCGACAGCACTGAACCTTGCAGCGATACTTGGCATCTCGACGATGAACAAGGCGTGTTGCTCAAGGACAATGTTGCGATCAGCCTGACTGGCCTGGAAACCGCTCTGGTCAGGAAAATGCTGAGCCATGAAGAGCGCGTGGTCAGTCGTGATGACCTGATCATCAGCATTGGTCGGGAACCCGAGCAATACCGTGGCCTGGAAATGTGCCTGAGCCGATTGCAGGACAAGTTCAAGAGTGCGAGTAATGGCGAGCGATTGTTCCGAGCCGTAAGAAATCGCGGATATTGCCTGATCCAGGAAGTCGTAGCGTAATCACCGGCGCCACTAAAACCGAGACAAACAGATATAAAGTGCGACTACAACAACAAGAAGAGCACTCTGTCTGGTTTTCCCTCCCTGATTCAATAAAAGCTTCCCTGCCTCCACCCTGCAACAGTAACAAATACCCCCTCGCCTTTTCATCCCCCGCTCTACGACCTTTTCTAACAGCCATCTATTTAATTATTAAAAAGTTGGCATTGTGCCATCTTGTTAGAACTCGTCAGACACCATTCCCGGCAATAACTTAGTCTATTGGCTGACGACAGTTCGGCTCTCGATGTTGTTACCTCAAGACACTCGCTAAAACAAAAACAATAAGTCTGCATAACAACTCGGCTTTCAACTGTTGAAACCTGAATGGACGTCTTTTGGGGATATCGTATGGATCTTTCTCTCAGTATTAATCGAAGCACGGGCCTCAAGGGACTGACCTTTTGGGGCCAATGGGCGCTGGCACAGGCTTTCGTTGTGACGCTGCTGTTCATTCTCGCTGAACAGCACACCGGCACCGTCGCGTTCTACTACCGAATGTGCGCCACCCTCGCCGTCCTGGCTTCGGTGCCGGCTTACACATTCAGCGGCGTTTATCGCAAACGCGACAACTACCTGACCGGCCTCGGCCGCTTGTTCATGGGCTGGTCGATGACCATGGCCGCGCTGGCGTGCATCGCGTTTGTCTGCCAGGCCGATGAGCTGTTTTCCCGTCAGGTGATTCTCAGCTGGGCGGTGTACGGCTTCCTCGGTCAGGCGTTCCTCTACGCGCCGCTGCATGCGTTTTCCAAGTTCTACCAGCGTTCGCGTAAAAGCGAACACCGGACGCTGATTGTCGGCACCGGCGAACTGGCGTTGGGCCTGGCGAAAAAACTCAGCCAACTGGAAAACCTGCCGCTGATCGGGCTGGTCAGCAACGGAGACAAGCCCGCTCTCGGCTCCGATGCACCGCGTATCGTTGGTGCTCAGGACGAGTTGCTTGAGCTGATCGAGGCCCACGACATCCGTCGTTTGTACATCACCCTGCCCCTGTGCGAAGCCGCGAAAATCGAAGCGATGTATGTCGATTTGCTCGGCGCCAACGTCGATGTGGTGTGGGTGCCGGACTTGAACAGCCTGACCCTGCTCAACCACTCGGTGAAAGTCGTGGACGGCCTGCCGGCGATTTACCTGAACGAAAGCCCGCTGACCAGCCGCCCGACCGCTGCCCTGAGCAAGAGTCTGGTGGAGAAAACCGTGGCATTCCTGGCGATCATCGCGCTCAGTCCGCTGCTGTTGATCATCGCTCTGGCGGTGAAAATCAACTCGCCCGGCCCGGTGTTTTTCAAGCAGGACCGCCATGGCTGGAACGGCAAGGTGATCAAGGTCTGGAAATTCCGCTCGATGCGTGTCCACGATGACCGTGAAGTGAAACAGGCCAGCCGTAATGACTCGCGCATCACCGCAGTAGGCCGTTTTATTCGCCGCACTTCCCTGGATGAGTTGCCGCAGTTGTTCAACGTGTTGCAGGGGCACATGGCGCTGGTGGGGCCACGGCCGCATGCGGTGGCGCACAACAATTACTACTCGGGCAAGATCCTCGCTTACATGGCGCGTCACCGAATCAAACCGGGCATCACTGGCCTGGCACAGATCAGCGGCTGCCGGGGTGAGACCGACACCATCGACAAGATGCAAAAGCGTGTCGAGATCGACCTGCAGTACATCAACAGCTGGTCGTTGTGGCTGGATCTGAAGATCCTCGTGAAGACGCCGTTTACGTTGTTGTCGAAGGATATTTACTGAGGTTCAGCGCTGCAGATCACAAGGGGACGAAAGTCCCCTTTTTTGTGGGCGGGATTTTGGTAACCAGTATCGACTACCGGCACAAACCTTGTAGGAGTGAGCCTGCTCGCGATGGCGGTGGGTCAGTCAATGACGATGTCGGCTGACACGAAGCTATCGCGAGCAGGCTCGCTCCCACAGGGATTCGGGTGATGACCTGGATGTGTGGCGTGACGCCGATCAACTGTGGGAGCGAGCCTGCTCGCGAAAGCGGTGTGTCAGGCACTGGAGATATTGGATGTGCCGGACCATTCGCGAGCAGGCTCGCTCCCACAGACCAGCGCCTACTCGGTAATCTTCTCGAAGTTGCGATAGAACATGTCCCCTTCCCGGCTATCCGTCATCGAGTGCAGTTGATAGCTGCGGCTCAGTCTGGCGCCGCCATCTCGAGTCAGTGGCGCCCAGACCAGGTTGGCGCGGCGCATGGTCGACATGCTCATCATCTCGTCGAACGGGATCGACAGGTACAGGCCTTTGTCGAAGCTACCTTCGCCATATTCGGCGCTGCTGGCCGTGGTGATGGTTGCCCAGGCACCGACGCGTACGCCGTTGAAAAACTCGCGCGAGATGTCCACGGTCGTGCCCCAATCACCGGCCAGATAGCGACCGACACTGACCGCCGCCAGCGTGTCGAACGGCAGGTCGGTATAGCCGGTGATATGCCCGGTCACTACCGAATAATCGCGCAAGGCAAAGCCCTGATCGAAATCACGCTGGCGCACCCAGTTCAGATCCGCACCCAGCGACCAGCGCTCGCCGGTCGGGCGGAACAACACTTCCGCGCCGACGCCGGCAAACATCGATTCCAGATAGCCGCCGTACACCATGCCGTACAGGTCTTTATCCAACTGCTCGGCATGGCTGAGCTGAAACAACGGCATGGTCGTGTTTGAGGTGGTCAGGTACTGGCGCAAATCCGTGCGCACGCGGGGCAATCCGCTCGGCGCGTCGTAGACGAATTTGTCGAAGTTGTTGACCAGGTTGGCGCTGAGCAAACCGCTCCACCAAGTGTTGCGGTTGAAGCGATATTCCGCGTCCGCATCGGCACTGAATTGATAGAGCAAACCATCCGGGCCGCCGACGTTCTGCTTGAAGCCCAGACCCACGCCATAGCTGAAATGCTGCGGCGCTTCGGTGTAGAGGGTTTTCTCGTTGTGCGGCATCGCCGGGTTGATTTCGGTAGTGCGGTGCAGCGACTCCAACGGTTCTTCATTGTTGATCACTTCGCGGAAGGTCTGGCGCGGCAGGCTGGTTTCTTCCAGCGGCAAGTCGTAGCGCTTGTTGACCACGGTGAACCAGTCGATGTCGTTGTTGACGCTGTTGTCGAGAATCCGGCTCGCGCGGCCAACGGCTTTGGACGAATGGAAATAGCGCTGCTGCTCGCCGTAGACGATCAGTTCGGAATCGCGCTGACTGATGCGCTCGACCTTGTACCCGGCGTTCTGCTGCAAACGCCGCGACACATCGGCCCAGTTGACCTGTTCCATCGAGGTCGTCGGCGCCTTCGCCGGCAGCGGTTCGGGAGTCGGATCGTAAGTCTTGGCCGGCGCTTTGCGGCTGACGAAATTGGTGTGAAACGTCACGCCGAACATCGCCGTATTGCCCCGCTCCCACGCAGCGCTCAGATCGATCGAATCGGTCACCTTGAACACCGCGCCAAGGTTGATCGGCGAGTCCTGTTTGATCTCGTTGTCCTTCGGCTCGTTCTTGTAGTCGTTGCCTTCGAATTCCAGCTTCAGGCTCAGCCGATCCCACGGCGTCTGGTAGCTCACGCCACCGAACAGTGAAGGCTTGCCACGAAAGTACGCGCCGGAGTTGACGTCGCCGGTGCCTTCCAGCGCCGGGCGCGTGTCGAAGCGATTGCTGACGTAGCCCAGCGGGTTGTCGAAGTCGCCGCGATTACCGATGTAGCCCCAGGCGATGCCAGCACTGAAATCGAAATTGTCGAAGCGCTTGTTGGCGACGAAGAATTCGCTGGAGAACAAACCGGTACCACCGATATCTCGAAAGCCCAGCGCCACTTCCGGCGCCCAGTGGCTTTCCTGCCACAGGCGTACCTTGGCGTCGACCGCCTTGTCCTTGTAGCTTTGGCTGCCGCTGAGGGCCTCCGAGCCGTAGGGCCGGTTGGTGATCGCGGTGTAGCGAAACGAACCTTCTAGCCAGTCCAGCGGCTGCAACGACACGCTGTAGCGGCTGTACGGGTCGGTGCGGTTGGCGTTGACGCTCAGCTCGCCGGCCGGGGCCATGCGCGCCGTCGGCGTCTGCAACAGACCGGTGCCTCCGAAGTCATTCTGGGTGATGCGCGGCTCGGCGTGGGCCAGACCGCAGGGCAATAACAACACAGCTGCAAAACGTAACTTCAACGAACCACCTCGGCCAGCTGCGTGGCAATGAATTCGGCCAACTGCTGATTCAATTCAGGAAGAGGCGGATCTAGATCATCATTTTTTATCGGCACCAGAATCCTGCTGCCGGCTACCGGAAACTGCCCGGACTCGCGATTCCAGTGCGCGATGCCGACGCGCCGCGACACGCCGTTGGGCTGGATCAGCCACAGGTAATCGGCCTCGGCATCGTCGAGAATCGAGCAGCCTTCGAGATACTCGCGGGCCTCCTGCAATGGCTGGTACGGCAAGTGACATGGCTCGGTGACCGCGCCCAACACTTGCACTTCATCAACCCGTTTCGGATAGATCAGCCGATCGCCGTCATCCAGGCGAATGTTGCGGGCGAAGCCGACTTCCACCGCCACCGGATCGAGGTCAGCGATCTGCCGTCCGGTCACTGGCATTTGCCGGACTTCTTCAGCAACGCGCTGTGCCAGTGCCGCGCGGCTTGGCCGATCAAACAGGGTCGCCATGCGCTGCAGCACCTCGAGATCGAACAGCACACCAACCTTGAGCCGTGTCTGTTCCTCGACCAGCGACTGGCGCAACAATCCGCCCGCCAGCCAATAGCCTTCGGCATTGGGCACTGCTTCGCTGATCACATCGAACAGGCGTCCACCCGGCGGCAATGCGATCGGACCGGGATTGGCGACGTCGCCGGACACAGTGACGGCGGCCTGACTCGCCCCTGCGATCAGCAAAAGACCCGCAGCCAAAATGCTTGAGCGCTTCACGGCAGATGCCTGCGATCAGGCGTCAGCTGAACCAGCTTGACGCGCAATTGCGAGGTCAGTTGTTGCTCGCTTTGCAGAATGAAACCGTCGCGCGGGTCGACCCAGTAACGGTTGGTCGCGCTGAGGCCGATGGCTGGCGCGTCAATCTGTTCATCGACGCGCAGCACCGAGTAAGCCTTGTCGAGAATCTCCAGGGTCTCGGTGGAACGGCGGGAAAAGCGGCTGTTGACGATCACGCCGACTTCCTGGCCCTTGTACAGATCAATCCAGCGCCGTGTGGTGAAACCGTCGGCGACGTGATGCAGACCGTGCTTGAACGGCGAGTCATCGGCCAGCCGCGTGCCATCCAGGTCGCCTTGCAGACCGAGGCCGATACTGCGCACGGCGAGGCCATCGCGCAGCAGCAACACCTGCTTGCCGGAGGCGACCCAGAATTGCAGGTCTTCGCGCTCGCGCACCAGCGCCAGCACGCCTGAGCCGGATGGCGTGGTCAGTTTCAGTTGCGGGTAGTTGACCCCAGCGACTTCGGCCGCTGTCACATCAACCTCGTCGGGGCCGACGACGGCGGCCTTGAGGTTGTTCAGCGATGCGCTCATCAGCGGGTTACAGCCGCACAGCAACGAGGCCGCCATCAGGCAGACGCCCACTTTCAATAGGTTCACAGTCGGGCGGCCTTATTTGCTGTTGTTGCTGTATTCGCTCCAGTTCTTCGCTGCCGAAGCCCCGGTGCCGACAATCGACGCCGACGGCACCAACTGGCTGATGAAACGGTTCCAGCGAGTGACGTTGGCCGGGCCGACGTAGACCACATCCTGTGGCCGCACCTGGAAGTGCGAAGCCAGCGCCATGGCGGTCGGTGATTCGGCTTCGAGCTGATAGATCTTCGCCGGCTCGACGTCGAGGTTTTCCACACCGCGAATGACATAGACCGCGTTGCCGTTGGAGCTGGTCTGACTCAGGCCACCGACCGAACCGAGCACGTCGGAAAGATTCATGGTCGCGGTCTTGAAGCTCAGCGCGCGCGGCTGGTTGACCTCGCCCATGACGTAGATGCGCTTGTTGTCGTTGTACGGCAGATACAGCTGATCGCCGCCCTTGAGGTAGACGTTCTGCAGTTCGGAATCCTGCTGATTGAGCGAGTCGAGATTGAGCGGATACACCCGCCCGTTGCGCGTCAGCAGCAGGCCCGACAAGTCGGCGTTATTGGTGTCGATGCCAGCGGAACCGAGGGCCTCGACCACGCTCAGCGGATTGGTCGAAATCGCTTGCGGGCCGGCCTTCGTGACGGCGCCGGTGACCACGACTTTCTGACTGGCAAAGCGCAATACTGCAACGTCGACCTGCGGCTCGGCGATGAATGCCGACAGGCGTTGTTCGATGTCCGCGCGCAGTTGCTGGATGGTCCGGCCGGCGGCCTGGACTTCCTTGATGAACGGGTAATACAGCGTGCCATCGGAGCGCACCAGTCGGCCGTTGGCATCAATCTGTTGTTGCGCGCCGGAGGGGGCAGTCAGCTCCGGGTGATCCCAGACGGTGATGTACAGCACGTCATTGTTGCCGATGCGATATTCCGCCGGCGTCACCAGCAGCTCCGCCGGCAGCGACTCACGCTTCTGCGTGGCGCGGTTCATGGCGATCAGCTTCGGGGTGATCGGAATCAGCTCGACCCGACTGCTTTCGCTGGCACCCTGGCGGGTGATATCGCTGGTGCTCAGGTACTGGCCGGGGGAAAACATGCAACCTTGCAAAGCGAGACTTGCCAACATTAAAAAATAAACACTACGAGTCATAATGGCACTACGCTATTCAAGGGCGAATCCAAAAAACAAAGTCACCCGACTTGCGTCGGGCGACTCTGTACTGCACTAACAAATGTTCCTGTTAGTTATGCGTGCCGGTTGTACCGGTGGTACCCGTCGTACCGGTGGTACCGCCGTTGGCACTGCCACCGCTGTTGGACGCCGCTACAGCACTGGCAACCATTGCAGTACTGGCCGCGGGCGCTTGCGAAGCCGCCACACTGCCACCTACATTGGTTACCGCTGTCAACGGCGCTTCAGCGGCGGCAGCCCAGTTGCTCAACATCGTCAACAGGGCAACTGCCATCACTTTTTTCATAACAACTCCTTTCTAACATTCGAACTGTTAAAAAACAGATCTGTGTCAGAGCTGGTAGCTTTCAAGTCCGCAAAGAGCGCGAACAAGATCCGTTGTTCTTTCACAGTCCTGTGCAACTGCTAAAGTCGAACGGCAGGTTTATATCTACGGACTTGCAAAAGGCATTGCCAGTGTAATTTCCCGACGTTATCTAACAACCTGACTGAAACTAACATCGGACTAAATGGCCATCATCGCGAATAACCATTGGGATGATTCGATTGCCAGCGCCAAGTGTCGGCAACCATGTCCTGCAAGTTGCGCGTGGCTTTCCAGCCGAGCTCTTTCGCCGCTTTCGAAGCATCGGCAAAACTCTCGGCAATATCACCGGCGCGACGCGGCATCATCCGGTACGGCACCGGCCGCCCGCAGGCCTGTTCGAAGGCATGCAGCACTTGCAGCACGCTGTAGCCATCGCCGGTGCCGAGGTTCCAGGTGTGAATGCCGGTGCGCTCGCTGATCGACTGCAACGCTTTCAAATGCCCATCCGCCAGATCGACGACATGAATGTAATCGCGCACGCCGGTGCCATCGGCGGTCGGGTAATCGTTACCGAAGATCGACAGCTCGCGCAGGCTGCCGACTGCGACCTGGCTGATATACGGCACCAGATTGTTCGGGATGCCGTTGGGGTCTTCGCCCATGTGCCCGCTGGCGTGGGCGCCGATCGGGTTGAAATAGCGCAGCAGGGCGATGCTCCAGCGCGGCTCGGCGAGGCTCAGGTCGCGCAGCACGTTCTCGACGATCAGCTTGGACTGGCCGTAGGGATTGGTCGGATTGCCCGTCGGAAAATCCTCGCGAATCGGCATCTCTTCGGGCTCGCCGTACACCGTTGCCGAGGAACTGAACACCAGCCGGAACACCCCCGCCGCTGCCATCGCCTGACACAGGGTGATGCTGCCGCCGACGTTGGTTTCGTAGTATTCGAGCGGTTTACGCACACTTTCGCCCACGGCTTTGAGCCCGGCGAAATGCAGCACGGCGTCGATCTGATGTTCGCGGAAAATACGATCCAGCAACGCGCGATCGCAGACATCGCCGCGAATCATCCATGCACTTTTGCCGCAAATGGCCTCAACGGCGTGGAGTGCTGCATCGCTGCTGTTACAAAGATTATCCAGAACGACAACTTCATAACCTGCTTCAAGCAATGCAAGTGTGGTATGCGAGCCGATATAGCCGGCACCACCCGTTACCAGAATCTTCATAGCGCGGTCCGTCATTGAATAAATACCCGGTAGCGTGTCAAGCCATGCCTGGTGGATATGCGGAGCAATTCACACAAACAAGGCGACAACAACCTCAAACAAATTTAGTTCAACCACTGGCAATAATTATTTTTGCCGGTCAAACTGTTTGACAGGTACTTATTAGCACTCACTGGACACTTATCACTATCGACAGATACCGACTAAAAATAACTAATAACCAAGTAGTCGACATCTCATAACATTAGCGCTTTTTAACAGCGCAACTAATTGCCAGCAACAACCTGACTCGGGTATTAAAGTAAGCCTTCAATAATCATTGAAACTTGCCGCCACTTTCTGGTGCGCAACCGTCGCCTGTGTTCCATGACTGTCCAGGATACTTTTATGATTCGTAAATGTTTGTTCCCCGCTGCCGGCTACGGCACGCGTTTCTTGCCGGCGACCAAAGCCATGCCGAAAGAGATGCTGCCGATCGTCAACAAGCCGTTGATCGAATACGCCGTTGAAGAAGCACGGGACGCCGGCCTGCAACACATGGCCATCGTCACCGGCCGGGGCAAGCGCGCGCTGGAAGACCACTTCGACATCAGCTACGAACTCGAGCACCAGATTCGTGGCACCGAGAAAGAGAAATTCCTCGCCGGCACCCGCGAGCTGATCGACACCTGCACCTTCTCCTACACCCGTCAGGTGGAAATGAAAGGCCTGGGCCACGCCATTCTAAGCGGTCGCCCATTGATCGGCGACGAGCCGTTTGCCGTGGTGCTGGCCGACGACCTGTGCCTGAACCTCGAAGGCGACGGCGTGCTGTCGCAGATGATCCAGCTGTACAAGAAGTTTCGCTGCTCGATCGTCGCCATTCAGGAAGTCCCGGCCGACCAGACTCACAAGTACGGCGTGATTGCCGGTGAGCTGATTTCCGAGGGCATCTACCGGGTCAACAACATGGTGGAAAAACCGGCGCCGCAGGACGCGCCGTCGAACCTGGCGATCATCGGGCGCTACATCCTCACCCCGGACATCTTCGACCTGATTGCCGACACTGAACCGGGCAAGGGCGGCGAAATCCAGATCACCGACGCACTGATGAAACAGGCGCAGAACGGCTGCGTGCTGGCCTACAAATTCAAAGGCCTGCGCTTCGATTGCGGCGATGCCGAGGGTTACTTGCAGGCGACCAATTTCTGCTACGACAACGTGTACCTCAAGGGCCGCTGAGACGGCTTTTCTCTCCCCACAGGCAGGCAACCATGAACATTGCACAACATTCGACAGAGATTGAACGTGAGGTGGGCAACCTCGGGGTGATGAGCTGGTTGTCGCGCCATCAACCGCTGCCCAGCGCCAACGAAACCTGGCTGGGCACGATTCTGCTGGTGGAGCGGATCGGCGTGTTTCCTGCGTCCGGCGATATTCGCCGGCCGCTGCGTGATCCCTATCCGCTACTCGCGCATCTGAAGGCGTTGTATGGCGAACAGGCGCTGGAAATGGATGACCGCGATGGCCTGAAAGTGATCTTCAGCGACTGGCGCTTTCGCGTGCGCATCTGCTGCAACGACCCGGCGATCATCATTAATGTTGAAACCCGTTGTGATGCGCGGTTGATGCCGCGCAAGCTTGACGAACTGCTGGGGCTCATCGACGCCTTCAAGCACGACGCCTGATCACCCGGGCGTCATGCCGATCCATTGTGGGAGCGAGCCTGCTCGCGAAAGCGGCGGCACAGTCAGCATTGATCGTTCCCACGCTCCGCGTGGGAACGATCATGGTGGCGAGTCGTCGCAACCGGTACTCGTACCAGTTATCCAGCCATAAAAATAATCGGCAATCACCTTCCCGCCTGTGGCCGGCAACGGATGAATCTTGTCCGGGCCGATCATCGCGCTGGCGTAGCGTTTGACGTCGGGGCCGAACGCGCATTGCAGGTTGGCAAAACCGAGCTGCTGCTCACGCGCCCACGGTTCGAGCACCTGCGCGTAGGCCGACATCGGATAAGCGCTGGAGCGCGTAGTGTCCTGACGCATGATCAGGTTGATGCTCGCCGCTGGCTGGATCTCGCGCAGCATGCTCACCAGGCCCTGAACGTTCTGCAGGTACTGCGCAGGTTTGACGCCGAAGCCCTGATCGTTGCCGCCGAGCATGATCAGGTACACGTCGGCCGGAATCTTCGACACCACAGCTTTCCATTGCGTCTGCCACTGCGGATCGGCGTGATAGAAATCCGCCGATGCCGCGCCGGAGGCCGCCAGTTTCGACACCCGCACGCCCTGCTGAGCGTTGCCCAGGCACAGGCCGAACAGCGTCGGCGCGCCCTTCACCACTTCCAGTCTGAATGACCAGTCTGCGGCTGATGGAACGCCCGCTAGCGCGACTTCCTGAACGCCTGAGCCTGCGAGTTTCAACGGTTGCCAGGCCTGCGCGGGCGACCAGCGATAGCGCAACTCATCGGATTCGCCGTTGCCCAGATACAACAGTTTCGCCTGAGTGACCGTGGTATCGATGCGCGGCGAAGGGCTGGCATCGACTTGCACCCAGGCACCCGGCTTGCCGCTGATCGTGCGACTGTCCGGGCTGGCCTGGCCCAGGTCGGAAACCTTCCAGCCGCCGCCGAAGTATTTGTCGCTGCTGCGGGTGTATTTGAAATGCGTGCCGCCCAGCGCCGCGCCGTGGTTGAAACCGACGTAACCGGGGCCGGCAAAACCCACCTCAGCGGCCACTCGCTGCACCAGTTTGTTCAGGTAGAAATCCTGCCCGGCGGTGTAGCTGTCGCCGATCACCGAAACCGCCAGCACCTTGCCGGTCTTGCCGTCGCGCCACTGCGCAAAGCGCTGGCGGGCATCGTCTACCGTGATGGCCGAGGTGGCGACTGTTTGAGGGGCGTCTACTGGCATCATTGAATATTTCCTTTGGCCGGGATGAACCCTTCGCGAGCAGGCTCGCTCCCACAAGGATGGTGTGACTTGCACGAATCCACTGTAGGAGCAGCCTCGTTTCACTCGTCAGCTCCTACAGGGAGGATTGCGTCTGTACCACCGGGGTGATGGGCGCCAACGGTTTCCGCTTCGCCGCCCGCTCTCCAAGGAACAACACCGAGGTGAAATTGAACCGACTGAACACCATCGCCAACAGCACCGGCCCGAGCAATCCACAACTCAGACCACCGAGCACCAGCAAGCTCTCATCCTTCACGCCGAGGCGCCCGAGGACAAACCGCGAGGTCGCCGCGAACAAAACATGAAAAAGGAAAATCGCATAGGAATATCCACCGAGCCAGGTCAGCGCTTTCGAACGCATGTCACTCGACAGCAACGCAATGCAAGACACGCAACCCACCGTCAAACCAATCAGGCTGCGGCGATCGACAATCAGCTCACGATCAATCGCCGCGACGTACAGCAACGTCAGCGAGATCAGCACAAACAACAGCGGCCCGATCACTTTGAAACGCTGCTTCAAAACATCGACATTTTCCTGACCGATCATCCCTGCAACAAAAAACGGCAGCAGGTAAATTGCACCGTTGATACCGAACGCATCCAGCGGCAACGGCGGCAGCAGGAACAACACCGCAGCAAACGCAAACAAGCCATACAGCCGCGTTGCTGAACGCAGCAGGCCACGCCATTCCAGCAAGCCGACGAAGATGAAAATGCTGAACACCGCCTGCAGGAACCAGAAGTGGTTGATCGGTACCCAGAACGACAACAACGCGTCGATCACGCCGACGTCCTTGTTCACCCCCGGACCCACCGCTTGCAGCACCGAGAACGGCACGCCGACGCAGAACAGCGGCACGATCAGCCGCCGCACTTTGCCGGCAAAGAACGCGGGAAAGTCATTGCCGCGAATCTTGTAGATCGAATAGATGTAGCCGGAGATAAAGGTGAACAGCGGCATGCGCACGTACACCATCGAGTCGGCGATGACCCGGAACGGCGAGCCGATGTCGATCTTCAAGCCGCCGCCCAGCGGGCCGATGACGTGATAGAGCACCAGCAGCAGGCACGCCAGGCCGCGCAGGGTTTCGATCTCCAGGGATTTTTTCTTGCTCGACATAGAGCACCTGCCTTAAGTGAGAATTCTTGATTCGACCTGCACCGGTTTGTTCGCGCGCAGCATCAAGCCCAGGCCAACGAACAACACCGGCACGACCATGGAGAAGTGGCGGGCAAAGGAGCCGAAGTCCGGCTCGAACAAGCCTTGCACCAACAGAAACGCCAGCGGAATCGCGATCAGTTCCTTGGGTTTGGTCTGGATCGGCGCGCCCTTGTAGTCGGTCGAAGTGATGACCTTGAACAGCAGCAGCGCGGTCATGATCATCAGCGCAACGAAGATCACCTGCCCCGGCCCGGACAGCAGAATCAGCTCAACCGGGAACGACAGGCGGAAGAAAATGATCATCGAATCCAGTGCCTGGGAGACGAAGTCACTGCCGCTGAGCCAGGAGACGATCAGCGATTTCGAGCCCTCCTCGCCCGCCGTGCGCAGCTCGTTGTTGCTCGCGCGGATCGATGACACCGGAAAGCCCAGCGCCAGCTGAATGGCCATGGCCACCGCCAGATAAAACAGAAACAGCATCAGAAAGAAGGTGAAGCGCGAGACGTACTTTTTCATCACGCAGACGCCGACCCACGACAGCGAAAACAGAATCCAGTACGGCCGGATCAGCACACCGTAAATCACCGCCGAGAGGAAAAAACCGCCGCGATATTTGCGCGTCAATGCGCTGAGCAGAATGCTCAACACCGCTACCGACACGATGATTTCCTTGGTCAGGTTCTCAAGGAAAAACGAGCGCACGATGCCCCACAGGCACAGGGTGCCGAAGATGGTCAGCGGCATGCGCCGGAACACCACCACCGGAATTGCGGTGAGGAAGAAATTGCAGAACATGCCGTAGGCCCAGGCATTGGTCAGGTTGATCCCGGTGGGCCGCAGCAGGAACGCCGAACACTCGTAGGACGAGCGATCCGGCGAGAACGGGTTCCAGAAATTGCAGTTGTCGGCACGCGCATACGACGACCACAACGTCATCGCATCCGGACCCGGATCACGCGGCACCAGCAACGGCATCGCCACTGACAGAAACAGCCCGGTGAACAGAATCAGAAAGGAAATCGACGAATCGAATTTGCGCCCACGAAACTCGATGCGCGGCAGCTTCAGGCCCATGACAGCGCAGCCTTTTTCGCGCCGGTGACACGGGTCAACACTGCAATCACACCGAGTTGCACGACGATGGCGAAAACATTGCCCCACGCCGCGCCATAGATCGAGTAATGCTTGATCAGCACATAGCTGACCGGCACTGAAATCAGCAGACAGAGCGCCGCGCTGGCCAGCGACACCCGGCTGTTTTTCGAAGCAATCAAACCGCCCCAGACGATGTCGCCAATCGCCCGCAAAGCGAAGGAAAAAATCAGCACCGCGAGGAGCGCGTTATCCGGGCGCGGCACGCTGCTGGCGACGTAATCGAGCAGCACATTGAAAAACACATAGATCGCCACGGCCACAACGGCGGAGACCACTAGCGAGCGCATCACCCATTTGTTGACGAACAGTTGCCTGACCGTGAACGCCTGCTGATCGGCCTGAAACCGTTTGGCCAGCACCGGAATGCCGACCACCGCCACCACCGCATAAGACAATGCCTGCAAGGTATTGGCCGCCGACCACGCGTACACATATTTACCGAGGCTGGCGTAGGGCTCCAGGTCGATGATCAGAAAGCGCTCGGCGTACTGACTCAGGGCGATCAGACCGGTGCCGAGATAGAACGGCAACCCGGCCTTCCACACCGTCGCGGTGTCCAGCGGCGCTGCTTCGCGGCCCTTGTGCACGTCAACCACGATCAGGTAACCCGCAATGATCACCAGCACGTTGGCGGCGACCCACAGCCACAACACACTGGCGATGCCCGCGACCCAGCCGAGCACCATGCCGCCCACCGCCAACACCGCCCACAGGCCGGTCTTGATGAAGAACAGCAGAGCACCGGCGGTGGCTTTCTGCGCGGAAAACACGAAGGAATTGATTTCGAACGACAGGTGCTCAGTGAGCAACACCAGCGTCACGCACAGGATCAACGTGGCGGTTGCTTCCACCGACTGGAACAGCGAATAGATCAGTACCGTCAGCACCGACAACAACAGCCCCACCGCCAGATACAGCAGCAGAACCTTCTCGACCACCCGCCGCGAACTGCCGCCGACGCTGATCAAACGGTTGATTTCGGAACTGAAGCCGACGCTGTAGAACTTCGAAGCGATCAGCGAAGCCGCGACCACCACGCCATAAAAACCCAGCGCCTCGTAACCGAGGTAATGGGTGATGGCCAACACCAGCAAGAACTTCGCGCCCAAGGCTCCGCCGCGAAGCAACAGCCGAAATATCATCGAACGACACCCTTGATGATTTCGTCCATGGCCACGGTTTTCGCCTCGATCTCGCGGCAAGTGTCGGTCAGGCGCTTGCCGAAATCCGCCAAGGCATTGGGCGCGTAAACGGTGTTGATGATGGTGTCGACGTCGATATCGCCGCCGTTGATCACCCAGTCCTCGACACCCATGTCCTGGTAGGCGCCAAAACCTTTGCGCTCGTAGCTGATGTGATACGCCGGCACGCCGGAGAGCAGCGATTCGATGGCGCCGTGCAGACGCACCGAGATCACCAGGTCCGGTTGGTATTTGGCGATGGTTGCCTTCAGCGACAGCAGGTCTTCGTTGATGCCCAGCTCGCGGTAGAACGCGCCGTCATCGTTGCCGCGCACCGCGCTTTGCACGGCGCAGACCACTTTGCTTTTGTTCTTCAGGCGCTGCAGCAGCAGTTTCAGATTGGCCACATAAGCGACCTTCTTCTCTTTGCTCCACTCCGGTGGCTTGCGCAGCACCACGCAGACGGTCGCCGGCGAGGCGGCGCAGCGAGTGAATTTCGGTTGCTGAAGAATCTTGCTCGCCAGCGACTGCACCGCCAGATCCGGCGCGCGGTAGACGTTTTCGCAAGCATCGAAGATGGCCGAGGAACGGTTGTCACGCACGAACACCGCATCGGCGCTGGCGTAGTGTTCGACGATCTTGCTGCTCTCGCCGTGGAACGGGCCGATGCTCTGCGGCAGGTACACCGACGGCACTTTGCTGAGAATCGCGGTTTCCAGTTGCTTGGCATGGCCGAGCTTCAGCTTGATGTGCTCGAAGGCGCTTTTCGAACGCATGTAACCGCCGCCGACACCGACGATCAGATCGGTTTTCTTCAGCAGATCGGCGAGCCCGGCGTAGGACTGATTGAGAAACACCGCTTGCTTGACCCGCCCCAGACCCTTGGCCGCCATCACCGGCGCATCGAAACGCGGGTGCGGCAGATAGTTGAACGACTCAGGGTCGGACGCCACGACACTGATCGCGGTGTCGTCACCGAAGTTACGCTGCACCAGAGCAATGGCCAGATCGACGAGCAGACCGTCACCGGAGTTGGACGCACTGTAGCCATGCAAAATCGTTACGTTCATAAGCTTGAGTTCTACTTAATAAGTGGGAGCGTGATACAGGTCGTAGGTCTGGCGGATCATCAACGCGGCGCTGAAACGTTCGCGGACAATGCTCCGGCCTTCGTTGCCGAGGTCGAGCAGTCGCGGCTTCTGGATGATCGTCAAAACGTCGGCCAGCGCCTGGTGATCGCCGGACGGGAAGACGTAGCCGGACACTTCGTTGGTGACCAGTTCCGGCAGCGAGGTGCAGTTACTGGCAATCACCGGCAGCCCCATGGCCATGCCTTCCAGCGGCACCATGGCAAAGCCTTCCCAGCGACTCGGCACAATCAGCGCATCGGCTTTCTGATACAGCGCCTGCACTTCACTCGGCGTCACCCACGGCAGGTACTCGACCGAATCCATCGGCGGGCACTCGACAGAGTCTTCGTTGACCGCACTGCCAACCACCGTCAGTTTGAGGTCGTTGCGATTGACCTTGGCGTAGGCCTTGAGCAGCACATCGAAGCCTTTCTGGTAATCCAGACGCCCGACGAACAGCAGATGAATCGGCTCGGCGCCAACGCTCTTCGGTGCGTCGTCCTTGGGGTGAATGCCGTTGTAGATCAGCTTCATGCGCTTGCGCTCGATGCCGAAACGCGCGGCTTTATCCAGCTCGTACTGGCTGACGCAGATGATCACGTCGGTGACTTTCTGCAGCACGCGCTCGATCCACGCGTAGACCTTCTGCTTGGTCGGCGAGCTTTCCATCAGGAACGAAAACGCATGCGGGCAGTAGACGATTTTCGGCTTGCGCCATGGTCGCAACAGCACGCACACCACACGGCCGATCACCCCGGAAAAGGTGCTGTGCAAATGCACCACGTCGGGTTTTTCCTTGAGCAGCACCTGGCTCAGACGCCAGGCGAAACGCAGCAGCGACGGCACGTTACGGCCACTGCGTGGAAAGGTGCGCACCTGCTGCGGGGCGATGCCGTGCAGCTCCTTGGCCTGATCCTCGGGTACCAGATAGACCAGTTGATAATTCGCTGCGTCGTCTTCTGGGGATGCCGAGATCGTGCGGATCACCGTCGCCACGCCACCTTTGATCGTCTCTGCCACGTGCAGTATTTTTTTCACAACTCACCCACTTCAAACAGGAAAGAACAATCGGCAACCATCAGGATTTGTCGGACGCGTATTCGTAGTTGTAATAGCCAGTGCCGCCGTAATAGCTGGCCGCACGCTTCTCGACGCCGTTGAACACCGCGCCTTTCAACTCGATGCCGTTCTGGGCGAAGCGGCGAATGGTCAGTTCAATCTCCTTGGCCGGGTTCACCCCGAAGCGGGTGACGATCAGGCTGATGCCAGCCTCGCGACCGACGATGGCGGCATCGGTCACTGCCAGCAGTGGCGGCGTGTCGATGATCACCAGGTCGTAGCGCTCGCTCAGTTGCGCCAGCAGTTCGCGGAAGTTGGCGTGCATCAGCAGCTCGGAAGGATTGGGCGGCACCTGTCCCCGGCTGATGAAGTGCAGGTTGTCGACTTCGACTTTGTTGATCGCCTGTTCGAGGGTGCAGCGCTTGACCAGCAGGTCGGACAGCCCGTTACTGATCGGCGTGTTGAGGGTTTTGTGCAGGTGCCCTTTGCGCATGTCGGCATCGATCAGCACCACGCGCTGGCCGCTGAGGGCCATGACCGCCGCAAGGTTGGACGAGACGAAGGTCTTGCCGACCTGCGGGCTCGGCCCGGAAATCATGATGCGGTTGTTGGTCGAATCGAGCCCGGCAAAGTGCAGGCAGGTGCGCAGGCTACGGATCGATTCGATCGACAGATCAGTCGGGTTGCGCAGCGCCAGCAGGTACGCCGGTTTGTCGACGCCATCGCGGGCGCGGCCCTTTTTGTTGTCCTCTTCTTCCTGCAAGGCGCTGTAGGGAATCGACGCATAAACCGGCAGGCCCAACTGCTCGATGCCTTCCGGGCCTTCAAGGCCACGGCTGAGGGATTTGCGCAGCAGCACCAGCGCCACGCCGACAAACGCGCCGAGCAATGTCGCGATCAGCACGATCAGTGGTTTCTTCGGTTTGATCGGATTGGTCAGGTCGACATCGGCGGTGTCGATCAGGCGCACGTTGCCGACGGCCCCGGCGCGGACGATGTCGAGTTCTTGGGATTTGTTCAGCAACTGCGTGTAGATCTGCGAAGCCACCTCGACGTCACGGGTCAGGTTGAGCAATTCCTGCTGGGTGGCCGGCAAGTCCTGGACCTTGCCTTCGAGGGATTTCTGCTGCTGGGTCAATTCGCCGATCTGCGTCATCAAGGCGCGATAGGCCGGGTGCTGTTTGGTGAACTTGCGATCGAGTTCGGCCTGCTGCATTTTCAGCTCGGAAATGCGCGTTTCCAGCGCCACCGACTGGCCCAGCACCGACTGGGTTTCCAGCGAGATGTTTACGGTCTTGCCGTGGGTCTGGTAGGCATTCAAGGCGTCGCTGGCCCTGGCCAGATCACGCTTGACCTGGGGCAACTGGCTTTGCAGGAAGGCCAGGCTCTGCGCGGCTTCCGCCGAAGTGCGCCGTACGTTTTGCTCGACGTAGAGCGAGGCGATCTTGTTGAGGATCTTCACCGCCTCGGCCGCGTCGGAGCTGGCCAGCGCCAGACGAATGATCCCCGACTCCTTGCCTTGTTCGGAGATATCCAGCGCGTCCTGATAGCCCTGAATGGTCACAATCCGAGGATTGCGCACCACCTGAAAGCGCGTGCCGGGGTTGGCCGAAAAGTGCGCGATCTGCCCTTCCACGCCATCGTTGGCAAACGCTTCGCCGGCCACGCCTTCGGCGAGCAGATTGTCGTTTTCATCGAACAGCTGAAAACGCTGCTGCTCGCCGGCGATCAGGGTGAGTTTCTTGCCGAGCAGGTCTTTCGGCAATTGCAGCCGAGTGAATTCCAGACGTTCGCCGCCCCAGGCATAACTGTTCAAACCGAAACGCGGCGGCGCGACGCTGGTCTCGCTGTCACCGCGATAGCGCCGCGAAAGGAAGCCGCCGATCAACGGGAACGTGTTGGGCGTGACGTCGATATCCAGGCGCAGGTCGTCAACGGTTTTGCCGATCACCGCGCGGGATTTGATGATGCCGATTTCGGTCACCGACGGCGATTGCCCGCCGAGCATGCTGTTGAGGTCGGAGAAACCGAGCATGTCGTTCTTTTTCGGTTCGACCTGCACCAGCGCGTTCGCCAGGTACACCGGCGTCGCCAGAACCGCATAGGCGACGCCGGTGACCATGAAGGCACCGGTCAGCGCGCCGATCAGCCACTTCTGGTCGATCAGGCTGCCGAAGATGCCGAGCAGATCAATACTGTCTTGATCATTGTCGCGGGTGCCGATTACGGACGGTAACTGCATAAGTCTGTTCTTACCATTTACTGTTCTGAAGAAGATTCATCAATGCCCGAGACGCTTTGCCCATGAACTAACAGCATCTTCGATCAATGCGTGGGCATGAATAAACGCGGCTTTGCCTTGACGATACGGATCATGTATTTCGCGCTCGCTCTGCCACTTGCCGAGCAGAAACACTTTGCCTCGGGCGTGCGAGGCAATCTTCAGCACTTGATTGACGTGGGTCTTTTCCATGACCAGGATCAGGTCCGAGTCATTGACGATGTCCGAGGTCAGTTGCCGCGCCTTGAAGGCCTCGGCGCAATGCCCGTGCTCTTCGAGAACCTGCCGCGCCGAGGCCTCCACGCCCTCGCCCACGCGGGCGGACAGGCCGGCTGAGGACACGGTGATGGCGGACTGGCCCAGCGCGTTGCGCAGCAGCAGTTCAGCCGTCGGACTTCGGCATATATTGCCCACGCAGACAACGAGGATCTTTTTGAACAAGTCTTGCTTTCCTGTGTAATATCAAACAGCCAACATGCCGTGAAAGTTAATGAACCCTCTCGACTTTCCTGCACTCAGAAATAGCTTCGCCCTGTTAGTACAGGAACATTAAGTACCACAGCGTTTTAAGCCGCCCCAACCACAATTAGCGGACTAAAAATAACTGTGATTTTCAGTTGCTGTTTTCCTGACAAAAAATAACATTCGCGCACTTAGTGCCATCACCGTTATCGGAAATTGAGTAACGGGATAAATATTCGTAGTTGTCATTCTCTTCAGGAGAGCAGACATGAAAACAGCACAGCGCAATAAACTCGCCGCCCTCGCCCTGATGGCGCTCGGTGCCGCCAGCCAGGTTCACGCCAGTGAGCTGTTTCCCAACCTTCCAGCGAAAACCATCGGCGTGCAGGTGAAAATCCAGAGCTTCACCGCCGCCGATGCCGCGCAAATCAAGGCCGCCGGCTTCAGCTTTGTGCGCTTCGGTGTGTGGAGTGACAGCCTCACCGCCAAGACGTATCAGAAACAGGTCAGCGACGCCTTCGCCGCCGCCGCTTCCGCCGGCCTGCCGGTGCTGCTGACGGTGCGCGCGATCAAGGCACTGCCGGCCACTTCGCCGGAGGAGCTGAACGCCGCCGGCGGTAAGTTCGCCAACACCGTGACCGGGCTGGAAAAATCCTGGAGCTCGCAATTGGTGGCGATCGAAATCTGGAACGAGCCGGACCTGGAAACCTATTGGCCGACGCGCAATTTCGATACAACGTTCGTGCCGTTCATGGCCGGCATGTGCAAGGCCTTCGAAGCTCAGCCACAGACGACACCACGGGTCGGTTTCGGCTTCGCCCGGCCGCCAAGCGCGGGCTCGGCGTCGACGGTGGCGCTGAAAAGTATCGTCAGCGAGTACCCCAAATGCTTGAACGCCGTGTCCTACCACCCTTACGGCATGACCGCCACGCAGATCAGCAACGCGCAGACCTTCATCCAGCAGAACTTCAATCTGCCGGGGGTCATCAGTGAATGGGGGGTTTCGGCCCTCGCCTCCAACGGTGGTCCTGAGGGGCAAGCGACCAAGATCAACGCGTTTATTACCGACGTTAAACGCCTCAATATTCCCCTGACCTCTATCTATGAATGGCGGAACAGTGATTCAGGCAGCAACGATCGCGAGAAGAACTTCGGCTTTCTGACCTCTGACGGCCAGCCAAAACCGGCGCGGTTGTCCGTGGAAGGTGTGTTGAACGCTGAGTAGGCGTTGGGCGACCGGCCTGTTCACAGGTCGGTTGCTTTGAACCTGTGGGCTGTTTTGGCATCGTATTCAGCGACACCGCGCCCCGCCTTTCAAACAATCGTTTTCAGGTTGTTGCCGCAGGGGCCATCGATCCACGAATGCACCCTTGAGTGCCCGTCAGCGCTCGGGTAATGTCTTCAGACCCATAGGATAGAGCACGCCCATGACTTCCAAGCTGGAACAACTCAAACAGTTCACCACCGTGGTTGCCGACACCGGCGACTTCGAAGCGATCGCCCGAGTCAAACCGACCGATGCCACCACCAACCCTTCCCTGCTGCTCAAGGCTTCGGCGATTCACGGTTACGCCGAACTGCTGAACGATTGCGTTCGCGACTGCAAGGGCGATGTAGGCCTGGCCAGCGACCGTTTCGGCGTCGCAGTGGGCAAGGAAATTCTCAACGTGGTTCCAGGCCGCATCTCCACCGAAGTGGATGCGCGCCTGTCCTTCGACCAGGATGCGATCCTCAAGCGTGCGCATCGCCTGATCGAGCTGTACGACAAGGCCGGCGTTGGCCGTGACCGCGTGCTGATCAAGATCGCCTCGACCTGGGAAGGCATCCGCGCCGCCGAGATCCTCGAGAAGGAAGGCATCCAGACCAACCTGACGCTGCTGTTCTCCTTCGCCCAGGCCGCCGCCTGCGCCGACGCCGGGGTGTTCCTGATCTCGCCGTTCGTGGGCCGCATCTACGACTGGTACAAGAAGGCCAACGGCAACGACTACACCGGCGCCGATGATCCGGGCGTGCAGTCGGTGACGCGCATCTACAACTACTACAAGGCCAACGACTACAAGACCGTGGTCATGGGCGCGAGCTTCCGTAACATCAACCAGATCGAGCAACTGGCTGGCTGCGATCGCCTGACGATCAGCCCGGAACTGCTGGAGAAGCTGGCCGCCGATACCGGCAAGCTGGAACGCAAACTGGCGCCGGGCAATGCCGGTGAAGCGCGTCTGAGCCTCAACGAAGCGCAATTCCGCTGGTTGTCCAACGAAGACGCGATGGCCACCGAGAAACTGGCTGAAGGCATCCGTCAGTTCGCCCGCGACCAGGAGAAGCTGGAAGCGTTGCTGCAGGCCAAGCTGTGATTTGAGTCTGTAGAACGCAAAAAGGGCGAACCTGTGAGGGTTCGCCCTTTTTCATTTGCCTGCACTGATAAATGTATCGACCGACCCGACGCCATCGCGGGCAAGCCCGCTCCCACAGGGTATGTGGAGAACCTAAGTTTGAGGTTTCACGCGATCATTGTGGGAGCGGGCTTGCCCGCGATGAGGCCAGCCCAGACACCATCAATTCATGAGGTCAGTGTCTTTCCAGGGCATTGACCAGATCATGAAACGCTTCACGATTGGAATCGTTCAGGCCCATGAGAATCTTGTGCGCTTCCAGCACCTTGATTCGCACCACTTCTTCGGACTGGTCCTGATCCGGCAGGTCGTCCAGGCACTCCGGGCACGGCACCGGGTGGTTGACGATGTTGAACACCTGCTCGAAGCCCATCGACTGCAAAAGCCGAGTGATGTCTTCGTGGGTGGTGACAACCGTCGGCAACAGGCCGACCTTCTGCCGCGACAGGATCGACAGTTTGGCCAGCAGGCCCAGGGTGGTGCTGTCGATGCTGCGGGTTTCGGTCAAATCGATCACGATCGCGTTGAAATTCAGCGCGGTGAAGATTTTCTCAATAGTCGCATCCAACGCCGAACACAGGGTCAGGCGAACTTCACCGACGAACTTCAGGACGAAGGTGCCGTCCTGCTCGGCGAACTGGATTCTACCGGTACTCATTAAAGATTCCTGCTCAACACCAACAGGGCGATATCATCCGGCATCTCCCCTAGCGTGGCCAAACCAAACACTTGCCGCAGACCATCCAGGCTGCCGCCCGCCGACTTCACCCGTTCGGGCAAAGCAGCCTCTTTTTCTTTGAGCGTTGCTTCCGGCAAAAGGTCCAGAATGCCATCAGACATCAGCGTCAGGCTGAACGTCGGCGGCAGCTCAAGCACGTGGTCTTCGTAGGTGGCTTCGTTGAAAAGCCCCACCGGCAGACCACGGCCGTCGAGATAACGAACACTGTCAGGCGTGTACAACACAGGCAAAGGCAGATGGCCGCCGATGCTATAGGTCAACAAACCGGTCTCCTCGTCGATGACTCCACCGACCATTGTGACGTGTTTACCCAGCTTACAACTGATCAGCCCCCGGTTGATATGACCGAGCACTTCCGAAGGCTTGAACTCCGGCAAGGTACCGCTGCGTTTCGATTCGAAGAGCAAACGCGTGGTCATGAACTTCAGCAGCACGGTGACGAAGGCTGATGACGCGCCATGCCCGGAAACATCCGCCAGATAAAACGCGACCCGGCGCTCGTCAACGCGGAAATAGTCGACAAAATCACCCGACAGGTACAGCGACGGGATGATCTGGTGGGCAAAATTGAATTCGTCAATGCTCCACGGGCTTTCCGGCAGCATGTTCATCTGCACCTGACGACCGGCGTTCTGGTCTTCCTGGAGCAGGTTCAGGCTGGCTTCGAGCTCGCGGTTGGCCTTTTCCAGCTTCTCGCTGTAGCGCTGGTTTTCCAGCAGCAGCCGCGCACGATCCAGGGCCCGGCGCACGGAGTGCTCGAGCACAGCCAGATCTTCGAGAGGCTTGATCAGGTAATCCGCCGCACCAAGGCGCAGGGCCTCGACTGCGTCGTTCATCACCCCGGCACCCGAGACCACGATCACCGGCGTCTCCGATGAGCGCTCGGTAACCTGACGGATCAGTTCGAGACCGCCCATCTGCGGCATGCGCAGATCGCAGATGACCAGATCGGGCTCGTCTTGCTCGAATACCTGAAGACCCTGTTGACCGTTGCCGGCCTGCAGGACGCTGAAACCACTGTCTTCCAGATAGGCCGCGAGGCTCGCGCGCACTACCTCGTCATCATCGATTATCAGCAGCGTGGCACTGGTTTTTGGCATGTGGGCAAACGGCGCCAGAATTAGGTTGGCGTAGTGAGCGGGGCAACGGCCCTGCGCAGACTACTGGATTCGCTTTCTAGCCTCTCTGTTGCAGCGCTTTCAAGCATTCGCCTGGCGCGCGGTTTTAAACAGAGGTGCCCTTCTAAGGCGCAGACGGTACTCCCATCCGCAGAGCGTTTCAAGCATGCGCCGATTGTCGCTTGACGACTTTGTTTGTCAAATCACCGGGAGTTATAAGAACCGCTCCAACGGTAACCCGATGGAAGGTAGTGGCAGTCGCAGGCAACGCTCTGGCGCGGACAAAAAAGGCGACCCGAGGGTCGCCTTTCTGTCGCCGGTCGAAATCAGAAATCGTCTTCGACCTGACCGTCCTTCACCTTGAACTCGCGGTTCTGCAGGTAAGCGTTGCGGATGAAGGTGTATTTGTCGCCGCTGATCAGCTTCTCGCTCGACAGCAGGCTGGCGCGGGTGTCAACGATATTCAGGCCGAAGATCGAGTTACGCGTCGGCACGTGGTCGATGTAGCGGTACGCGCCGGTGAAGCTGTCGACGTATTTCGACGGTGCGTCACGCAGGGTGCTCGGCCCCATCAGCGGCAGCATCACGTATGGGCCGCTGCCCACGCCCCAATAGCCGAGGGTCTGACCGAAGTCTTCGTCGCTGCGGTTCAAGCCCATCTTGGTGCCGACATCAAAGAAGCCGAGCAGTCCGAAGGTGGTGTTGAAAATCAGTCGGGCGGTATCAACGCCCGCCGCAGCCGGTTTGGCCTGGAGGATGTTGTTGGCCAGGTTGGTCACGTCACCGACGTTGCGGAACATGTTGTGAATGCCGTCTTCGACGAACTGCGGGGTGATGAACTCATAACCCTGGGCCAATGGCTTCAGCGCGTAGGTGTCAACGAAGTCGTTGAACTGGAAAATCGGCCGGTTGACGCTTTCCCAAGGGTCTTCTTCGGTGGCCGCCTGGGTGGCGAACGGCGCCAGCAACAGGCTGGCACATACACTTAGCTGAGTGAGCGAAGGGCTCCAGCGCATAGAAAAACTCCTTGGATTCGATACTGGCGCGGTCCTCTCGGCCCGGGCATTAAGGCCGCTAGTATAAGCGTAAACGGCGATTTGGGCAGTGCGCCGCTGCAAGGATATGCAGGAAGTTTCCTACACAGGCTTTCACTCGGCTGTCATGCAACTGTCACCCCAGCGCCCTAGTCTTGAGCGTTATTTCAGGGACGTTGCCATGACTCACGCCGAAACCTTGCCCGTGGCCGCGCCCGGCCTGACTGCCGTGCTGTTCGGCCTGAGCGGTTGCCTGGTGGATTTCGGTGCCCGCGCCGCGCAAGAGCTCAACGCCCAGCCGGAACATGCCAAAACTACACCGGGCGCACTCGATAGCTTGAAAAGTTTGCAGCGCCAGGGAATTCCCTGCGCGTGGCTCGACGAATTGCCCCCTGCCCTCGCTCAACCACTGGCCGCGTCGCTGCCGGACTGGATCAAGCCGACGCAACATTCAGCAACAATGAATCCGTGGCCCGCCCCCAACGCCTGCTGGCAAGCGTTGATGAGTTTGAACATCGACCGCCTCGACGGCTGCGTGCTGGTCAGTGGTGAGCCGCGCCTGTTACAGGCCGGTCTGAATGCCGGGTTATGGACGATTGGCCTGGCGTCCTGCGGCTCGCTGTGCGGCCTGAGCCCGAGCGAGTGGCAGGTTCTGTCGCAAAAGGAACGCGAAAAGTTGCGCGGCAAGGCCACCGTGCAGTTGTTCGGCCTGGGTGTGCATTCGGTGATCGATCATCTCGGCGAACTGGACGCCTGCCTCGCCGACATCAGCTTGCGCCGCGCCAAAGGCGAAAAGCCCTGACCGGCGTCATGCAGGTTTACCGAGAGTGGATTAATCTAAAGGTCAGCCATAGACCTTTGGCGCGTGGCTGCGGTCAATGCCAGTGCCTATTGATAAAAGGAAACCACCATGCCCGCCCGACGAGAACTGCAGGATCAGCTCAACACCTTGCGTGATCAATTGGAGCAGAACCCGCCTCTGTCCGAGTCTGAACGTGAAAACTTACACCGGTTGATGGCGCAGATCGAAGCAGAAATTCAATTGGAAAATCAGCTACAGGACAACAACCTGGTGGACGGGGTGAACCTTGCCGTGGAGCGCTTCGAAGTCGAACACCCGGCGATCGCCGGCACCCTGCGCAACATCGTCAACGCGCTGGGCAGCATGGGCATCTGACGCCCCGCCGCACAAAAAAGCCCTGCCAGCGATGGCAGGGCTTTTTCATTTGCAAAATGTGCATGCAAGCCCTTGTGGGAGCGAGCCTGCTCGCGAAGGCGTCGTATCAGTCGACATCATCGTTGAATGACACACCGCATTCGCGAGCAGGCTCGCTCCCACATTGGATATCGCACATTCAGGACCTTTATTGACGTACGAGCCGATGATTCGGCAGTTGTACGCTTTCGGTACTGCGATACGGATTGATATCCAGCCCACCCCGGCGAACGTAACGTGCAAACACGGTGAGCTTTTCAGGTTTCAACAACCGCTGCAGATCGAGGAAAATCCGCTCAACGCATTGCTCATGGAAGTCCGAATGCTGGCGGAAGCTGACGATGTACTCCAGCAGGCTGGCGTGATCCAGCGCCGCGCCGCGATATTCCACTACCACGCTGCCCCAGTCCGGCTGGCTGGTCACCGGGCAGTTGGATTTGAGCAGGTGGCTGTGCACGCTCTCCTCGACCACGCGCGAATTGTCGCAACGCAGCAGCTCCGGACGCGGATGCTCATAGTTGCTCACGCTGATATCCAGATCGTCGATGCACACGCCCGGCAACGCCACCACGCCTTCGGCTTCGACGTCCTTCAGACTGCGAACCCGAACGCCCACAGGTTTGCCGGCAGCGGCGGACAGATCCTTGACCAGCGTCGCTTGCAATATGGCAACGTCGGCGAACGGCGTCTGGTTCAGCGAGTTGAGGTAGAGCTTGAACGACTTCGATTCGATGATGTTCGGCGAGTCCGCCGGGATGCTGAATTCAGCGATCGCCACCACCGGTTTGCCCGAGGGCAGCAGCCACGACAGCTCGAAGCAGTTCCAGAAATCCACGCCTTTATACGGCAGGGTTTCGGCGGTCAGGCCCAGCTCGGCCCATTTCGCGGTGCGCGGAATCGGGAACAGCAGGGACGGCGTGTAGGTGGCGATGTATTCGCTGGATTTGCCCAGCGGCGAATGTTCGGCTGCGGGATGCATGGCGGAAACCTGACTGAAGAATCAGCGGATTCTACCAGCCTTTGCCCGCGCCTTTGAGTGCTTACTGACTGACTGTCAGTTTGCCGACCATGCCGGCCTGATAATGCCCGGGGATATTGCAGGCAAACTCGAGCGCCGTGGCCTTGCTGAAGGTCCAGGTCAACTCGGCGGTTTTACCGGGCTCGACCAGCACGCTGTTGGGGTCGTCATGCTGCATGCCGTGGCCCATCGCCGCGTGATTCATGCCCGCCATGTCGTGGGACATTTCTTTCATGCCGGTAGGCGTAAGCATGCCGCTTTGCTGCATCTGCAACATTTCCTGCTGGTGACTGGCATGCATCGCCGCATCACCGAGGTTGAATTCATGCAGCAACTGGCCTTTATTCACCAGTACAAAGCGAACCGTCTCACCGGCCTTGACCTGTATGGCTTTCGGGTCGAAGTTCATGTCGCCCATGACGATTTCGATACTGCGCGTAGCCTGGCTCGCCGCTGCCGGCTGGCCGAAGGCGAAGGTGTGCGCGGGTGCCGCCCAGGCTGGCGAACTCAATGCCAGCAGACAGGTGGCTATTTTCAGCGAGGTGCGCAAAAACATGGTCGTACTCCAACGAGACAAGGTTCAGCCTGTGGGAAACTCTAACCACCCAGTGCTGGCATCGACCTGACAGGCAGATTACAACTTTGTCAGCTTGGCGCTTATCGCCGGATCTCACGGTATAACGCCCTCGCCCTTTTTCATCCCGAAGCAGCCCGAGTCGCCCATGAAACTGTTGATCGTCGAAGACCAAGCGAAAACCGGCCAATACCTGCGTCAGGGCCTGACCGAGGCCGGATTCAATACCGAGCTGGTGGCCGATGGCATCAGCGGCCAGCAACTGGCCTTGAGCGGTGACTACGCGCTGTTGATCCTCGATGTAATGCTGCCCGGGCGCAGTGGCTGGCAGATTCTGCAAGCGGTGCGCAGCGCTGGCCTCGAAACGCCGGTACTTTTTCTCACCGCCAAAGACGCCGTGGAGGACAGGGTTCAAGGCCTCGAACTGGGCGCCGACGATTATCTGGTCAAGCCATTCGCCTTCTCCGAATTGCTCGCCCGGGTGCGCAGCCTGTTGCGACGCGGCAGCGCAATCGCCCAGGAAACCAGCCTGCAACTGGCCGATCTGCGCCTGGATCTGATCCGCCGCCGGGTCGAACGCAGCGGCCAGCGCATCGACCTGACCGCTAAGGAGTTCGCCCTGCTGGAAATGCTCCTGCGCCGCCAGGGTGAAGTGTTGCCGAAGTCGCTGATCGCTTCGCAGGTCTGGGACATGAATTTTGACAGCGACACCAACGTCATCGAAGTGGCGATCCGCCGCTTGCGCCTGAAGATCGACGATGACTTCCCCAACAAGTTGATCCACACCGTGCGCGGCATGGGTTACGTGCTCGAAGAGCGTTCGCTGTGATGCGTAGCCTGTCCTTGAGCACGCGCCTGGCGCTGTTGTTTGCCGCCTGCACTGCGGTGGTCTCGCTGTTCGCCGGGGTGCTGTTCGACCGCGCCAGCGAGGCGCACTTCATCGAACTCGATCAGCAACAACTGGAGACGAAACTGATCGGCCTGCGCCGCGCCTTGCAGGATCTCCAACCTGCCCAGCGCGAGGCGCGGCTGGCCGATGAACTCAGCCGTCAGGCCGATCTGTCGTTGCGCATCACCAGTGGCGACGGGCAGCACTGGTATGACAGCTCGGTGCAAATTCCGAAGAATCTGCCCCTGCAAACCGGCCTGTCTACCATCAGCCATGACGGCACCGATTACCGCGTGCTGCGCGCCCCGCTCTACCCGGACACAGCGGATTCGCCACAACTGACGCTGCTGCTGGACATCACCCATCACCAGCATTTTCTTACGCGCATGCAGCATCTGATCTGGCTGACCGTCGGCCTGTCGGCGCTGGCCACTGCCGTGCTCGGGGCCTGGGCCGCGCGTAGCGGTCTGCGCCCGTTGCGGCGGATGAGCGCGGTGGCCCGTGGGATTTCTGCGCAATCGCTGAATGCCCGACTGCCTGAAGAGAAGATGCCACCAGAGCTTGCAGAAATGGCCTACAGCTTCAACGCCATGCTCGCACGCCTCGACGACTCGTTTCAGCGCCTCTCGGCGTTCTCCGCCGACATCGCCCATGAGCTGCGCACGCCACTGTCGAATCTGCTGACCCACACCCAGGTCACCCTCACCCGCCCTCGGGCACTGGAGGATTACCGCGAAGCGCTGCACAGCAACCTCGAAGAACTGCAATGGATGGCGCAACTGGTCAACGACATGCTCTACCTGGCCAAGGCTGACCACGGCTTGCTGATGCCCAAGCGCGAACCACTGGAGCTGGCGGATGAGGCCGACATGTTGCTGGAGTTTTTTGCGCCATTGGCGGAAGACGCTGGCGTGAGCTTGAGCCGTGAAGGTGAGGCGCGTATCGAAGGTGATCGCGGCATGTTGCGCCGGGCGTTGTCGAACCTGCTGGATAACGCGCTGCGGTTTACCCCGGCCGAGGGGTACGTTCGCTTGAGCATCGTCGACGAGGCGAAAGCTGTGCGCGTTTGCGTCGAGAACAGTGGCGAGGGTATTTCCGCGCAATTACTGCCACGTCTGTTCGACCGCTTCTATCGAGCGGATCCGGCGCGGCAGGAAGGCAGCAGTGAGCATGCGGGGTTGGGGCTGGCGATTACTCAGTCGATCGTGCGGGCGCATGGCGGGCAGATTCATTGCGAATCTGAAGCGGGTTGGACGCGGTTTGTGATCGAGTTGCCTCGGACCTGATCGTTCCCACGCTCTGCGTGGGAATGCAGCCCGGGACGCTCCGCGTCTCTTCAAGAGCCGAACGCAGAGCGTCCTTTGAGGCATTCCCACGCAGAGCGTGGGAACGAGCATGGAGTCGCTTACGAATATCTCAGCGCATGCGCCGGCTCAATCTTCGCCGCTCGCCACGCCGGATACACCGTCGCCAGGAAGCTCAGGATGAAACCCGCCGAGCAGATCAACAGCACATCCCCACCCTGCAGTTCCGAGGGCAGGTTGCTGACGAAATACACATCCGAACTGAAGATGTGCTGCCCGGTCACACGCTCCACCCAGCCGACCAATTCACTGACGTTAAGCGCGGCGATAACGCCCAGCACGCCGCCAATGATGGTGCCGACAATACCGATCACCGTGCCCTGCACCATGAAGATCGCCATGATCTGCCGGGGCGTGGCACCGATCGTGCGAAGGATCGCGATGTCGGCGCCCTTGTCGTTCACCACCATGATCAGCGTTGCGATGATGTTGAACGCCGCCACCGCGACGATCATCAGCAACAGCAGGCCGATCATGGTTTTTTCCATCTTCATCGCGCTGAACAGGCTGCCCTGGGTGTGAGTCCAGTCGTCAGCCTTGAAGTCAGCGCCGAGGCCACTGGCGATGTCCGCAGACACTTTCGGTGCCGCGTACAGATCCTTGACCGCCAGCCGCACGCTCTGCACCTGATTCGGCTGCCAGTGCTGCATGGTCGCGGCATCGGCGACATGGATCAGGCCCATCGAGCCGTCCAGCTCGGCGCCGACCTTGAACACGCCAACCACATTCAGGCGCTGCATGCGCGGGGTGATACCGCCCGGCGCGGTGCTGACTTCCGGGACGATCAGAGTGATCTTGTCGCCGACATTGAGGCGGAAACGCCGCGCGGTGATTTCACCGATCACCACACCGAATTCACCCGGCTTCAAGGCATCCAGACGACCCTGGACGATGTGCTGGGCAACGATCGACACCTTGCCTTCCTGGGCCGGATCAACGCCGCTGATCTGAATCGGCTGCATCGAACCCTTGTAGGACAGCATGCCTTCCATTTCGGTGAACGGCACGGCGGCCGTCACTTCGGGATTTTTCATCGCAGCGGCGGCCACTGGCTGCCAGTCATCGATCGGCTTGACGCCAACGATGGTCGCATGGGGCACCATGCCGAGGATGCGCGAGCTCATTTCGCGCTGAAAGCCGTTCATCACCGACAGCACGACGATCATCGCCAGCACGCCGAGGGCGAGGCCGATCATCGAGGTCATCGAAATGAACGAAACAAAGCGATTGCGGCGCTTGGCGCGGGTATAGCGCGTGCCGATAAAGATCGATAACGGTCTGAACATTCGCTGGGGCACCGTATAGAAATAAAAGACCCGGCACCGTTACGGGCGCCGGGTTTCAGCCAGTCAGATGGGGGTCAGGCAACCTTCCTGCAACTGCAGGACGCGGTCCATCTGGCGAGCCAGGTTCATGTCGTGCGTCACCACCAGGAACGCTGTGCGCATCGAAGTGCTCAGCTCCAGCATCAGATCCTGAATGCCTTCGGCGGTGTGCAGGTCGAGGTTACCGGTTGGCTCATCGAGCATCACCAGCCCCGGGTTGTTGACCAGGGCACGGGCGATGGCCACGCGCTGACGCTCGCCGCCGGACAGTTCCGCCGGTTTGTGTTCCAGACGATGGCCAAGACCGACGCGCTCCAGCAATGCCGTGGCACGCTGACGCGCCTCCGGGATGGCGGTCTTGCCGATCAACAGCGGCATGCAGACGTTTTCCAGCGCGGTGAATTCCGGCAGCAAATGGTGAAACTGGTAAACGAAACCAAGCGCGCGATTGCGCAGCAGGCCACGCTTTTTCTCGCTCAACGCAGACAGTTCTTCACCGTCGAGCCAGACGCTGCCCTTGCTTGGCGTATCGAGACCGCCGAGCAAGTTGAGCAAAGTACTCTTGCCGGAACCGGATTTGCCCACGATCGCTACACGTTCGCCCGGGTGCAGCTCCAGTTGCAGGCCGGCCAGCACTTGTACCGACTCCGGGCCCTCCTCATAGGACTTGCCCAGGTTACGGCAGCTCAGAATTGCTTGTTCACTCATGCCCGACTCACTCATAACGTAACGCCTCCGCCGGCTGGGTGCGCGCGGCACGCCAGGCGGGATACAGGGTGGCGAGGAAACTCAGGACCAACGCAGCGGCGCAGACCATGACGACGTCCTGGCTCTGGACCTGCGAAGGAAGATAATCAATGAAATACACGTCAGCATTAAGGAACTTGTGGCCGATCAGCCCTTCAAGCGCCGAAATGGCCGCACTGACATTCAGTGCCGCGAGGATCCCGACCACCGCGCCGATGGCCGTGCCGACCACGCCGATCACCGTGCCCTGAACCATGAACGTGCGCATGATCGTGCCCGGAGTGGCGCCAAGGGTGCGCAGAATGGCGATGTCGCCCTTCTTGTCGTTGACCACCATCACCAGCGTGGAAATGATGTTGAACGCGGCGACGGCGACGATCAGCAGCAACAGCAGCCCGATCATGGCTTTTTCCATGCGGATCGCTTGATACAGGTTGCCGTGGGTGCGGGTCCAGTCGCGGGCGTAGTACCGATCTTCGCCGAGCTGCTGGGCAATGTTCCACGCCTCGCGCGGGGCCTGGAACAGGTCGTCGAACTTCAGCCGCAGGCCCTGCACCTGATCGGCTTTCCAGCGGTGCATTTTCGCCAGATCCTGCAGATTGGTCACGCCGAGGTAGCCGTCGAGCTCACCGGCGCCGACATGGAAAATCCCGACCACGGTGAAGCGCTTCATGCGCGGGAACATCCCGGCCGGGGTCACGCTGACCTCAGGTGCAACGAAAGTGACCTTGTCGCCGATGCCAACGCCAAGCTTGGTCGCGGCCTTGTCGCCGATGACGATGCCGAAGCTGCCCGGTGTCAGGTCGTCGAGTTTGCCCTGCTTCATGAAGTTGTCGATGATCGACACATTGCGCTCGAGCGCAGGATCAATGGCATTGAGCAACACCTTGGAAACCTGACCGTTATTGGTCAGCAGGCCCTGCATCTGGGTGAACGGCGCCACCGCCGTCACCTGCCGGTTCTGCCTGACCTTGTCGGCCAGGCTCTGCCAGTCATTGATCGGCTCGCCGGTCTCGAGAGTGGCGTGGGGCACCATGCCCAGCACGCGGGTGCGCATCTCATGGTCGAAGCCGTTCATCACCGACAGCACGACGATCATCACGACCACGCCAAGGGCGAGCCCGATCATCGAAGTCAGGGAAATGAATGACACAAAATGATTGCGACGCTTTGCACGGGTATAACGCGTGCCGATAAATACGAAGAGAGGTCTGAACATGTCGGGGCTTGTTCGGAGGGAAAAGGAACGTCCTTGTGGCGGGGGTCGAAAACCAGCTTTACACTCAGACCACCGCCGCTACCATGGGTTCGCCATGTCGACATTAGATGAAGAAGATCGCCGCGAATACTACCGTATCGAGGACACGATCGCACTGGAAATTCGGCCCCTGTCCGCTCCCGAAGCCGCAGGCCAGGAAGTGTTGCAGGATGCTTCCCCACTCTTCAACTTGCTCAGCGAACTGCACCTGAGCGAATTCGAGTCGCAGCACCTGCTGCGACAGATCAGCGAGCGCGACCGCGCCATCGCCGCGTTCCTCAAATCGCAGAACAAACGCATCGACCTGCTCAGCCAGGTAATCGCCCTGACGGTGCTCGGACACATCGGCGAGCCGCAGCCGGTGATCATCTCCGAGGGCGGGATCGACTTTCAGTACCCGACGCCGATTGCCACCGGCGCGCACCTGTCGGTGAAACTGGTACTGATGCCGCAGGCACTCGGCCTGCTGCTGCGCGCCCGGGTCACCCATTGCGATCCCAAGGGCGATGGCTATGACGTCGGCACCGAGTTCGAGCGCCCGACCGATGCCCAGCGCCAATTGCTCGCGCGCTACATCTTGCAGAAGCAGGCTCAGGAACGCCGTCTGGCCCGCGAACAGAACGAATCTGGCATTTAACTTAAGGAAGCACCGTGACCCTCATCTACGGCCACCGCGGCGCCAAGGGCGAAGCACCGGAAAACACCCTGAGCAGCTTTCAGGAATGCCTCAAGCACGGCGTGCGCCGCTGCGAACTGGATCTGCACCTGTCCAAGGACGGCGAGCTGATGGTCATCCATGACCCGACGCTCAAGCGCACCACCGACCGTCGCGGCAAAGTCGTCGAGCACACCGCCGCCGAACTGGTGACCTACGACGCGCGCAAGGGTGGCCCGGGCTGGATCCAGCCGTGCCCGATTCCGACGCTGGAAGAGTTGTTCGAGAAATGTGATTTCGAGCACTGGCAGCTGGAAGTCAAAAGCGCTTCACGCACCCGCGCGGCGACTACCGTGCTGGCGATTCGGGAAATGGCTCAACGGCATGGCCTGCTCGACAAGGTGACGATCACCTCGAGTTCACGGGAAGTCTTGAAGGCAGCGCTGGACCTGGTACCGGACGTATCCCGTGGCCTGGTGGCCGAATACGCCTGGCTCGATCCGTTGAAGGTGGCGGCCAGCTACGGTTGCGAAATTCTCGCGTTGAACTGGACGCTGTGTACGCCGGAACGCCTGCAAAAGGCGCAGCGTCAGGGCCTGCATGTGTCGGTGTGGACCGTCAACGAGCCTGCACTGATGCGCAGACTCGCCGACTTCGGCGTTGACAGCCTGATTACAGACTTTCCCGGTTTGGCCACTGCCACCCTTGAGAATTGCTGAAATCGGTCTCCCCGGCCGGCTCAGGCCACCGGCCGGAGCCCGTCAAAAAAGCCGGTTGAGGCCGTCGTACGCCGCTACCCGATAGGCTTCGGCCATGGTCGGGTAATTGAACGTGGTGTTGACGAAATACTTCAGGGTGTTCAGCTCGCCCGGCTGGTTCATGATCGCCTGACCGATGTGAACGATCTCCGACGCCTGATAACCGAAGCAATGCACGCCGAGCACTTCCAGCGTTTCGCGGTGGAAGAGGATCTTCAGCATGCCCTGCGGCTCACCGGCAATCTGCGCCCGCGCCATGCTCTTGAAGAAGGCCTTGCCGACTTCGTACGGCACTTTGGCCTGGGTCAGCTCCTGCTCGTTCTTGCCGATCGAGCTGATCTCCGGAATGGTGTAGATGCCGGTCGGCACGTCATTGACGAAGCGCCAGCTGCCATTGTCGACGATGCTGCCAGCGGCCGAACGACCCTGGTCGTGGGCGGCGCTGGCCAGGCTTGGCCAGCCGATCACGTCACCGGCGCCGTAGATGTTCTCCACGCAGGTGCGGTAGTTCTGGTCGACTTCGATCTGGCCACGGCTGTTGACCTTGACCCCGATGTTTTCCAGACCCAGCGTGTCGGTGTTGCCGGTACGGCCGTTGCACCAGAGCAAGGCGTCGGCCTTGATCTTCTTGCCGGATTTCAGGTGCAGGATCACGCCGTTGTCCACGCCTTCGACGCGGTCGTACTCTTCGTTGTGACGCACGGTGATGTTGTTGTTGCTGAAGTGGTAGCTCAGCGCCTGGGAAATTTCCGAGTCAAGGAAGCTCAGCAACTGGCCACGGTTGTCGACCAGTTCGACCAGCACACCCAGACCACTGAAGATCGATGCGTATTCGCAACCGATCACACCAGCGCCGTAAACGATCAGTTTGCGCGGGGTGTGGCCGAGGCTGAGGATGGTGTCGCTATCGTAGATGCGCGGGTGGTGGAAATCGATGTCCGCCGGGCGATACGGGCGCGAACCGGTAGCGATGATGATGTGCTTGGCCACCAGCTTCTCGACCACGCCGTTGCCGCAGACCACTTCGATGGTTTGCTCGTCGGCGAAGCTGCCGGTGCCGAAGAACACATCGACGCGGTTACGGGCGTAGTAGCCGGTGCGCGATGCGACTTGTTTGGAAATGACTTTTTCGGCGCTTTTCAACACGTCCGGGAAGGAGAACCAGCGTGGCTCGCCGATCGCGCGGAACATCGGGTTGGTGTTGAACTGCATGATCTGCCGCACCGAGTGACGCAGTGCCTTGGACGGGATGGTGCCGAGGTGGGTGCAGTTGCCGCCGACCTGACGACGGCTGTCGACCATCGCGACCTTGCGCCCCGCTTTGGCGGCGTTCATTGCCGCGCCTTCTCCCGCCGGGCCGGAACCCAGTACCACCACGTCGTAGTTGTAGACAGCCATGCGTACTCCTCAGAACAGGCCGCGGTGCCAGCAGCACCGGCGGCTAAATCACGCCGAACGGCGGCGCGAAGGAACAATTGGGGGCCAGTGAAGAACCCGGACACAGTCTATAGAAGCGTCAACGCCGCGCACATTAACCCTTGGTCGCGTCGTAGGCTACTTTTGCCTGCACTACAACGCCAGCTTTCGTCTTGTCTCCGGTCAGTTTTTTTCACCGACAAGCTGCGTAAATGCCTGACTGCTGCGGGTGACGAAACCTGTATCGGCACGCAAGACAAAGAATGCAGCAATGTCATGCTTTTGGGCATAGTCCCGTGCCCTTTCCGGCCCGAGAATCAGCAACAGCGTCGATAGTCCATCGGCCATCAACGCTGAAGGATGAATCACCGTGACTGACGCCAGATCATGTAGGACCGGCCTTCCGCTGCGTGCATCGAAGGTGTGGGAATAACGCCGACCGTCCTGCAGAAAATAATGGCGGTAGTCACCGGAGGTGGACACGCCGTAGCCATCGACATCGATAATCCGCTCGGCCACTTGCTGGTCATCGCGAGGCTCTTCGAGAGCGATGCGCCACGCGGAACCATCCGGCTTCTTGCCCCGGGCCTTGAGTTCGCCCGTGGCTTCGACCAGGTAATTGTCGATGCCCATGCCCTGCAATCTGGCGGCGATGGCATCCACGGCGTAACCGGCGGCAATGCTGTTGAAGTCGACTTCGACGGCGGCGTCCTTGCACAACCGCTCGCCATCGATGCGCAGGTGCTGATGGCCGACCCGCTGCATGACCTCGGCCAGCGCGGCCGCATCAGGGATCTTTTCTTCGCGTCCTTGCGGGCCGAATCCCCAGAGGTCCAGCAGCGGTTCCACGGTCAGGTCGTAGGAGCCTTCGCTTTGCATTGAAAGCTGTTCGCCGATGCGGACCAATTCGAGCACCGCTGCCGGCATGGCTTGGCAGCTACCGGCGGGCAAGGCGTTGAAACGCTCGATGACGGAGTCACTGCGGTAAGTCGACAGCTGTTGATCGACTTCGCCGAGGATGCGCTCCACTTCACCGCGCACTTGCGCAGGATCGGCGACCCCGGCGTGGCGCACGTACTTGACCGACCAGGTGCTGCCCATGGTCGAACCGCCAACCTGTTCCAGGAAATCGCCGTTGCCGCAGCCGCCGATTGCCGCAGCCAACACCACAAGCCCCAACCAGCGTCCAGTTAACAATTCTTCATCTCCCCGCAAAACCACGGCGGCCATTATGAACTACAAGCGCCCGCTCGCTTCCCCATGGCTGCAACGCCTTTATACAAAATTGAACAGTGAGTACCTCCCATGTCCTCCACCACGGGCAAAGGCAAAGCGATCTTTCGCGTTGTCAGCGGCAACTTCCTCGAAATGTTCGACTTCATGGTCTACGGCTTCTATGCAACGGCCATCGCCAAAACCTTCTTCCCCACCGACAGCGCCTTCGCTTCGCTGATGCTGTCGCTGGCGACCTTCGGCGCCGGCTTCCTGATGCGCCCGCTGGGGGCAATTTTCCTCGGCGCCTATATCGACCGTCACGGACGGCGCAAAGGGCTGATCATCACTTTGGCGATGATGGCCGCCGGTACGGTGCTGATCGCCTGCGTGCCCGGCTACGCGACGCTCGGTGTCGCCGCGCCGCTGCTGGTGTTGTTCGGCCGTCTGTTGCAAGGCTTCTCGGCGGGCGTGGAACTGGGCGGTGTGTCGGTGTATCTGGCGGAAATTTCGACGCCGGGGCGTAAAGGCTTTTTCGTCAGTTGGCAGTCCGCCAGCCAACAGGCAGCCGTGGTGTTCGCCGGTCTGCTCGGTGTCGGTCTCAACCACTGGCTGAGTCCGGAGCAAATGGGCGAATGGGGCTGGCGTGTGCCGTTTCTGATCGGCTGCATGATCGTGCCGGTGATTTTTTTCATCCGTCGCTCGCTGGAAGAAACTCCGGAATTCCAGGCGCGCGCCCACCGCCCTACCCTCGGCGAAATCGTCCGCTCGATCGGGCAGAACTTCGGCATCGTCATTGCCGGCATGGCGCTGGTGGTGATGACCACGGTGTCGTTTTACCTGATCACCGCTTACACCCCGACGTTCGGCAAGGCCGAACTGCACCTGTCTGATCTCGATGCGCTGCTGGTGACGGTGTGCATCGGCTTGTCGAACTTCTTCTGGCTACCGGTGATGGGCGCGGTATCCGACAAGATCGGCCGAAAACCCTTACTGCTGGCGGCGACGATTCTGGCGATCCTGACGGCGTATCCGGCGCTGTCGTGGCTGGTGGCGAACCCGAGCTTCAGCCATTTGCTGATTGTCGAATTGTGGCTGTCGTTCCTGTACGGCTCGTACAACGGCGCGATGGTGGTGGCGCTGACCGAGATCATGCCGGTGGAAGTGCGCACGACCGGGTTTTCCCTGGCCTACAGTTTGGCAACGGCGACGTTCGGCGGATTTACTCCGGCAGCATGCACCTATCTGATTCATGTGCTGGACAACAAGGCAGCACCGGGCATCTGGCTAAGTGGCGCGGCGGTGTTGGGCTTGATTGCGACACTGGTGCTGTTCCGTGGCAACCGGCATGAGTTGCGCACCGCGCAGGCCTCGGTAGCCAGCGGCGCCTGACAGAATGCTTTCGCGAGCAGGCTCGCTCCCACAGAAGATTGTGAACGACACCGATCCAGTGTGGGAGCGAGCCTGCTCGCGAAGAGGCCGGCAGGGACGCCGAAGATCCAACAGGCCCACAAACAAAAACGCCCCGACAAAATGTCGGGGCGTTTTCATTCAAGCCTGAAGCTTAGCGCGGGAATGCTGGCGGATTCACATCAGCCATGTCTTCCATCACACGAACCACCTGGCAGCTGTAGCCGAACTCGTTGTCGTACCAGACGTACAGAACGACGCGGTTGTCCTGCACGATGGTCGCTTCAGCATCAACCACACCAGCGTGACGCGAGCCGACGAAGTCGGTCGACACCACTTCCTGCGAATTGACGAAGTCGATCTGCTTGTGCAGCTCGGAGTGCAGCGCCATGTAGCGCAGGTACTCGTTCATCTCTTCGCGGGTGGCGGCTTTCTCAAGGTTGAGGTTGAGAATGGCCATCGACACGTTTGGCGTCGGAACACGAATCGCGTTGCCGGTCAGCTTGCCGGCCAGCTCAGGCAGAGCCTTGGCAGCAGCGGTAGCGGCGCCGGTCTCGGTGATCACCATGTTCAGCGCGGCGCTGCGGCCACGGCGATCGCCCTTGTGGAAGTTGTCGATCAGGTTCTGGTCGTTGGTGTACGAGTGAACGGTTTCGACGTGACCGTTGATGATGCCGAACTTGTCGTTGACCGCTTTCAACACCGGCACGATGGCGTTGGTGGTGCAGGAAGCAGCCGAGACGATCTTGTCGTCAGCGGTGATTTCACCGTGGTTGATGCCGTGAACGATGTTCTTCAGCTTGCCCTTGCCAGGCGCGGTCAGAACAACGCGATCGATACCCGGGCAGGCCAGGTGCTGACCCAGGCCATCGGCGTCACGCCATACACCGGTGTTGTCCACCAGCAGCGCGTCTTTGATGCCGTACTGGGTGTAATCCACCTCGGTCGGGTTCTTCGCGTAGATCACCTGGATCAGGTTACCGTTGGCGGTGATGGTGTTGTTTTCTTCGTCGATGGTAATGGTGCCGTTGAACGAACCGTGTACCGAATCGCGACGCAGCAGGCTGGCGCGTTTGGTCAGGTCGTTCTCGGCGCCTTTGCGCACGACGATGGCGCGCAGACGCAGGCCGTCGCCGCCACCGGTTTTCTCGATCAGGATGCGCGCCAGCAGACGGCCGATACGACCGAAGCCGTAAAGAACAACGTCGGTGCCTTTGCGGGCCGAAGCGTTCTGCTGGCCAACCACGTCAGCCATCTCTTCACGCACGAACTGCTCGGCGCTGCGGCCGTTGCCTTCGTTACGGAATTTGAACGCCAGCTTGCCCAGATCCACCGACGCCGCGCCGAGCTTGAGCTCGCTCATGGCCTTGAGCAGTGGGAATGTTTCGTGGACGGAGAGTTCGCTGTCGTCGGAAGAACGGTGGCGAGCAAAGCGGTGAGCTTTGAGAATCGCGATGACAGACTGGTTGATCAGGCTGCGGCCATAGATCGAGCTAACCACGTTGTTATTGCGGTAGAGCTGACCGATAAGCGGAATCATCGCTTCTGCGAGTGCTTCACGGTCGATCCATTCACCAAGACACTGGTCGGGCTTCTGAGTCACGGTAACCTTCCACATGTAGGGGCAGAAAAAAGGGGCTACATTATGCCGCCGACAAGCCCTTTCAGCAATGCGCGCTTGTCGCGCAATCGGTAACAAATTCCCGTTCAAAAAATTTACGCCCTTCTCCAGCCCAGTAAAACCGGGGCTTTCAGCGCAGTCAATTTTTCGACGACTGTTAGACGATGTCTGTAACCCTCCGTAACACCACCCGGTTTCGGCACTACATAATCATGAAAAAAGTGCTCGTTTTTATGGTTACCACTACATTTCGTCCAAACCATGAAGATAGACGCAGTCTGCAACTGACAGGCGGCACCGGAGGCCGCTACAATTACCGACTTTGTCGCAACGCCTGGAGCTCAACCTTCCGTGCCTGTTCTGCGTCTACCGCTACTCCCTGCCGAAGCAGGTAAACAGCACTGGGGCAATCTGCCCGGTGCCGCCCTCAGCCTGGCGATTGCCGAGGCTGCCAGCGCTGCCAAGCGCTTTACCCTGCTGCTGACCGCCGACAGCCAAAGTGCCGAACGGCTGGAACAGGAGCTGAGTTTCTTCGCCCCGGATTTGCCCGTACTGCATTTTCCCGACTGGGAAACCCTGCCCTACGACCTGTTCTCGCCGCACCAGGACATCATCTCCCAGCGCATCGCAAGTCTGTATCGCCTGCCGGAACTGGCCCACGGCGTGCTGGTGGTACCGATCACCACCGCCCTGCATCGCTTGGCGCCGACCAAATTCCTGCTCGGCAGCAGCCTGGTGCTCGATATCGGCCAGAAGCTCGACGTCGAACAGATGCGCGCGCGGCTCGAAGCCAGCGGCTATCGCTATGTCGACACGGTGTATGAGCACGGCGAGTTCACCGTACGCGGCGCGCTGATCGACCTGTTCCCGATGGGCAGCAAACTGCCGTATCGCATCGACCTGTTCGACGACGAAATCGAAACCCTGCGCACCTTCGATCCGGAAACCCAGCGTTCAATCGACAAGGTCGAGTCGGTCAAGCTGCTGCCGGCCCGCGAATTCCCGTTGCAGAAAGACGCAGTCACCCGCTTCAAGGCGCGCTTTCGCGAGCGCTTCGACGTCGACTTCCGTCGCTGCCCGATCTTTCAGGACCTGAGCAGCGGCATCACCCCGGCCGGCATCGAGTACTACCTGCCGCTGTTCTTCGACGAAACTTCGACGCTGTTCGATTACCTGCCTCAGGACACACAAGTGTTCTCGCTGCCGGGCATCGAGCAGGCGGCGGAAAACTTCTGGAACGACGTGCGCAATCGTTACGAAGAACGCCGCGTCGATCCATCGCGTCCTTTATTGCCACCGGCCGAATTGTTCCTGCCGGTGGAAGACTGCTTCGCGCGCCTGAAGAACTGGCCACGGGTCGTTGCCAGTCAACAGGACGTTGAAAGCGGTGTCGGCCGCGAACGCTTCCCGGCCCATGCGCTGCCCGATCTGGCCATCGAAGCCAAAGCCACGCAACCACTGGCGGCGCTGGCCGGTTTCCTCGAAGAATTCCCCGGGCGCGTGCTGTTCACCGCTGAATCGGCGGGTCGTCGCGAAGTCCTGCTGGAACTGTTGGAACGCCTGAAGTTGCGGCCGAAAACCGTCGACAGCTGGCCGGACTTCGTCGCCAGCAAGGATCGTATGGCGATCACCATCGCCCCGCTCGACGAGGGTCTGCTGCTCGACGACCCGGCGCTGGCGCTGGTGGCGGAAAGTCCGCTGTTCGGCCAACGGGTCATGCAACGTCGTCGCCGCGAGAAGCGCAGCGACGTCAGCAACGATGCGGTGATCAAGAACCTCACCGAACTGCGTGAAGGCGCGCCGGTGGTGCATATCGATCACGGCGTCGGCCGCTACCTGGGCCTGACGATCCTGGAAATCGACAATCAGGCCGCCGAATTCCTCACCCTCGAATACGCCGAGAACGCCAAGCTCTACGTACCGGTGGCCAACCTGCACCTGATCGCGCGCTATACCGGCAGCGACGATTCGCTCGCGCCGCTGCACCGCCTCGGCTCGGAAACCTGGCAGAAAGCCAAGCGCAAGGCCGCCGAGCAGGTGCGTGACGTCGCCGCCGAATTGCTCGACATTTACGCCCGTCGTGCCGCCCGTGAAGGTTACGCCTTCGCCGACCCGAAGGCCGATTACGCCACCTTCAGCGCCGGTTTCCCGTTCGAGGAGACGCCGGACCAGCAAGCGACCATCGAGGCCGTGCGCGAAGACATGCTCGCGCCGAAACCGATGGATCGCCTGGTCTGCGGCGACGTTGGCTTCGGCAAGACCGAAGTGGCCATGCGCGCCGCGTTCATTGCCGTGCACGGCGGTCGTCAGGTGGCGATTCTGGTGCCGACCACCCTGCTCGCCCAGCAGCACTACAACAGTTTCCGCGACCGCTTCGCCGACTGGCCGGTGACCGTGGAAGTGATGAGTCGCTTCAAATCGGCCAAGGAAGTCAACGCGGCGATCGCCGATCTGGCGGAAGGCAAGATCGACATCGTCATCGGCACGCACAAACTGCTGTCCGATGATGTGAAGATCAAAAACCTCGGGCTGGTGATCATCGACGAAGAGCACCGCTTTGGCGTGCGCCAGAAAGAACAGCTCAAGGCCCTGCGCAGCGAAGTCGACATCCTTACCCTGACCGCGACGCCGATTCCGCGCACGCTGAACATGGCGGTGTCGGGCATGCGCGATCTGTCGATCATCGCCACGCCGCCAGCGCGACGCCTGTCGGTGCGCACCTTTGTCATGGAGCAGAACAAGAGCACGGTCAAAGAGGCTCTGCTGCGTGAACTGCTGCGTGGCGGCCAGGTGTACTACCTGCACAACGATGTGAAGACCATCGAGAAATGCGCCGCCGATCTCGCCGAACTGGTGCCGGAAGCGCGCATCGGTATCGGCCACGGGCAGATGCGCGAACGTGAACTCGAACAGGTGATGAGCGACTTCTACCACAAGCGCTTCAACGTGCTGATCGCCTCGACCATCATCGAGACCGGCATCGACGTGCCGAGCGCCAACACCATCATCATCGAGCGCGCTGACAAGTTCGGTCTGGCGCAGTTGCACCAGTTGCGTGGTCGTGTCGGTCGCAGTCACCACCAGGCTTACGCCTACCTGCTGACACCGCCACGCCAGCAAATCACTTCGGACGCGGAAAAACGTCTGGAAGCGATCGCCAATACCCAGGACCTCGGCGCCGGTTTCGTCCTGGCCACCAACGACCTGGAAATCCGTGGCGCCGGCGAACTGCTCGGCGACGGTCAGAGCGGGCAGATTCAGGCCGTCGGTTTCACCCTGTACATGGAAATGCTCGAACGCGCGGTGAAGTCGATCCGCAAGGGCGAGCAGCCGAACCTCGATCAACCGCTTGGCGGCGGCCCGGAAGTCAATCTGCGGGTGCCGGCGCTGATTCCGGAAGATTATCTGCCGGATGTGCATGCGCGGTTGATTCTGTATAAACGCATCGCCTCGGCCACCGACGAGGAAGGCCTCAAGGATCTGCAGGTGGAGATGATCGACCGCTTCGGCCTGTTGCCGGAGCCGACCAAGAACCTGGTGCGGATCACCGCGCTGAAATTGCAGGCGGAAAAGCTCGGCATCAAGAAAGTCGACGGCGGGCCGCAAGGCGGACGCATCGAGTTCGAAGCGCAGACGCCGGTTGACCCGATGACCCTGATCAAGCTGATCCAGACGCAGCCCAAGCGCTACAAGTTCGAAGGCGCGACGATGTTTAAATTCCAGGTGCCGATGGAGCGCCCGGAAGAACGTTTCAATACTGTCGAGGCGCTGTTTGAGCGTCTCATCCCGAAATCCGCTTGAAGGACGCCCGATGCGCCTGTTCCGCTCTCTGACTTTGTTGCTTGCACTTGCAGCACCGACGGCGTTTGCCGATGACACGTATCAGGTCGAAATGATCCTGGTGCGCCAGAATGCCGTCCCGGCCATCGTCAGCCGCGCCGCCCCGGAAGACTGGGCCGCAGGCGCCCAGCGTCTGGGCAGCGACAGCCAGCGCACCCCAGCGCTGAATGATGTAGTGAACAAACTCACCGCCAGCGGCGAGTACACCGTGTTGATGCACAAAGCCTGGCAGCAGAGCCTCGGCGAAGCGCCGGCGAAAGTCGCAGTGAGCGAAGGTCAGGAACAGTTCGGCCAGTTCCCCATCGAGGGCACGCTGGAAATGAAACTCGGCCGCTTCACCGACGTGACCGCCGATTTCTGGGTCAATCAGATCGACGCCAATGGCCTGGTCACCGCCAGTGAGCGTCTGCGTCAGGACAGCCACACCAAGAACGGCCAGCTCAATTACCTCGACAACGGTCATCTGGCCCTGCTGATCAAGATCACTTCCCTGACCGCGCCAGCGCCTCGCGAAGCGCCTGAAGTCGTGCCGGACTGATCGAAGTCCTTATGCCGCCGCCCCTGAGCAAACCGCTGGCCCCGTCGTGGGTCAGCCGATTCAAAGAACAGAGTCTGGAGCGCGGCCGCCGCTACGCTTTGGAGAATCGAGTGCGCATCGCCCAGGTCGGCGATGCGACCATCACCGCCAGTTGCGAAGGTTCTGGCGGTAGCGTTTACCGACAAACCATCCATCTGCGCGAGTCAGCCAAAGCGACGCTGCTGCTGGTCGACGCCACCTGCACCTGCCCGGTGCGCAGCAACTGCAAACACTGCGCGGCGGTGCTGCTGAAAATCCAGGAAACCCTCGATTACCCCGCCGCCGCTAAAGATGCCGAGCTGCTGGAGAAGCTCCAGGCCGTGCTGGAAAACCGCAGCCCGAAAGCGCCACCGCAAGTGCTGGTGGACAACGTGCAGCCGGTGCCGCGCCTGTGGCTGGCGAGCGTCGAGTTCAGCGCCTTCGAGCCGCGCAACGGCAAGATGCAGCGCTACATTCAGCACCGCGCGGCGCTGTCGTTCAGCTATCTGGACGAATACGTCAGCGGGCAAAAACACAGCGATATCCTGATCCGTCAGGAAGCCCAGACCCTGCGGATAAAACGTCACCCGGACGTCGAACAGTCCTACCGCGAACAGTTACGCATCCTCGGTTTCCGCATCGCCACCCGGCAGAGCAAAGCCCTGCCGGAGAGCGCCGGCGAACTTTACGAGATGGTCAACGACAGCGCCTGGCTGACCTTCACCCTCAATGACTTGCCGAAGTTGCGCAGCCAGGGTTGGGAGTTGCAGATCGATGAGGAATTCGGTTTCGACCTGACCGCCGTCGACGACTGGTACGCCACCGTCGAACAGGCGCCGGAGCGCGACTGGTTTGATCTGGAGCTGGGCATCATCGTCAACGGCGAGCGCCTGAGCCTGCTGCCGATTCTGCTGAATCTGATGCGCTCGCACACCGAGATCCTCAACCCGGAACGCCTCGCCCGTCGTCGCGATGACGAGCTGATTCTGGTCAACATTCCGCAACGCACCAGCGAGCATGGGCCGTTGCAAGTCGCGCTGCCGCTCGGTCGCTTGAAGCCGGTATTGATGACGCTGGGCGAGTTCTATTTGCAGGAGCCGGGCGAAACCACCCTGCGCCTGAGCAAGGCTGACGCCACCCGGCTCAATTCGCTGGAAGGCCTGCCGCTGTTGTGGGAAGGCGGCGAGCAGATCCGCACCTTCGCCCAGCGGCTGCGCGACATCCGCGATTTCACTGCCGAAGCGCCGCAAGGTCTGAATGCAACGCTGCGCCCGTATCAGCTCGAAGGTTTGAGCTGGATGCAATCGCTGCGGCAACTGGAGGTCGGCGGGATTCTTGCGGATGACATGGGCCTGGGCAAAACCCTACAGACCCTGGCGCATATTCTCAGCGAGAAGAACGCCGGACGCCTCGATCGTCCGTGCATGGTGGTGATGCCGACCAGCCTGATTCCGAACTGGCTCGATGAAGCGGCGCACTTCACCCCGCAGCTGAAAGTCCTGGCGCTGTATGGCGCCACGCGCAAAAAGCACTTCGACAATCTGGCCGACTTCGACCTGATCCTCACCACTTACGCCCTGTTGCCCAAGGATCTCGAACGTCTCGCCAAACAGCCGCTGCATGTTCTGGTGCTGGACGAAGCGCAATACATCAAGAACCCCAACAGCAAAGCCGCCCAGGCCGCCCGCGAGCTGAACGCGCGCCAGCGCCTGTGCCTCAGCGGTACGCCGCTGGAAAACCACTTGGGTGAGCTGTGGTCGCTGTTTCACTTCCTGCTGCCGGGCTGGCTCGGCGACGTGAAGAGCTTCAATGCCGACTACCGCGTGCCGATCGAAAAGCGCGGCAGTGAAGTCAGGCTGCAGCACCTCAACGGTCGGATAAAACCGTTTCTGCTACGCAGGACCAAAGAGCAGGTCGCCACTGAGCTGCCGCCGAAAACCGAAATCATCCATTGGGTCGAACTCAACGAAGCGCAGCGCGATGTGTACGAAACCATGCGCCTGGCGATGGACAAGAAAGTCCGCGACGAGATCACCCGCAAAGGTGTGGCGCGCAGCCAGATCATCATTCTCGAAGCACTGCTCAAGCTGCGTCAGGTCTGCTGCGACCTGCGTCTGGTCAACGACGCCACCCTGCCCGCACGCGGCAGCACCTCGGGCAAACTCGACAGCCTGATGGAAATGCTTGAGGAATTGTTCGAAGAAGGTCGGCGGATTCTGCTGTTCTCGCAATTCACTTCGATGCTGTCGTTGATCGAGGACGAACTGAAAAAACGCAAGGTCGCCTATGCCCTGCTCACCGGCCAGACCCGTGACCGGCGCACCCCGGTAAAAGAATTCCAGAGCGGCAAGCGTCAGATCTTCCTGATCAGCCTGAAGGCCGGTGGTGTCGGTTTGAACCTCACCGAAGCCGATACGGTGATTCACTACGACCCGTGGTGGAACCCGGCAACCGAGAATCAGGCGACTGACCGCGCGTATCGAATCGGCCAGGAGAAACCGGTGTTCGTCTACAAGATGATTGCCCGGGGCACAGTGGAAGAGAAAATTCAGCACCTGCAGAAGGAAAAGTCTGACCTTGCAGCGGGCGTGCTCGATGGGCGCAAGGCCGGGGACTGGAAATTGCAGAGCGATGATATTGAAGCGCTGTTTGCGCCGTTGCCGGACAAGATCGACAAGCGCTGAAATCGGCGTTGCTGGTTAGATAGCTATCGCTGGCAAGCCAGCTCCCACAGGGTTATGAGCTGTACCGAAGATTGTGATTCAACTCGATATCTGTGGGAGCTGGCTTGCCAGCGATGGGGTCATCCAATATTGCGCAATCACTCAGGGCTCAACCCTTGGAAACCGGCAACGGGGCAAACAACGCCTCGATATCACTCTGTTCCAGTTTGAATCCCCCCGTCGTGCCACCCTCAAGCACCGCCCCGGCCAGCGCAGCCTTCTCCTGCTGCAACGCCTGGATCTTCTCTTCGACGGTGCCTTTGGCAATCAACTTGTAGACGAACACCGGATTGTTCTGGCCGATGCGATACGCCCGATCAGTCGCCTGATTCTCCACCGCCGGGTTCCACCACGGGTCGAAGTGAATCACCGTGTCCGCCGCTGTCAGGTTCAGACCGGTACCGCCGGCCTTGAGGCTGATCAGAAACAACGGCACCTTGCCGCCCTGGAAATCCCTCACCGGCGTGCGCCGATCGGTGGTGTCGCCGGTCAGCAACGAGTAGCCAAGCCCGCGTTGCTGCAATTCCTGCTCAATCAGCGCCAGCATCGAGGTGAACTGCGAGAACAGCAGAATGCGCCGCCCTTCGCCGAGCAATTCTTCAAGCATCTCCATCAGGCTGATCAGCTTGCCGCTGCCCGAGCGCAACGCCTTCGCCGTGAGCGGCATATTGACCAGACGCAGATCGCAGCAGACCTGACGCAGCTTGAGCAGCGCATCAAGGATGATGATCTGACTGCGCGCCACGCCGCTGCGGGCGATTTCGTCGCGGACCTTCTTGTCCATCGCCACGCGCACCGTCTCATAGACGTCGCGCTGACCATCACTGAGTTCGACCCAGTGGATGATCTCGGTTTTCGGCGGCAACTCGGTGGCGACCTGATCTTTCTTGCGCCGCAGCAAAAACGGCTTGATGCGCGCGGTCAGGTGTTGCATGCGCTGGACATTGCCGTGCTTCTCGATCGGCGTGCGGTAATCGCGATTGAAGGATTTACTGTCGCCGAGCCAGCCGGGCATGAGGAAATGGAACTGCGACCACAGCTCACCGAGGTGGTTTTCCAGCGGCGTACCGCTCAGACACAAGCGCTGATGGGCCTGCAAGTCACGCGCGGCCTGGGCGGCTTTGCTCAGCGGGTTCTTGATGTTCTGCGCTTCGTCGAGAATCAGCACGCTCCACGGCTGCGGCTGCAAGATCTCCAGATCCCTGGGCAGCAATGCGTAAGTGGTCAGCACCAAGTCGTATTCGGCGAGATTGGCGAAGTCCTTCTGCCGCCCGGTGCCGTGCAGCGCCAGGACTTTCAACTGCGGCGTGAAGCGCTCGGCTTCGTCGAGCCAGTTGGGAATCAGGCTGGTGGGCATCACCGCCAGTGCCGGACAGTCCAGGCGCCCGGCGTGTTTCTCCGTGAGCAGATGCGCCAGGGTCTGCAAGGTTTTGCCCAGGCCCATGTCATCGCCCAGAATGCCGCCGACTTCCAGCTCGCGCAGGGTCTGCATCCAGTTCAAGCCTTCGAGCTGATACGGGCGCAGTTGCGCGTTGAGGCCGGCAGGCGCAGCAACCTGGGCGTGACTGGAATTCTGCAGACGCTTGGCAAAAGTGCGCAGGCGTTCGCCGCCCTGCCAGTCCAGCGGTACGCCATCGAGCATACTCAGGCGTGCGGCGTCTGGAGCGGTCAAGCGCAGCGCATCGCCCTGGTGTCCGCCCAGATACAGCTCGCCCAGCGTCGCCATCAACGGTTTGACCCGACTCAGCGGCAACGCGACCTTGGCGCCGGCCGGGTCGCCAAAACCGCTGGGCTTGAGCTCGATCAGGAGTTTTTCATCATCGTTGCGCTGCGCCAGATTGACCGGGTCGAGCAAGCGCGGCTGGGTCCGCAACAGGTGCAGAAGGATCGGCAGCAAGCTGTAGCGCTCGCCGTTGACGACGATACCCAACTGCAGATCAAACCGCTGATGCGTGGCCTCTTCTTCGACCTCGGCGTACCACTGTTCAACCGGTTGTACATCGAAATGGAAACCGGGACTGATCTCGATTTTCCAATCTGCGGCGCGCAGTGTGGCCAGCCCTTCGTGCATGAACCCGAGCCAGGCGGAATCATCCGGCAAGGTAAACATCTCGCCGGGACGATCCATTGCACTCTTGCGCGTGGCTTTCTTGAAGCCATGTTTTTGCAGGTTCTGGCGCAGCTTCTTTTCCAGCGCCGGTTGACGCTGAATGCGCTGGGTTTCGCTGCCATTGAGGATCATCACTTCCGGGTTGCGATCCACCGCCGGATGACCGTTGTAGGTAAACAGCAGAGCGGCGCGGTGCTCCAGCACGTATTCCCAGCGCGAACGTTCCCGGCCGCTGACCAGGGTCAGTTGCGGCTGCGGCAGCACGTCATCGATGATCCGTTCGGTGAGTTTGTGCGGTGGCGCAATTTGGGTCGCCGCGCTCATGCGATGGCTGAACTGCATGGCCTGACGCGCCGGAATGTCTGGCGCCAGGGTCAAATGGCAGGCGAGTTTTTCTTCCAGCTCAGTGAACAGCGGGCCAACCTGGCGCTGCTCGCGATCAAGGTAATAAAGCGGCTCCAGCGCCAGCACGGTTTCCTGCGCGGCTTCGGCACTGCTCCATTGCGCGCGGAATCCGCCGTCAGCCTGCTCGGCCCAAGAGAACTGACCGACGCGTTTCGCCCCCGGTGTCAGCGCTCGCAGGTCTTCGAAGTCGAGGAACAGCCGCGAGGTACGCAGGAGCATTTCCAGCAGTTCGGCGCCACTGCTGCCTTCCAGCGGATAGCCGCTGTAGTAGGCGTGATGGGAATGCATGGCGACCAACAGCCGGGCGATGCGCAGATCCAGCTCGGACAGGTAGCCGGGCTGGCGCATGAGCATTTCCGCGAGCGAGTACATCGGTTTGACCTCGCGTAACTCGCCGCTCTTGAGCTGGTAGACCTTGAAGATATCGAGCAGCCACTTGCCGTTCGCAGACGTCGATTTGAGCTTGTAAAACAGACGCGTGCCTGCGGTTTGCGCACTTTCGTCAGCAGGCTTGGCCGGCACGGGAATTGTCGAAAGCCAATGCTCGAGCGCTCGCCCCAACGGGATCTGTGCATCATTGTCAGACGCATCCTCACCCGTGCCCAGCAGGTGATAGATCACCGCCGCGCTGTGCTTGCAGTCCAGTGCAACCGGACAGCTGCACAGGCATCGCAAGCTAACCGATCCCAACCGATCTTCTGACAGGTAAATGGTTTGCTCATACGCCTGAAGTTGCGATCCGACGCAGAACGCCTCAATCTTCCTGTCATCGATTTCGAGGATCTCTACCCGGTCATCGGCGGCATAAGCCCGGGCCTTGGCCAACGCCTTGCTACTGAATGCGTGGGTCCATGTCAGCCCTTTAAGCCGCTCGATGAAAATGCTCATGGACAGTCCTTAGCTGGCCAGCACCCGGGCCAGCGTCGATTTCACCTTGCCCATGCCATCGTGCAAGGCCTGCTCGATTTCGGCCATGGTGATGACTTCGGTGGTCTTGCCGGCTGCAGGATTCACCACCAGCGCCAGACAGGCGTAATCCAGATCCAGCTCACGCGCCAGCGCCGCTTCCGGCATGCCGGTCATGCCGACGATGTCGCAGCCGTCACGCTCCAGTCGCACGATCTCGGCGACCGTTTCCAGACGCGGACCCTGGGTGCAGGCGTACACGCCTTGATCGCTGTATTCGCAGCCTTCGGCGGCGACTGCGGCAATCAATTGCTGACGCAACGGCTCGCTGTAGGGAAAGCTGAAATCGATGTGGGTGACGTGCTCCAGATCATCGGCGAAATAGGTGTGTTCGCGCCCGCTGGTGTAGTCGACGATCTGGTGCGGCACGCAGAAATGCCCGGTGCCCATGGCCGGATGGATCCCGCCAACGGCATTTACGGCGATGATCGCTTCGGCACCCGCCTGCTTCAACGCCCACAGGTTGGCGCGGTAGTTGACCTTGTGCGGCGGGAAACGATGCGGGTGACCGTGACGGGCGAGGAACAGCACTTCCTTGCCGGCGTATTCACCAATCTGCACCTCGGCCGAAGGCGCGCCGTACGGGGTGTCGACTGCCAGCGACTGGCGAATGATCAGGCCTTCGAGCTGAGTCAGGCCAGTGCCACCGATGATTGCGTAAACGGTCATAACGAAAAAATCCTTAATCGATCAGTTGAGCGTCTTTGAGCGCGCCGAGGGCGGTGAGCCAACGCGGGTCCTGACGATAATCGGTGCTGGCGAAGGCCTGCCCGCGCATCTTCGCGATGCGCGTGGAAGGCTTGACCTTCATACGCTGGGCGGCACTCAACGCCAGCTCGGCTGCCGCGCGGTCGTTGCACACCAGACCCATGTCGCAACCGGCACTCAGCGCGGCTTCTATGCGGCTGGCAGCGTCGCCGACCACGTGGGCGCCGGCCATCGACAGATCGTCGCTGAAGATCACGCCATCGAACTGCAACTCGCCGCGCAAAATCTCCTGCAGCCAGCGTCGGGAGAAACCGGCGGGCTGCGAGTCGACTTGCGGATAGATGACGTGGGCCGGCATGACGGCGGCCAGCTGCTTGCTCAAACGGGCGAAGGGCACCAGATCATTGGCGCGGATTTCGTCGAGACTGCGCTCGTCGTTCGGAATCGCCACATGGGAGTCGGCTTCGGCCCAGCCGTGGCCTGGGAAATGTTTGCCGGTGGCGGCCATGCCGGCGCTGTTCATACCGCGAATGAATGCACCGGCGAGCAAGGCAGCGCGCTCGGGATCCCCTTCGAAGGAACGGGTGCCCACCACGGCACTGCGCTGATAGTCCAGATCCAGCACCGGGGCGAAACTCAGGTCGAGCCCGACCGCCAACACTTCGGTGGCCATGATCCAGCCGCATTGCTCGGCGAGATACTCTGCATTCGGGTTATCGGCGATGGCGCGCATCGCTGGCAGACGGACGAAACCCTGACGCAAGCGCTGCACACGCCCGCCCTCTTGATCCACCGCCAGCAGCAGATCCGGACGAATCGCGCGGATCGCGGCGCTCAATTCGCGCACCTGGCGTGGATGCTCGATATTGCGGGCGAAAATGATCAGGCCGCCCACTTCGGGCTGACGCAACAATTGGCGATCTTCGGCCGTCAGCCAGGTACCGGCGACGTCCACCATCAACGAGCCTTGCAGGCCAGCAGTCATAGAGATTCCTTGAAAACGAAAAACCCGATCTGCTTGCATTCGCTACCGTGGGCAATGCCCGGACGGTCAGCAGAATTCATGCAGATCGGGTTCAGTACGAGAGTCGGCATGGCCGGCTAGCTTAGCGGATACCAGCTGCCGCGCCCACCCGTGCGCGGTCAAACCTTGGCGGCGACCGGCATGGATTTGCTGCGCGGACGCAATTGCGCGCTGGCCATGGCTGTATCGGTGACGCCGGTTTCGGCGCGCATGCCGGCAGCGAGGAACGGCACCATCAGGCGCATGACCTGTTCGATGGAGGTATTGACGCCGAAATCGGTCTCGGCGATCGCGCGCAAGGCCTTGATCCCGGACATGCTGAACGCTGCGGCGCCGAGCATGAAGTGCACGCGCCAGAACAGCTCGATCGGTGGAATGCGTGGCGCCGCTTCGTTGACCAGCAGCATGTAGCGGCGGAACACTTTGCCATACATGTCTTCCAGATAACGTCGCAAGTGGCCCTGGCTCTGGCTGAACGCGAGGCCGAGCAAACGCATGAAGATCGACAGATCGTTACCGCTGCGAGGCTGCACGACGAGCGCTTGCTCGACGAGAATTTCCAGCAACTCTTCGAGGGTCGGCTTGTTCTCAGGCTTGGCCTGACGGCGCTCCAGTTCTTTATCGAGGCTCACGCAGAACGGACCGAGGAAGCGCGAGAACACAGCTTGAATCAGCGCCTTTTTCGAGCCGAAGTGATAATTCACCGCAGCCAGATTGACGCCAGCCTTGCTGGTGATCAAACGCAATGAGGTTTCAGCGAATCCTTTCTCCGCGAACAACTGCTCGGCAGCATCAAGAATGCGTTCAACGGTTTCCGACTGGGCCATGGCTACTCCGCCTGACAAACACTTGTTTGAAACATACGTTTCAGCCTAAGCCTTGTCAAGCCTGCCGGTTCGTTTTGGGAATGGTCGGTCAGCTATTTAACCACACAAGGCGCCAGCATTAATAAGCGCCCTTCGCGACCGCTCGGCGGGCGGCAAAAAAACGCCCATTGCCAAGACTGCTTCACTGTATATAATCCCAGTCACTGTATAAAAAGACAGAGCGATCAATATGCTAAAGCTGACGCCACGCCAAGCCGAGATTCTGGCCTTCATCAAACGTTGCCTCGAAGACAACGGCTATCCGCCCACCCGTGCGGAAATCGCTCAGGAATTGGGTTTCAAATCGCCAAATGCGGCGGAAGAACATCTCAAGGCCCTGGCCCGCAAGGGCGCGATCGAGATGACCCCGGGCGCTTCCCGCGGCATTCGTATTCCCGGCTTCGAAGCCAAGGCCGACGACTCCACCCTGCCGATCATTGGCCGAGTGGCTGCCGGCGCGCCGATCCTCGCCCAGCAGCACATCGAAGAATCCTGCAACATCAACCCGACCTTCTTCCATCCTCGCGCCGACTACCTGTTGCGTGTGCACGGCATGAGCATGAAGGATATCGGCATCTTCGACGGCGACCTGCTGGCAGTGCATACCACCCGCGAAGCGCGTAACGGCCAGGTTGTGGTTGCGCGTATCGGCGACGAAGTGACGGTCAAACGCTTCAAGCGTGAAGGCAGCAAAGTCTGGCTGATTGCCGAGAACCCCGAGTTTGCCCCTATCGAAGTCGACCTGAAAGATCAGGAACTGGTGATCGAAGGCTTGAGTGTCGGCGTCATTCGCCGCTAAAGGAGGCTCCATGCAGTTCCCACACACACCTCAGCAAACACAACTGCCTTTATTTGAAGCGTTTCTGGCGCAACCGATTGCGCCGATCCTCAAAGACGTGGTCGAGCGTGACTGGAATGCCAAACCTGACGCCTTCAGTGAGCTATCACTGCGTGGTGCGGCCGGGAACTGCCTGAACCTGCTAGCGCCGATCCTCCGTGAATTGAGCGAGGATCAGGATGCGCGCTGGCTGACGCTGATCGCCCCACCCGCCAGCCTGACGCAAACCTGGCTGCGCGATGCCGGCCTGAACCGCGAACGCATCCTGCTGCTGCAACCGCGTGGCACGCAGAGTGCTCAGCAACTGGCGTGCGAAGCGTTGCGACTGGGTCGCAGCCACACCGTGGTGACCTGGCTAAACCCGTTGAATGCCAATTCACGGCAACAACTGATCAGCGCCGCGCGCACGGGCGAAGCTCAGAGCCTGAACATTCGTTTGGGTTGATTGTTGAGTAATGCGCGCTGTGTGAAGCGCAGGGCTTCTCCAAGGACAGAGAAGCCGATCTGAAGCGCAAGCGACCGAGAAAAGGCCAAAGCGTGGATCAATGAAGAACCCGCGGCCCTTCTTCCTTATCAAACTCGCCTTCAACCATACGACCTGCCATCTGCACGCCGACGCTCAACATCGCTTTGGCAATTTCAACGTGCTGGCCTTGCAGGAACGCCTTGGCATCCTCGGAGAAATCCAGCGTCACCAGAGAACCTTCGTCCTCGGCCCTGCGCAGTTCGATTCGGCCGTCTGGTAACTCGACAATTTCTAGAAAGGACGTTGGCATATAAGTCTGTTCTCCACGAAAGGCAGCGATTATATAGACATCATTCGAGCTTCGCTCGGGATCTTGACCAGCAGCATGTTTCAGATTGCCACTGCGCCAAATCCAATCAGCACTCATTCAAACCTTCACGGAAACGCAGGGCCAGACCTTTAAGGTTCTGCCGCCAGCTCTCCAGCTCGTCTCGACTGAGCTCTTCCGGCGCCTCTTCTTCATCAAGATTAATCGCTTGGATCAGCGGCTGCGTCACGTCGCCTTTCGGCTTGCGTGGCGCCCTCGGTGGCTGAAACAGTGCTGCGTGCGCCGCCAGCAGTTTCGCCAGCCAGGTTTCCGGATTACCGGCCAGCTCGACCATTTCGGCCAACTCCGGAATGGCGATCGACTCCAGCACTTCGCGCCTCAACAACTCCTCTGCCCTCGGCGAATTGGCCTGCGGCAGACGATAAAAGCCGGCGATCTCATGACACAAGCCCAGCAGTGCGCCGTAGAGGTGGAACAACGCCGACTCACGCCCGGCCTGGATCAGCGCCAGAGAATTCATCGCCCGCCCTTCTTCAGCACGAGCCAGAGCTTCGAGTGACAGCCCGGCGAAATAGATCTTCTGGTTGGTGCGGGTATAGAGTTCGTGGGCCATGACGGCAGCCTCCACAACGAAATAATTGCTTCACACAGGCCCGGCAGTGTCATGGATCAGCCGATGCCAGCGCAAGCACAAAACAAAAAGGCCGCATGAAAACCCGAAGGGTTCATGCGGCCTTTTTGCTGTTCAGACTAGCGCTTACTCAGCCTTGGCCTTTGCGCTGCGCTTGTCTTCAACAGTCCACTTGCCACCGTCGTAATACGCTTTCCAGCCTGTCGGCTTGCCGTCGACTTCGGTCTGTACGTATTGCTCCTTGGTCTTGCGGCTGTAGCGGATGACCGCTGGCAGACCGTCAGGATCCTTTTGCGGAGCCTCGCACAGGAAGTGGTACTTCGGATCAATCTCGTCCTTGTGCGGCAGAATCTCGATCACCAACGGAGCGCGGGTCTCGCGGTTTTTCGGGAACTGACTGGCGGCCAGGAACAGACCGGACGCACCGTCGCGCAGGATGTAGGTGTCGTTGACCTTTTCGCATTTCAGCTCAGGCATCTTTACCGGATCCATCTTCGGCGGCGCCGCGTCACCGCTCTTCAGCAGCTTGCGGGTGTTCTTGCACTCCGGGTTGGTGCAACCGAAGAACTTGCCGAAACGGCCCGTCTTGAGCTGCATTTCGCTGCCGCACTTGTCGCATTCCAGGCTCGGACCTTCATAGCCCTTGATGCGATAGCTGCCCTCTTCAATTTCGTAACCGGCGCAATCCGGGTTGTTGCCGCAGATGTGCAACTTGCGCTTCTCGTCCAGCAGGTAGGCGTCCATCGCCGTGCTGCAGATCGGGCAGCGATGCTTGCCACGCAGCACCAGCGATTCCGATTCGCCCTCGTCGTCCGCGGCGATTTCATCGCCCGGCACCAGGTTGACGGTGGCCTTACAGCGCTCTTTCGGCGGCAGGCTGTAGCCCGAACAGCCGAGGAACACGCCAGTCGATGCGGTACGAATCTGCATCGGACGGCCGCAAGTGGTGCACGGAATGTCAGTCATGACCGGCTGGTTGGCGCGCATGCCGCTGTCCGGGTTTTCCGCTACTTCGAGTTTCTTCTTGAAGTCGCCATAGAACTCGTCCAGCACGTTTTTCCAGTCGCGCTCGCCCTGCGCCACGTCATCGAGGTTCTCTTCCATGCCGGCGGTGAAGCCGTAGTCCATGAGATTGGAGAAGCTCTCGGACAGACGTTCGGTGACGATGTCACCCATCTTTTCCGAGTAGAAACGACGGTTGTGCAGGGTCACATAACCGCGATCCTGAATGGTCGAAATGATCGCAGCGTAAGTCGAAGGACGACCGATGCCGCGTTTTTCCATCTCCTTGACCAGACTGGCTTCGGAATAACGCGCCGGTGGCTTGGTGAAATGCTGCGACGGGTCAAGCTTGATCAGCTTCATCACATCGCCCTGGGCCATGTCCGGCAGCACGTCATCATCGCCAGGCTTGGCAATTTGCGGCATCACCCGGGTGTAACCGTCGAACTTGAGGATACGGCCCTTGGCACGCAGCTCGAAGTCGCCAGCGCCGACGCTGACGGTGGTCGACAGGTACTGCGCCGGCAGCATCTGGCAGGCTAGGAACTGGCGCCAGATCAGCTCATACAGACGCTCGGCATCGCGCTCCATACCCGCCAGCTTGCTCGGCGTGGTATTGGCGTCGGACGGACGAATCGCTTCGTGAGCCTCTTGCGCGCCTTCCTTGCTGCTGTAGACGTTCGGCGTTTCCGGCAGGTACTTCTTGCCGAACTCGTCTTCGATGTAAGTGCGCGCCATCGCCACGGCGTCCGCCGAGAGATTGGTCGAGTCGGTACGCATGTAAGTGATGTAGCCGGCTTCGTACAGACGCTGGGCCATCATCATGGTTTTCTTCACGCCGAAACCGAGGCGGTTGCTCGCAGCCTGCTGCAAGGTCGACGTGATGAACGGCGCCGACGGCTTGCTGCTGGTCGGTTTGTCTTCGCGCTTGACGATGTTGTAGCTGGAAGACTTGAGCTTCTCCAGCGCAGCCATGGCCTGGGCTTCATTCAGCGGCTTGAAGGCTTCGCCTTTTTCGCGAGCCACTTCGAAACGCACGGTCGAGCCTTTGGTGGTGCCGAGATCAGCGTGCACTTCCCAGTATTCTTCGGGATTGAACGCACGGATTTCACGCTCACGCTCGACTACCAGCTTCACCGCAACCGATTGCACGCGACCGGCGGACAGACCACGGGCGATCTTGGCCCACAGCAGCGGCGAGACCATGTAGCCGACGACGCGGTCGAGGAAGCGACGCGCCTGCTGGGCGTTGACACGATCAATGTCCAGCTCGCCCGGCTCGGAGAAGGCTTCCTGGATCGCCTTCTTGGTGATTTCGTTGAACACCACGCGCTTGTAACGGCTGTCGTCACCACCGATGGCTTCGCGCAGGTGCCAGGCAATGGCTTCCCCCTCGCGATCCAAGTCGGTTGCGAGATAGATGGTGTCAGCATCCTTGGCGAGCCGGCGCAGCTCTTCGATGACCTTTTCTTTGCCCGGGAGGATCTCGTACTGGGCTTTCCAGCCGTGTTCGGGATCGACGCCCATGCGCGAGACCAGCTGCTTGCGCGCTTTCTCTTTCGGCGAGAGCACCGGACCTTCGCCCGCAGCAGCCTTGCCGCGCTTGGCGGCTGGCTCTTTGCTGGCGCTAGCCGAACCGCTGGTGGGCAGGTCTCGGATATGGCCGATACTCGACTTCACCACGTATTGGTTACCCAGATACTTGTTGATGGTCTTGGCCTTAGCCGGGGATTCCACAATGACCAGCGATTTGCCCATGGATCAGAAAATTCCTGAATTCTAGAAGTGAAAGGCGGTTGGCGCCTGACGCGGCACCGCTATATATAGTTGATACAAGGTGAGGTCAAGCGCAGGGTTGTCTGCGCAGTCGCCTCATGCCTTGTCAAAAAGGCTCGGTTCGGCTTGCACCAAAGCAAAGCGCGGCACCTGCTCGCCGTCAACCTCGACCGACTCGACGAACATGCTCAGCGGGCGCACCCAAAAGCCGTAATCGCCATACAGGGCTTGGTAAAAGACCACTTCTTCTTCGGTTTCGGAATGCCGCGCAACACTGAATACACGGTATTGCGGACCTTTGTAATGTTGGTAGAGCCCAGGTTGTATCGGCATGCTTCGGCCCTCACTGAAATCTTTTCAAAAATAAATAAAAACCCAAAAACAAAAACCGGGGCACTGGGCCCCGGCTTCCATCGACGAGACGCTTAAACGCGTTCGAAGACGGTGGAGATGCCTTGGCCGAGACCAATGCACATAGTGGCCACCCCGAAGGTGCCGCTATTCTGCTTCATCACGTTCAACAGGGTGCCGGAAATACGTGCACCGGAGCAACCGAACGGGTGACCCAGGGCGATCGCGCCGCCGTGCAGGTTAACCTTCTCGTTCATCTTGTCGAGCACTTTCAGATCTTTCAGCACTGGCAGAGCCTGTGCGGCGAAAGCTTCGTTGAGCTCGAAGAAGTCGATATCGTTGATGCCAAGGCCTGCGCGCTTCAGGGCTTTTTGTGTTGCCGGCACTGGACCATAGCCCATGATCGCCGGGTCCACACCCGCCACTGCCATCGAACGGATAACCGCCATAGGCTGGATACCCAGGTCCTGTGCACGCTGCGCCGACATCACGATCATGCACGAAGCACCATCGGTGATCTGCGACGAAGTACCGGCAGTCACGGTGCCGCCTTTCGGATTGAAGGCCGGCTTGAGTGCCGCCAGACTTTCCAGGGTGGTTTCCGGACGAATGGTTTCGTCGTAGTCGTACAGTTTCAGGAAACCGTTCTCGTCGTAACCCTGCATCGGGATGATTTCGTCCTTGAACTTGCCTTCCACGGTTGCCTTGTGGGCCAACTGGTGGGAACGCACGCCAAAGGCATCCTGCTGCTCACGGGTGATGCCGTGCATCTTGCCGAGCATTTCAGCGGTCAGGCCCATCATGCCCGAGGCTTTCGCCGCGTACAGCGACATGTGTGGGTTCGGATCGACACCGTGCATCATGCTCACGTGGCCCATGTGCTCGACGCCGCCGACCACGAACACGTCACCGTTGCCGGTCATGATCGCTTGCGCAGCAGTGTGCAGCGCGCTCATCGACGAACCGCACAGACGGCTGACGGTCTGGCCGGCCGAAGTGTGCGGAATCTGGGTCATCAGCGACGCCATGCGCGCGATGTTCCAGCCCTGCTCCAGGGTCTGGTTGACGCAGCCCCAGATCACGTCCTCGACTTCCGCCGGGTCGACCTTGGTGTTGCGTTCCAGCAGTTTGCTGATCAGGTGCGCCGACATGTCTTCAGCGCGGGTGTTGCGGTGCATGCCGCCCTTGGAGCGGCCCATCGGAGTACGACCGAAGTCGACAATCACGACGTCTCTAGGATTCAAGCTCATAAGTTCACTCTCACTCTAGTTGGGGGCGCTTAACCGAAGAAGCTCTGGCCGTTCTTGGCCATTTCGCGCAGCTTCGCGGTCGGGTGGTACAGCGCGCCCAAATCAGCGTACTGGTCAGCCAGGGCAACGAACTCGGCAACACCGATCGAATCGATGTAGCGCAGCGCACCGCCACGGAATGGAGGGAAACCGATACCGTAGACCAGACCCATGTCGGCTTCGGCGGCGGTTTCAACGATGCCGTCTTCCAGGCAGCGCACGGTTTCCAGGCACAGCGGGATCATCATCCAGTTGATGATGTCTTCGTCAGTGACTTCGCGCTGCTCGTAAACGATCGGCTTGAGCACTTCGAGTACCGACGGATCGGCGACTTTCTTCTGCTTGCCTTTCTTGTCGGCCTCGTAGGCGTAGAAGCCCTTGCCGTTCTTCTGGCCCAGGCGTTTGGCTTCGTACAGCACGTCGATGGCCGAACGACGGTCATCCTTCATGCGATCCGGGAAACCTTCAGCCATGACGTCGCGACCGTGGTGACCGGTGTCGATGCCGACCACGTCCATCAGGTAAGCCGGGCCCATTGGCCAGCCGAATTTTTCCATCACTTTGTCGATGCGAACGAAGTCGACACCGGCGCTGACCAGCTTGGCGAAACCGCCGAAGTACGGGAACAGCACGCGGTTGACCAGGAAGCCCGGGCAGTCATTGACGACGATCGGGTTCTTGCCCATTTTCTTCGCGTAGGCAACGGTGGTGGCGATCGCCAGTTCACTGGACTTCTCGCCACGGATCACTTCCACCAGCGGCATCATGTGCACCGGGTTGAAGAAGTGCATGCCGACGAAGTTTTCCGGACGCTTGAGGGCCTTGGCCAGCAGGCTGATGGAAATGGTCGAGGTGTTGGACGCGAGGATGGTGTCCTCTTTGACCTTGTCTTCGACTTCAGCCAGTACCGCTTGCTTGACCTTCGGGTTTTCGACCACAGCTTCGACGACCAGATCGACGTGACCGAAGTCGCCGTAGGACAGGGTCGGACGAATGCCGTTGAGCACTTCAGCCATCTTCGCCGCGGTCATGCGACCCTTGTCAACACGGCCGACCAGCAGCTTGGCGGCTTCGGCCAGACCCTGCTCGATACCGTGCTCGTTGATGTCCTTCATCAGGATCGGCGTGCCTTTGGAGGCCGACTGATAAGCGATACCGCCACCCATGATGCCGGCGCCGAGTACGGCAGCCTGCTTCACGTCTTTGGCGATTTCGTCGTAGGCCTTGGCCTTTTTCTTCAGCTCCTGATCGTTCAGGAACAGGCCGATCAGGCTCTGTGCGGCAGAGGTCTTGGCCAGTTTGACGAAGCCTGCAGCTTCCACTTCCAGCGCTTTGTCGCGACCGAAGTTCGCGGCTTTCTGGATGGTCTTGATCGCTTCAACCGGCGCCGGGTAGTTCGGGCCGGCCTGGCCAGCCACGAAACCTTTGGCGGTTTCGAAAGCCATCATTTGCTCAATGGCGTTCAACTTGAGTTTTTCAAGTTTCGGCTGACGCTTGGCTTTGTAATCGAACTCACCGGAGATGGCGCGCTTGATCAGCTCAAGGGCAGCTTCCTGCAATTTTTCAGGGGCGACTACGGCGTCGACGGCGCTGACTTTCAGCGCGTCTTCAGGGCGGTTTTCCTTGCCGGCGGCAATCCACTCGATGGCGTTGTCGACACCGATCAGGCGTGGCAGGCGTACGGTACCGCCGAAGCCCGGGTAGATGCCCAGTTTCACTTCCGGCAGACCAATCTTGGCCTTGGTGGACATGACGCGATAGTCAGCCGCCAGGCACATTTCCAGACCGCCACCGAGGGCGATGCCGTTGATGGCCGCGACGGTCGGCACGTTGAGGTCTTCGAAATCGCTGAAGATCTTGTTGGCTTCGAGATTGCCTGCAACCAGCTCGGCATCCGGCAGCTTGAAGTTGTCGACAAATTCGGTGATGTCGGCGCCGACGATGAACACGTCCTTGCCGCTGCTGACGATCACGCCCTTGATCGAAGCATCTGCCTTGATGGTGTCTACGGCCTGACGCAGTTCGTTCAGGGTTAGACGGTTGAACTTGTTGACGGACTCACCCTTGAGGTCGAATTTCAATTCGACGATGCCACTTTCAAGAGCTTTAACCGTGATGGCTTTACCTTCGTAAATCATCAACTGATCTCCACGATATGGAAGCTGAACAGTACACGTCGGACGCAGGCATATGGCTCAGAAGGACGCTTTGTTCGTCGATGCTGACACCTGTCCGCCTGGCACACCCGCCAACGCGATAGTCGGGATTCTGTAGGAGCAGTCTGTAAGACAAACGCTCAATTCATACGCCCGTTTGATTCGGGTACGTCACCTTCACGGAATTTCAGACAATTGTCAATCGCCCTAAATTCGGGCTGAAATGCGACTTTGCGGTCATTTCTGCACCATGATGAGCAGCAACACCCGTCTCGATGTTGAGCCATTCATAGAATCAATAGTTAGAAAAGTCGCCCTAATTTCCGCCGAGCCCTGTTCAGAAGGCTACGCTGGGTGGACTGCGAGGAGATTTGCCGAGGCGATCAAAGCGCCTGCCGCAAAAAAAGATTACCGGCCTGCCTGGCCAATCCGCCCGACGAATCATGTCGGGCTTTTTATTGCGCGTCTGCCGGACGTTTCACACCGTTGCAGTGAGAAAAGTCCGCGCATCACGCCAGTGCTTTCAGGGTCGCGTCGATATCCTGCAGAACCGTCGCCTCGCCCTTCTCGCCCCAGTACAAGGCGATCATCTGCTTGTCCGCTTCGATCTTGAAAACATTGCCCGGCAATTTTTCGAAATAATCGAGCAGGATCCGGTCATCGCAGACTTCTTGCCATTGATTGACCCACACGCCCGGGGTTTTCTGCCAATAGGTCCAGCACGCCGGTTGACTGCCACGCCGGGGCCGGTGGTACTGGGCGCAGGGGTTTGGCGGCTCCGGCAGCAGCCAGTGCGGCCACTCCTGCGGCGCCAGCTGCATGGCCAGGCCGATGCGTCGCGCCTCCATGCGCAGGGCCATGCGCCCGCTCTGCCCGCGAGACGGGCGCAACCATGCCAGCGGACTTAAAACTACCAGCAGGATTGACACCACCAGCCAGACCGTCATATCTGTACTCCCGATTTTTGATGAGCCCATTGTGTCACTTGCGAACCAATGCGCTTGAAACCAGCCATACTTACCAATATCGAACCCTCAGGAGGAGCACCTCATGCCCTACCACCACATACTGGTCGCCGTAGATCTGACCGAAGAGTGCGACCCTGTGATCCACCGCGCCCGCGAGCTGTCGGTGAGCAATGCTGCCAAGTTGTCGCTGGTGCATATCGTTGAACCTATGGCCATGGCCTTCGGTGGCGACGTGCCAATGGACCTGTCACAACTGCAACAACAGCAGTTTGATCAGGCCAAGGAGCGTCTTGAAAAACTCAAATCGAAATACCCCGAGCTCGAAGGCGCCAATTGCCATCTGACCTACGGCCAGCCACGCCAGGAAATCCATCATTTCGCCAAGGAACAAGCGTGCGATCTGATTGTGGTCGGCAGTCATGGCCGCCATGGCCTGGCACTGCTGCTCGGCTCGACCGCGAATGACGTGCTGCACGGTGCGCCATGCGATGTACTCGCGGTGCACCTGGTCAAACGCTGATCTGTCTTGCAGTTTGTGGGAGCGGGCCTGCTCGCGAATACGTCGGCACATTCAATATGAGTGCCGCCTGACACACCGCTTTCGCGAGCAGGCTCGCTCTCACAGTTGACCTGCTCCAGCCTGTAGATCGCGCTACATATGAAAAGCCCGGCGCTCATCACTGAGCGCCGGGCTTTTTCACATCAGGAGCAATCAGGCATCCAGCTCGGCCCAACGCTCCACCAACGCATCCAGCTCGGCCTGCAATTGCTCCAGCGAAGCAATCACCTTGGCCGTTTCCGCCGGCGGACGCTGATAGAAACCGGCTTCAGCCATTTCCGCTTCAACCGCGGCGATCTGCTGCTCCTTGGCGTCGATGTCGCCCGGCAAGGCTTCCAGCTCGCGCTGCAGCTTGTAGCTCAGTTTCTTCTTGGCAACCGGAGCGGCAGCCGCAGGCGCAGCCACCGGAGCCGGCTCAGCGCTAACCACCGCCGAGTTCAGGTCAGCCTTGCCCGACTTGCTTTCAGTCACGCCCAACAGACGCGGCGAACCGCCCTGACGGATCCAGTCCTGATAGCCGCCGACGTATTCACGAACCTTGCCTTCACCTTCGAAGACCAGGGTGCTGGTCACCACGTTATCGAGGAATGCCCGGTCGTGGCTGACCATCAGCACGGTGCCGTTGAAAGTCAGCAGCACTTCTTCGAGCAGCTCGAGAGTTTCCACATCGAGGTCGTTGGTCGGTTCGTCGAGCACCAGCAGGTTCGCCGGTTTGCTGAACAGCTTCGCCAGCAACAGACGCGCACGTTCACCACCCGACAACGCCTTGACCGGCGTGCGTGCACGCTGCGGGCTGAACAGGAAGTCGCCGAGATAGCTCAGCACGTGACGGCTCTGCCCGTCGATGTCGATGAAGTCGCGACCTTCGGCGACGTTGTCGATCACGGTTTTTTCCAGATCCAGCTGATGGCGCAACTGGTCGAAGTACGCCACGTCGATGCGCGTGCCCTCTTCCACTTTACCGCTGGTCGGTTGCAGACCGCTGAGCATCAGTTTCAACAGGGTGGTCTTGCCGGTACCGTTGGCGCCGAGCAGACCGATACGGTCGCCGCGCTGCAGGACCATGGAGAAATCCTTGATCAGGAACGGCCCGCCCGGATGCGCGAAGCTCACGTTCTCGAGGACCATTACCTGCTTGCCGGATTTGTCGGCGGTTTCCAGCTGGATGTTGGCCTTGCCGGTACGCTCGCGACGCTCACTGCGCTCAACGCGCAGGGCTTTCAGAGCGCGCACACGACCTTCGTTACGAGTGCGGCGGGCCTTGATGCCCTGACGGATCCACACCTCTTCCTGAGCCAGACGCTTGTCGAACAGCGCGTTGGCGGTTTCTTCAGCGGCCAGCGCAGCTTCTTTGTGCACGAGGAAACTGGCGTAGTCGCCGTTCCAGTCGATCAGCCCACCGCGATCCAGTTCGAGGATGCGCGTGGCGAGGTTTTGCAGGAAGGAACGGTCGTGCGTGATGAACAGCACGGCGCCCTGGAAATCTTTCAGCGCCTCTTCGAGCCAGGCAATCGCACCGATGTCCAGGTGGTTGGTCGGTTCGTCGAGCAGCAGCAGATCCGGTTCGGACACCAGCGCCTGCGCCAGCAGCACGCGACGACGCCAGCCGCCGGAGAGTTCGGCGAGAGTCTTGTCGGCCGGCAGTTGCAGACGGCTCAGGGTGCTGTCGACCAGCGTTTGAAGGCGCCAGCCATCACGGGCTTCGAGGTCGTGCTGAACGTGCATCAGCTTGTCCAGATCGGCGTCGGTGACGATGTTCTGGCTCAGGTGATGATATTCGGCGAGCAAGGCGCCAACACCATCGAGGCCTTCAGCCACCACGTCGAATACCGTCCGGTCGTCGGCAACTGGCAATTCTTGCGGCAATTCGCCGATTTTCAGACCGGGGGCACGCCACACCGAGCCGTCATCGGGCTTCTGGTCGCCCTTGACCAGTTTCATCATGCTGGACTTGCCAGTGCCATTGCGGCCGATGATGCACACCCGCTCACCACGGGCGATCTGCCAGGACACCTTATCCAACAACGGCATAGCGCCGAACGCAAGGGACACATCGCTGAATTTGAGCAGGGTCATGAGCTTCTCCAAAAACCGGGCGCGCATTCTACCTGACTTGAGGCTTCAGCAGGCCGGCAATTTGTCTGTCGAAGCACTCTGCACGACTTTTGTTGCGAACTTGTGCAGCGAGGCTCGCAAAGCTTTCGCCGCTTGCTGGCAAAAGGCTAAGCTACAGTCAATTCAGTGCGGATTCCGATCGGCACTTGTCATGATTTCTCTGCCCGGATGTCTCATGCGCAGTCGCCTTTTCAGTGTGTTGTCCTGCTTGTTTCTTACCGCCGCTGCCGCTCAATCCGTCCAGGCGGTGGACTTGTCCACCCAACGCCAGTATTACGATGAAGCCAAGCGCGCCTTGGCCAAGGGTGATACCGGCCCGTATTTCCGTTACAGCCAGGCGCTGGCCGATTATCCGCTGGAACCGTACTTGGCCTACGACGAATTGACCGCGCGTCTGAAGACCGCGAGCAACGCAGAGATCGAGAAATTTCTCGCCGAGCACGGTGATCTGCCCCAGGCCAACTGGATGAAGCTGCGCTGGTTGCGCTGGCTCGCCGACCGTGGCGACTGGGCGACCTTCGTCAAATATTACGATCCGAAGCTGAATTTCACTGAGCTCGACTGCCTCAACGCGCAATACCAAATCAGCCACGACAAGAAGGCTGAAGGCTATGCGAACGCAGAAAAACTCTGGCTGACCGGCAAATCGCAACCCGCCGCCTGTGACGCGCTGTTCGGCATCTGGGCTGCCGACGGCCAGCTTACCGAGCAGAAACGTTGGGAGCGCACCAAACTTGCTGCGCAGGCACGCAACTATCCGCTGGCCAACAGCCTGATCAACGGCCTGACCACCCTCGCCCCGCGCGGTCGTTTGCTGGTCGACGTGGCGCAGAAACCCGAATTGCTCAATCAGCCGTCGCGCTTCACCCCGGCCGACGAGCCGATGTCAGACGTCGTCAGCCTCGGCTTGCGCCGCCTCGCTCGGCAGGATCCGGACAAGGCCATGGCTTTGCTCGACGGTTACGCCAGCAGCATGCATTTCTCTCGCGATGAGAAGGTCGCGATCGCTCGCGAGATCGGCCTGACCCTCGCGCGCCGCTTCGACAGCCGCGCGCTGGACGTGATGACCAAATACGATCCGGAGCTGCGCGACAACACCGTCTCGGAATGGCGCCTGCGCCTGCTGCTGCGTCTGGCACGCTGGAACGATGCCTACGAATTGACCAAACGTCTGCCGCAAGACCTGGCCACCACCAACCGTTGGCGCTATTGGCAGGCGCGCAGTCTGGAACTGGCCGAGCCACAAAACCCGCAAGCGCTGACCCTGTACAAGAATCTGGCGCGGGAACGAGACTTCTACGGCTTCCTCGCCGCAGACCGTTCACAGTCGCCTTACTCGCTGAACAACAAGCCGCTGGTGCTCAGCCAGGCGTTGATCAACAAGGTTCGTAACACCCCCGGCGTGCGGCGCGCGCTGGAGTTTCATGCACGCGGGCAGATCGTCGACGGGCGTCGCGAGTGGTATCACGTCAGCCGTCATTTCAACCGCGATGAAATGGTCGCCCAGGCCAAACTGGCCTACGACCTGAAATGGTACTTCCCGGCGATTCGCACCATCAGTCAGGCGCAGTACTGGGACGATCTGGACATCCGCTTCCCGATGGCGCACCGCGATACCCTCGTGCGTGAAGCCAAGGTTCGCGGCCTGCATTCGAGCTGGGTGTTCGCGATCACCCGGCAGGAAAGTGCTTTCATGGACGACGCGCGCTCCGGCGTCGGCGCCAGCGGTCTGATGCAACTGATGCCAGCCACCGCCAAGGAAACCGCACGCAAATTCAGCATCCCCCTGGCTTCGCCGCAGCAGGTGCTCAATCCAGACAAGAACATTCAGCTCGGCGCCGCTTACCTCAGCCAGGTGCACAGCCAGTTCAACGGCAACCGCGTGCTCGCCTCCGCCGCTTATAACGCCGGGCCAGGCCGCGTGCGTCAGTGGCTGCGCGGCGCTGATCACCTGAGTTTCGACGTCTGGGTGGAAAGCATCCCGTTCGACGAAACCCGTCAATACGTGCAGAACGTGTTGTCCTACTCGGTGATCTACGGGCAAAAACTCAACTCGCCGCAACCGCTGGTGGATTGGCATGAGCGGTATTTTGACGATCAGTAATCACCAGGCTGACGCCGGATCATGAAAAATGCCCGTATCGTGAGATGCGGGCATTTTTTTGGTCGGTTACTTGGTCGATTGCTCAGTCTGCTGTGACAGATCGACCATCATTGAACTGCAACGCCGCCAGCCGTGCGTACAGCGGATTGCTGGCGATCAACTCCTGATGTGTCCCCACCGCTACCAGCTTGCCTTGATCCATCACCGCAATCCGGTCAGCGTTCTTCACCGTGGCCAACCTGTGGGCAATCACCAGCGTGGTGCGGTTTTCCATCAGCGTTGGCAGAGCTTGCTGGATCAGATGTTCGCTCTGTGCGTCGAGGGCGCTGGTGGCTTCGTCAAGGAGCAGGATCGGCGCGTCCACTAGCAAGGCGCGGGCAATGGCCAGACGTTGGCGCTGACCGCCGGACAACCCGAGGCCGCCATCTCCCAGATGAGTCTGATAGCCGTCCGGCATTTGTTCGATGAAGTCGTGGGCGTGGGCAATTCGCGCAGCTTCCTTGACCTGTTCAAGCGTGGCCATCGGGCAGCCGTAGCGAATGTTCTCCTCCACGCTGCCGAAAAACAACGCGGGGGTTTGCGAGACCAGGGCGAAACAGCGGCGCAGATCCAGCGGGTCAAGGCTGGTCAGCGGCACGCCATCGAGGAAAATCTGCCCCTCGCGTGGATCGTAGAAGCGCAGCAACAAGTCGTAAACCGTGGACTTGCCGGCGCCGGACGGCCCCACCAATGCCAGGGTTTCGCCCGCCCTCACCGTCAGACTCAAGCCATCAACTGCGTAGCTTTCCGGACGCGAGGGGTAGGAAAAGCGCACGTCGCGCAGCTCAAGTTCACCTTTGACTCGCGCTGGCAAAGTGACCAGTCCGGTCAACGGTGGCTGGATGATGTTTTCCGAACGCAGCAATTCTGCGATCCGCTCCGCTGCGCCAGCAGCGCGCTGCAGCTCGCCGATCACTTCGCTCAGCGTGCCGAACGCACTGCCGACAATCAGGCTGTAGAAAACGAACGCCGCCAGTTCCCCAGCCGAAATCCGCCCCGCCATCACATCCATGCCGCCGACCCACAACATCACCGCCACCGCGCCAAGCACCAGCACGATCACTAGCGTGATCAACCACGCCCTCTGGAAGATCCTCTTACGCGCGGTTTCAAACGCCTGCTCGACGGTAGAAGCGAAACGCTGCTCGTCCTGCACTTGATGGTTGTAGGCCTGCACGGTTTTGATCTGACCAAGGGTTTCCGACACATAGCTGCCAATGTCGGCGATACGGTCCTGGCTCTGGCGCGACAGATTGCGCACACGGCGGCCGAAAATCAGGATCGGCGCGATCACCAGCGGCAGTGCAATCACGACAATGCTGGTCAACTTCGGATTGGTGATGAACAGCAACACCACACCACCGATGACCATCAGCAGATTGCGCAGGAACAGCGAGAGCGACGAGCCGATCACCGATTGCAGCAGCGTGGTATCAGCGGTCAGGCGCGACTGGATTTCCGAGCTGCGGTTATCCTCATAAAAGCCCGGATGCAGATACACCAAGTGATTGAACACTTGGCGGCGAATGTCGGCGACCACGCGCTCGCCTATCCACGACACCAGATAGAAACGGGCAAAGGTGCCCAGCGCCAGTCCGAGCACCAGCAACATGAAAATCCCGATCGACTGATTGAGCAGATGCGGCGAACGGGTCATGAAACCCTGGTCTACCAACAACTTGATGCCCTGCCCCATCGACAAGGTGATGCCGGCGGTGACGATCAGCGCGAGCAGTGCGCCGAAGGCATGCCAGCGGTACGGCAGGAGAAAATGACTGGTCAGGCGCAGGGCACGCCGGTGTCGGGAAGAAAACATGGAGATCATGGAGTTCACGTCTGCGCAGATGGATCGGGCCAGCCTACAGACTCAGATGGGGTGGAACTCTGTAAATCACAATGAGTCAGGTTAAATATGCCCGGGATGTCCGGATGCTAGAAACGATTGGTCTAAGGTTGCGGTTGAGACGAGCGGTCATTTCTGTTTGAGTAGAGATGCCGCCCGCCGACAGACCGCAGGGAGTTGTCACAGCCTGGTCACGTGGCGGTTTTAACTTAGGCACACAACCTGATGAGGAGACAGGCCATGTCCTTGCAACACAGCAGCGAAGACAAGATTGAAGTGATCCGCACCAAACCCGACCAGTCTCTGGGTTGCTCGATTATCGATGAGCAGGGCCGCGAAGTACCGATCACTGAAGACATGATCCAGGACGCGTGCCGCGAACTGGAGAAGCGATTGGTCAAGCCTGCCGAACAAGAGTGATGTAGCCACCGTCTTCCTGACCCGGCCCTGAATGGCCGGGTTTTTTATATCTGTAATTTACTTGCGAATCGTGTAGGAGCTGCCGAAGGCTGCGATCTTTTGATCTTCAAAAAGCAAGATCGAGAGATCGCAGCCTCGTTTCACTCGACAGCTCCTACAGGACACGGGTTGCCCCCAGCGCCGCCACAATCTGCCGCAACAACGGCGACTCCCCTTCAATCCGCACCTTCAGCCCTTCGATCTCGCGTCGCACCGGATATTGCTTGCGCAACGCGTCAAACGCCGAGCGCTGCTCAGCGACATTTCCCACCAGGCTGCGGCGGAAATCCGCATCATCGCGGCGCGGGTCATACACGCCCCGGCACAACATCGCCAGCGCCCACGCCGGATCGCTGTCACCGTGCAGGGAAACTTCCGACAACCAGGTTGCTGACAGCAGATCGCTGAGCTGGATAGCTGCAGGTTGGCCGCTGAAAGCGCAGTAGGCCTGATAAATCTGCGCGGTCCCGCGTTGCTTGCCATCGAGGCTGTAACCGGCAATATGTGGCGTGGCCAATACGCAGAGTTCGGCCAACGCAGGGTCGACTTCCGGCTCTTTTTCCCAGACGTCGAGCACCGCTTGCAGGTCCTCGCGCTCCAGCAGCACCTCACGCAGCGCAACGTTATCCACCACAGGGCCGCGCGCCGCGTTGATCAGCCATGCACCCTGCTTGAGTTGCTGCAAACGCTGTTGATCGAACAGATGCCAGGTTGCAGAGTCGCCGCTGCGGGTCAATGGCGTATGCAGACTGATTACGTCGCACTGCTCGATGATCTGCTCAAGGCTGACATATTCGCCGCCCTCGGCAGCCTGACGCGGCGGATCGCAAACCTTGACGTTCCAGCCCAAGCCCTTGAGAACCTTGATCAAGCGCCCCCCCACTTCACCGGCGCCGACGACGCCGTAAGTACGCTGAGTTAGATCCGCGCCTTCGATTTCGGCCAGTGTCATCAGACTGCCCAGTACGTAGTCGACTACACCACGGGCATTGCAACCCGGCGCGCTCGACCAGCAGATCCCGGCCTCGTTGAAGTAATCGAGATCCAGATGATCGGTGCCGATGGTGCAGGTGCCGACAAAGCGCACCTTGCTGCCTTCGAGCAGCGCGCGATTGACGTTAGTCACCGAGCGCACCAGCAACACATCGGCCTGCTCAACCGTCGCGCGGTCAATGGAGCGGCCCGGCACTCTGCGGATGTCGCCGAAACCGGCAAAAAAAGCATCGAGCAGCGGGATATTTTCGTCGGCAACAATCAGCATGGCGGGCTCCTTGGGCGGATCGGCAGTTTAGGTGCTGACGCGTCGATCAGCCAGCAGGGTTTGCGCTTACAAATACGCAACAGAGGATATTTCCTGACCGAGGCGTCAGCGGCGTAGAATGCGCCGCTCTGCGCATCAATACTTTCTGGACGCTTTGCCTGTGAACCCTGTAACTGACCAACCTGTCGCCGTCTCGCTGAGCCGCCCTGCGCGGATTCGCCTGGAGTTGAAAAACCTGCTCGCCCTGGCCCTGCCGATCATCATCGCGCAACTGGCGACCACGGCCATGGGCTTCGTCGATGCGGTGATGGCCGGGCGCGTCGGCCCCAAGGACCTGGCGGCAGTGGCGCTGGGCAACTCGATCTGGGTTCCGGTGTTTCTATTGATGACCGGCACCCTGCTGGCCACCACACCAAAAGTCGCCCAGCGTTTCGGCGCCGGCAAGCACAGCGAAATCGGCCCGATCGTGCGTCAGGCGTTGTGGCTGGCATTGGTAGTCGGATTGATCGCCACCTCGATGCTGGTCGCCGCCGAACCGGTGCTGCATCTGATGAAAGTCGATCCCGAGTTGATCGGCCCGTGCATGCAATATCTGCACGGCATCGCCAGCGGCTTGCCGGCGGTGGCCTTCTATCACGTGCTGCGCTGCACCAGCGACGGCATCGGCCGCACCCGCCCGGCCATGGTGCTGGGCCTCTGCGGTCTGGCGCTGAACATCCCGCTGAACTACATCTTCATCTACGGCCACTTCGGCGTGCCGGCCATGGGCGGCGTCGGCTGCGGTTGGGCCACGGCGATCGTGATGTGGGTAATGGCGCTGGGCCTGGCCGGGTATGAACGCTGGGCACCGGCCTATCGCTCAAGCGAATTGTTCAGCCGCTTCGACTGGCCGCAGTGGGCGGTGATTAAACGTCTGCTGTCGATTGGTTTGCCGATCGGCATCGCGGTGTTTGCCGAGTCGAGCATTTTTGCCGTGATTGCGCTGCTGATCGGCAGCCTCGGCGCGACGGTGGTGGCCGGGCATCAGATCGCGCTGAACGTCAGCTCGCTGGTATTCATGATTCCCTATTCGCTGGGCATGGCGGTCACCGTGCGTGTCGGTCAGGCGCTTGGGCGCGAAGAACCGCGTGAAGCGCGCTTTGCCGCCGGAGTCGGCATGGGCACTGCGCTGGCCTACGCCTGCCTGTCGGCGAGCCTGATGCTGGTGCTGCGCGAGCCGATTGCGGCGATCTATACCGCTGATCCAACGGTGATTCACATTGCGGCGATGCTGATTGTCTATTCGGCGCTGTTCCAGTTTTCCGATGCAATCCAGGTGACCGCAGCAGGCGCACTGCGTGGCTATCAGGACACTCGGGTGACGATGATCCTGACTCTCTTCGCCTACTGGGGCATCGGTCTGCCGGTCGGTTATGCGCTGGGCCTGACCGATTGGCTCGGCGAGCCACGCGGTCCGAGCGGTTTGTGGCAGGGTTTGATCGTAGGCTTAAGCTGCGCAGCGTTGATGCTGTCGATTCGTCTGACACGCAGTGCGCGCAAGCGGATTCGAATCAGTCGTTCGGCGGGTTGATCACCCATAAAAAAAGACCTGCATTTGCAGGTCTTTTTTTGCCCTGAGTCAGGACTTCTTGCGAATCCAGTACAGATAGGTGCCGGCCTCTTCGTGCTGGCTGACCAGCTCATGGTCAAGAAACACGCAGAACTTGGGGATATCGCGCTTGGTCGAGGGATCGGTGGCGATCACCTTGAGCAGGCCGCCGGGTACCAGATCGCGAATGTGCTGGTGCAACATCATCACCGGCTCCGGGCAATTGAGGCCGGTGGCGTCGAGGGTGCCGTCGACCGGGGTATCGATCATTTCACTCATGGTTCACTCCAGAAACTGGCCGGCATTGTCGCGCATCGCCGGGATTATCGTCCAACCCATGTGGGAGCGAGCCTGCTCGCGAAGGCAATCCGTCAGTCAGCACATCGTTGGCTGCCCCACCGCTTTCGCGAGCAGGCTCGCTCCCACAGGTTCAGTGTTGTGTCAGCGCGATTTGGTTTTCCTGGTGTCGTGCCGGCGCAGATGGCAAGTCACTTCCTCGCGGTCGTGATATAGCTGCTTGCAGCCGATATCAACCTTGATCCCACGTGCCTTGAAACCATCGGCAATGCGCTCGAGCAGACGCTTCACTTCGGCATAACGCTGTTTCATCGGCAGCTTCAGGTTGACCACCGCCTCGCGGCAATGCCCCTCGCCGATCCACTCTTCCAGCATCGCCGCGTTGCGCGCCGGTTTCTCGACGATGTCGCAAACCATCCAGTCCACCGGCTGCTTTGGCTTGAAGGTAAAACCGTCCGCCATCAGATGCTGGACCAGCCCGGTTTCCATCAGGCTTTCAGCCATCGGGCCGTTGTCGATCGCCGTCACCAGCATGCCCCGGTTGACCAGTTGCCAGGTCCAGCCGCCCGGCGCGGCGCCGAGGTCGACGCCGGTCATGTCGCTGTGCAGGCGGTCTTCCCACTGATCACGTGGAATGAAGTGGTGCCACGCCTCCTCCAGCTTCAAGGTCGACCGGCTCGGCGCCTCGCGAGGAAACTTCAGGCGCGGAATGCCCATCGGCCACATCGCCGAATTGCCGGCATCGGCCATGCCGAGAAACACTTCGCGGCCACTCTTGAAGGTCAGCAACAAACGCGGCTTGCTGGCGTCTTCCACCAGTTTGCCAGCGGCGGTCAGCGCCTTGCGCAGGGGGCCTTCGAATTTTTTGCAGAAATTCGACAGTTCCTTGCCGTCATTGGTATCGACCACTTCCAGCCACAGACTGCCAAACACCGGGAAATCGGCCATGTGCGCGAGGATTACGCTGATGCGATCGTTTTCCGGCAGATCAATGAAAAAGCCCCGCGCCCACTGCCGAGGGAAGATCAATTCGGCGAAACGCTGACCGCGCATCAGGCGTTCGGCGCCGTCGGCTTCAGTGCAGACAAACTCGGCGCAGGCCGTGGCGGTTTTGGCTTTGGCGTAACCGGCGACATTGAGACGGGCGGCGAGATCGGAAATCTCCGAACAGACTTCGCCTTCGAAGCCGGGCCGGCAATGCATGAATAGGGTGTTCATTCTTACTCCTGGGCAACGGTCGATCATTCGACCGTTGCGCGATGCTCAAGCCTTGCGTTGCCGCAATGCCTGTCACGAAAACCGGCGCATGATAGCTGAAGTCGGAACCATGGTTGCGCCGATAGAGTCCAGTTATTAGCCAGCTACTCAAAACAGGGCTAGGTTTAATGCTCTGCCCGTCCCCTCAGTCCGTAGCCGTGCGGACTCAAAGGAGTGATCGTAATGCCGTCCCTCGATAGTCTGAAGTCACTGAAAACCCTACAAATCGATGCCACGACCTACCATTATTTCAGCCTGCCGGAAGCCGCCAAAAGCCTGGGCGACCTCGACAAGCTGCCGATGTCGTTGAAGGTACTGCTGGAAAATCTGCTGCGCTGGGAAGACGAAAAAACCGTCACCGGCGCTGACCTCAAAGCCATCGCCGCCTGGCTCAAGGAGCGCCGCTCTGATCGGGAAATCCAGTACCGTCCCGCCCGGGTATTGATGCAGGATTTTACTGGTGTCCCCGCCGTCGTCGATCTCGCCGCAATGCGCGCGGCGATGGCCAAGGCTGGTGGCGACCCGCAACGGATCAATCCGTTGTCGCCGGTGGATCTGGTGATCGACCACTCGGTGATGGTCGACAAGTTTGGCAGCGCCAGTGCGTTTGAACAGAACGTCGACATCGAAATGCAACGCAACGGCGAGCGCTATGCCTTTCTGCGCTGGGGCCAGAGTGCGTTCGATAACTTCAGCGTGGTCCCGCCGGGTACCGGCATCTGCCACCAGGTCAACCTCGAATATCTCGGCCGCACCGTCTGGACCAAAGACGAGGATGGCCGCACCTACGCGTTCCCCGACACGTTGGTCGGCACCGACTCCCACACCACCATGATCAACGGCCTCGGCGTACTCGGCTGGGGCGTGGGCGGGATCGAAGCGGAAGCGGCGATGCTTGGGCAACCGGTATCGATGCTGATTCCGGAAGTGATCGGCTTCAAACTCACCGGCAAACTCAAGGAAGGCATCACCGCCACCGATCTGGTGCTGACCGTAACGCAGATGCTGCGCAAGAAAGGCGTAGTCGGCAAATTCGTCGAGTTCTATGGCGATGGTCTCGCCGATCTGCCACTGGCCGACCGCGCAACCATCGCCAACATGGCCCCGGAATACGGTGCGACGTGCGGCTTCTTCCCGGTCGACGATGTCACGCTGGAATACCTGCGCCTGTCCGGCCGGCCGCCGGAAGTGGTGAAACTGGTCGAGGCCTACACCAAGGCTCAAGGCCTGTGGCGTCTGCCGGGTCAGGAGCCGGTGTTCACCGACAGCCTGGCTTTGGACATGGGCAGCGTCGAGGCCAGCCTGGCCGGACCGAAACGTCCGCAGGATCGCGTCTCGCTGCCGAACGTCGCGCAGGCCTTCAGTGATTTCATCGACCTGCAATTCAAACCCACCAGCAAGGAAGAAGGACGCCTGGAAAGCGAGGGTGGCGGCGGCGTAGCAGTGGGCAACGCCGATCTGGTGGGCGAAGCGGACTACGAATACGAGGGCAAGACCTATCGCCTGAAAAACGGTGCAGTGGTCATCGCCGCGATTACCTCCTGCACCAACACCTCCAACCCGAGCGTGATGATGGCTGCTGGACTGCTGGCGAAAAAAGCTGTCGAGAAAGGTCTGACGCGCAAGCCTTGGGTCAAAAGCTCACTGGCCCCCGGTTCGAAAGTCGTCACCGACTATTACAAGGCTGCCGGGCTGACTCAGTACCTTGATCAGCTCGGTTTTTCGTTGGTCGGTTACGGCTGCACCACCTGCATCGGCAACTCCGGGCCACTGCCGGAGCCGATCGAGAAAGCCATTCAAAAGGCCGATCTGACCGTCGCATCAGTCCTGTCCGGCAACCGCAATTTCGAAGGCCGCGTGCACCCACTGGTGAAGACCAACTGGCTGGCCTCGCCTCCGCTGGTCGTCGCCTACGCACTGGCTGGCAGCGTGCGCACCGACATCAGCAGCGAACCGCTGGGTGAGGATCAGCAGGGCAATCCGGTGTACCTGCGCGATATCTGGCCGAGCAGCCGGGAAATCGCCGAAGCGGTGAATCAGGTCAACACGGCGATGTTCCACAAGGAATACGCCGAAGTGTTTGCCGGTGATGAGCAATGGCAGGCCATCGAGGTGCCGCAAGCGGCGACTTACGTGTGGCAGGACGATTCGACCTACATTCAGCATCCACCTTTCTTCGACGACATTTCCGGCCCTCTGCCGGAAGTCAAAGACGTCAAAGGCGCGCGGGTCTTGGCCTTGCTCGGCGATTCAGTGACCACCGACCACATCTCCCCCGCCGGCAACATCAAGATCGACAGCCCGGCCGGGCGATACCTGCAGGAAAAAGGCGTGGAGCCGCGCGACTTCAACTCCTACGGTTCGCGTCGCGGCAATCATGAAGTGATGATGCGCGGTACTTTTGCCAACATCCGTATTCGCAACGAGATGCTGGGTGGCGAGGAAGGTGGCAACACACTTTACATTCCCACCGGGGAAAAAATGGCGATCTATGACGCAGCGATGAAATATCAGGCGTCGGGTACGCCGTTGGTGGTGATTGCCGGTCAGGAGTACGGCACCGGATCGAGCCGTGACTGGGCGGCGAAAGGCACCAATCTGCTGGGCGTCAAAGCGGTGATTGCGGAGAGCTTCGAACGTATTCACCGCTCGAATCTGGTCGGCATGGGTGTGCTGCCGTTGCAGTTCAAGCTTGATCAGAACCGCAAGAGTCTCAATCTGACCGGCAAAGAGACGTTCGAGATTCTGGGATTGACCGGCGTCGAGCTGAGGCCGCGGATGAACCTGCCGCTGGTTATCACTCGGGAGGATGGGCGTCAGGAGAGAATCGAAGTCTTGTGCCGCATTGATACGCTGAATGAGGTCGAGTACTTCAAATCCGGGGGGATCCTGCATTATGTGTTGCGGCAGTTGATTGCTTCGTGACGGGATGACATTCGCCCAGGCTGTGATCTTTTTGACCTGGCTTTTAAAAGCAGGATCAAAAGATCGCAGCCTTCGGCGGCTCCTACATTCAGGCGAAAAAAAACCCGCCGAAGCGGGTTTTTCCCAAGACCATTATCGACTCCCTGTCGGCAGCGATCCTTGCGATGGTCGATCGTCCATGATCCTGAAACACTCCCTGTGTCTCAGTTGATGTGTGTAGATTACCCAGTGGATCCAATCAGCAATAGTCGTAAAAGCTACCAACGCGTGTAAGACATTCGCCATACAAACACTTCCGAAAACCCCTAGGTCCGTCAGGCACCGCCGCTTTCACGAGCCCTGGCGCTTTCGGCGAGAAACTGTTCAAGCCTGCTCAACTGCTCCTCCCAGCCGCGACTGTCCATGTAATACGCCTCTTTCTGACGGATATCAGGGATGTGCGCGAAGCCGGACTCCGAGACCTTGAGTAGAGTGCCGTCCTCGAAGTCCTGCAGTTCGAATTTGACCAGCGTGGTCGGCTCTTGTGAGTAGTCGATCTTCGGGTTGACCGCGTACGGGTGCCAGCGGAAAGAAAACAACTGCTGCGGCTCGACCCGCTCGATCAGTACATTCCACAATACGTGTTCATAACCGGGGTACGTGACCTGGCCCTGCGTCCACTCACCGGCAATGAAGCGCCGGCCCTCAAGTGCCACGCCAAACCACTGGCCGAACGCCTCTGCATCGACCAATGCGCGCCAGACATGGGAACGCGACGCCTTGAGCGTGATCTTGCGTTCGAAACTGTTAGGTACTGGTTTCATACGTCACCTCCTGTTCTGAACACTAGGCTTGTATGACCACATGTCCAATGCGAAGTTGTATCCAGGCGCTGCAGGCATCGATTCGAGCAGACACATCCTGCGGTAGTTTGCGCTCTGTGATCGGCGCCGCTTGACCTGTTATCTTTCCAGCGAATCCGCAGAAACAAGGACGAATCATGCAGCCCTCTCTTGCCGATCGGTATCGCGGCGCCCTCCTCGGCCTGGCTTGCGGCGATGCGGTCGGCACAACAGTTGAGTTCCAGCCGCGAGGATCATTCCAGCCGCTGAGCGACATGGTCGGCGGTGGCCCGTTCCAGCTCAAGCCAGGGCAATGGACCGATGACACCTCAATGGCACTCTGCCTGGCCGAGAGCCTGCTGCGCAAAAACGGTTTCGACGCGGCTGATCAGATGGGCCGCTATCTCAATTGGTGGAAATGGGGATATCTGAGCTCCACCGGTGAATGTTTCGACATCGGCATGACCGTGAGCCAGGCGCTGCAACAGTATCAGCGAAGCGGAGAGCCTTTTGCCGGCTCGACTGACCCGTTGACAGCTGGCAACGGGTCGCTGATGCGGTTGGCGCCCATCGTGCTGTTCTATTTCCCCGATAATCGCCAAATACAGGCCTTTGCTGCCGACAGTTCGCGCACAACCCATGCGGCGCCGGAGGCAATCGAGTGCTGCCAATTGCTGGCTGATCTGATTGCACGAGCGCTTGAGGGTGCGGAGAAAACACAGCTTCGCCGGGCGCCACTGCTCAAGCTTTCCCAGCCCAAGGTGGTTGCGATTGCTCAGGGTGAGTACCTTCACAAAGCGGAAACTGAAATAAAAGGCAGTGGTTATAGCGTCCAATCGCTGGAAGCCGCTTTGTGGTGCTTTCACCATACGCAGACATTCGCCGAAGCGGTGTTGAAAGCAGCCAATCTCGGTGATGATGCGGATACAACGGCTGCTATCGTGGGTCAGTTGGCAGGTGCTTACTACAGCGCTCGGGCGATCCCCGAGCACTGGCTGGAGCGGCTGCATGAAGGCGAAGAAATCACCGCCACTGCGGATCGCTTGCTTGAGGCCTCCCGGCTACGTACATAACACTCGATACACTCTTTCCACTCGATACAGCGAGAACCTTATGTCAGTGCGTCTGCTTCTGGCCTCTGCGCCCTTTTTGTTTGCCCCTTTCGCCCATGCCGCCGTTGATTGTGCCAACGCCAGCGATCAGGCGACGATGAATCAATGCGCGGGGCAAGCCTTCAAAGCGGCAGACAAGGAACTGAATACGCTCTATCAGCAGATCACCGGACGCCTGAAGGACAACCCGGACGGAAAGAAGCTGCTGGTCAATGCGCAGCGGGCGTGGGTCAGCTTTCGGGATGCCGAGTGCAAGTTTTCGGCTTCTGGGGTGGCAGGCGGGAGTGTTTATCCATTGGTTTACAGTAGTTGTCTTACAGCCGTAACCAAGGCCAGAGTAGAAACCCTCAAGCAGTATTTGAAATGTGAGGAAGGTGATATGAGCTGCCCGGTACCGGGTGCGTAATCACAGGCTCCGCTTACGGAGCCTGTGCTGTGAACCGTTACGCCTCAGACGTGAGGATCGCCCGGCGCTTTGCTCGGCGCAGCGTATTGAGGTTTAAGGTGACCATCCTGATCGAGTAACCAGGCGTCCATGATCTGCCGCACTACTGGACCGGCAACACGACCACCCGCCTCGCCGTTCTCGATCATTACCGAGATGGCGATCTTCGGATGCTCGGCCGGTGCGAATCCTACAAACAGGGCGTTATCACGGTGGCGCTCCAGGGTTTTCTCGCGGTTGTAGCGCTCCCCTTGCTTGATCGCTACCACTTGCGCCGTGCCACTCTTGCCGGCGATGCGGTATTGCGCACCCGCAGCGGCCGCACGGGCAATACCTCGAGCATCGTGCATGACCATCTGCATACCGTGATTGACCTGCTCCCAATCGCGCGGGTCCTTGAGCAGGATATTGGGCATTGGATGTTCGTCGACCGGTGCTACACCGTCGACCGACTTGGCCAAGTGCGGCCGGTTCCATATCCCCTTATTGGCGATCAGGGCAGTGGCCTGGGCCAATTGCAGCGGTGTGACCTGCATGTATCCCTGGCCGATGCCGAGAATAACCGTCTCGCCGGGATACCAGGCCTGTCGCCGTGTAGCGCGTTTCCACGCCTGCGACGGCATCAGACCGGGGGACTCTTCAAACATGTCCAGCGAGACTTTTTCACCAAGGCCGAACATCGCCATGTAGTCGTGCAGACGATCGATGCCAAGCTTGTGCGCCAGGTCGTAGAAGTAGGTGTCGTTGGAACGCATGATCGCCGCGTCCATGTCCACCCAGCCATCACCGCTGTGGTTCCAGTTGCGATACTTGTGGTCGAAGTCCGGTAATTGGTAATAGCCGGGATCGAATACGCGGGTCTGCGGGGTCACGACGCCGGCGTCCAGACCAGCGATAGCGACTTCCGGCTTGATCGTCGAGCCCGGGGCGTACAGACCACGCAACACGCGGTTGAACAATGGCCGATCGATGGAATCCCGCAGCGCTGAATATTCCTTCGAACTGATCCCGGTGACGAACAGATTCGGATCGAAACTCGGATTGCTGACCATCGCCAGCACTTCTCCGGTGGACGGGTCGAGAGCTACCACTGAACCACGACGGTCGCCCAAAGCAGCTTCGGCGGCTTCCTGCAGTTTGACGTCAAGACTGAGGACGATGTTTTTACCTGGCACCGGATCGGTATGTTTGAGCACCCGCAGCACGCGGCCTTGAGCATTGGTCTCGACTTCTTCGTAACCGACATGGCCGTGTAACTGCGCCTCATAGAAACGCTCGATACCGGTTTTACCAATGGACTGCGTACCTCGGTACTCCACGGAGTCGAGGGTTTTAGCTTCCTTTTCATTGATCCGACCGACATAACCGATCGAATGAGCGAAATGTGCGCCGAGAGGATAGTGCCGGACAAACTGCGGTTCGACATCAATCCCCGGCAGGCGAAATTCGTTCACCGCCAGGACGGCGATCTGCTCTTCCGTCAGCTCATAAAACAGTGTGACCGGTGTGAATGGATGCCGGGATTGCTTCATCGCCTTGTCGAATACCGTACGGTCTTCAGCAGGCAAGTGCAGCAAGTTGATGACTTCGTCCAATTCTTGATTGACGTCGGTTGCACGCTCACGGGTGATGGTCAGGTTGTAGCTGGGACGGTTGTCGGCGAGTAATACGCCGTTGCGGTCGTAGATCAATCCCCGCGTCGGCGGTATCGGCAGGACATGGACACGGTTGTTTTCGGAGATGGTCGAGTGGTAATCGAATTCCACGACCTGGAGAATGTACAGCCGCACCACCAAAGCGCAGCTGATGGCGAACACGAACAGAGCACAGGCAATCAAGCGTTTGTTGACCAGCCTCGTCTCTTTTTCATGGTCCTTGATCGGGATTGGTTCAGGCATTTCTACAGCAACTCTTAGACGTAAATGAGTGCCGATCCGTGGGCAGGACATCAGTCCGTTAAAAAACGAGCTGCACCATACCAAAACTCGCCATCCACTTCAGGATGAATTTCCCCGGTGGCAGGCTAAAAACTTTCTCGCAGGCAAAACAAAACCCCAACTGCTTTCGCAATTGGGGTTTCGGAATTTAATCTTGACGATGACCTACTCTCACATGGGGAAACCCCACACTACCATCGGCGATGCATCGTTTCACTGCTGAGTTCGGGATG